>JBASAA010000027.1:0-283116 GCA_049650385.1 Mesorhizobium sp.
CGTTCTCCGGCGCCAATGCGCCCAGGATCGACTACAAGGACGTGCGCCTGTTGCAGCGCTACATTTCCGAGCGCGGCAAGATCGTGCCGTCGCGCATCACCGCCGTCAGCCAGAAGAAGCAGCGCGAACTCGCCAAGGCGATCAAGCGCGCCCGTTTCCTCGGCCTGCTGCCCTACGTGGTTCGCTGATCCGTTCAGCCGGGGCGGCTTTGTCGCCTCGGCTTTACCCTACCGCTTCGGGGGCGGCTCTTCCCGAGTTGGGGCGGCAACGTCCCTAACTGCCGACGGGCAGGACAGCGACCCCGGCGAAACCGCCGCCTTGCTTCCTGTCCTTTAGAATCTGTTTCAACCGCCTGCGGTTCTGAAAGGACAAAACCATGGACGTCATTCTTCTCGAACGCGTGGCCCGCCTCGGCCAGATGGGCGAAACCGTCAAGGTCAAGGACGGCTTTGCCCGCAACTTCCTCTTGCCCAAGGGCAAGGCGCTGCGCGCCAACGAAGCCAACAAGAAGAAGTTCGAGGGCCAGCGCGCCCAGCTCGAAGCCCGCAACCTGGAACGCAAGAGCGAAGCCGAGAAGGTCGCCGAGACCCTCGACGGCAAGAGCTTCGTCGTCGTGCGCTCGGCCGGCGAAACCGGCCAGCTCTACGGCTCGGTGTCGACCCGCGACATCGCCGACATCCTGACCGAAGGCGGCTTCAACGTCGCCCGCAACCAGGTCGAGCTCAACCACCCGATCAAGACCATCGGCCTCACCAACGTGGCGATCGCGCTGCACCCGGAAGTCGAGGTCACCATCACGCTCAACATCGCCCGCTCCAGCGACGAGGCCGAGCGCCAGGCCAACGGCGAACTCTTGACCACCGCCGAAGCGATCTACGGCGACGACATCAACGAGAACGCGCGCCCCGACAGCTTCTTCGACCCGAACGCCGAGTTCGAAGGCGAGGAAGAAGCCTGATCGGCCCATCTGCCGGATGAAACTGGACCAAAAAGCCGGGCCTCGTGTCCGGCTTTTTGTTTGGGCTGGAACTTTTCAACGCCGCGCGCTTTTATCACAATCGTGCGTCGAAAAGCTTCGTCGAGGTCCGGCCATGAATATCATCCTGCAAAGAATGGTGGAAAAGGTTGTCCGCAAAGGCAACCTCAGCATTACCGGCCCTTCCGGCATCACCAGGCATTTCGGCGACGGCTCCGGCGAGCGGGTGCACATGGTCATCCATACGCGCCACGCCGAGCGCGCGATAACGCTGCACCCGTCGCTCGCGCTTCCCGAGGCCTTCATGAACGAGGAACTCGACTTCCTCGAAGGCGACGTGCTGAGCTTCCTGCACCTGCTTTACGACAATATCGGCATTTCCTGGATCGATTCGACGTCCGGCCGTTTCCTCAACACGGTGCGCATGGCGATCCGCCCGCTGCAGCAATGGAACACGGAGCGGCGCTCGAAGAAGAACGTCGAGGCGCATTACGACCTCTCCGGCGAACTCTACAAACTGTTCCTCGACGAGGACATGCAGTATTCCTGCGCCTACTACGAGCGGCCCGACATGACGCTCGAAGAGGCGCAACTGGCCAAGAAGCGCCACATCGCCGCCAAGCTGCGCATCAAGCCGGGGCAGACCGTGCTCGACATCGGCTGCGGCTGGGGCGGGCTCGCGCTCTATATCGCCAAGACCTTCGAGGCCGACGTCCTGGGCGTCACCCTTTCCACCGAGCAGCACCAGGTGGCGAGCGAACGTGCCCGCGAGCAAGGGCTGGACAACAACGTCCACATCGAACTGCGCGACTATCGCGACCTGTCGGAACGCTTCGACCGCATCGTCTCGGTCGGCATGTTCGAGCATGTCGGCGTCACCCAGTACCGCACCTTCTTCGACAAATGCGCCACGCTGCTCAAGCCCGACGGGGTGATGCTGTTGCACACCATCGGCCGCACCGCGCCACCGACCACCACCAACGCCTTCATCCGCAAGCACATCTTCCCCGGCGGCTACATCCCGGCGCTGTCGGAGGTGATGCCGCATATCGAGCGTTCCGGCCTTGCCGTCACCGACGTGGAAATTCTGCGGCTGCACTACGCCGACACGCTGAAGGCCTGGCGCGAGCGCTTCCTGGCCAACCGCGACAAGGTCAAGGCGATCTATGACGAGCGCTTCTGCCGCATGTGGGAATTCTACCTCTCCGGCTCGGAGGCCTCGTTCCGCTGGCAGGATCTGGTCAACTTCCAGATCCAGCTGACCCGCAAGAACGACGTGCTGCCGATGACCCGCGACTATATCGGCAAGTGCGAAAAGGCGCTCGCCATGCACGAGATGGGCCACCAGACCGCCGAAGCGGCGAAAACGCCAGGCGACGCACCGACAGCCAAACCCGCCGGCCAGCGCAAGGTTTCGCGCACCAAGTAGCGGCGTCGGCAAGGCGCATTGTCGAAGCGGCAGAGGTGGTCGTGACGATGACCGGCGCATGCCCCTCACCGTCGCGCTGCGCGCGCCACCTCTCCCCGCAAGCGGGGCGAGGGCTGGCCTTTCCGGTCAAGGTGTTCCTCTCCCTTTCATGGCGCGAAGCGGGCGGTGGGGGGGCGCACTCTTCCCCACCCGCTTCACCGCTTGCCAAGCAGGGCACCGGCAGCCGATAAGGCTTCGCACCTGCGGGATATGCCGATGACCTATCTTCTCTACCTCGCCGCCGCGCTGGCCGAGATCGCGGGCTGCTTTGCCGTCTGGGCATGGTGGCGGCTCGACCGTTCGCCATGGTGGCTCGTCCCGGGCATGGCTTGCCTGGCGGTGTTCGCCTGGCTGCTGGCGCAGGTCGACGCCGAGGCGGCCGGGCGTGCCTTCGCCGCCTATGGCGGCATCTACATCGCCACCTCGCTCGGCTGGCTGTGGGTAGCCGAGGGCGTGCGCCCGGACCGCTGGGACATCGCCGGCGCGCTGGTCTGCATCGGCGGCGCCTCGCTCATCCTGTTTGCCCCGCGAGGCGCGTGAGCGATGGAACTGCCCGCCCCTTTGCGTCAAACCGTCGACCGCCTGCTCGAAGGCACGCCGCTTGCGGTGCTGCAACAGGCGGCCAGAACGCTGTCCGAGCGCTACCGCGCCGAGCTGCGCGACGGCCGCCTGCATATGGCCGACGATCTCGCGGTGAAGGCTTACCTCGCCGCCCGGTTGCCGGCGACCTACGCCGCCGTGCGGGCGAGCCTCGATGCACTTGCCGAGGCGCTGCCTGCCTTCTCGCCCAAAACCCTGCTCGACATCGGCGCCGGCCCCGGCACCGTGTTGTGGGCCACGGCCGGCGTGTGGCCCGGCCTGGAACGCGCCACCCTGGTGGAGGCGAGTGCCGCGGTGCGCAAGACCGGAGCATGGCTCGCCGGCGAAAGCGGCCTTAACGTCGAAACCGACTGGATCGGCGCCGACGCTACGCTCGAACTTGACGGGCCCGCGCCCGCCGACCTCGTTACCGCCGCCTACATGCTCGACGAGATCGCGCCGGCTTCGCTGCCGAAGCTGGTCGACCGCCTGTGGGCGCTGACCGCAGGCACGCTGCTGATCGTCGAGCCCGGCACGCCGGCCGGCTGGCAGCGCATCATCGAGGTTCGCCGCCGGTTGATCGAGACCGGCGCGCATGTGCTCGCCCCCTGCCCGCATGAACAACCCTGCCCGATTGGCCCGCCGGACTGGTGCCACTTCTCGCGCCGGGTGGCGCGCTCGCGCGTGCATCGGCTAACCAAGGACGCCGATGTGCCGTGGGAGGACGAAAAGTTCGTTTTCGTCGCAGCCTCGCGAGAACCGGCTGCTCGACATCAGGCGCGCGTATTGGCCCCGCCGAGGCCCGGCTCCGGCAAGGTGGCGCTGAAACTGTGCCAGCCGGACGGGCAGGCGCAGGAACGGCTTTTCACCCGGCGCGACGGCGACGCGTTCAAGCGCGCCCGCCGCGCGGACTGGGGCGACAGCCTACCGTCGTGAGCGCAGTGTCCGGGTCTTGCGGACTGTTCCCTTTATGTTCTAGGATAACGGGGCGAATCGTGACCCTACCCCCGTGTCAACGGTGATTCTTTCCACGGAACGGTTCCGGCTGTGAATCGTGGGAAGTATCGTCGGTTCGGGTGATGCCGTTGCAGATTAGTCAGCACCGGCCCGTCCCGTTCTGGTATCGAGGTAAGGGACAAGAGTCGGGGATGGCATGGCAGAGGCAGTACTGAAATTCGGCACGGCGGAGACGCCAGCCTATCGCGAGGCGCCGAACAACATCGAGGCCGAACAGGCGCTGCTCGGGGCGATCCTGGTCAACAACGACGCCTTCTATCGCGTCTCGGACTTCCTCAAGGCCTCGCATTTCTACGAGCCGCTGCACCGCAAGATTTTCGAGGTTTCGGCCGAACTGATCCGCATGGGCAAGATGGCCACGCCGGTGACCATCAAGACCTTCCTGCCGGCCGACGAGAAGGTCGGCGACATGCCGGTCGCCCACTACCTCGCCCGGCTGGCGGCAGAGGCCGTCACCGTCATCAACGCCGCCGACTATGGCCGCGCCATCTACGACCTCGCCACGCGCCGCGCGCTGATCACGGTCGGCGAGGATATGGTCAACATCGCCTATGACGCGCCGGTCGACATGTCGCCGTCCGAGCAGATCGAAGACGCCGAGCGGCGGCTGTTCGAACTGGCGGAAACCGGGCGTTATGACGGCGGCTTCGAGAGCTTCACCGACGCGGTCAAGACCGCCGTCGACATGGCCAACGCCGCCTATATGCGCGACGGCGGCCTTTCGGGCATCGCCACCGGCCTGCGCGACCTCGACAGCCGCATGGGCGGGTTGCAGCCCTCCGACCTCATCATCATCGCCGGGCGGCCGGGCATGGGCAAGACCTCGCTTGCCACCAACGTCGCCTTCAACATCGCCCATGCCTACGAGCCGGCCCAGCAGGCGGACGGTTCGTTCAAGGCGGCCAATGGCGGCGTCGTCGGCTTCTTCTCGCTCGAAATGTCGTCCGAGCAGCTCGCCACCCGCATCATTTCCGAGCAGACGGAAATTCCGTCGTCCAAGATCCGGCGCGGCGAAATCTCGGAAACGGATTTCGAGAAGCTGGTCGCCTGCTCGCAGACCATGCAGAAGCTGCCGCTCTATATTGACCAGACGGGCGGCATCTCCATCGCCCAGCTTGCGGCGCGGGCGCGCCGGCTGAAGCGCCAGCGCGGGCTCGACGTCATCGTCATCGACTATATCCAGCTCATGCAGGGTTCGTCCGCCAAGGCGAGCCAGGGCCGCGTGCAGGAGGTGACCGAGATCACCACCGGCCTCAAGGCGCTCGCCAAGGAACTGAGCGTGCCGATCATCGCGCTTTCGCAGCTCTCGCGCCAGGTCGAGACGCGCGACGACAAGCGCCCGCAACTGTCGGACCTGCGCGAATCCGGCTCGATCGAGCAGGATGCCGACGTGGTGATGTTCGTGTTCCGCGAGGAATATTACCTCAAGAACAAGGAGCCGAAATTCGGCACCGAGGAATACGTCAAGTGGGAAACCGAGATGAACGAGGCGCGCGGCAAGGCCGAGGTGATCGTCGCCAAGCAGCGCCACGGCCCGACCGGCATGGTGCCGCTCGGCTTCCAGGGCGAGTTCACCCGCTTCTTCGACCTCGCCGAAGACAGCCACCTGCCGGAGCGGTTCGAGTAGGTCTTGGAAGTGGCTCGCGTTGAAATCATTGATGAGAAGTGACTTTTGAGATGCATAAATATTCACAAAAGGCTGCCTCCTTCATCGTAATCGCCCATTACGGTGGAGAAGAGCAAACCATCCGGTCATTTTCGATAAGCGGGGAAGCGCCAATCCGTGAAGTTTTTAATTCCCTTTGGCCTGCCAGCGAAATTCTTGCCGGGTCAAGGTTCGCCCCCATCCCTCTGCGAATTGAGATATTGGCGGACGAGAAAACTATTCCAACAATCGAAGAGCCGGGCCTATTCGATGCACCAACGAACGTAACTGCGTAGCCGGGCTATCTCGACGGCATGGCTAAGCCCCGCACCCAGTTCATCTGCCAGAATTGCGGCACGGCGCATCAGCGCTGGGCGGGCAAGTGCGATTCCTGCGGCGAGTGGAACACACTGGTCGAGGAAGGCACCAACAGCGGCATCGGCTCGGGGCCGGCCTCGATGCGCAGCGCCCGCAAGGGCCGCGTGGTGGCGCTGACCACGCTTTCCGGCGAGATCGAGGACGCGCCGCGCATCGCCTCCGGCATCGGCGAACTCGACCGCGCCACCGGCGGCGGTTTCGTGCGCGGCTCCGCCCTTCTGGTCGGCGGCGATCCCGGCATCGGCAAGTCGACGCTGCTGACGCAGGCGGCGGCCGCCCTCGCCGACAAGGGCCATCGAATCGTCTACGTCTCGGGCGAGGAAGCCGTCGCGCAGATCAGGCTCAGGGCGCAGCGGCTGGGCGCAGCCGCGTCCCCGGTCGAACTCGCCGCCGAGACCAATGTCGAAGACATCCTTGCGACCATCGCCGATGGGCGGCGGCCCGACCTCGTCATCCTCGATTCGATCCAGACGCTGTGGACCGACCTTGCCGATTCCGCACCCGGTACCGTCACGCAGGTGCGGGCCGCAGCCCAGGCGATGATCCGCTACGCCAAGTCGACCGGCGCGGCCGTGGTTCTGGTCGGCCACGTCACCAAGGAAGGACAGATCGCCGGCCCGCGCGTCGTCGAGCACATGGTGGATGCGGTGCTCTACTTCGAGGGCGAAGGCGGTCACCACTACCGCATCCTGCGCACGGTCAAGAACCGCTTCGGGCCGACCGACGAGATCGGCGTGTTTGAAATGTCGGACAAGGGCTTGCGCGAAGTCGCCAACCCGTCCGAACTGTTCCTCGGCGAGCGCCATACCAAGTCGCCGGGAGCCGCCGTCTTCGCCGGCATGGAAGGCACGCGGCCGGTGCTGGTGGAAATCCAGGCGCTGGTGGCGCCTTCCACGCTTGGTACGCCGCGCCGCGCCGTCGTCGGCTGGGACGGCGCGCGGCTTTCCATGATCCTTGCCGTGCTCGAAGCCCATTGCGGCGTGCGCTTCTCGCAGCACGACGTCTATCTCAACGTGGCCGGCGGCTACCGCATCTCGGAGCCGGCCGCCGACCTTGCGGTCGCCGCCGCCCTGGTTTCGTCGCTGACCGGCCTTGCCCTTCCAGCCGATTGCGTCTATTTCGGCGAAATCAGCCTGTCGGGTGCCGTAAGGCCTGTCGCGCACGCGCAGCAGCGCCTCAAGGAAGCCGAAAAGCTGGGCTTTGGCAGCGCGGTCCTGCCCCTGGGCAGTTCCAAGAGCGGCGAGGACGTTGCCGCTGGGGCCAATGGAACGGGGGCCAACAGCATCGGGGCTGGTGCGTTCCGCCCTACCGAGCTTGCCGATCTCGTGGCGCGCATCGCCGGCACCCGCCGCGGCCGCGCCAGCGAGGAAGACTGACGCGGCGCCGCGGCGCATAGACGGAGTGGGGCCATATGCCGATTACGCTGCTTGACGGAATTCTCGTCGGCTTCACCCTGGTTTCGGCGATGCTGGCAATGGTGCGCGGTTTTTCGCGCGAGGTGTTGTCGGTGGTTTCGTGGGCGGCAGCGGCGGCGGCGGCCTACCTCTTCTATAAGCCGATCGTCCCCTATGTCCTGCCCTATATAGAGAACGAGAAAGCGGCGATGGCGGCGGCTGCCGGCATCGTCTTCATCATCGCCCTGATCGTGGTCACCGTCATCACCATGAAGCTCGCCGACTGGATCATCGATTCGCGGATCGGCGCGCTCGACCGCACGCTCGGCTTCCTCTACGGCGCGGCGCGCGGCATTCTCGTGGTTGCCGTGGCGCTGATGTTCTTCAACTGGCTGGCCGGCGAGCGGGCTCCCGAATGGATCGCCCAGGCTAAGTCGCGGCCGCTCCTTGAATCGATCGGCGCCAAGATCGAAAGCCTGCTGCCCGAAGACCCGGAAAACTCCATCCTCAAGCGGCTGAAACCCGACGGGGCAGCGCCGCAGCCCGAGGCCGGCACGCCGCCTGCCCCGAGCACTGAGCCTCCTGCCGCCGGCGAGGAATCCGGCACACCGGCGCCGGACGAGAGCGAAGACGCGCCGGCGCCGGCAAACTGACCATGAATTCGGCCGATCGGCAGCGGTTCCAGTTGTCGCTGCCCGAGCGACCCCTTATATAGCGGCTTTAGCGGAGCCTCAGCCCATGGCAGATGCAATGAACGCGCTTTCAGCCGAAGCGGACGACCATTTTCACGACGAGTGCGGTGTATTCGGCATTTTCGGTCGGCAGGACGCCTCGGCCATCGTCACGCTGGGCCTGCACGCGCTGCAGCATCGCGGCCAGGAAGCGGCCGGCATCGTCTCCTATGACGGCAACCAGTTCCACGTCGAACGCCATGTCGGGTTGATCGGCGACACCTTCACCAAGCAGCGCGTCATCGACAGCCTGAAGGGTGACCGGGCGATCGGCCATACCCGCTACGCCACCAGCGGCGGCGCCGGCATGCGCAACATCCAGCCGTTTTTCGCGGAACTCGCCGACGGCGGCTTCGCGGTCGCCCATAACGGCAACCTCACCAATGCCATGACGGTACAGCGCACGCTGCAGAAGCAGGGCGCGATCTTCTCGTCCACCTCGGACACCGAGACGATCCTGCACCTCGTCGCCATGAGCAAGGAGAACGACCTCAACGCCCGCTTCGTCGATGCGGCGCGGCAGATCGAGGGGGCCTTCTCGCTGGTCGCGCTCTCATCAAAGAAGATGATCGGCTGCCGCGACCCGCTCGGCATCCGGCCGCTGGTGCTGGGCGACCTCGACGGCGCCTGGATTCTCGCCTCCGAGACCTGCGCCCTCGACATCATCGGCGCGCGCTTCGTGCGTGACGTGCAGCCGGGTGAAATGGTGGTGGTCACGACCAAGGGCATCGAGAGCTCATTCCCCTTCGCGCCGCAAAAGACCCGCTTCTGCATCTTCGAATATGTTTATTTCGCCCGCCCCGATTCGTCGGTCGAAGGGCGCAACGTCTATGACGTGAGAAAGCGCATCGGCGCCGAACTGGCGCGAGAGAGCCCGATCGATGCCGACATCGTCGTGCCGGTGCCGGATTCGGGCGTGCCGGCGGCGATCGGCTTTTCGCAGGAAGCGCAGATTCCGTTCGAACTCGGCATCATCCGCAACCACTATGTCGGCCGCACCTTCATCGCCCCCGGCGACGCGATCCGCCACATGGGCGTGAAGCTAAAGCACAACGCCAACCGCAGGATGATCGAGGGCAAGCGAGTGGTGTTGGTCGACGATTCGATCGTGCGTGGCACCACCAGCCAGAAGATCGTGCAGATGGTGCGCGAAGCGGGGGCGCGCGAAGTGCATATGCGCATCGCCTCGCCGCCGACACGCTCGTCGTGCTTCTACGGCGTCGACACGCCCGAGAAATCGAAGCTGCTTGCCTCGCGCATGTCGGTCGAGGAAATGGCCGAGTTCATCCGGGTGGATTCGCTCGGCTTCCTGTCCATGGACGGCCTCTACCGCGCCGTTGGCGAACCGGGCCGCAACAACGAGCAGCCGCAGTTCTGCGACGCCTGTTTCAGCGGCGAATATCCGACGCGCCTTGCCGATTTCGAAAGCCGCGACAATGTGCGCACGCTGTCGCTGCTGGCGGCGAGCGGTTCCTGAGCCTGATTGCCGGCCCGCCCTGTGGACCCCTTGCCGCTGGCGCGGTAGAGGGATTTCAGCATGAACGGATCGGAACACGCCATGGCTGACCCCACGCTCGACCTTACCAACCGCGTCGCCCTCGTCACCGGCGCCTCGCGCGGCATCGGCTATTTCATCGCCAGGCAGATGGCGGCGGCGGGCGCGCATGTCATAGCCGTCGCCCGCACCGTCGGCGGCCTGGAGGAACTCGACGACGAGATCAGGGCCGAGCGGGAAAAGACCGGCAAGGGCGAGGCCACGCTGGTGCCGCTTGACCTAGCCGATATGGAAGGCATCGACCGGCTGGGCGGCGCCATTCACGAGCGCTGGGGCAAGCTCGACATCCTGGTCGCCAATGCCGGCGTGCTCGGCGTCATCTCGCCGATCGGCCACGTCGAGGCAAAGACCTTCGAGCGGGTGATGACCATCAACGTCACCTCGACCTGGCGGCTCATCCGTTCCGTCGATCCGCTTCTGCGGCTCTCGGACGCCGGACGCGCCATCGTGCTTTCTTCCAATGCGGCCCATACGGCCAAGGCCTTCTGGGCTCCCTACGCCGCTTCCAAGGCAGCCGTCGAGACGATGACGCGTTCGTGGGCGGCCGAAACGCAGAACATGGCGCTTCGGGTCAACGCCGCCGATCCCGGCGCCACGCGCACCGGCATGCGCGCGCAGGCCATGCCCGGCGAGGACCCGCTGACGCTGCCGCATGCTTCCGAAATCGCCGCAAGGATCCTGCCGATGGCAAGCCCAACCCTGACCAAGACTGGGCTGATCTACCAGGCCAAGCACGACCGCTGGGTGGCTTACCAGCTACCGGCGTAAAGCCTCGGCGCCGGCTCCTCCCCTTGCCTCACACAATCTCGTGATTGGAGGGGCGTGCGCGCGCCCATTATCGTTCTCCGGCAGGCAACAACCGTCACAAGCCGGAGACAACGACCATGCAAAAGCTGCTTCTCGTCGCCACGCTTACGCTTGCCGGCGCCACCATGGCGCTTGCCCAGGACAATTCGATGAGTTTCTTCGTCACCAGCCAGGGCTCGGGCAAGGGGGCGGATCTCGGCGGCCTCGCCGGTGCCGACGCCCACTGCGCGTCCCTGGCCGAGGCTGCCGGCGTGAAAGGCAAGACCTGGCACGCCTATCTTTCCACCAAGGACACCGATGCCCGCGACCGCATCGGCAAGGGGCCGTGGTTCAACGCTAAGGGCGAAAAGATCGCCGATGACGTCGCCTCGCTGCATTCGGACAACAACGACCTGACCAAACAGACCGCGCTGAACGAGAAGGGCGAGGTCATCAACGGCCGCGGCGACACGCCCAACCGCCACGATATCCTGACCGGGTCCAAGCCGGACGGCACCCGCATCGCCGACCAGACCTGCGGCGACTGGACGCTGAGCGGTGCCGAAGGGGCCGCCATGATGGGCCATTCCGACCGCACCGGGCTGGACGATTCGGCCGCGGCGAAATCGTGGAACTCCTCGCACGCCTCACGCGGCGGCTGCAGCCAGGAAGCTCTGAAGGGCACCGGGGGCGACGGCCTGTTCTACTGCTTCGCGACAGAGTGAGCCTCTGCGGGAAGCCTTGATACGCGCGCAAGAATGAACCTTCCGTGATCGGTCGTGGCGGCCGTATTGTCGCTTCATATTTCCCGCACCATCGTGCGCGAAACCGATTCCGGTTGCCCCGGCAACAGGCTAAGATCGCGCCGTCACTTCTTTCCGATGCGAGGATTCTATGTCTCCTACGATTGCTTTGGTCTGGTATATGGTGGTCGCGGGGCCACAGGGCGGCATGGTGGTGCTGCCGAGCACCTTCGACACGCGCGATCAGTGCACGTCCGCCATCGCCGAATACCAGAAGTCGACCCCGCCGGCCGGATGGACGGTGCAATGCATCCCGAGCGCCTCGCCCTATGCCGACGACATGGATGAGGACGGATCGACCCAGGAACAGCCGGCGCAGTAGCCCGCCGCGCCGAAGCTAAAAAGTTTTACGGTTTGTGGAACCCTTTGCCTTCGGCTTCGTTATTGCAATGACGAACCACCCCCCAAGTCCCCCACCCCTCGGTTCGTCCTCCTCCAGCCGGCCCAAAAGGCCGGCTTTTTCTTTTTACGATTCCGATTCCCGGACCGATTTGCTACGCTAGACTGCTGCGGGCTTCGACGCCTGTACCGTGAACCGTTGGGAGATGCGGCATGATCCTGACATTCTCGCTCCTTGGCGGCGTCGTGTTTTCGTGGCTGCTGATCGGCGTCATCGAAAAGGCGCGGCTCGGCCTCAGCCTGCCGCAGGCCATGCTCTACGTGCCGTTCAAGCTCGTCTACCGGGTCGAAGACCGGGCGTTGAAGGCGGCGCGACAGGCGAAGGCGCCGGTCATCTACGCCGTCACCCATCAGTCGCGAATCGATCCGGCGCTGATGCTTTCCCTGTTGCCCGACAACACGCTGCACATTCTCGACGAGGCGTCGGCGAAATCGATCTGGCTGGAGCCGTGGCGGGAACTCGCCCGCACCATCGCCTTCAACGCCAAGCATGTCTTCGTCAGCCGTCGGCTGGTGCGCGTACTCAAGGGCAACGGCCGGCTCGCGGTCTATTTTCCCGAAGCGGTCGAGCCCGACGTGAAGGCCTTCCGCCTCTATCGCGCCGTCGCCCGCATCGCCGTGCAGGCGGACGCGCGCATCGTGCCGATCTTCATCGGCGGCGCGCGCGGCCTGCCGTTCTCGCTGACGCCGGCGGCGAAAGCGCCGCGCCACTGGCTCCCCCGGCTGTCGGTGACCGCGCTGGAGCCGAAGACGATCGCCGAACTGATCGCCGGGAGCGGCGAACAATCGACCACCGCCAGCGGCGCGCTGTTCGACCGGATGGCGGAGGCGCGCCTTGCCTCGACGGACCTGTCGCGCGGCCTGTTCTACGCCACGCGCGACGCGGCCGACCGCGTCGGCGCGTCGCGCACCATCATCGAGGACGTGGTCGCGGGCGCGATGAGTTACCGCAAGGTCTTCGCCGCCGCCCGGGTCATCGGTGACCGCTTGCAGCGGCAGAGCCGCCCCGGCGAGGCGGTCGGGCTGCTTTTGCCCAACACCAACGGCATCGTGCTGTCACTGCTCGGCCTGTGGTCGGCGGCAAGGCCCGCCGCGGTCATCAACTATACGGCCGGGCCGGCCAACGCAGCGGCCGCCGTCCACACGGCGGCCATCCGCAGCGTGGTTTCCTCGCGCGCCTTCATCGAAAAGGCCAACCTCCACGACATCGTCGAGGCCATCGAACATGCCGGGGCGAAGTTCGTCTGGCTTGAAGATGTCCGCAAAAGTACCGGCCTGTGGGAAAAACTTTCGGCCGCCCTGTCCTGGCGACGCCCACTACAGAAACAGAACGCCGACAAGCCGGCGGTGATCCTGTTCACGTCCGGCTCGGAAGGCACGCCGAAGGCCGTCGTGCTCTCCCACAAGAACCTGCTTACCAATGCCATGCAGGCGGAAGCCCGCATCGCCGTCTCGCCGGCCGACACGCTGCTCAACGTGCTGCCGGTGTTCCACTCGTTCGGACTGACCGGCGGCACCGTCTTGCCGCTCGTCACCGGCATCAGGCTGTTCCTCTATCCCTCGCCGCTGCACTACAAGCTGATCCCGGAAGTGGCGCGCAAGGTGCGTCCCACCGCCATGTTCGGCACCGATACCTTCCTTGCCAACTACGCACGCACGGCCAAGGACGGCGACTTCTCCAGCCTGCGCTTCATCGTCGCCGGGGCCGAGCCGGTGAAGGCGGAGACGCGGCGCGTCTACCGCGAGCGCTACCAGGCCGAGATCGTCGAGGGCTATGGCCTGACGGAAGCGTCGCCCGTGGTCGCTGTCAACACCGCCATCCACGGCCGCGAGGGCAGCGTCGGCCGGCTGCTGCCCGGCATGCGTATGCGGCTGGAGCCGGTGGAAGGCATCGAGGACGCCGGCCGGCTGTGGCTCAGCGGACCGAACCTGATGCTCGGCACCATGTCGGCGCAGCGCCCGGGCGAGCTCCAGACGCTGGCCGACGGCTGGCATGACACCGGCGACATCGTGTCGGTCGACCGCGAGGGCTTCATCACCATCCGTGGCCGCGCCAGGCGTTTTGCCAAGATCGCCGGCGAGATGGTGTCGCTCGGCGCGGTGGAGATGATGGCGCAGTCGCTGTGGCCGGAGGAACACCACGCCGTCGTCGCAGTGCCCGACAAGCGGCGCGGCGAGCGCATCGTGCTGGTGACCACGGCGGGAAACGCCGATGCGGAGGCGTTGCGCCGCTACGGCAAGCAGGCGGGCGCGGCCGAACTGATGATGCCGCAGGATATCGTCAAGGTCGCGGAAATCCCGATGCTGGGCTCGGGCAAGACGGACTACGGCGCGGCGCGGCGGCTCGCGCTGGAAAAGCTCGGGATCGCCGAAGCCGCGTAGCTACTCGCCCGAACGCGCATCGACGTCGGGCGGTAGCGCCGACTCGCCCTCGCGCTTGGCGCGGCGCGAATAGGCGCGCACGCTGAACGGCAGGAAGACGAGATAGACGATGGCCGAGGCGGTCAACGTGTACCACGGATAGCTCGCCAGAAGCAGGATGTAGAGCGCAATGGCGAGGATGACCAAAAGCATGCGGTCGCCGGGAATCTTCAGGCTCTTGCCGGAATAGACCGGCAGACGGCTGACCAGCAGGAAAGCCACCAGGATCGTGAAGGCAGTGCCGGCAAAGGCGACCTCCTTCGTCGGCGTCAGGCCGAGGAAGGACAGGTAAAGCGGCGCCATTACCAGCACGGCGCCGGCCGGAGCCGGCACGCCGACGAAATATTCCGCCTGCCACGAAGGCTGCTGGCCTTCCTCGTCCAGCACGTTGAAGCGGGCAAGGCGCATGCCGCAGGCGATCGCGAAGAGCAGCGTGGCGATCCAGCCTGGCGATCCGGCGCGCTCCAGCAGAAATGCATAAAGCACCAGAGCCGGCGCGACGCCGAAATTAACGATATCGGCCAGCGAATCCATCTGCGCACCGAACTTGGACGTCGCCTTGAGCAGGCGCGCCAGACGCCCGTCGACGCCATCGAGGAAGGCCGCCAGCAGCACCATCACCACCGCCGGCTCGAAACGCCCCTCGAAGCCGAAGCGGATGCCCGACAGGCCGGCGCAGATCGCCAGCACCGTGATCAGGTTCGGGAACATCAGGCGCAGCGGAATCTCGCGGATCGGCGGTCCGCCGGCGCCGTGCGGCTCGAACTTCTTGAAGGACCCTACCATCCGTCCTGCCTTACGACACGCGCACGAGGGGCGAGACCTGCGTGCCGCCGAATTCGGCCAGCACCGTCTCGCCGGCCACCGCCGTCTGGCCGACCGCGACGCGCGGCGTTACCCCGTCAGGGAGAAAGACGTCGACGCGCGAGCCGAAGCGAATCAGGCCGAAGCGCTCTCCGACGGCAAGCGAACCGCCCTCCTCGGCCCAGCAGACGATGCGGCGCGCCACCAGGCCGGCAATCTGCACGGCGGCGACGGTGCCGTTCGGGCTTTCGATGACAAGGCCGTTGCGCTCGTTCTCGCTGCTCGCCTTGTCGAGTTCGGCGTTGAGGAACTTGCCCGGCCGGTGCTCGATCCGGGTGATGCGCCCGCGCACCGGGGCGCGGTTCACATGGCAGGAAAACACGTTCATGAACACGGAAATGCGCGTCATCTCGTCCGGGCCGAGGCCGAGTTCGCGCGGCGGCACCGCCGGCCCTACCGCCGAGACGACGCCATCGGCCGGACTCACCACCAGCCGGTCGTCGAGCGGCGTGACACGTTCGGGATCGCGGAAGAAATAGGCGCACCAAGCGGTCAGGATGAGGCCGATCCAGAACAGGATCGAGGAGAAATAGCCGAGAACCAGCGTCGCCGCGGCGAAGGCGGCAATGAACGGATAACCCTGGCGATGGATCGGAACGAAGGCGTTTCGGATCGTGTCGACAAGTTGCATGGGCGCTGGCCAGCTCCGTTTCGGATGCGGCCTGTCTAGCCGAAACCCCCCTTCCCCGCAACGCGGCAAACAGGACTCGGGACTTCCGTGGCTTTGGTGGGCGTCAGTACCCCCACCCCTAACCCCTCCCCCCAAGGGGGAGGGGGATTTTGCGGGCGCGCCACGACGACCTTCGCTGTGGGAACGGCGACCTGTGTTCCCCTCCCCCTTGTGGGGAGGGGTTAGGGGTGGGGGTACTGACGCATGGCCGCTTTGCTGCCCGCCTACCCCGCCTGCCGGCCAGACTGCTCAGGAAACCTCGGAGGTCCGCCTTCGCACCACGACGCCCATTTCGTCGCTTTCGCGGGCGATGCGCAGGCGTTCTTCCGCCTCGCTCGCCTCGCGCTGGCGGTCCCACATCGAGGCGTAAAGACCCTTTTTGCGCAAAAGCGCCGGGTGCGTGCCGCGTTCGGCGATCTCGCCGTCCTTGAGCACGATGATCTCGTCGGCCGAGATCACCGTCGACAGCCGGTGGGCGATGACGATGGTGGTGCGCCCCTTGCTGACGAGGTCGAGGGCCGCCTGGATTTCCTGCTCGGTATGGCTGTCCAGCGCCGAGGTCGCCTCGTCGAGGACGAGGATCGGCGGCGCCTTCAGGATGGTGCGCGCGATCGCCACGCGCTGTTTTTCGCCGCCCGACAGCTTCAACCCGCGCTCGCCCACCATCGCGCGATAGCCGTCCGGCAGCCGCTCGATGAAACTATCGATCTGGGCGAGTTTCGCCGCCCGCCGCACCTCCTCGTCGCTCGCGCCGGGGCGGCCGTAGCGGATGTTGTAGGCGATGGTGTCGTTGAACAGCACGGTGTCCTGCGGCACCATGCCGATGGCCGAGCGCAGGCTTTCCTGCGTGACGTCGCGGACGTCCTGGCCGTCGATCAGCACCGCACCCTGCTGGACGTCGTAGAAGCGGAACAGAAGCCGCGAGATGGTGGACTTGCCCGCCCCCGACGGGCCGACGATGGCGACCGTCTTGCCCGCCGGCACCTCGAAGCTCACCCCTTTCAGGATTTGCCGGTTCGGATCGTAATCGAAATGTACGTCGCGGAATTCCACCCTGCCGGTGGTGACCTGAAGCGGTTTCGCGCCGGGCTCGTCCACGACCTCCTGGCGCACATCGAGCAGGTCGAACATCTGCTCGATGTCGGTCAGGCCCTGGCGGATTTCGCGGTAGATGAAGCCGATGAAATTGAGCGGCACCGAAAGCTGCATCAGCATGGCGTTGATGAAGACGAAGTCGCCGATCGTCTGCGTGCCGGCCTGCACCTCCAGCGCCGACAGGCACATGACGATGGCCATGCCGATGCCAAAGATCAGTCCCTGGCCGAAGTTCAGCCAGCCGAGCGAGGTCCAGATGCGGGTGGCGGCGATCTCGTAGCGCGCCATGGAATGGTCAAACCGCTCCGATTCCATCCGCTCGTTGCCGAAATATTTCACCGTCTCGTAGTTGAGCAGCGAATCGATCGCCTTGGTGTTGGCGTCGGTGTCGCTGTCGTTCATGTCGCGGCGGATGCCGATGCGCCAGTCGCTCGCCCGGACCGTGAACCAGGTGTAGATCCACACGGTGACGGCGACGATGGTCACGTATTTCCAGCCGTAGCTATAGGCGAAGATGGCTGCCGTCAGCGCAAATTCGAGGATGGTCGGCGCCGTGTTCAGCATGATGAAGCGCACGATCGTCTCGATGCCCTTGGTGCCGCGCTCGATGATGCGCGACAGGCCGCCGGTGCGCCGCTCCAGATGGAACCGCAGCGACAAGCGGTGCATGTGGACGAAAGTGCGGTAGGCAAGCTGGCGCACCGCGTATTGCCCGACCTCGGCGAACAGCGCATCGCGCAACTGGTTGAAGCCCAGTTGCACAATCCGCACCACGTTGTAGGCGATGACGAGCACCACCGGCACCAGCATGAAGGCGGGCAGCGGCGGCGGCGCCTTGCCGTCGCCGGCCAGCGCGTCGGTTGCCCATTTGAAGAAATAAGGGCCGGCGACCAGCGTCAGCTTGGCCACCACCAAAAGCACGGTCGCCCAGACCACGCGCGCCTTGAGGTCGGCACGATCGGCCGGCCACATATAAGGCCACAGGTTGCGCAGCGTCTTGAGAGTCGAGCCGGAATCGGCGGAAACGGTCTTGTCGGCCAAGTGAATTGCCTTGTTTCGAAGTCAGTCGCGTGCGCAACAGGAATGGACGAGATCGGCCAGCGTGGCCGACACGGCGGCAAGTGCCGCGCGGTCGACCTCATAGCGCGAGCGCTGCCGGTCGGCGGCGAAATGGACGAATCCCGCCTCGACGAGAATTTTCAGATGCTGGGAAACGGTGGACTGGGCGAGATCGAGCTGCCGCACCACCTCGCCGCAGCAGCAGGGAGAGCTGGCGGAGAGATATTTCAGGATTTCGATGCGGGCCGGATGCGACAGCGCCGCCAGCTTGGCGGCAACCGCCTGGCTGTCCGGGCCTGTGCAGCTCGTGCCGGTCTCGATTTTCGTCGTTTCCATCGTTTATCGTCGATAAACGATGGAATAGCTTTCCGCAAGGGGGCCTTCTATGGAGACGCTATTGCGCCGGGACGGTGGTCGCCTGGTCGCCGAGGGCTTTCAGGTCGGCGGCCTCGCCTTCGCTGGACTTCTCCGGCACCGTGAACACCTGCCCCGGCCAGATCTTGTCGGGGTCGGCGATCTGCTTCTGGTTGGCCAGATAGATGGTCGAATAGCGGATGCCGTGCCCATAGACGCGGCGGGAAATCCGCCACAGCGAATCGCCGCGCCGGATGATGACGGCGCCGTCGGCATGCTCGAGCTTCGGCGCGGCGGTTTCGGGCACGCCGGCCTGTTCGCCGCCGGCGGGGGCCGCCGTCGCCGGCTGAGCGGAATTGTCGGTTCCGGCCGGTGCGGACTTCGCGGCCTGCGGCGCCACGGCGGCGATCGCCTCGCCGGGCTCGCGCTCGAACGGAACGGTCGCGCGCGCCACGACCTTGCCCTCTGCGTCCAGCGCGTCGACGCGCACCGAATACTGGCCGACTTCGAGGTCGCGCTGCGCCTCGACCAGGAAGTGGCCGTCCGGAGAGGTAACGGCGTCGCCAAGCAGCATGTCGTTGGCATAGGCGCGCACCTTGCGGCCGGGGTCGGCAAGACCGGCGACGAAGACCTTGGAGCCGTCGATCTCGACCGCCTCGACCACCACCTTGGGGCCGGCCACGGTCGTGACGGGTTCCGGCGTCGCCGCCGGCTTATTGGCTCCCGCCGGCTGCTCGGCGGCCGGAGCGACCGCTTGCGGTTCCACCTGTTCTCCTTCCGGTGCGGGCTTGGGCGCGGCGTTCTCGCCGGAGGCTTCGGCCGGCTGTTCCGCCGCCTGCTGGCCGGCGGCATCCGGCTCCTTCTTCTGCGGTTCCGGAACGGTCAGGAGTTCGGCCGGCTTGCCGGGTTCCTCCACCATGGCCAGCACCTGCCCATCCGCCTTTTCAGGCACCGAGATGACCGCCGTCTGCTCCGAGGTGGCGACGACGCCGTCCGGCGCGGTCGAGCGCAGCACGATCTGGTAGTCGCCGGGCTTCAGCGGGTCGTTGAGCACGATGGCGAAGGTTCCGTCGGCGCCGGCCGTCGTCTCGCCGAGCACGATGGAGCCGTGGACGATTTCGACCTTGGCACCCGCTACAGCCTTGCCGGCGATGACGGCCGAGCCGTTGCCCTCGATGCGCACCACGTCGAAGGTCGGCGCCACGACCGCAGTGGCGGGCGTTTGCGCCGCGGCCTGCGGCGGGGTGTTCTCTGCCTGCGTATTCTGGGGCTCCGCCTGTCCGTCGCCGGCGGACGCCGCCGGAACACGTTCCTGCGTGCCGGAGGCGGTCTTGGCTTCCTTGGTGTCGGGCGCGGGGGCTTCGGGCGCGGCCGTTTCAGGAGTGGACTGGGCGGGCGCTTCCGCCTGCGTCGCTGGCGGCGTCGCAGGCTTTTCGAACGCGCCCGAGAGATAGGCCACGCCGCCCACGGCAACGACCCCGCCGGCCGTGAACAGCAGTGCCCGAAGTGAAGTTATCGCCATATTGTCGCCTACCCCTAAGCCAGCGAACATGGGTCTAGCCTGTTTTGCCGGAGCCGACAATAAGCCCGATTTCCCTTGACCGCGATTACGGACCTATTCACCAATCGGTCCCATGAACACGATTCGGTCGATATGCGTCTATTGCGGCTCGTCTCCCGGTCATGACGAAGCCTATCTCAAGGCCGGGCGCGCGCTGGGCCGCTCCATCGCCCGATCCGGACTGCGCCTCGTTTACGGCGGCGGCTCCAGGGGCATCATGGGCGCCGTCAGCGAAGGCGCCTTGCAGGCGGGCGGCGCGGTTCTCGGCATCATACCACGTTTTCTGGTGAACAAGGAGGCCAGCGAAAGCGGCCTCCAGCGCCCGACCGAGGTCGTGGTCACCGAGAACATGCATGAGCGCAAGCACCTCATGTTCGAGCAGTCGGACGCCTTCGTCGCGATGCCCGGCGGTATCGGCACGGTCGAGGAAATCGTCGAGATCATGACCTGGGCGCAGCTCGGCCATCACCGCAAGCCGATCGTGTTCGGCAACATCAACGGGTTCTGGAATCCGATGCTGGCGCTGATGGACCACATGGCGCAGGCGGGCTTCATCCACACGGCCCGCCGTGTCCAGCCACTGGTGATCGACGAGGCCGAGGCTATCGTTCCCGCCATCCTGACGGCGGCCGCCACCAACGGCATTTCCGCCGGGGGCGACGAGGCGGTCCTCGACAAACTCTGATTTATTCGGCCGGCGCCTGGGCGCGATGCCGCTGGTCGGCGACCATCGACCACGTGTAAAGCACCAGTCCCGCCCAGATCAGGCCGAAGGCCACCGCCCTTTCGGTGGAGAACGGCTCCCGGAAGGCGAACACCGCGACCAGGAAGATCATGGTCGGCGCGATGTATTGCATGATGCCGATGGTGGAGAGCCGCAGCAGCTTCGCCCCGGTGGCATAGAGAAGCAACGGGATGGCCGTGACGATCCCGGCACTCAGCAGCAGCCCGACATCGCCCATTCCGGTGCCGCCGAAATGGCCGTTCCCGGTCCATTGCAGCCAGGCGATGTAGATGGCCGCTGGAATGGCGATCATCAGCACTTCAAGGAAAAACCCCTGCGCCGGCCCGATCGGCAAGGCCCGCTTGCACAGGGCATAAAATCCCCACGAAACCGCGAGCACGATCGACACCCACGGCAGGCCGCCGTTTTCCCATGTCAGCAGCACGACCGCCAGCACCGCCAGCGCGATCGCCGCCATCTGCAAGGGCTTCAGTTTCTCGCCCAGCACGACCGCCGCGAGAAGGACGCTGAACAGCGGGTTGATGTAGTAGCCGAGCGCCGTTTCCAGCGTACGACCGACGGCGATCGCCCACACATAGGTACACCAGTTGATGCTGATCAGCGCCGCCATCAGCACCCCCATCATCAGCGTGCGCGGGGTGCGAAGCGCGCGCTTGATGTCGCCGGTGCGACCGAGCCATACCAGCACCATGCCCGCCACCGGCAGCGACCAGACAGCCCGGTGCGCCACCACCTCGATCGCCGGGATATGCGCCACGGCCTTCATGTAGAAGGGCAGGAAGCCCCACAGCAGATAGGCCGACAGGGCAAAAAGGAAGCCGCGCTGCGCGGCCTTGTCCGGATTGGTTGTCGCTTCGACGCTCATGCGCCCCGATATGGAGGCAAACGCGCCCCGCCGCCATCGCAAAGTTCTGATGGGTCAATATTGTCTCGCTGATGGGTCAATGCGGCAGGCGGCGCGAAGGCAGGGCAATCCCCTAGGAAATCGGCTGCCTACGCGGGCCTCAGTGCCCCCACCCCTAACCCCTCCCCGCAAGGGGGAGGGGGACGCGCCGCTGCCCCTTTTCTCAAGATTGCAGGCGGCGACCGGGCGAGTGCTGCCGCAAGATTCCCCTTCCCCTTGCGGGGAGGGGTTAGGGGTGGGGGTACTAACGCCCGCGACGAGCAGATACCCGCTACTCGGCGGCCGTCAGGCCGGCCATCTCGCGGTTCTTCATCAGCTTGTAGACGATCGAATCCATCAGCGCCTGGAACGAGGCGTCGATGATGTTGTCGGACACGCCGACCGTCCACCAGCGCGTGCCGGTGCCGTCGAAGGATTCGATCAGCACGCGGGTGATCGCGCCGGTGCCGCCGTTCAGGATGCGCACCTTGTAGTCGGCGAGTTCGAGGTCGGCGATCTCGTCCTGATAGCGGCCGAGGTCCTTGCGCAGCGCGATGTCGAGCGCATTGACCGGGCCGTGACCCTCGGCCACGGACATCTTCTGCTCGCCGTCCACCTCGATGCGGACCACGGCTTCCGATACCGTCTTCAACTGGCCGTTGGCGTCGAAGCGGCGCTCGACCATGCAGCGGAAGCCGCTGACGCCGAAGAATTCGGGCAACCCGTGCAGCACCTTGCGCGCCAGAAGCTCGAAACTCGCATCCGCGCCCTCATAGGCATAACCCGAGGCCTCGCGCTCCTTGACCACGGCGATCAGCTCGTCGAGCCGGCTGTCGCTCTTCGGCACATCGATGCCGCGCCGCGCCAGTTCGGCCAGGAAATTGGCCTTGCCGCCCTGGTCGGACACCATGACGCGGCGGCGATTGCCGACCGCCTCGGGCGGCACGTGCTCGTAGGTCGCCGGCTCCTTGGCGAGCGCGGAAGCGTGGATGCCGGCCTTGGTGGCAAAGGCGGACTGGCCGACATAGGGCGACTGCGCCGCAGGCGCCCGGTTGAGCAGTTCGTCGAAGGCGCGCGACAGGCGCGACAGCCCGGTAAGCCGCTCGGCCGAAATGCCGGTTTCGAAGCGTTCGGCATAGGCCGGCTTCAGCACCAGCGTCGGCATGACGGTGACGAGATTGGCGTTGCCGCAGCGCTCGCCGATGCCGTTCAGCGTGCCCTGGATCTGGCGCACGCCCGCCTCCACCGCCGCCAGCGAATTGGCCACGGCCTGGCCGGTGTCGTCATGGGCGTGGATGCCGAGGTTTTCACCCGGAATGCTAGCTTCGATCACCTTCTTGACGATGGCACGGACCTCGGACGGCTGGGTGCCGCCATTGGTGTCGCACAGCACCACCCAGCGCGCGCCGGCCTCGTAGGCGGCCTTGGCACAGGCCAGCGTGTATCCGGGGTTTTCCTTGAACCCGTCGAAGAAATGCTCGCAATCGACCATCGCCTCCTTGCCGACCCCGCGCACCGCCTCGACGGAAGCGCGGATGGCCTCCAGGTTTTCCTCAGCCGTACAGCCGAGAGCCACCCGCACCTGGTATTCGGAGCTTTTGGCAACGAAGCAGACCGCGTCGGCCTTCGATTGCAGCAGCGCCGCCAGCCCGGGATCGTTGGAGGCGGAGACGCCGACGCGCTTTGTCATACCGAAGGCGACGAACTTCGCCGCCGAGGTCTGCCTGCGGCCGAAAAACTCCGTATCGGTCGGATTGGCGCCCGGATAGCCGCCCTCGACATAATCGAGGCCGAATTCGTCGAGCATCCGGGCAACGGCGATCTTGTCCTCCACCGAAAAGTCGACGCCCGGCGTCTGCTGGCCGTCACGCAAGGTGGTGTCGTAAAGGTAGAGGCGCTCGCGGCTCATTTCTTCCCCGCGAACTTGTCCGTCGCGTAGATCAGCCGGTCGAGGATGCCGGGTTCCGAATAGGCATGACCGGCACCTTCGATGAGGAAGAATTCCGCCTTCGGCCAGGCCTTGTGCAACGCCCAGGCATAATGCGCCGGGCACGGCATGTCGTAGCGGCCGTGGACGATGAGGCCCGGGATGTCCCCCAGCTTGTGCGCGTCGCGCAGCAACTGGCCTTCTTCCAGCCACCCGGCGTGGACGAAATAGTGGTTTTCGATCCGCGCGAAGGCAACCGCGTAGTCATCGATGGCAAAGGGATCGCTGGTTTCCGGCTCCGGCAACAGCGTGATGGTCTGGCCTTCCCAGTTGCTCCAGGCAAGGGCCGCCTCGACCTGCGCCTTGCGGTCGGAACCGACCAGCCGCTTGCGGTAGGCGGCCATAAGGTCGCCGCGCTCGGCCTCGGGGATCGGCGCGAGGAACCGCTCCCACTTGTCGGGGAACATCTGCGACACGCCGAACTGATAGTACCATTCGAGTTCGGCGCGGGTCAGCGTGTAGATGCCGCGCACCACCAGTTCGGAAACGCGCCCGGGATGGGTCTCGGCATAGGCGAGCGCCAGCGTCGAGCCCCACGAACCGCCGAAAACCAGCCATTTGTCGAAACCGGCCATTTCGCGCAGCCGCTCTATGTCGGCGACCAGATGCCAGGTCGTGTTGGCCTCCAGCGAGGCGTTGGGCGTGGACTTTCCGCAGCCGCGCTGGTCGAACAGGATGACGTCGTAGAGCTTCGGATCGAACAGGCGGCGATGCTTGGGCGATATGGTGCCGCCCGGCCCGCCATGCAGGAACACGGCCGGCTTGCCGCCCTTGGTGCCGCAGCGCTCCCAGTAAATGGTGTGGCCATCGCCGACGTCGAGCATGCCGCTCTCGAACGGCTCGATTTCGGGATAAAGGGTGCGCAGTTCACTCATTTTCGGCTTTCCTTGGCGGCCATTGGTCGGTGTCGTAGTCGGGGTGCTGGTAGGAAACGAGGCCCGCAAGGAAATCCGCCGCTTCCCCGTCGGCCATGGTATCTTCCCCCGGCAATTGCGGGACGGCGTCCACATAGGGCAGCTTCGCCTCAATGCCCCACTGGATCGTCGGCGCGATGGCGCCGGGCTCGTCGAAGGCGCCGATAGCGATCGCCAGCCCGTCCGGCGCCTCATAAGCAAGCGGCGTGCCGCAGTCGGCACAGAAGCCACGACGAACGAAGTTCGAACTGCGGAACCATCTTGGCTCGCCGCGGGTCCATTCGAACTTCAGTCCGCGCACGGACGCCAACGGCGCGTAGAAGGCGCCAAACGCCTTCTGGCACATGCGGCAGTGGCAGACCGAGGCATCGGCAAGCGCGCCCTCGACCCGGAAGCGCACCGCGCCGCACTGGCACCCACCGCTGTAGATCGGCTTGTTGTCGAGGCTCATCCGCGCATCACTCCGGCCGGTGGCAAACCGCCTCGATGTTGTTGCCATCGGGGTCGAGAACGAAAGCGCCGTAGTAATCGGGATGATAGTGGGCGCGCAGGCCCGGCTTGCCGTTGTCGCGCCCGCCGGCGGCCATCGCCGCCGCATGGAACGCATCGACCTCCGCACGCGTGTCGGCCGTAAAGGCATAGTGCCTGCCCGGCCCTGGCTCGCCCGATTCATGCAGCCAGAATTGCGGCCGGTCGTAGCCGTAGCCGCCGACCTTGACGCCGCCGGTGTATTCTTCAGGCACCATCATCACCAGCGAGGCACCGAGCGGGGCCAGCGCCGCGTCGTAGAATGCCCGGGACGTATCGAAGTCTTTCACGGCTATGCCGGTATGATCGATCATCGCTTCACCTCCCATGTCGTGACGCGCTCGCCCGTCGAGGCGTCCTTGCCGTCCTTCAGCTGGATGCCCTGCACCAGAAGTTCGTCGCGGATGCGGTCGGCTTCGGCCCAGTTCTTCGCCGCGATGAAGGCGAGGCGTTCGGCGATGGCCGCCGCTATGGCGGTGCCGTCGACGGCTGCCGCCGTCACTTCGAAACCCAGGAATTCCAGCGCCGCCTTCAGCGAGGCGGCAGCCGCGCTCCCCTCGACCGCCTCGGCGGCAAGCTGTGTCAGGACCTGGAAGGCCGGATAGGTGGAAAGGTCGTCGCACAGGGCGGCAACCATCTCCGCCGGCAGCGCGCCGGTCGCGGCCGGTGCAAGGTCCGCGGCGCGCTTCCACTTGCGCAGCGTGTTTTCCGCCTCCTCCAGCTTGCGTACCGAAAAATCGATCGGCTCGCGGTAGTGCGTCATCAGCATGGCAAGCCTGAGCACCTCGCCCGGCCACGACCGGCCGCCGAACGTCCCGGTCTCCAGCAACTGGTGGATCGAGTAGAAATTGCCCAGGCTCTTGGACATTTTCTGCCCTTCCACTTGCAGGAAGCCGTTGTGCATCCACACCCTGGCCATGGCATGGGTGCCGTGGGCGCAGCGCGATTGCGCGATCTCGTTCTCGTGGTGAGGGAAGATGAGGTCGAGACCGCCGCCATGGATGTCGAACACCTCGCCGAGATAGGCCGCCGACATCGCCGAGCACTCGATGTGCCAGCCCGGACGGCCCCTGCCCCACGGGCTTTCCCAGCCCGGTTCTTCCGGGGAGGACAGTTTCCACAGAACGAAGTCGCCGGGATTCTTCTTGTGCGCGTCGACGGCGATGCGCACCCCGGCCTGCTGCTCGTCCAGATGACGCTTCGAAAGCTGGCCGTAGTCCGGCATCGAGACGGTGTCGAACAAGACCTCGCCGCCCGCCACATAGGCGTGGCCGCGCGCAATCAGCGTCTCGATCAGGCCGATCATGTCGGTCTTGCCGTCGGCGCGCGGCTGCACGAATTCGGTGGCGCGCGGCTCGACGGTCGGCGGCAGGCAGCCGAGGGCCGCCACATCCTTGTGGAACTGGTCGGCGGTCTTTTCCGTCACCCGCCGGATCGCCTCGTTCAGCGACAGGCTGCCGGCGGCGATCTCCGCCCCGAAATCGCGCAGGGCGCGGGCGTTGATCTTGTCGTCCACGTCGGTGATGTTGCGTACATAGGTGACGTGGTCCGCGCCGTAGAGATGGCGCAACAACCGGAACAGCACGTCGAAGACGATGACCGGGCGCGCATTGCCGATATGGGCGAAGTCATAGACGGTCGGGCCGCAGACATACATGCGCACATTGTCGGGCTCGATCGGGGAAAAATCCTCCTTCGAGCGCGTCAGCGTATTGTAGAGCCTGAGTCCCTTGAACCCTTCAGACATGCGTTCCCTTCCGGTGCGCTCGACGACGGGCATGGCCCGCCATGACCAGCCTGCTGGCCGGGGCGTTGTCCACTCTTGAGGAAGATCGAGGAAAAAACGTCCGGACCAGCGCTGGCGCTAGCCAATAATCGAAATGCCGCAAATGGCGAAAGACGTTTTCATGCGAGGCTTTATCGCTGCCGGCCGGTTCGCAGTCAAGCCGCATGTTGGGCAGCGCCGCGGACGCCGGGCGATCGGAAAGATTTTATTAAACATGTTTGCATTCCGGGCGCCAGTATCGGCCAAGATAAACAAGGAGTCATGATTTGGCCGGATTCACCAAGGATATGATCTTTTGTATATGGAAATCTTTGTGAGGAAAAAGAAAATGCGACGAGACAAGAAAGAAATCGAACAATCCAAGCAACACACGCTTGTCAGCCACTATCGCGCCATTGGCCCGGCTGCCATCGTCGCCGCTCTTCTCCACACCACCAAGGCCCAGAAGCCGTCGCAGAAATTTATCCTTCCGCGCGCCGCCTGACCTGCCGCCGGCAGCAGACCGGCTCCGCTTTGCGGATGAATCTTCTGTCTTAAAACCCTAAAACAGGGTCAATTGCCGGTCACCCGCTCCCGAGCGAGCGGGTTCCTTCTGCTCCGCAACAGCTTGCGCCGTCTGACGCTCCTGGATTTCAGGCCCGGTATTGGCCACCTTGTTGACCAGGTCCGAAACCGGCACCGCCTCGAAAAACCCTTCCTCGGCCGGCCGCAGCAGATCGGCGACGTCGCGCGGCTCCAGCGAGCGGCAATCCAGCCATCGTGAAAAATGCTGTGGGTCGATCACCACCGGCATACGCTCGTGGATATGGGCGATGTCGGCGTTGGCCCTCGTCGTGAGAATCGCGCCGGTATCGATCTCGGAGCCGCCCGGCTCTGCATAAGGCTCCATCAGCGCGGCGAAGGCGACAAGACGGCCATGCCTCGGCCGTACCCAGTAGGCTTGCCCCTTGCCGCCGGCGTTCTTGCGCCATTCATAGAAGCCGGAGGCCGGCACCACGGCGCGGCGATGGCGCATGGCGGCGCGGAAAGACGCCTTGTCGGCCGCCCCCTCGCTGCGCGCGTTGAACAGCAGGGGAAAGTCCTTCGTATCCTTCACCCAACCCGGGATCAGCCCCCAGCGCACCAGCAGGGCGCGGCGATCGGGCCGGTTGGAGCCGGGCACACGCGGTTCGCCGGCCATCGCCATCAGAATCGGCTGGGTCGGCGCGATGTTGTAGCGGGCCGGAAAATCGTCGAGCCCTTCCAGTCCCAGGAAGGCGGCGGTCTGGTCCGGCGTCGCCGTCAGCGCAAAGCGTCCACACATGTTGCCTTCCTTCAATTGCCACCCAACGAAAGTTGGCGGTGGAACACGCCGCCCGCAACCGCTACACCGCATTTGTGTTCGGCATTCCACAACGGATTGCCCGATTCCGGGTCTGACATGGAACAAGCGCGCAAGACAGTGCCGGCCGTATCCGTCGCCGTGGTCAACGGCGACCGTGTCCTGCTGGTGCGGCGCGCGCATGCCCCTTCGCAAGGCCTCTACGCCTTTCCGGGCGGAAAGGTCGAAAAGGGCGAGACGCTGGAAGAGGCGGTGCGACGCGAACTGAAGGAAGAAACAGGCCTTGGCGCCGCCGGCTTTCGCCCGGTCCGCGAGATTTTCATCGAGGGCAGCGGCGAAGGCCACCCGGTGGACTACCGGCTTACCGTGTTCGGCGCGCAGTACACGGGCGGCGAAGCGATCGCCGACGACGATGCCGAGACGGCCGCCTTCTATACGTTGTCGGAGATGGAAGCCATGCCGCTGGCCGATTCGGTCTTGCCGATTGCGGTCGAATTGATCGGCTCGCGTTGAAAGAACGGCCCGTACCCATGCGCAGGTCTTGCCGGCGTCAAATTGTTCGACCACAAAGCCGCATGAGCCGCGTCTCCCTACTGCTTGCCCTCGGCCTCGCCGTCGCTACCGCGGCGGTTCCCGCGCGGCCGGCCCTTGCCGTCGAGGCGCCGTTCGAGCCCGGCCTGATGCGGCTCGCCGAGATCCTCGGCTCGCTGCACTACCTGCGCAACCTGTGCGGCGAAAAGGGCGACCGCTGGCGCGAGGAAATGGAAAAACTGCTCGCCTCGGAAAAGCCTGACCCCGAGCGGCGCGCCCGCTTCGTCGCGCATTTCAACCGCGGCTATCGTTCCTTCGCCACCAGCTACGGCCAGTGCACCGCCTCGGCGCGCGAGGCGATCGGCCGCTACATGAAGGAAGGCGCCGACCTGTCGCGCGACATCGCCTCACGTTACGGAAATTGATGGCTTTTTCCCGTTGGCCGGCGCGCCGGGCCGGGCGCGAATGTGGCGAGATGGACACAGAGGCTAATCAAAACCTAACGCGCGCCGATGCAATTAACTCAAAACTTAGTTTTCCGTGTCGGGGCGGCGGCAAATGATCTACCATTTACCGGACTCAAGGGGTGACGCTGTGCTGCCGGCAACGGCCGCACGACACAAAAGCGACTAAAAAGGTGGAAGTCACAGTATGGAACATGCCGTCACCGATATCGACGCCCTGGTGCGGGAAGAAAAGCGCCTGACCGCCGTCGAAAGCCACAACGAAGCCTGGGCGGAAGGACTCTCGGCCGGCATCGAGCCGGAAATCATCGCCGAGGCCGCGTTGGAAACCGCCTTCGGCGAAATCCTGCGCGCCAACGGCGAAACCGCCACGCTGGCGCTGCTCGAGCGCATGCGCGAGAAGGTCGTTGCCGGCGCCTTCGAGCCGCAACTGGTGCGGCACTGAGGCGCATCGCGGCCTTTGCCGACCGATCGGCCGTTCCCGCTCTTTGACGGCAGCGCGCCATTTGGGCATGATCGGGGCCCACGGAGATGCGGGCAGTGAATTCTTCGAAGTCGACCGGGCGGCGTATGTCCGGACTGTGCGTTGGAACGGTCGCGTTCTGGATCGCGGGCTTCGCTTTGGCGACGCCGGTAGCGCTGTCTTTTGCTACCCCCGCCTTGGCTCTCAGCGAGATCAAGCGCGAGGAGTTGCCCGCCCCGGCCACGACCCAGCCGCCCGCCGAAGGGGAAGCGCCTTCGCAAGACGGCGTGCCGATGCCCGACCCGATCGGGACGACGCCGCCTGAAACACAGCAGCCGAACGCACCGGAAGACGAGCAGACGCCCGAGCAGGTCGACCCGAACGCCCCCGCCGAGAACGGCGGCGAGGCGCGCCCGAACGTCGAGCCCAACGCGCCGTTGCCCGAAGTCTTCTATGACCTCGGCAAGCTTCCCGAACCGGTGCGGCGCATGCACGACCTCATCGTCGAAGCCTGCAAGAGCGGCGACATCGAGAAACTGCGGCCCCTGGTCGGCCAGGGCGATTCCATGACTCAACTGTCGCTGGCCGAGATGGACAGCGACCCGATCGCCTTCCTGAAGGGCCTTTCCGGCGATACCGACGGCCAGGAAATCCTCGCCATCATGGAAGAAGTGCTCGACGCCGGCTATGTACATCTGGACACCGGCACGCCGCAGGAACTTTACGTCTGGCCCTATTTCTTCGCCATGCCGCTCGACAAGCTCGACGCGCGCCAGCGGGTCGAGCTGTTCAAGATCGTCACCGCCGGCGACTACGACGACATGAAGCAGTTCGGCGCCTACATCTTCTACCGTGTCGGCATCACGCCCGAAGGCAAATGGGCGTTCTTCGTCGCCGGCGACTGAAACACAATCTGTCGGCGCTTACCTGGCGGAAGAAGCGAGAGCGGCGGAGGAATAACGCTTCTTAACCCGGCAGCGCTTCCGAAAATTCTACCGCCCTGCCTTGCGAGGGCGTGGCGATCTCGCCTTCCCACATCACCCGCTTGCCGCGAATGACGGTGCCGACCGGCCAGCCGGTGACCTGCTTGCCGTCGTAGGGAGTCCAGCCGGCCTTCGAGCCCTGCTGCGCGTTGGTGATGGTTTCGCGGCGCTTCAGGTCGACGATGGTGAAGTCGGCGTCGTAGCCGGCGGCGATGCGGCCCTTGCGGGCGATGCCGTAGATGCGGTTCGGGCCATGGCTCGACAGGTCGACGAAACGCTCCAGCGACAACCGGCCGGCGTTGACGTGGTCGAGCATGACCGGCACCAGCGTCTGCACGCCGGTCATGCCGGACGGCGAGGCCGGATAGGTCTTCCGCTTTTCCTCCAGCGTATGCGGCGCATGGTCGGAGCCGAGCACGTCGATGATGCCCTGCGCCACGCCCTGCCAGACGCCGTCGCGGTGGCGGGCCGCCCGCACCGGCGGGTTCATCTGCATCAGGTTGCCGAGCCGCGCATAGTCGTCGGCCGACAGGGTGAGGTGATGCGGCGTGGCCTCGCAGGTCGCGACGTCCTTGTGCTGTTCGAGAAAGGCGATTTCCTCGGCCGTCGAGATATGCAGCACATGGATGCGCGCCCGCGTGCGCCGCGCCACACGCACCAGGCGCTGCGTGCAAGTCAGGGCCGCCAGCTCGTCGCGCCACACCGGATGCGAAGATGGGTCGCCTTCGATACGCTCGCCGAGCCGCTCGCGCAGCCGGAACTCGTCTTCCGAGTGGAAGGCGGCGCGGCGGCGCGTGTTCCTCAGGATCGAGGCGACGCCCTCGTCGTCCTCGACCAGAAGGTCGCCGGTGGAGGAGCCCATGAATACCTTGATGCCGGCAGCGCCCGGCAGGCGTTCCAGTTCGCCGACGTCGGCGGCATTGTCGCGCGTGCCGCCGACCCAGAAGGCGAAGTCGCAATGCATGCGGTTGGTGGCGCGCGTCACCTTGTCGGCCAGCGCTGCCTCGCTGGTGGTGAGCGGCTTAGTGTTCGGCATTTCGAACACGGCCGTCACGCCGCCGAGCACGGCCGCGCGCGAGCCCGTCTCGAGGTCTTCCTTCTGCTCCATGCCGGGTTCGCGGAAATGCACCTGGCTGTCGATCACGCCGGGCAGGACGTGCAGGCCGGTGCAGTCGATCGTCTCACCGGCGGAACTTCGCGAAAGATCGCCGATGGCGGCGATGCGGCCGGCCCGTACGCCGATGTCGCGCGCGCCGCGCCCATCGTGGTTGACCACCGTGCCGCCTGTCAGGATGAGATCGTAGGTCGCAGCCATCACCGTCACCGCCCTTGCCGTGGAAGTGCCTGCGGCTTACGTAATGACCGGCCGATTTGCAAGTTCAGGTTCGTTTCCAGCCATGCCCTTTGCCGTTCTCAGCGACCGCACGATCCTCTCCGTCTCCGGCCCGGATGCCGAGCATTTCCTGCAAAACATCCTGACGCTCGACCTCGACAAGCTCGGCCGGGGCGAAGCCAGACCCGGCGCGCTGCTTTCGCCGCAAGGCAAGATCCTGTTCGATTTTTTGATTTCGCGCGACGGCGAGGATGGGTTCAGACTGGAGTGCCGCAAGGACATCGCCGCCGATTTCCTGCGCCGCCTGACGCTCTACCGGCTGCGGGCGAAGGTGGAACTTTCCATTGAGGATCAGGCGGTTGTCGGCGTTTCGTGGGGAAGTGATTCAGACGCTTCACAAACAGATTCAACGCGGCTGGCCGATGCGCGGTTCGGGCAAGGGGCGGTCTGTCGAATATATGGCACGGAATCACCCCCACCCCTGCCCCCGTCCCGCAAGGGGGAGGGGGATGCCGGCCTCGGCGCTCCAGAATCCCCTTCCCCCTTGCGGGGAAGGGTCAGGAGTGGGGGTAATGCCGAATGGCACGCCTTGCGCATCGCCCAGGGCATCGCCGAAAGCGGCAGCGACTATGCGCTGGGCGAGGCCTTCCCGCACGACGTGCTGCTCGACCAGACCGGCGGCGTCGGCTTCCAGAAGGGCTGCTATGTCGGGCAGGAGGTGGTGTCGCGCATGCAGCATCGCGGCACCGCGCGGCGGCGGGTGCTGATCGCCTCGGGCGAAAGTGTCCTGCCCGCGCCGGGCGCCGAAATCGTCGCCGGCGGCAAGGCGCTCGGCACGCTCGGTTCCGTGGCCGGCGAGCATGGCCTCGCCATCGTGCGCATTGACCGGGTCAAGGACGCGCTCGACGCCGGCCAGCCCATCATGGCGGGCGATGTGGCGATAAATCTCGCCATTCCCGGCTGGGCGACGTTCACCTTCCCGCAACAGGCCGGCGCGGAGGACGCCTGATGGCCGCCGACCGTGCCGGCGCGCCCGCGCGCGCCTGGCAGCGCATGCTGTCCGGCCGCCGGCTCGACCTGCTCGACCCCTCGCCGCTCGACATCGAGATCGCCGACATCGCCCACGGGCTGGCCCGCGTCGCGCGCTGGAACGGCCAGACCGGCGGCGACCACGCCTTTTCCGTCGCGCAGCATTCGCTGCTGGTCGAGGCGCTGTTCTGTCGGATCGAGCGCCAGGCTTCGCCCGAAGCCAGGCTCGCAGCGCTGCTGCACGATGCGCCGGAATATGTGATCGGCGACATGATCTCGCCGTTCAAGTCGGTGATGGGCGGCAGCTACAAGGAGTGCGAGCAGCGCCTGCAACGCGCCATCCACCTGCGCTTTTCACTGCCGCCGGAGCTTCCGGCCGACCTCAGGAAGGCCATCAAGCGCGCCGACCAGATCGCCGCCTATTTCGAGGCGACGGCGCTGGCCGGCTTCTCCATCGCCGAGGCGACGGAATTCTTCGGGCGGCCGCGCGGCTTTTCCGCCGACAGTTTCGACCTTTCGCCCCGCTCGGTCGTCGCCGCGCAAAGGGACTTCCTCGACCGGTTCGCGGCCATCGAACAGGATCGCATCGCGCAATCGGCGGCGGCTGCCCGCGGACGATAACCCTCGCCTGGCGGCGATTTTCGTTTGCATGAAACCCGATTTGGATCAAAACTGCCCTTGGGGTTAGGGGCATGTTTGAAACCGGCGTGCTGGTGGCGGCGATCCTGTGGGCGCTTTCAGGCCTGTGGCTGATCGTTTCGCTGTTGAGGACCGTGCTACCGCGCTGGCGGCGCAGCGGCGCGCGACAGGCGATCGTGGCGCTCGCGGCCTGCGTCTTTTCCTTCATCGCCATCATCTGGTGCAACCAGTTCGTCTATCTCGACTACGGGCTGACCTCGCGCGACGGGCTAGAACAGGCGCGCGCGGAAAGGAAAGCGGCCAGACAGGCCGAAAAGGCCGTCGCCGAAGCGAAAGCCGAGGCCGAGCGGCAGGCGGCGGCGAAAGCCGAGGCCGAGGCGGCGGCCAAACAGGCTGTCCTCGATGCCGAGCAGGCCGCCATCGATGCCGAGAACCGCCGCAAGAAGGCGGAGGAACGCGAGGCGGCGGAGGCCGTGAAGAAAGCCGCCGCGCGGGCGAAGGACTGCAAGAACACCACGCTTGCCTTCGTCATGTCGCAGGAATTCGTGCGGCGCCGCCTCAAGGCGCCCTCCACCGCCGAATTCCCTTACATCACCAACGACCAGGTCGCGGTTTCGACGAAAGCGAACTGCACGTTCCGGGTCGCCGCCTGGGTGGATGCCCAGAACGGCTTCGGCGCGCAGATCCGGTCGCGCTACGTGGTGGACCTCAAGCTTCTCGACGACGAGGCCGGCACGTGGCAGGCCATCGCCGTGCGCATCGACTAGCCGCCCCCATCACCCGGCCTGTCTCCCGTTACGCGCCGCCTGCGTCAAAAGCCGCTGGTAGAACAGGCCGATCCCGATCAGCACGCCGCCGAGCCCGATGAAGGAAAGCGCGCGCAGCACGCCTTCCAGCTCCGACATGTCGAACAGGAAGACCTTTACCACCGAGATCGAGATCAGGGCGGCCGACGCGATGCGCAGCACCTGCGATTTCAGCCGCACGCCGAGCGTCAAGAGCACCACACCGATCGCCAGCCACAGCGCCGAATAGGAATAGGTTTCCCATTGGCCGAGCCCGCTCCACAGGCCGATATACTCGCCCTTGAACAGGCGGCGCACCGACAGGGTCGCATAGGCGAACAGAAGCAGCGCTGCCACCAGCGCCAGCATGGCCGAATACCAGCGCGGCCGCTTGCCGCGCGCATAGAGCGCCACCGCGCCGGCAGCGACGGCCGGCAGCAGATAGGCCAGAAGCAGCAGATTGAAGACGGGGATCTTGCCTGTCGGCTCGTCGGTGAACAGCGGGTTCAGCGCGCCGAAATGCTGGCCGACGATGCCCAGCACCGACACAACGCCGATGCCGAGCGAGCCGAAGCGCAGTACAGCGCTCGGCGAGCGCATGTCGATACCGATCAGGATGGCGCTGAAGCCGAGCGCGATCAGCGTGTAGATCGCCTGCTCTGCCAGCGTCAGCGCGCCCTCGTCGATGACGCCGCCATGCATGGCGTGGCGCACCAGCATCGCCAGCGCCAGCAGCGCGAACAGGGCCGCTCCCGCTTCCATGACGAGGCGCGGGCGGCCATCGGTGGTGCGCGCCAGCTGCCAGGCGGCGAAGCCGAAGGCGAGCGCGGGAATGCCGTAGCCCGGCAGCAGCCAATTGAAGACGGGCGTGGTGGAAAGCACCGCTGCACCGACGATGGTCGGGTCGAAGGCGGCCCGGAAAAGCGTGGCGACGACCGCACCTGCCGCGATCCAGCCCAGCACCGGATAGGAACGGCGGCGGCTCGCCAGCGCCGGCACGACCGCGGCCGCGCCGGTGAGAACCGTGGTCAAGCCGGAGCCGAACGCCATGTGCAGCATCAGAAGGGCGGCGAGCCCTGCCCCGCCAAGGGCGAAGGAAACCGCCGGGCCGCCTGTAAGCGGCGGGACTTCAGCGCGCGCGATCCATTCACCGCCGGCCGTGAACGCCACGACCAGCAGCGCGGCCACCGCCGCATAGGCGAGGTCGCGGTCGAGATTGCCGAAGGCGGTCCACGTCGACAGCAGGATGACGAGCGGAGTGGCCACGGCCCACGCCGCCCATGAGGCGGCAACGAGCCGGTCGCCGGCGGCGAGCCGGCGCGCCGTCCGGAGGCCGGCCGCGACGAACAGCAGCGCAAGGACCGCGCCGATACGACCCATCGGCGCATCGAAGGCCACCGACCGGATGCCCTCGAACCCGCGCTGGAACTCGGAGAAATCGAAGGAAATCGAGGCAAGCGGCGTCAAAAGCAGGTAGAGGACGACGGTGACGGCTCCCGCCGCATGCAGCAGCGGCAATGCCTGCCGCCGGAAAAACGCCGTTGCCAGCAGCGCCGCGATGACCAGCGCCCCCGGCCAGGCACCGCCCGCCGCCGCGTAACTGGGGTGCATGAACAGAATGAAGGCGGAATAGGCGACGAACACGGCCGGCGCGAGCGAGGGCCAGTCCACCCTGCCCGCACGCTCCCCGCCGCCGAGCCACAGCAGCGCCAGCACCACGAGCGACACCAGATCGATGAACAGCACCACCGAAATCGCGGTATCGAGCGCAGTCACCATATAAAGCACCGTCCACAAGCCGGTGCCGGCAAAGGCCGCCGCCACCAGCCATTTCCAGGCGCGGATGCGGGCAATGGCGGCGGTCGCAGCCAGCACGATGGCGAGATAGCCGAACAAGGCCCACGGGTTCGGCGCCTGCGAGGCGACCAGCAGCGGCGTCGCCAGCGAGCCGAGCAGGCCGACGCCCGCCAGCGCCTGCCCATGGACCAGCGCGGCGGCAATGGTCGCCACGCCGATCGCGCCAAGCAGGACGAAGGCCGATGCCGGGCCAATAAAGCCGTAGATGCCGTGCGCGGCATAGACGGTGCCGAACAGCACGAAGGCGCCGGCCGCCGTCAGGATCGCCGGGATGTAGGCGCCGGCCGCGCCCTGCACCGGCACCTTGAAGCCGGTGCGGCGGATGAACTCACCGCCTGCGGCCAGCAAAAGCCCGAACAGCGCCGCCATGGCAAGGCGTGCGCCCGGCCCGAAAATGCCGGCTTCGATGGTGTAGCGGACAAGGAACAGGCCGCCCAGCGCCAGCGCCACGCCGCCGACCCACACCGCCCAGCGGGTGCCGAGCGCCGTTTCGATGTCGGCGGCATTTTTCGCGCGCGTCGCGGCCGGTTGCGGCTGCTCGGCTTTCTGCATTGCCTCGCGGGCCACCGCCCATGGCCCGGGCGCGGCCTCGGCGGCTTCTTCCGCTACCTCTGCCGCCGGCACGGGAGTGGCAGGCGCTTCGACAATTTCGGCTTTCGCCTCATTCGCCTTGGCCGCGATGGCGACAGGCGCGCCCTCGGCAAGAGCCATCCGCAGGACCTTCAGTTCGCCCTCGACGCGGGCGAGCCGCTTGTGCTGGCGCGCCGCGACGAAGCAAAGCGCGACAATGGCAAGAAATCCGATTTCGAACATGGCGGTTCCCTCGAAAGACCGTCAGAGGCCCAGAAGCAGGTATCGGCGAAGGCGCGGCATCATGCGGCCGTTCCCTCGACGGCCGCGCGATGGGCAAAATGGCGGCGCAGCGCCGCCCGGAAGCCGCCGCGCTCGTCGGGCTCGCGAATGCCGCGCGGCTCGTAGACGTGGCGGGTCAGGAAGAAGCCGGTCAGGCGGAAGGCCTCCTCGATGGCCGCCGCATCGCCGTGCACGCCCGTCCCCCGGCACAGGAAGGCCGGCAGCGCCAGCATCTTGTCGTGCCATGGCTCCCCTGCCGCGCGCGACACCGCCCGGCCCGATTTCGGCGAGACATAGACGAGGTCGTCGCGACGGCCGGTGGCGGCGCAACGGGAAAGGTCCAGCCCGAAGCCGAGTTCCTCCAGCACCAGAAGCTCGAAGCGCGCGACCAGTTCGCCGGCGGCATCGGCGTCATGGAGATGCGCGATCATGATGCCCAGCGTCTCGTACAGCGCATGGTGGACGTCGCGCTCGGGCAGAAGCCTCAGATGCGCCGCCATCACCTGCAACCCGTAGACGGAAACGGCGCTTTCCATCAGCCGCGCGGCGTTCATTTCCAGCGCTTCGGCCTGAAAGGTGCCAAGGTGCTCGTCGAGCCGGGCCCGCCACAGAAGATCGACGCGGTTGCCCGGCTGCAGTACCGGTTGCTGCTTGCGCGAGCGGCCGCCGCGCACCAGGCCCAGATGCCGGCCATGGGCGCGCGTCATCACTTCGAGGATGACGCTCGTCTCGCCATGCCGGCGCTGGCCCAGAATGATTCCCTCGTCGCGCCATTCCATGGGTCCAGCCTTTCACGGCTTTCCCGGCAAAATCAAGAACGGCCGCGGCGGCTGCTGTCAGTTTCAGGCCGGCCGCACCATGGCGTGGCCGGTATCGATGGCACGGCCGACGACAAGCGCCTGCTTCAGCTTCGGTTCGAGCTCGTGATAGGCGCCATCCGGCTCGACGCCGAGCCCGTCCAGCGTCTTGCTGAAGAAGCAGCGGGCGGCGGCGGCCGCGACAATGTCGAAAATCTCGGCGTCGGACAGGTGGTGCGCCCGCAGCGTCTCGACATCCTGCCCGGTGACCGAAGTGGCGTCGCGAACGACCTTGGCGGCAAACCGCATGATCGCGCGGTCCTTCGCATCCAGCGGCGCGTTGGCCCCGTCCTCCACGATCGCCTGCAACTCGGGCGCTGTAAAATGTCCGTGAAGAAGCACGCTGCCATGCGCCAGCATGCAGTAGGAACTGCGCAATTCCCTGGCCGCCGCCATGGTGACGAGTTCGTAGCGGCGCATATCCATGCCGGACTTGATGCTGCCAAGCAGCGCGTTCCACGCCTCCATCACTTCCGGACGGTGGCTGAACGCCTTGACCATGTTGGGCAAATAGCCGTAGCCGCCTATCGCCCTGCCGAACATCCTGGATGTCGCGGAATCGGGATCGCTGTCGGTTCGGGTATTGATGTAAGCCATCGCGCACCTCCCAGACCGTGGAAGCATAGCGCAAAAGCGGCCCAAGCGGAACGGTTGTCGGGCCGGCCCGGTCAGTGCGGGAATTCCAGCCCCATCTCGCGGTAGCGCTCGGGATCGTCACCCCAGTTCTCGCGCACCTTCACGAACAGGAACAGGTGCACCTTCTGCTCGAGGATGCCGGCGATTTCCATGCGCGAGGCCTGGCCGATGGCGCGGATCGTCTCGCCCTTGTGGCCGAGCACGATCTTCTTCTGGCTGTCGCGCTCGACATAGATGACCTGCTCGATGCGCACCGAACCGTCCTTCTTCTCCTCCCATTTCTCGGTTTCGACGTGGGAGGAATAGGGCAATTCCTGATGCAGCCTGAGATAGAGTTTTTCGCGCGTGATCTCGGCGGCGAGCTGGCGCATCGGCAGATCGGAAATCTGGTCTTCCGGGTAGTACCACGGGCCGGCGGGCAGCGCCCCGGCCAGATAGTCTAGCAGATCCTTGCAGCCGGAACCGGTCAGCGCCGACACCATGAAGGTGCGCTGGAACGGCACGCGCTCGTTGGCCTCCTTCGCCAGCGCGAACAGGGCTTCGTGCTTGACCCGGTCGATCTTGTTCAGCACCAGCGCCATCGGCTGGCGCACGTCCTTCAGCCGTTCGAGGATCGCCTCGGCATCGCCCCGGATGCCACGCTCGGCATCGATCAGCACCAGCACCATGTCGGCGTCCTTCGCCCCGCCCCAGGCTGTCGTGACCATCGCCGTATCCAGCCGCCGCTTCGGCTTGAAGATGCCGGGCGTATCGACGAACACAATCTGCGCCTCGCCATGGGTGGCGATGCCGCGCACCAGCGCGCGCGTCGTCTGCACCTTGTGGGTGACGATCGACACCTTGGCGCCGACCAACTGGTTGAGCAGCGTCGACTTGCCCGCATTGGGCGCGCCGAGCAGGGCGACGAAGCCGGAGCACGTCGCCGCGGCCTCACTTGTCGGAGGGGTCTCGCCAGCATCCGTCATGCGTCACCCTCTTGCCTGGCCCATACGCCTTCGCGCAGCAGCAATTCTGTCGCGGCGGCTTCCTCGGCGGCGCGGCGCGAGCCGCCCTTCCCCCGCGCCGGCTCAAGGCCGCGCACCTTGAGCAGAACGGTGAACACCGGCTGGTGGTCGGGACCTTCGCGATTTTCGATGGTGTATTCAGGACGCGCGTCGCTGGTCTTGGCGACCCACTCCTGCAATTCAGATTTCGGGTTCGCGGGCTTGGCCACGACCGTGCTGAGCCGCGGCTCCCAATAGCGCATGACGAAAGCGCGGGCGACATCCAGCCCGCTGTCGAGATAGAGCGCGGCGATCAGCGCCTCGACCGCGTCGGCCAGGTAGTTGCCGCCCGACCCGCGCATGCGCGCCTTCAGCGCGGCATCGGCTCGCACGAAATCCGGCAGTTCGAGTTCCTCGCCGATCTCCGCGCAGGTGCGGGCATCGACCAGCGCGTTGAAGCGCGGCGCAATCTCGCCCTCGCGCGCGTCGGGAAAGCGGTGGAACACCAGTTCCGCCACGATCAGGCCGAGCACCCGGTCGCCCAGGAACTCCAGCCGCTCGTTGTTGGTGAGCGCCTTGACCGCGCTGGAATGCGTCAGCGCGGTTTCAAGCAGGCGCGAATCCTTGAAGGCGTGGCCGGTCTTGAGTGCCATCGCCTTTGCCAAAGCGTCGCCCGTGGGACGGTTCAGGCCCATCAGTCGATGAAGTGGAAAAGGCGCGAGGCACGCATCTCGGTCGGCCATTTCCAGATTTCCAGCGGGCTGGCGCCGCCAGCGATCGAGAAGAAGATGATGTTGGCGCGCCCGACCAGGTTTTCGTCCGGCACGTAGCCGACGCTGAAGCGGCTGTCGCTGGAATTGTCGCGGTTGTCGCCCATCATGAAATAATGGCCCGGCGGAACGTCGAATTCGCGCGTGTTGTCGCCGATGCCGTTGGGAGTCAGGTCCAGCGTGTCGTAGGAGACGCCATTGGGCAGCGTCTCGCGATAGACATCGACGGGACGGTTGACCTCGGTGATGTCGGGATTGTCGATCTGGCCGACCTTATCGCGCGGCACGCCGACGCCGTTGATGAAAAGCTGACCGTCCTTCATCTGGATCTTGTCGCCGGGCAGGCCGACGACGCGCTTGATATAGTCGATTGACGGGTTCGGCGGGAACTTGAACACGACGACGTCGCCACGCTTGGGCTCAGTGCCCCAGATGCGGCCGGAAAAGAGGTCGGGCGAAAAGGGCATCGAATAGCGCGAATAGCCGTAGGCCCATTTCGTGACGAACAGGTAGTCGCCCTCGAGCAGCGTCGGCCGCATCGAGCCCGAGGGGATCGAGAACGGCTGGAAGAACAGCGTGCGGATCACCAGCGCCAGGATAAGCGCCTGCACGACGACGCTGACGGTTTCGCCAAGCCCGCCGCTCTTCTTCTGGGTTTTGTCAGCCACGCTCATATGGTCCTCGGTTTATGCGCTGGTGGTATAAGGGCTCGGCGGCCACAGGGCAACGCCATTGGAATATGCCACTCAGCCTACGACTGCGGCGGTTATTCGCCCGGCAGCGCCTCGATAATCACAAATGCTTGAGCAAGCGGATAATCGTCGGTGATGGTGAGGTGGATCGCCGCGCGATGGCCGGCAGGCAGCAGCTTTTCCAGCCGCGCCAGCGCGCCACCGCTCAACTGCATGGTCGGCTTGCCGCCCGGCAGGTTGGCCACCCCCATGTCGCGCCAGAACACGCCCTGCGAAATACCGGTGCCGAGCGCCTTGGCGCAGGCTTCCTTGGCCGCGAAGCGCTTGGCGTAGGAGGCGGCCCGCGCCCGCCTGCCCTCCGAGCGCGCCTGCTCGACCTCGGTATAGATGCGCTGGACGAATCGCTCGCCGTAGCGCTCGAGCGATTTCTCGATGCGCCGGATGTCCATCAGGTCACTGCCGATGCCGATGATCATCGAAAGGCCGACCCGATGCCGCCGACCTCGTCGGGACGCCGTTGCCGGCGGGCGGCCTTTTCGGCCAGCCGATGGCGGCGCTGTTCCTGGAATACGCCGACGCCCCAGCGGGTGATACCGTAGAAAAGCAGGCCGCATACGATGCCGAGCGGCACGGCGCCGATAGCGAGCGGCTCCAGCACCGGCCGCCACAGTTGAGCGAAGCTCATATGGTGCAGCATGGCGCTCAAATGCTCAGGCGTCCCGTTCGCGGAAACGTGTTCCTGGAGGATGAGCTTGCCGGTTTCCCACGAAGCGCCCCACAAAAGCGGCACCGTCACGGGGTTGCCGCCGACGGCCGCCATCAAGAGGGCCGCGACGAGGTTGCCGGCGATCAGCCAGCAGACCGCCGCCGCCACCACGAAATGCAGGCCGAGCGGGAAGAACGACGCGAAAATGCCGGCGGCGACGCCGGCGGCGATGGCGTGCGGCGTCGCCTTCAGGCGCAGGATACGCTTGGAAAAGTACTGGAAGGAACGCGAAAAGGAGCGGCGCGGCCACAGCCACACCCGCAAACGCGCCCACGCGCTCTCATCGTCTCGTCGCCTGAACAACATTATCCGGACCTTAGCGCCTAACCTTTTCCGGCAATACTCAAATGTTGCGGCTGCCGGGCTTGATCGCCGGTATCGCGGCCAATTCGGGCGGCAACTTGTCCGCCGGATAGGCGGGCACCTCATAATCGGCCAGCGAGACCAGCGGCACGCCGACATCGCTCTTGCCGGCGGAGCGGTCGATGATGCAGGCGGCGGCGGCCACCTCGGCGCCGAGGCCGCGCATGCATTCGATCGTTTCGCGGATCGACAGGCCGGTGGTGACGATGTCTTCCACGATGACGACGCGCGCACCCTTCTCGATCTCGAAGCGGCGCAGGCTGAAAACGCCCTGCTCGCGCTCCACCCAGATCGCCGGTACGCCGAGATGGCGCGACGTCTCATAGGCCGGGATCAGGCCGCCGATCGCCGGCCCCACGACATAATCGATGCGGCCGGGAATTTGTTCCCGTATCTTTCCGGCGAGCGCCCTGCACAGCTTCTCGGTCTTGTCGGCATGCATGAAAACCCGTGCCTTTTGCAGGAATATCGGGCTGCGAAGGCCGGACGTCAGGATGAAATGGCCTTCCAGGATCGCGCCTGCCGAGCGGAAAATGTCGAGTACTTCTTCAGTCTGCATCGATCGCCTTCGAGTAAGTTATCCGTTGACGCGCCGCGCGTCGCTGACGCTGGCGTTTTCCTTGAGCTGCGACAGCAGCCGGTTCAGGTGTTTCAGGTCCCACACTTCGAGGTCGAGCAGCATCTCGGTGAAATCGGGCGCGGTGCGGATCATCGACAGGGTGTGGATGTTGGCGTCGTTGGAGGCCACGACCTGGGCGATGTCGGCCAGAGAACCCGGCGCATTGATGCAGGTGACGGAAACGCGGGCCGGGAACCGCTCCTTGTTGTTCTCGTCAATGTCCCAGCGCACGTCGATCCAGCGTTCGGGCTGGTCGTCGAAGGCGGTCAGCGACGGCGACTGGATCGGATAGATGGTGATGCCCGAGCCGGGTTGGACGATGCCGACGATGCGGTCGCCGGGCACCGCCCCTTCCGGCGCGAAATGCACCGGCAGGTCGCTGTGGATGCCGCGGATCGGCACGGCGCCGTCCTTAGGCAAGCTACCCTTGTCGCGGCGGGAAGCGCGGCCGGGAATCTGGAACAGCATGCCGGCGGCGTTGCGGATGCGCGACCAGCCCTCCTCGCGCTGCTTGGGCTGAACCTGGGTGACGCGCTCGTCCTTGTAGTCCGGGAAAACCGCCTTCATGACGTCACCCGACGCCAGTTCGCCGCGCCCGACCGAGGTCAGCACGTCCTCCACATCCTTGCGCGCCAGCCGGTGCAGCACCGGCTTCAGGCTTTCCTTGGCGAAAGTCTTGCCGGCACGCTGGAAGGCGCGTTCGAGGATGCGTGCGCCAAGGCCGGAATACTGCTTGCGGATGGCGTTCTTGGTGGCGCGGCGGATGGCCGAGCGCGCCTTGCCGGTGACGACGATGGATTCCCACGCCGCCGGCGGCACCTGCGCCTTGGAGCGGATGATGTCGACCTCGTCGCCGTTCTTCAATTCGGTCATCAGCGGCATGACGCGGCCGTTGATGCGGGCGCCAACGCAGGTGTCGCCAACCTCGGTATGGACCGCATAGGCGAAGTCGATCGGCGTCGCCCCCCTCGGCAGCGCGATCAGCATGCCCTTCGGCGTGAAGCAGAACACCTGGTCCTGAAACAGTTCCAGCCGGGTGTTCTCGAGGAAATCCTCCGGATTGTCGCCATCGGCCAGTTGCTCGATGGTGCGCCGCAGCCAGGCATAGGCGTTGGTATCCTTGGAGATGGCGACCGCGGCATCCTCGTTGCCGCCGCTGTCCTTGTAGACCGAATGGGCGGCGACGCCGTATTCGGCAATGTCGTCCATCTCGCGGGTGCGAATCTGCAATTCCACGCGCTGGCGCGACGGACCGACGATGGTGGTGTGGATGGAACGGTAGTCGTTCTGCTTGGGCGTCGAGATGTAGTCCTTGAAGCGCCCCGGCACCATCGACCAGGTGGTGTGGATGGCGCACAGCGCCAGGTAGCAGTCCTCCACCGTATCGACGATGACGCGGAAGCCGAAAATGTCGGAAAGCTGTTCGAACGCCAGCGCCTTGGCTTCCATTTTGCGGAACACCGACCACGGCTTCTTCTGCCGGCTCTTCACCTCGGCGTGGATGTCGTATTTCTCGAACAGCGTGGACAGCGCCTTCTCGATCTCGCCCAGCACATGCTTGTTGCGTGTCAGAAATTCGGCGAGCCGGCCCTTCACCATGCGGTAGGCTTCCGGGTTGATGTAGCTGAAGGACAGCTCCTCCAGTTCCTCGCGCATGCCCTGCATGCCCATGCGGCCGGCCAGCGGCGCGTAAATCTCCATCGTCTCCTCGGCGATGCGCAGACGCTTGTCCTCGCGCATGTGGCCAAGCGTGCGCATGTTGTGCAGCCGGTCGGCGAGCTTGACCAGCAGGACGCGCACGTCCTCGGAAATCGCCAGGAGCAATTTGCGCAGGTTCTCCGCCTGCTCGGCTTTCTTGGAAACGAGGTCGAGCTTCTTCAGCTTGGTCAGCCCCTCGACCAGCTTGCCCATTTCGGGGCCGAATAGTTCGTCGATCTCGGCGCGGGTGGCCGAAGTGTCCTCGATGGTGTCGTGCAGCAGCGCCACCGCGATGGTTGCCTCGTCCATGTGCATTTCGGTGAGGATGGCCGCCACTTCGAGCGGATGCGAGAAATACGGGTCGCCCGAGGCTCGCTTCTGGAAGCCATGCTTCTGCATGGCGTAGACATAGGCCTTGTTGAGCAGCGCTTCGTTCACGTCTGGCTTGTAGCGCTGGACGCGCTCGACAAGCTCATACTGACGCATCATGGGCAGGCTCTCGCGGGCTGAAAAAAAGACATGCGCCGCAAGCCTATGCGGCGCATGTCATAAATAGCTATGAACGTCGCGGCACGAAAGTGCCGTTTGTTGCCCGGATGGTCAGAAATCGTCGCTTTTTTCGGGGGCGACAAGGCCCTCGATGCCGGCAAGCAAGTCTTCTTCCGACATGCGGTCGAAGGCGATGTTCTCCGGTGCGTCCTCGCTGTCCTCGGCGACGACGGCGCCTTCGGTCTGGTCGGCGAGCGCCTCGCCGTCGGCTTCAGGCTCGTCCACCTCGACATGCTTCTGCAACGAGTGGATCAGGTCTTCTTTCAGGTCGTCGGGCGACAGCATCTCGTCGGCGATCTCGCGCAGCGCCACGACGGGGTTCTTGTCGTTGTCGCGCGGCACGGTGATCGAGGCGCCCTGGCTGATCTGGCGGGCCCGATGGCCGGCCAGAAGCACCAGCTCAAAGCGGTTGTCGACCTTGTCGATGCAGTCTTCAACGGTTACGCGGGCCATGAATGCCCCTTTCCTCGTATGGATGTGATGGAAAACAGGCGCGGTCCATAACCCGAACACCGGAAAAACACAAGCACCACGCATCAGCGCGGGCCGCCCGGCTTGCTCCGATCACAATTACTTGCGGAGCGCGCCGCCGACATGGACAGTCACAAAGCCGCCGCTATTTATTCAAATTAACAGGTGAGGCACTATTGGATTTTTTCAAGACGCCGGTCATGCGGCTCCTTTGATTTACCGTCTATTGCAACAGGGGTATTTTTATGTTCGACGCCCGCGAAAAGATCGCGCTTTTCATCGACGGAGCCAATCTGTACGCAACGTCCCGCGCCCTCGGTTTCGACATCGACTATCGCAAGCTTCTGTCAAGCTTCCAGAAGCGCGGCTATCTGCTGCGCGCCTACTATTACACGGCGCTGGTGGAGGACCAGGAATATTCCTCGATCCGACCGCTGATCGACTGGCTCGACTATAACGGCTTCAAGGTCGTCACCAAGCCGGCGAAGGAGTTCACGGATTCGACCGGGCGGCGCAAGATCAAGGGCAACATGGACATCGAACTGACGGTCGATGCCCTCGAACTGGTCGGCAAGGTCGATCATTATGTGATCTTTTCCGGCGACGGCGACTTCCGCACGCTGGTGGAGGCGCTGCAACGGCAAGGCTGCAAGGTTTCCATCGTGTCGACCATGGCCTCGCAGCCGCCGATGATTTCCGACGATTTGCGGCGGCAGGCCGACCATTTCATCGACCTGATGACGCTCAAGGCCGAGATCGGCCGCGACCCGGGCGAGCGTCCGGCCCGCCGGCCCGAGCCCGAACCCCACGGGGAAGAGGAAGAAGACTACTGAGCGTGGTCGGCATGACCGCCCAGCCCGAACCGGACCGGGACTGCCCGCTCTGTCCGCGCCTCCATGCTTTCCTCGCCACGTGGCGGGAGCGCGAGCCGACATGGTTCAACGCGCCGGTGCCGGCCTTCCTGCCGCCCGAAGGCGAGGAAGCGGTGCGCCTGCTGATCGTCGGGCTCGCCCCCGGCCTGCGCGGCGCCAATCGCACCGGGCGTCCCTTCACCGGCGACTATGCCGGCGACCTGCTCTATTCGACGCTGATCTCGCACGGGCTGGCGCGCGGGAAATTCGAGGCGCGCCCCGACGACAGCCTCGAACTGATCGGCACGGCGATCGTCAACGCGGTGCGCTGCGTGCCGCCGGAAAACAAGCCGGTCGGCGCCGAAATCAACACCTGCCGCACTTTCCTCGTCCCGACGATCGGGCGTTTTGCGAACTTGCAGGCCGTCCTGACGCTCGGCTCGATCGCGCATCAGTCGACCGTGCGGGCGCTCGGCGGGCGCGTGGCCGCGCATCCGTTCAGGCACGGCGGGCAAAGCCGGATCGGCAACCTCACGCTGTTTTCGAGCTATCACTGCTCGCGCTACAACACCAATACCGGCGTGCTGACGACGGAAATGTTCGTCAACGTGTTCGACGAGATCGCTAGGTTTTTAGGGGAGTAGGGGAAAATATCGACGCTATCGGGGGACGAGCAGCAAGGTTTGCTTAGACCTGCTTACTCCCATACTCCCCCGCCCTACCCCCGCTCCTTCAGCAGGCGGCCTTTTTCACGGTTCCAGTCGCGCTGTTTTTCGGTCTCGCGCTTGTCGTGCAGTTTCTTGCCGCGCGCTACCGCCAGCAGGAGCTTGGCCCGGCCGCGCTCGTTGAAATAGATCTTCAGCGGCACCAGCGTCATGCCCTCGCGCTCGATGCTTTGCGACAGGCGCGCCATTTCGCGCTTCGACACCAGCAGTTTGCGGCGGCGGCGCGGCTCGTGGTTGAAGCGGTTGGCCTGCAAATATTCCGGCAGGTAGGAATTGATCAGCCAGATCTCGCCGCCCTCGAAAGAGGCGTAGGATTCCTGGATATTCGCATGGCCGCCACGCAGCGACTTGACCTCGGTGCCGGACAGCACCAGTCCGGCCTCGAGCGTGTCGAGCACCTCGTAGTTGAAGCGCGCCTTGCGGTTTTCCGCGGCGACCTTGCTGTTGGGATCGGCTTTTCTAACTTGATTCATGACCGGAAGAGGTGGGGCCTCGTCCTCAGTTTATCAAGCCGGCGTGCTTCAACGCCGCGTCGAGCTTGGCAGCCGTCGCATCTTCGACCGTCATCAGCGGCGAGCGAACCACGTTCTCTATCTTGCCGAGCTTCGACAGCGCGTATTTGGCTCCCGAGACGCCGGGCTCGGTGAAGATCGCCTTGTGCAGCGGCAGCAGCCGGTCCTGCAACTCCAGCGCCTTCTCCTTGTCGTTGGCGAGCGTCGCGGCCTGGAACTCGGCGCACAGGCGCGGCGCGACATTGGCCGTCACCGAAATGCACCCCACCCCGCCATGGGCGTTGAAGCCGAGCGCCGAGGCATCCTCGCCCGAAAGCTGGATGAAATCCTTGCCGCAGGCGGCGCGCTGTTCCGACACGCGCTCGACCTTGCCGGTCGCGTCCTTGACGCCGGCGATGTTGCGGAAATCGTGCGCCAGGCGGCCCATCGTCTCCGGCAGCATGTCGACGATCGAGCGGCCGGGGATGTTGTAGATGATGATCGGCAGGCTGGTCGCGCGGGCCACCGCGGCGAAATGCGCATAAAGGCCGCGCTGGGTCGGCTTGTTGTAATAGGGCGTCACCACCAGCGCGGCATCGGCGCCCACGCTCTCGGCGTACTTCACCAGCCCGATCGCTTCCTGCGTGTTGTTCGAGCCGGCGCCGGCGATCACCGGCACCTTGCCCTTCGCCATTTCCACGCAGGCCTTCACCACCTGCCGGTGCTCGTCATGCGACAGCGTCGGCGATTCACCGGTGGTGCCGACCGGCACCAGCCCGTCGCTGCCCTCGGCGATCTGCCATTCGATGAGCGCGCGAAAGGCTTTCTCGTCGAAACGCCCGTCCTTGTCGAACGGCGTCACGAGCGCGGTAAGCGAGCCTCTCAGCATGTCATCAAACTCCCGAAACCCTCAGGTTTGCGTTTCTTCCTGAATTAGCTGCGCTTCTAACCCAAAGCATGGCGGCGCACCATAGTCTGGACATCGTTGCCGGCAAAAAACAGCCGGTGGCCGGGTGTGCGGCCGTTTACGTTTGATTCACCCGTTTTTCACAACCGGAACCTATCCAGAGGACAGTGCAACAGGATCGATGACCGCCATGACCGTCAAGCGGCCATATAGTTCAGTCCTTTTCGGCGTGTTGCTCGCCCTCCTGCCCGGCGCGACGCTCGACGCCGGCCTCGACGTCCAGCCGACGGCTGCCATTCCTTTGGTCGACGCAGAACAGGCTCCGCCCGAAATCGGCGCGCTGAAAAGCGGCCTCGACGCGCTCTCGGCCGGCAATATCGAGGCGGCCCGCTTTACCCGCGACGGCCTGCCCGCCGGCAGCCTCGACCGGCATGTGCTGGCCTGGGCCATCGCGCTCTTCGGCGGCGACAAGGTGCCGAGCGGCGAGATCGCCGATACGGCCAGAATGCTGCCCGGCTGGCCGGGCATTCTCTCGCTGCGCCGAAACAGCGAACGCGCGCTTGCCCGCGAGAATCCTGCCCCGCCGGTCGTCATCCAGGCGTTCGGCGGTAGCCAGCCGCTGACCCTGGAAGGCACGACGCTTCTTGCCCGCGCCTATGTGGCGACGGGCAATGTCAAGGCCGCGCAGACCGTGCTGTCGCCGTTCTGGCGCACCGAAAAGCTGGATGCCGGGGCCGAGACGGCGATCATCACGGAATTCGGCGCCCTTATTCCGTCTGCCGACCACCGCGAGCGCATGGAGCGCATGTTCTATGCCGACCGGGTCAACTCCGCCCTGCGCGTGGCCACGCTTGCCGGCGCCAGGGAACTAGCGGATGCATGGGCAGCGGCGATCCGCGACGACAAGAACGCGCCGGTCCTGCTGAAGGCGGTCCCGGCGGCACAGCGTTCGGCGGGGTTCTTCTTTGCCGAGGCCGAATACTGGCGCAAACGCAAGAAATTCACCGATGCCGTCGCTGCCGTGATGCAAGCGCCGACCGGCCGCGATGCGCTCGTGGACCCCGACGCCTGGTGGGTCGAGCGCCGCGTGCTGTCGCGCGAACTGATGGACCAAGGCGACACCAGGACCGCCTATGCCATTGTTGCCGCACATGCCGCCATGTCTCCCGCCAGCGCCGCCGACGCCGAGTTCCATGCCGGCTGGTATGCGCTGCGCGGGCTCGGCGACCCGCAAACCGCGGAAAAGCATTTCGCCCGCATCGCCACGCTGGCGCAGGGACCGATTTCGCTGTCGCGCGCCTATTACTGGCTGGGGCGTGCCGCCGAGGCTGGCGGCCCGGGCGATGCCACGGCCTATTTCGCCAGGGCGGCCGCCTACGGCACCACCTTCTACGGCCAGCTTGCCGGCGAGCGCATCGGCCGCAAGACGCTCGCCCTCGCCGACCCTCAGCCGACGCCGGCGGACCGGGAGCACTTTGCGAAACGCGAAGCGGTTGCCGCCATCGGCCGGCTGGAGGAAGCGGGCTACCCCCGCTATGCCGATGCGCTCTATCGCGACCTCGCCGGACAGTTGGGCAGTCCGGGAGAAGTCGCGCTTCTGACGGAAATGGCGCTGAAGCAGGACAACGCCTATCTGGCGCTGAGGATCGCCAAGATTGCGGCGGCGCGCGGGATCGACATCGGCGCGCTGTCGCACCCGATAGGCGTCATCCCCGATTCAGCCGATATTTCCGGCTCCGGGAAGGCGCTCGCCTATGCCATCGCGCGCCAGGAGAGCGAGTTCAACGTCGGCGCCGTCTCGGGCGCCGGCGCGCTCGGCCTCCTGCAACTGATGCCCGCCACGGCGCAGCAACTGGCGAAAAAGGCCGGCCTGCCGTTCACCGAGGCGCGCCTTACCAGCGATGCCGGCTACAACGCCACGCTGGGCTCGGCTTTTCTCGGCCAGCAACTCGACCGGTTCAACGGCTCCTATATCCTCACCTTCGCCGGCTACAACGCCGGCCCGAGGCGGGCGGCGCAATGGATGGCGCGCTACGGCGACCCGCGCGGCAAGGGCCTGGACGCCGTGGTGGACTGGATCGAGCGGATTCCCTACACCGAAACCCGCAGCTATGTGCAGCGCGTGATGGAAAACTACGAGGTCTACAAGATGCGCCTGACCGGCGCCTACGACATTGCCGGCGACCTGGTGAACGGGCGCGGCCAGTGACCGGTACGCGGCGCGCCACCGGCGAAGACTTCCAAAGGAGCGGCCATGGCCAGCGATAGCGGTTTTTCGGACTTCTTCTACCCGGCCGCCGACGGCCTCAGGCTGCACGCTCGCGTTTACGGCAGCGCGGACCTGGCCGGCTGGCCGGTCGTATGCCTGCCGGGCCTGACCAGAAATTGCCGCGATTTCCACGAACTGGCGCTTTTCCTGTCGCAACAGGGGCTGTTTCCCCGCCGGGTCATTGCCTTCGACTACCGGGGACGCGGCCAGTCCGCCCATGACGCCGAAGTGAAGAACTACAATGTCGTGACGGAGGCTAACGACGTGCTGGCCGGGCTCGACGCGCTCGGCATCGCAAGCGCCGCCTTCATCGGCACCTCGCGCGGCGGGCTGATCGTGCATATGCTGGGCAGCCTGCGCCCGGCCGTCCTGCGCGCCATCGTCCTCAACGACATCGGCCCCGTGATCGAAGCCGCCGGCCTCGCCCACATAAGGGACTATCTCGGCAAGAACCCGGTGCCAAAATCCTTCGCGGAAACGGCCGCGGCCCTGCGCAAGGTGCATGGCCCGGATTTTCCAGCCCTCGCGGAAGACGACTGGGAACGCATGGCGCGGGCGCTATACCGTGAAGAGGCCGGCGGCTGGGTGCCGGACTTCGACCCAAAACTCGTAGAGACGCTGGAAAGCATCGATTTTTCCCGGCCGCTGCCGACGCTGTGGCCACAATTCGATGAACTCGCCACTATTCCGATACTGACGATCCGCGGCGCAAGTTCGCGGCTGCTTTCGACCGAAACGCTCGCCGAGATGGCCACCCGCCATCCCGGCCTGGAGACGCTCACTGTCGACGGTCAAGGCCACGCGCCGCTGCTGGAAACCAACGACCTGCCGCACTCAATCGCGCACTTTGTCAGGGAGGCGGAGGAAAGGGTGGCGGAGAGGATGGGATTCGAACCCACGAGAAGCTTTTGACCTCTACTCCCTTAGCAGGGGAGCGCCTTCGACCACTCGGCCACCTCTCCGTGCGGCCCTGCTAACCTGTGAGGCCTTGGAAAACAAGCCTGTTTTATTTCTCTCCCGATTTTCCTCGATACGGGCTCTCGCCACCGAAGCGAAAACTCGATTTTCGGTCGCCGCTCACCGATGGACGATTACGCCTACCCTGACGCCGCCCCATCGCCATAACGTCGCGCGCCTGATCCCGGTATTTCGGCTTCACAACACGCCCGACCAATCCCAAGAGAGCGCCATCGCCAGCCACCGGCAACCCGCCTTTGCCGCCTATCCAACAATCTCATTCTCAGAAAACTGCGCACGCGCGATTGACAACATACCAACTGGTCGGTATTTTCTAACCTCAAAAAGGAACAACCTATGCCCAGAGCCGCCGGAAAGCCCGATGCCAGGTCGAAGCTGCTCGATGCGGCGCTGGCGGTGGTGCGGGCCAAAGGCTATTCGGCGACCAGCGTCGATGAGCTTTGCGCGGCAGCGGGCGTCACCAAGGGCGCTTTCTTCCATCATTTCAGGGGCAAGGATGCGCTGGCCGTAGCGGCGGCGGATTACTGGTCGGAGATCACCGGCGCGCTGTTTGCTGCCGCGCCGTATCACGACCACGCCGATCCGCTGGAGCGCGTGCTCGGCTACGTTGCCTTCCGCAAGGCTTTGTTGCAGGGCGAGATACCGGAATTCACCTGCCTCGTCGGCACCATGGTGCAGGAGGCCTATGAGACCGTCCCTGCCCTTCGCGACGCCTGCGCGCGCAGCATCACCGGCCACGCCGCCACGCTGGAAGCCGACATCCGGGCGACCATCGACACCCGTGGGCTTTCGCCCGACTGGAGCGCTGCTTCGCTTGCGCTGCACACGCAGGCGGTTTTGCAGGGCGCTTTCATCCTGGCCAAGGCCACCGGCAGCGCGGCGGTGGCCGCAGACAGCATCGACCACCTGTATCGCTATCTGGAACTTCTGTTTCGCCCGGGCGGCGGGCGCCACCCCACTTGAAACCGAAAAGAGAGGAGAGCCTGCCATGCCAAGCACCGTTCGTTTTCATCGCGTCCTCGCCACCAGGCCGGAGAAGGTCTACCGGGCGTTCGTCGAGCCGGATGCCGTCGCCAGCTGGCTGCCGCCGTTCGGATTTCTGTGCACCGTGCATGAACTCCAGGCCACGCAAGGCGGCAAGCACCGCATGTCGTTCCGCAATTTCACCACCGGCGAAAGCCACTCCTTCGGCGGCACCTATCTCGAGCTCATCCCCGGCGAGAAGCTCGTCTACACCGACCGTTTCGACGACCCCAACCTGCCCGGCGAAATGACGGTGACGGTCACGCTGAAGGCCGTCTCGGTGGGCACGGAAATAAACATCGAGCAGCGTGGCATTCCCGACCTCATCCCGCCGGAGGCCTGCACCCTCGGGTGGCAGGAATCACTGCGCAAGCTCGCCAGGCTCGTGGAGCCCGAAATCAACCAATAGCGGACGCCAAGTCGCCCAACCAGACGATCCCAGAGGAGCATCCGATGACCAACCAGATGATCACCGTCGAGACCACCGCTGCCGCCCCCATCGAAAAAGCCTGGCGCGCCTATACGACGCCGGACGACATCAAGCAGTGGAACACCGCTTCCGATGACTGGCACACCACGGCCGCCTCCGTGGATCTGCGCGAGGGTGGAGCCTTTTCCTCGCGCATGGAAGCCAGGGACGGCAGCATGGGCTTCGATTTTGCCGGCACCTATACGAAGATCGTGGAGCACAGGCTGATCGAATATGCCTTCGGCGACCGCACCGCCCGGGTGGAATTCACCCCCGCCGGCAATGGCGTGCAGGTTCGCGTGTCGTTCGAGGCCGAGGGCGAAAACTCGATCGAACAGCAGCGCATGGGCTGGCAAGCGATTTTAGACAATTTCTCCCGCCACGTCGCTCAGGCGGCGTAGCGGCAAGGGCCGGCCCGCCGGCCCGATCCCCACTGGTCCTGTTCCTGCCGCTTGCATGCGCCGGTGGCTCGCTATAGCTAGGTCGGATCGTATCACGCGGTCCGCCCAGCCCACCCACAATCGAGCCCTCAGACATGACCAAGCGCCCTGCCCTTACCGCCGTCGTCGACGCCCTTCCGGCGACCGTTCCCTTCGTCGGTCCGGAGGCGCAGCAGCGGGCCAGCGGGCGCGCCTTCCGCGCCCGCATGGGCGCCAACGAAAGCAGTTTCGGGCCTTCGCCGCGCGTCACCCGGCGCATGCAGGAAGTCGCCGGCGACATGTGGATGTACTGCGACCCCGACAATTACGACCTGAAGCAGGCGGCCGCCGCGCATCACGGCGTTTCGCCTCACAACATCGTCGTCGGCGAAGGTATCGACGGCCTGCTCGGCCTGCTGGCACGCATGTATGTGGACGTGGGCACGCCGGTGGTGACCTCGCTCGGCGCTTACCCGACCTTCAATTTCCACATCGCTTCCGTCGGCGGGCGGCTGATCGAGGTGCCGTACGAAAACGACCGTGAAAGCCTCGACGGCTTGCTGGCCGCCGTGCGCCGGGAAAACGCGCCGCTGGTCTACCTGTCCAACCCGGACAACCCGATGGGAAGCTGGTGGGAGGCGGGCGAGATCCTGCGCTTCATCGAGGCGCTGCCCGAAACCACCATGCTGGTGCTGGACGAAGCCTACGGCGAACTGGGGCCGGCCACGGCGCTGCCGCCGATCGACGTCGAGCGGGTCAACGTCATCCGTATGCGCACCTTCTCCAAGGCCTACGGGCTGGCCGGCATCCGCTGCGGCTACGCCGTCGGCGAAAAGCAGGTGATCGCCGACTTCGAGAAAATCCGCAACCACTACGGCGTCAGCCGCATGGCGCAGATCGCCGGTGTCGAGGCCATTACCGACCAGCCATGGCTGCGGGAGGTCGTCGCGCGGGTCGATGCGGGGCGGCGGCGGATCGCGCGGATCGCCGAGGAAAACGGGCTGAAGCCGCTGCCCTCGGCCACCAACTTCGTCACCATCGACTGCGGCAGCGACGGCGCCTTCGCGCTCAAGGTGCTGAAGGAAATGCTGGCGCGCGACGTGTTCATCCGCAAACCGATGGCGCCCGGGCTGGACCGCTGCATCCGCGTCAGCGTCGGTCTCGACCACGAACTGGACATTTTCGCGCAGGAACTGCCGGTGGCGCTGGCCGCCGCCCGCAAGAGCTGAGGCCCGCGGGAATTGCCGCCCGTCGCGGGCTTCAGTATCCCCACCCTTTATCCCTCCCCACAAGGGAGAGGGAGATTCCGAGCGGCCTACCGCTCCTCGCGGCGGAAGGGCTTCAACAGCGCCGTGGGCGCGACCGCGTTGCGCGACATGAACGCCATCGCCACGATGGTCAGCACAAAGGGCAGCATCAGGAACGCTTCGTAGGGAATGTGGCCTAGGCCGGCCGCCTGGAGGCGAAGCTGCAAGGCATCCACGAAGGCGAACAAGAGGGCAGCGCCCGCCGAGCGCCACGGGTCCCAGCGGCCGAACACCACCAGCGCGATCGCCACCCAGCCGCGCCCCGACACCACGCCGAAGGTGAAAGCATTGAACTGCGCCATCGTCAGGAACGCGCCGGCGAGCCCCATCAGCGCGCCGCCGAGGATGACGGCCTGCATGCGCGTGGAAACGACGCCGACGCCTGCCGAATCGGCGGCGCGCGGGTTCTCCCCCACCATGCGCACGGAAAGCCCCCACGGCGTGCGGTAAAGCACGAAGGCGCTGACCGGGATGGCGATGATGGCGAGATAGACCAGCGTGAACTGGTTGAACACGGCCGGGCCGAGGATCGGGATATCCGACAGGAACGGGATCGCCACCGGCTTGAAGCCGACGATGTTGGGCGGCGTCGATTGCTGGCCGAAGATCAGCCGATAGAGGAAATAGGCGAGCCCGGTGCCGAACAGGGTGACGCCGATGCCGCAGACGTGCTGGCTCAAGCCCAGCGCCACCGTCAGCACACCGTGCAGAGCCCCCATCAGCGCGCCGGTCACAATGGCGGCGGCGATGCCGAGCCACAGGCTGCCGCTGAGATAGGCGGCGGTGAAGCCCGTCATCGCCGACAACAGCATGATGCCCTCGATGCCGAGGTTGAGCACGCCGGCGCGCTCGGAAAACATTTCGCCGAGCGTGGCGAAGGCGAGCGGGGTGGCGATGCGCAGGATGGCGGCGAGGAAGCCGACCTGAAAGATCTGTTCCAGCACCACGCTCATGGTTTTGCTCCGACGCGGCGCAGCCGATAGGCCGTGAACAGCAGCGCCACCAGCATGGCGAGCAACGCGGTCCCCTGGATCACGTCGCTGAGGAACGCCGGCACGCCGGTCGCCCGCGACATCGCCTCCGCGCCGGTCATGACGGAGGCAAGGAAGATCGCGGCGGGCACGACGCCGAGCGGATTGAGCCGCGCCAGCATGGCGATGACGATGCCGGAATAGCCGTAGCCCGGCGAAATGTCGCTCATCACCTGGAAATGCACGCCGCCGACCTCGCCGACACCGGCAAGCCCCGCCAGTGCGCCGGAAAACAGCGCGGTCGCCACCAGCACGCGCTCGACGCGGATACCGCCATAGCGGGCGGCCTGCGGGTTCTCGCCCGTCACTTTGATCTTGAAGCCGAACACGGTGCGCGTCATCACCAGCCAGACCAGCGGGGCGGCAAGCAGCGCCACCAGCACGCCGAGATGCAGGCGCGTGCCTTCGATCAGCACCGGGAAATTCGCCGCGTCCTCGATCGGCGGCGAGATCGGATAGCCGCTGAACGGATCCTTCCACACCGTCTCGATCAGCGCCATCAGCGCGTAGAAGATGATCGAGTTGAGAAGAAGCGAACTCACCACGTCGTCGACCTTGAACCTTACGCGCAGGACGGCGGGGACGAAGGCGACGGCGGCGCCGGCGGCAGCCCCCGCCAGCGTCATCAGGAGCATGGCGAGCGGTCCCGGCATCGGGAATGCACCGACGAAGCAGGCGGCCATCGCGCCGGCCAGCAACTGGCCCTCGGCGCCGATGTTCCAGAAGCGGGCGCGGAAGGCCACGGCAACCGCCAGACCGGTGAAGATCATCGGCGTGGCGCGCACCAGCGTCTCGGTGATGGCGTAGCTGTCGCCGAACGCGGCCGAGAACATCACGCCGTAGGCCTCGAAAATTCCCGCCCCGGCCAGCGCGATCAGGCCGCTGCACAGGGCCAGCGCGGCGACGATGGCCGCCACCGGCAACGCGATGTTGAACCAGGCAGGCGTCGCCGTGCGGGCTTCCAGACGAAACATCATGCCGCCTTCTCCGCACCGGTCATCAGCATGCCGAGCCTCGCAACGGTAGCCTCCTTCGCCTCGAGCACACCGGCAATACGGCCCTCGTACATCACCGCGATGCGGTCCGACAAAGTCAGCAATTCCTCCAGGTCCTCGCTGATGACGACGATGCCGCAGCCGTTCTTGCGCAGGCCGAGGAATTTTTCATGGATGAAATGCGCCGCGCCGATGTCCAGCCCGCGCGTCGGCTGGGCGACGATCAGCACTTTTGGGTCGAAGGCGAGTTCGCGCGCCAGAAGCGCCTTCTGCAAATTGCCGCCCGACAGCGCGCCGGCGCGCACGAACGGCCCCGGGCAGCGTATGTCGAAAGCCCTGATCTGCTCCTCCGCGAAGGCGCGGATGGCGCCCGGCTTCAAGAGGCCCTTCTCACTGAAGGAAGCAGTGCCGATGCGTGGCAGCACCATGGAATCGGCCAGCGGCAGGTTGGTGACCAGCCCGGTCGCCATGCGGTCTTCAGGAATGCGGCCGAGGCCGAGCGCCTGCACCTCGTTCGGCGTGAAGGCCGAAACCTTCCTGCCGGCAATCGTCATTTCCCCGGCGGCGGGCTTCAGCATGCCGGAAACGACATCGGCCAGGGCGCGCTGGCCGTTGCCGGAGACCCCGGCGATGCCGACAATCTCGCCCGAACGCACGCCAAGCGACACATCGCGCAGGGCCATACCCGGATGTCGGGCCGTCGAGATTCCTTGCAGCGAAAGAACGACCTCGCCGACCGTCGACGGCCCCTTGGCCGGCGGCACGATCTCGTGGCCGCACATCAGTTCGGCCATCTGCGCGGCGGTGGTCGTGGCCGGCTCGTCGACGCGCCCGGCAACCCTGCCCTGCCGCAGCACCACGCAGCGATGGGTGAGTGCCCTCACCTCATTCAGCTTGTGCGAGATGAAGATGATGCCCAACCCCTGCCCGGCCATGGAGCGGAGCGCCGCAAACAGGCCGTCCACTTCGGTCGGCGCCAGCACGGCGGTAGGCTCGTCCAGGATCAGGAGTTTTGCGCCGCGAAACAGCGCCTTGACGATTTCCAGCCGCTGCTGCTCGCCGATGGAAAGCGCCGACACCGGCTGGTCCGGGTCTAGCTTCAGGCCATAGCGGCCGGCGATTTCAGCAAGCCTGGCCAGCGCGCCCGCCTTGTCCAGCCGGCCGGCCCGGCCCGGAATGCCGATCAGGAGGTTTTCCAGTACCGACAGACGTGGCGCGAGATGGAAATGCTGGTGCACCATGCCGATGCCGGCCGCGAGCGCGTCGGCGGAGTCGCGGATGGCGGCGGGCCTGCCGCCGACGAGGATTTCGCCGGCGTCCGGCGCATAGGCGCCGAACAGGATGTTCATCAGCGTCGTCTTGCCTGCGCCGTTTTCACCGAGCAGCCCGAGGATTTCGCCGGGCATCACCTGCAAATCCACGGCCTCGTTGGCACGCACGGTGCCGAACGTCTTGGAAATGCCGCGCATTTCGATGAGGGGGATGGGGGATTTGGCTTCCACGACCGCGGTCAAACACGCCTCTCCGATGGGTCCCAGCGTTCGCCCCCTCTGGCCGTCCGGCCAGAGGGGGAAACCTCGGAGATCAGTCCGAAGTCGGCGTGTTTTCGTCGACATCGACACGGAAGTTGCCTTCCATGATCTCGTCCGTCTTCTTCGCGACCAGTTCCTTGACGTCGGCGGGCAGCTTGTCCTCGAAGGCGTGGTAAGGCGCCAGATGAGAGCCACCCTTGGCCATGCGCGAGAAATCGCCGTAGTCCTGCGCGGTGAATACGCCGGCCTTGACCAGTTTCACCGCCTGCTCGACCGTCGGGTACATATCCCAGACCGGGCCGGTGATGACCGTGTCCGGTGCCAGGCTGGACTGGTCGGACATGTTGGAAATGGCCAGAATCTTCTTTTCCGCCGCCGCCTCGATGACACCGAAGCGCTCGGCGTAAATGACATCGACGCCGGCGTCGATCTGCGCGATGGCCGCTTCCTTGGCCTTGGGCGGGTCGAAGAACGAGCCGATGAAGGACACCTTGCGCTTGATGTCGGGGTTGACCTCGCGCGCGCCGGCGAAGAAGGCGTTGACCAGCCGGTTAACCTCGGGAATGCCCATGGCGGCGACCGCGCCGACAGTGCCGGACTTCGACATCTTTCCGGCAATCAGGCCCGACAGATAGGCCGGCTCGTGAATCCAGTTGTCGAAGACGCCGAAATTGGGATCGGCCGGGCCAGCGCCGGAACCGAACAGGAAGGCCGTTTTCGGGAACTGCTTGGCGGTGCGGCGCGATTCGCGCTCGGCGGCGAAGGCGTCGCCCATCACCAGATCGTAGCCGCCCTGCGCATATTCGCGCATCACGCGGCCGAAATCCGCCGTCTGCACCTTTTCCGACCACTTATATTCGATACCGAGTTCCTTCTCCGCCTTCTGCAAGGCGACATGGACCTGGTTGTCCCACGGCTCCTCGATCGGCGTGGCGAAGATCGCCGCGACCCTGACCTTCTTATCCTGCGCAAACGCGCCGCGCGGCAGGAGCGTGGCCGCAAGCCCAAGGGCGCCCAAGCCCAGCACCTCGCGCCGGGAGAAATCGCCCAGCAAATTCCTGTTCCCATTCTTCATTCGGAAGACCCCTTCGGTTGAGACGGCGCGACCGCCGCTCTGCCTTGTTTTAATTGCCGCGCGCAAACTATGGAACCGCCCTTCGATTTTGTCCACATGGTCAAATCCGCCGCCGGCAGCGGCCTTGACGCATCGTCGCCGCTTGAATTAATTGAACATTCGTTTTATTAATATCCGATGGCACGCACGATCGGGTCCGACGGAGAAAAAACGCAGATCGCCATCCGCAAGGCAGCGGCGAGCCTGATGGCGCGCCACGGCTACGAGGCCATGTCGATGCGCCGGCTGGCCGACGAGGTCGGGGTGCAGGCGGCGGCGCTCTACCGCTATTTCCCGACCAAGGAAGAGCTTCTGTTCACGCTCATGCGCGAACACATGGAAGCGCTGGCCACGGCATGGGAAGCACAGCGCCCCGCAACCGATGATCCGGCGGCCCGACTGGCCGCTTTTGTGGAAAACCACATCGCCTTCCATATCGCGCGGCGGCATTCGACGCATGTGTCGAACATGGAACTGCGCAGCCTCTCGCCCGAGCGGCTGACCGTGATCCTGCGGCTGCGTACCGCCTACGAGAAGGAACTGCGGGCGATCCTGCGCGAGGGCGCGGAAAGCGGCGCCTTCGCGGTCGACGAGGCCGGGCTGACCGCCATGGCGCTGATCCAGATGCTGACCGGAGTGATCGTCTGGTTTCGCCCCGGCGAACGCCTTTCGGCGGCGGAAGTGACGCAAAACTATCTTTCGATGACAATGCGCCTGGTGGGTGCAACAATGAGGGAGGGAGGATCGGCATGTACACGCACGCGCTGAACTTCGGGCATGACGACGACATCGAAGCCTTGCGCGACATGGTTCGCCGCTTCGCGCAGGAGAAGATCGCCCCGATCGCCGCCGACATCGATCGTTCCAATGTATTTCCGGCGCATCTGTGGGCCGAGTTGGGAGAGCTTGGCCTGCTCGGCATCACCGCCAATCCGGATTTCGGCGGCTCCGGCATGGGCTACCTAGCCCATGTGGTGGCGATGGAGGAAATCTCGCGCGCTTCCGCCTCGGTCGGCCTCTCCTACGGCGCGCATTCCAACTTGTGCGTCAACCAGATCAACCGCTGGGCAACGCCCCAGCAGAAGCGGAAATACCTGCCGGCCCTGTGCTCGGGCGCGCATGTAGGCTCGCTGGCCATGTCGGAGCCAGGTTCCGGCTCGGACGTGGTGTCGATGCGGCTTCGCGCCGACAAGAAGAACGACCGCTACGTGCTTTCCGGCACCAAGATGTGGATCACCAACGGGCCGGCCGCCGAAACGCTGGTGGTCTATGCCAAGACCGACCCCACCATGGGCTCGCGCGGCATCACCGCCTTCATCATCGAGCGCGGTATGAAGGGGTTTTCGGTAGCGCAGAAGCTGGACAAGCTCGGCATGCGCGGTTCCGACACCGGCGAACTGGTGTTCGACGAGGTCGAGGTGCCGTTCGAGAACGTGCTGGGGCAGGAAAATCGCGGCGTCGAGGTACTGATGTCAGGCCTCGACTATGAGCGCACGGTGTTGTCGGGCGGGCCGCTGGGCATCATGGCCGCCTGCCTCGACGTCGCCGCACCCTATGTGCGCACAAGGCGCCAGTTCGGCCAGGCGATCGGCGATTTCCAGCTCGTGCAGGGCAAGCTGGCAGACATGTACACGACGCTCAGTGCCAGCAGGGCCTATGTCTACGCCGTCGCCTCCGCCTGCGACCGGGGCGAGACGACGCGCAAGGACGCCGCCGGCTGCATCCTGTTCGCCGCCGAGCGCGCCACGCAGATGGCGCTCGACGCCATCCAACTGCTGGGCGGCAACGGCTACATCAACGACTATCCGACCGGCCGCCTGCTGCGCGACGCTAAGCTCTACGAGATCGGCGCCGGCACCTCGGAAATCCGCCGCTGGCTGATCGGCCGCGAGATCATGGCGGAGGACGCCTGATGCCCGTCATCCAGTCGCAAATCTCACCCTCCTCCGAAACCTTCCGCGCCAATGTCGAGCACATGCGCGAGCTTGTGGCCGATATTGCCGGGAAGGCGGCGGCCGTTGCGCTTGGCGGCTCGGAAGAGTCGCGCGCCCGGCATGTCGGCCGCGGCAAGCTGTTGCCGCGCGAGCGGCTGGCGCAGCTTCTCGACACCGGTTCGCCGTTTCTCGAAATCGGCCAGTTCGCCGCTTGGAACATGTATGGCGGCGATATTTCGTCGGCCGGCATGATCTGTGGCATCGGCCGCGTCGAGGGCACCGAGGTCATGGTGGTGGTCAACGACGCCACCGTAAAGGGCGGCACCTATTACCCGATAACGGTGAAGAAGCACCTGCGCGCGCAGGAGATTGCGCTGCAAAACAACCTGCCCTGCATCTATCTGGTCGATTCCGGCGGGGCCAACCTGCCCAACCAGGACGAGGTTTTCCCCGACCGGGAGCATTTCGGCCGCATCTTCTTCAACCAGGCGACGATGTCGGCGGCCGGCATTCCGCAGATCGCCTGCGTCATGGGGTCGTGCACGGCCGGCGGCGCCTATGTGCCGGCAATGGCCGACGAATCGATCATGGTGCGCGGCCAGGCCACCATCTTCCTCGGCGGCCCGCCGCTGGTGAAGGCGGCGACCGGCGAGGAGGTGAGCGCCGAGGACCTGGGCGGCGCCGACCTGCACACCCGCCTTTCCGGCGTCGCCGACCATCTGGCCGAAAGCGACGGCCATGCGCTCGCCATCGTGCGCCGCATTGTCAGAAACCTGAATCGCAACAAGGCCGTAAGCCTGACGCTACAGAAGCCGATTCAACCGCTTCACGCAGCGGATGAGATCTACGGCATCGTTCCGGCCGACACGCGCCAGCCCTATGACGTGCGCGAGGTGATCGCGCGCATCGTCGACGGCTCGCAACTGGACGAGTTCAAGGCCAATTACGGCACCACGCTGGTGACCGGCTTCGCGCATCTCTACGGCATGCCGGTCGGCGTCATCGCCAACAACGGCGTGCTGTTCTCCGAAAGCGCGCTGAAGGGCGCGCATTTCATCGAACTATGCTGCCAGCGCAAGATCCCGCTGGTGTTCCTGCAAAACATCACCGGCTTCATGGTCGGCGCGAAATACGAGGCCGGCGGCATCGCCAAGGACGGCGCGAAACTGGTGACTGCTGTATCGACGGCACAGGTGCCGAAGGTGACGATGATCATCGGCGGCTCGTTCGGCGCCGGCAATTACGGCATGTGCGGGCGGGCCTTCTCGCCCCGTTTTCTGTGGATGTGGCCGAATGCGCGCATTTCGGTGATGGGCGGCGAACAGGCGGCGACCGTGCTCGCCATGGTCAAGCGCGAGGGGATCGAGCGCAAGGGCGAAAGCTGGAGCGCCGAGGACGAGGCGAAATTCAGGAAGCCGATCCTGATGAAATACGAGCATGAGGGCCACCCGCTCTATTCCTCGGCACGGCTGTGGGACGACGGCATCATCGACCCGGCCAGATCGCGCGAGGTGCTGGCGCTTTCCCTGTCGGCCGCGCTCAACGCGCAGATTCCCGACACCAAGTTCGGCCTGTTCAGGATGTGAGGCGGCAGTCATGTTCCAGAAAATCCTGATCGCCAATCGCGGCGAAATCGCCTGCCGCATCATCCGCACCGCCCGCCGCATGGGGATCGCGACAGTGGCGGTCTACTCCGATGCGGACGCCCGCGCTCTGCACGTGGAAATGGCCGACGAGGCCGTGCGTATCGGCCCTGCCCCGGTCGGTGAAAGCTATCTGGTGGCAGAGAAAATCATCGAGGCGGCGCGCATGCGCGGGGCCGAAGCGATCCACCCCGGCTACGGCTTTTTGTCCGAAAACCCGGATTTCGTCGACAAGGTCGTGGCGGCAGGCCTGACCTTCATCGGCCCCTCCGCCGCCTCGATCCGCGCCATGGGGCTGAAGGACGCCGCCAAGCGGCTGATGGAGCAGGCCGGCGTGCCGGTGGTGCCGGGTTATCACGGCGAAGCGCAGGAAATCGTGGTGCTCGCCTCCAAGGCGCGCGAGATCGGCTACCCGGTGCTGATCAAGGCGCGCGCCGGCGGCGGCGGCAAGGGAATGCGGCGCGTCGACAATCCTGACGATTTCGCCGAGGCGCTGTCGGGCGCACGGCGCGAGGCCAAGGCCGCCTTCGGCGACGACCGCGTGCTGGTGGAAAAATACATCGAGAAGCCGCGTCACATCGAATGCCAGGTGTTCGGCGACAATTTCGGCAATGCGGTCCACCTTTACGAGCGCGACTGCTCGGCGCAGCGCCGCCACCAGAAGGTGATCGAGGAAGCCCCCGCTCCGGGCATGACCGAGGAGATGCGCGCGGCCATGACCGAGGCCGCGGTGACGGCGGCCAAGGCCATCGCCTATTCAGGGGCCGGGACGATCGAGTTCATCGTCGACACCTCGCAGGGGCTGCGGCCCGACCGCTTCTGGTTCATGGAAATGAACACGCGGCTCCAGGTCGAGCATCCGGTAACCGAAATGGTGACGGGGCTGGACATGGTGGAGTGGCAGTTGCGGGTGGCGGCCGGCGAGCGGCTGCCCAAAACGCAGGACGACATCCGGCTCGACGGCCATGCTTTCGAAGCCCGGCTTTATGCCGAGGACGCCGCCAAGGGGTTCCTGCCGGCCACGGGAACGCTGCATCACCTGAAATTCCCCGAAGCGGCACCGGCCGGCACCGAAATGCGCATCGAGACCGGTGTGCGCGCCGGCGATGCCATTTCGCCGTACTACGACCCGATGATCGCCAAGCTGGTCGTGCACGGAGCGGACAGGCCGGCGGCGCTCGGCGCGCTGCGCGAGGCGCTGGCGCACACCGAGATCGCCGGCGCGACCGTCAATGTCGCCTTCCTGGCAGCTCTCGCGGCCGACCCGGATTTCTCTTCCGGCGATGTCGATACCGGCCTGATCGCCCGGCACCAGGACACCTTGACCGCTGCCCCGCCGGCTCCAGCTCCCGGCATTGTCGCGGCGGCCGCCCTTGCCGCAGCAGGCATCGACGAGCGGCCGGTTACGGACGATCCGTGGTCTGGCCTTGCCGGCTATGCGCATTTCCACGCGTTGCCGAAGCGGGTGGAGTTGCGGCTCGGCGAGGAAAGGATCGCGGCGACGGTGGGCATAGAGAGTGAACGGTGGAGCGTGGCATTTCCCCCTGCGCACAAAGGTGGCGACAAGCCATCGTCCCGTCTCGCCCGCTGGCCCGGCCACGTCACCGTATTCGACGGGGCGGTAGGATACACTTTCGCCGTACCCGATCCGCTGGAGCAGGCCGATGGTGGGGCGGCGGGGGTTGGCAGCCTGCGCGCGCCGATGCCGGGGCTGGTCAAACTGGTGCGTGTCACCAAGGGCGAGACCGTCGCCAAAGGCCAGCCGCTGCTCATCCTGGAGGCGATGAAAATGGAACACACCATCGCCGCCCCCCATGACGGCGTCATCGCCGAGATCGCGGCGGAAGGCGCGCAGGTGAACGACGGCGTCGTGCTGGTGCGCTTCGCCGAGGAGAACCAGGCGGAGATTTAGCGCGCGACCAGCACGGGCACGTTTGCCGTCGCGAGAACTTCCGCCGTCTGGCTTCCCAACATGACGCGGTCGAGGCCGGTGCGGCCGTGCGAGGCCATGACGATCAGGCTGCATTCCTTCTCGTCGGCGAGTTCCACCAGCGCCCTCGCCGCCAGCCGCCATGGGATATGGATCGTCTCGACCGCAACCCCCATTTCGTCGGCCTCCTGCCTGACCACGCCGAGGATGCGTCCGGCGACTTGGCGCTGGGCCTCGTCATAGGCGGCAATTTCGCTTTCGCTCGGTGCCCACAGGTCGGAAGCGAAGGCGAACTGCCCGCCGAGCGGCTCGGTCACCGTCACCACGGTTGCCTTACTGCCGTGCTTCCTGGCCAGCGCCAGGCCGTGCCGGACGCCAAGTTGGGCCACCACGGAACCATCGGTCGGGATGAGGATATGGTCGTACATGCCCGCTCCTATGGTCAGTTCACGACCACGGCGAACATCGTCGCCAGGATCGCGGCAGAAGCGGCCAATATCCCGATCATGACGATCTGAAACGGGCTGGTTCCAAGGGTAACGCTGGCAATCACGCAGCCGACAAGGGCGAGCAGCGCGATGGCGAGAATGATCCGGTTGCGGGAGGTTTCGGTCAGCATGGCTAAATCTCCTTCCTTTCCGAGAGATTTAGCCGAGCGGCCGGGGAATTCTTTGCGGCGGATCAAGGTTCGGCGTCAGGTCGTGCCGCCAGAAACGAAAATGGCCGGGAGCGAGCCCGGCCATTCCCCCGTTTCCGCAACCAAGCGTCAGTCCTGCGCGATCGGTGCGTATTTGCCGTCGTGCCACTGGTTGATGTCGTAGCTGGCGTTGGTCATGTCGCCCTTCTTGTCGAAGGTGACAGGCCCGACCACGGTCTGGACCGGTTCGCCGTTCTTCAGCGCCTCGGCGACCTTGGCCGGATCGTCGCTGCCGGCACGCTCGATACCCTGCGCGAAGGCCTGGATCACCGCGTAGGAGAACAGCGTGAAACCCTCCGGTACGAAGCCACCGGCCTTGATCTTGTCGATGGCTTCCTTGGCTTCGGGCTTCGACTGCGGGTCGGACGGGAACACGAACATAGTGCCCTCGCCCGCCGGGCCGGCAACCTGCCAGAACTCAGGCGAGGCGATGGAATCCGGCATGATGAGCTGGAACTTGAAGTTCTGCTCGCCGGCCTGGCGCATGATGAGGCCCGCCTCCGGATGGTAGCCGCCGAAATAGACCACGTCTGCCTTCAGTTCCTTCAACTTGGTCACCAGCGCGGAATAGTCCTTCTCGCCGGCATTGATGCCTTCGTAGAGGATTTCCTTCAGTCCGTTTTCGCCGGCGGTGGCCCTGACGGCATCGGCAATGCCCTGGCCGTAGGCGCTCTTGTCATGCAGGATGACAAGGTTCTTGCCGGCATATTTCCTGGCGATCCACGGGCCGATGAAGGCGCCCTGCGCGTCGTCGCGCGTGTAGAGGCGCATGATGGTGTTCCAGCCCTTGGCAGCCGCGTCATCGGTCATGACCGGGTTGGACGAAGCCGGGCTCATCATCATCGCGCCGGCCTCGGCGTAGACGGCGGAAGCCGGGATGCTGGAGCCGGAACAGGCATGGCCGTCAATGAACCTGATGCCGTTGGCAACGATGCGGTTGGCGATGGACACCGCCTGCTTGGGGTCGCACTGATCGTCTTCCAGCGTCAGCTTGATCTGCTTGCCGTCGACGCCGCCGGCAGCGTTGATGGCGTCGGCGGCGGCCTGCGCGCCTTGCTTGAACTGGTCGCCGATCGTCGCCAGTTGGCCGGTCATCGGTCCTGCGACGGCAATGTTGATGTCATCGGCGTGAGCGGCCGTGGGCCCCATCGCCAACCCGAACAGGGCCGCACCGAAAAGCTTTGTTTTGTTCATTCTACCCTCCCGAAATGCGCGGCCACCTGGCAGCGCCTCACTCCCAAGGCGGCGACATTTCCACTCTTCGGAAGGTCTGTCCAGTGCCTGCCAAAACCCGGGCGATCGGCACGGCGGGCAAGGCTAGAAAAGCGAAAGCCGCGCCGGCCTTATGATGGCCGGTCGCGGCTTGCCCGTTGCGTGTCTTCCGGCGCCCTCGCGCCACGAAGCCTGGCCACCCCTGTCTTTTCGTGCGGCTTGCCTGCCCGGTGCCGCATTCCCTAATTTACATTCGACGCGCTCTTTGCGCCGGATCACTCAACGTCTCATCCCGTTGGTCATCCGTGTCAGATCAGTGCATCGTCATCCATTCGCGGGCTTCGCGCAGCGCCCTGGCGATATCGGCCTTCGACATGGTGGCCGACAGTTCCGAGCGCAGTTCGGCGGCGCGGCCCGAGCCCTTGATGGCCGCGATATTGAACCATTTGTGGGCGGCGACGACATCGGCGTCGCAATCGCGGCCGGTCGCATACATCATGCCCAGTTCCAGAAGGACGTCAGCCTGGGCGGTCGCCCCCATGGTGCCGAAGCCCGATTCAAGCATTTCAAAACGTGCCATCTTCAACCCCTGTCCTGATCCCGAGAGCCATTTTTTTGCCCCGCCGGGGGCCGCTCTTTTGATGGGTCGAGGATGCGCCCGAGGCTTGAATCCGTCGTTAAATGGCTTGCTTAATTTGGAGAAAACAAAGCTAAAACAAGAGGTAAACGTCAAAATTCGTTAAGGATAGAAACCACTGCAATTGCGCGGATTCAGCTAAAATCCGACGAAAATCCGATCGACCGGAATCAAGACTTCGCTAACCACGCAAACCATCGGCAAAATGGAAATACGTTGAGGCCCGGCACCAAAAGCCGTCTCGACGCCCGAGCAAAGGCATGAGAGCAGCAGCCGCGTCGACGCTTTCGTTTCCCCTGAAACTCGACTAGCCTGCGCTTGCGCGAAGGGGAGATCGCGCATCGGCTTCGGCCAAAGGGGAGGAAATCCGATGTTCACCAGGCTAGGCGTGACCAGCGTGGCCCTCCTGATCGCGGCGGGTGCCGCCTGCGCCGATCCCATCGAAGGCAACTGGAAGACGCAGCACGGCAGCAACGCGGTGATCAGCGCCTGTGGCGGCTCGTTCTGCATCAAGCTGACGAGCGGCGAATATGCCGGCAAGACCATCGGCTCGGTCAAGGCAAGCGGCGACAGCACCTACACCGGCACGATCACCCGGCCATCGAACGGCAAGACCTATTCCGGCAAGGCAAAGCTTGCGGGCGGCACGCTCACCCTGTCGGGTTGCGTGCTCGCCGTTTTGTGCAACAGCCAGACCTGGACAAAGATGTGACGGGGCTGAGGGGACGGAAGCCGCCCCCGATTACCGCGCCGTCTGCCCGAACAGGACCTTCTGCGCTTCCTTGTCGTCGGCAAGGTTGCTGCGGCGCTCCTTGCCGACCTCGAGGCCGCGCTGGACGGCGGGACGGGCGGCAATGGCTTCGAACCACCGCTTCATGTTCGGAAAATCGTTCAGGTCCTGCCCCTGTTTCTCGTAGGAGCGGGTCCAGGGGAACGATGCGATGTCGGCGATCGAGTAGTCGCCGGCCAGATACTCGCGATCCGCCAGCCGCTTGTTGAGAACGCCGTAAAGCCGGTTGACCTCCTTGGTATAGCGATCGATCGCATAAGGCACCTTCTCCGGCGCGTACTGCCGGAAATGATGCGCCTGCCCGGCCATCGGGCCAAGGCCGCCCATCTGCCAGAACAGCCATTGGTCGATTTCGGTGCGCTGGCGCTCGTCGGCCGGGTAGAAGCGACCGAACTTGCGGCCGAGATACTGGAGAATGGCGCCGGATTCGAACACCGAGATCGGCTTTCCGCCCGGCCCTTCCGGGTCGATGATGGCGGGCATGCGGTTATTCGGTGAAATCTTCAGGAAAGACGGCTCGAACTGCTCGCCCTTGCCGATATCGACGTATTTGACGCTGTAGGGAACGCGCAATTCCTCCAGCATGATCGAAATCTTGTGACCGTTCGGCGTCGGCCAATAGTAGAGTGCGACGGGGTTGGTCTGCTGCGGCATGCCGTTTTCTCCAATCAATCCTCGCTTTCCAGATAAGCCCGCGACCCGCGAACACAAGAAGCGGCCTCGGTAATACAGCGTCAATAAATTTGAACCGCAGATGAACGCCGGTATCAGAGCCGGTTCAGCGGGGTTGGCGCAATCTGCAAGCACACAAGGGGACACCGCCAATGCTTGCTCGCCGCTTCACCATCGTCTGCCTGCTGATGACCCTGTTCGGCATGGGCTTCGCCATCCTGGTCGCAGAGGCCAGCCGCCAGCCTCGCGCCTGGGACGAAACGGGCCACGTCCTTTGCCGCACGCTGCATTGCCAGCCCCGTTCCGGCCAGTGAAACCCTTTCACAAGCGACGCACCGCCATGATCTCCACCGCCGCCATCGCCAAATTCCTCCGCCTGGTCCCGCGCGCCTCGCTGATCCTGCTGGCGCTTGCCGCACCGGTGCTGGCGGTGCCGATGATGCGCGCCGATAACGGCTCGACGATCGAGGCACCAGCCCTGCGCAAGGGCAGCGGCGCCGGTTTCGTGCTCCTGGTCAGCCTGCAGCGCGACTGAAAAATAACGCGGTTCGCGCCGGCGGCATCCCCCTCCCCACCGCCGTACAAACCCCTATAATGGGGCATGGAAAATCGAATCTACCCGCCGGCGGTCGACCAGGTCGCGATGCCTGAGCCCTACGCCCCGCAAAGCTTCAGCGATGCGGGCGAGGCTGTGGCGGCGCTGGAGAAGCTCTACGAGCGCAACACCCGCTTCCTGCGCGACTCCTTTGCCGCGCTCGCCGCCGGGGGCGACAACAGCAAGCGTTACCGCGCCTTCTATCCGCAGGTCCGCGTCACCACCACCTCGTTCGGCCAAGTGGATTCGCGGCAAGCCTATGGCCACATGCCGAACCCCGGCACCTTTTCCACCACCGTCACCCGGCCCGACCTGTTCGAAGCCTACCTGACCGAGCAGCTTCGGCTGATCATGCGCAACCATGGCGTCCCGGTCACGGTCTCGCAGTCCGCCACGCCGATCCCGCTGCATTTCGCTTTCCTGGAAGGCACCCATGTCGACAGTTCGGCGGCCGAGCGCATCAAGCGGCCGATCCGCGACCTGTTCGACGTTCCCGACCTCGACGGCACCGACGACCAGATCGCCAACGGCACCTTCGAGGTGGCGCTCGGGGAGGCGCGGCCGCTGGCGCCGTTCACCGCCCAGCGCGTCGATTATTCGCTGCACCGGCTCACCCACTACACCGCGACCAGCCCGCAGCACTTCCAGAACTTCGTGCTGTTCACCAACTACCAGGTCTATATCGACGAGTTCGCCGAGCGCGCCCGCGACCTGATGGCCAGTGGCGGCGGCGGATACAGCGAGTTCGTCGAGCCCGGCAACATCGTGACACTGGCGGGGGAAAAGCCGGCGGAAGCAAGCAACGGCGTGCGCATGCCGCAAATGCCCGCCTATCACCTGAAGAAACCGGACCATGGCGGCATCACCATGGTCAATATCGGCGTCGGTCCTTCCAACGCCAAGACGATAACCGACCATATCGCGGTGCTGCGGCCGCATGCCTGGGTGATGCTCGGCCATTGCGCGGGCTTGCGCAACACGCAGGCGCTGGGCGACTACGTGCTGGCGCACGCCTATGTGCGCGAGGACCACGTGCTCGACGACGACCTGCCGGTGTGGGTGCCGATCCCGGCGCTGGCCGAAATCCAGGTGGCGCTCCAGGAAGCGGTCGCCGAAATCACCGGGCTTTCCGGCTACGACCTGAAGCGCATCATGCGCACCGGCACCGTCGCCACCATCGACAACCGCAACTGGGAACTGCGCGACCAGCGCGGGCCGGTGCAGCGGCTGTCGCAGTCGCGGGCGATCGCGCTCGACATGGAATCGGCGACGATCGCGGCCAATGGCTTCCGCTTCCGCGTGCCCTACGGCACGCTGCTGTGCGTCTCAGACAAGCCTCTGCACGGCGAACTGAAACTGCCGGGCATGGCGACGGAATTCTACAAGCGGCAGGTGGCGCAGCACCTCACCATCGGCATCAGGGCAATGGAAAAGCTGTCCGAAATGCCGATGGAACGCCTGCATTCCCGCAAACTGCGTAGCTTTTCGGAGACCGCGTTCCAGTAACCCTGCCTACTCCCCGTCGAGCAGGCCGAGGATGAGGCGGCGGATGGGGCCGCCTTCGCCCATTTCGACACGGTCGAACTCGCGGCTTTGCCGGCGCTGGGCAAGCGAAGCCTGCGACAGCGGCTCCTTGATCGCCTCCCGGATTTTCGTGCATTTCGGATCGTCGTCGACGGTAAAGCCGATGGTCGTGGCCTCGATGCGCTTCACCATCATCTTGATGTCCTCGCCGTGCACCTTCTCGTGGCGCCGAATGCCGTCGATGAAGATGTCCCAGCGCTTCTGGACGACCGGCGGCAGCCTGGCGGAGGGTTTCGGCAGCGTATAGGTGATGGTCAGCTTCGGGCGCGCCGAGGCCAGCGTGCAGGCGTTGCCGCGCCGCTGGTAGTCTCGCGTCCAGGCGAGCTTGAAATTCGTGTGGGCGATGGTGCGCACGCCCTCGCCGACGAGCGGCCCGCGCTCGCCGATCGAGGCATAGAGTTCAGGCCCGGAGGTGCCCGAAATCGCATAGGGCTCGATCCGCTCGATAACCTGCCCATCGGCACGGGCCTGCGCTGTCACGCAAGCGGCAACCGCGACGGCCAGAAGCAGCCCCCACCCTCTCCTGCAATTCATCCGGTTTCCTCGCATGGCCGCCGCAATTTCGCGCGAAAGATATGCATCAGAGGCTCGATCATCAACGGTGGGAATACAGCAATTGCCGACGCACCGCATCCCCGCCCGTTATCAGTGGCCGATCCTGCTTGCGATCATGGCCGTCTCGCTGGCGTTGGCACTTGGATTCTTCGGCGATTTCCATCCGGCACTCGACGCGTTCGCGCAATTGCGGCTCCATCTCGCCGTGCTGCTTGCGCTGGTGGCGCTGCCGCTCCTGTTCACGCCACTGCGCCTCGAAGCGGTAGCGGCTCTTGTTTTCTCGGTCGCGGCGCTCTCCACCACCTACGCCGCACTGCGGATACCCGGCCTGTCGCCGGTCCAGGCCGGCTTCGTCGCTGATGAGGGCGACCACGCCGTCTACCGTCTGCTGCAACTGAACCTTCGCTTCGACAACCCGGCGCCGGAAAAGGTGCTGTCGCTGATCGGTCGTGCCCAGCCGGACGTGGTGACGCTCGAGGAGGTCTCGCCGATGTGGAAGGACAAGCTCGACCTCCTTGCGAACGCCTATCCGCACAGGATCGTCTGCTCTTCCCCGCACGGTTCATCGGGCGTCGCCATCCTGTCGCGCCGGCCGTTCGCGGCCGACAGCGAACCGGTTTGCTATACCGGCGGCACACTGGCGGTCGCCAGCGTCGATTTCGGCGGCACGCCGGTGGACGTCGCCGCCCTTCATCTCGGCTGGCCATGGCCGTTCGCGCGAGGCGGCCAGATGAGCAAGATGGCGATACCGCTTTCCACGCTCGGCTCGACGGCCGTGGTGGCCGGCGACTGCAACGCAGTGCCATGGAGCGCGACGGTGAGACAACTGGCCAGTGCCGGCGGCCTCATGCCGCTGCCCTCGGTCGGCCCCACCTGGCAATATATCAAGCTGCCGGAACTGCTACGCTTTACCGGCCTGCCTATCGACCAGGTCTTCAGCAAGGGAGCGGTGCTGATCCATTCGGCGGCGCGGCTGGAGCCCGTCGGCTCGGATCACCTGCCGGTGATGGTGCAGTTTTCGCTGCGCCCGCAGCCCGGTCCGTCCGAGGGTGAAGGCGCTACCGCCCTCGCCTCGACCGGTCCCGAACTGGCCATCAACGCAACCCGCTGACGATCACATATTCTGGTAGACAGGCCCCTCGCCACCCTGCGGCGGCACCCAGGTGATGTTCTGGTTCGGATCCTTGATGTCGCAGGTCTTGCAGTGGACGCAGTTCTGCGCGTTGATGACGAAGCGCACGTCCTTGGCCGACGGGTCGGCGGCGGCGTTGCCGTCGGCATCCACCCATTCGTAGACGCCGGCCGGGCAGTAGCGCGTCGATGGCCCGGCAAAGACGTCGTGCTCGGAGCGCTTCTGCAAGTCCATGTCGCCAACGAGCAGGTGAACGGGCTCGTTTTCCTCGTGATTGGTGTTGGACAGGAACACCGAGGACAGCCGGTCGAAGGTCAGCACGCCGTCCGGCTTCGGATAGGCGATCTTCCTGTGCTTGGAGGCCGGCTCCAGCGAGGCGGCGTCGGTCTTGCCATGCTTCAGCGTGCCGAAGGGCGAGACGCCGAACAGCGTGTTCAGCCACATGTCGAGCCCACCCACGGCGACGCCGGCGATGGTGCCGAAACGCGACCACAGCGGCTTGACGTTGCGCACCTTCTTCAGGTCCTTGCCGATGGCGGTGTCGCGCCACGCCACCTCATAGGAGGCGAGTTCGTCATTGGCGCGGCCGGCGGCGATTGCTTCCGCGACATGCTCGGCCGCCAGCATGCCCGACAGCACCGCGTTGTGCGAGCCCTTGATGCGCGGCACGTTGACGAGGCCGGCCGAGCAGCCCATCAGCGCGCCGCCGGGGAAGGAAAGCTTCGGCACCGACTGCCAACCGCCTTCGGTGATAGCGCGCGCGCCGTAGCCGATGCGCTTGGCGCCTTCGAAGGTGCCGCGGATCGCCGGGTGGGTCTTGAAGCGCTGGAACTCCTCGAACGGCGACAGATACGGGTTCTTGTAGTTGAGGTGGACGACGAAGCCGACCGCCACCATGTTGTCTTCGAGATGATAGAGGAAGGAGCCGCCGCCGGTCTTCATGTCGAGCGGCCAGCCGAACGAATGCTGCACCAGCCCCGGCTTGTGGTTCTCCGGCTTGACCTGCCACAATTCCTTGAGGCCGATGCCGAATTTTCCAGGCTCGCGGCCTTCCGAAAGGTTGTATTTGGCGATGAGTTGCTTGGCGAGCGAGCCGCGCGCGCCTTCGCCGATCAGGACGTATTTGCCCATCAGCGCCATACCCGGCGCGTAGTTCGGTCCATGCGTCCCGTCCCGCTCGACGCCCATGTCGCCGGTGATGACGCCCGTCACCGCGCCCTTGTCGTCATAGGTCAGGCTGGTCGCCGCGAAGCCCGGATAGATTTCGACGCCGAGTGCCTCGGCCTTGGTGGCCAGCCAGCGCGAGACGTTGCCCAGCGAAACGATGTAGTTGCCGTGGTTGTTCATCAGCGGCGGCATCATGAAATTCGGCAGCTTCACCGAGCCGGCCGGCCCCAGCACCAGGAAATGGTCGGCGGTGACCGGCGTCTTGAACGGATGGTCGCCGTCCTCGCGCCAGCCCGGCAACAGTCGGTCGATGCCGATCGGGTCGACGACAGCGCCGGAAAGGATATGCGCGCCGACCTCGCCGCCCTTTTCCAGCACGACCACGGACAGGTCGGGATTCACCTGCTTGAGGCGGATCGCGGCCGAAAGGCCCGCCGGCCCGGCGCCGACGATGACCACATCGAATTCCATGCTCTCGCGTTCAATCTCGTCGCTCATGATCCCTCCCGCTGGCTCCGCCGCTCCGGTAATTTTGCTGGCTCACGCGCTCCATAGCGCATCAAGGCGCGACGCGAAACCGGCGCAGGCGTGACAATCCGCCATTTCCAACAAGGCGCCGGCTCCGCATAGCGGTCTTTTGGACGCACCTATCCGGGATCGGCCACTTGCGCCATACTCGCCCGATGCGCATTCATGGACCAGCCGGCCTTTCAATGACGCGCGTTTTCGGCACAGCCGGCATCACGGGCTGCGCAAGCCTGCTCTTTCTGGCAGGCGCATGCCGACCGGCCCTTTCGAACGGCGGGCAAGGGCAGCCATGGCCCGCCGGCGCCTATTCCTTCTCCGACGAACTGGGCGGCTTCCACATCACCGGCGCCTCGGGCAGCGGCACCAGGGACGACCCGATCACCATTGAGGAAGAGCTGAACTCGGCAACGCCGGTGACGCTCACCATCCGCACCACGCGCCCGATCCGGCCTTTCGATTTTTCCGGCGCCTATGCCAACGGCATTCTCTACCTGCGCATCCGTGCGCTGAACAACAGCGGGCAGGCCTGGGTCGAATTCGAGTTCGAATTGCAGGAAATCCTCGGCCAGCCGAGCACCTATGGCGACGGCCTCTCCTTCGACCAGCGCAGCGAGAACCCGACCACGATTTTCTCCAGCCATTTTGCCGAATTCAGCCGTGAATTCGAGCCGTATGACCGCCTGCTGTTCAAGAACGGCAAGATCGACCCGCTGGAATCGGGCACGTTCGATTTCCTGATCACCGATTACACCCCGCGCTGGACCTTCTATCTGGTGCAGGACCCGCGCATTCCCTCGACCTGACCTTGCAAAAGAAGGGCGCGCGGTCGATGGTGCGGCCATGATCTCCAACCCGTCCCCCGACCGGCCCGGCCTGCGCGAACTGTTGTCCTTCTACGCCGATGCGGGCGTCGACGAGGCCTTGAGCGAGGAGCCGATCGACCGCTTCGCGCAAGCGGCCACGGCCAGGCCGGAGCGGGCGCAACAGGCCCCTTCGTCCGACAACGAGGCAAGCCGGAACCCCGCCAACCGCAGCCCGGAGCGCGAATTGGCGAAGGCACCGTCACGCCCTGCGGCGGCCACGCCGGCCGCCGTCCCGGACGAGGCGCAGGCGGAACTGGCACGGGAACTGGCGGCAAGGGCCGCCAATCTGGACGAGTTGCGCGAGGCGCTGGCCTCGTTCGAGGGCTGCAACCTCAAATCCACGGCCAAGAACACGGTTTTTTCCGATGGCAACCCGCAGGCGCGCCTGATGCTGGTCGGCGAAGCGCCGGGACGCGACGAGGACATCGAGGGCCGCCCCTTCGTCGGGCGCTCGGGCCAGTTGCTGGACAAGATGCTGGCCGCCATCGGGCTCGACCGCAGCAGCGTCTATATCGCCAACGTGATTCCGTGGCGGCCGCCGGGCAACCGCACCCCGACGCCGCACGAAACCCAAATCTGCCGCCCCTTCATCGAAAGGCAGATCGAGCTGGTCAATCCGGCGGTGCTGGTGCATCTGGGCGGCGCGTCGGCCAAAACGCTGCTCGATACCAGCGAAGGCATCCTGCGCCTGCGCGGCCATTGGCGAAGCTATGCCACCGCTTCCGGCGCCGTCATCCCCGCCATGCCGACGCTGCACCCGGCCTACCTGCTGCGCACGCCCAACCACAAGAAGCTGGCGTGGCGCGACTTCCTCGAAGTGAAGGCGAAGCTGCGCGAGACCGCCGGTTGACTATCCCGGCCCCGGATCATCCTTGCAACGGCACGGCCTTGCGGGCCTTGCCGCGCTCCAGCCCAAGTTGGCGTTCGCGCAGGATGATGAAGATGCCGGCGCCGACCACGATCGACCCGCCGACCAGCATGTACAGCGTCGGCACGTCGCCGAACGCCACATAGCCCACCACGATGGCGAGGATCATCGACGTATATTCGAAGGGGGCGACCGTCGATACTTCCGCGTGGCGGTAGGCCGAGGTCATGAATATCTGCGCGACGCCGCCGCAGAAGCCCGCCCCGATCAGGAGCAGGCTTTGCGTCACCGAAAGCATTTCCCAGCCGAACGGCAGGGAAAGCAACGCAAGCACGCTGGCCGTCAGCGAAAACCACAGCACGATGGTCGCCGTCCTCTCGCTATGCACCAGGTTGCGCACCAGGATGGCGGCAATGGCGGAGCAGCCGGCGCCGCCGAAGGCCGCCATCACGCCCAGCACCTCCTGGTCGTCCAGCGCCGAGCCGGAGGTCAGCAGCGTCAGTTCCGGCCACGAGATGATGACGACGCCGACGAGCCCGACCACGACCGCGCTCCAGCGGTAGAGGCGCACCGTCTCGCCCAGGAAGATCGAGCTGAACACGACCACCAGCAGCGGCTGCGCATAGTTCAGCGTGATCGCGTCCGGCAGCGGCAGGCGCGTCAACGCAAAGAAGGTCAACGCCATGGAGCAGACGCCGATCAACCCGCGCGCGACATGGCCGAACGGCCTTTTGGTGGCCAGCGCCGTATGCAACTCGTGCCTGAAGCCGAGGAAGAACAGGATCGGGAAGATGGCGAAAAAGGACCGATAAAAGACGATCTGGCCCGCAGGCAGCGGCCCGGCCGCCTTGATAAGCGAGGACATGGCGACGAAGATCGTCACCGACATGACCTTGAGTGCTATGGCGGTAAGCGCGCCCCGCGCACCGGGGGCAGTCTGCTCTTTCACTTCACGGTCGCGTTCCTTATCGCCGCCCAGATGCGCATCGGGGTCGCAGGCATTTCGATGTGCCTGATCCCATAACCACGAAAAAGCGCATCCGTCACGGCATTAAGTGCGGCAGGCGTCGAACCGATGGTGCCGGCCTCGCCCGCCCCCTTGATTCCGAGAGCATTGGTGGTCGAGGGCACGTTGCGGGTTTCGAAATGGAAGGACGGCACGTTGTCGGCGCGCGGCACGGCATAATCCATGAAGCTTGCCGTCAGAAGCTGCCCGTCGCCGTCATAGACCGCCCCCTCGCTCATCGCCTGGCCGATGCCCTGCACCACGCCGCCATGCACCTGCCCGGCCAGCAGCATCGGGTTCACGGTAACGCCGAAATCGTCGACGACCGTGTAGCGAACGACCTCCAGCAGGCCGGTATCTGGGTCTATCTCCACCTCGCAGATATGGGTGCCGTTGGGATAGGTGCACTCGTCCTGCACAAATTCGCCGAAACCCTTGATATCATCGGGGTTTTTGGCCGCTTTGGCGACGGCGGCGAAATCGATCGCATGGTCGGTGCCGACGATGCGGGCGAAGCCGTCGACCAGTTCGATATCGCCGGCGGAGGCTTCCAGTTCGTCAGCGGCAATGCGCTTGATCTTGTCGGCGAGATCGTCGCCGGCGCGCGCGGCTGAAACCCCGCCGAGCGGGATCGAGCGTGAGCCGCCGGTGCCGCTGCCGGCCTTCAACTCATCCGTGTCGCCCTGGCGAACATGGACCCGCTCGGGATCGAGACCGAGCTTTTCCGAAACGAACTGGGCATAGGCGGTGGCGTGGCCCTGCCCGTTGCTCTGCGTGCCGATCCTGAGCGTTACCGAGCCGTCGCCGTTGAGCTCCAGGAAGGCCGGCTCGGAGCCGGGGAAGGCGCAGGCCTCGACATAGGTCGCCATGCCGATGCCGCGGATTTTTCCCGCAGCCCGCGACTGTTGCAGGCGCGCGGCGAACCCGGCCCAGTCCGCCCGCTCCATGGCAAGCGCCATGTGGCCTTCGAACTCGCCGGTATCGTAAAGCCGGCCGGTTTGCGTGCGATAGGGGAACTGGTCGGGACGAATGAAATTGCGGCGGCGTATCTCGTCCACGGCAAGGCCCATGTCGTGGGCGCAGGCGTCGACCAGCTTCTCGATCAGCAATGCCGCTTCCGGGCGTCCCGCGCCGCGATAGGCATCGACCGGACAGGTGTTGGTGTAGACGCCGGTCACGGACACGTCGATGGCCTCGATGGCGTATACGCCGGTCGACATGGTGACGCCGATCACCGGGATCATCGGACCGTACTGCGAAATATAGGCGCCCATATTGGCGGCGAGATCGACCCTCAGGCCAAGGAACCGGCCGTTCCTGTCCATCGCCATTTCGGCGGTGACGGCGTTGTCGCGGCCATGGGCGTCGGTGAGGAAATGCTCGGTGCGCTCGCCGGTCCATTTGACCGGCCGGCCAAGGCGCCTCGCCGCCTCCAGTACCAGCGCATATTCGCGATAGACGAAAGCCTTGGTGCCAAATCCGCCGCCGACATCGGGCGTGACCACGCGCAGCTTCTCCTTGCCGACGCCCAGGACGCCGGCCAGGATTTTCTGCATCGAATGCACGCCCTGCGAACCGGCGGTGAGCACGAAGCGGTCTTCGCCGGCATTCCACTCGCCGATCGCGGCGCGGGTTTCCATGTAATTGGCCACCAACCGATTGTTGGCGAACTCGATGCGCGTGATCTTGTCGGCTTGAGCGAAAGCCGCATCGGTACGGGCCTTATCGCCGATGTGATGGCTGAAGGCCCGGTTGCTGCCGAGTTCAGGCCACACCAGCGGCGTCATGGGGTCCAGTGCGGTCGCTGTCGCGGCGCTGGCCTCCTCGGTGTCGTAGTCGAGTTCGATCAGTTCGGCGGCGTCCTGCGCCTCGGCCCGGCTGTCGGCAACGATAAAGGCGACGGCATCGCCGACATAGGCGACACGGTCGCGGCACAGGATCGGGATGTCGCGCGTCGGCGCAACGCTGCCGTCCGGCTGCCTCGGCATCGCCCCGCTCTTCAGCGGGCGGAGATGGTCGAGGTCGCCGCCGGTCAGAACCAGGCGGACGCCCGGCGCTGCAAGCGCCGCCTCGGTCGAGCCTATCCTGAACGCGCCCTTGGCGACAGGTGAACGCAGGACATGGCCATGCAGCATGCCTTCGCACCCGATATCGTCGGTATAGCGCCCGTGCCCGTGGACGAAAGCCTGGTCTTCTACCCGGCGCACGGACGCGCCCATCCCGAACTTCGGCGTGACGATGGTCATGGGCGGCCTCGCGGTGTTGGGGAAACGAGGTTTTCAAATAGGTTGCGCGGCAGTTTTGTCGAGGGGCGGTTTCGTGTAAAGAGCACTGGCCTCGGCTCTGTTGGACCAGCCGGTCGCCTGTCGCCGCCGGAAAATGATCGGGAACGCCACCCCATGCGCACGGATATCGGCCAGGTCTTTAAGCTCGAAGACTATCGGCCAAGCGACTATCTCATCCCCAAAACGATGCTGACGTTCAAGCTGTCGCCGGAAAAGACGACCGTGGTGGCCATGCTTTCCATCGAGCGGCGCGAGGCGACCGACCCTTCCGCACCGCTGGTGCTCGCCGGCGACGGCCCGATGCGGCTTGCCCGCGTCGCCATGGACGGCCGGCCCTTGGCCACGCGGGATTATGTGGCCACCGAGGAAAGCCTGACCATCCCCCGCCTGCCCTCGGCCCATCGTTTCACGCTGGAGATCGAGACACACCTGGCGCCGGCGCAAAACGAGGCGCTGATGGGGCTCTACCGTTCCAACGGCGTCTATTGCACGCAGTGCGAAGCGGAAGGCTTTCGCCGCATCACCTATTTCCTCGACCGGCCGGACGTGCTTTCCGTCTACACGGTGCGCATCGAGGCCGACAAAAGTGAAGCGCCGCTGCTGTTATCGAACGGCAATCCGGTCGAAAGCGGCGCCCTGCCGGGTGGCCGGCACTACGCGGTGTGGCACGACCCTTTCCCCAAGCCGTCCTATCTGTTCGCTCTGGTCGCCGGCGACCTCGGCATCATCCGGGACAGCTTCACCACGATGTCCGGCAGACAGGTCGAACTCGGCATCCATGTCGAGCACGGCAAGGAAGGGCTCGCCCATTACGCCATGGACGCGCTCAAGCGCTCGATGAAATGGGACGAGGAGGTGTTCGGCTGCGAATACGACCTCGACGTGTTCAACATCGTCGCCGTCTCCGACTTCAACATGGGGGCGATGGAGAACAAGGGCCTCAACATCTTCAACGACAAATACGTCCTGGCCGACAGCGAGACCGCGACCGACGCCGACTTCGCCAATATCGAGGCGATCATCGCGCATGAGTATTTCCACAATTGGACCGGCAACAGAATCACTTGCCGCGACTGGTTCCAGCTCTGCCTGAAGGAAGGGCTGACGGTCTTCCGCGACCACGAGTTCTCCGCCGACCAGCGTTCGCGCGCGGTCAAGCGCATCGCCGAGGTGCGCACGCTGCGCGCCCACCAGTTTCCGGAAGACCAGGGGCCGCTGGCGCATCCGGTGAGGCCGAGGCGCTACCGCGAGATCAACAATTTCTACACGGCGACCGTCTACGAAAAGGGCTCGGAAGTCGTGCGCATGATCCGCACCGTCCTGGGCGCCGAGACGTTCCGGCAAGGTATGGACCTTTATTTCCTGCGCCATGACGGTCAGGCCGTGACGATCGAGGATTTCCTCAAGGCCTTCGAGGCCGTGTCGGGGCGTGACCTGTCGCAGTTCGCGTTGTGGTACCATCAGGCCGGAACGCCCAATCTCGCGGTCTCCTCCTCTTACGACGCGGCGGCGCGGGAATTCGTCATCGACATCGAGCAATCTGTGCCGCCTACCCCGTCCGAAAGCCGCAAGCGGCTGATGCACATCCCACTCGCCTTCGGCCTGGTCGGCCCGGACGGCAAGGACATCGTCCCGGCCGCTGTCGAGGGCGCGAGCGTCGAGGGCGGCGTCATCCATATCCGCAAACGGCAGCACAGCGTGCGCTTCTCAGGCATCGATACCCGGCCTGCCCTGTCGCTCAATCGCGGCTTCTCGGCGCCGGTCACGCTTTCGGTAACGCAAAGCGCCGGCGACCTGTTCTTCCTCGCCAGCCACGACAGCGACAAATACGCCCGCTGGCAGGCCTTCAATACGCTTCTGACCGACGCGCTGATCAATGCCTACCGGTTGCTGCTTGGCGGCAAGACGCCCGACCTCGCGCTACGGCTGAGCCGTCTGGCCGGCAAGATCGCCGGCGATACGTCGCTAGAGGAGGCCTATCGGGCGCTGGCGCTCACGCTTCCCGGCGAAGCCGACATCGCCCGCGAGATCGGCAAGAACATCGACCCGGATGCGGTCTTTACAGCGCGCAAGGCGATCGCCGCCGCAATCGCCAAGGAAAACAGGGAGATATTCTCCCGACTTTACCAGGAACTTCACGACGACGGCGCATTCGGCCCGGATGCGGCAAGCGCCGGGCGGCGCGCGCTACGCAACGTCCTGCTCGATTTCCTATCGTTGCTCGACGGCGGCGCGAAACTGGCGCTCGGCCACTTCCATTCCGCCACCAACATGACCGACCGGGCGGCGGCGCTGACCGTGCTAGCCCATGCGCACTATGGTTCGCCGCAAGCTGTCGAAGCGCTGGCCGCATTCGAGAAACGCTATGCGGCCGACCCGCTGGTCATGGACAAGTGGTTCCAGATCCAGGCCGGCGTACCAGGACCGAAGACGGTCGGGAGCGTGCGGGCGCTGATGCGCCATCCGGCGTTCTCGATGACCAATCCGAACCGCCTGCGCGCGCTTGTCGGCACGTTTTCCAGCGCCAACCAGACCGGCTTCCACCGCGCGGACGGCGAAGGCTACCGGCTGTGGGCTGAGATCATCCTCGAGGTGGAAAAACGCAATCCACAGATGGCCGCCCGGCTCGCCACCGCACTGCGATCCTGGCGCTCGCTGGAGCCACAACGGCAGGCCAAGGCCCGCGAGGCCCTGTTGACGATCGCGGCCACAAGCAACCTCTCGGCGGACCTCAAGGACATCATCGAGCGCACGCTGGCCTGAGCGGGCGGTCCCGATGCCGTCGGCCGGCGCGAAAGACAGCGATTTTATTCGATTTTTAATCTTTTTTCGTCCGCCCCCTAGACAACGCGAATCACCTTTGATTCCTTACTGACGATTCGGACGTGCGGTGTAGCCGGATCGCGACGACAGCGGTTATTTCGGGGAGAGCCATTTCATGGCCAAGGCGGACGCGTGGGGCGCGCCCGGGGGGACGTTTTTTGACCGGCGCAGGACGTCGGGCAGGACGCGCCTGATCGGCAATATGCGGCTCATCGCCGAACCGGCCTACCGCAAGCTGCTTGCGGCCGAGCCCTATCTGCGCCGGCTGATCCCGATCCTGATCGTCGTCTTTTTGGCCGTGCTGGCCGCACTTCGCGTGCTTTCAATGATGAGCGACCACGACGAGGCGGAACGCAACGCCAAGGCGGTGCTGATGCTGGCGACCGGCGAACTGGCGAACGCCGATGCCGAGGCAGCCGGCGGTGCGCAGGCACTGGTCGACCGCATGGGGCGGGAAGGCATTCTCGGCAAGGACTACGTCGTGGCCATCACCGATGGCGCGTTCAAGGTCACGGCAGTGTCGCCGCTGTCGTCGCAGTGGGTGGGGCGTGGTCTTGACGGCATCGTCTATGGCGGCCAGCCGCTGTTTTTGTTCGGCAGCCGCGCCGGCGTCATGGAAGTCACCATCGACGGCCGGCGCTGGTATGCCGCGCTGAACCTCAAGCCCCGTCACGCGGGAGCCGCGGCCGTCATGGTGCCGCAGGACGCCGTATTCGCCGACTGGCGCGGCGACGTGACGCTCAACCTGCTTCTGTTCGTGCTGACGGGCAGCCTGCTGATCGTCATCCTCTACGCCTATTTCAGCCAGGTGGCGCGCGCGGAAGCCGCAGACCGCTTCCATGTCGAGGCGAGTGAGCGCATCGACATGGCGCTGGTGCGCGGCCGCTGCGGCCTGTGGGACTGGGACATGGTACGCGGCAAGATGTACTGGTCACGTTCGATGTACGACATGCTCGGCTACCGCCCTTGCGAGGCGATGCTGTCGTTCGGCGAGGTGCATGACATCATCCACCCCGACGACGGCAACCTGTTCGAACTCGCCAAACGCATCGTCGCCCGCGAAATCGACCATATCGACCAGGTGTTCAGGATGCGCCATGCCGACGGCCAGTGGGTGTGGATGCGCGCGCGTGCGCAGGTGGTCGACCCGGAGGCGCCTGAAATCCAGCTGATCGGCATCGCCGTCGACGTGACCGAGCAGCGCCATCTGGCGCTGCGCTCGGAGGCCGCCGACATGCGGCTGCGCACGGCGATCGAGAACATCAACGAATCCTTCGTGCTGTGGGATTCGGCGCAATGCCTCGTCATGTGCAATTCCAAGTACCAGCAGGACAACGGGCTTTCCGACCGCGATGTGGTGCCGGGCGCGGCGCGCTCCGATCTGGAGAACAAGATGCTGGCCTTCGCCTCCGAGCGGCGGCTGGCCAACGCCAACGGCCCGCGCGGCGGCGCCACCTTTGAGCGCCAGCTCGCCGACGGGCGCTGGCTGCAGGTCAACGAACTGCGTACCCGCGACGGCGGCATGGTGTCGGTCGGCTCCGACATCACCCAGATCAAGCAGCATCAGGAAAAGCTGGTCGACAGCGAACGCCGGCTGATGGCGACGATCCACGACCTCAGCCTCGCCCGCCGCTCGGAAGAGGAGCGCTCGGGCGAACTGGTGGAACTCAACCGCAAATACATGCGCGAGAAGGAGCGCGCCGAGGCCGCCAACCGCGCCAAGTCCGAATTCCTCGCCAACATGTCGCATGAGTTGCGCACGCCGCTCAACGCCATCATCGGCTTCTCCGAACTGATGCAGCAGGCGCTGTTCGGCCCGCTCGGCTCCGACCGTTACGAGGAATACGCCAGTGATATCAACTCGAGCGGCAAATACCTCCTGGGCGTCATCAACGACATCCTCGACATGTCGAAGATCGAGGCAGGACAGTTCTCGATGGAACGGGAGGCGATCGATTTGTGCCCGCTCATCCGCGAGACGGTGCGCGTGGTTTCCCTGCAGGCGGCGGCAAAGGCCATCACCGTCGAAACCCGCATCGCCGACGCCATGACGCTCTACGCCGACCGGCGCGCCATCAAGCAGATCGTCATCAACCTCCTGTCCAATGCCGTGAAGTTCACCGGCCAGGGCGGCCACATCACGGTCCGGGCGCGCAGCACCTCCGGCGCGCTGACGCTGACCATCGAGGACAATGGCTGCGGCATCCCGAAAACCGCGCTGAGCAAGCTCGGGCGGCCGTTCGAGCAGGTGCAGAACCAGTTTTCCAAGAACCATGCCGGCTCGGGGCTCGGCCTTGCGATCTCGCGCTCGCTGGCGGAACTGCATGGCGGCGCACTGAAAATCCGCTCGACGGAAGGCTCGGGGACCATCGTTTCCGTGCGCATCCCGCTGGGCAAGCGGCCGCACCCGCTAAAGGTCGCGGCCTGACCGCTTCTTTTTCGACGCCGGCAGCAGCCGGTCGAAATGCCCCCTGACCGTGGCGGCCGTGTCCTTCAGATGTGCCTCCAGCACGCCGAAATCAGGCAGGCCGGTAACCGCCAGCAGCAGATCGGCAAGGCCGGGCGGAACGTCGTTGCGGTCGAAATTTCCGGTCAGGCAAAGCCGGATCATCTGCGTCAGCGCCTGGTAGAAGGCATAGGCTTCGGCAAGTTCCTGCCTTGCCTGCATGGGGGCGAAACCCGGTGTCAGATGGGCGAGGGTATCGGCGGTTGCGGTTGCATGCCCGTTTTCCTCGACGTTGCCGGTGATGACCGCGACCTGCGCGACGAATTCGAGGTCGATCAGCCCGCCGGGGATCAGCTTGATATCCCAGAGATCGTGCGGTGGCTTCTCCTCCTCGATCATCGCGCGCATGCCGGATGCTTGGGCTTTCACCTTGGCTTCGTCGCGCGGCAACGCGAGGACCGCAGACACCTCGGCCTCCACCTCGGCGCGCAAACCGGCGTCGCCGGCGATGGTACGGGCTCGCGACAGCGCCATGTGCTCCCATGTCCAGGCCTCGCCTCGCTGGTATTTGCGGAAGGCGTCGATATGGGTCGCCACCGGCCCCTTGTTGCCTGAGGGACGAAGGCGCAGGTCCAGTTCATAGAGTACGCCCTCGGCGGTCGGTGCGGAAACGGCGGCGATGAGGCGCTGCGTCATGCGGATAAAGTAGTGCGAGGGCGCGAGCGGCTTGTCGCCGTCCGATTCCTCGGCGTCGGCATCGTGGTCGTAAAGCAGGATCAGGTCGATATCCGAACCTGCCGTCAGTTCACGGCTGCCGAGCTTGCCCATACCGAGCAGCGTCACCCTGCCGCCGGCGATGCGGCCATGTTTCGTGGCGAACTCCGCCACCACCGCCTGCAGCGCCGCATCGATGGTAAGGTCTGCCAGGTCGGAAAACGCCCTGCCCGCCCGTACCGGGTCGATCGCGCCGGCGAGCAGGCGCACGCCGATCAGGAATTTCTGCTCGGCCGCGAAGATGCGCAGCCGGTCCAGAACTTCCTCATAAAGGCGGTCACCCCCGATGAAGGCGGCAAGCCGCGCCGACAGGTAGGCGCGATCGGGCAAATCCTTGAGCAGGCCCGGGTCGAGCAGGCCATCGAACACATGCGGCTGGCGCGTGATGATGGCGGCAAGCCGCGGCGCGGCCCCCATGATCGTCGCCAGCATTTTCAACAGCGCAGGATTGGATTGCAGCAGCGAAAAGAGCTGCACGCCGGCAGGCAGGCCCGCCAGAAGTTCGTCGAACCGCATCAGCGCCTCGTCGGCGCGCCGGGTCTGGCCGAAGGCTTGCAGCAGGGCCGGCGTCAGTTCCGTCAGCCGTTCGCGCGCCTCCGCCGAGCGGGTGACGCGATAGCGGCCGAAATGCCAGCTTCGGATGACGCGGCAGATGTCGCTCGGCCGCTGGAAGCCCAGCCGGTTCAGCGTATGCAGCGTGTCGGGATCGTCGACGTCGCCGGTGAAGACCAGATTGCCGACGCCTGAGGACAGTTCCGGCGCCGTCTCGAACAGCGCCGCATAATGGCGCTCCACCTCATGGAGAGCCAGACGGAAACCGTCGGAGAAGCGCGCGGCATCGGCAAAGCCCAGCATATGGGCGATGCGCTCAAGCCCTTCGTCGTCCTCGGGCAGCGCATGCGTCTGCTCATCGGCCACCATCTGGATGGCGTGCTCGACCCGTCTCAGGAACCAGTATTGCCGGGTCAGCGTGTCGCGCGCTTCCGCCGTTATCCAGCCGCGTGCAGCAAGTTCCTTCAGCATCGGCACGGTTTCGCGCCCACGCAGTTCGGGAAAGCGACCGCCGGCGATCAATTGCTGGGTCTGGACGAAAAATTCGATCTCGCGGATGCCGCCACGGCCGAGCTTGACGTTATGGCCCCGAACCGCGATCTCGCCATGGCCCTTGTGGGCATGAATCTGGCGCTTGATCGAGTGGACGTCGGCAATGGCCGCATAGTCCATGTATTTGCGCCAGACATAGGGCTGGAGTTCCTTCAGGAAGGCCGTGCCGGCCTCCAAGTCGCCGGCCACCGGCCGCGCCTTGATCATGGCGGCGCGTTCCCAGTTCTGGCCGCGTCCCTCGTAATAGTTCAGCGCCGCCTCGACCGGGATCGCCAGCGGCGTCGAACCAGGGTCGGGGCGAAGCCGCAAGTCGGTGCGGAACACGTAGCCGTACTCGGTGCGGTCGTGCAGGATGCGCACCAGCCGCCGGGCAAGGCGCGAAAACATGTCGGTGGCATCAAGCGGATCGACAACGGCCGGCGCCTGCGGATCGAAGAAGACCACGAGGTCGATGTCGGAGGAGAAATTCAGCTCCTGCGCGCCGAGCTTGCCCATCCCGAGCAGGATCCAGCCCGACTTCTCCGCCGGCCGCTCCGGGTCCGCCAGCCGCAGCTTGCCCTGCCGGTGGCTGTCGCGCAGCAGGAAATCGACGGCGGCACGCACGCACGCCTCTGCGAGGTCGCTCAACCGGCGGACGGTGACGGCGGCATCCGCCTCGCCGGCAAGGTCCGCCAATGCGATCAGGAAATGCGCTTCCGTCTTGCGCAGGCGCAATTCCATCATCAGGCTGGATTCCGACACGCCGTCGGCGCCTGCCAGCGTGGCAATCCCAGCCCGTATCTCCCCCAGCCGCGCCTCGACGGGCTTGTCGAAAACGGGATCGAGCATCTGCGGGCGGCGGCGGGCAAGGTCGCGCAGGAAAGGCGAGAGGTCGAAGACGGCCGCGAGAAAAGTGGCGGCCGGGCCATTGCCGGTTAAAAGCCCCACCACGCGCGGGACATTTTCCTCTGCGGCGGCGGCAGCGATTTCGGCCAGATGCCGTGCCGCATTCTCCTCGTTCAGCGGAGCGAGGCCGACGACCGGCTCCAGATTCCAACGGCCCACTGTCGTCAACGATCCGCTCTTTCCGGGAAACTCATGACGACGGATAATCCGGGATCACCCGGCAGCAGGTCAAGTCGTCCTTCGTGGAACTTCATGACCGCCTTGGCCAGGCTGAGGCCGAGGCCCGAACCCGGCTGGGAACGGCTCTTTTCCAGCCGCACGAACCGCTCCGTCGCCCGGGCGCGGTCGGCATGGTCGGGAATCCCCTGCCCGTTGTCGGCAACGGTCAGCCGAATTTCTCCCGCCTCGCGCCGGAGGCCGACGCGAACCGCCGGCTTGCCGCCGACGGCATCGAGGGAATATTTGATGGCGTTGTCAACGATATTGGACAGGGCCTGACCGATCAGTTCGCGGTTTCCGCGAACGGTAAAGGACCCTTCCACGGCCGTTTCGACGGTAACGCCGGCCTCCTCCGCCACCGGTTCATAGAGTTCGACGACATCGGCGACGGTCGCCGCCAAATCCACCCGCACCGTGCTTTCGGAAGAATAGCCGGCCTCCAGCCGCGAGATCATCAGGATGGCGTTGAAGGTTTTTATCAGGTGATCGGATTCGGCAATCGTGGATTCCAGAGCCTGCCGGTAATCATCGACCTTGTGCCTGCCCGAAAGGGTCGCTTCCGCGCGGTTGCGCAACCTGGTCAGCGGCGTCTTCAGGTCATGGGCGATGTTGTCGGAGACCTGCTTGAGCCCTTCGTTGAGCGCCGCGATCCTGGCCAGCATGGTGTTGAGGTTTTCGGAAAGGCGGTCGAACTCGTCGCCCGCGCCGGTCACCGGCAACCGCCCTGCGAGGTCGCCGCCCATGATGCGGCGGCTGGCCTCCGACACACCGTCGATGCGCTTCAGCGCCGCGCGCCCGACGAAGAACCAGATCAACAGCCCGCCAAGCCCCATCATGCCGAGTGCCAGCGTCAGGGCGCGGCGGATGACGGCGCGAAACCGCTCCGGCTCGCCAAGGTCACGCCCGACCAGCATGATCATCTGGTTGGGCAGCCGCAGGACCAGCGCGATCGCGTTATGTCCGCTCTGGCCCTCCGCTTGTGCGGTGCCCGGTTCGGCGAGCCCGTTGCGCAGCCGGTCCAGTTCGCCCTCGCCAAAGCGCTGGTAGGAGAATGGGCGGGTCGTCCACCCTTCCGTTTCGAGCACGCCCGGTTCGAGGCTCTGCACATTGCCGGTCAGGATCTGGCCATTGGTGTCGGCGATCAAGTAGAGGTTGGCGCCCGGCTGACGGGAACGCTGCTCGACCACCCGCACCAGGACCGGCAGGCCGCCGCGCTGGTAGGCGCGGGCGAGGCCCAGCACCTCGTCATTGATGGTTTCCTGCGTCTGGCCGGTCAGCATGCGCGCCGACAGCGACGTCATGTAGAAGACCAGCGCCACCGCGCACAGCGCGAAAAGCAGCAGGTAGAGTGCCGAGAGGCGCGCTGCCGTCGTCCTCATGATGGCGGGCACGGACAGCGCCATGAAAACTCAGCCGCCCTTCAGCATATAGCCGGCGCCACGAACCGTGTGCAGGATGGGCTTGTCGAAGCCTTTCTCGATCTTGCCGCGCAGGCGCGAGACATGCACGTCGATGACATTGGTCTGCGGATCGAAATGATAGTCCCAGACGTTTTCGAGCAGCATGGTGCGCGTCACCACCTGGCCGGCGTGGCGCATCAGATATTCGAGCAGGCGGAATTCGCGCGGCTGAAGCGTGATTTCCTGGCCGAGCCGCTTCACGGTGTGTGAGAGCCGGTCGAGTTCGAGATCGCCGACGCGGTAGACCGTCTCGCTCTCCTTGGCGCCGGCGCGCCGGTTCAGCACCTCGACGCGCGCGAGGAGCTCGGAAAAGGCATAGGGCTTGGTCAGATAATCGTCGCCCCCGGCGCGTAGGCCGGTCACGCGGTCGTCGACCTCTCCCAGCGCCGAAAGGATGAGCACGGGCGTCGTGTTGCCGCGCGACCGCAAAGCGGCGATGACCGAAAGCCCGTCGCGGCGCGGCATCATGCGATCGACCACCATGACGTCGTAGTCGCCGGAATCGGCGAGCGCGAAGCCGGTTTCGCCGTCGCCGGCGACATGCGTGGTATGACCGGCCTCGGTGAAAGCCTTCTGGAGGTAATCGGCTGCCTCGCGGTCGTCTTCCATGATGAGAATCTTCATGGCGCCGTTATAGCCGATTTCGGTGGACCGTGATGCCCGCATCGATGCAGCCTCCAATCTCGTGCAGCAGCAAGCGCCGAGGCTTGCCGCCGCCGGAGCCGCGCGCAGCGACTGACTGGCGCGGCTCCATGCTCCCTCCGCACGGCGACTCAAAGAGGTACTCGAGCCGTGCGGAGAAACGTGGCCGCCGATCAGCCTTCGGCGATGGGCAAGGCGACGAAGCGGTTGTTGTCTCCATGCCTCAACTGCACCAGCACCGATTTGCGGCCCGCCTTGCTGGCGGCGGCGATCGCCTTGTCGACGTCCTGGGTGTCATTCACCTCGGCCGAGTTGACCGACGTAATGACGTCGCCTGCCTGGATGCCGCGATCAGAGGCGGCGCTGTCAGGGTCGACATCGGTGACCACCAGCCCCTTGCCGTCATCCGACCGGGTAACGGTCAGGCCGAAATCGGCCAGCGAACCGGGTGCTGCCGGGCTCTCCTGTTGCTGGTCGTTGGCGGAAGCCTGCTTGTCGGTGTTCGGCAGCTTGCCGAGATCGATCGAGAACGTCTTCGATTCGCCGTTGCGCCAGACGCTGAGTTCGACGGCCTTGCCGGGTGCCTCGGCGGCAATGAGGCGCGCCAGTTCCCTCGGGGAAGCGACATCCTTGCCGTCCACCTGGGTGATGACGTCGCCGGCTACGATGCCGGCCTTCTTGGCAGGCCCACTGTCCTGGGCGCTCGCCACCAGCGCGCCCGCTTGCGACTTCAGCCCGAGCGACTCGGCGATATCGGCGGTAACCGGCTGGATTTCGACGCCGAGCCAGCCGCGCTTGACCGAGCCGTTCTTCATCAGGTCGCCGATCACCTCCTTGGCGGTGTTGGCGGGGATATCGAAGGCAATGCCGACATTGCCGCCCGAAGGCGAGAAGATGGCGGTGTTGATGCCGATGACCTCGCCATTCAGGTTGAAGGTCGGGCCACCCGAGTTGCCTCGGTTGACCGAAGCGTCGATCTGGATGAAATCGTCGTAGGGACCGGCGCCGATATCACGGCCACGCGCCGAGATGATGCCGGCGGTCACCGTACCGCCCAGCCCAAACGGGTTGCCGACCGCCACAACCCAATCGCCGACGCGGGCCTTGGAATCGTCACCGAAGGCGACATAGGTGAATTTCTGGTTGCTATCGACCTTGAGCAGCGCGAGGTCGGTTCGCGGGTCGGTGCCGACCAGTTTGGCATCGAGTTCCTTGCCGTCGTTCATCACCACGGTGAAGGCCGTGCCTTCATCGACAACGTGGTTGTTGGTGACGACATAGCCGTCCTCGGATACGAAGAAGCCCGAGCCTTGGGCGACGGGACGCGGCTGGTCGTCCTGGTGGTTACGATGCGGGCGCCTGTTGTTGCGCTGGCCGCCCTGATCGCCGAAGCCGCGGAACTGCTTGAAGAATTCACGAAGCTGCGGGTTGTCCGGCAGGCCGTCCGGCCCCTGGAACATGCCGAACCCGCCATCATCGGACGTGGGCTGCACCTTGGCCTTGACCTTGACGCTGACGACCGCCGGCGAAACGCGCTCCACGACGTCGGCAAAGCTCGGAACCTGCGGCGCCTGGACATGGACGGCATCGGCCAGGACGGGAGCGGTTCCCGTGGTAACCGCGCCGAAGCCGATAGCGCCGGCGATGGCCAACGACGCGACCGCCGCCATCAGGCGCTTGTGGGTAAACGAGGATGAATGGGGGGCCTTGTTCATGATCTCTGTCCTTTGCCTTGGTTCGACGGGTGCGCGTCCGGCATCCTGTAAAGGCAGAGATAAAGCGGCCGACATTACCGGGCCATTTCCGGGGAATGAAACTTTCGTAATGTTGAAAGTACGGGCGCTCAATCGTTGCGCAGGATCGCGTCCAGCCGGGCCTGCTCCTCGGCATCGAGCGAAGGGGCCTCCTTGCGGCGGCCGCGCGCCGACAGGAATACGGTGAGCCCCCCGGCAAGCAGCAAGGCCAGCGGCGCGCCCCACAACAGCACGGTATGCGCGCTCAGGCGCGGCTTCAGCAGGACGAACTCGCCGTAGCGCGACACGACGTAGTCGACCACCTGGGTGTCGCTGTCGCCGGCCTTGAGCCGCTCGCGCACCAGGAACCGCAGGTCGCGCGCCAGGTCGGCATCCGATTCGTCGATCGACTGGTTCTGGCAGACCATGCAGCGCAGGCCTTCCGAAATGCCGCGCGCACGCGCTTCCAGTTGCGGGTCGGCCAGCATTTCATCCGGCTTGACCGCGAAAGCGCTGCCGGCATGAAACAGCAGCGCCGAAAGCAGGACCACAAGCGCCAATGCCGCCTTCATGTTCATGAATTCACCGGCACCGTGCGAATTTTCTCGCGGCGGCGAGAAGGCGCGCCGACCCGCAGCCGCCGATCCATCAGCGACATACCGCCGCCGACCATCATCACCAGCGCACCGAGCCAGATCAGCGTCACCAGCGGCTTCCACCAAAGGCGCACCACGACCGAGCCGTCGTCCCCTTCGTCGCCGAGCGAGATGTAAAGCTGGCTGAAGCCCATCGTCCTGATGCCGGATTCCGTGGTCGCCATCTGCCGTGCCGGATAGAACCGCTTGGCGGAGTGGATCACGCCGGTAACCTTGCCGTTGTCGCCCAGCACTTCGAAGGCCGCCCGATCCTCGCTGTAGTTCGGACCCTTGTGGGGCGTGAGCCCGGCGAAACGCACCGTATGCCCGGAAAGGGCCACCGTCTCGCCCGCATGCATCGACAGGATTTTCTCGCTGCCGAAGGAAACGGTGGCAACGATGCCGAGCACGGTCAGCCCAAGCCCCAGATGGGCAATGGCCGTGCCGAAGATCGAGCGGGGCAGACCGACAAAGCGCCTTGCCATCGTCGCGGCAGGAACGTTACCCAGCCCCGCCTTGACGGTGAGGTCGGTCAGCGCGCCGACGATCAGCCAGAACGCCAGCCCGACGCCGAGAGCGGCAAAGGCCGATGCGCCGTCGATGAAGAAGGCCGTCACCAGGCAGGCCAGGAGAGCGGCGGCAAAGGCCGCCATCAGCCGCTGCGCGGCCGCGAAAACGTCGCCGCGCTTCCACGCCAGCAGCGGCCCGAACGGAACAAGGACCAGCAACGGCACCATCAGCGGCCCGAATGTCAGGTTGAAGAAGGGCGCGCCGACGGAAATCTTGTCAGCGGCAACGGCTTCAAGCAGCAGCGGATAAAGCGTTCCAACGAACACGGTCGCCGTCGCCGTCGTCAGGAACAGGTTGTTGAGGACCAGCGCCCCTTCCCGCGAAATCGGGTGAAACAGCCCGCCTGCGGTCAAGGCCGAGGCCCGCCAGGCAAACAGAGCCAGCGAGCCGCCGATGAACAGGACCAGAATGCACAGGATGAAGATGCCGCGCGTCGGATCGGTGGCGAAGGCATGCACCGAGGTCAGTACGCCGGAGCGCACGAGGAAGGTTCCCAGAAGCGACAGCGAGAACGTCAGGATCGACAACAGCAGCGTCCAGATCTTGAGCGCCGAGCGCTTCTCCATGACGATGGCCGAGTGCAGCAGCGCCGTGCCCGCCAGCCACGGCATGAAGGAGGCGTTCTCCACCGGGTCCCAGAACCAGAACCCGCCCCAACCGAGTTCGTAATAGGCCCAGTAGGAGCCCACGGCGATGCCGCCAGTGAGGAAAATCCAGGCGACCAGCGTCCACGGCCGCACCCATCGCGCCCACGCCGCATCGATGCGGCCGTCGATCAGGGCCGCGACCGAGAACGAAAAGCAGACCGAAAAGCCGACATAGCCGAGATAAAGCAGCGGCGGGTGAACGGCGAGTCCGAAATCCTGGAGGATCGGATTGAGGTCGCGCCCCTCGATCGGCGCCGGGTTGAGGCGTGCAAAGGGATTGGAGGTCAACAGGATGAACAGGAAGAAGGCAACGCCGACGGAGCCCTGCACGGCCAGTACGTTGGCCTTCAGCGACGCAGGCAGGTTGCTTCCGAACACGCCGACCAGGGCGCCGAAAAACGTCAGGATCAGCACCCAAAGCAGCATCGAGCCTTCGTGGTTGCCCCACGTGCCGGTGATCTTGAAAATCAGCGGTTGCAGAGAATGGGAATTTTCCCAGACGTTCTGCACCGAGAAATCGGAAACGGCATAGGCTGTCGCCAGCGCCGCGAAGGAAAGCGCGGTGACGGCGAAGCAGGTAACGGCGACCGGACCGGCCACCGCCATCATGCGCTCGTTCCCCGTTCGCGCGCCGTAGAGAGGCACGATCGTCTGCACCAGCGCCAAGGCGAACGCCAGAACCAGCGCGAAATGTCCGATTTCAACCATGGCGGCAGCGCCTGTTATTCACTTTTGTCCTCCTGCCACACACCCTTGGCCTTGAGGCCATCGGCCACTTCGCGAGGCATGTAGCGCTCGTCATGCTTGGCGAGCACGCTGTCGGCGACAAAGACGCCATCCGAACCGAACGTGCCCTCGGTAATGACGCCCTGATCCTCCCGGAACAGATCGGGCAGGATGCCGGTATAGGTCACCTTGACGGAATTCTGCTTGTCGGTCACGGAAAAGGCAACCGTCGCGCCCTGCCCGCGCCGGATCGTACCCTCTTCGACCAGACCGCCCAGCCGGATGCGCTGGCCCGGTTCGACATGCGCCGTCGCCAGATCGCCCGGCATATAGAAATAGGAAGCCTTCTGGCCGAGCGCGTAGAAGGTCAAACCGGCCGCCGCCGTCAGGAAGGCCAGCCCGCCCAAGATCACCGACAGTCTCTTTTGCTTGCGTGTCATCGCCTACTCCGTCGCGGTCAGGCCAAGCGAAGCGGCAAAAGCGGCAAGCCTCCTGGCCTCGTCCGTATCGGCCCCGAATGCGGCGACACCGCGTTTGAGGGCGTCCCTGGCCTGGTCGGCCTTGCCCAACACCACGTAGGAGCGAACGAGTTTGCTCCAGCCTTCCCAATCGCGCGGGTTTTGCCGAAGCTTTTCATCGAGGCCGGCAACCATGGTCTCGATCATGGCGCCGCGGTCTTCGGCGGACATCGACGAGGCAGCCTCGATCTGATCGCGGGACCGGCCACCGGCTGTTTCGTCGGGGTTGGCCCCAGGTTTGCCAGCCCGTGAAAGAGCGGCCTCTACGGCCTCGCGCCACGGCGAATCCTGCGGCAGCATGGCAAGCAGGGCCTGCCATCCGGCTGCCGCTTCGTCATTGCGCCCTTCCTGCGCCATTGCCAGCGCGAGATAGAAGCGCGCCTTGACGTTGGCCGGATCGAGTTTCAAGGCCGCGTCGAAGGCCGCCTGCGCATCGCTCGAAACGATACCGCCCGCTTCGCTGGCGATCGCCTCGCCGAGGCCCGCCTGCCTGGCCGCGCTTTCGCCATCCAGGCGGATCGCATTGCGATAGGCGGTCACGGCATCGGGAAAGCGCTGCATGCGCAGATAGATCGGCGCCAGAACGTCCCAGCCGCGCCCGTCCGAGGGGTTGCCCGCCAGATGCGTCTCGGCCTGCGCGACCAATTCGTCGACGGTGCTGTCGGCAGGGTTCTTCGTCAGCCGTTGGGCCAATGGCTGCGAGGGAAGGTCCGGCGACCCCAGCCCGGCATAAAAGCCCCAACTGACCAGCGGAACGGCCAGCACGGCAGCCGTGGCCAGGAGGCGGGAAAATCCGGACGACTTGCCCGACGTCGCCTTTTCGGCCGCAGGATCGAGACGCAGGATCCGCCGCGCTATCTCGGCGCGCGCCTGATCGGCCTGCGCCGGCTGGATCAGGCCCCGCTCGACATCACGGTCGAGTTCCGACAACTGGTCGCGATATACTTCCAGATCATGGCTCGGACCATCGGAAGACGTCTTCGGGCCGCCGGCCAGAGGCAACAGCACGGCCAGGCTCGCACCCAGCGTCAGGACGGCGGCTATGACCCAGAACAGCATGCCCTTTCCAATAGCGGTAGTGCCGCCTGCTGCCAACATGAGCACCCTGCGACGCTTTGGCGACACGACGGCCCGAACAGACCTAACGGGTCACAATGTCGTTACGCGTCAGGTCAGCGGGGTCCAGCTACCGTCGCTGTTGCGGCAAGCGGTGCCGCGCGCCGAAACACCCGCGCCGCCGGCGTAAACAGTATGAGTATACTGGCGGCAATCCTGCGAGCCGACGCGATAGGGCTGCGCGGCCACCACTTCACCATAGCGGTTCGAAGAATCGCTCTTCCAGGTAACGACCTGGCCGCTCGCCGTGTATTCAAGCGCCTTGTATTCGGCTTCGAGCCCGCTGCGCTTTTCGCGCTCGGTCAGCCCTGCGCCGATCTTGCCGCCGACGAGGCCGCCGCCCATCTCGGCGACGATCGCTTTCGCAATCTTCGTGCCGTCGCTGTTACCCGGAAGCGACAGGGCCGACGATACCGGCTTACCGGCGCCCCCGCCGGAGCCGGTCGTGGCGCAACCCGAAATCGCCAGAAGGCCCGAAACAAGCACTAGACGTATTTTCATTCGATTGACCGGAACCGGGGCATCACTTCGTTGGCGGGCTTGAGTCGCGATAGTATCGATGTTTGGCTAATGTTTGGCCAGTTTCTTTCAACGCGGCGCATCAGGAAACGCTGCGCAACCGCACGGTTGCCCTCAGTCCGCCAAGGCTTGAACGCTCCAGCCCTAGCGTGCCGTCATATTCGTTGACAAGGTCAGCGACAATGGCGAGGCCGAGCCCGGTGCCGGGTTTCGTCTCGTCAAGCCGCCGGCCGCGCTTGACCGCTTCCCGCGCTTTCTCCTCTGGAATGCCAGGGCCGTCATCCTCGATATCGATGTCGAACCGCTCGGCAGCCCTGTCCGCAGGAGTGCAGCGCACGGAGACACGGACGGCGCTCTCGGCCCATTTCATCGCATTTTCCAGAAGATTGCCCAGCAATTCCTCCAAATCCTCCCGCTCGCCTGCAAACAGGATGGGCTCGTCGGGGGTCGAAAGCGACAAGTTGGTCCGGGGGTTGAGCTTCTGCATGACCCGCACAAGTCGCTCGACCAATGGCGCCACCGGCGTGCGATAAACGACACTGTCGCGCTGGGCTGCAACGCGCGCGCGTTGCAGATAGTGTTCGATCTGCTTTTGCATCGAAGCCGTCTGTTCGGCGATCAGCAGGCCCTTGGCGCCACCCAGCGCCCTGCCCTCGTTGACGAGGACGGCGAGCGGCGTCTTCAGCGAATGCGCGAGATTTCCGACCTGCGTGCGGGAGCGCTCGACGATGCGCTTGTTGTTCTCGATCAGCGCATTGGTCTCGTTGGCCAGCGGCTCGATCTCGACCGGAAAGTGGCCGGTGAGCCGCTGGGCGGTGCCTTCGCGCACCATCGCCAAGGCGTCGCGGACCCTGCGCAGCGGCTGGAGGCCGAAAAGGATGGCAATGGCATTGATCGAGATCATGCCGACACCGAAAAGCGAGAGATAGGTCAGGAGCCGACGCTGGAACGCGCTTATCTCAGCCTCAAGCTCGGTCTCGTTGCCCATGACGCGAAAGCGCGCGACGTGGTTCCTGGCGTCCAGCACGAATTCGCTTTCGAAGACCTGCAATTTCTCGCCGTTGAGGCCGTCGGTCGTATAGGTGCGCTGGAAAGAGGCGTTGAAGGGGACTTCGGCCGCGCTCGGCGAAGGGATATCCTCCGTCATCGAGGACGAGTGCCTTTCGCCGGTCACCCCCTCGGAAGCCGGCAGCACCGACCAGTACCAGCCGGAATTCGGCTCGGAGAACCGCAGGTCGCCGAGGTCGGGAGAGCCGGTGAGTTCCCCGTTATCGGAAATGCCCACGGAACCGATCAGGTTGAACAGGTGCGCCGACAACAGGCTGTCGAAGCCGCGCTCGCTGGCCTGCCGGTAAAGTGTGGTGATCAGCGTGAAGATGACGATCAGCGCGACGATGGCCCATACCGTCGAGAAGGCAACGACGCGAAAGGCGAGCGAACGCGGCCAGGATCGGATCGACAGCCTTTTCACAACGCCTCGCCTGATGGGTCGGAAATCGGTTGCGCCTTACGCCTCCGGCTCTCGCATACGGTAGCCCATGCCGCGTACGGTTTCGATCATGTCGACCCCCATCTTCTTGCGAAGACGGCCGACAAAAACCTCGATCGTATTGGAATCGCGGTCGAAATCCTGGTCGTAGAGGTGCTCGACCAGTTCCGTGCGCGAGACGACCTTGCCCATATGGTGCATCAGATAGGCAAGCAGGCGAAACTCGTGCGAGGTGAGCTTCAGCGGCGTCCCGTCGATGTCGGCCTTGGAAGCACTGGTATCCAGCCTGAGCGGACCGCATGTCAGTTCCGACGAGGCATGGCCTGCCGCCCGGCGGATCAGCGCGCGTACGCGGGCCAGAACCTCCTCGATATGGAACGGCTTTGTCACATAGTCATCGGCACCGGCGTCGATGCCCGACACCTTGTCGCTCCAGCGATCGCGGGCGGTAAGGATAAGCACCGGCATCTTGCGGCCGTCGCGACGCCAGCGTTCGAGGACGCTGATCCCGTCCATCTGCGGCAGGCCAATGTCGAGCACCACCGCATCGTAAGGTTCCGTATCGCCGAGGAAATGGCCTTCCTCGCCATCGAAGGCTCGGTCGACGACGTAGCCCGCATCGACCAGAGCGTCGGCAACCTGCCTGTTCAGATCCTTGTCATCTTCGACAACGAGTATGCGCATGCAATCCTGTATCCAAAACCGGTGTTTCGGGGCCGGACCCAGCTATAGGCCGATTCCGGCGTCGGTGAAACGTAGCGCGCCCGCCTACGGCTTCCCCCTCAATTCTGCGGCACGACGATTTCGGAGCGGCGCGGACGCTGGCCGTCCTTGCCGGGCACCAACACGACGATCACGCAGACCGGCTGCCCGCCCTGCGTCGACGACGAAGCCTTGGCCAAGGTTCCGCCCTTCTGCGCGGCGACCTGCTGGCCGATCGCATAGCAGTCGGCCGCCACCGGCGTGGCCAGCGACGCCTGCGCGGGCGGGACCGACGGATCGATCACCGGCATCGCAGTCGCCTGCCCGGAAACGAGGCCGGCGAGGCACAGAGCCCCCAACGCCGGACGAAGAAAAGTACGGAACGCTTTCATACCCGCACCCTAACGAACCGGTGCTGAATACGATATGAACGATACTGGATGCATGCGTCTCCCCATCCGCTGGCATCTGCCTTTCCCCGGCGGTCGAACCGGACAGGGACGGCGGCCACTCTAGCCTATCCGATGTTTCGCCGACAACCGGCCAAAAACGGCGACGAGGCCCGAAACGGCGCTGACGGCCTGAAGCAGCGTATCGGTCAACGCGCCGCCGTCCAGGCCGTCCAGCGGCAATCCGGTCAAGCCGGCCGCCCCCGTCAGGATCGTGACGATCGACGCCCATATGGTGCGCGAGAGATACCAGGGTTTGCTCGCCGTCATGTCTGCGTTCCTTTCTATGGTGTGAACTGGGGTCAGTCGATGGCGATGCGGCGCGTGGCCGGGATGCCCCAGCCGGCTGCGACGCTGAACTGGCGCACGCTGACCTCTATTTCGGCCGGAAGCGTACCGAAATCGCCGCCAACGGCCGCCGCCGGGTAGAGCCAGGAGGGTTCGGCGACGGTCGCCGTGCGCACGAGCGTGCCGCCCGGTCGCGCGATCTCGATACGATATTCCTCCCGTTCCTCGCCGAGCGGAATGTCACTGCCGTCCCATTTATCCGCATCGATGCGGCTCCGGCGTATCCAGGAAAACCGGATGTCGGCCCCTGCCCGCTCCGCCCGCAGGTGTACCGGCGACAAGGGCAATAGCGCGCGCAGGCCGCCGAATTGCGCCTGCGTGGTGAAATTAGTGCTGGAAAGATCGGCGCCTGACGGACCGACCCGCCAGTTGAGCAGCAGCCCCATCTCGCTTTCCTGCAACCCTGCCGGGACCACCGCATCGTCAAGCAGGACGAAATCGGCCCCGGCCGGCGCGCCGGTAGCCATGGCGTCGTCGGTGCCCAACTGCCCGCGCAACAGGTCCGACAGTTGCCACAGTTGCGGCGAGATTTCCTCGGCCGTCGCGAACTGGACAATCTCCCAATTTCCCGAGGCGCTGCGCATGGCGGCGGCGTTCGCACCGTTGAGAAGCTGCGAGAGGCTGACGCTCGCCGCTTCGGCGTCGAACAATTCGACGAGGATGGCGCCTGCCTTGTCGACCCTGCCGACAACGCCCGGCTGCACGGCGGACGCCAACCTGCCCAGGCTCGCCGGCCTGCCGACCGTGGTGCGGAAGACAAAGCCGGTCTCTTCCGGCGAAACGAAAAGCGCCTGGCTACACCATGGCTTCTGCCAGAGGGCAACCCGGAACTGGTCCTGTGACGCCCCCTCGCCGATCCCCGACGGCAAGTCCAGGAACACTGCGTGCGGCTGGCCTACGACTGCCGGCACGACAGGTACGCCATGCAGAGCGGACGGCCGCCAGGGCGTCGGTGCATCGCGCACGATCTGGCGGGCCGACACCTTTCGCGTCAGGCCGTCCTCTATCTGCGTCACAAGGAAATCGGCTGCGCTTCCGCTGGCCGGTATCCGCACGATGGCGCCGGGATCGATGCCGGCCTGCGGTTGGGCAACCGAAAACGTCGCGATCTCACGCTGATACCAGGTGCGCTTCATCCAGTCGTCCAGCAGCGCCCTGGCCTGGCCGGTTTCCAGGACACCCGGGAAGGAAATCTCATGCTGGCGGCTTCCCGCCGCACCGAGATGCGTGGCGCGCACCGAAGCGGCCTGGTATTCCACCAGGGGATCGAGAAACCTCAGATTCGCCTCGGCCGGCAAAGAATGATCCGGCGACCGCTCCGTCTCGACCAGCGGACCGTTATCGTCGGCCACCAGTTCCGCCAGTTCGATCGGCGGCGACAGCGTAGCGCCGGCGTGGCGGAAAACCAGCCCGTTCGCCTGCTCGCGCATGACGATGTCGAACAGGTCGGCCAATGGTTCGATCGCCGCTCGGGCCGATGTCGGGTCGGCAACCAGATAGCCCGCGACCGTCCCCTCGACGCCTTCGGTATCGGCCGGCGGCTGGCCATGGTCGGCGAGGATCGCGTTGACGAGTTCGCCAACCCCGGGATTCGCCAGCCGGCCGTTCAGCCAGTGACCCCGATCCCAGTTCAGGCCGTCCGACCAGAGGTCGCCACGCAGCGGAAAGGCAGGGAAAGGCCGCGCATCCCACGACCACGGATAAATCCGCGCCACATCGACCATGCGCCCGCCATAGACATGGGATCGCGGATTGCGGCCTTCCTCGAAGCCGGCTTGCGCGTCATCCCAATAATCCATGTGAGCTTCGAGAAAGCACCGCTGTGCTGCATCGCTGCGCCCGCCATCGGAAAAGTAGGGCGAGGCGTTCTCGGCCGATTTCGCATCCGGAAATGCGTTTGGCTGGTTCGGGCCCTTGTCGGCGGCCGGGCAGCCGAGTTCCGTGAACCAGATCGGTTTCCCCTCGGCGACCCAGGCCGTGGGCGTGCCGGCCTCGACGCCGCCTGCGCGGTCGTAGTGCGGCCTCGACCACCAGTTGACCAGATCCTTGTAGCGATAGACCCAGGGCTTGCCGTAGGCGCCATCGGTTATCGGCGATCGTCGCCTTTGCCTTCGGTCCTCGTCGCTGGCGTAATACCAGTCGAAGCCTTCGCCGCCGGCGATCCACGCCTTCAGGCTCCGCGGATCGTATGGCCCGGCAAAACCGTCCGGGTTCACGCCGCCATAATCGACATCGCGCCAGTCGGACAGCGGCATGTAGTTGTCGATGCCGACCGCACCGATCGCCGGATGCGCCCAAAGCGCATCGAGATGATAGTAGACGTCGCCGCTGCCGTCCTGCGGATGATAGCCGAAATATTCGCTCCAATCGGCGCCGTAGGTGATGCGCGTTTGTGTCCCCAGTACGGAGCGGACGTCGGCGGCGAGCGCGCACAGCGCCTCGACGAAGGGAAACGCATTGTCCTGATCGCGAAGCGTGGTCAGGCCGCGCAACTCGCTGCCGACCAGGAAGGCATCGACCCCGCCCGCCTTCTTCGCCAGATGGGCATAGTGCAGGACGAGCCGCCGATAGCCCCAGTCGCCGGGCGACCCGGAAAAGGCGATGCCGTCAGCCGAAGCGCTGAACTGCGTCGGCTGCGCCGCCCCGCAGAACGCCTCCACCTGGCTGCGCACGGAAGCGGTGCGGTCGGCAGTTCCTGGAGCCGTGGGCGCGGGATCGCTGGTGATGCGACCACGCCACGGGTACGCCGGCTGGCTTGCCGCACCGCCGGGGTCCGGCAGTTCGTTACCGTCAGGGATGTCCATCATCAGGAACGGATAGAGCGTCACCGACAGGCCGCGCGCCTTGATCTCGCCGATCGCGCTCAAAACGCTGCGGTCGGACGGCGTTCCGCCGAAAGCCGCGCCGTCGCCATGCCGCGAAACGACGGGGGCGCCGTTTCGCGCAATGCCGGAGACGAGCCAGGCGCTGGAAAGCCCCGTGCCGTCGGCTGTCGTCACGGCCGGGCGAATCCGGCAATGGCCGGCCCGCAGATCGTCGCCGAACCAGGAGACGACCAGCGCAACATGTCTCAGGTTCGGGCATGTCATCTGCAATTCATCGAGCGAGGCGGCGATGTCGGTTCCGGCAAACAGCACCTGGCGGTTGAGGGCCACCCGCTCGCCCGGCCTCTTCCTGCGCGTCACCAACTCGGCCGAGAGCCCGTATTCGATCGCGCCCGGCAGCAGCGAAATCGCCTCGATCTTCCTGTTCAGCTTGCCGATGGGGCGGATCACCTCGAACTGCAATTGCGGGATGCGGTTGCCGTAGGGGCCGATATCGAAGCGCTCGAGCACGACATAGGCGACGCCGCGATAGGCGGGCGTGTTGCCCGCCCCCTGCTTGGCCTCGATCAGCGGATCGGCCGGCTGGTCGCCGCTGCCCCGGTACACCCGCAGCTCGACGTCCTCGCGGTCGATCTCGTTGCCGTCCGCCCAGATGCGCCGGACGCCCGCGATCTCACCTTCACAAAGCAGGAACGCGACATTGGCGAAGTAGGAATATTCCGTCACCTTCGGACCTAGCTTGCCCTGCCGGTGCGTCGCGCTCGTCTCCTTGAACCGCGTCGCCCAGATCAGCGTGCCGCCTAGGCGCGCGGTGCCGTACAGGCGCGGGATCGCTGCACCCTCCTCCGCCGTGAAGGGCCGCGCACCGGTCAGGCGCGGCCCCTCCACGCGCCGGGTGCTGTTGACCAGCGCGCTGTCGACCATGTAGCCGGCGATCGCGCCGGCGGCCGTCCCGATCGCTCCGCCAACGGACCCCAGGAAGCCGCCGAGATAGGCCCCGGCGGCCTGAAGCAGGATTGTCGCCATAACCGCTCCGGCTCAGGTTGAAAGACTGGTGAAATCGGGAAACGCGAAGGCGGCGGCGATGCGCCGCCGCCACTGCGGCACCAACGCCGAGGTGACCACTGCACCACCGCCTTGATAGGCGTGGACGAAGCGGTTATCCGCGATGAGGATACCGGCGTGCTTGGCCGGCAAATGCGGCCGCCAGCGGAAAAGCAGCAGGTCGCCGGCCTGCGCATCCGCAACGCATTTCTCGCAAAAATGCCGCCGTGCCCCGGCAAGCAGATCTTCGTCGCCTCCCGCCTCGGCCCAGTCGAGCGAATAGGCGGCAGGCCGTTCAAGCTCGAAGCCACAGACCACGCGCCAGACACCCCGCACCAGCCCAAGGCAATCGCAACCGACGCCCTTGCGGGCGGCCTGGTGCCGATACGGCGTCCCGATCCAGGATATCGCCTCACGCATAACGGCGGCCGGGACCGGCGATAGGTATTCGTCCTGATCCGACATCATGGAACGATCGGCCCTCCGTCAAAATTGCCACTGCCGCCGACATAGGAATAGGCGGCGTCATTGCCCGGCAGATGCGGGAAGCCGCGGAAATTCAGGGCATTGCCGAATTTGGCCTTGCAGGTCGCAAAGGTCTTGTCGCAGCCGGCCACGATCGAAAAGGCATCACCGGCCCCGACCGGCGGTCCGACCCGGGGCTGCAACACCAGAACGATGTCGCCGTCGACGACGCGGTGATCGACGACCCGTTCGCTGCGCCCCGCCCGCGGGCCGGTCGCCCAGGCAAGCGCCCCGAAGGCGAACCAGCCGGCCTCGAAGCCATCGAGGCCGGACACCACGATCTTCTCGGCCCCTTGCGTTGCCTCGACCGTACCCACGGCCCGGAAGCCCGGCCGGTCGAGATCGACGCCGCAGCGGGCATCGCCCAGTTCGGCGTCGCAGGTACGGCGCACGCTCCGCCCGTTCGGCTGGTCGAGCCGGCTCGCCAGGCTTTCCAGTTCGGCGACGAAGCGCTCTTCGCTACGCGTGATCTTGCCGATGGCGGCCGTCCGCACCACGGTGAAATCGCCGGGCTTGCGCCAGTTGACCAGCAGGGTCTCTACTTTCGCGCCATCGTAGAGGCCGGCGGCAATGTCCTCGTCGCGGATGCGCGCGGAAGAAAGCGCACCCTCGACATCGACTGTATCGACCGCCATGCCCAGCGTCTCGCGCGCCTCACTGGCGCTGAAGCCCGATTCCGGCTCGAACAGTAGGCCGTCCACTCTCAGGAGCAGGTCGTGGTCGGTGAACCCAGCCACCACGCCGTCCACGCGCGTCAGCCGCCAGCAAGTGCAGACCGTGGTCACGTCCTGCGCGAAATGGTCGAGCAGCGCCTGCGGATAGGCGCTCATGGCTGCACCTCGATCAACGGAATGGAGGGGATCTGTCCCGCCTTGAACGCCTTCAGGCCGATTTCCAGCCGGTCGGTGTCGAAGCGCACCGGCACGTCGAATTCATAGCCGCAGGTCACGGCGAGCCCGTCGCCTGGAATGGAACCGGCGGCAAGGACGATCTCGCCCGTGGCGGCGTCGAACGTGAAGGCATCGGCCGGCAGTTCGGCACCGCCGACCGTCACCCGCAGCGTGGAAACCACCGGCTTGCGGATCAGCCGACGATAGGCGTCGTCGCCAGCCCCGTAAACCTTCACCAGTTTGTACCGGTCGGTTGCCCCGTCGCCCATGCCGAGCACCTGGTCGAACGCGGAAAGCGTCTCGCCCGGCCGGCATGACTTTCGATCGAACGGATCGCGGAAGCGGAAGGCGTGCAGCGACCCGCGCCGCGCCTCGAAGAACGCGACGACCTCGTGCAGGTCGTCCAGCGACTTCACCCCGGTCCCGGCATCGTAGCGATGCCGGGACTGCGAAAACCGCGCATTGCGCTTTTCACGGCCAGAGGTCAGCGCCACGATCTCGTTGCGGCGCTCGGGCCCTCCGGTCGCGCCGAAGGATACGGCGACCGGAAACAGGACGTCATGGAAACTGGCAAGATCGGACACGGATTCTCCTCAGAAAGTGCGCGTGCCACGCGACACGGCGCGCGCCAGCATGCCGGTGATCTGCGCTTCGGACTTGCGGAAGGAGGCGACGTCCTGCGCGGTGACGTTGAAGACGACGTTAACCGGCGCGCCGCCGGCCGCAGCAACGCCCAGCGACCCGTCTGCGCCACGGCGAAGCGGCAGTATCGCCTCGCTTCCCGCCTCGCCCATCAGCCCGACGGAGCCGGCAAGGGGGAAGTAGCTGGGGCTCGACACGACGCCGCCCGAGGCGAAGGGAACGACATGGCCCGGCACCCCACCCTTCGCGAAAGGCAGGATGCCGGGAAGCCCGCCGAGCAGCCCGGAAAACAGTGAACCGGCCAGCGTCTGCAGCGGCTTCAGCCCCTGCGCCAGCGCCATGCCAGCCAAATTGAGGCCGACGCGGCGCAGCACGTCGTCCAGTTCCCGGCCGTTGACGGCCGCACTTTTCAGGGCGCCGGAAAGCTGGTTGCCGAAATTGTCGGACAGCTTTTCGAGGTTCTCCAGCGCCATCTGGAAAGGTGCGGTGTCGGCGCGGATCGCAACCGTTACGTCTTCAGCCAAATCCGGTCTCCATCGTTGTCCGGTCGGGGAATGCCCGCATCAGCGCCGCAAGGGTTTCGCGGCCGGGCGGCGTGGTCCTGCCGGGATGCAACGCCGAAAGTGCCCGCTCGAACTCAACCGGCGTCATCTTCCAGAACGTATGCGGGGAAAGCCGCAGCAGGCCGAAACCGATCGCCATGACATCGTTCCATGGAAAGGCCGGCTTCGTCCCTGCCGCGGCTCTCAAGGGTTTGGCGCGGCTTCCTCACTCCCTCCGGACCCGAACGTGGTGGCCAGGAGGTCGGCGACGACCACGGCAAAACCGGTAGCGCCGGCATCGGATTGCATGGCGCCGACCTCTTCATCGGAAACGCTCTCGCCGGCCCCGCGCAGGCCGGCGCCGATGATGCGGATCATGTCCAGCGCGGACAGCCGGCCAGTCGAGAAGCGCTCGACAAGGGCGGTCAGGTCGTCGGCGGCGTAAGCGGCCTCCAGTTCGGCGAGCGCGCCCAGCGTCAGGCACAGCCTGCGCGGCCTGCCGTCGAGCATGGCGGCGACCTCGCCGCGTCTGCGATTGGCGCTCATGGCGTCACCGCGAAGGCAATGGCGCCCGCCGATTCCAGCGCCATCTCGAACGTCACTTCGCCGTCATGCGCGCCCGTATATTCCAGCGACGTGATCTGGAACGGGCCGGTGATCGTGCCGAAACCGGGCACGGCAAGCTGCCAGTCCGAAATCTCGCCGGCGAAGAACCGCGACCGGATCAGTTCGTCGGACTGCGCGTCCTTGAAGAGGCCGGAACCGCTGGCGGCGGCGCGCTGCACGCCGGCACCCGCCAGCAATTCGCGCCAGCGGCCGGCCGAATCGGAATCGGTGATGTCGACGGTCTCGCTGTTGAAGGCGATCCGCTTCGAGCGCAGCCCGGCGACCGTGATGAACGAGCCGCCGCCGGAATCGAGCTTGAGAAGAAGGTCCTTGCCCTTCTGTGCAGCCATGCCTGGCCTCCTGATTTCAGTTATTAGGAATTTTCTCGGGCCGCCCGTCAGACCGCCGTTTCGACGACCGCGCGAAAGCGCAGCAGGCCGTGATGGACCGCCACGTCCTCGTCGTAGCGGGCTTCGCCGTAGTCGAAACGCAGGCTGACGAGGCGATGCGTCTCGAGCGCGAACCCGGCATCGTCGAGGCGCTGTTTCACCCTCTCCATGATGCCGAAAACTTCCTTCTTGCCCCTGGCCTTCGACCAGACGTGCAGGGTGAAAAGCAGTTCGACGCCGCCCTCGGTCGACGTGCTCCAGTCGTAGAGGCTGGTCCGGCCGAGCGTCACATAGGGAAAGCGCGCGTCGGCGGGCGCCTGATCGAACATCTTTGCGCCGCCGAGCAGGCCGGTCAGCGCGCCGTCGCCCGCCAGCGCCTCGAACAGGGCCTTTTGCAGTTCAGCGGCGGGTGCGGTCATCGCCCTGCTCCTCTCCCGATGCCGGGGCACGCCGTGACGGCCTGCCATTGGCAAGACGCCGCTTTCGCGCCGCGTCGTCCTCTTCGACGGCTTCCGCCAGATCGTGCGCGTTCCAGCGCATGGCGCGGATCAGCCCGTCCAAAGTCACCGCCACGGCCAGTTTCATGCCCCTGCCTCCTTCACCTTACAGACCAGATAGCGGCCGCTCTCATCGGGATCGTGGACGGTGAGAATATCGAAGACACGCCCCGCCTGCGCAAAGCGCATGCCGCTCGCCACTCCGTCGCGCCGGCGCAGCGTGATGCGGTGGGTCACGCTTTCCAGCGTCTGGCCGGCACCGAACACGCTTGTCGCCGTGACCGGCTCGATCCGGGCGAACAGCGTCGCGGTCTCGGTCCATGTCTCGGTGAAGCCGCCGAGCCCGTCCGGCAGGGTCGAGCACGCTTCCAGCACAAGTTCCGTGCGCAACTCGCCGGGATCGATGAACAGCACCGCCATCACAGCCTCCGGCGGCGATAGGGGGCGATCATGCGCTCGTAGCCGACGGGATAGGAAACCGGCTGGTCGCCCGGTCCGAAACTCGCCCGGAACTCGTACCAATGCGCGACGAGCAGGATAATGGCGCGCCGCAACAGGTCGGGCACGTCGGTCGCGGCTTCGCCGAACCCGGCGACGAAGTCGATCTCGATGCCGTTCATGGCCCGCAGCGCACCAGGCGGTCCGTCGAAATGCACCCGCGCCGGGCGCGAGGCGATGTCTGTCTGGTAGCCGGACGGGGCGATCACCGAGGCTTCGCCCTCCGAACCATAGGCGGTGACAGCCAGAATCTCCCGCACCGGATGGAGCGGCACGCTCACGCAGCCTTCGCGCGGCCAGTCGTCGAGCGCCAGCCGCCAGTTCTGCTCGATAAGCGCAAGGCCCGTCGCCCGCTCCACATCCTCGCGGGCGGCGCGGACCAAGCCGTTCAGCAGTTCGTCCTCGCTATCGCCATCGAGGCGCAGATGCGCTTTCACGTCGGCAAGCGTCACCGGTTCGGCCGCCGGATCGACGGTTCGAATAAGCGTCATTTATTCACCTTTGCTTGAAAAAGGAGCGGCCCCGGCGGGGTGAACCGGGGCCGCATCGGCAGGCGACCAGGCGGCGGAAGGAGGGACCGCCGACTCGGGAAAAAACCCTTACGCCGTACCGAACTTCAGAAGCTTGATGGAGTCGAAATCCTGGACCCCGCCGCCAACGCGCTTGGTGGTGTAGAACAGCACGTAGGGCTTGGCGGAGTAAGGATCGCGCAGCACGCGCACGCCGGTGCGGTCCACCACCAGGTATCCCCTGCCGAAATCACCGAAGGCGATCGGGGTAGCGTCGTCATCGATGTCGGGCATGTCTTCGGCCTCGACCAGCGGGAAGCCCATCAGCATGGCGCGCTGGCCGACGGCTGCCGGCGGCTGCCACAGATAGTTGCCGTCGTCGTCCTTCAGCTTGCGGATCGCGCCTTGAGTCTTGCGGTTCATCACCCAGTTGGCGTTCTGGCGGTAGCCGGCCTTGAGCGAATAGACCGTGTCGATCAGGATATCGGAGGGACTGGAGGCGGGAAGTTTCCCGGCGACCCCGGTCAGCGTATAGCCGATCTTGCCCCAGGCCCAGCTTGCCTCGGCCACCGTCGGATAGCCCAGGAAGCCCTTCGGCTTGGCGCTGCCGTCGCCGGTGACGAAGGCCTTGCCCTCCTGCTCCGCGAAAGCTGCCTCCACTTCGGAGGAAATCCACTGGTCGAGATCGACTACCGAATCCTCCAGCAGGGAAGCGGTCGCCGCCGGCATGGCGTAAAGCTCCATGGTCGGGAACTGGAGTTCGGCCAGAGTCGCGGTATCGGTCTGTGGGCGGGCAGCCGTTTCGCCGACCCAGCCGACCGCCGGCCCCGTCACCGAGAACGGCTTCTTCAGCACGGCGGACGACACCTGCCGGACCGAGGCGATGGAGCGGATCGGCGACAGGGCGGCAAGGCGCCTGCCGATTTCCGTCTCCGTCTCGGCCGGCACCAGATAGCCGCCGTCCTGGCCGGAGCCATAGGACATCGCCTTGGTGTCGAGGGCGCGCAACTGGCGGTCGTCGCCGCTGCGCATATAGGCGTCGAAGGCGCTCTTGTGCTCGGAAGGCTGCGGGCGGCCGTCACGCCCCAGAACCGGCCTCGCCTTCTTCAGCGCCAGATTATCGAGCGCCCGCTTCTGCTCATCGAGCGCATGCGAAAGCCGCTCGACCTTTTCGCCGGTGATCACATCGGCGCCCATGCGCGTTTCCAACTGCGCCAGTTTCTCGTCGTTCGTCTCTTTGAAGGCCTCGAACGTGGTCATGAACTCACCGAAGGCGTCCTTCAGGTCGAGATAATCCCCCGGCGCGGCCTTGGTCTCGACCGGCAGGGATTGCTGTTGTGCATTCATCGAGCGTTTCCTCTTTTGTTGATCATTCGGGTGGCTTGCCGGATGCGCTCCGCGAGATCGCGGATCGACCCTGGCCTGGAAGGCCGCTTGCGCCCGCTCTTCACCATCTCGATGCGAGCATCCGGCAGCATCGGGAAGGTGACGATCGAGATTTCCCACAGGTCGGCCTCGAGAATGCGGCGCACACCGGTTGTCGGATCGCGCCTTGCTTTCACGGTTCGAAAACCGATCGACAAGCCGTCCAGCGCACCGCTGCGCATCAGGCTCAGCACCTCGCGGGCACGCTTCACGTCCCGTGCCAGCCGGCCGCGCACGAACAGGCCGCGCGCGTCCTCCCGGATCTCGGTCCAGGTGCCGATCGGCTCGCCGGGGTCATGCTGGAACAGCATGCGGATGCCGGCGGCACCGCGGCTGCGCAGGGAGTTGGCGAAAGCGCCGCGCTCGACCGCGTCCTTGCCGAGATCGACCTTGCCGAACAGGCTGGCATAGCCGGTAAAGCCGCCGTCCGCCTCGACCTCGTCCAGGACGAGATCGACGAACTTGTGCTCGAAGCTGCGCGCCAAAACCTCACTTTTCATCGGCATTCTCCCGCTTGTCGCGCCGAAACAGGTCCAGCAGCGTGTTCTGGTCGAAGGCGCGCACGACGAAGCCCAGCGCCCACCAGGCGCACAGGCTGGCGGCGGCCGAGCCCATCAGCATCAGCTCGACCGGGCCGATGATACTTTCGAGCCCGAGTTCGGTCGAAATCTTGAGCCCGGCGGTGCCGCCGAACACCAGGCCGCAGACGACGCCCACGGCGAAGCGCGCGGCCGCCTCGCGCCGCCCATGCGGGAGGATGTAGGCAAGCGAGATCGCCGAGCCGGCGACAGCGCCGGCGCCCTTGGCGATCCATACCCAGCCCGTCTGCGACAGATCGGTCATGGTCGGTTTCTTTCGTGTCAGGTTCAAACGAGATCGCGCGGCCGATAGCCGACCGCCTCGCGCTTTTCGTCCTCGGTCAGGAAGGTCGCCGCCTCGATGCGCGCCCACAGCGCATCGCGGTCGCTGTTGAGGCTGTCAATGCGGTCGGCATCATACCAGAGGCGCAGCGTGACTCCGAAGGCATGGCCGAGAAAGGCCGACAACTCCTTGGCCGTGCGCGCCACCAGCGGCAGGATGGTGAGCCGGTAGAAAGCGCGGTTGGCTTCCTGATAGTTGGCATAGGTATTGTCGCCCGGAATGCCGAGCAGCATCGGCGGTACCCCGAAGGCGAGCGCGATGTCGCGGCTGGCGGAATGCTTGGCCTCGACGAAATCCATGTCCTTGGGCGTCAGGCCCATCGCCTTCCAGTCCAGCCCGCCCTCCAGCAGAAGCGGCCGGCCGGCCCGCGTCGCGCCCGAATAGCCCTCCTCCAGTTCGGCCTTCAGCCGGTCGAACTGCTCGTCGCTCAGATTGCCTCCGTCCTTCGGCGCATAGACAAGCGCGCCCGAAGGCCGAGCCGAGTTGTCGAGGAGCGCCTTGTTCCAGCGCCCGGCCGCGTTGTGGGTATCGAGCGCCATCAGCGCTGCCTCCAGCGGCGGGAACCCGTAATGGTCATCCAGCGGATGAAACAGGGTAAGGTGCAGCGCTCCGCCGCCGCTGCTTTCATCCAGCCCCAGCGGCACACTGCGCCGCTCGCCGCCCTCGCGATAGTCGAGCGCCACCGGCCAGCCGGCACTGTCGGTCGCCACCGAAACCCGGTCGGGCCGCAGAAGATGCAGTTCGTGCGCCCCGTTGCCGGCCGCGATCATCTCGACATAGGCATTGCCGGACAGGAGCAGGTGCCCATAGAGCCCTTCGAGGAAGGTCGCCCCGGCCTGCTGCCCGTTCGGCCGCTCCAGCAGCGACAGCAGCGGGTGGTCGTCCAGTTCGGCCGCGCCGTCATAAAGCAGCCACGGCACCGCCGATGCCGTTTCCGCGATCAGCCGCACCGAGCGATGCACGATCGGGTTGCGCATGAAGCCTTCGCGCGCCAGCGTCGCGTAGTCGCGGCGTGTCCAGTGTGCTTCCCCTTGCCTGTGAAAGGCGATGAAGCCGCCGGGTGATGCGCTTTTTTCTTCACGGCGCGCGCCGGCGCTCCCCGCCGCACGCAGCCAGGACCAGTTCCAAGCCATATTTTTTCCTTATCGTAAGTCGCGAATGCGGGGCCGCGCCGCCCAGTCGGGCAACAGTTCGGTAACGGCCCAGACGAGCGCATCGACCCGGTCGGGCGAGCGGCCGTTGGACAGCCCGTTCGGGCCGAAATCGCACATCTCATCTTCCAGTTCGCCGAAGCGGCCGGCGTGGCGCACCCTGCCCTGCTGGTAAAGCGCGGCAACCGGCTCGGCGCGCAGCCATTTTCCACGCCGCGCCCTGACCGGCTTCACCGGAACGGCCGGGTCGACCGTGCGGATCACCGCCGTCGCCATCTCGCCACCCTGGTTGACCTCGACCACCAGGCAATCGGCCTGCAGCCGGTGATAGAGCGTCACGGCGCGAGCCGCCCATTCCTGCGGCCTGGCGGCATTGATGGTCGCGTCGGCAAGGACGATAACGTTGCCGTCCTCGCCAAGCCCGGCGGCGACTATACCGCAGGCATCCGATGTCCTGCGTGAACTCGCGGGCGGGTCGACAGCGACCACGATGCGGGCGAGCGCGCCGGGATCGTCCAGCGCCGCTTCCTCGATCATGCGGCGCGACCAAAGCGCGTCCTCGCGATCCTCGATCAGTTCGCCGTCCAGTTCCTGCCGGCCGAGACGCGTCCCGCCATAGCGCCGCTCCACCATCTTCAGGAAGCCTGGCGCCAGATTGGCCGCGTTCTCCTCGGTGCGCATGCGCGTCACCGCGACGGACGGATCGGCCAGCAGGCGCTTTATCAAGGCGGTCGGCCGCGGCGTCGTGGTGACGATCTGGCGCGGCCGCGCGCCCAGCCGCAGCCCGAATTGCAGCATGTCGAAGCAGGCCTCGGGATAGCGCCATTTGGCCGCCTCGTCGCACCACGCCGCCTCGAACTGGTGGCCACGGAGGCTGTCGGGGTCTTCGGAGGAAAACACGGTGGCGACCGCGCCATTGTCCCAGACCAGTCGCCGCCGGCTTGCCTCGAAGCGCGGCCGGTCATGGCGCGAAATGCCGACGATGCCGGACGGACCCTCGATCATCACGTCGCGCACATCGGCCAGCGTCTCGCCTATCAGGGCAAGGCGCGAATGCTTTTCGTGCGAGAACGGCGCGAGCCCGCGCACCAATCCGTTCACCCATTCCGCCCCGAGCCGCGTCTTGCCGGCGCCACGCCCGCCCAGCACCAGCCAGATATCCGGCATCATGCCCATGAGGGCGACGGGGTACTGCGACGGCCGGGCGTGGCGGAACCATTCCTGCGCGACCAGTTCGGCGTCAGCCGGGCTCAGATGGGCCGCCGACCAATTGCCTTGCATAGCCGATCGCCAGTTCGACGATGCGCTCGTCGATGCGTCGCAGAATGGCGGCCATGTCTTCATCTCTTCTCGTTTGGTTCTCTTTCGCGCCGCTGTCGCTGCGCGTGATTTCGCCAATTTTCTCGAGTGTGCGCATCACGGCGGCGATGGCGTCCATGCGCGCCTTGTCCGCCGAGGCGCTGCCCGTCTCGTCCACGCCCGCCGCCTCCGCCTTGCCGATCTGCTGGTCGAGCAGCGCCTTGAGCCGCTTTTCCTGTCCGGAAAGCTGCTTGGCCGCTTCGGCGTCCCGCCAGCCTTCGCTTGCGGCGCGCTTGTGCATCGCGGCCGGCGAGCGGCCGCTGGCCTGCGCCAACAGGTCAAGGCTCGCTGCCGCCCCCTCGTGCAGGGCGCGCAGTGCGGCCCATTGCAAGGCCGGGCCTGCAACCATACCGATCCATCCATGTGCTGATTGTCTTGCGCGCCCGAAAGGGAGGCCTCCGGGCCGCCTTGGCCACAACTTTGCGACGATAGCTGAACACTACCAGAGCACCGTTACGGTGTCAAGAATTTATTCCTATAAATTTCGGCGAGCGTGACGTTTTTCTGCTGTGTTCCATTTACGCTTGTGGCGGTATTTTAAATCGGCGAAAACCCGCCGACGGTACGCTTGCGCACAAATCGTCGTACTGTGTTCCCATCCCGCGCGCTGGAGCCCCTGCCGGATCAGCCATGACCGCCCCCGACAAAGAACACAGGAAAAGAGGCCGCATCGCCGCGTTCTTGCTGGCGGTCGACGCATGGCTCGATTCCTCGCTCTATGAAGCCGGTTTCAAGGCACGCGAGATCTGGGAAACGCTGACCATCTTCTTTCGGCGCTTCCGCGTTTCCGGCTGGCGGCGCGGCATCATCGAGGTCGCCAGCGAAGCCTTCACCTTCGGCGCGGCCGGCTCCGTCATCATGCTGGCTCTGGCGCTGCCGGCCTTCGAGGATACGACCGGCGACTGGCGCGCGCAGGGCGATTTCGCCGTCACCTTCCTCGACCGCTACGGCAATGAGATCGGCCAGCGCGGCATCCTCCAGCGCGACAGCGTGCCCGTGGACGAGATGCCGGATCATGTCATCAAGGCCGTGCTCGCCACCGAGGACCGCCGCTTCTTCGAGCACTACGGCATCGATTTCATTGGCCTGTTCCGTGCCGTGTCGGAGAACATGCGGGCCAATTCGGTCGTGCAGGGCGGCTCCAGCATCACCCAGCAGTTGGCCAAGAACCTGTTCCTTTCCAACGAACGCACGCTGGAGCGCAAGATCAAGGAAGCGTTCCTGTCGGTCTGGCTCGAATGCAACCTGTCGAAAAAGCAGATCCTGCAACTCTATCTCGACCGCTCCTACATGGGCGGCGGCACCTTCGGCATCGAGGCGGCGGCCGACTTCTATTTCGGCAAGAGCGTCAAGGACCTGAACCTCGCCGAGGCGGCCATGCTGGCGGGCCTGTTCAAGGCGCCGACGAAATACGCCCCGCACGTCAACCTGCCGGCGGCGCGCGCGCGCGCCAACGTGGTGCTCACCAACCTGGTTGACGCCGGCTTCATGACCGAAGGCCAGGTGCTGTCGGCGCGGCTTCATCCGGCAACCGTCGTCGATCGCGGCGAGCGCAAAAGTCCCGACTACTACCTCGACTGGGCGTTCGACGAGGTCAAGCGCATCGCCACGAAGTCGGGCCAGCATTCGCTCGTCGCGCACACCACCTTCGACGCCAACATCCAGGCCGCCGCCGAGGAATCGCTGGAGTTCAACCTGCGCCAGTTCGGCAAGGACTACCGGGTCAGCCAAGGCGCCATCGTGGTCATCGAGACCAACGGCGCGGTGCGCGCCATCGTCGGCGGCCGTGACTACGGCGAAAGCCAGTTCAACCGCGCTACCAGGGCGCTCCGGCAACCGGGATCGTCGTTCAAGCCCTATGTCTACGCCACCGCTATGGAACATGGCCTGACGCCGGATTCGATCGTTTCCGGCGCTCCCGTCAGCTGGGGAAACTGGCACCCCGGCAACTACAACGGCGCGTCGGCCGGTCGCATGACCGTCACCACCGCGCTGGTCAAGTCGATCAACACCGTTCCGGTCCGGCTCGCCAAGGACATGCTCGGCATCGCGCCGATCAAGGCCATGGCCGAGGCCATGGGCGTGGAATCGCCGCTCGGCTCGCACAAGACCATGGTGCTCGGCACCTCGGGCATGACAGTGATGGATCAGGCGACGGGCTACAGCGTGTTCGCCCAGGACGGCATGGTCGGCAGCCGTCACGGCATCACGCAGCTCGTCACCCACACCGGCGACGTCATCTACGATTTCGCCAAGGACGCGCCGCCGCCGCACCGGGTGTTGTCGGAAAAGGCGTTGCGCTACATGAATTCGATGCTCGTCCAGGTGCCGGTGATCGGAACCGCGCGGCGCGCTGCCCTGCCGGGCATCGTCTCCGGCGGCAAGACCGGCACCAGTCAGTCCTACCGCGACGCCTGGTATGTCGGCTTCACCGGCAACTACACGGCGGCCGTCTGGCTGGGCAATGACGACTACAGCCCGACGAACAAGATGACCGGCGGCGCGCTGCCGGCCATGGTGTGGCAACGCCTGATGGCCTATGCACACCAGAACATCGAGCTGAAGCCCATTCCCGGCATCGACCACCCCTTCGTCGACGCCGAAGTGGCGGCCAAGGCCGAGGCGGCCGAGAAGAAGCGAGCCGAAAAGGAGGCCGCCGACGCCGAAGCGGCCCGCCCACCGGTCCTTTCCAGCAACACGACCCGCACGCTGCGCGACATGACCATCCTGTTCCAGTCGGCGCCCAACCTCGCCGATCCTCCCGAACCGGAGACGCTTTCGGCCCTGTAGGCCACTGCCCCCGGGTTTGCCGGCAAGGCTGCGCGCCCGCTTGCCCGAACGCCCTGCCCGCGCTATCCCCAACGCATTCTTCGTTCTGGCGGCCCATGCTGAAAAACGTCCTCCTGACCGTGTTCGCGCTTGCCATAGCCATCGTCGGCGGAGGAGGCAGCGTCTGGTACATGCTCGATGCCCGGAACGGCCTCGACGCCATCCATATCGGCGTCTGGACCGCCTTTCCCGATATCGGCACCGCTGACGCCGATCCCTACTCGAAAGCCCGGGTGGCGCGCGCCGGGGTGCTGGCGCTGGGCCGGGCGGAGGGGCTTTCCTTCGTCGCCGACCATGATACGGCCGGCGATCCGCTACGCCGCGAATGCGCCTACTCGATCGAGGGAAGCTTTCCGACAGCACGCCTGTGGACGCTCTATGCAGCCGATCAGTCGCTGGACGTGATCGCGACCGGCATGGCCCGTCCGGCAGCACTCCACGCCTACGAGATCCTGCGCCAGCCGGACAATTCCGCGATCATTTCGGTCGGCCGCCGGCCCTATCCCGGCAATTGGCTGCCGGTTCGCGGCGACGGGCCTCTCCATTTCGTGCTCACCTTCTACGATACGCCGATCGCCAGCAGTACCGGCCTGTCGGACGTCACGCTGCCGCTGGTGCGCAAGGCGGGTTGCCATGCATAGGCTCGCGCACGCAATCCTCGTTGGCCTGGTGGGCGCCGGCATCGTCCATATCGCCGTGCTGCTGCTGGTGCCCCAATTCTCGGGGCAAAGCGCGTGGGCGAGACTGGCGGCAACCTCCGGCCCTTACACGATGACCGCGCTTGAGACCGAGACCGGCGGCGCGCCGGTGGTCAGGTCCGTCGATCCGCTGTTTGCCGCCGCCGCCTGCCGCTTCGACCTCGCCGACGGCATGGCGCACGTCAAGGGTCCGGCCGGGGAACCGGCGGCCACGCTGCCGTTCTGGTCGGTTTCCGTCTATGACGGCAGCGGCAACAACATCTACAGCTTCAACGATCACGCCGCATCCAAGGAGCGTCTCGACGCCGTCGTGCTGACGCCGACCCAGATGAACGAGGTGCGCAAGGATTTGCCGGAAGAGTATCAGGGGTCGGTCTTCATCGAGGCGCCGATCACCGACGGCATCTTCGTGGTGCGGGCCTTCATCCCCGACGAAAGCTGGCGGCCGGCGGTCACCCGCTTCCTCAAGCAGAGCTCGTGCGAGCCGCGCCAGCCCTGACGACGGGGCTCTTCACCGACGCGGCGACGGCGCGGCCCTGGTCTCGCCCTCTTTCGAGGAGGGTTCTTCGCGCTTGTCCCTGGCCGGCGGCCGTTCATAGCGCACGCCGGGAAAGATGATGACGCTTGCCGGTTCCCCGTTCGTCCGGGAAAGTCGGCCGGTTACCGCCTGTCGCGGCACGAAAGACAGGATACTGCCCATGGTTCGCGCATTCCTCTCGGTTGAACCGGAGCACAACGCAACGCCTCCAGGAATGAATAAGGCACCCAGAGAGTTAACGGAACGCTAACGGATCGGCGCTAATTTTCCGTAATCATGGCTCACGCCGAAGCCGGCCCGCCGGCAGCGTAAGACATGACGTGTACCGAGTGCATCAAGGCGTATCGCGTGTCATCGTCGGATTTCAGGCAAATTGCCATTCGCGGCCATTCAGGAAAAGGCGAACGCCTGTTTCGCGCCGCGATCACCGCCTTCTGCTCCCTGCCCCGCCCTTCCCGCCGCGAGATCGCGCAGGTGGACGACCTCACGCTTTCCCTGCTCGACGGCGTCTCGGTGGAATCGCGCCGTTTCGTCGCCGCCGCCCTGTCCGAATGCGAATATCCGCCGCCGGCGCTGGTACGTCGCCTTGCCGAAGAGCCGGTTAGCATCGCGGCCCCGCTTCTCATCCGCTCCAGCGCGCTCACCGACATCGACCTGATCGCGCTGGTCGGGCGTCACGGCCTGCCACATGCGCGCGCCATCGCCCGCCGCAAGGACCTGCACCCGACCATCGCAAGCCTGATCCGGGCGCTCGAAAGGCCGACGCTCGTCCAGAAAACCGAACCGCCCCTCGAACACCCAACGGCAGCACAGCCTGTAGAAGCCGAAAAGACGGAAGCGATCCCCGGCCGCGCCGCCGAAGAGGTGCGCCATCGCCTGCGCTCGATCATGGCCGCCGGGCGGAAGCCCGACAGCGCCGCCATCAACGCCCCGGCCGGCTCGACCTACGCCAAGCTTCGCGAAACGGCGCTGATGGGCAACCCCGCCTTCTTCCAGACGGCGCTCGCCGATGCACTCGAACTCGACTTCACGGCCGCCCGCTCGCTCATCGACGGCAGTTCCTACTCATCGCTGCTCGTGGCGCTACGGGCACTCGATATCGGCGAGGACAAGGCATTCCTGATCGCCGTTGCCATATTCCCGCGGCTGTTCCCGCACCCGGAGGCGATCCGCCTGTTTCTCTCCCGCTACCGGACGCTTCACCTCGACGTCGCCCGGCGCAAGGTCGGCGAATGGAAGGCCGAAAGCCTGTCGCAGGCGCTGCACCGGATCGCGCAGCCGGCCAATGCCGATGCGCGCGCCTCCACCCGCGACCGGCTTGCCGGTATCAAGGCATCCTGACGGAAATCAGTTCCTCGACCGGAACCGCGCCTGCCTCGATCTCGACCACCCATATGTCGGGGTCGAAACGCTTTTCCCGCTCCAGCCTCGCCGCGATAATATCGGTGTCCTCGCCGGCGCCTATGACGGTGAAATAGCGTTCGTCCGGCCTGGCCGAATCGTAGCTGGTCTGCGGGGCCGGGCCGAACAGCGTCGTCTCGCCAAGCCGCCCGCGCGAAAGCACGAAGACCGCACCGGCCTCCGCCGCCCCGCGCTTGACGACGGCGGCAAAGCCACCGGCGGAAAACACCCGGCGCAGCAGCGCCGATACCCACAGATCAGCGGTTACGCGCATGGCGGGGCTTGCTCCCGGTGAAAATCAGGCCTTTCTGCCAAGAAGGTATCGAAGGCAGCGAAACGCCGGTAGCACTCCCGGGCGGCTGCCTCAATTGGTCAGGCCGATTTCGCGCATCTTGGCATAAACACCTTCTTCGGGCTTGCCGGTCACCGGCAGGCCGAACAGCGACTGGAACTCGCGAATCGCCGCACTCGTGCGCGCGCCGACCACGCCGTCCAACTGGATATCGTCGTTGCCGAAGGCCTTCAACCCGGCCTGTATCTTGACGATCCGGGCATCGGCGCCACCGGCTGCCGATGCGTCAGGCGCGGCACCGGACGCCTGGCCGCGGGGCGCGGGCTGAGGTTGCGGCGTGACCGCGCCGGTCGTCGGGGTCGCGCCAAGCTGTTCGAGCAGCCGGTCGTCGATCTCGCCGGACGGCGGCAGCCCGACCTTGCGCTGGTAGGCCTCGATCGCCTTGGACGTGGCCGGGCCGCGAAGGCCGTCTATCACCCCGGTATAGAAATTCAAGTTCTGCAGGATGCCCTGCACCTGTTTCACCGTCGGGTCGCCAGGCGGCGGCGCGGGTGCAGGCGCCGGCGGTCTCTCGATGTTGAAGGTCGTCTCCGGTTCGTCCACCTGCGGCGGCGCAAAGCCCTGAATGGCGCGCGTGGCAAAGAAGGCGCTGGTATGCGGAAAAGGCTGGTACCACAGCGCATTGGCCGAGACGAAGAAGAACGTCACCAGGAAGGCGGTCGAGCCGCCCACCAGGACCGGGTTTTCCGAGATCATGGTGCCGAGAGCCGCAGCACCCGTCCTGATCATGCCCGCGCGCCGCTTGGCCGGCTTAGGCTGTCTTGCGGAGCGGGCCATTCCCGGCCTCCCTGGTCTTGTGGGTCGGGGCCAAGCCAGATCCGGCCATGCTCATCGGCACCACGGCCGAGTCCCGGCCGCGCTCGCGCGGCCCTTCCACCGGCAGGCCGATGGTTACCTTGGTTCCTTCTCCCGGCGCACTTTCGATCGCCATCGTGCCGTCATGCAGCGCCACCAGCCCCTTGACCAGGGACAGGCCGAGCCCGGCGCCCTCGAAGGCGCGGGTATAGCCGTTCTGGATTTGCATGAACGGCTTGCCGAGGCTGCCCAGGTTTTCCTCGGCGATACCGATGCCGGTGTCGTTCACCCAGAAATGCAGGTGCGACCCGATCCGCTTGGCACCGATGCCGACAGCGCCGCCGTCCGGCGTGAACTTGACCGCATTCGAGACCAGGTTGATCAGGATCTGCTGGACCGCCCGGCGGTCGGCGTTGATCTCGCCGATATCGGCAGGAACTTGCGTCGTCAGCGTGATCGCCTTCGCCTCGGCCTGCATGCGCATCATCGAATGGCACATCTCGACCGCCTCGGCGAAGTGGAACGGCTCCGGCTCGGTCGTGTAGGCGCCGCACTCGATCTTCGATACGTCGAGGATCGAGGTCACTACCGAGAGCAGATGCTGGCCCGACTCGCGCACGAGGCCGACATACTCCTTCTGGCGCGGATCGCTGAACGGCCCGAACATCTCGTGCAGCAGCATGTCGGAGAAACCGAGGATGGCGTTGAGCGGCGTGCGCAACTCATGGCTCACCGCAGCCAGGAAACGGCCCTTGGCAATCTCGGCGCCGGCCGCGGCCTCATTGGCTTCGTCCAGTTCCTCGCGCAGATCGGCAACGACATCGCCCTCGCGCAGGAGCGCCAGGAACGGCTCGGCCTCGCCGGCCGGCCCCATCAGGTCCAGCGCGAGGCGGCGGTAGCTGCCGGCATGCGCTTCGACACCGGCCTGCGGCAGACGGACGCGCAGGTCCAGCTTGCGCAGGCAGGCCCCTTCGCGCAGATCGGCCAGCGCGCTCAGATAGGCAACGCGGTCGGCAAGGTGGATGCGGTCGAAAAGGCCGCCGCCGAGCAGCAGTTCGGGCGCAAGGCCGAGAATGGCATGCGCCTTTCCGGACACGTCCAGCACCTCGCCCTGCCGCGCCATGCGCACCACGACCGCATCCAGCATGTCCTCGATCCGGGTTTCGGTCGTGGGGGCGCTGTTGGCGCCGAACAGGGCACGAAACCCGTCGCGGCGAAGGAAGACGGTGCCTATCCACGCCAACGGCAGCAGCCAGTGCCAGGCGGCAATGTCCGCACCTTCGGGGAAAAGTACTGCGGCAAAAGCCTGCAGGCAGATCGCGGCCACCCCGGCCACGCCGCCCCACAGGGCAGCCTGGCGAGAGCCTGCGACCCACAGGGCCTCCACCGGCAGCGCCAGAACCAGCAGCGCGGCCGGCGAGCCGAGGCCACCGGCGGCAGCGATCAGGCCCGCGCCGACGAGGCTGGCCGACAAGAGCGCGACCGGAGCGGCCCAGCGCATGGTGCCGGAGGCGGCCACCAGCAACGCGGCGATCCAGCAAAGGCCAAAGGCGGCAAAGATCGTGGCGATGGTTACTGCCGCGCCGATGCCGGCAGTGACGAGCGTGACCGCCGCGCCGGCAACGAAAAACGGAGCCGCCAGCATGACGCCGATGAAGCGGCGCTGGCAAAGGCGCTGCCGCTCATCCTCGACCGAAGGGTGAACCAGTCTTTCGCAACCGACAGCCATCGCGCCGAGCAATTCAACATATCTGGCGGCAATCGAAGTCACTCAACACACTCGTACTGGTCTGGCAGGCAGATCGTTTGATCGATCCGAAATTCGCATCCAGCCTTTAAGGAATGGATAAGGCGCGCGCCTGCGGCAGGGGTGGCAAAGCGATTAGCGGCAGGCAGGGCGGGCAATTGCCGTCATAGTAAACGGAGGGTTAGCCGAAAACGGCGCACCGCCTCAGTGCGAATGTCGCCTCCGAAAATCGAAACCTCGGCAAAAGCCCTTTCAGATCAATATCTTAGATGGTTATTTTTGCGTTACCAGAAACGACGCAATTCGATACAAGTCCAAACCAAAACAAGCCGTTACCGATTTCTATCGAATTTGATGCAAATACGACGCTTCGGGGCAAGCCGTCCTTTTCCCGGCCATGCCAGTATCCATACCGACAGGCCGCGACCTATACGCGGCGGGCGACGACAACGAGGACGGGCACGATGTTCTTTCTGATCAGGATGGCTTTCTGGTTCTCGCTGGTATTGCTGGCCCTGCCGTTCGACACGGCGTCAGACCCTTCCGGCCAGCAAAGCGTCAGCCCGATCCAGGCGCTGGTGGCGGCACGCGAGGCCGTGGGCGACCTTTCCGGCCTGTGCGAGCGCAAACCCGACGTGTGCGAAACCGGCAAGTCCGCCATGCACACCGTCACCGTGCGCGCGATCAAGACGGCCAGGATCGCGGCCGAAATGCTGGACGAATCCGATCCCGTCGCCCAGCCCGACACCAGAACGACCACCGGCAGCGTCGCCCAGGGCGATTGATGTCGCTTTTTCCGTGACGCGGCGCGGCCCCGCGCCTATATCCACGGACATGACCGCGACAATCGAAACCATCCGCGACGACTTCGAATTCCTCGACGAGTGGGAGGACCGGTATCGCTATGTGATCGAGCTCGGCGATACGCTCACTCCCCTGCCCGACAGCGCCCGCACGGCGGAAAACAAGGTGCCCGGCTGCGTGAGCCAGGTCTGGCTGACGACCGATGTGGGCGACGGCGTCGATCCGACGATGACGTTCCAGGGCGATTCCGACGCGCATATCGTGCGCGGTCTCGTCGCTATCATGCTCGCGCTGTTTTCCGGCCAGAAGGCGAGCACAATCCTGAAGACGGATGCCGAAGCGACGCTCAAGACACTCGGTCTCGACGAGCATCTGTCGCGCCAGCGCGCCAACGGCCTGCGCTCGATGGTCACCCGCATCAAGCGGGATGCCGAGGCTTCCCTGAAGCAGACGGCCTGAACCCGCGCGAAGCTCAGGTCAGGACATCTTTGGCCGGTAATCGTCTGCGCCCCAATGCAGCACCTGGTGCCTGCGGTGGCGATCCGCGCCTTCGGTGGGCGAGTAGTGTCGCGCCAGTACGCCGAGGGCGGTCTTGAGCACGACCTTGGCCGAGCGCACAGGCCATCCGCGTTCGGTCTCGACCAGTTCCAGCCCCTTCAAAAAACAGCAGACGTCGACCAGCACGCCGGCCAGTTCCGGCCCGACGGCAACGACGGCCTTGTCCACGCGCTGGCGCGCCGCAAGGGCGGCATCGGTCAGGTCCACAAGCCCGCCATTGCCGGCGCGCTTGCCCGAAGCCACGTTGGCGACCCAGTTCGCGCCGAGCCGAGGCATGATCCGGCCGCGCGTATAGTCGGCGCGAAGCCGCTCGCCGGCCTGGAATTCCCGGTCATCGAGGAAAGGCTTGCCGTCACGGGCCTTGCGTCGGACCAGTTGCGCCAACGGCGATTCCGCAAGATTGGCGAGCGCCATGGTGGTGCCTGCCGCGCCTTCCACGGCAACCACGTCGAGTTCGCGATGCTGGTCCTGATGCGCGGCCGAGGGCGAGGTCAGGCGAGCGGCCAGCGCCGCCCCGATGGCCGAGAGTGCTACGCTGTGGGAAGTCCTGACCAGCATTCCCTGCCCGGCGAGGAAAAATAGAACCACGCCTTCCACGGCGATCGTACCGCGTTCGCCCGCTTCCAGCAGCACCTGGCGTGGCCGCGCCGCCGGGCGAACGGTTGCGGCACCGGCCGCAAGAAAACGCAGCACGCGCCGCCGCGCGGTCGAATTGTCCATGCCGTCGTCCATGTCAAAGGCCGGCCCGGCTTCGGAATGCCGCCGAGGCGACCCGTTCGACGACCTGCACCAGCCGGTCGAACTCGGCATCGTCGCGCAAATCCTCGATGACCTGGCAGGCATGCTGCACCGTGGTGCGATCCCGGCCGAACCCGGCCCCTACGTCGCTCATGGTCATGCGCAGCACGACATGGGCGACGTACATAGCGATCTGGCGCACGCGCGACACCGGCGAGGCCGTTCTTCCGGGCTTGCGAAGTTCCTTGCTGGAAACGGAAAACAGGGCCGCCACGATGTCGATCAGGCATTCGCAGGTTTCAAGCGCGGCCTCGTCGCGGCGCTTCGGCGTAGGCCGGAACTCGCTGGACGCCACCTCCCGTTCCGATGCCGGCTGCGGCGGCTGCTTCGACATGGTTGATTGCATCGGCTGCACGATATGCCCCTCCATATAGGAATATATTCCTTATACCCATCACCAGCACAGATGTGAACAAACAAAGAACTTGCAAGCAGCGCCGGATACCCTAACGCACTGGAAAATATCGGTTTTCACCGGAGAGTCGGAAAATTTCACGCGAATCTCTCCCCGCTCTGAAGCCGGCCTGGATAGTAGCGGCATCCAATTGCAGCAGGAGAAGGATATGCGTCTTCGCGAGGAAGCCAGCGCTTTCGGTTCACGTCAGGCAGAGGCAACGGCACAGGCACGCCAACTTGCCGCGCTGCAACTGGCCTGCGGCATCGATCTTTCCACGGCACTGGCTGCCGGTGGCGAATGCAAGGCAAATCTCATCCGCCGCATCGAGCGTATCCTCGAGCGCGAGCGGCTGAAGGGCGTGCGCCGGCACTGGAGCTACGACCTCAACCGCCATATCGCGCTCAAGCAGGTGCTGGACCGGCTGCGCGGCCCACAGGCGCCGGAAGAAGGAGCAGCCGTCAAGACGAAGGTCAGGAGGGCAATGTCCCCTACAAACAGAAACGGCGCCGAACGGCGCCGCGAACTGTTCATTCCGGAAGATGTGAAGATCAGCGCGACGGCTTGCGCTTGCGCCCCAGGCCCATCTTCTTCGCCAGCGCCGAGCGGGCGGCGGCGTAATTGGGGGCCACCATCGGATAGGTAGCCTCCAGACCCCACTTCTCCCGATACTGGTCGGGCGTCATGCCATAATGGGTCATCAGGTGGCGCTTCAGCGACTTGAACTTCTTGCCGTCCTCCAGGCAAATGAGATAGTCGTCATGGACGGAGCGCTTGGGGTTCACCGCCGGCTTCTGCTTGTCGGCCGGGGGCTGTTCGACGGCGCCGCCTACCCGGCCAAGGGCCGCGTGAACGTCGGCGATCAGACCGGGAAGCTCGCCAACCGGGACGGGATTGTTGCTGACATAAGCAGCAACCACATCGGCGGTAAGCTCGATCAGCATGTCGCTGTTCCTCGAAGCGGTGTCCGCAGTATCCATCAACAGATGCCCTTAATGTGTTGCGGGAAGATCATCGCGCGTGCCGACTATAGGGAGCGTCAGGTCTCGCACGTCACCACGATTCGCATTGCGGCTTGTTAATGACGCAACAAGTCAATCAAGTCAATTCGATCATTGTGCTGCATTCGACAATATGAATAATCCATTCCAGCATCTACCTAATTTATTGCCACCTTATACAACCTTCGCGGTAGTATCTCTCCATAAATGCACTCAATTGATGCAGAAGGCGGGATTCATATCTTTATACGACATAAACAGGAGAGGCAGTTATCACGGCTGCGTGTTCCAATAACTGCAACCCTTGATATGTTACCCGTAGGCGTGCTCTTTCACGCGGCGACGAAACCTTTTCCGGCGAGATAGAATGACCGTGCCCGCAGGCTTCCCACAAATCCCCCCTCCGCAGGCTGCAAGGCACAGCGTGTCCGACACCCGGCACGGCATTGCCCGCAGCGACGATTACGCCTGGCTGCGCGCCGACAACTGGCAGGACGTGTTCCGGGACCCTTCGCTGCTCGCGCCGGAAATCCGCAAGCACCTCGATGCCGAAAACGCCTATCAAACGACCCTCATGAGCGACACCGCCGCGCTGCGAAAGGTGCTTTTCGCCGAGATGAAGGGGCGCATCAAGGAAGACGATTCCTCGGTGCCGATGAAGGACGGGCCTTTCGCCTACGGATCGTCGTTCCGGCTCGGCGGCGAGCAGCCGCGCTATTTCCGCACCCCCCGCGACGGCGGCGAGGAGGCTATTCTTCTCGACGGCGACGCCGAAGCCAAGGGCACGGCCTATTTCCGGCTCGGCGGCATCGACCACTCGCCCGACCACCGGCAACTGCTGTGGGCGTTCGACGACAAGGGTTCGGAGTTCTACACGCTGCGCGTGCGTGACCTCGCCACCGGCGAAGACAGCAAGGACGAGGTGAAGGACACCGGCGGCGGCGGGGTATGGAACGCCGGCAGCGACGGTTTCTTCTACACGCGCCTCGATTCCAACCATCGGCCGTCGAAGGTCTTCTACCATCAACTCGCGGGGACGGCGGGCAGCGACCGCCTGGTCTTCGAGGAGGCCGACCCCGGCTTCTTCGTCAATGTCGGCGGCACGCGCAACAACGACTGGATCCTGATCAGCATCAGCGACCATGAGACGTCCGAATACCGCATCCTCAGCACGGCCGACCTCGGCGGAGAACCGAAGCTGGTCGCGGCGCGCGAGGCCGGCTTGCAATACGACATCGAGGAAGGCGGCGATGTCTTCTTCATCCTGACCAACGCGGACGGCGCCAAGGACTTCAAGATCATGACCGCCCCCGTGGCCGACCCGGTGCGCGCCAACTGGAAGGAACTGGTGCCGCACGAGCCTGGCCGGCTCATCCTTTCGGTGCTGGGCTTCAAGGATTTCGTGGTGCGGCTGGAGCGCAAGGACGGCCTGCCGCGCATCGTCGTGCGCGACCGCGCCAATGGCGAGGAACACTCGATCTCCTTCGATGAGGAAGCCTATTCGCTCGGCCTGTCGGGTTCCTACGAATACGACACCGGGACGATCCGCTTCTCCTATTCCTCAATGACGACGCCGGCGCAGCTTTACGACTACGACATGCGGACGCGCGAGCGCACGCTGCTCAAGACGCAGGAAGTGCCTTCCGGCCACGATCCCGACCTCTACGTTACCCGCCGGCTGATGGCGCCGGCCGACGACGGCGAGAGCGTGCCGGTCTCGCTGCTTTACCGCAAGGACACGCCGCTCGACGGCTCCGCCCCCTGCCTGCTCTACGGTTACGGCTCCTACGGCATCGCCATCCCGGCTTCGTTCAACACCAATTGCCTGTCGCTGGTCGACCGCGGCTTCGTCTACGCCATCGCTCATGTCCGCGGCGGCAAGGACAAGGGCTATGCCTGGTACGAGGACGGCAAGCGCGAGCACAAGCAAAACACCTTCACCGACTTCATCGCGACGGCGCGCCATCTCGTCGCCGAAAATTTTACTGCACATGACCGCATCGTCGCCCAGGGCGGCTCCGCCGGCGGCATGCTGATGGGCGCCATCGCCAATATGGCGCCGCAGGCCTTCGGCGCCATCATCGCCGAGGTTCCCTTCGTGGATGTCCTGACCACGATGCTGGACGACACCCTGCCGCTCACCCCGCCGGAGTGGCCCGAATGGGGCAACCCGATCGCCTCGGAAGCGGACTACCGCACGATTGCCGCCTATTCGCCCTACGACAACGTAGCAGCGCTCGACTATCCGCCGATCCTGGCGCAGGCCGGCCTCACCGATCCGCGCGTGACCTATTGGGAGCCGGCCAAATGGGTGGCGAAGCTGCGCGAACGCAAGACCGGCGACAACCCGGTGCTGCTCAAGATCAACATGGACGCCGGCCATGCCGGCGCCTCGGGGCGCTTCTCGCGGCTAGAGGAAGTAGCCTTCACCTATGCCTTCGCGCTCAAGGTGACGGGCAAGGCGGGCACAGCCTGAAATCCCCGGCGCTCATCCGGCGGGCTTCTGTCTCGCCGGATAGCCGTTCGGGTGCGGCGGTACCGTCTTCAGATAAGCGGCGATCGCCTCGCGGTCGGCAGCGGTCAGTCGCGCCATGTTCGCCTGGACGTCCACCATGGCACCGCCGACCGAATCGAAGTCCGGCGTGAAGCCGCTTTCCAGATAGTAGGCGATGTCCTGTGCCGACCAGTCGGCGATACCGCCCTCGCCTGAGGTGATGTTGGGGACGATGCCGGTGCCCTCGGCAGCCGGCGCGCCAGCCAGCCATTGCGCCTTGTCGACAGCGCCTGCGAAATTGCGCGGCGTGTGGCATTCGCCGCAATGGCCCGGCCCCTCGACCAGATAGCGGCCGGCCAGGGCCAGTTCGGGCGTGCCCTCCGGCAGGGCGACCACCGGCTCGTTGCTCAAATAGAGCCGCTTCCACAGGCCGATGCCCCGGCGGATGTTGAACGGAAACCGCAGGTCGTTCGCGGCTGCCTTGCCCTTCACCGGCGGAAGCGTCTTCAGGAAGGCATAGAGGTCGCCGATGTCGGATGGGCGCATGCGGGCATAGGAGGCGTAAGGAAACGCCGGATAAAGATGCTCGCCTGCCGGCGACACGCCCTTCATCATGGCGTTGGCGAGATCCTCGGCCGACCAAGCGCCAATGCCGTCCTCGGCGTCCTGCGAGATATTGGGCGCGACGAAGGTGCCGAAAGGCGTCTTCAGTTCCAGCCCGCCGGCAAGCTCGAGTTTGGCCTCGCCTTCCGCCTTCGGGCGGGCATGGCAGGACGAGCAGCCGGCGGCATGGAAGATACGCTCGCCCCGGGCCGCGTCGCCAGGCCCCAGTTGCGCCAGCGTCTGCGCCTCCAGCCTCTGCGGGGCCGACAACAGCCAGCCGCCGGCAACGCCAGCCACGACCACGATGAGCGCGGCAGCGGCGCCCCTTTTTCGCCAAGCCCGCAAGAAGCGATCAGCCCTTCTTGATCCTGAACGCCTTGTGGCAGGCCGCGCAATCGCCGCCGACGGCGCCAAGCTGCGTCTTCAGGGTGTCGAGATCGGCGGCCGGCGCCGCATTCGCGGCCTTCACATTGGCCAGGTACTTGTCCTCGGCGGCCTTGAAGCCGGTCATGTCTTCCCAGACCTTCGGCGACACGGTGGTATCCCCGCCCGTCTCGGTGCCGGCTGGGAACAGCGCATCGGCGTCGAATCTCTCGGCATTGGCCTGCAGCGCCTGCATGGCGTTCTTTACTTCCGCAGCCTCGAACGGCAATTCGCCCTTGGTCATCTTGGCCAGCGTGCCGACGATCTTGCCGCGCTCCTTCATCAGCGCCTGCCGGTCGGAAATGGCGTCGGCCGAGGCTGCCGAAGCGGCAAAGGCAAGGATCGAGACAGCGACTAGGAATCTTCTCATTCGGGCTCTCCGGATGGCTGACAGGACAACGGTGAAACGGACGACGGTCCGAAAGGATCAGACGGGAGGATGCTGGAAAAGTTTCAACCTGTCTGTTCACGCTTAGTTGATTTCAGGCCGGCCCATGGGCCCAAAAAAAAGAAGCCCCGCCAAAGCGGGGCTCCCTTGAAAAGTACCGGATGGTGGGCGGTCAACCCTTGGCCTTCTCGTACATCTCCAGCACGTGATCCCAGTTGATCAGGCTGTCAACGAAGGCTTCCAGGTATTTCGGGCGGGCGTTGCGGTAGTCGATGTAGTAGGAGTGCTCCCATACGTCGACGCCGAGGATCGGCGAAGCGCCATGGACCAGCGGGTTCTCGCCGTTCGGCGTCTTGGAAATCTCGAGCTTGCCGTTCTTGACGGACAGCCAGGCCCAGCCGGAGCCGAACTGCGTGGTACCGGCCGCGATAAAATCGGCCTTGAACTTGTCATAGCCGCCGAGGTCGCTGTCGACCGCCTTCTGCAGCGCGCCCGGCAGCTTGTTGCCGCCGCCGCCCTTCTTCATCCACTTCCAGAAATGGATGTGGTTGTAGTGCTGGGCCGCATTGTTGAACAAGCCGGCATTCTTGCCGAAGGACTGCTTGACGACTTCTTCCACCGAAAGGTCGCCCATACCGGCTTCCGCCGCCAGCTTGTTGCCGTTGTCGACATAGGCCTTGTGGTGCTTGTCGTGGTGATACTCCAGCGTCTCCTTGGACATGTAAGGCTGCAAGGCCTCGTAGTCATAGGGCAAAGCGGGCAGTTCGAAAGCCATGATAATACTCCTCAGGAAAAATCCGGGTTTGCTTACCGGATAAAGATAGGTCGGCAACGGCCATGAGCAACGCCGGACCGAGGCCCAGGCGCCTTTTAGCCCTTCAACCGACGGAAGTCGAATGCGCCCATTGCCAATAAAGCTCGCGCGCCTTCTTGGCGACCGGGCCGGGTTGCAGGCTGCGATCCTCGATGCGGATGATCGGCACGACCTTGGAATGGTTGCCGGTCGAAAAGATTTCGTCTGCCTCCAAAAAATCACGCACCGACAGTACCTTTTCCGCGACCGAAAAGCCGTTCTCGCCAAGCAGCGCCAGGGTGCGCGCCCGCGTGATGCCCGACAGGAAGGTGCCGTTGGCCGCCGGCGTCAGCACCTGGCCGTCCTTGACCAGGAAGACGTTCGAGGACGCCGTCTCGGCGACGTTGCCCAGCATGTCTAGCACCAGCGCGTTGTCGAAGCCGCGCATCCTGGCCTCCAGGATGGCGCGGCCGTTGTTGGGGTAGAGGCAGCCGGCCTTGGCGTTGGTCGGCATGGTCTCGAGCGTCGGCCGGCGGAACGGCGATACGGTTACGGAAAAACCGCTCGGCGCGATCATCGGCGATTCGTAGAGGCACAGGCAGAAGCGGGTGGAGGCCGGATCGGCCGGTACGCCCATGTAGCCGCCATGCTCGGCCCAATACATCGGGCGGATATAGACGGCCGTCTTGCCGTCGAATTTCTTCAGCCCGTCCCAGGTGAGTTCGACGATGCGCTCCGGGCTGACGGTCGGCTTGAGGCCAAGGGCTATCGCCGAGGCGTTCACCCGTTTGGCATGCAGGTCGAGATCGGGCGCCACGCCCTCGAACCACCGCGCGCCATCGAACACGGTGGTGCCGAGCCACATGGCGTGGCTGCGCGGCCCCAGCAGCGCCACATTGCCCTCATGCCAGTCGCCGTCGACAAAGGTCCATGTCGTGGATTGCGCAGCCGATGCGAGTGTCATCATTCTTTCCTGCAAATCTGTGGGTTAGCCATATTGGAAGACCGAACCGGGCCCGTCGTCAACCAACATGACGCTGTTTCTTTAAGGCCAGCCGCAGCCCGCTGCAATCAGCCCTTGCATCGGCGGCCGACCCGTCACAAAAATGTGCGATGCAACATGCCGCTTACGTCTTCGACGCCTATGGAACGCTGTTCGACGTTCACGCCGCCGTGCGCCGCCACGCCGATGAGATCGGGCCGGACGGTGACCAGCTTTCCGAATTGTGGCGCGCCAAGCAGCTCGAATATTCCTGGGTCCGTACCCTGATGGGGACCTACACCGATTTCTGGCAACTGACCGAGCAGGCGCTCGACTACTGCCTGCGCCGGTTCCCGTCGGTCGATCCGGCCATCCGGACAAAGCTTCTCGACGCGTACTGGCGGCTGGACTGCTATCCGGAAGTGCCCGCCGTGCTGAAGGCGCTCAAGGCGACGGGTGCGAGGCTCGCGATCCTGTCCAACGGCTCGCCCGAAATGCTCAAGGCCGCCGCGCAGTCCTCCGCGCTCGACCAGGTGCTGGACGACATCTTCTCCGTCGATGCCGTCCGGCGCTTCAAGACCGACCCAGCGGTCTATGAAATGGTCACCCTGCAGTGGCGGCTTTACCCCAAGGCCATTTCCTTCCAGTCCTCGAACCGCTGGGATGTGGCCGGCGCGGCAAAGTTCGGCTTCGGCACCGCCTGGATCAACCGCGGCAACCAGCCGGACGAGTATGGCGACTTTCCGCCCCGCCTGATCCTGCCGTCGCTGGAAGGCCTGCTGGCAAGCGGCTGACCGGCCCGTCTCACCTGTTGCCAAACGGCAACAGGTGAGGCCTTGCCACATCTTGGCCTTGGTTTGTCCAATCTCAGGCCCGATTTGGAACCGCCTATCGACCTTGGCAGTTATCGGGAGGAACGGCGCGCCCTGTCCGCGCCTTCATACCTTTTTGTGTTTTCGGGAATATCCAAGCATCATGTCCAGCTTCCCCTTTTCCTCCCGCTCCGTCAGCCGGCGCGGTTTTCTCAATGCCGCTGCCGTCGGGTCGGCGTCGATCCTGGTATCGGCCTGTACGACGACGAGGCAGGCGCAGGTCGATTTTCCGGCGCAGCCACCGGCCTATGCCGAGCCTGAACTGGGCAGCTACGCGCTGATGTACGGACCGGTGCAGGACGAGGGATACGAAATTCCGGCCGTCCCCTACCAGAAGATCGACAAGCGCTTCCTGCGCCAGATCGTTGCGGACCCGACGGGGGAGCGGCCCGGCACCATCGTCGTCGATACGTCCGGGCACTTCCTCTACCTGGTGCGCGAGGGCGGACAGGCGATCCGCTACGGCGTCGGCCTCGGCCGCGCCGGATTCGAATGGGCGGGCGAGGCCATCGTTCAGTACAAGCGCAAATGGCCGAAATGGACGCCGCCGGACGAGATGATCGGCCGCCAGCCTGAACTGGAAAAGTACAGCGTGCGCAATGGCGGCATGCCGCCCGGCCTTATGAACCCGCTCGGTGCACGGGCGCTCTATATCTTCCAGAACGGCGAAGACACGCTCTACCGCCTGCACGGATCGCCGGAGTGGAACTCGATCGGCAAGTCGGTCTCGTCCGGCTGCGTGCGGCTGATGAACCAGGACATCATCGACCTTTACGACAGGGTGCCGGCCAAGACCAAGATCGTCGTCACAAGCAACGTCGGCGCCCCGATGGTGGCCTCCGTCGACGCCCAGGCCATCCCGATCGACAACGGCGTGCCGCAAGGAACGCTGCTCGGACGGACCTGGTTCTGACCTTACAGTCTCCCCTCTGAGACTGAGGGGGGCTGAAGGCACGTGAACGACTGCTGGCCGCTCAACGCCCCTTAGAAAGGCTGCCCAATATGCCGCGCACAATGGCGCGGCCGAGCGAGGAACCGACGGAGCGGACCACGGACTTGACCGCCGCTTCCGTCACCGACTGGCGGTTCGACGGGCGCGGCGCAGAGGTGCGGCGGCCGGTTTGCACTGGTGCGTCGTCATTGCCGAAGCCGGGAATGGTCCAGCGCGATCCGCCGCTCTCCTGCTCGGCCGGCACGGTCGATGCGGCCTTCTTTTGCAGCATCTCGAAGGCCGACTCGCGGTCGATCATCTCGTCGTACTGGCCTGCAACCGGGCTTTCCAGCATCACCTTGCGCCGCTCTTCCGGCGTGATAGGGCCGAGCCGCGAGGAAGGCGGCCTAATCAGCGTGCGCTGTACCATCGACGGAATGCCCTTGGCCTCCAGCGTCGAAACCAGCGCCTCGCCGGTGCCAAGCTGCGTGATCGTCCTGGCGCAATCGAAATCCGGGTTTGGCCGGAACGTGTCGGCCGCCGTCTTCACTGCCTTCTGTTCGCGTGGCGTGTAGGCGCGCAGCGCGTGCTGCACGCGGTTGCCGAGCTGGGCAAGCACGGTTTCCGGCACGTCGAGCGGATTTTGCGTGACGAAGTAGACGCCGACACCCTTCGAGCGAATCAGGCGCACCACCTGCTCCACCCGTTCCACCAGCACCTTGGGCGCGCCGTCGAACAACAGGTGCGCCTCGTCGAAGAAGAACACCAGCCGAGGCCTGTCCGGGTCGCCGACTTCCGGCAGCTCCTCGAACAGTTCGGACATCAGCCACAACAGGAACGTCGCGTAGAGCCGCGGGTTCATCATCAGCTTGTCGGCGGCCAGCACGTTGATGGCGCCGCGCCCGTCGCGGCTGGTGCGCATGATGTCGGCGATCCGCAGCGCCGGCTCGCCGAAGAAATGCGCCGCCCCCTGCTGTTCCAGGACCAGCAAGGTACGCTGGATCGCACCGACCGACGGCTTGGTCACGTTGCCGTAGCGGGCGCCGATCTCGTCGGCACGTTCGGCGATATTGGCCAGAAGCGCCTGCAAATCCTTCAGGTCGAGAAGAAGAAGCCCTTCCTCGTCGGCGAGCTTGAAGGCGATGTTCATGATGCCTTCCTGCGCCTCGGTAAGGTTCATCAGGCGCGAAAGCAGCAGCGGCCCCATCTCCGAAATGGTGGCGCGGATCGGATGGCCTTGCTCGCCGAACAGATCCCAGAAGATGACGGGAAAATCGTCGAACTCATAGGGATCGAGCCTGATCTCGCTGGCGCGCTTGAGCAGGAAATCCTGAGCCGTGCCCTTCATCGCGATGCCGGAAAGATCGCCCTTGATGTCGGCGCAGAACACCGGCACGCCGGCATTGGAGAAGCCTTCGGCCATGATCTGCAACGTCACCGTCTTGCCGGTGCCGGTCGCCCCCGTCACCAGCCCGTGCCGGTTGCCGTAGCGCAGCAGCAGGTTTTCCGCCCGCTGGTAGCTGTCGTCCCGCTTGCGGCTCGCTCCCAGGAAAATGCTCTCGTCACCTGCCATAAATCCGCTCTCCGATCGTCCCTGCCAGGAAACCACCTATAGTGGCGCATCCCGAACGGGACAATGGCCGGGCGACAGCGCCCTTCCGGGGGAGGTTGTGCATTGCGGTATGCCGGCATCGCCCCTACACTGCCCACGCCGGCCGGCACGGCCGCGACAATACTACCAGCGAGTGGATGCCGAGACCTTGACCGAGCGAGAGACGCCAGCAGCCGTGAACCGGCAACGATGGATGGCTTTGGCGGAAAAGGCGCTGGGCGGCGCCTCTTTCGGCGATACGCTCGTTTCCCACAGCGACGACGGCATCCGTATCGATCCGCTTTGCGAGCGCGCGGCGGATGCGCAGGCCAGGGTGCGCGCCCTGCCCGCGTCCCCCTGGGCCATCTGCCAGCGCATCGACGATCCCGATGTCGAACGCGCCAGGGCGCAGGTCGCGGAAGATCTGGCACAGGGCGCGACCGGACTGGCGCTGGTGTTCGAGGGCGCGCCGAACGCTTTCGGCTACGGCCTGCCGAATTCGGCCGAAGCGCTCGAAAGCGTTCTCGAAGGCGTGCCGCTCAACCGCGTCCACCTGCGCATCGACGTGCATCCGGCGAGCCGGGCCATGGCCGACTGGCTGGTCGCGCTCCTGACCCGGCGGCGCGTCGACCCGAACAAGCTCAACGTCTCCTTCGGTATCGACCCGGCCGCGACCTTCGCCGGCACCGGCCGCCTGCGCATGTCGATCGAGGCGTTGCAGGCCTCGATGCCGCAATCGCTGGCGCATTTCTTCGCCATGGGCGTGCCCGGCGTGCTGCTCGAAGCCGACGGCCGCGTCTTCCATAACGCCGGCGCCACCGAAGCGCAGGAACTCGGCATCATGCTGGCCTCGGCGGTCGCCCACCTCAGGCTATTCGAGGAAGCCCGCCAGGCGCTCGTCTACGCCGCGCCGCATATCGGCTTCGCGCTCAGCGTCGACCAGAACCAGTTCCTGTCGATCGCCAAGATCAGGGCGCTGCGGGCGCTGTGGGCGCGCATCCAGCAGGCCAGTTCCATTCCGGCTTCCCCCGCCATCATCCATGCCGAAACCTCGTTCCGCATGATGGTGGCGAAGGACCCGGAAACGAACATCCTGCGCACCACCATCGCCTGCTTCGCGGCGGCATCCGGCGGCGCGGATTCGATTTCCATCCTGCCGCACACCATCACGCACGGCCTGCCGGCCGGCTTTGCTCGCCGCATCGCCCGCAACACACAACTCATCATGACGCGCGAAAGCCATATCGAGCATGTCAACGATCCGGCGCGCGGCTCTGGCAGTGTCGAGGCCCTGACCGAGGGGCTTTGCGAGACGGCATGGGCGGAATTCCAGCACATCGAGGCGGAAGGCGGCATCCTCGACAGCCTGCGGGACGGCCATATCCAGGCGCGCGTGCTGACCTCGCAGGCGATGCGCGCCGAAAAATTCCGTCTCGGCGAGCGTACCATCATCGGCACCACGCTTTATCCGCCCAAGGCCGAGCGCCCGGTGGAAACGCTGGCCGCCGAACGGCGGCCGGAGCCAACTGACGGCACTGTCTTCTGTCAGGCCCTCCATGCCATCCGAGACGACCAGACGACCGAGGCCGTTCGATGATCCCCGATTTCACCAAGATCGCGTGGCAGCACGCCGATACTCCGGCATCAGCGGTTGAAGGCGAATGGGCGACGCCGGAAGGCATCTCCGTCAAGCGCCTCTACGGCGAGGCCGACCTCGAGTGCCTCACCCATCTCGACACCTACCCCGGATTGGCGCCGTTCATGCGCGGCCCCTATCCCACCATGTACGTACAGAAGCCTTGGACGATCCGCCAATACGCCGGCTTCTCGACGGCCGAGGAATCGAACGCCTTCTACCGCCGCAACCTCGCCGCTGGCCAGAAGGGCCTATCGATCGCCTTCGACCTCGCCACCCATCGCGGCTACGACAGCGACCATCCGCGCGTCGCCGGCGACGTCGGCATGGCGGGCGTCGCCATCGATTCCATCCTCGACATGCGGCAACTGTTCGAGGGCATCCCGCTCGACCAGATGACCGTGTCGATGACCATGAACGGCGCGGTGCTGCCGATCCTGGCGCTCTACATCGTCGCAGCGGAAGAACAGGGTGTTGCGCAAAAGGACCTCGCCGGGACCATCCAGAACGACATCCTCAAGGAGTTCATGGTCCGCAACACCTATATTTATCCGCCCAAGCCCTCGATGCGGATCGTTTCGGACATCTTCTCCTACACGTCGAGGAACATGCCGAAGTTCAACTCGATCTCGATTTCCGGCTACCATATGCAGGAAGCGGGGGCGACGGCCGACCTCGAACTCGCCTACACCATCGCCGACGGCATCGAATATGCGCGCGCCGGCGTCGCCGCCGGGCTCGACATCGACAAATTCGCGCCGCGCCTCTCCTTCTTCTGGGCGATCGGCATGAACTTCTTCATGGAGGTCGCCAAGCTGCGGGCCGCGCGCCTGATCTGGGCGCAACTGATGGAGAAGAATTTCTCGCCGAAGGATTCCCGTTCGCTGTCTCTGCGCACGCACTGCCAGACCTCGGGCTGGTCGCTGACGGCGCAGGACCCCTACAACAACATCGCCCGCACCATGATCGAGGCGATGGCGGCGACGCAGGGGCATACCCAGTCGCTGCACACCAACTCCTTCGACGAGGCGCTGGCGTTGCCGACCGACCATTCGGCGCGCATCGCCCGCAACACGCAACTCATCCTGCAAAAGGAATCGGGCACCACGGCGATCATCGACCCGTGGGGCGGGTCGGCCTATGTGGAACGGCTGACGCACGATCTCGCGAACCGCGCGCTCGCCCATATCGAGGAAGTGGAACGCCTGGGCGGCATGGCGGCGGCAACCGAAAAGGGCATCCCGAAGCTGCGCATCGAGGAGGCTGCGGCACGCACGCAGGCGCGTATCGATTCCGGCGACCAGACGCTGGTCGGCGTCAACGCCTTCCGGCCCGAGACCGACACGGAAGTCGATGTGCTGAAGATCGACAACGCGGAAGTGCGCGCCCGTCAGCTTGCCAAGCTCCAGCAGCTGAAGGGCACCCGCGATGTCGGGGCGGTGGAAAGCGCGCTCGATGCGCTGACGAAAGCCGCGCAAGGCGAGGAAAATCTTCTGGAATTCGCCGTCCGCGCCGCGCGCGCCAACGCCACCGTCGGTGAAATCTCGCTGGCCTTGGAAAAGGCATTCGGCCGCCATGTCGCCTCCGTGCAGACCATTTCCGGTGTCTATCGCAAGGAACTGGGCGAGACTGTTGCCCTCAGCCGCTTTGAGGAAAAACTGGCCGTTTTCGAGAAAAAGACCGGCGGCAAGCCGCGCATCCTCGTCGCCAAGATGGGGCAGGACGGCCATGACCGCGGCCAGAAAGTGATCGCCACCGCTTTCGCCGACCTCGGCTTCGACGTGACCGTCGGCGCCATGTTCCAAACGCCGGAGGAAATCGCACGGCTCGCCGTGCTCAACGACGTGCATATCGTCGGCGCGTCGTCGCTGGCGGCAGGGCATTTGACGCTCATTCCCGAACTAAGGGAAGCGCTCGAAAAGCTTGGCCGCAAAGACATCATGATCATCGCCGGCGGCGTCATCCCGCCGCAGGACTACGACGCCGTGCGCGAAGCGGGTGCGGCCGAAATCTTCCCGCCCGGCACGGTCATCCCCGAAGCCGCGGAGCGCCTGCTCGAGCGGCTGCTGGCATAGAAAAGAGGGAGAGCGCTTGCAAGCCTAGCGCAGCCCCACGATCTCCCATTCCTTGCCGTTGACGGTCACCGCGTCGCCGGCGCTCTTGCCGAACAGGGCGCGGGCCATGGGCGAGACGTGGGAAATCGAGCCCTTGGCCGGGTCGGCTTCGTCCTCGCCGACGATGCGCCATGTGACGGCCTTGCCGTCCTCGCCTTCCAGTTCCACGCTCATGCCGAAGCGCACCACGTCGCTGTCCGGTTCCGGCACCGACAGTTCCGCGCTCTCGTGCCGCGCCAGCCAGTAGCGCAGGTCCCGCATCACGGAAGCCGCCCGCAGCTTGTCGGCCTGCGACTCAGCACTTTGCAGTTCCGAACGCGCCTCGGCGATCTCGGCCTCGATCATGGCAAGACCGGCCTGTGTCACCAGATTTCGGTGCGTGCTGACGGGCCGCTCGCCGATATCGGCGACGGCGTTCTCGGCATTTTCCTCACGGGTGAAAGCTCTGCTCATACCCCAACCTAGGCATGGAAGGGCGGCGCGGCAAGCCGAGGCAGTTCCCGATCAGGCCAGGGCGGCGGTTGGCCGCAAACCGGCGACTTCGACGCCGTTCCAGTTCTTCAGGACGGGATTGGCCAACCTGGCCAGTTCCGCAACCAGCGCTTCTTCGCCCGCCAGAAGTTTTGCCAACACGGCGGCGATCATCGCTTCCGCCGCACGGCCCGCGCCGTCGTCGCATTTCAGCGCGATGCCCAGCCCAAGTTCCGGCAACGCCGCGCAATAGACGCCTTCCGCGCCGGTCTTGACGAAAACGCGCCCAGGCGCCGCACTCATCAGCGCCTTGTCCGCCCGGTCGGTGCCCGACACCAGGAAGGGCTCGGCCATGCAGGCCGACAACAGGCGTTTCGCGGCCCTGGCGCGCCGCGGGCCGAAGCCCTGCCCGGTCGCCATGCGCGCGAACGCGCGGGCGAGATTGCGCAACGGCACGGCGTAGGTCGGGATGGAGCAGCCGTCCGTGCCGCGATTGTCTTCGCCATGCGCGGCTCCGGTCACCTCCTCCAATGTGCCGCGCACCATTTCCTGCAAGGCATGACCGGCCTTGACGTAGCCTTGATGACCGAAGCCGGCATGGCGGCAGGTGCACAAAAAGCCCGAATGCTTGCCCGAGCAATTGTTGTGCAGCGCGCTCGGCGATGCGCCGCTGCGGGCCAGCGCCACGGTCGCCGCCTGGCTCATCGGCCAGTGTGCGCCACATTCCAGCGCCCCGCCGTCGAGCCCGGCCTTTTCGAGCATCGCCGACGCCAGTTCGGCGTGGGCCGCCTCGCCCGAATGCGAGGCGCAGGCAAACGCCAACTCACGCTGCCCGAAACCGTAGGCGTCGGCCGCGCCGCTCTCGACGAAGGGCAGTGCCTGGATCGCCTTCACCGCCGAGCGCGGAAACACCGGGCGCACCGTATCGCCCAGTTCCCACACTGGCTTGCCGTCGCCATCGAACACCGCCACCGAACCGCGATGCGCGCTCTCCACATGCGCCCCGCGCAACACTTCGACCAGAACCGGATTCATCTTCGCCCCAAGCGCTTTGCGGAACCGACGCTACCTGATCCGGTCGAGGATCGAGACGTAGTTGGCGACCGCCGCACCACCCATGTTGAAGATGCCGCCGAGTTTCGCGCCGGGCACCTGGATGCCGCCGGCCTCGCCCGTCAACTGCATGGCGGTCAGCACATGCATGGAAACGCCCGTCGCGCCGATCGGATGGCCCTTGGATTTCAGCCCACCGGAAGGATTGACCGGAAGGCGACCGTCCTTGGCCGTCTCGCCGCTCAGCGCCACATGGGCGCCTTCGCCGCGCCTAGCCAGCCCCATCGCTTCGTACTCGATCAGTTCCGCGATGGTGAAGCAGTCGTGCGTCTCGACGAAGGACAGGTCGTCAAGCGTCACGCCGGCGCTTTTCAGCGCCCTTCCCCAAGCCTCCTCGCAGCCCTCGAACAACAGGATGTCGCGCTTCGACATCGGCAAGAAGTCCTGCACGTGCTCGTTGGCGCGGAAGGCGACGGCGCGGCGCATCGAAAGCGCCGTGGTCGCGTCGGTCAGCACCAGCGCCGCAGCGCCGTCCGACACCAGCGAGCAGTCGGTGCGCTTCAGCGGCCCGGCGACGAACGGGTTCTTCTCGCTTTCGGTGCGGCAGAAGTCGTAGCCGAAATCCTTGCGCAACTGCGCATAGGGGTTGTCGACGCCGTTCTTGTGATTTTTCGCCGCGATCGTCGCCAGTGCGTCCGACTGGTCGCCGTAACGCTGGAAATAGGCGCTGGCGATCTTGCCGAAAACGCCGGCAAAGCCGGCCGGCGTGTCGCCGTCCTCCGGCAGGTAGGAGGCGCGCAGCAGGTTGCGGCCGATCTCCGGGCCGGGCGTCGTCGTCATCTGCTCGGCGCCCACCACCAGAACGATGCGCGCCGCCCGGGCCTCGACAGCGCGGATGCCCTGCCTGACGGCCGCCGATCCGGTGGCGCAGGCGTTTTCCACGCGCGTCGCCGGCTTGAAGCGCAGCCGGTCGTCGGCCTGCAAGACCAGGCTCGCGGTGAAATCCTGCGCCGAGAAACCGGCGTTGAAATGCCCCAGCACGATCTCGTCGACATCGTCCGGGCCGATGCCGGCATGGTCCAGCGCTTCCCGCGCCACCTTGGTGATCAGGCTTTCCAGCGTCTCGCCTTCCAGCTTGCCGAAACGCGAATGCGCCCAGCCCACGATACACGCCGTCATGGCGATCTCCTTGTCTTAAACGCAGGCGCCAAGCGCCGCCTGGCCGGCAAAATGGACCCCCATGCCCGATCCGTAAAGCGAAGTTTCCGTGTTCGCCGGCCTGGCTCATCGGATTTTTATTGATTGACGGGTCAATTAAAAATAACCTACCCGGCAGGAGTGAAGCATTGCCCAAGGTCGGAATGGAACCCGTGCGCCGCAAGGCGCTGATCGACGCCGCGATCTCGGCTATCGGCGAACACGGCTCTCTCGACGTCACCATGTCGGAAATTGCCGGGCGCGCCGGCGTGTCATCGGCACTGGCCCACCACTATTTCGGGGCCAAGGACGAGTTGCTGCTGGCAACGATGCGGCACCTGCTGGCGGAACTCGGCACCGACGCCAGGCGGGCGCTGAAGGCCGCGCCTACGCCGCGCGCGCGGGTCTCGGCCGTGGTGGCCGTCAATTTCTCCGCCGCCCAGTTCAGGGCGCGGACCATCGCCGCATGGCTTGCCTTCTATGTCGAGGCGCAGCGGTCGACCGCCTTGCGGCGGTTGCTCAGGGTCTATGCCCGCCGCCTGCATTCCAACCTGATGAGCGGCCTCACCGGCCTCCTGCCCCATGACGAAGCCGACCAGGTGGCCGAGACCACGGCCGCGCTGATCGACGGCTTCTACATCCGGCAGGCGCTGCGGGACGGCGCGCCGGACGCGGCAAATGCCGTCAGGCTCATCGAGAATTTCCTCAACACCAGGCTCAACGGATGCACGAACGCGCCATGACCGGCCAGTCCAATATCCTCATCATCATGGTCGACCAGTTCAACGGGACGTTCTTTCCCGACGGACCGGCGGATTTCCTGCATGCGCCGAACCTGAAGGCGCTCGCCGCGCGCTCGGCTCGCTTCCGCAACAATTATACCGGCTCGCCGCTGTGTGCGCCGGGCCGCGCCGCCTTCATGAGCGGGCAGTTGCCGTCGCGCACCGGCGTCTACGACAACGCCGCCGAATTTCCCTCCTCGATCCCGACCTATGCGCATCACCTGCGCGCGGCCGGCTACTACACCGGCCTGTCAGGCAAGATGCATTTCGTCGGCCCAGACCAGTTGCACGGTTTCGAGGAGCGGTTGACCACCGACATCTACCCGGCCGATTTCGGCTGGACGCCGGATTACCGCAAGCCTGGCGAGCGCATCGACTGGTGGTATCACAACCTCGGCTCGGTCACCGGGGCCGGCGTTGCCGAAATCACCAACCAGATGGAATATGACGACGAGGTCGCCTTCTTCGCCGAGCAGAAGCTCTACGACCTATCGCGCGCATCCGACGACGCCGCGCGCCGCCCGTGGTGCCTGACCGTTTCCTTCACCCACCCGCACGACCCCTATGTGGCGCGGCGCAAATACTGGGATCTCTACGAGGATTGCCCCGCGCTGGAGCCGCAGGTCGGCTTCATCCCCTACGAGAAGCAGGACGCGCATTCGCAGCGCCTCTACAAGGCCAGCGACTACGACAGCTTCGACATCACACCCGAGCAGGTGCGCCGCTCGCGGCGCGGCTATTTCGCCAATATCTCCTATATCGACGACAAGGTCGGTGGCCTGCTTTCGGTGCTGGAGCGCACGCGCATGGCCGACGACACCATCGTGGTGTTCTGCTCCGACCACGGCGACATGCTGGGCGAGCGCGGCCTGTGGTTCAAGATGAGCTTCCTCGAAGGCTCGGCGCGCGTGCCGCTCACCATCGCCGGCAAGGGTATTTCGGCCGGGCTGATCGGCAAGCCGACCTCCAACCTCGACATCCTGCCGACGCTGTGCGACCTGGCCGGCATCGACATGTCCGCCATAATGCCGTGGACGGATGGCCAGTCGCTGAAGCCGCTGATCGAAGGCAAGGGGCGCGGCGAGCCGGTGCTGATGGAATACGCGGCCGAAGGCTCCTATGCGCCGCTGGTCGGCATCCGCGAGGGGCGCTACAAGTTCATCCACTGCGAGATCGACCCGCCGCAACTGTTTGATCTGGAATCCGATCCGCGCGAACTGACGAACCTCGCCGCCGATCCCGCCCATGCCGGTCTGGTCGCTGCCTTCATGGAAAAGGTCCGCGCGCGCTGGGACATGGCGCGCTTCGACGCCGATGTCCGCGCCAGCCAGGCGCGCCGCTGGGTGGTCTACCCGGCGCTGCGCAACGGCGCCTACTACCCCTGGGAATTCCAGCCGCTGCAAAAGGCGTCCGAGCGCTACATGCGCAACCACATGGACCTCAACGTACTCGAAGACCGGAAACGCTTTCCGAGAGGAGGATGACATGATCACCGTGTGGGGCAGGACTACTTCCTCGAACGTGCAGACCGTCATGTGGGCGTTGGCCGAGATCGGCCTCGAGCATGAGCGGATCGACGCCGGCGGGCCGTTCGGCGGCCTCGATACGCCGGAATTCTTCGCCATGAACCCCAACCGGCTGGTGCCGGTGCTGCGCGACGGCGGCGAATATCTGTGGGAGAGCGCCTCGATCGTGCGCTATCTCGGCGCACGCTACGGCTCCGAGCAGTTCTGGCCGAAAGACCCGCTGAAGCGCGCCCGGCTCGACCAGTGGAGCGACTGGACCAAGACGACACTGGTGCCGGCCTTCCTCACCAATGTGTTCCAGCCGATGATGCGCAACAGGCCGGGCGAGCGCGATGAAGCCGCCTTGGCCCGAGGCCTCGAAGGCCTCACCAAAGTGATGCGCGTGTTCGACGCCCGCCTGGCCGAGGGCGACTATCTCGGCGGCGCGGAACCCTGTTTCGCCGACTGCGTCGCCGGCGTGCTGCTCTACCGCTATTTCACGCTGGAAATCGAGCGCACCCACCTCGCCAACCTGCAGGCCTATTACGACCGGCTGACGAAGCGCCCGGCTTATGCCCGCCACGTCATGATTTCCTACGACTATATGAGAACGAAATGACGTCCAACCTCGAAGCCGACTTCGTCATCATCGGCTCCGGCTCCGCCGGCTCGGCGATGGCCTACCGCCTGTCGGAAGACGGCAAGCATTCGGTCATCGTCATCGAATTCGGCGGCACCGACATCGGCCCGCTGATCCAGATGCCGTCGGCCTTGTCGATCCCGCTCAACATGTCGCGCTACGATTGGGGCTTTTCCAGCGAGCCGGAACCGCATCTGGGCGGGCGCGTTCTGGCGACGCCGCGCGGCAAGGTGCTGGGCGGCTCGTCATCGATCAACGGCATGGTCTATGTGCGCGGCCACGCGCATGATTTCGACCACTGGGCCGAGGAAGGGGCTACCGGCTGGAGCTACGCCGACGTGCTCCCCTACTTCAAGCGCATGGAAGCGTCCGACGGCGGCGAGGACGGCTGGCGCGGTACGGGCGGGCCGCTGCACGTCCAGCGCGGCAGGCGCATCAATCCGCTCTATGCCGCCTTTATCGAGGCCGGCCGACAGGCGGGCTTCGAAGCGACAGACGACTATAACGGCTCCAAGCAGGAAGGCTTCGGGCCGATGGAGCAGACCATTTTCCGCGGCCGGCGCTGGTCTACCGCCAACGCCTATCTGCGACCGGCGCTGAAGCGGCAAAACGTTCGTCTTCTCAATGGTTTCGCCCGCCGTGTCGTCATCGAGAATCAACGCGCCGCAGGCGTCGAGATCGAAGCCCACGGCAGGATCGAGGTCGTGAAGGCGCGGCGCGAGGTGATCGTTGCCGCCTCCTCGATCAACTCGCCGAAAATCCTGATGCTGTCGGGCATCGGCCCGGCCCGGCACCTGCGCGACAACGGGATCGCCGTCGTCGCCGACCGTCCCGGCGTCGGCGCCAATCTCCAGGACCACCTGGAACTCTACATCCAGCAGGAATCGACCCAGCCGATCACGCTGAATTCGGTGCTCAACCCGTTCGCCAAGGCGATGATCGGCGCGCAGTGGCTGCTGTTCAAGAACGGGCTCGGCGCCACCAATCACTTCGAGGCCGCCGCCTTCGTGCGCTCGGCCGCCGGCATCGACTATCCCGACATCCAGTATCACTTCATCCCGGCCGCCGTGCGCTACGACGGCAAGGCGGTGGCCAAGACGCATGGCTTCCAGGCCCATGTCGGGCCGATGCGCTCGAAATCGCGCGGCGCGGTGACGCTGCGCTCACCCGACCCGAAGGCCAAACCGAAGATCCTCTTCAACTACATGGAGCATCCGGACGACTGGACCGAATTTCGCCACTGCATCCGCCTTACCCGCGAGATTTTCGGCCAGGCCGCCTTCGACCCCTATCGCGGCAAGGAAATCTCGCCCGGCAGCCATGTGCAGAGCGACGCCGAACTCGACGCCTTCATCCGCGACCATGCCGAAAGCGCGCTGCATCCCTGCGGCACCTGCCGCATGGGCCGTGCCGACGATATCCGCAGCGTGGTCGATCCCGAATGCCGCGTCATCGGCGTGGGGGGCCTGCGGGTCGCCGATTCGTCGATCTTCCCGCGCATCACCAACGGCAACCTCAACGGCCCGTCGATCATGACCGGCGAGAAGGCCTCCGACCATATCCTCGGGCGCACCCCGCTCGCACCCTCGAACCAGGAGCCGTGGATCAACCCACGCTGGCAGACGAGCGACCGATAGCCCCTACCCTCCCGGCGACCGGGAAGATAAAACGAGACTGCAACCGGAGCAGGTCATGAAAGCCCAGCCAAAAGCCTCGCACTACATCAACGGCCGCTTCGTCGAGGACGACCAGGGTGCGCCGCTGCCCGTCGTCTACCCGGCCACCGGCGAAATCATCGCCACGCTGCATTCGGCGACCCCCAACATCATCGAACTGGCGGTGGAGGCGGCGCGTGCGGCACAGGGCGCATGGGCGCGGCTGAAGCCCGTCGAACGCGGCCGCATCCTGCGCCGCGCCGCCGACCTGCTGCGCGAGCGCAACGCCGATCTCGCCCGGCTGGAAACGCTCGACACCGGCAAGGCGCTGCAGGAGACGCTGGTGGCCGACGCGCCGTCCGCCGCCGACTGCCTCGAATATTTCGGCGGCGCGGTTGCCGCCTTCAACGGCGAGGCGGTCGACCTCGGCGGACCGTTCGCCTATACGCGGCGCGAGGCGCTCGGCGTCTGCGTGGGCATCGGCGCCTGGAACTACCCGATCCAGATCGCCGGTTGGAAATCGGCCCCGGCGCTCGCCATGGGCAACGCCATGGTGTTCAAGCCTTCCGAGAACACGCCGCTCTCGGCGCTGGCGCTGGCCGAGATATACACCGAGGCCGGCCTGCCGGACGGCCTGTTCAACGTCGTGCAGGGCTACGGCGACGTCGGGGCCGCCCTGGTGGAGCATGAGGCGGTCGCCAAGGTCTCGGTCACCGGCTCCGTGCCGACCGGACGGCGGGTGATGGCGCTCGCCGGCTCGAAGATGAAGCACGCCACCATGGAACTCGGCGGCAAGTCGCCGCTGATCGTCTTCGACGACGCCGATATCGAGAACGCCATCGGCGGCGCCATGCTCGGCAATTTCTATTCCACCGGGCAGGTTTGCTCGAACGGTACGCGCGTCTTCGTCCACGAGACCGTCCACGACCACTTCGTCGAGCGACTGGTGGAGCGCACCAAGAACATCCGTATCGGCGACCCGCTCGACCCCGAGACGCAGATGGGGCCGCTGGTCAATAAGGCGCAGCACGACAAGGTGCTCGCCTATATCGGCGTCGGCAGACAGGAAGGCGCGACGCTCGCCTGCGGCGGCAACGTGCCGGCGCTGCAAGGGTTCGAGCGCGGCTGCTTCGTCGAGCCGACCGTCTTCACCGATGTGTCGGACACCATGCGCATCGCCCGCGAGGAAATCTTCGGGCCGGTGATGAGCGTATTGAAGTTCACCGGCGAGGACGAGGTGATCGAGCGCGCCAACGCCACCGAATTCGGGCTGGCGGCGGGCGTGTTCACCCGCGATCTCGCCCGCGCCCACCGGGTCATCGGCGAGTTGCAGGCCGGCACGTGCTGGATCAACGCCTACAACCTCACCCCGGTCGAGATTCCCTTCGGCGGCGTCAAGCAATCGGGTATCGGTCGCGAGAACTCACTGGCGGCGCTTTCGCACTATTCGCAGATCAAGGCGGTCTATGTGGAGACCGGCGACGTCGACAGTCCCTACTGACGGGCGGCGCCGGCCGTGCAGTCGAGATACTGCGTCAACGCGCAGACCAGGTGGTAGAAGATCGAGGCCGGCACCTCCGTGGCGCGGGAACGGCCACGCTCGTCGATACGGTCGACCCACAGGCCGGTCGGCGCGGGGTCGATATGCCAGCGAAACAGCCGGCCGACGCGCTCTTCGATCTCTGGCTTCATGTCCGGCCCGCCGGTGCGGCCGAGCGCGATCGCGGCCTTGACCGCTTCCGTCTGCGGCCAGCTTCGCGACACTCCGTCGAGCGGCAGGCCGTCGCGGGAAACCGCGCCGTAGGCCAGCCCGGTCGCACGGTTGAGGCCGTTGGCGATGGCCGAGGCATAGAGCTTGCGGGCAAAGCCGTTGAGGTCCTGCTGCCCGCTGCGGGCGGCGAAATCGACCAGGAGCGACGCCCACTCGAAATGGTGGCCGGGCTCCGTCCAGGCGCCCCGCTCGCCGGCCGCCGGCTTCCAGTTGTTGTCGAAATATTCGCCCAGCGTCCAGCTTTCGGCATCGAAGAAATGGCTGCGGAACAGGTCGACGATGCGCGCCGCCCGCCGCAGATAGGTTCGGTCGCCGGTGGCGTCGTACCAGGCCATGAAGGCTTCCAGCAGGTGCATATGCGGGTTGGAGCGGCGCTCGCTTTCCCCGTTCGAGGTTTCGAGGAAGCCGGTCATGCGGCTGTCCTCCAGATGCGCGTCGAGGAAGGCGAAGGTCTCGCGGCCAAGTTCCAGCGCGTCGGCGTTGCCGCCCATATGGGCGTGTGCCAGCGCCAGCAGCACGCAGGCATGGTCATAGGCATCCTCGACCGCATCGGCGACGCTGCCGTCGATGTTGAGCGCGCGCACGAACCCGCCGCGCGCCGTGCGGCCCTTGCCGGCCATGAAGGCGATACCGTGGGCGATGAGTTGATCCGCCGGCCCGTCCCAGCCGCGCGCCTTGGCGACCGCGAAGGCATAGACCTGCCTCGCCATCGTACGCATGCGCTTGGGCTTCATCAGCGGGCTGGCGTCCATGGCGAGCCCTTCGTAGAAGCCGCCGTGCTGTTCGTCCACGCCACGGGTGGACCATAGCGGCAGCGTCTCCTCGAACAGCCAGTGGCGGACCCGGTGGCGCCATGCGCCCTCCTCCACGACGCGATCCTGCGCCGGCGTGAAGCGCGTTTCCAGCCGCCCGCTCAGTTCCAGTTGCTCGACGATCTTCTTGACGTTCTGGCTGCGGCTGACGGGTGCCACGAAGGTGGCGTCGGATGTCGAGACGATGGCGACGTCCTTCAGCCCGATCGCCGACAGCAGCCGGCCCTCGCTGCGGATGTAGGAGTTCTCGCAATCGATGGCGACGACGTCGCCAAGGATGACGTTGCCGTTGTCGTCCGCCGTGCCGATGTCGAGCAGCGACTGCCAGGAGCCGAGATCGTTCCAGCGGAATCCGGCCGGCACCATGGCAATGTGCTCGGCGCGCTCCATGATGGCGTAGTCGATCGAATCGGAAGGGATGGCCGCATAGAGATCGAGCGGCATGTAGAGGCCGGAAAGATCGCTGGTCGCGGCAGCGAAGGCCTGTTCGGCCGCTTCCCAGATAGCCGGCTGGTGAGCCTTGAAGGCATCGCGCATGGCGCTGGCGCGAAACAGGAAAATGCCGGTGTTCCAGTAGAAATTCCCCGCATCGACATAGCTTTGCGCGGTCGCCCGGTCCGGCTTTTCGACGAATCGGGACACATCGAAGATATCGCTGTTGCGGCCCCCGACCTCGATATAGCCGTAGCCGGTTTCGGGCTGAGCCGGCTTGATGCCGAACACCACCAGCCGCCCCTCGCGGGCGACGGCCGCGCCCGCCTCGACGCTCTGCCAGAACTGCTCGACGGTCGAGATCTCATGGTCGGAGGGCACCACCAGCACCAGGCTGTCGCCGAAACCGGCCAGCGTGCGCAACGTCGCCAGCGCCACGGCCGCGGCGGTGTTGCGGCCGACGGGCTCGAACAGCGCGCCGCCGCCGCGAAGGTCGATGCCGGCCATATCGGCGCGCACGCGCTCGGCATGGCGTTCGGCGGCAATCAGGAACACCGGCGTGTCGCCGGCAGGCCGCGCGGCGATGCGGCGTACCGTCTTGACCAGCATCGAGCCGTCGCCGGCAAGGTCGTGGAACTGCTTCGGATTATCCTCGCGCGACAATGGCCACAGCCGCGAGCCGACGCCGCCGCTCATGACAAAACCAACGATACGTTCGCTCATTGCCGCCCCGATCAGAACGTCGCCCCAAAGCCCAGCGGTGGTGGATGGTGGCCCCCGCATGCAAGCCTTCTAACGTCCTTTGCGTACGAAAACCTTAAGGATCGCTGCCCGGATGCTTCAAGCCTATAAATTGCGGCGCGATTACCTCCTTTGATGCTTGCAGGATCGAAATACGACGGATATAAGCCGGCCCACTGGTCACGGAGTGTAGCGCAGCCTGGTAGCGCACATCGTTCGGGACGATGGGGTCGCAGGTTCAAATCCTGCCACTCCGACCAGTCAAAAATCCCGATTCTCCTTCCAGCAAGCCGCGCCTGTCATCGACCGGCGGTTGCTTTTTACAATCCTATACAACCTTAGATTTATTTCTAGCTTGTCATCGCCTTGCAGTTGCATCCGGCATGTTTCACGGCATGACAAAGCCGCGAGACATCATCCGCCAAAGGCGCTTCTGGACGAACCGGTCCGGCACATCGGCCATCGAATTTGCCATGCTGGCGCCGATCTTCGTGCTGTTCCTGTTCGGGATGATCGCCTACGGCATCTATTTCGGGGCCAGCCATTCGGTCCAGCAGATCGCCGCCGACGCGGCCCGCACCGCGATTTCCGGGCAGACCCCCGGCGAAAGGCAGATCATCGTTGCCCGTTTCATCGCCAACAATGCCGGCCAGTATCCCTTCATCAACCTCCCCCAACTGACCTTCGAGGCCGCCGACAGCAGCAGCGACGGCAACCAATTCGACGTCTCGGTCAGCTACGACGCGCGCAACCTGCCGATCTGGAACCTGCTGCCCAACCTGCCGCTGCCCGGCACCACCATCGCCTTTCGCTCGACCATCCGAATCGGAGGCATCTGATGTCGCCCACTCGCCACAAACGAACGGCCTTCAAGCGGTTTCTCGCCGACAGGGGCGCGAACTTCGCGGTCATGACGGCGTTGAGCGCGCCCTTCGCCATCGCGCTAGGCGCAGTCGCCGTCGACCAGGGCTCGCTCTTCAACGAGCGCCGCTCGGCACAGGCGCTGACGGACATCGCCGCCATCACCGCCGCCGCCAATATCGACAGGGCCGAGGCGGCAGTGCTCCTGACTTTGCATGACAACGGCGTGCCGAATGCGCAAATCGACAACACCGGCACCAGCCAACCCGACGCCGGCACGACGCTCGTTTCGGTCACCCCCGGCCGCTACGATCGCTCGGCGGCCCTGGGAACGCGCTTCACGCCCGGCGGCGCGCCACCGTTCGACGCGGTCCGGGTCTCGATGCGCAAGATCGGCTCGCTCTATTTCGGCAGCGCCCTGATGGCGCCGCCCGTCATCGGCACGACGGCAACAGCCAACGCCTCGGCGCAGGCCGCCTTTTCCATCGGCTCCGGGCTGATCGACGAAGACACGGCGGATTCGCCGATCCTCAATCCCATCCTCGGCGGCCTGCTCGGCACCAGCCTTTCGCTGAGGGCAGCGGACTATCGGGCGCTGGCCAAGGCGGATGTCGACGCGCTGGCCTTCATGGACGCGCTCGCCACTCGGCTCGGCGTCACCGCCGGCACCTATGACGAAGTCCTGGCGTCGAAAGCTTCGGTCGGCGACATCGTGCGGGCGCTGGCCAACGTGCCGGGGCTGAACGGCACCGATAAGGCGAGCCTCGAGGCCGTTGCCGGCAAAGTCTCCACCACCGCCCGGCTCTCGCTCAGCCAACTGATCGATCTCGGGCCAGTCGGTCGCCTTGGCATCGGCCAGGGCGGCGGCAACCCCGCCGTGACGGCAAACGCCCTGGAAATGGTGGCGGCCGCGGCGGCGCTGGCCAATGGCGATCGACAGGTCGCGGTCGACCTCGGGGCGGCCATCCCCGGCCTCGCCTCGGTCAGCCTCGGCATCGCCATCGGCGAAACCGCCCGGTCTTCGCCCTGGTTCACCGTCGGCGGCAAGGGTGCCGTCGTCCGCACCGCGCAAATCCGCGTTCGACTGATCCTCAAGGTCAACGGCGTGGAGGGCCTGCTTGGCAATCTGGTGACGTTGCCTCTCTATGTCGATATCGCCCAGGCCAAGGGCGAACTTGCCGCCCTCTCCTGCAGCACCGGCCGGCCGGAGAGCTTGCGGGTGACGGTCGATACGACCCCCGGCGTGGCCGACCTGCGCATCGCCGACATCGACGCGGCGGCCATGAGCAACTTCGGCCAGGCACCCGCCATGTCGCCGGCGAAGATCGTCAATGTATCCCTTCTCGGGCTTGGCCTCATCTCGGTGTCCGGGCAGGCGCGTGCGGCCGTTGAAAGCAGCCGCGCCACCGCGCTGACCTTCAGCTATGGCGACATCGGCAATCGGGTCGTGAAAAGCGCCTCCACCCAGAACCTCGTCGGTTCGCTCACCTCATCGCTGTTTGGCAGCCTGCAATTGGAAGCCCATTTGGCGGGCCTCAAGATCACCGTTCCGGCCAGCGTCACTGCGGGTTTAGGGAAGACCCTCGGCAGCGTCGCCCAGCCGGTCGACGGTCTTCTCAATACGCTGCTCAAGCTGCTGGGCGCGCGGGTCGGCTACGCCGATGTGCGGGTCAATGGCGCGACCTGCACCCAATCCGTCCTCGTGCAATAGGCCTGCGGTCAGCCGAGCCGGCCGAGGAAACCGCGCAGCCCCGGCAGCGCCAGCGTCCTGCCGTCGACTGCCGCGCCATAGCCGGCGAAGTCCAGCGCCTTCACCGCTCCCAGGTCGGGCGGCACAGCCCACTTGGCCGGCTCATCGTCAAAATTGAAGACGCACAGCAGCTTTTCGCCGCCTCCCTCGCGAACGAAGGCCAGCAGGTTGCCCTCCGCCTCCAGGAAGCGGATGGAGCCGGACACCAGCGCGGGATGGGCGCGGCGCAGCGCCAGCATCGCCCTGTAGTGGGAAAGCACGGAACCCTGGTCCCTTTCCTGCGCGTCCACCGCCTTGACCCGATGGCTTTGCGGCACCGGCAACCATGGCGTGCCGGTGGAAAAGCCGGCATTCGGGTCTTCGGCCTCCCAGACCATGGGCGTGCGGCAGCCGTCCCTGCCCTTGAAGCTCGGCCAGAAGCGGATGCCGTAGGGATCGCGCAAATCCTCGAAGGCGATTTCTGCCTCTTCCAGCCCCAGTTCCTCGCCCTGATACAGGCTGACGGAGCCGCGTAGCGCGCATAAAAGCTCGATGGCGAACTTTGCGACCACGTCGGGATCGCCGCCCGGCCGCGTCCAGCGCGTCACATGGCGGGCGACATCGTGATTGGAAAAGGCCCAGCAGACCCAGCCGTCGGGCGCGGCGGCTTCGAAGGCTTCCACGCAGGCGCGCACATGCGCGGCGGAAAAATCCGGGCCGAGCATGTCGAACGTATAGCTCATGTTGAGCTTGTCGTTGCCCGACGTATAGGCCGCGAGCGTCTGCAAGGAGCGCTTCTCGTCGCCGATCTCGCCGACCACCGCATGGCCGCCGCTTTCATCGATCAGCGCCCGGAAGCGTTTCAGGAAATCGATGTTTTCAGGACGCGACTTGTCGAACAGGTGCTCCTGGAAATTATACGGGTTGGTGTCCGTATTCGTTCCGGCGACGCTCTCGGCCAGCGGCGGGTTATCGCGCAGAAAGCGGTCCTGGATGTAGTAGTTCACCGTGTCCAGCCGGAAACCGTCGACGCCGCGCGCCAGCCAGAAACGCACCGCCTCCAGCACCGCGTCCTGCACGTCCATGTTGTGGTAGTTCAGGGCCGGCTGCGAGGTGAGGAAATTGTGCAGGTAGTACTGCCGGCGCACCGAATCCCACTCCCAGGCGGAGCCGCCGAACACCGACAACCAGTTGTTGGGCGCGGTGCCGTCCGGCCTCGGCTCGGCCCACACATACCAGTCCGCCCGTGGATTGTCGCGGCTGGCGCGGCTTTCGACGAACCACGGGTGCCGGTCCGAGGTATGCGCCAGCACCTGGTCGATGACGACCTTCATCCCCAGCCGGTGCGCCTCGGCGACCACCGCGTCGAAATCCGCCATCGTGCCGAACAGCGGATCGACGGCGCAGTAGTCGGACACGTCGTAGCCCATGTCGGCCATCGGCGACTGGAAGAACGGCGACAGCCAGACCGCATCCGCCCCCAGCGCGGCGACATGGCCGAGCCGGCGCACGACGCCGCGCAGGTCGCCGATGCCGTCGCCGGTGGTGTCCTGGAAAGAGCGCGGATAGATCTGGTAAATCACGCAGCCGCGCCACCAGTCGGAATTCTCGTCAGCCATTTTCCTGCCCCTGCCCGATGGGCCCATCGACCTGTTCGATCATCAGCCTAACGCTACGTCCTGGCACCGGTTGCGCCAAATCGGCGGTCTGTTCAAGGGCTCCCTGCCAGCGAAAACCCTCGCGCCCCGGCAGCGCGAACACGCAGGCGCGGCGATCGCCGTTGACGAGAACGGCCAGACGACCGCCGTTGCCCGCATCGAACAGCATGGCGAGCCGGCGGCGCCCGCCGTCGCGCCAGTCGGCTTCGCTCATGGGCCGGCCGGCTTCGGTCAACCACGCCACGTCCGCAAGCCCATCCGGGGGCGAAGGCCGCCCGTCCAGAAACCCGGTTTCGGCGAAGACCGGCAGCGCGTGGCGCAGCGCCGAGAGCGCGCAGGCATGGTCTTCCAGCGCGCGGTCACGCCCCTGCCAGTCGAGCCAGGTGGTTTCGTTGTCCTGCGCATAGGCGTTGTTGTTGCCGTTCTGGGTGCGGCCGAACTCGTCGCCGGCGGTCAGCATGACCGCGCCGCGCGAGGCAAACAGCGTGGCGAGCAGCGCGCGCACATCGGTTTGCGCTCCATCCTCCCATGAGAAATTCTCGTCGTGTCCGTCGCGGTTTCCCTCGCCATTGGCTTCGTTGCGCTTATGCGCATAGGCGGTGATGTCGCGAAGCGTCATGCCGTCATGCGCGGCGATGAAATTGACCGTGCGCGTCGCGAGGCCGTAAAAAACGTCAGAGGAACCGGCGAGCCGCGTCGCCAGCGCGCCGACCATGCCGGCATCGCCCCGCCAGAAGCGGCGTACGTCGTCGCGATATCTGTCGTTCCATTCGAGGAAGGGCGGCGAAAACCGGCCAAGCTGGTAACCGCCGGGGCCGATGTCCCACGGCTCGGCGATCAGGATGCGGTCCGCCAGCAGCGGGTCGGAGCGGATGGCCTGAAAGAGCGGTGCGTTCGGGTCAAAACCCCGCCCGTCGCGGCCCAGCACCGGGGCCAGGTCGAAACGGAAGCCGTCGACGCCGGCATGGCGCACGAAGTGGCGCAGGCTGTCGAGCACGAGCCTTTGCACCACCGGGTGGTCGCAGGCGAGCGTATTGCCGGTGCCGGTATCGTTGACCAGCGTTCCACCGACCGCATGGCGATAGTAGGCTTTTGCATCCAACCCACGCAGCGACAGCGTCGGCCCGAGCACATCGCTCTCGCCGGTATGGTTGAAGACGAGATCGAGGATCACGCCGATGCCGGCCGCGTGCAGCGCCGACACCGCCTCGCGCAGGTCGGCCAGCCCGCCCGGCGCCAGCCGCGGGTCGAGGGCCATGAAGGTAACCGGGTTGTAGCCCCAGGCGTTGGCGAGGCCGAGCGGCGGCAAATGGCGCTCGTCGATCCAGGCGGTGACCGGCATCAGTTCGACGGCGGAGACGCCGAGCTTTTTCAAGTGCGCGATGACCGCCGGGTGCGCCAGTGCCCGCACCGTGCCGCGATCCCGCTCCGGTACGTCTGGGTGGCGCATCGAAAAGGCGCGCACGGCGATCTCGTAGATCAGCCCGCCGGGCTGGAACAGCGGCGGCGCGGCTGGAACCGCTTCGGGGAGCGCGATCGCCACCGATTTCGGCACCAGCGGCGCGGTATCGCCTCCCTCGCCGCGCCGGGCGGCAAGGCATGGATCGTAGGCATAGGCGCGGTCGATCTCCAGCGCATAGGGATCGACCAGCAGTTTTTGCGGGTCGAACCACAGGCCGCGCTCGGGCGCATAGTCGCCATCGGCGCGGAAGCCATAGCGGGTGCCGGCGGAAACGCCCGGAACGAAAAGCGCATGGACGCCCTCGCCTTCCGGCGCGAGGTCGAGCCGGTCCGTCTCGGTGTCGCCGTCGAACAGGCATAGCCGAACGCGCTCCGCCGCCCCCGACCAGACGGCAAAGCGGGTGCCTTCCGCAGAAACAGCAGCGCCGAGCGGCGCGGCTACCCCCACCCCTAGCCCCTCCCCACAAGGGGGAGGGGGATTTTGGCGCGGCGCTGACGCTTCTTCACCTTGGAGGCAGGTCTATTGCCTGGGAAGAATACGCTTCCATCGCGGGCTTCAGCACCCCCACCCCTAACCCCTCCCCACAAGGGGGAGGAGGATTCTGGCATTGCCGTTTGCTTCCAATTTCCGAGCTTGGAGCGCTGCGGCGCGACCGCAAGATTCCCCTCCCCCTTGTGGGGAGGGGTTAGGGGTCGGGGTCTGAAGCGCACGGCTTCAAAACGGCCCCCTGCATCCTCCGGCAATGGAAAAAGCCTCACGTGATTACGCTGGGCTTGTCGCGGCCGGTGTGGCGGCGGATGCCGGCGATGTCGTCGGCGGCGGCGATCAGGTCGGCCAGCGCCTGCTGCGTGTCGATATCGTGCTTTTTCGGGTCCGGCTCGTAACGCTCCATGTAGACGCGCAGCGTCGCCCCGGACGTGCCGGTTCCCGAAAGCCGGAACACCACGCGCGATCCGCCCGTAAACAGCACCCGCACTCCCTGATGCTCGCTGACGGAATGATCGACCGGATCGTGATAGGAAAAGTCGTCGGCCTTCTCGACCGTCAGCCCGCGCACCGCCGTGCCGGGCAGCGAGCCGAGCTTGCCGCGCAGTTCGTCGATCAGCGCGTTGGCCCTCGCGCTTTCGACTTCCTCGTAGTCGTGGCGCGAATAATAGTTGCGTCCGTAGGCCGCCCAGTGTTTTTCGACGATCTCTTTCACGCCCTCGCCGCGCGCGGCGATGATGTTGAGCCAGAACAGCACCGCCCACACGCCGTCCTTCTCGCGCACATGGTTCGAGCCGGTGCCAAAACTTTCCTCGCCGCACAGCGTCACCTTGCCGGCGTCGAGCAGGTTGCCGAAGAATTTCCAGCCGGTCGGCGTCTCATAGATGCCGACGCCGAGTTTCTCGGCCACCCGGTCGGAGGCGGCGCTCGTCGGCATGGAGCGCGCCACTCCGGCGATGCCCCTGGCGTAGCCCGGCGCCAGCGTCGCGTTGGCGGCGATGATGGCAAGGCTGTCGGAGGGCGTGACGAACATGCCCTTGCCCACGATCATGTTGCGGTCGCCATCACCGTCCGATGCCGCGCCGAACTCAGGCCCGGCAGCGCTCATCACGTCGTCATAGAGGTGCTTGGCATGGACGAGGTTGGGATCGGGATGGTGGCCGCCGAAATCCGGCAGCGGATGATAGTTGCGGCAGGTGCCTTCCGCGGCCCCCAGCCGATTTTCGAAAATCTCCTTGGCGTAAGGCCCGGTCACCGCATGCATGGCATCGAAGCGCATGCGGAACCCTGATTCAAAAAGCTTACGCAACGCCTTGAAATCAAACAGCCCTTCCATCATCTCGGCGTAGTCTTTCACCGGATCGACGACCTCGACCGTCATGCCTTCGAGCGTGGTGGTGCCTATTTTGTCGATATCGACGGCGGCCGCGTCGGCGATCCTGTATTCCTTGATCGCCTTCGACTTGGCGAAGATCGCGTCGGTGATCTTTTCAGGCGCCGGGCCGCCGTTTTCGGCGTTGTACTTGATACCGAAATCCTCCTTCGGGCCGCCCGGATTGTGGCTGGCCGACAGGATGATGCCGCCGAAAGCCTTGTGCTTGCGGATGAGGTGCGAGGCCGCTGGCGTCGACAGGATGCCGCCCTGCCCCACCATCACCTTGCCGAAGCCGTTGGCGGCGGCGATGCAAAGCACCTTCTGGATGACCTCGCGGTTGTAGTAGCGGCCGTCGCCGCCCAGCACCAGCGTCTTGCCCTTGAATCCGTCCAGCGCGTCGAAGATCGACTGGATGAAGTTCTCTGCATAGTTTTCCTGGCTGAACACCGGCACCTTCTTGCGAAGGCCCGACGTGCCGGGTTTCTGGTCGTCATAGGGCTTGGTGGCAACGGTACGGATCATGCGTCGGCGGCCTTTCCCGATAAAAGCTTTTCGTACAGCTCAACGTATTTCTGCGCGCTTCGATCCCACGATACATCGGCTTTCATGCCCTGGCGCTGGATAGCGGCCCACATCACGGGGTCTTGATAGGCATCGGCCAGACGCCGCATGGCATGAACGAGCGCCGCGGTGTCGTTGGGCGCGAACTGGAAACCGGTGGCGACGCCGGCCGACAATGCCGCCTCGTTGGCGTCGATGACGGTGTCGGCGAGGCCGCCGGTGCGCGCCACCACCGGCACACAGCCATAGCGCAGCCCGTAAAGCTGGGTCAGCCCGCACGGCTCGAAGCGCGACGGAATGACGATGGCGTCCGCACCGCCCTGCATCAGGTGCGACAGGCTCTCGTCATAGCCGATGACGACGCCGACGCGGCCGCGATGGCGGGCGGCGGCGGCCAGAAGCGCGCCTTCGAGCCCGGCGTCGCCCGAGCCGAGGATGGCCAGCCGGATACCCGACGCCACCAGTCCGTCGACGGCCGGGATGAGCAGGTCCATGCCCTTTTGCCAGGTCAGCCGGCTGACCACGCAGACGATCGGGCCGTTGCCCGGCGCCAGCGCGAAGCGCTCTTCCACCGCCGCCTTGTTGGCCTTGCGCGCCTTCAGCGTCTTTGCCGAATAGCGCGCGGCCAGATGCATGTCCGCAGCGGGGTTCCAGACCTCCACGTCGATGCCGTTGACGATGCCAAAAAGGTCGCCGGCGCGCAGGTTGAGCAGGCCGTCCAGCCCCATGCCGAATTCCGGCGTACGGATTTCCTGCGCATAGGTAGGCGAAACCGTGGTGATCGCCGACGCGGCCTGCAAGCCGGCCTTGAGGAAGCCGACGCCACCATAATATTCCACCCCGTCGATCGCCATCGCCTGCGCCGGCAGGCCGAGTTCGCCGAAGATGGTTGCTCCGAACTGACCCTGGAAGGCGAGGTTGTGGACCGTGACCAGCGACGGCGTTGCCGCCGCCTTGCCATAGCGCATATAGGCCGGCATCATCGCCGACTGCCAGTCATGCGCGTGCACGATATCGGGACGGTAGCCCTCCACCGCTCCGGCGGCGATGTCGGCGCCGACCTGCCCGAGCGCCGCGAAACGCCGCCAGTTGTCCGGCCAGTCGCTTCCGGTGGCGTCGCCGTAAGGGCCGCCGGGGCGGTCGAACAGATGCGGTGCATCGAGGACGAAAAGATCGAGCCCGGCGAGCCTGACCTCATGCACCGAAGCCTTGCCGCCTTGCAGCGCGGGATAGGACAGAACGGGTTTTTTCTTCCTGAAAGCATCCGTCACCGCCGGATAGCCGGGGATCAGCGAGCGCATCGAAACCCCCTTGCCGGCCAGCGCCAGCGGCAGCGCGCCCGCCACATCGGCCAGCCCGCCGGTCTTGATCAGCGGATAGATTTCGGGCGTGACAGAAAGGACGTTCATTGCCGGCACCCGGATCTGACGGATGGGCGTAGCCGCTCACCCTTCTCTGGCCTGCCGGCCATACCCCCACCCCTGACCCCTCCCCACAAGGGGGAGGGGAACTCCGACGCCACTTGCGGCACCAGCCGGGAAAGGCGAGTCCCAAATCCCCCTCCCCCTTGTGGGGAGGGGTCAGGGGTGGGGGTAGACATCTCAGCCAATGCTCACGCCTCCAGCCTGTCGATCATCGGCTGGGTGATCAGGCAGATGCCTTTTTCCGAGACGCGGAAGCGCTTGGCGTCCAGTTCCGGGTCCTCGCCGACCACCAGTCCCTCCGGGATGCGCACGCCATGGTCGAGAACCACCCGGCTCAGCCGCGAGTTGCGGCCGACGGTGCAGTCAGGCAGCATCACCACCTCTTCCAGCTTCGAATAGGAATTGATGCGCGCGCCGGTGAAGATCAGGCTGCGGCGCAGCGAGGCGCCGGAGATGATGCAATCGCCCGAGACCAGCGACGAGATCGCCTCGCCGCGCCTTCCGTCCTCGTCATGCACGAACTTCGCCGGCGGCTTCAGTTCGGCATAAGTCCAGATCGGCCAGTCGCTGTCGTAGAGGTCGAGCTCGGGCGTGATGTCGGTAAGGTCGATATTAGCCTCCCAATAGGCATCCACGGTGCCGACATCTCGCCAGTACGGCAACGCTTCCTGCGTCGAGCGCACGCAGGACTTGGCGAAGCGATGCGCGACCGCCTTGCCGCCCTTGACGATGGCCGGGATGATGTCCTTGCCGAAGTCGCGGCTGGAATTGGGATCGGCGGCGTCCTGGCGCAGCAGTTGCATCAGGAATTTCGTCCGGAACACGTAAATGCCCATCGAGGCCAGCGCGAAATCCGGCTTGTCGGGAATGCCGGGCGGGTCGGCCGGCTTCTCGACGAAGGCGATGATGTTGTCCTTCTTGTCGACATGCATGACGCCGAAGCCGGTCGCTTCCATGCGCGGCACTTCGAGGCAGCCGACTGTCACGTCGGCATTGGCGTCGACGTGCTGGCGCAGCATCAGTTCGTAGTCCATCTTGTAGATATGGTCGCCGGCCAGGATCACCATGAATTCAGGACCGTAGCTCTCGATGATATCGATGTTCTGGTAGACGGCATCGGCCGTGCCCTCGTACCACTGCGTTTCCGAGACGCGTTGCGAGGCGGGCAGGATATCGAAGCTTTCGTTGCGCTCTGGCCGCAGGAAATTCCAGCCGCGTTGCAGGTGGCGGATCAGCGAATGCGCCTTGTACTGGGTGGCGACGCCGAGGCGGCGGATGCCGGAATTCAGCGCATTGGAAAGCGCGAAGTCGATGATGCGGGTCTTGCCGCCGAAATAGACAGCGGGCTTGGCGCGGCGATCGGTCAGTTCCTTGAGGCGGCTGCCGCGCCCGCCGGCCAGCACATAGGCCATGGCGTCGCGCGCCAGCGGTTGGGTCCGTTTCGTCTCCACCATTTCACAGCCTCCCCTTGAAACTCACTGCGGAGCAAATTCCAGCATGATCGTCGCCAGCGGCGGCAGCAACGTCACCGCCGAAATTTTTCCACCCTCGGCGCGGGCCTCGATGGCCCCGCTATTGCCCTTGCCGGAGCCGCCATAGGCGGCCGCGTCGGTATTGAGGATCTCACGCCAGACGCCTTCGGCCGGCAGCGGTACGCGGTAGTTTTCGCGTGGGACCGGCGTAAAATTCGAGATCACCGCGATCGGATTCTCGCCGGGCGCGCTGCGCAGCCAGGCAAAGACCGAATTTTCGCTGTCGTCGACGATCAGCCAGGAAAAGCCTTCCGGTTCGCAGTCGCGCGCATGCAGCGCCGGGCGCGAGCGGTACAGGCGATTGAGATCGCGCAGCGTATCGCGCATGCCGCGATGCGGGGCGTAGTCGAGCAGATTCCAGTCGAGCGCGCGCGCTTCCGACCATTCGCGGCGTTGCGCGAACTCCTGCCCCATGAACAGGAGCTTCTTGCCCGGATAACCCCACATGAAGGCGTAGAAGGCGCGCAGCGTGGCGAATTTCTGCCAGTCGTCGCCCGCCATTTTTTCCAGCAGCGTGCCCTTGCCGTGCACCACCTCGTCATGGCTGAGCGGCAGGACGAAGTTCTCGGAAAAAGCGTACATCAGGCCGAAAGTGAGGTCGTTGTGGTGGAACTTGCGATGTACCGGCTCGCGGGAGAAATATTCCAGCGTGTCGTGCATGAAGCCCATGTTCCACTTGAAGCCGAAGCCCAGCCCGCCCTCGTATACCGGCTGCGACACCTTCGGCCAGGAGGTCGATTCCTCGGCGATGGTCATCACCCCCGGATGATGGCCGTAAAGCTCCTTGTTCATGCGTTGCAGGAAGCGCACCGCCTCCAGGTTCTCGCGCCCGCCCTTCTCGTTGGGCAGCCACTCGCCCTCTTTCCGCGAATAATCGAGGTAGAGCATCGAGGCCACCGCATCGACGCGCAGGCCGTCGACGTGGAATTTTTCGGCCCAGTAAAGCGCGTTGTTGACGAGGAAGGAAACGACCTCGCGGCGGCCGAAATTGTAGATCGCCGTGTTCCAGTCCGGGTGGAAGCCCTTGCGCGGGTCGGCGTGCTCGTAAAGGGCGGTGCCGTCGAACTTCGCCAGCCCGTGCTCGTCCACCGGGAAATGCGCCGGCACCCAGTCGAGGATGACGCCGATGCCGGCACGGTGCGCGCCGTCGATGAAGCGGGCAAAGCCGGCCGGGTCGCCGAAACGCGCCGTGGGGGCGTAGAGGCCCGTCGTCTGGTAGCCCCATGAGGGGTCGTAGGGATATTCAGAGATCGGCAGGAACTCGATATGGGTGAAGCCCGTATCGACCACGTAGGGGATCAGCCGCTCGGCCAGTTCGTCCCACGACAGGAACGAGCCGTCGTCGCGCAATTGCCACGAACCGGCATGTACCTCGTAGATCGACACCGGCTGGCGGCGCAGGTCTGCCTTGCGCCAGAAGGCGCGATGCGCCTCATCGCCCCATTCATGTGCGAGCGGCGGCGCGGTGACCGACGCGGTTGCCGGGCGCAATTCGGAGCGGAAGGCGAACGGATCGGCCTTCAGCGGCAGGCGCGCCCCGTCCGGCCCGAGGATTTCGTATTTATAGGCGCGGCCCGCGCCGATGTCGGGCAGGAACAGCTCCCAGATGCCGGTATCGCGGCGCTCACGCATCGGGTGGCGGCGGCCGTCCCAGTCGTTGAAGTCGCCGACGACCGAGACGCGCCGGGCGTTGGGCGCCCATACCGCAAACTGCACGCCGGAAGCGCCCTCATGCTCGATCAGATGCGCGCCGAGCCTGTCGAACAGCCTCAGATGCGAGCCTTCGGCGATATAGTAATCGTCCATCGGCCCCAGCACCGGCCCGAACGAATAGGGATCTGTCAGCCACCACTCGCCGCCGGCATTGCGGGCGCGGTAGCGCAGCGGCTGGCGCTTGCGGATGGAAAGTTTTCCTTCGAAGAACCCGACGTCGTCGCGGCGGGCAAGGTTGCCCGCCTTCTTGCCGGCTAGCGTAAAGGCGGTGACGGATTCCGCATCGGGGATGAAGCAGCGGGCGAAAAGCGCTGTCCCTGCCTGCTGCACACCCAGAACCGCGAAGGGGTCACCGTGCGTACCGGCAACGATCGCCTCGATATCCCCAGCCGCCGCCAGCCCTTCGCAGGCATTGTCAGCAGTGGCTCGCGGTTTCTTCGTCAACTAGATCCTCTCCTCGACGCCGGCGCCGTCATGCGCCCGTCCTCATGCAATCACATCACACCGGTACGTTCCAGATTTCTTTGGCATATTCGCGGATGGTCCGGTCGGACGAAAACCAGCCCATGTGCGCGACGTTGCGGATGGCGCGGGTGTACCAGTCGGAACCGTCGCGCCAGACCTCGTCTATCGCACGCTGCGTGGCGGCATAGGCATCGAAGTCGGCGGCGACCATGAACCAGTCGTGCTGGTAGAGGCCGTCCATGAGGTCGCGGTAGCGGGAAGGATCGCCGGGCGAGAACACACCGGAGGAAACCGCCGCGATGGCCTGCGACAGTTCCCGCGAAGCCTCAATGACGGCGCGCGGCTCGTAGCCGTTGGCGCGGCGCTCGGCCACCTCCTCGGCGGTCAGCCCGAAGATGAAGATGTTGTCGTCGCCGACGCGCTCCCTGATCTCGACATTGGCGCCGTCCAGCGTACCGATGGTGAGCGCGCCGTTGAGCGCGAACTTCATGTTGCCGGTGCCGGAAGCCTCCATGCCGGCGGTCGAAATCTGCTCGGAAAGGTCGGCGGCCGGCATCATCACCTCGGCGGCGCTGACATTATAGTTGGGCACGAACACCACTTTCAGCAGGCCGCGCACGGAAGGATCGCCGTTGATGACACGGGCGACATCGTTGGCCAGCTTGATGACGAGCTTGGCGTTGTGGTAGCTCGGCGCCGCCTTGCCACCGAAGAACTTTACCCGCGGCGCCCAGTCCCGCTCAGGGTGCGAGCGAATCTGGTCGTACAGCGAAATGGCTTCCAGGATATTGAGAAGCTGGCGCTTGTACTCGTGGATGCGCTTGATCTGGATATCGAACAGCGCCGACGGATCGACCTTGATGCCGAGACGCTCGGCCACCAGATTGGCGAGCCGCACCTTGTTCGCGCGCTTCACGGCGGCGAATTTCTCGCGGAACGCCGCATCGCCCGCCAGCTTGCCGAGGTCGCCAAGCGCCTCGATATCGTCGAGGAAACGGTCCCCGATCGCCTCGCGCGCCAGTCCGGTGAGTCCGCTGTTGCACTGGAACAGCCAGCGGCGCGGGGTGATGCCGTTGGTCTTGTTGTTGATACGGTCGGGATAGAGGCGGTGCAGGTCGGCGAACACCGTCTCCTTCATCAGTTCGGTGTGCAGCGCCGAAACGCCGTTGACCGAATGCGAGCCGACGAAGGCGAGGTTGCCCATGCGCACGCGGCGGTCGCCGTTTTCCTGGATCAGCGAGATGCTGGCGATCTGGCCGTCATCGAAACGGCCGGTGGCGCGTGCTTCCAGAAGCACGGCGGCGTTGATGGCGTAGACGATCTGCATGTGGCGTGGCAGAAGCCGCTCGAACAGCGGCACCGGCCAGCTTTCCAGCGCTTCCGGCAAGAGCGTGTGGTTGGTGTAGGCGAAGGTGCGCCGGGTGACGCTCCAAGCCTGGTCGAAATCCATGCCATGGACATCGATCAACAGCCGCATCAGTTCCGGCACGGCGATGGCCGGATGCGTGTCGTTGAGGTGGATGGCCGCCTTGTCGGGCAGCGAGGAAAGATCGCCATACTGGCTGAGGTGCCGTTGCAGGATGTCCTGCAAGGAAGCGGAGGAGAAGAAATACTCCTGCCGGAACCTGAGTTCCTGCCCTTCCTTGTGGGAATCGGCCGGATAGAGCACGCGCGACAGTGTGTCGGCCTTGTTGCTCTCCGCCAGCGCGCCGACATAGTCGCCGGCATTGAAGCGATCGAGCAGGATCGGGTCGACCGGCATGCCCGACCATAGCCTGAGCGTGTTGACGCGATTGGCGCGCCATCCGACCACCGGCGTATCGTAGGCGACCGCAAGCACGCGCTCGTTGGGGTGCCAGGCATGGCGCTCGTCGGAGCCCTCCTCCGACCCGGCGACCGATTCGACGGCGCCGCCGAAGCCGACCTCGAAGGCGCGCTCGCGGCGCTCGAATTCCCATGGGTTACCGTGGTCGAGCCAGGTTTCGGGCAGTTCCACCTGCCAGCCGTCCTGAATCTCCTGCCGGAACATGCCGTTGGCGTAGCGGATGCCGTAGCCGTGCGCCGGAATATCGACGGTGGCCATCGATTCCATGAAGCAGGCGGCGAGCCGTCCCAGGCCGCCATTGCCGAGCGCCGCGTCCGGCTCCAGCGCCGCGATCCTGTCAAGGTCGACGCCGAGCGAGGCCAGCGCCTCTCGCATCGTCTCCATCAGGCCGAGATTGGAGAAGGCGTCGCGCATCAGCCGCCCGATCAGGAATTCCAGCGACAGGTAGTAGACCCGCTTTTCCTGTTTTTCGTAGGCTTCCTTGGTGCCCTTCATCCAATGGTCGATGACGCGGTCGCGCACCACCTTGATCGAGGCGGTCAACCAGTCATAGGGCGTGGCGACGGTGGCGTCCTTGCCGATCCGGTATTTCAGAGCCTGCAGGACTTCGGCCGCCAGCACGCTGGGGGCGGGATTTTCCGGCAAGGATATGTGGGTTGCGCGCGCCATGTCGTTTCTGCTTGCTGTCCTTCCGGGGTCGCCGCCGCCCGCGCTACAAGGCCTGAATGCTAAATCGATTTAGAGCATGTCGGCAAGCGGTCGCGGCTGTTTCCCCAGCGATCTACGGATAAACGAACCCGCCATCAAGCGGCGACAGCGGCCTCCGGCGGCAGCTTGGCGCCGGTCATGAAGGCCACGGCGTCCGACATCGTGTATTCCTTGGGATCGATGACGGTGAGCCGACGCCCGAGCCGGTGGATATGGATGCGGTCGGCCACCTCGAAGACATGCGGCATGTTGTGCGAGATCAGCACGATCGGCAGGCCGCGCCGCTTCACGTCGAGGATCAGTTCCAGCACGCGGCGGCTTTCCTTGACGCCCAGCGCTGCCGTCGGTTCGTCGAGGATGATGACCTTCGAGCCGAAGGCCGCGGCACGTGCCACGGCGACGCCCTGGCGCTGGCCGCCCGACAGCGTTTCCACCGCCTGGCCGATGTTCTGGATGGTCATCAGTCCGAGTTCGGAAAGCTTCTCGCGCGCCCGCTTTTCCATCGCCGGGCGGTCCAGCATGCGCAGCCAGTCGCCTAGGAAGCCCGGCTTGCGCAGTTCGCGCCCCAGGAACATATTGTCGGCGATGGAAAGCGCCGGCGACAAGGCAAGGTTCTGATAGACCGTCTCAATGCCGGCCTTGCGCGCCTCCATCGGCGACTTGAAGGAGACAAGTTCACCGTCGAGACGGATTTCGCCCTCGTCGGGCGTCACCGCTCCCGAGATCGCCTTGATAAGCGAGGATTTTCCGGCACCGTTGTCGCCGATCACCGCCAGGATTTCCCCCGGATAGAGATCGAAATCGGCCGAGTTGAGGGCCGTCACCCGGCCGTAGCGCTTGACGAGGCCGCGCGCCTGAAGAAGAGGCTTCTGTTCCATTAGCCGGCTACCTTTCTGATCCACTGATCGACCGCGACGGCGGCGATGATGAGGGTGCCGATCAGCAGGTAGGTCCATTGCGGATCGGTGCCGATGAGGCGGAGCGCCAGCGAGAAGACGCCGACAATCAGCGCACCGAAGAGCATGCCCAATATCGAGCCGCGCCCGCCGAACAGCGACACGCCGCCGATCACCACGGCGGTGATCGATTCGATATTGGCGAACTGGCCGGAGGTCGGCGAGACGGAACCGATGCGACCGATCAGCGCCCAGCCCGCCAGCGCGCAGATCAGCCCGGCCAGCACATAGACGGAAATCAGCATGCGTGAGACGTTGACGCCGGATAGTTCGGCCGCCTCCGGGTCATCGCCCACGGCATAGACATGCCGGCCCCAGGCCGTGTGGTTGAGCACGTACCACAGGATCAGCACCAACAGCACCATGGTGATGACGCCGTAGGTGAACACCGCGCTGCCCAGACGGATGCTTTGCCCGAAGAATTGCAGGATCGGCGCCTGCGCCTCGATTTCCTGCGCGCGGATGGTCTCGTTGGCGGAATAGAGGAAATTGGCGGCGAGCACGATCTGCCATGTGCCCAGCGTCACGATGAAGGGCGGCAGCCGCATGCGCGCCACCAGGAAACCGTTCAGCCAGCCGCAGGCGGCGCCGACGGCAAAGCCGCACAGGATGGCGAGCGGCGCCGGCAGCCCGTAGCGGAAGGTGAACTGGCCCATCACCACCGACGACAACACCATGATCGCGCCGACCGAAAGGTCGATGCCGGCCGTCAGGATAACGAGGGTCTGCGCCGCACCGACGAAGCCGACGATGGCGACCTGTTGCAGGATCAATGTCATCGAGAAGGCCGAGAAGAAGCGGCCGCCGATGATAACCGCAAAGGCCAGAAGCGAGGCGACAAGCACGATGAGCGGCACGGCTGCCGGGCTTGCGTGCAGGAAATGCTGCACCTTCTCCAGTCCCGACCGCTCGCTGACGTCGAAGTTCGCGACGGCGGTATCGCTGCCGGAAAGCGCCTTCTCAAATTCCTGTGGTTGCCGGGCGTTCGCCGAAGCCTCACTCATGCAAATCTCCTCCCCATGGGTCTGCACTGGGTGCCGCGAGGCGGGCGAAACCGTCCCGCGGCACCTTGGTTTTAGTTTTTACCCAAAAGGCAGCGACTTCAACCCCAGCACTTGGCCAGGCCTTCCTTGACGTCGATGGATTCGACGCCCGGAGCCGGCTTGGCGGTGACCAGGTTGACGCCGGTGTCGACGAAGGTCTTGCCCTCGGTCGGCGACGGCTTTTCACCGGTGTCGGCGAACTTCTTGATCGCCTCTATGCCGAGCGCGGCCATCTGCAGCGGATATTGCTGCGAGGTGGCGCCGATGACGCCGGCCTCGACGTTCTTGACGCCGGGGCAGCCGCCGTCGACGGAAACGATCAGCACGTTGTTCTCCATGCCGACGGCTTTCAGCGCCTGGTACGCGCCGGCGGCGGCCGGTTCGTTGATGGTGTGGACGACGTTGATCGAGGGGTCCTTCTGGAGAAGGTTCTCCATCGCCTGGCGGCCGCCCTCCTCGTTGCCGTTGGTGACGTCGTGGCCGACGATGCGCGGATCGTCCTCGTCGCCGATCTTGTTGATGTCCTTGGTGTCGATGCCAAAACCCTTCATGAAGCCCTGATCGCGCAGCACGTCCACGGTCGGCTGCGACGGCGTCAGGTCGAGGAAGGCGATCTTGGCATCCTTGGCCTTGTCGCCGAGCGTGGCGGCAGCCCATTTGCCGATCAGTTCGCCGGCCAGAAGATTGTCGGTGGCGAAGGTGGCGTCGGCGGCGTCGGCCGGCTCGAGGGGCGTGTCGAGCGCGATGACCAGCATGCCGGCGTCGCGTGCCTTTTTCAGCGTCGGCACGATGCCGGCCGTGTCCGAGGCGGTGATGAGGATGCCCTTGGCGCCGTCGGCGATGCAGCTTTCGATAGCCGCGACCTGGCTTTCACTGTCGCCGTCGATCTTGCCGGCATAGGTCTTGAGGTCGACGCCCAGTTCCTTGGCCTTGGCGGTCGCGCCTTCCTTCATCTTCACGAAGAACGGATTGGTATCGGTCTTGGTGATCAGGCAGGCCGAAATGTCGGCGGCGGAAGCGGGCGCGCTCACCGCCGCAAGACCCAGCGCCGATACGCCCAACAGGGCTGCGCGCAGAACGGATTTCTTCATCGATTGCTTCTCCCAGAAAGCCAGTTGACGCCGGACCATACCGGGTCATCATGCGGGACCGGCGCGGTCGGCGCCCCTCCCCACGCCGCCAAAAAACACCAGCACCCAGCCAGAGTCAATAATTAAATCACTCTTATTTATTATTGACAGGTGCGACCTCCTTTCGCATGCTGGCGGCAAAATGTCGAAGGCTGGAGGGATGGTGGACAGCGGCGTTATCAGGGGTGGGCCGCGCGGGCCGGCGGCGGGACAGTTTCATCGCGGCACCAACCAGAGCGGCATGCGCGACCATAACGAGCGGCTGGTGCTGTCGCTGGTGCGCCAGAATGGCAGCCTCGCCAAGTCCGACATCGCGCGCATGACCGGCCTGTCGGCGCAGACGGTCTCGGTCATCATGCGCAAGCTCGAGGACGACGGCCTGCTGTTGCGGCTGGAGCCGGTGCGCGGGCGCATCGGCCAGCCATCCGTTCCCATGGCGCTCGACCCGCACGGCGCCTTCTTCATCGGCCTGAAGATCGGCCGCCGCAGCATCGAGATGGTGCTGATCGATTTTCTCGGCAACGTCCAGGAGCGGAAGCAGAAGACCTACCGCTACCCGACGCCCGATGCGGCGCTGGACTTTGCCGCTACGGCGCTGAAAGGGATGCGAAGCCGCCTTTCCCCCGCGCATGACCAGCGCATCGCCGGGCTCGGCATCGCCATGCCCTTCGAACTGTGGAACTGGGCCGATGCCGTCGGCGCGCCCGAGGCCGTGCGGGAGGAATGGCGCCGCTGCGACATGCGCGCCGACATCCAGGCGCTGTGCCCGTTTCCGGTCTTCCTGCAAAACGACGCCACGGCGGCCTGCGGGGCGGAACTGGTGTTCGGTCAGGCAGGCGGCCTTCGCAACTTCGCCTATTTCTACATCGGCGCCTTCGCCGGCGGCGGCGTCGTGCTCGACGGCCGTCTCTATGGCGGGCCGACGGGCAATGCCGGGGCGCTCGGCTCGATGCCCGTGCCGGGATCGGACGGCAAGCCGGCGCAGTTGATCGACATCGCCTCCATCGCCATGCTGGAAAAGGCCGTTCTCGCGCGCGGCGGCGACGCCTCCGCTCTTTGGGAAACGCCGGAGGACTGGGGCGACGGCCCCGGCCCCGACCTGCCGGCATGGATCGAGCGCGCCGCCGATGCGCTGGCCTACGCGATCACCGCGGCGGCGGCCGTCATCGACTTCGAGGCCGCCGTCATCGACGGGTGGATGCCGCTCACCGTCAGGCGGCAACTCGTCGCCGCCGTCAGCAAGGCGATCGGCAAAGTCGATGGCGAGGGCCTCACCCTGCCGGAGATACGGGAAGGCACGATCGGCATCCACGCCCGTGCCATGGGAGGCGCCAGCCTGCCGCTCTCCGAACGCTTCCTCGTCGGGCCGACTTCCCTCGCCGGAAATTTTTGAGACCAGGGCCGCGTTCTCCGCTAGGAAACGCCATGGCTGGAGAGAAAACGCATGATCGTCTGCTGCGGTGAAGCCCTGATCGATATGCTGCCGCGCCGTTCGGAAGCCGGTGAGCCGGCTTTCGCGCCCTATGCGGGCGGGGCGGTGTTCAACACGGCCATCGCGCTCGGGCGGCTCGGCGCGCCGGTGGAATTCCTTTCCGGCCTTTCCACCGACCTGTTCGGCCAGCAGATCATGCGCGTTCTGGCCGAAAGCAAGGCCGGGACGCGCTACACGCATTTTTCGGCACGGCCGACGACGCTCGCCTTCGTCGACCTGAAGGACGGGCACGCCAGCTATGTCTTCTACGACGAAGGCACCGCCGGGCGCATGCTGTCGCCGCAGGACCTGCCGGCGCTCGCCGATGACGTTTCGGCAATGCTGTTCGGGGCGATCAGCCTCATTCCCGAACCCTGCGGTTCGACCTACGAAGCGCTGATGGCGCGCGAGCACGAGAAGCGCGTCACCATGCTCGACCCCAATATTCGCCCCGGCTTCATTCCCGACCGCGCCCACCATGCCGAGCGCATCCGCCGCATGGTGGCGATGGCCGACATCGTCAAGCTGTCGGACGAGGACCTTGCCTGGTTCGGCGAGCCCGGCGCCCAAGAAGAGGCGGTCCGCCGCTGGCTCGATCGCGGTCCCAGGCTGATCGTCATCACCCAGGGCGCCAAGGGGGCGGTAGCCTACAGCCGCTCGCACACCGTCTCGGTACAGCCGCAGAAGGTCGCCGTCGTCGATACCGTCGGGGCCGGCGACACCTTCAACGCCGGCATTCTCGCCTCGCTGCACGAACAGAACCTGTTGAGCAAGGCCGCCATTGCCGAGCTTTCCGAAGATGCGATCCGGCAGGCGCTGACGCTGGGCGCGCAGGCGGCGGCCGTCACCGTTTCGCGCGCCGGCGCCAATCCGCCGTGGCGTCACGAGATCAGCGCGGGCAACTGACCGAAGCACCCTTCCGTCCTGTACCAACCATTGCAGACTTTCGCGACAAGCCCATCTCTGATACCAGCGGCGCAACAATCCAGAAGCGAGATCGTCATGCAGTTCATCGACCTTGGTGCGCAGCGCGCAAAAATCCACGACAGGTTGAAGGCGGCGGTGGAACGCGTCGTCGAGGGCGGGCGCTACATTCTCGGGCCGGAAGTCGCCGAGTTCGAGCAGAAGCTGGCCGCCTATGCCGGCGTCGAGCACGTCGTCGCCTGCGCCAACGGCACCGACGCCCTGCTGTTGCCTCTCTACGCCTCCGGCATCGGCCCGGGCGATGCGGTGTTCGTGCCGAGCTTCACCTTCGCCGCCACGGCCGAGGTGGTGGCGCTGGCCAAGGCCGAACCGGTATTCGTCGATGTCGACGCGACCACCTACAACATCGACATCGCCAGCCTCGAAGCGGCGATCGCCATGGTGAAGAAGGAAGGCCGCCTGAAGCCGAAGGCGATCATCCCGGTCGACCTGTTCGGCCTTGCGGCCGACTACCATGCCCTCATGGCGATCGCGGAACGCGAAAACCTGCTGGTGATCGAGGATGCGGCACAGTCGATGGGCGGTTCAGCCAACGGCACGATGTGCGGCGCGTTCGGCCATGTCGCCGGAACCAGCTTCTACCCCGCCAAGCCGCTCGGCTGCTACGGCGACGGCGGCGCGATGTTCACCAACGACGCGGCGCTGGCCGATAGGCTGCGTTCCTTCGCCTTCCACGGCAAGGGCGAAACGCAGTACGACAACGTCCATGTCGGCATCAATTCGCGCCTCGACACGTTGCAGGCGGCGATCCTGATCGAGAAGCTCGCCATCCTCGAGGACGAGATGGTCGCCCGCCAGAAGGTCGCGGGCCGCTATGCCGATGGCCTTGCGGACGTGGTCAAGGCCGCCGGCAACCTCGGCCATGGCCGCTCGGCCTGGGCGCAATACGCCATCGAGACGCCTAAGCGCGATGGGCTCAAGGCGCACTTGCAGGAAAAGGGCATTCCCTCGGTCATCTATTACGTCAAGCCGCTGCACCAGCAGGCGGCCTATGACCGCTATCCGCGCACGCCGACCGGCCTCAAGGTCTCGGAGGAACTGCCGAACCGCATCCTGTGCCTGCCGATGCACCCTTATCTGAGCGAAGCCGACCAAGACCGGATCATCGAGACGATCCGCAATTACGTCGGCTCGAATTCGGCGCAGGCGGCAGAGTAGCGGCCTGCGCCGCTACGCTCACTTCGCGCGCAGGAAGCCGAGGCTCCATACCGCCGGCACCAGGCTTGCCGCGAGCGCGACCTTGACGAGGTCGCCGACGATGAAGGGAACGACGCCAAACTGCCAGGCGCCCTGCGCGCCGATCAGCGTGGCCAGCCAGGAGTAGCCCATCGCCATCATGATGATTTCGGCAACCAGCATGGCCCCGAACAGCTTGAAGACGTTGCGGTCCCAGCCGCGGTCAGCCGCCCAGCCGACGATGGCCGCTATCACCACGAAGCCGGCCAGGTAGCCGCCGGTGGTGCCGAGCATGTAGGCGATGCCGATGCCCTTTTCCGGCGTGCTCTGGAAGACCGGAAAGCCGGCCGCGCCTTCGGCGAGATAAAGCAGCACCGTCGCCAGGCCGAGCCGCCAGCCGAAGGCGGCGGCGATCAGCGGCACCGCCAGCGTCTGCAAGTTCATGTCGACCGGCCCGAGCACGACTTTAGTCTTGGCCGAAAGGGTCAGGAGCAGCGTTCCGGCCACGGCCAGGAAGAGTTGCATCGCCAGACGTGACGCGCCTTCGCGCGGCAGGGCGAGGGACGCCAGGGGACGCATCGTCGTTGCAACAGCCATAATCTTCTCCAATTCAATTCGGTGCCGACGCCGTGTTGCGGCTCGCATTTTCCTATATGGGCTTCCATGCTAAGCGGCAATCGGTTTTGCCTGTTTCGTCACAGTCCTGCGAGAGCATCCGGTCATGCCCCTTAGTTTCGACCTCGTTTTCGAGCCAGCCTACGGCAGGGCGGTAGAGATCGCAGCGGGCGTGGCGCGAATCACCGCCAACAACCCGAGCCCTTTCACCTTCCACGGCACCAACAGCTATCTCGTCGGCACGGACACGCTCGCCGTCATCGATCCAGGCCCCGACGACGACCGCCATTTCGAAACGCTGATGGCCGCGATCGGCAAGCGCCCGGTCAGCCATATCTTCGTCAGCCACACGCACAGGGACCATTCGCCGCTGACCGCGCGCCTCAAGGCGGCGACCGGCGCCCTCGTGCTGGCCGAGGGGCCGCACCGCTGGGCACGCGAACGCCGCGCCGGCGAGGTCGGGCTCGACGCCAGCGCCGACCTTGCCTTCCGCCCCGACCGACGGCTGGCCGACGGCGAGGTCGTCGATGGCGGACAGTGGCGGCTGAAAACGGTGCTGACTCCCGGCCATGCAGCCAACCACGCAGCCTTCGCGCTGGAAGGCACGGGTATCCTGTTTTCGGCCGATCACGTCATGGGCTGGTCCACCACCATCGTGGCGCCGCCGGACGGAAGCATGGCCGACTACATGGCCTCGCTGGACAAGCTGATCGGGCGCGGCGACCGCCTGCTCCTGCCCGGCCATGGCGGCCCGGTGAGCCGGCCAGCCACCTTCATGCGCGGCCTCAAAGCCCACCGCAAGATGCGGGAGCGCGCCATCCTCGAACGCATTCGCCTCGGCGACCGCACCGTCAGGGCGATGGTCGAGGCGATCTACCGCGGCACCGATCCGCGCCTGCACGGCGCGGCCGCCCTGTCGGTGCTGGCGCACCTGGAAGATCTCGTCGCACGCGGCCTGGTTCACACCGAGGGCAGCCCCGCCATCGAGGCCATCTACACGCCGGCGGCGTAATGCCGCTAAAGGCTGAACCTTGCCCTATTGCGCGGCGGCCGCGCCGACGAGGCCGCCCACCTGCTGGTCGAGTTCGGCCAGGAAGGCGGTGATCCGACGCGCATTGTCGCCGAGGTCGTGGCGCCCGTAACGCGAGGCCGAGCGCATGTCGACCAGCGTGGCGTCGTCATCGGCCGTGACGCGGATGGAGACGTCGGCCGGAAGGTCGAGAATGAAGCTCGGCGCGACGGCGCCGACGGTCGCTTCCCCGGCAGCTTCCGCGTCCGCGTCCGGCCCCTCGACCTGCTTCCAGCCCTGGCGCGAAAGCACCGTCTGGACGGCCGCCAACGTCTCGTCGAAGGGCAACTGGTAGCGCCGGCCGGTCACCAGCGGGTAGCGCTGCGCCTGCAGCCGCTGCTCGCCCGGGCTTTGCGGCAAAAGCGCGTTCATGCTGCCGGTGCGGCCCGTCGCCGTAGGCAGCGCGGGCGGGTTTTCGGCGTCCGTGGTCACCGCCTGCAAGGGCGGCTCGGTCAGCATCAGATAGGCGACGACCCCATAAGGCGAGAGGACGAGCAGCGCGAAGATCACGCCGAAGGCGACGTCGCGGCCGCCGCTGTCGCCGAAGGTCCAGACGCGTGAAAAGGCGAAAGCGGCCAGTATCAAGGCAAAGGCGGCGAGCAGCGCGACCAGCGCCAGAACCCACAGATAGCCCAGATTCTCGACCAGCCCGAAATGGTGTCCGACCCAGACGACGATGCCGAGCACGGCCGCAAAAGCGGCCACGCGGCGGCACCAGCCGCTCGCTCTCGATCTGCGCTGTTCACGATATTCGCTCATCGTCGCCCGGCTGTACCGGAGCCCGGCGTCATCCGCCCTGCCCCCGATTCGTCCTTTGACCGACTATGCGTCAGTCGCCCGGCAATCGATAGTCCTCGAACTGCCGTCGCAGCGCCGTCTTCCTGATCTTGCCGGTGGCGGTATGGGGGATCTCGTCGACGAAGGCGACGTCGTCGGGCAGCCACCACTTCGCCACCTTGCCTTCGAGGCAGGCCAGGATGTCGGCCTTGGCCGTTTGCCGGCCCGGCTTCAGCACCACCACCAGCAGCGGCCGCTCTGTCCATCTGGAGTGCCTGACGCCGATCACCGCCGCCTCGGCGACGTCCGGATGGCCGACGGCGAGGTTTTCCAGCGCGATCGTGGAAATCCACTCGCCGCCCGACTTGATGACGTCCTTGGCGCGGTCGGTGATCTGCATGTAGCCGTTCGGGTCGATATGGGCGACGTCGCCCGTGTCGAACCAGCCTTGCGCGTCGAATTGCTCCTCGCCGGCACCGCCATAATAGGCACTGGCCACCGCCGGGCCGCGCACCTTGAGCCTGCCGAAGGTCTTGCCGTCCCAGGGGTGTTGCCTGCCGTCGTCGTCGGTGACCTTCATCTCCACGCCGAAGGGCGCGAAGCCTTGCGTCTGCTGCACGTCGAGGCGCTGCTCGCCGGTGCGCCCTGCGTATTCCGGCTTCAGCGCACAAAGCGTGCCGAGCGGCGACATCTCGGTCATGCCCCAGGCGTGGATGACCTCGACGCCGTAATCGTCCTGGAATTTCTGGATCATCGAGCGCGGGCAGGCCGAGCCGCCGATCACCACCTTATTGAGATAAGGCAGTTTCTTTCCCGTCTCCTCCAGATATTGCAGCAGCATCAGCCACACGGTGGGGACGGCGGCGGTGAAGGTCACCTTTTCCGTGTCCAGAAGCTCGTAGATAGAGGCGCCGTCCATCTTCGCGCCGGGCATCACCATTTTGGCCCCGACCATCGGTCCGCTCTGGCCGAGCCCCCAGGCGTTGGCGTGGAACATCGGCACCACCGGCAGCACCACGTCGCGCGAGGAAAGGCCCATGGCATCGGGCATCGAGGCGATCATGGCATGCAGCACGTTGGAGCGGTGGCTGTAGAGCACGCCCTTCGGCTCGCCGGTCGTGCCGGAGGTGTAGCACATGCCGGCGGCGGTGTTCTCGTCGAAGCTTTTCCAGACGAAGCCGTCGTCGGCCTCCTCCAGCCATTCCTCGTAGGCCACCGCGCCCGGCAGCGCGGTCCCGGGCATGTGCGCCCGGTCGGTTAGCACCACGACGCGGCGCAGGGAGCCGACCTGCGCGGCCAGTTTTTCCGCCAGCGGCAGAAACGTCAGGTCCACGAACAGCGCCTTGTCCTCGGCGTGATTCATGATCCAGGCCAGTTGCTCGATATGCAGGCGCGGGTTGAGCGTATGGTAGATCGCGCCGATGCCCATGATGCCGTACCACGCCTCGAGGTGGCGCGCCGTGTTCCAGGCAAGGGTGGCGATGCGATCGCCCAAGGTGAAGCCGTCGCGTTCCAGCCGGCCTGCCAGCCTGAGCGCGCGGCGGCGAAGCTCCGCATAGGTGGTACGAACGATCGGCCCTTCGATCGAGCGCGAGACGACCTCGCGATTGCCATGCTGGTTCGCCGCGTTGTCCAGCAGCTTATGGCAAAGCAGCGGCCATTCCTGCATCAATCCAAGCATGGCGTCCTCCCTTTGCCCATTGTGAAACGATTGCGCGCAATGTCCAGCGACGAGTTTCGGCGATGGCGGCGGGGCGCATTGGACAATGGTCGCATTGTCACAATCCAGCCATGAGGCCGCGTACAATCCGCGCATGGTGGGGTGCAGCAGCGAATGGATGAGGTTCGCATGGCCGAGCAGCTCGACGAGCAGGAGCTCGAAAATTCATTGGCCGAAAGCCTGGCGGAACTCGCGCCCGACAAGGGCGAGACCGTCACCCAGGATACGTTCGCCGAAGTGGTCGACGGTGCGCTGGAAGCGGTCGGCGGTCGCCTGCTGTTCAAGCTGCAGGTCGAGGCCGACGGCCAGCGCCAGCATGTCGCGGCGGCCTCGGTGGGCGACGGCGACCAGCGCCAGTTCCTGCTCCTGACCCTGCCGGTGGACGGCGGCGCGCTCAAGGTGGAAACGGCGGCGAAAAGCACCAGCCCCGCGGCCGGCATCGCCGCCGCCTATGCCGGCCTGATGGACGTGCTGCAGGCTGCGGCCTGAGATACCGCCCGGTGGCCTCGGTTCAGGAAGACGGAACGGGCGTGGTGGTGCCGTCCGAGCCGTTGGCGGGAACGTCCGAGAGCCGCACGAACGCGAAGCCCCTGGCCTTGAGGTCCATGATGGCCCTGGCCACACCCTCCCCCGCCGCATGGCGCGGCTGGTTGATGTGGGCGATCACCACGTCGCCGTCGCGCGCTGCCGAGATCCGCTTTTCCGCTACCTTGCTGCCCAGCAGCGAGCCGCCGTCGCCATTCAGCGAGTAGCCGGCGACGCGGAACCCCATTTTGCGGATACGCTCGATGGCGGAGCGGCTATAGCGGGCGGTCGAGCCCCTGAACCAGAGCGGATTGCCACCGCCGGCATCGCGCACGGCTCCGGCGCCGCCCTCGACTTCCGCATCGACCGCGGCAGCCGAGCCGGCGGAAGCGATGCCGTACACCTTCGTCGGCCGGTCGATGGCCGGAATATGTTTTGCGCCGTGATTGCCGATCTCGAACAGGTCCGGGTGCGCCAGCATTTCCGCGAAGGCGGCATGGTTGCGCTTCAGCCAGCGGCTGGTGACAAAGATGGTGGCGGGGATCCGGTTCTCGACCAGCACCGACAGGATGCGCCGGTCGACATCGCCCATGCAGGCATCGAAGGTCAGCGCCACGCGCGGGGCTGCGGCGCCGCCCGGTGCGATGTGCAGCGACGGCTCGACGATATCGGCCGGCTTGGCGAAAACAGCAGTGGCCTGGACCGTAGCCGCGACGAGGAGACAGCAAAGAAGGCGCATGGAACCTCCGGTTCGAGCCACGACGCATCGGCGGGGAAAACGGCGATCTTGCGGCAACCCGCGAAGGCGATGTCAAAATGAATCACCTTCGCGGCTTAACTCGCTGTTCTCGCTAGCTTTTGCGGATGGCGGCCTGTGCGGCGGCCAGCCTCGCGATCGGCACTCGGAAGGGCGAACAGGACACGTAGTCGAGCCCGACTTCCTCGCAGAAGCGGATCGAGGCCGGGTCACCGCCGTGTTCGCCGCAGATGCCGAGCTTTATGCCGGGACGGGTCTTCTTCCCCTTTTCGGCGGCGATGCGCACCAGTTCGCCCACGCCTTCCACGTCGATGGACACGAACGGGTCCTGCTCGACGATGCCCTTTTGCCGGTATCCTTCGAGGAAGGAGCCGGCGTCGTCGCGCGAAATGCCGAACGTCGTTTGGGTGAGGTCGTTGGTGCCGAAGGAGAAGAACTCGGCGGTCGCGGCGATGACGTCGGCGCGGATCGCCGCGCGCGGCAACTCGATCATGGTGCCGACGAGATAATCGATATGGACGCCGGTTTCGTCCATCACGCTTTTGGCGACCGCATCGATGCGCGCCTTGACGTAGTCGAACTCCTTCTCGATTCCGACCAGCGGCACCATGACTTCCGGCACCACCGGCGAGCCGGTCTCGCGGCCGGCCTCGACGGCGGCCTCGAAGATGGCGCGGGCCTGCATCTCGGCGATCTCGGGATAGGAGACGGCGAGCCGGCAGCCGCGATGGCCGAGCATCGGGTTGAACTCGTGCAGTTCGTCGGTGCGCTGGCGCAGCTTGTCGGCCGGCACGTTGAGGACGCCGGCGACCTCGGCGATCTCCGCCTCCGTCTTGGGCAGGAACTCGTGCAGCGGCGGGTCGAGCAGGCGGATCGTCACCGGCAGGCCGGCCATGATCTCGAACAGTTCGAGGAAGTCGGAGCGCTGCATCGGCAACAGCTTGTCGAGCGCCTTGCGCCGCCCGTCCTCGGAGTCGGCAAGGATCATCTCACGCATGGCGACGATACGGTCGCCCTCGAAGAACATGTGCTCGGTGCGGCAAAGGCCGATGCCTTCCGCCCCGAAGGAGCGCGCCATGCGCGCATCCGCCGGGGTTTCGGCATTGGTGCGCACCTTCATGCGGCGCGCGGCGTCCGCCCATTCCATGATGGCGGCGAAATCGCCGGACAGTTCTGGCTGCAGCATCGCCACCGCGCCCTTCAGAACCTGGCCGTTGGCGCCATCGATGGTGATGATGTCGCCCTTGTTGAGGGTGACGCCGCGGGCCGTGATGGTGCCGGCCTTGTAGTCGACACGCAGCGTGCCCGCGCCCGAGACGCAGGGCTTGCCCATGCCGCGCGCGACGACGGCGGCGTGGCTGGTCATGCCGCCGCGCGTCGTCAGGATGCCTTCGGAGGCGTGCATGCCGTGGATATCCTCAGGCGAGGTCTCGATCCGGACCAGAATGGCCTTGCGGCCCTGCTTGGCCAGATCCTCCGCCTCGTCGGAGGAAAACACGATCTCGCCGGTGGCCGCGCCCGGCGAAGCCGGCAGGCCCATGGCGATGACGTCGCGCGGCGCCTTCGGGTCGATGGTCGGGTGGAGCAGTTGGTCGAGCGAGGCCGGGTCGATACGCGCCACGGCCTCGGCCTGCGAAATCAGCCCGTCCTTCACCATGTCGACGGCAACCTTCAGCGCCGCCTTGGCGGTGCGCTTGCCGGAACGGGTCTGCAGCATCCATAACTTGCCGCGCTCGATGGTGAATTCGAGGTCCTGCATGTCGCGGTAATGCTGTTCGAGCTTCTTCGAAATCTGGACGAAGCTGTCGAAGGCGTCCGGCATCAGCTTCTGCAACGAAGGCTTGTCGGAGCCTGCGGCGATGCGTGCGGCCTCGGTGATGTTCTGCGGCGTGCGGATGCCGGCCACCACGTCCTCGCCCTGCGCGTTGACCAGGAACTCGCCGTAAAGCGCCTTTTCGCCGGTGGAAGGATTGCGGGTGAAGGCAACGCCGGTGGCCGAAGTCTCGCCCATGTTGCCGAACACCATGGCCTGCACGTTGACCGCCGTGCCCCAGCTTTCGGGAATGTCATGCAGGCGCCGATAGGTGATGGCGCGGGCGTTCATCCAGCTCGAGAACACCGCACCGACGGCGCCCCAAAGCTGCTCGGCCGGCGCCTGCGGGAACGGTTTGCCCAGTTCCTCCTCGACCTTGGCCTTGTAGAGCGCGATGACGTCGCGCCACTCGGCGGCGGTGAGTTCGGTATCGAGCTCGTGGCCGAGATCGGCCTTACGGTCTTCCAGGATTTCCTCGAACGCATCGTGGGGCACCCCGAGGACGACGTTCGAATACATCTGGATGAAGCGGCGGTAGCTGTCATAGGCAAAGCGTTCGTCGCCGGATTCGGCGGCGAGCGCCTTCACCGTCTCGTCGTTGAGGCCGAGATTGAGCACGGTGTCCATCATGCCCGGCATCGAGGCGCGCGCGCCGGAGCGCACGGAAACCAGGAGCAGTTTTTGCGGATCGCCAAGGCTGCGGCCGGTGATCGCCGCAATATGCCCGAGCGCCGCGTCCACGTCGCCGCGCAACGAGTCGGGATAGGATTTGCCGTTGGCGTAGTACCAGTTGCACACCTCGGTCGTGATCGTGAAACCGGGCGGCACGGGAAGGCCCAGGCTGCACATCTCCGCCAGGTTGGCGCCCTTTCCACCAAGCAGGTTCTTGTCGGTCGCACGGCCCTCGGCCGCACCGTCGCCGAAGGTGTAAATCCATTTCGTCATCGAGGTTCTCCCTGCTTTCGGAGACGGAAATCGCCGACAAAACGCGTAGTCGGCGCTGAGGCACCGATGCGATAAGATGCTGCAATGCGAAACGCAAGGCTCGAAACCGACAGCCTGCGTCTACAATCGATTAAGGGGAATCACGGCCGGAAACGCTTGTACATATGCCATCCTCCATATAGAACATATAGAGAACATAAGGATCAGTCATGAGACAGACAGGCAAATTCGACTATCTGGAAATGCCGGCGACGGGCGGCACGCTGGACAGAGTCAAGGCTTTCTACGCAACCGCCTTCTCCTGGACGTTCACCGATTACGGTCCCACCTACTCGGCCTTCGGCGAAGGGCTGGACGGCGGCTTCCAGGCCGACCGCGCCGAGGCCCCGCCAAAGCCGCTGCCCGTGCTTTATTCGGAGAACCTGGAAGAAACGGTCGAGGTGGTGGAAAAGGCGGGCGGGACGATCGTGCGCCCTGTCTTCTCGTTTCCCGGCGGACGGCGCTTCCATTTCGTCGACCCGGCCGGCAACGAACTCGCCGTCTGGGGCGCATAGCAGCTTTTTCCCGTCGTGCGCCCGCCGAAGGGCAGCCGGCGAGCCTTGCAGAGGCCGCCGGCAATTTGCGCGGCCAAGCGGCATCGGGGCGATTGTGCTTTGGCAAAGTGCCCAGTATAAGCGTGCGCGTTCGTGCGCTTCGCGCGCGTTTTTGGGGCGTCGCCAAGTGGTAAGGCAGCGGTTTTTGGTACCGCCATTCCCAGGTTCGAATCCTGGCGCCCCAGCCAGTATTTCTCAAGTATTTGATTCTCTTGGGCGGTTTGTAGGCTGCGAATCCTTTCCAGCCAGAAGGTGCCCTCTGTGCAGGGCATTCCGCGATGGCGGCAAGGCACGAGATTCAGAACCTGGTCCGCAGGGGCAACGTCTTTTACTGGAGGCCTCGCATCCCTCGAAATTTCAACCGTACAACCGGCGGGCATATTTCATTGAGTCTGGAGATTGTCGAGATGCTCGCCCATTTTCGATTTCGGCACGAAAAAGCGCTTCAGAGACCCCGACAAGGCAGAATCGGCCGTGCGACGAGGTTGATCTCGAATCTCAAGCCGCGGTGTTGCGGGTGAGAATGTAGGTGGCGGCACCTGACAGCACCAGCGCCTGGAAGCCGATGATGGCGGGCTCCACGGCAAGGACGAAAGAGACAGCCAGCGAAAGCGCCATGAGGAGTACGCTCGCCCGTTTGCCCCTGCGGCTGATGGCACGGTTGGCGCGCCAGTCGCGGATGGCTTTGCCGAAGGTCCGGTTGCACAGCAACCAGCCATGCAGCGCGGGCGAGGATCTGGCAAAGCAAAAGGCCGCCAGCAGCACGAACGGCGTGGTGGGCAGCAGTGGCACCACCACGCCCAGCCCACCCAGCGCCAGACTTATCAAACCTGAAATCAGCCAGATGAAGCGCATACGGCCTTTGTCGTCACCCGTTCTCAGGCCCGGCTTTCCGTGGCGGCGAAGCGCGGAAACAGGATGTTGTTCTCGAGGTGGATGTGCTCCATCAGGTCTTCGGCGAGCCGGGCGGTGCCGGCATAAAGCGCCTGCCAGGAGCGGCAGGCGCCCTCGGGAAGCGTAAAGTCGTCGGTCAGGCTTTCCATCCGGCGCAAGGCGTCGCCCTGACCGTCATGTTCATGTCGCAGCTCGCCGATGGCGGCGGCGAGATCGTTCCCGGCGATGTCCCGCATAGCAGGAAACAACGTCGCTTCCTCCTTGCTCATGTGAAGCTCCAGTTCGTTCTCCAGAAGCTGTAGCACATCGGCAAGGCCGGCTGGCACTTGTGGATTTTCACGATGCACCGCTTCCACCTTGCGCGACAGCTTGATGAGTTCCGGCAGCGTTTGCCGGTGCGCCGCATGATAGCGGGCCTGGATGAAATCGATCAACTCTCCGCTATCCATTATTGCAGGGTCTGCGTCCGCCCTTGCATCCGTACTCAACCCGGCCAGTTCGCCCTCCAGTTCGGCGAGATCGACGCCACGGCGACGGGCGGCGCCATCGAGAGCAAGGTCGCCGTTGCAGCAGAAATCGATCTTGAACGCGCGGAAGACGGCGGTGGCGCCCGGCAACGTCGTGGCGATTTCGCCAACGGTGCGGCTGCGCATCGCGGACTGGGAACTGCTAGCGGTCATGGTCTGGACTCCATCGGATTGGGAACGGTGGCCGGCGCGTGAAGAATCACGCGCCGGCCGGTGCGGCGGCGCTCACGAGCGGCGCGACCTTGGCATGGCCGCGTGCTTCAAGGGAGCTTAGGAACCGCCGCACAAAAAACAGCGTCACCAGAAGCAGGCCGGGATAGCCGACACCGCCCATGACATAAGGGATCAGCGCGCTGCCTTCCTGTACAGTGGCCAGGTTGAAGGACAGCAAGCCAAGCGTGATGAGGGCGCCAAAGACCCACATGCCGAGTAGCCAGATGCCGGTTTCCCAGCCAGTCAGATGCCTGCTCCAGCCGGACAATGCTGAAACCTGCACGGCATCGCCGGCGGCCGAGGACTCGCGCAGGCCAAGCGTGGCCAGGTCATAGACGATCAGGCAGACACCCGCGGCGAAGACGAGGCCGAACAGCGGCACCATCGCCTTGGTGAACAGCATGGCCGGACCGACATCGCCGCCGAACCAGTCCAGTCCGAGCGTACGGTAGACGAATACCTGGATCGTCCCGCCGATGGCGAAAGCGAAACCGAGCCCCAGCATGCCGGTGAAGACCAACCAGAAGGCAAGCTTTCCGGGCCGCTGGTCAAAATTCGTCACACCGCGCATGACCGGTACTGCGTAATAGGCGGCCGCCAGGCCGAGCATCCCGAAGGTCCCGAACAGCGCCAGATGCGCATGGCTCGCCGTCACCCAGGTGCCGTGCGACCACACATTGGTCAGCGCGAACGTCATGGTGAAGCCGAGGATGCCGGCGCCCACCTGCTCCAGCACCACCGATCCGAGCAGGAAGGCGAAGGCCGGCATGTTGGGGATCGGCTTGCGGTCCTGATGGGCGTCGAGATAGATGTGCCAGAAGCAGAAGATCAACGGCAGCGGCTCCAGCGCGCTGAACAGCGAACCCCAGAACTGCCAGAACTCCGGCGTGCCGATCCAGAAATAATGGTGCGCATTGCCGATCAGGCCCGACAGCCACACCAGCGAGATGCCCCAGAACACGGCATAGCCGACCGACTTCACGTCGGCCTTGAACAGAAGCACCAGCAGGAAGCCGACCAACGAGATGTGGATGACCTCCCACACGCCCTCGACCCAGTAATGGACGACGTACCAGCGGAAATATTCCTGGAGGTCGAGACGCTCGACGAAGAACATGCCGAACACCCATACCAGCGTCAGCGCCAGCACGCCCAATCCCAGCCCCCAATGGATCTCGTTCCATTGTTTCAGCGGTGGAAAGGTGCGCAGCACCACGTAACAGAGGATGGCGAAGCCGATCAGGATGACAACGTCGGCGATGCGGCCGGCCTCCAGATATTCCAGCCCTTCCTGGAACATGGGCTGGCCCATCCACCAGCCGGCGACGCCTTGCTGCGCCAGCATCTGGGTAGCGAGGTTCCACGCCACCACGGCGAGCAGCGCGTAAAACAGGAACTTGATCATCCAGGGTGCCGCCAGTTCGCGCTTTGATAGCAGCGGGCCGACGAACAGGATCGTGCCGATGAAGCCGCACAGGATCCAGAAGATCGCCAGATTGAGATGCTGGGTGCGGATGACGTTGAAGTTCAGCGTTCCGGCAAGCAGCGTCGGGTCAAGATGCTGGGCCGAAAGCAGAAGGCCGAGAGCTGTCTGGAAGAAGAACAGCACCAGCATGACCATGAAGAAGCGCAGGGAAAGGCGCTGGGTCCGGTATTCGATCCTGAACATGGTTCAGTTCTCCCCAAGGCTGCGGATATAGGCGACGACATCGGCGACCTGCTCCGCATCGAGCAGTTCGGCGAATGACGGCATGATGCCCGTCTCATAGCCCTCGACGACCTGGGCGTCGGGCTTCAGGATCTTTTCGGTGAGATAGGTCTCGTCGGCGACTACGCTGGAACCGTCGGCAAGTTTCACCGTCGAGCCGTAGAGGCCGCCCCAGCCGGGACCGACCAATTTTTCCTTCGTCGGCGCATGGCAGGCGGTACAGCCGTTCTCCTCGGCCAGTTCCGCGCCATGCGCGGCGGAGGACACCGGTGCCGCCGCCTGGCTCGCTCCCTCGGCCGGCGAAAGCGCGGCCTGCCTTGCCGCGACGGGCATCGGTGTCGCCTGCGGGAACGTGAGCCCGTCGACTTTCGGCACGGGCGGCCAGCCTTCGGTGTTCATCGCAGATGTGTATTTGAGGAAGGCGATCAGTTGCTGCACTTCTCGCCGGCTGAGCGGCAGGTTCGGCATATGGGACGCCTGCCCGCCGCGCCGTGCAACGCGCTCGGCAGCGGCCGGATATTTTTCCAGATAGGCTTCAATCGTATCGGCACCGGCCTCGGCGGCGACGGCCTTGTCCTGCAATTGCAGCTTCACCGCACCGTTGGTCGGCCAACTCCCGGCCGACGGGAGAAAAGCCGCGAGCCAGGCCGGCCCGGCATGGCCGTAAAGTTTGGTCAGGTCCGGCCCGAAATAGGCGCCGTTGCCGACGATGGTGTGGCAGCCCATGCAATTATAGGCCTGGAACACGCGCTTGCCGGCAACGGCGTCGACACCGGCGTAATCGACTGCGGAAGGAACCGCCTGTCCGCGTGAATCGAGGAAAGAGACGCCCGACAACGCCACGAAAATGAGCGCCATCAGACCAAGGACGGCGAGCGCACGCCGACGCTTCACACCCTCGTAGCAAAGTTCGCCCGGCTTGCAGCTCATGCTACGTCCTCCTTGCAACCGGACTCGCCACAGCCACAGGCCGCCGGGATTTTCTCCCGCTCCAGCGCGTCATGCTCGAACAGCGTGCGCAGGCTGCCGAGGAAGGCGTAAAAGACGTAGACGGCGAGAACGAACCCGACGATGAAGTATGCCAGCCACATGGTCCGCGATTCCGGCCAATAGCCGAAATCACGCCAATAGGGCCAGGACAGCGCGAGGCTCGCGCCGCTGGCCACAATCGCTATCGATAGCCGGATAATGCGCTGTGCGGACATCTCCCCCTCCACATGGAAGTTGCCCGGCGTGCTGGACGGCGCTGCGATGCAATCCAGATTGCCGGATGCACGTTCCCAACCGCGCGCATGTCGAAATGGACAAGCGCTGTCGAAATAGGTATTCTCAATGTCAATTCATAACCGCGTTAATTCGCATTGTAAATGCTAATTAAAGGAATCTCATGCGACTTGCCGCCTTTACCGACTATGGCCTGCGGGTCCTGATGCGGCTTGCCGGCACGCCGGACCAGCCGTTGACCACCGCCGGGATCGCGGAAGAGTTCCACATCCCCTACAATCACCTCACCAAGGTCGTGAACGATCTCGCCCGCAACGGCTTCGTTACGACCCAGCGCGGTGCCGGCGGCGGCATAAGGCTGGCGCGGCCGGCCGAGACGATCACGCTGGGGGAAGTCGTGCGTTGCCTGGAAGACCGTTACGACATGGTGGAATGTTTCCGGGCCGACGGCGGCGCCTGCCTGCTCAACCCGCTGTGCCGGTTGAAGCCGCAACTGGTCGCTGCGCGCGAAGCCTTCCTGGCCGAGCTCGCCAGGACCAGCATCGCCCAATGCGCCTACCCCGGACCGGCTGCCGGCAAGCCGCCATGTGTGGCGGTATGACCAAGGCAACCAGCAGCCGCATTGCGATTCCATAAATCGACGCGTAATATGCATTTAAGATGCTTATTTAGACGATGCCGGGCGCGAGGAAAGGTGCATGGCCAGAACCGCAGAGCCGCTCACTCCCTTGCACCCGTCCGTTCTTCAGAAATATGGCGAGGCGCGCCTGCCGCGTTATACGAGCTATCCGACCGCGCCGCATTTTTCGCCCGAGGTCGGGCCAGCCGTCTATGCTGACTGGCTTGCGAACCTTTCCGGCGACGAGCCCGTCTCGCTCTATCTGCACATTCCCTTCTGCCGGGTCATGTGCTGGTATTGCGGCTGCCACACCACCATCACCGTCAGGGACCGGCCCATCGTCGACTATCTTGGCGTGCTGCAGCAGGAAATCCGCATGGTGGCAACCCGGATCGGCCGGAAGCTGCGGGTCGGGAAGGTGCATTTCGGTGGCGGCACACCTACGATCATGGAGCCGGCGGATTTCGTCGCACTGGTCGAACTGCTGCGCGAATGCTTCGATTTTACCCCGACGGCGGAACTGGCGATCGAGATCGACCCGCGCACGCTGACGCGCGAGATGGCCGCCGCTCTTGCCGACGCCGGCATCGGCCGGGCCAGCCTCGGCGTGCAGAGTTTCGATCCTGTCGTGCAGAAAGCGGTCAACCGTATCCAGACCGAGGCGCAGACCCTCGAGGCGGTCGCGAACCTGCGCCGATGCGGCGTCGGACGGATCAATTTCGACCTTATCTACGGCCTGCCGCAACAGACGGTGCAATCCTGCGTGGAAACGGCCAAGGCTGCCGCCGCCATGCGCCCCGATCGGCTGGCCGTGTTCGGCTATGCTCATATCCCGTCTTTTAAGAAGCACCAGCGCATGATCGACGAGGCGGCTCTCCCGGATGGGGCTGGCCGCAGCGAACAGGCACGCGCCATCGCCGAAACGCTGGTCGCCTCCGGTTACGAGCAGATCGGCCTCGATCATTTCGCGCTGCCTGGCGACGATCTTGCGCTGGCGCAGGCCGCCGGAAAGCTGCGGCGCAATTTCCAGGGCTACACCACCGACGATTGCGAAACGCTGATCGGCTTCGGCGCTTCAGCCATCGGCCGCACCGCCGCAGGCTACGTGCAGAACGAGGTGCCGCTCGGCCTTTACGCGGACCATATCCGTTCCGGCCGCTTCGCGACGACCAAAGGCTACCGGCTGACCACCGAAGACCGGCTGCGCGCCGAGATCATCGAGCGCCTGATGTGCGACCTCCAGGCCGACATTCCGGCTATTTGCGCCCGACACGGCTTCGAGCCGGCGCGGCTTCTGGACGGCAACGGGATGCTCGACGCACTGGTACGGGACGGCGTCCTAGATGTGGCCGGCGGCATCGTTCGCTTGCGTGGCGAGCACCGTTTCCTCGTCCGGGCGGCTGCCGCCGCCTTCGACGCCTATGTGGGCGCCTCACCGCGGCCCCACGGAAAAGCGGCCTGACCGGGCCGGTTATCGAAGCAGATCCGGCCTACGCATTCGCGCCCAGGTCCCCGCCCCAGCGTGTCATGCAGCGGCCGGGATCAATGCCCGCCCATTGCACGAGCCGAGCCGCTATCTCGCGCACCAGATCGTCGATGGTAGCTGGCCGGGCGTAGAACGGCGGCACAGGCGGGGCAATGACGGCACCCAGTCGGGCCAGCCGCAACATGGCTTCGAGGTGGCCTTCATGCAACGGCGCCTCACGCGGCGCCACCACCAACCGGCGCTTTTCCTTCAGCACCACATCGGCGGCCCTGGTCAACAGATTGTCGCCCAGCCCATGCGCCATGGCGGCCAGGCTGCGCATCGAGCACGGCACCACGATCATGCCCGCAGTGCGGAACGAGCCGCTGGCGATGGGCGCGGCGAGATTGCGTGGCGAGTGGACATGGGTGGCCGCCTCGTTCAATCGGGCCAAGCCTTCGCGACCCAATTCATGGGCGATCGTCATCCGCGCCCCTGCCGTTACCACAAGATGCGTCTCGACGCCGGCTACGCGGAGTTGGCGCAGGGTTTCCAGTGCCAACGCCGAGCCGGAAGCTCCGGTGACGCCGACAATCAAGCGCACTGCAGTCATGGTGCATTCCCTTGCCTGGACGGAAAGAATTCACACCAGCGGGCGGCGACCCTCTGCGCCATCACGACATCCATCGCCAGCTTGACGCCCCATTCCCGATTGGCTTCGGCCCCGATCTTGCAGGTGGCGTCGAGGCCCATCTTGCCGCCCAGCCCTTCCAGAGGCGAGGCGAAATCGAGCGGATCGACCGGGGTCCGCTCCACCAGAAGCAGATCACGCGAAGGGTCCATGCGCGTGGAGAGCGCCCACATCACATCGTCCCAAGAACGGATATCGATATCGTCATCCACCACGATGATCGTCTTGGTCATCGAGAACTGCGGCAGCAGCGACCAGAACCCCATCATCACGCGCCGCGCCTGCCCGGCATATCTCTTGGCGATGGCAATCACGGCGATTCGGTAAGAGCAGGCCTCCGGCGGCATCCAGACGTCCACGACCTCGGGGATCGCCTGCCGCAGCAATGGTTTGAACACTTCGAGCAGCGTGGCGCCCAGTACGGACGGCTCGTCCGGCGCGCGGCCGGTGAATGTGGTGAGGTAGTTCGCACCATCGCGCAGGCAAAGCCGCTTCAGCCTGAAAACCGGATAGTGCTCAGGCGCATTGTAATAGCCGGTATGGTCGCCGAAAGGCCCCTCGAGCGCTGTCTCCGTTGGCGAGACCGTGCCCTCCAGCACGATCTCGGCGCTCGCCGGCACGTGGAGCGGTATGGTCGAGCAGGCGGCTACCGCCGCGCGCCGCTCGCCGATCATGCCGGCCAGCGCCAGTTCCGACACGCCCTCCGGAGCCGGCATGACGGCGCCGAGCAGCGTCGCCGGGTCTGCGCCAATCACCACTGCCACCGGCATCTCCTCTCCCCGTTCCCGCCACAGCCGATGGTGGGCTGCGCCGCCTCGCATCGGCAACCAGCGCAGAATGGCGCGATCACGGCCGATGACCTGCATGCGATAGATGCCGAGATTGTAGGCAGACGGATCGTCCAGACCCGGCGGGCGGGTGACGACCACCGGCCAGGTAATCAGCGGCCCGGCGTCACCGGGCCAACAGGTCTGCACCGGAAGCAGCGCGAAGTCCGGGCCCGCGTCCCGCCATTCCCGAGGCGGGGCGACTTTCTTTGGCCGTGCCCGCAACGCACCGCGGGCCGCCGGCAGCATCGTGCGCGCCTGGCCCAGATTTTGAGGCGGCTGTGGCGAGCGCATGAAAGCCAGCATCTCACCCAGTCCCGCGAGGCCCCCGACATCGGTGCCAAGCCCCCAGGCGACCCGTCTTGCGGTTCCGAACAGGTTGGCCACTACGGGCATCCGGGCCGAATTGCCGTCCCGATCGAGCGCCCTCGTAAAGCGCAGGGCCGGGCCGTCGCCAAGAATCACCTGGCGATGAAGTTCGGTAGCCTCCAGATGCATGGAGACCGGCGCGGCAATGGTTTCGAGCTCGTCCCGTTCCGTCAGATAGGCAAGGAAGGCGCCGAGGGTCGCAAAAGGAGGAAGAGTACGCTGATGCATGAAGACGTCCCTGACCACTGACGCCGCCCATATCAGTCAGCGCCAGCTCCAGCGTTGCGCCCGGTCAAAGACGGCGGCGGGACACCCAGCCCTTAAACTTCAGCTATCGCACTTGGCATTGCGAATTTTACAAGGCTCGCGTTGCCGGCATGAATCGAAAAAGCCGGCATTGGGACAGAAGGCCATGATGGCGTCTGCCTCGTCATGTTCCAGCAGGAACCGACACTGCTTCTGTCTGAGGCAAACGAGGCAGACAGTGCGGGCCTGCGCAATGGCCGTGCCTCCTGCCTTACGAGCGGCAAAAACAGGATCTACCCCGGTACGCTCCATGACAAGATCGAACTGGCCGAACTGACGCCAGACCTGATCTGTCAGCGGCCAGCGTTGTGCATTGCAAGACATGACTGCCTCCGTGTGCGGGGCCGGATGATTGTGCCGCAAGTGTAGATTATGGCTGGGCAGGCTGCGATGTGCCCGTTGGCCGCAACTGCCGATGGCACTCACCGGGGTCGATTTTGTTTGATCCAGCGCAAGACACTTTGGCGGCGTCCTGATTACGGTGGGCCCACCCTGCCGCACTCCGGAGGAGCCGATGGTGCTCGACCCCAATGAAGACGCCAGTTTGCCCGAGCCGATCCGACGCTTCCTGCCGGCTTTTTCCGGCCAGCCGCTCGGCCCGCTGCTGACTCAGGCGCTGCGGTCTCTCGCTCGGCGGCGGCCGGAGATCTTCGAGCGGCTCGGCGAATTCGGGAAAGCGCGCTTTCTTATCGATCCAACCGACCTGCCCTTTGCCTTCCATGTGGTGCCGGACGGGCACGCCGCCCGGGTTCGCACCACAGGCAAAAGCGGCCCTTCGCCTTCCGATGTCGTCATTCGCGGCCCAATCCTGCTCCTGCTCGGCGTTCTCGACGGCACGCTGGATGGCGACGCGCTGTTTTTCCACCGCGCCATCTCGGTCAGCGGCCGTACCGAGGCGGTGGTAGCGTTGCGCAACGCCATAGAGGACGCCGAATTGCGGCCCTCCGATCTGCTCGGCCTTAGAGATGCAGTCGCACGGCTCGCCGATTCAGGCATATTGGGCGGGCTGTCGCTCGTCCGCCAGATCGCTACCGGCGCTCATCGGCGGGAAAGGACGCAACCATGACGCCTGGTCGCAGGATGGAGCTCGTCTGCCCCGCCGGCACACCCTCAGCTCTGCGCGCCGCCGTGCAGGCGGGAGCCGATGCGGTCTATTGCGGCTTCCGTGACGAAACCAACGCACGCAATTTCCCCGGCCTCAATTTCTCGCCGCAGGAACTGGCAGAGGGCGTTCGCTTCGCCCATGCCCATGGCTCCAAGGTGCTGGTCGCCATCAATACCTTCGCGCGCGCCGGTGATACCGATCCCTGGCGCCGGGCCGCCGATACGGCCGCATCCTGCGGGGCCGACGCGGTGATTGCCGCCGATATCGCCGTGCTCGATCACATGGCCGCCCAACATCCGGACACCCGCCTGCACCTTTCGGTACAGGCCGCGGCGGCGACGCCGGAATCGATCGGCTTCTATGCCGACGCCTTCAATGTGCGCCGTGTGGTGCTGCCGCGCGTGCTCTCGGTACAGGAAATCGCTACCCTCAACCGCGCCATCGCGGTGGAGACCGAGGCCTTCGTGTTCGGCGGGCTGTGCGTAATGATCGAGGGTCGCTGCTATCTCTCCTCCTACGCCGCCGGGCGCTCGCCCAATCTCAACGGCGTCTGCTCGCCACCGGCAATGGTGAGCTATGACGAAGACGGCGAAGGCACCGCCCCGCGGCTCGCCGGCTTCACCATCGACCGTTATGCGCCCGACGAGCCTGCCGGCTATCCGACCTTATGCAAGGGCCGGTTCAAGGCGGGAGGCAAGGCCGGCTACCTGTTTGAGGATCCGGTCAGCCTCAATGCCGGCAGCATGATCGTGGCGTTCAGGGCCGCAGGCGTGACCGCCCTGAAGATCGAGGGCCGCCAGCGCGGCAAGGGCTATGTCACCGAGGTCGTGCGCGCCTTCAGAAAGGCCGTCGACGCGGCCGAACTGGGGCAGGACGCGACCGAGATAGACAATATCCTCGCCGGCCTGTCCGAAGGCGGACGCCAGACCACCGGCGCCTACCGCAAGACCTGGAGATAGACCATGGAACGGGTCGCCCTGACGCTCGGACCGCTGTTCTTCCACTGGCCGGCGGAAAAGCTGCGCAATTTCTACTTCCGCATCGCCGACGAGGCGCCGGTGGAGCGTGTCCATGTCGGCGAGGTCGTCTGCGGCAAGCGCATGCCGTTTTCCGATCCGGTGTGGCCGGAGATCATCGAAAGGCTGGAGCGCGGAGGCAAGGAGACGGTGCTCTCCACGCTGGCGGCGCCGGCCACGGCGCGGGAGCGCAAGGCTATCGCCGAATTATGCACGGACGAACGACTGGTCGAGATCAACGACATCACCGCCCTGCCCGCCCGCAGCGGCAAGCCCTTCGTCACCGGCCCATTCCTCAACGTCTACAACGAGATGACGGCGCGCTTCCTCGCACGTCATGGCGCCACTGACATCTGCCCGCCAGTGGAGTTGTCGCTGGAGACGGTAGGAACCATCGCCTCTGCCTGTCCGGAGATCGAGTTCGAACTGTTCGCCTTCGGCCGACTACCGCTGGCCCTGTCAGGGCGCTGCTACCACGCAAGGCTGCACGGGCTGCACAAGGATTCATGCCAGTTCACCTGCGAACGGGACCCCGACGGACTGGCCGTCGACACGCTGGATGATCAGTCTTTCCTAGCCATCAACGGCGTGCAGACCCTGTCGGCCGAGGTGCATGCCGCGCTGTTCGAGCCGGCGACGCTTGTCCGCCATCGCATAAGGCGGCTGAGGCTATCCCCGCACGACTGCGACATGGTGGAGGTGGCGCGCACCTACCGCTCCGTGCTCGACGGAACACAGGACCCGCGGACCGCCCGTTTCGTGCTTTCCTGCCTTGAACTGCCGGGACGGTTGGTGGATGGTTACGCTCGAGGTGAGGCCGGATCGAGGCCGGCCGTTACCGCATGAGGAAAGCCGCGCGCCGCCATCAGTCCACGAACGCACGCTCAACAACGAATTCGGCAGGCATCGAGTTTGACCCTTCGGTCAGGCCGGCCCTTTCCACCAGTGCCCTGACGTCGCGGATCATGCCCGTCGAACCGCAGATCATCACCCGGTCAACCGCCGCGTCAAAGGGCGGAACATCGAGATCCGAAAACAGCTGGCCGCTCTCGATCAGAGAAGTAATGCGACCGGTGCGCACATAAGGCTCGCGCGTAGCGGTCGCGTAGTGGAAGAAGCGGTTCCGAACCAGATCTCCGATCAGCGGATCCTCGACGAGGTTCTTCGCCAGTTCCTCACCATAGGTCAGTTCGGCCACCTCCCTGCAGGTGTGGGTCAGGATAACCTGTTCGAACTTGTCGTAGGTTTCAGGATCGCGCGCGATGCTGGCGAAGGGCGCAATGCCGGTCCCGGTCGAGATCATCCACAACCGCCTGCCCGGCGTCAGCGCATCAAGGACCAGCGTGCCAGTCGGTTTGGCGCGTAGCAATACCGTGTTGCCCGGCATGATTTTCTGCAGGTGCCGGGTCAACGGACCATCCGGCACCTTGATCGACAGGAATTCCAGTTCCTCGTCCCAGGAAGGGCTGGCGATGGAGTAGGCCCTGAATACCGGCTTCACCGCATTGGGCAGGCCGATCATCACGAACTCGCCCGAACGGAAGCGAAAACTCTGCGGCCGGGTGATGCGGAACGAAAACAGCCGGTCCGTATAATGCCGCACGGACATCACCTTCTCGGCGTGAACCCCAACAGGAAGCGGAAATTCGCAAATGGCGGCGTCTGTCTGCTGGCGCACTGCTTGTGTCATTCCTGGCATCCTGTTTGCCGATGGCTGATCGGAAGTGGGTCCTGACCGTTAAAGCCGGGCTGATGGGCCGTCGCAGGGTAGCGGCGCTGCCAACATGCTTCCCGTCTGCGCCGAAAAAGCCGCGCCTGGCATGGCAAGTGCCTTCTCACACGGAAGTCCAGTTTCCGTCATGCGACAGGATATGGGCCTCGACGCCGGCCATGCCTTCAAGCACAGCCACGATCTCTCCGATGTCCATCAGGTTGAAGGCGGTGGAGAGCGCGTCTGCCAGCGCCGCCTGCCCGGCCACGACGGTGATGCTGGCATGGCGACGAGGCGTCGCGCCGCTACGCGGATCGATGATGTGGCTGAACCGGCCTTGCGCGTCGAAGCGAAAGCCGAACGGGCTCGACGTGGCCACGGCGCGATCCTCCACTTCAAGCACCTTGAGGATGCGGGCCGTATCGAGAGGATCGGAAACGCCGACCCGCCACGGCCTGTCGTCCCACGCCGGGCCGATAGCGCGGCTTTCACCCATATCGACCATGGAGTGCGCGATGCCGCCGGCCTTCAACAGGTCCACTACCTTGTCGGTTACATAGCCCTGTGCGATGCCGTTGAGTGTCAGCGCGGAGCCCGTCGCCGGCAGTTCGATGCGGGCGGATGAACAGGCGATTCGATCGAGGCCGACGCGAGCTAGGCACTCGCGCACCATCTTGGCCGAAGGTCCGGCTTCGGACGCGCCGGGGGTTGAAAAGTGGCGGCGGTAGGCATCCCATAGCGGCTGCACGGTGGGGTCGAAGGCGCCGCCGGTGAGCGCCCAGGCGTCCCTGCTTTGGCGCAATATCTCCACGAGTTCCTTTGGCGGCGAGACGAGGAAGCGCTGCCGATTGAGCAAGGTGAGGTCGGAATCATCACGGTAGAGGCTGAAGATGCGCTCCAGCCGGCGTACCTCGGCGACCGTCGCTTCCACCAGCTTCTGCGCCTTCGCGCGGTCCGGATGATGGATGACGAGCGAAGCCTGCGCGCCCATGGCCTCCCCCTGCCATGTCACCGCCTCAGGCGTCGCGGCCGTGCTGCCGATCGGCAGCAGCGCCATGCCGGCCGCGGCAGCGCTGATGCCGATCATGCGGCGGCGGGTCATTGGTCCGGAAATCATGTCAGTGAACCTCCCCGGAAGGGGCTGGCGCACCGCCGCCGGCTTGCTGTTCCAGAATGTAATCGCGCGGAACGGCGTCAAAGCGCACGATGTTGCCGCCATGGTCGCCGGCGAAGGCTTTCGCCGCCTCTTCGGTAGAAAAGGGCACGGCTTCGGCCGCGCCCATGCCGCCCTTCCGGTTGCTGCCAATGACGAAGAAGGCCTGCCTTGCATCCACCCAGTTGTCGGCCCCGGGCTGGTCCCACGTCGGCGCCTTGGCCATGTCGGAGACGTAGATCGCCCTTATGTCCTTCGGCTCCTCCGGCAGCATGGTGAAGGCGATGGCGTCGCGCGCCGACGAAAACCAGATCGGCTCGTTGTATTTGGCGAGGATGATCTGGCCCTTGGGGCCTGAGTGCTCGATGATGTTCATGCCGCAATAGCGCCCCATCGCGTCCTCCGTCATGGCAAAGGGCGGGGGCGGCGCTTCCGTCTCGCGCTGGCAGGCCCCGAGCGCCAGAAGGCCGGCGAGGACCATAATCGTCAGGCGCAGTCTCACAACTCTCTCCTCCAAAAGGCGGCCGCCGCCAGTGCCATCGGCACCACGACCCATGCCGCAAGCGCGGCCAGCAGGGCCGCCGGACCCAGCGCCGCGTTCTGCACGACGCCGGCCATGCCCGAAGCGGCCGCGATATCGTCCGAGCCGGCGAGGTTGAGCAGGCGGTAAGCGTCGGTCGGATTGAACAGAAGCAGCGCGTCCAGCACGCCGCCGCCGACGAAGCGTCCCTGATCGGCCACCAGCAGCCCCAGCAGCGCCATGTCGTAGAGGATGACGAAGACCAGCCAGATGCCGATGGCGACGCCGCCGGCGGTGCCGCGGTCACGCACCAGCGCGCTGATCAGATAGCCGATGGCGACGAAAACCGCGCCCAGCAGCACCGAGGAAGCGGTCATGGCGACGAACGCCGTCCAGCTTCCGCCGCCGATCGCCTTGCCGGTAGCCAGAAGAGCCACCGCCGCCAGCCCGTAGCCGACGCAGGTGGCGAAAGCGAGGATAGCGAGGTGGCCGAGGAACTTGCCGAACAGAACCTGGCTGCGCCGGACCGGATAGGACAGAAGCAGGGTCATGGTGCCGCGATCGATCTCGCCGACGATGGCGTCGTGGGAGATCAGCAGCGCGATCAGCGGCACGATGAAGATGGTGAGGCTTGCGAGGCTAATGACGACCACACTGAGCGCGTCGGCGCCGACCGTGCCGGTAGGCGCGCTGCCGAGGAAGGCAAGCGTCAGCGCCAGCGCCGCCAGTAAGCCGGTCGCCGCCAGTACCCAGCGGTTGCGCAGGCCCTCGCACCCTTCCTTGGCTGCAAGCAGAAGGACCGTGTTCATCGCGAAATCCTCCCGGCGAGGAAATGGGCGTAGAGTTCGTCGAGACCGGGCGGCACCATGTCGAGGTCGACGAAGGGGGCGCCTTCGCCGGCAGCGCGGCGCAGGAAGGCGGCCTTGTCCTCCGGCGTGGCGTCGAACTCGACGATGTGGCCGTTGACCTGCCTCAGCCCCGCTGGTTCGCCCATCCATTCGCGCAGGCGCCTGGCCCCATCCTCGGCAGTCTTCAGGCGGATCTTCGTCGGCAGCCGCGCGATATGGCGCAGTTCGTCCAGCGAGCCGTCGGCGATCTTGCGGCCTTCGTTCATGATGACGACGCGGCCGGCGTTGCCTTCCAGTTCGTTCAAGGCATGCGAGCACAGAAGTACGGTCGCGCCGGCCGCACCCATTTCACGGACGATCCCATAGAATTGCTGGCGCAGTTCCGGGTCGAGGCCGGTGGTGGGCTCGTCCAGCAGCAATACCGCCGGCTTACCGATCATGGCCTGAGCCAGACCCAGACGCTGGCGCATACCCTTGGAATAGGTGCCCACGCGCCGGTCTGCCGCGTGGGCAAGGCCGAGCCGTTCAAGCAGCCCATTTTCTTCTTTCGGCCTGCCTCCCTTGAGCCGGACGTAGAAGCGCAGCGTTTCCCGGCCGGTCAGCGCGGGGTTGAAGGACACGTTCTCCGGCAGGTAGCCGAGCCGCCGGCGCACGGAGGCATCGCCGGCCGCCGGATTCTGGCCGAGCACGGCAACAGAGCCGGCGGTGGGGCGCGAAAGCCCCAGCATCAGCTTGATGAGCGTAGTCTTGCCGGCGCCATTGTGGCCCACCAGCGCGATCACCTCGCCGGGGCCAGCCGAGAAGGACACGTCGTCCACTGCCTTGACGGGGCCGTAATGCCGCGCAGCCGACTTCAGTTCGACATTGAGGCTCATGGTGTCACCGTTTCCTTGATGCCGTCCGGCTTCATCAGCGGGTGGCTATCGACGACGCCACCGGGAAAGACCGCCGGGAAGCGGGCCTGCGCCCAGCGGATCACCTGCACAGCCGGGCTGTTGACCAGCACCTTGGCCGCCGGCGCTGCCCACAGCACCCGGTCGATCATGTCGTTGGGGCGGTAGGGATTGTCGGCAAGGCCGTCGCCGTCGAGGTCGAAGGCGGGATTGTCGCTCCAGTAGTTGCCGCGCCCCTCGCTCGACCAGTCGAGCGAGCGGGTGCCGACATATTTGACCTGGTTGCGGTTGCGCACGAAGGCGTTGCCGCTCATGGCGTTGCCTTCCGAGCCGGCGGTGAAGTGGACGCCGATCTCGCAGCCTTCGAACAGGTTGTCGCTGAAGCGGTTACGGTTGGCGTTGTAGATGAAGACGCATTTTTCGGGGCCGATGCGCGTGCCCTTGCGCGGTACGGCCGCCTCCCCGGCGGTCGCGGGCATGTCCGCATCGGCCGCGAAGCGCTGGCCGTTGCTGGTCCAGCGCCCGGCCGGCTGCGCGCGGCCGCGCACCGAGTTGCCGCCGATCTTCGAACCATTGGCGTAGTTGAACAGGAAGCCGTTGTCGCGGTCGCCGTCCGAGACGTTGCCGCTGACCTGAAGCCGGTCCGAATACATGATCGCGTAACCGACGATGTTGCCGGTGGAAACGTTGTCGGCGATCACGCTGTCGTTGGTGTACATGTAGTGGACGGCGAAACGCAGGTTGCTGAACCTGTTACCGCGAAACTCGTTCTTCTTGCTGGCGTTGGCGAAGATGCCGTCGCGGCCGAAGCTGATGTCGTTGTCGAGAACTTTGGCGCCTGGCGCGTTCCATACCGACACGCCGTTGCCGGAACGGCTGGTGCGTCCTTCTCTCAGGCCCTGAATGCGATTGCCACGCGCCACCGCGTCTTTCGCGCCGTGAAGCTGGATGCCGTAGAGATTGCCGACAATGCTGTTGCCTTCGATGAGCGCGTGCGTGGCGGTCGGCGCGACGAACACGCCGGCGTCCAGCGTGTCGAGATCCATGCCTGAACCTTCGATCCGCAGGTTGCGAACGACGGAGCCAGGCGCTTCCAGCGTGACGACGCTGCCGTGACCGCCGCCCTTCAGGACCGCGCCCGGCTCGCCTTGCAGCGTCAGTTCCCTTGATACAACAACCGGCCCCAGATGCTCGCCCGGGGCAAGGCGCAGCACGTCGCCCGGCGCAGCGGTGTCCACCACTGCCTGCAAAGGCGTGGCATCAGCGGCGACGATTATTTCAGCCGCGAATGCCACGCGGCAGGAAATGGCGGCAAACAGCGCCGCCACTCCCATTATCGCGTTATGGAGCGTACGGGACACTTCCTAGGCGCCCTGCGGTTCCACGAGCATGCGCCCCTGCATCTCCATGTGCATGGCGTGGCAGAACCACGAGCAGTAATACCAGTAGACGCCGGGCTTGCTGGCCGTGAACGTCACCGAGGCGGTCGCCTGCGGCGCCACTTCCATGTTGATGCCGTAGTTGACGATCGCAAAGCCGTGGGTGAGGTCTTCCACTTCATCGATGTTGGTGACGTAGACGGTCACCTCGTCACCCTGTTTGACGGTGAAGCTCTCCAGCCCGAAAGCCGGCGCCGCGGACGTCATGTAGACGCGCACCTTGTTGCCGTCGCGGATCACCTCGCTGTCCATCATCAGGTCGATACCATCGGCCTCGGCCTGCTTCACCGCGTCCTCGAAGAAGGGATCGGCCCTGTCCCAGATGCTGACGGGGTTGATCTTCGAGCGGTGGACGAGGGTGGCGTCGTGCGGCTCGGCGAAGCTCGGGCCGTCATGCACCAGCACCATCCGGTCGCCGGAGATGTCAATCAGCTGGTCATTCTCAGGCTTCAGCGGGCCGACGTTGAGGTAGCGGTCCTTGGAAAACTTGTTCAGCGAGATCAGCCACTTGCCATCCGCTTCCTTGGTCTGCCCCATGGAGGTGTGGTTGTGGCCGGGCTGGTAGTGGACGTCGAGCTTCTGGCGGATTGGATCGACCTTCTCGCCGGCGAAGGAGCGTTTGGCATCCTCGATGTTCCACTTGCATATCTGGCTGTCGATAAACAGCGTGGTATAGGCGTTGCCCTTGCCGTCATAGGCGGTATGGAGTGGGCCGAGACCCAGTTCCGGCTCGGCTACCACGGTGTCGCGCGGCTGTATCTTGTCGTCGAACAGGTCGTCGAACTTGCGCACGTCGAACACCGTGACCGTCGGCGAAAGCTTGCCGTTGGCCACGACATGGATGCCGTCCGGCGCCGTGTTGATGCCGTGCGGACTGTTGGCGACCGGCACGTAGCGGGTATAGGGCGAACCGTGGCGGCCATCGATGACCGGAACCCCACCCATTTCCTTGAAGTCGCCCTTCTTCACCGCTTCTTCGATGCGCTTCAAGTTGAAGATGACGACCCAGTCCTGCTCCTTGGCCATCATCTGTTCGAGGTTCACGCCCTCCTCGGAATTGTAACAGGTGGAGAAGGCATATTTGCCCTGATAGTCGGCATCGACATTGTCGAGATTGCCGTCGACCATAACCTGCCAGGCTACCTTCATCGTCTCGCCGTCCACGGCGGTGAAGATGGAGTGATACTGCTTGGGATCGTCGAGGACCTTGCCATCATTCGGGATCGGCACGCGGTCCTCGCCATTGCAGAACACATAGCCGGTCTTCGGGTACTTCTGCACACGCAGCCCGTGCACCGTGTGCTGGTTCGGCAACTGGATGATCTTGTCGCATTTCATGACGTCGAGACGGATGCGCGCGACGCGGGTATTCGCCTTGTCGTTGACGTAAAGATAGCGACCGTCATAGGTGCCATCCGTCTGCGAGGGATGCGGATGGTGCAAGTCGCCATTGAGGTAGATGCCACCCCGGTCCTTCAGGAATTCCTTTGTTTCCGGAAGCAGCCCTTCCGTCAGGATCTTGCGGCTCTCGTTGGTTTCACCCCAACCGGTCGCGCTGCACCGATTGAAAACGGGAATGCGCATCATCTCACGCATCGACGGTGCGCCGACGATACGAACCTCGCCGGTCTGGCCACTGGAGAAGAACACGTAGTATTCGTCCAGTTCTCCGGGCTTGACCTCGGCTTCCTGCTCGCCCTTCTCGTCTGCCGCGGCCGGCGACACCACGCCTCCGTTCAGCGCCAGTCCGCCACCGACCCCTGCCGCGCCGGCGGCCGCCATCACAGCGGTGGTGCCCAGCAGTTGGCGCCTGCTCAGAATGGCTTTTTTGTCCTGATCTTCCTGCGACATGCTCCGTCTCCTTCTTGGTTGGCGTGTCAGCCTGTTGCATTCGTGTCTTGTTGCGAGGTCACCACCGCCACCCCCTTGTGGGTGATTACCGGCGGCTTTGCCGGTCCCTTGCCACGTGTTGTGGGTGAAGACAGCGCCTCGAACTTCTCCCGCTTCAGCCGCACCTGAATCATGTGCGGGCAGCGGTGGTCGTCGTGGTAAAGCTCCTGGCAGTGCATGCAGTAGATGCACTCGTTAACGTTGATTTCGCCTTCGGGATGGATCGCCTGCACCGGGCATTCCTTGGCACAGCGCTGGCAGGGCGAGCCGCATTCGGGATAGCGCTTCAGCCACTCGAACATGCGGATGCGACCAGGAATGGCGAGCGCGGCACCCAGCGGGCACAGATACCGACAATAAAAGCGCTCGATGAAGAGACCGGTTCCGAGCAGCAGCAGCGCGAAGGCGACGAAAGGCCAGCCGCGCGCAAACTTCAGGATGATCGCCGTCTTGAACGGTTCGACCTCCGCATAGGTCTCGGCCAACGCGACGGAATAGAGCGACAGGCCGAACAGGCCGAGGAAGATCATGTACTTGACCGGCCATAGCCGCTCGTGCAGGCCGAAAGGCAGCTTTACCTGCGGCACCTTGAGCCATTGGGCGAGATTGTTGGTCAGCTCCTGCAGGGCGCCGAACGGACACAGCCAGCCGCAGAACGGCCCCCTTCCCCAGAACAGCAGACCCGCCGCCACCGCCGCCCACAGGATGAAGATCAGCGGCGCAGCGAGGAAGAACTCCCAACTGAAGCCGGTGACCAGCGAATTGACGAAGGTCAGGACATTGACGACGGAAAGCTGGGCGTTGGCATACCAGCCGAGCCAGACCAGCGTGAACAGCAGATATCCCCGGCGTACCCAGGCAAACAGCCGAGGGCGGCTGACCAGCCAGCTTTGAAAGAAGAAAATGGCGGTCAGTACCAGCAGAGCGACGACCGTGACGCCGATCTTGACCGTGTTCATCTTCCAGATATTCACCCAGAGGGGTTCCTGGTCCGGAGAGCCCTGCTCCGACGGCCCGGTCGTTGCCGGTTGCGCCGGCTCCTGCGCAGGCGTGACCGTCGGCAATGCGGGTTGCGCCGCCGTGACTGGAGCGGCCTTCAGATAGCGCACGGGCAAGGCATAGCCGAGGTCGAAGGGCAAGGTCGCCTTGTCGCGGGCGCCGTAGCTGCGCTGCACGAGCAACTGCAATTCCCACGGCTCGGAAAGGTCGAGTGAAAACTCCTCCGGCACCGTGAACAGCGCGATCTCGCGAAGCTGCGGCGCTCCTTCTGCGGCAAGATCGCCAAGCCGCGTGTGGTTGCGGTCGCGGAAGCGCACGCCCTGACCGTCCTGCATCAGTTCGATGCGGTCGAAGATGCCGCCGCGCACATAGCCCGACCCCTTGAAGGAATAGGCGCCCTCGCCGGCCACGACGATCGCCTGCTGGCCGGGCTTCAGTTTCTTTTCCAATCTGTCGTAACCGGCATCACCCAGCAGGCTCCTGCCGATGGCGGGCACGCTGACGGGCGCGACGTAGAGATCGATGAAGCGGTCGGCCGGATTGCCGGTCTCGGGCCGCTCGGCCGCCTGCGTCTGGCCTGCGTCGGCGAAGGCTTTCGTCACCTCGCCCACGGTCAGGCGCAAGCTGCGCACGGAGCCATCGCCGACCAGCGTGTTCCAGTCGCTTATCCCCGATACGGCCGGGTCCACGATCATGGCCGGTGCAGCGGCGGCGCCGGCGGCGTCCGCTCCCGTCTGGCCCAGGCGCCCGCTGCGGATGAGTTTCACCGCCGAGCGCACGACGCTGTCACCCATCACCAGCACGGTCACGGTGGCGCCGCTGACGATATCCACCTGGGGTATCTGTTCCCGCCCCGCAGCAACCTGGCCAAGGTCCTTGCCGATCAGCGAGTTCAAGGCGGCGACGACCTTTTCCTGTGGGATACCGATGAGGACGATCGGCTCCTTGTGCTCGACCAGCTTGATGCCGCGGACGACGCCGCCGGCGTCGATACCGACGAGAATGCGGATCGGCTTGCCGGAATAGCCGACGGCGCTGGTGAAATCAGTGTTGAGGTACGCGTAGCCGACCGCCTTTTCGCCGGACAGGACAGGCACTAACGGCGGATTACCTTCTGCCTTGCCGTAGGCATCGGCTCCCTGGATCAGTTCGCCGGGCGCAGTGCCGGACAGAAAGTGCTGCAAGCTTTCGTCGGCCCGGCCCGGACTGACCAGCAGGGCCAGCAGCGTCAGCATGGCCACCACCGCAATCATCGCATGAGAGACGAGAGCTGTGACGAACCGCGGTGCGGTTTTGGGCCTGGTCGTAGCCATTGGTCCTGACATGCGTCCCCTTCTTGCGGCTGCTTGGGCGAAGCCGACTTCGGAGCGGCACATCTCGGCGGTTTCCCGGAATGTTTCTTTGATTCAAAGCAAAGCAACGGCAGATTGCGCGCCTATGCTGCCTCGCAAATCAGAGGGCCATCCGATGACTCGCCTTACATCCGAGCCGACGGCGTCGATCCGTTCAATGGACGAGTTGCTGGCTGTCGCCATGGCGATGGAAAAAGAGTCGGCAGAGCGGTACGCCGGTCTCGCAGAGCATATGCGCACGGTCGGCCAACAGGATTTGGCTGAAGTATTCGATCGCCTGGTCAGCGAGGAGACCGGCCATATCGACCTCGTCGCCAACTGGTCACGGCAGATTCAGGATCGCGTTCCGGAGGTGCTGCCGCCTGAAGCCGTTCCGCAAGGTGTTTTCGATGACGAGGGCATTCACCTCGTCTCGCCGGAACTGGTGGACGCCTATCGTTCGTTGGCAGTAGCGGTGCGGAACGAGGAGCGCGCCTTCACCTTCTGGTCCTATGTCGCCGCCTATGGCGCAACGGCGGAAATCCGTAAGGCCGCGGAGCGGATGGCCAGCGAGGAGTTGGAGCATGCCAAGACTTTGCGCCGTGAACGCCGGAAGGCCTTTTTCAAGAACCGGCACCTGAGGCCGTCAGTCCAGGAGACCTACGATTTGTCCGCGCTGGAAATGGAAGTCTGCACACGCCTCGAGGAATACGCCGACATGAGCGGAAACAAAAAGGAATATCGCGATCTCGCTCTCGAGGCGCGCACGCTCTCTCTCGATCTTGCATCGGCTCCCCTGCAAGAGCCCGCTCCCATCGGTCCGCCGCCGTCGCGATCGCTCGAGGCACTTTGCGAGTGGCTGGCCGACTATTATATCGACGCTGGCGAACACCTGCTTTCACAGGCCGCCCGGGATCGGGCCCAGGCTCTCGCCACCATCGCCGTCAAGCGCCTGGCCCTCATCAGAAACCTGGGAAGAACGTAGACGGATACCGGGCGACTTTCCGACCCCCCCGGGGGGGTCCCGTTATTCTTACCTGAAATAAATATTGAACCTTGCGCGCAACGCAGCATCGATTTCGGGCTCGATGACCGAGCCTGCCTGCGAAAGAATTTCATTTTTCCGGGCGATGGCCTTGTCGAGCAGCATGGGCTTGCCGGCCTCGACCCACTCCTTGGGGCTCATGCGATTGCCGACGACAGGGTAGACATATTCCGTTTGCATCAGTTGGAGAGTCTGGTTCGAGCCAAGATAGTGGCCGGCTCCTCCCAGACAGACTTCCTTCATTACCTCGATACTGGTCGTATCCTCCGTAACGTCGATGCCGCGAACGAGGCGCATCACCTGGCCGAGAATGTCGTCGCCAAGAACCATGCTCTCCAGGCAAAAGCCGAGCAGCGAGGCGTGCATGCCGACCGATTCATAGCAGAGGTTGAGGCCGGACAGGCCAGCGAGCGTGTTCGTGATGCCCTGCTCCCAACCCGCCTGCATGTCGGGAAGTTTCGAGTCCGATATTCCCGAGGCCGCTCCACCAGGCAGATCGTAAAAGCGGTGCATCTGCGCGCATCCAGCCGAGAGAAGCGCCTGTTCGGCACTGCCACCCGACATGGCGCCCGTGCGCAGGTCCGACACGAAGGGCCAGGTGCCGAAGATCGCCGGCGCGCCGGGCCTGATGGCATTTACGTAGACCACGCCCGCAAGGCATTCCGCCATCGCCTGCACGATGGCCAGCGCGATCGGCGCTGGCGCGGTGGCGCCCGCCTGCCCCGCCGAAAGGAGAAGCATCGGCATCCCGCCCCGGACGCATTCTTCCATGACGCGGCAGCTTTCCTCCGCGAACTTCATCGGCGGGACGACAAAGCAGTTGGAATTGCTGGCGAATGGCCGCTCCCGCCACTTATCTTCGCCACCGGCCACCGTATGCAGCATTTCGAAGACGTCGGCGACATGGGCAAGGTCGAATATACTCGTTCCGACATGCTTGCGCGTACCCGAAAGGCAGGCGTAGAGCGTGTTGAGGTCCATCTCCCTGTTATCCGCCACGTCGCGGCAGACCACCGTGCGCTGGAAGAAGTGGATATTGTCGAGATGCTCGGCCAACCGGGCGCAGTCGTACAGGTCCTGCGCTTTGGATTCGCGGTAATTCAGCGTCAGGGGATCGACGATGTGCACCGCCGCCCCCGCCGTACCGAAATGCACGCTCGGCCCGGAGAGATTCATATCGTATTTGGGATCGCGGGCGTACAGGGTGATGTCGCGCGCGGCTTTCGCCAGCATGTCCTCGACAAGAGCGCGGGGAAAGCGGATGCGGCCGTCATCCCCCAGTATCGCGCCGGCCCCGCACAAAAGCTCGACCCCCGAAGCCGGCGCATTGGCAAGCCCGATTTCCTCCAGCGCCTGCAACGCCGAAGCATGAATCTTTTCCACACCCGCCTGGGTCAGAGGCTTGTACTGCCCCCCAGGAAGGCCTGCCCGCACCGGCCGTAAATTGTCCGCCAATGGTGCGGCGCGTGCCGCCACCCGTGCCGCGCGGCCCCCGGAGCGGGCCGACCGCCGAGCCGTCTCGGGAGCGCATAGTTCATCGACAGCGTTCATGTTTGTCACCCGTGATCAAAAGGCCCCTGAACTCCGCGGGAGGGCGGCATTACCAGCGCATGAGCCTGATCATGTACACCGGCGTAAGCGCCTTTCGCGCTCTCGCAAAATCATGCTAGTTTTCTATATGGTTAGCAGACAACAGGCTTGATCCGACACGCCGGAAAAGCGAATGGAACCATGCATGGGTGTTATGATGCGGACCGTCCTGCCATCGTTCGGTGACCTGCTCGCCTTCGACGCGGCGGCGCGACATGGATCGTTCACGCGCGCCGCTCGCGACCTGAACGTCTCACAACCTGCCGTCAGCCGTCGCGTGGCTGCTCTCGAGGCCGATCTCGGCGTCACGCTGTTCGGGCGGGAGACGAAACCTCTCCACCTGACCCCCACCGGCCAGACCCTGTTCGATGTCCTGCGCTCAAGCCTTAGCCGGCTGGAGACAACCATCGCAGAGATCCGCAGGGTTCAGGAGGAACGGAAACTGACGATCGCTGCGGCGCCCGGCTTCCTGACCTATTGGCTTTTGCCGCGACTGTCCGCATTGACGGCAGGCTTCCCGGACCAGGAACTGCGGTTGCTCACCGGCGATCAGCGGCAGGACCTGCCGGAAGCCGACATCCATGTCCGCTTCGGTGACGGAGACTGGCCCGGGGTGACGGCCGTCAAGATACTGGGGGAAGAGGTGTTTGCGGTTTGCAGCCCGCTATTTCTGGCACGTCAAGGTACGAAGCCGGACCTTTCCCGATTGACCACATCGCGCCTTTTACAACTGTCAGACCGTCTCGACCGGAACTATGATTGGCAGCACTGGTTCCGGGCAGTGGGCGTCGATATACCCCGAAAACTGAACGCCATCGTCTTCGACGACTACAGCCTGCTGGTCAGCGCGGCGCTGGCCGGCGAAGGCATCGCCCTGTGCTGGTCGGGGCTACTCGACCAGCACCTCAAGACTGGCGCTCTGGTTCGGGTTTCGGACGAGGCCGTCACTTCCGATCGCGGCTACTTCGCCACGTTTCCGACAGGCACGGCCGAACACAGCGTAGTTTCCCGGTTGGCCCACTGGCTTGCGCAAAGCGCGACCAGGCCGGAGGCATGAGCTCCACCCGGTAAAGGCGCCTACTCTGCGGCCAGATGCATCCTGCAGCTCTCCTCCTGTTCCTTGACCAGGATCAACGACACATTTCCCGGCGACCCGTAAAGGGAACAGTTCAAGAACCGCGAAGCCGCAGGGCGAGACAATGATATTGCCGAATGGCACTACCGTCGCCGTCGTCGATGGCAAAAAGCTGCGGCTGTTCCGCAATGACGGCACAGAAACCCGCATCCAACTGGTCGAGGAAACGATAGCAGGGATACAGCCTGCCAACCGACGCCCAAGCCCGCGCAGCCGTAACGACCCGACTAAACCGCACGGCTTGCGGCGGAAGAAGGACGACTTCGTAGCCAGGGCGGCAGCCTATCTGGATAGGTTGATACTGGACAGAAAGATCATCTCATTATTTGTCGTCACCGATCCATGGACGCTAGGAGAATTGCATCGTCACTTCCACGATGCGACCAGGGAAACCCTGATCGGTGAGTTGTTGGGCCGAGACTTCACGAGCAGCAGTGTCGGTTCGATCGAGGCGGCGCTTACCAGAGCATGACCTCGCAATACGGCACTATTCATGCCTGCCGCAGGCAAATTGGTAGTTCACGGGTTACCACAGTGACGATGGCGCAAGCATGTCACGGGTTGATGCTCTTTATGTAGGCGATGATGGCGCCGACTTGCGCGGGCGTAGCGACAAACTCGGGCATGTCCGGATGCCCGGTGGAGATGCCTTCCGCCAGAGCTTCCGCCAGATCTTCGATGGGATAGCGCATGGAAAGGGTCCGAAACGGTGGCGCAGCCGGATGGCTGCTTTTGTCAGTCGATGTCACGGCATGGCAGCGCGAGCAGTTCTCTTCGACCAGGCGTCGCCCGTAATCGATCTGCCGGAAGTCGTCCGCCTTGACTGACACCGCGGGAAGCAATGCGGCTGCGGCGAGCAAAAATCTGAGCATTGGACCACCCCTTCAAAGGCTTTGGATGGCGTCTATCGCAGCGGGATGGATTCCACATTGATCTCCCGCAAATCTGGAAGTCCGCCGCATGGATACGGGTGGAAACAGGTGGCGAAAGCCGCAGCGGGCTTTTCACCCGTCCATCCCCGGAATGCGAACGCTTATTTATCGCGGAACATCGTCGCTGACACGTGTGGTTTGACATGCGTCAAAGCGCGGCGGCCTGTTCGGGAGGACGGTCGCCGGGTGAACGGAGGCCGCGATGATCTATAACACGATTATGGTTCAGCTCGACATAGATGCGACGGCTACGCCGCGCTTGGCTTTCGCTTGCGGCCTCGCTCGGCGCTTCAAGGCTGATCTGATCGCTTTCTGCGCGGCCGATCCTTATCGGTCCGTTCCGGGTGACGTCAACGGCAGCACTTTTGACGAGTTGCAGCAGCAGTGCATCGAGATCGAAGAGCGCCTGGACGTACTGAAATCGGAATTCGAAGACTTCGTCGACAGCCGTCGCGGCTCCTGGCTCGGCATGATCGGCGACCCAACGAAGTTGCTTGCCTATCATGCGCGTGCGGCCGATCTACTGGTCGCCAGCGCTAACAACGGCATTGCAAGCGGCCTCCGCACGGTTTCCCCGGGTGAATTGATCCTGTCGGCCGGCCGGCCCGTCCTGTTCCCGAATGAGCATCATGAACCCATGACCGCCGACAACATCCTCGTGAGCTGGAAAGACACGCGCGAGGCACGGCGTGCCGTGGTCGATGCCATGCCGTTTCTCGTCGCCGGGCAGGAGGTGCTCGTCGCGACGATCGAAGACGACGAGGAGGACCGAGCCCGGCAGGGCGCGGCAGATGTCGTCCGCTTCCTCATGAGGCATGGAGTGAAGGCCCGGTCGAAGGTCATCGACGTAAGCGATCGGGACGCGCCGGAGGCGCTTTTGAAGGAAGCGAAGAAAATCGGGGCCGACCTGACGGTCTCCGGCGGCTACGGGCACAGTCGTCTGCGGGAGTGGATTTTCGGCGGCGTCACGCGGTCCCTGCTCGCGGAGCGCTCCGTCAACCGGTTGATGGCCAACTAGCCGGCGCAGCGGTCGACTTGGCGCCGCCCATGCCCTGAACGAAAAACCTTCCTCCAGATAACATTTGACGCGCGTCAAGGCGAAACTGCCCGCACCGACACACTCTCCCTGCAAATGGCCCGAACACTGGGAGACGCGTTATGGCCGCCACCGATATCCCTTCTGCACCCGCTGCCTCTATTACGGCCCCAAGCCAGACAAAGCTCCGCCTGGGCGCACTAACCGCACTGGTCATCGGCTCGATGGTCGGCTCAGGCGTGTTCAGCCTGCCTCAAAACATGGCCGCCGGCGCCGGGCCGCTGGCCATCCTGATCGGCTGGGCCATCACCGCCGTCGGCATGTTGGCGCTCGTCTTCGTCTATCAGTCGCTCGCCACCCGCAAGCCGGACCTGGATGCCGGCCCCTACGCCTATGCCAAGGCCGGGTTCGGCCCCTTCATCGGCTTCAACAGCGCCTGGGGCTACTGGATCAGCGCCTGGGTGGGCAATGTCTCCTATGCCGTCATCGTCTTCAGCGCCCTGTCCTATTTCTTCCCCGCCTTCGGCGACGGCAACACATGGCAGGCGGTGCTGGGCGCGTCGATCCTTTTGTGGATCATCCATTTCCTGATCATGGCCGGCGTGCGTCAGGCGGCGATCGTCAACATCGTCGTCACTGTCGCCAAGATCGCGCCGATCGTGCTGTTCATCGGCATCGTCGCAGTGGCCTTCAAGATCGACGTCTTTTCAGCCGACTTCAGCGGCCTCGGCAATGCCAGCCTGGGCTCTATCATGAGCCAAGTGAAGAGCACCATGCTGGTCACACTGTGGGTGTTCATCGGTATCGAGGGCGCCAGCGTCTTCTCGGCCCGCGCGGAGCGGCGCAAGGACATCGCCACCGCGACCGTGCTCGGCTTTTTCACCTGCCTCGCTCTTTATGCGCTGGTGTCGCTGCTGTCGCTCGGCATTATCAATCAGCCGGAACTCGCCGGGTTGAAGAACCCCTCCATGGCGGGCGTGCTGGAAGCGCTCGTCGGTCCGTGGGGCGCGATCGTCATCAATCTCGCGCTGGTCGTATCGGTCATTGGCGCGTTCCTTTCCTGGACGCTGCTTGCCGCCGAAGTTCCGCATGTCGCAGGCCGTGACGGCACCATGCCGAGCTTTTTCGCCCGCGAGAGCGCGCGCGGCGTGCCCTCCACCTCGCTCCTCGTCACCAATCTTCTGGTCCAGCTCTTCCTCGTCATTACTCTGTTCGCGCAGAGCACCTATCAGGCGCTGTTCTCGATCGCCTCAGTCGCCATCCTAGTCCCCTATATCTTCTCAGGCGCCTACGCTGCGAAGCTTGCGATCACAGGAGAAAGCTACGGAACGGGAGAGCGCCGCAACGGCGCGATGCTGATCGGGCTGCTGGCGACGGTCTACGGCGTCTGGCTCGTCTACGCGGCCGGTCCGTCATACCTCTTCATGTGCGCCGTTCTTTATGCGCCGGGCATCCTCTTCCACATCTGGGCACGCCGCGAGAACGGGAAACGGCTCTTCCATCCGATCGAGGCCATGCTCGCCGTCGCGCTCGTCGCGGTGGGGCTCTACGCCGCCTACGCGATGTGGACCGGCGCAGTCAGCGCGCTCTGAACCGTTTAGCGAAAGGACCGAACATGGCCACTCTCGGCGTTCACTCCGAAATCGGCCGGCTGCATGAGGTGATCGTGCACCGGCCCGACCTCAGCCTGCGCCGGCTGACGCCGGACAACTGCAAGGCGTTGTTGTTCGACGACGTGCTGTGGGTCAAGCGGGCGCGGCAGGAGCACGACGTCTTCGTGGACGCGCTGCGGGAACGGCACGTGACCGTGCACGCCTTCGGCGAGTTGCTGGCCGAGATTATGGCTATTGCCGAAGGCCGCGACTGGCTGCTCGACCGTCGGGTCGGTGCCTCGGTCGTCGGCTACGACATGGTGGACGAACTGCGCGGCTGGCTGGACGAGATGCCGGCCGACCAACTCGCCTCGGTGCTGGTCGGCGGCATCGCGCGGGCTGAACTGCCGTTCCGGCCGGCCGGTCTTACCGGCAAGACGCTGCTGCCGCAGGATTTTGTCCTGCCGCCGCTGCCCAACCAGATATTCACCCGCGATAGTTCGTGCTGGATTTACCGATCCATCTCAATCAACGCCATGTACTGGCCGGCGCGCAAGCCGGAGGCGGCCAATGTCGAGGCCGTCTACCGTTTCCATCCGCGCTTCCGCAACGCCGGCCTGCCCTTCGTGTCGCCGGACAACCCCGGACCCGGCGTCAGCCTGGAAGGCGGCGACGTCATGCCGGTCGGCAGCGGCGTCGTGCTTGTCGGCATGGGCGAACGCACCACGCCCCAGGCGGTCGGGGGGCTGGCCCGCAGCCTGTTCGCCGCCGGTGAAGCGACCCGCGTCATCGCCGCGCTGATGCCGCGCGACCGATCCTTCATGCATCTCGATACCGTGTTCACGTTCTGCGACCACGACCTCGCGACCATGTACCCGCCGGTGATCGAGCGGCTGCGCACCTTTTCGCTGCGCCCCGGCAACGGCGAGGCGGCGGTCGACGTCGTCGAGGAGGAAAAGCCGTTCACTGAAGTCGTCAGGGAAGCACTTGGCCAGAAGGCGCTGCGGATCGTCGCCACGGGCGGCGACAGCTACCAGTCGGAGCGCGAGCAATGGGATGACGGCAACAACGTCGTCGCCGTCGAGCCGGGCGTCGTCATCGGCTACGACCGCAACGTCTACACCAACACGCTGCTGCGCCGGGCCGGCATCGAGGTAATCACCGTCGAGGGCGCGGAGTTGAGCCGCGGCCGCGGCGGCGGCCATTGCATGACCTGTCCGATCGCACGCGACCCGATCTGACCGAGGAGAGAAGATATGCCCGTCAACCTGCATGGCCGCAATGTTCTGACGCTGGACGACTTCTCCGGTGCGGAAATCCGCTACCTTCTCAGGCTGGCCACTGACCTCAAGGCGTCCAAGAGGGCCGGCACGGAGGTGCCGCGTCTGGTGCGTAAGAACATTGCGCTGATCTTCGAGAAGGATTCCACCCGCACGCGTACCGGGTTCGAGGTCGCCGCCTACGACCAGGGCGCGCACGTTACCTATATCGGGCCGTCCGGCAGCCACATCGGCCACAAGGAATCGATGAAGGACACGGCGCGCGTGCTGGGCCGCATCTACGACGCCATCGAATATCGCGGCTTCTCCCAGCATCAGGTCGAACTGCTTGCCGCCTATGCCGGCGTCCCGGTCTATAATGGCCTGACCGACCTGGACCATCCGACACAAATCCTGGCCGACTTCATGACCATGCGCGAGTTCACCCACAAGCACCTGTCCGACATGACGGTCGCCTTCGTCGGGGAGGGCAAGGACAACGTCGCCCAGGCGCTCGCCGTCGGCGCGGCGAAGGTCGGCATCGACATGCGCATCGCCTCTCCCCGCATGTTGTGGCCCGAGCAGGATTTCTGCGCCCATGTCCGGGCATTGGCCGGGCGCAACGGCGGGCAGTTCAGGATAGACACCGACGTGGAGGCCTGCGTCAGGGGCGCCGACTTCGTCTACACCGACGTGTGGCTGTCCATGGGTGAGGACGAAAGCGCCTGGGGCGAGCGCATCAAGCTTCTTGCGCCCTACCGGGTCACGCGCAAACTGATGGCCGCGACCGGCAATCCCTACACGAAGTTCATGCATTGCCTGCCCGCCTTCCACGATACGGAAACGGAAGTCGGGCGGCTGGTCGCAGAAAAATACGGTGTCGACTGCATGGAGGTGGAGGACGCGGTGTTCGAGTCGGAAGCCTCCATCGTCTTCGACCAGGCGGAAAACCGCATGCACACGATCAAGGCGATCCTCGTCGCCACGATCGGTAACTGAAGATGCGCATCGTCGTCGCCCTCGGCGGCAATGCGCTGCTGAAGCGCGGTGAGCCGATGACGCCCGAAAACCAGCGTGCCAACATCCGCCGGGCTGCTGTGGAACTTGCCGAACTGGTGAAAGCCGGTCATTCGCTGGTGATAACGCACGGCAATGGGCCGCAGGTCGGCCTGCTCGCGCTGCAGGCGGCGGCTACGCCCGGCACGCCCTTCCCGCTCGACGTCCTCGATGCTGAGACAGCGGGCATGATCGGCTATGTCATCCAGCAGGAACTGGGAAATGTGGTGAAGGACCGTCCGGTCGCCACGCTGCTGACGCAGGTGCGCGTCGATCCTCACGACCCGGCCTTTGCCAGGCCGACCAAGCCGATCGGCCCGGTCTACGACGAAGCCACCGCGCGCCGGCTCGCTGTCGAGCGCGGATGGACGGTGGCGCCCGACGGCAACAAATGGCGCCGCGTGGTGCCGTCGCCGAAGCCGCTGGAAATCCTGGAAGCCGAGGTGCTCGCCTTCCTCGTTGAGCAAGGCGTCATCGTCATCTGCGCAGGCGGTGGCGGCATCCCCGTCATCAATCTCGACAGCGGCGGCGTCATCGGCGTCGAGGCCGTCATCGACAAGGACCTCGCCTCCTCCCTGTTGGCGCGACAGCTCAGTGCAGACATGCTCCTCATGCTGACGGACGTCGACGCCGTCTATCTCGACTGGGGGACACCGAAGGCCCGCCCGCTCGGCCAGGTTCAAGCTGGCGAACTCTCCGCCGCAGCGTTCGCCGCCGGATCGATGGGGCCGAAGGTCGAGGCCGCCATCGCGTTCGCAAGCGAGGCCGGAAAACCGGCCACCATCGGCAGGCTGGAAGACGCCGTCGAAATCGTCGCCGGACGGCAAGGAACCCGCATTAGTCCCGGCGGTAGCCGTTGACCGAACGGGCGCGCAGAGATTGGTGCGCGGTACCAACCGACGAGGTCGTCGCCCATACCGGCGTTCCAGTCCTGATGGCTTGATAGTCCCGTCACGCTGGCGGTCGCCACGGAGGTAAAAGCAGCCATTCTTGATCGGCGTCAAGGCGCATCTCCCGTCCGGCCATACGATCCTGCCGACGCTGTTCAGCAGCGAGGCACCCACGGAAGGCGAACCGATGAGCTATAGATCCATCCTCGTGAACCTCGATATCGACGGGCCGATCCTCCCTGTCGTGAAAGCAGCCTCCGACCTTGCAGGGCGCTTCGGGGCGAAGCTGATCGGCTTCTGCGCCGCCGACGCGCCCATGCCGATGGCTGGACCGGCTGGCGCAAGCCTGGCCGCCGAAGCATGGATGCAGATGCGCGACGACATACAAACCCGCTTCAAGGATTTACACGAGGAGTTCGGCAAGCTTATCGCCGGCAAGGTCGTGACTGAATGGCGTGAGGCACTCGACAATCCGACACGCGCCTTGGCGGAGGCTACACGGGCGGCAGACCTGGTCGTGATGGGTGCGGTCAAGGGCGCGGCGACAGGTGACGCTTACCGGCGGGCAGATCCCGGGAGCATCGCTCTCCAGGCGGGACGCCCCCTGCTTGTCGTCGCCCACCATGCCGAACAGGTTCGGGCAAGGAATATCGCTGTCGCCTGGAAGGACACGCGCGAGGCGCGCCGCGCACTCGCCGATTCGCTGCCGCTGTTGAAGGCGGCCGAGACCGTGACAGTCGTCACGGTTTCCACCGAAGTCGACCAACGGGTCCGTGCAAGCCTCGCGGACGTCATGGCCTTTCTCGGAGCGCATGGCATCGAAGCGCGGCCGGAGTTGACCGAAGGTCCTGATGAACACCTCGCGCTGTTCGAGGTTCTGGACAACAGTGGTGCCGACCTGATCGTGTCGGGAGCTTACGGCCACAGCCGCTTGCGGGAATGGGCCTTCGGCGGCGTGACGCGCTCGCTGCTCGATGAAACAGGCCGGAACCGCTTCCTGTCGAGCTGACTGCGACCGATCCGGCCGCCTCACTCAACCGGCACGGCTGCTCCGCTGAGGCGGCCAGCACTCAGGTCGGCCGGGGCTTCGTTGGCACGATGGAGCGGACCTTGTCCTCATGTCTCCGATCGCAGGCACATGTTCCGACCTTGCCGGCTCAAGCCGTGAATGCTTTGAGCGCGATCCAGAGGCCGAGAACCAGCACCACGCCCATCCACAAATGGAAATACCGCTCGAAGCCCATGGACTTATATGCCCTGGCCATTGTGTGAGGCGGCACAAAGAGCAACGAAAGCCCTTTCAGGAGCGCGACCCACCCCACCAGCGTGACGGCAAGGGTGAGCGCACCGCCCGTCCAGACATTATGCGCGAGCACGATGGCAAGCCCCGCCGCAACGGCCACCATCCCGGAGAACAGCATCCAGGGTCCGTCGTTGGCCATGTCGTCCAGTGTCGTCACGGTCCGCCGTTTTCCGGTCAACATCGCTATGGAAATCGCAATCAGATAAAGGCCAAGGAGCTTGCCGAGAAAAATCGTGATCATGGACATGGCGGCGATCCAGAGGGCTGACACTGCTGCAGACTGGCCGATTGCGACATGGTCAACAGCCTGTCGAAACTTCCTTCATTATCCGCCTGCGCCCTATCCAAGTCCATTGAATCCCGCCGTTGCGCAGAGCAACGGGGGGCCGATCTCGGGCTGCCGCGAGATTGATCGGCATCAAGGTTGAAACGGGTATCTGACAATAGCTTGCTGGCTCCAGCGGACGCCAGGTAGGCGATCTGCACTATATTCATGGTCCGGCAAGGTGGCTGTTCACACGGCATAGGAATTCAGGCATGCGTTCCCTCCCCGCACCGCGCCCGACCGACAACGGCAAGGCCTATTGGGCCTTGCCGGCCGAGGAGTTGCTGACAGAATTGCACACTGCGGCCGATGGCATGTCGTCCGCTGAAGCCTCGACCCGGCTTCGGCTGAATGGCCCGAATGCGATCGGTAGCAAAAGCGGAATTTCCGCGATTTCCGTCTTTGCCAGGCAATTCCGCAGTCCACTGGTGCTGATCCTCGTCTTCGCCGCCATCGTTTCTGCCTTCGTGGGGGAAGGCAGCGAAGCGGTGATCATCGGCATCATCGTTCTGGCGAGTTGCCTGCTTTCCTTCACGCAGGAATACGGGGCTTCCAGGGCGATGGAGGCCCTGACGGCCCGCATTGCTCGCAAAGCCACCGTGCTGCGTGACGGCCGCGAGGCATCCGTCGCAGTCATGGAGATCGTGCCAGGCGACGTGATCCGGCTTTCCGCCGGCAACCTCATCCCGGCTGACGGCGCGCTACTGGAGTCGCGCGACTTCAACGTTAGCGAGGCTGCGCTGACCGGCGAAACCTTTCCCGTGGTCAAGGCTCCCGGTGTTTCAGCGCCGGACGCCCAAATCGGCCAGCGTTCCAACGCCGTCTTTACGGGCACTTCGGTTCGCAGCGGCACGGCCACCATGCTTGCCGTACGCACCGGCAAGGAGACGGAATTCGCGGCAATCGCGGGGGCGATCGCGCGTGCCGTACCGGAAACCGATTTTGCCAGGGGTATTCGTCGCTTCGGCTACCTCATGACAGAGATCATGCTGGTTATCGTCATCCTCGTCTTCTTCGCCAATCTTCTGCTGTATCGGCCGATCGTCGACTCCCTGCTGTTCTCGCTGGCGCTGGCGGTCGGCCTGACGCCCGAACTGCTGCCGGCTATCATCAGCGTCACACTGGCGCGCGGTGCCCGCGCCATGGCGGCAAGCGGCGTCATCATGCGCCGGCTCGAAGCCATCGAGAACCTCGGCAGCATGGACCTGTTGTGCACCGACAAGACCGGGACGCTGACCGAGGGCACGATCCGCCTGGACCGTTGCGTAGACGCCGATGGGTCGGATTCAGAACAGGTCCGACTGTGGGCGTTGCTCAACGCGACGCTGCAATCAGGCATGGCCAATCCTCTTGACGAAGGGATCGCAGCCAGCAGGGGTTCCGGCGACGATCTTTCGGCATATGAAAAGATCGACGAAGTTCCCTACGATTTCATCCGCAAGCGACTGTCCGTGATCGTGCGGCAGAAAGATGCCGGCGAAGACCTGCTGATCTGCAAGGGAGCTGTCCAGAATATCGTCGAGGCCTGCACGCTCAACGAGCAGCAGGTGAAGGCGATCGACGAGAAGGTGCAGGGCTGGTCCATGCAGGGTTTTCGCGTGCTTGGGCTTGCGGCGCGCCGCCTTCCGTCACGCCAGACCTACAGCCGAGACGATGAAGCCGACCTCGCCTTCGCTGGATTCCTCCTGTTCCTCGACCCACCGAAGCCCGGCATGGCCGAAACCTTGAAGGCTCTGGCCGGGCGCGGCATCAAGGTGAAGGTCATCTCCGGCGACAACCGCCATGTCGCGGCGCATCTGGCGCAGGTCATCGGCCTGCCACATCGCCGTATACTTACCGGCGACGACCTGGCGAAGCTGACCAAAGAAGCGCTGTTCGCCCGTGTCGCACATGTCGATATCTTCGCCGAGATCGATCCCAACCAGAAGGAGCGCATCATCGAGGCGCTGCGCCGGCGCGGCCATGTCGTCGGCTATATGGGGGACGGCATCAACGACGCCCCGGCCCTGCACGAAGCCGATATCGGCATCTCCGTCGACAGCGCCGTCGACGTAGCCCGGGAGGCCGCGGACATGATCCTGCTCAAGCGGGACCTCGACGTGTTGCTGCGCGGCGTCGATGACGGTCGGCGAACTTTCGCCAATACGATGAAATACATCTCCATCACCACCAGCGCCAATTTCGGCAACATGTTCTCGATGGCTTTCGCGTCGCTTGCACTGCCCTTCCTGCCGCTGCTGGCCCCGCAGATCCTGCTCAACAACCTGCTTTCTTCGCTGCCTTCGCTCGCCATAGCGAGCGACCGCGTGGACGCTGAGCAGATCGAGGCGCCGCGCCGCTGGGATATCGGCTCGATCCGCCGCTTCATGATCTATTTCGGACTGGTCAGTTCCTGCTTCGATTTCGTGACCTTCGGCTTTTTGCTGCTGCTGATGCATGCGAATGCCGGAACGTTCCGGACCGGGTGGTTCGTCGAATCGCTGCTGACGCAACTGGTGATCGTTCTCGTCATACGTACGCACCAGTCCTTCTGGCGGAGCCGGCCAAGCGCGCTCCTGGCCTGGCTGACGCTGGCCGTCGGCCTGCTTGCATTGGCGATTCCCTATCTGCCCGGCTCGACCTGGTTCGGCTTCGCGCCTCTGCCGGCCCCGATAATGGCAGGTCTCGTCGCGATCACGTTGATTTATCTGGCCGCGTCCGAAGCGACCAAACGCTGGTTCTTCGCACGCGAGACCCGGCTCGCCAGGCACCGCCAGGCTTGACCACGATCAAGGCGCCGGTTCTTGGGCTGCGTAACCTCGCTGACCCTCCGGAGAACCGCCATGCCGTGCCGCATCCTCGTCATCCTTGGTCATCCAGACGACAATCCGAAGCGCCTGTGCCGGGTGCTTGCCCAAGCCTATGTCGAAGGCGCGCGCTCGACCGGCCACGAAGTCCGGCTGATCGATATCGCGACGCTCGATTTTCCGATCCTGCGTACGATGGAGGAATTCACCGAACGGCCCCTGCAACCCTACCGCAAGCCAGCGCCGGGAGCGGCCGGCTTTCCTTGACCGGGATCAATCGTGAGCGGACGGACGTTTTGATCCAACGCAATGAAGCGGGCGGCGGAACTGAATATCGCTTCTGCACAGATGCGAGATACGAGGATCGGAATCATGGCGTTCAAGACAATTCTGACCATCACCGGGCCGGAAATCGGCTGGCGAGGCGATCTCAAGCTTGCCGCGGACCTGTGCGAACAAGCCGAAGCGCATCTTTCCGTGCTTGTCATGGCTTTGGCCGCTCCTCCGCCAATCGGTGAATACGCAGCCGTCATGTCGGATGGCTGGATGCAGGAGCGACAAGCCGACCAGAGACACCTGAAGGCCCGCACAGAAGAAATATCCGCGTTCGTGGCGGCAAGCCCTGTTTCGGGCGACGTAGTCAGTGACTATACCGAAGTTAGCTGGGCCGACGAGATGATCGGGCGGCGAGCTCGCTACGCCGACCTTACGCTCGCCGGACCTGAATTGCTCGCGTCGGAGACACTACGGCAAAAGATTCTCGAAGGCGCTTTGTTCTGGTCGGGAAAGCCGCTTCTGCTGGCTCCTGAAAACACTCAGCCGTCACTCAATCCCAAACGGATCCTGGTTGCCTGGGACACGAGGATCGAGGCGACACGCGCGGTGCGGGAAGCCCTGGACCTGCTTGCCGCAGCCGACGAGGTGCATCTGGCCATTGTCGATCCCGTCGAAGGCGAGCGTTTCCATGGCGAGGAACCTGGCGCCGACGTAGCGAGCTTCCTTGCTCGCCATGGCGTCAAGGTTACGATCGATCGCCTTCCGAGCAGCAACCATTCCGTCGCGGACGTGCTTCGCCGGCATGCCGTCGACACGGGCGCCGAGATGCTGGTCATGGGTGCCTACGGCCACTCCCGCCTGCGCGAGCGCATTTTCGGCGGCGTAACCCGCTCGATGCTGGAGAATCCCCCGCTCCCGGTTTTCCTGGCGCGCTGACAAGTCATCCGCCAATGACCGTCGACACCTGACTGGCGATCGTCAGTTCTTCGTCCGTGGCGATGACATGGATTTCGACGGCTCCTTGCCGGTCCGCGATCCGCCCCTTGCCGGAACGGTTGGCGTCCCTGTCCAGCTCTGCGCCCAGCCACCGCAGCCGTTCGCAGACAGCCTCGCGGATCTGCCAGGCATGCTCGCCGATGCCGCCGGTGAACACCAGCACGTCCAGGCCCTGCAGCGTATTGGCCATCGCCGCGATTTCACGGGCGATGCGGAAAGCGAAAAGATCGAGGGCCTCCCGCGCGTGGGGATGTTTGCTGGCGAGCAAATCGCGGACATCGCCCGACAGGCCCGACACGCCGAGCAGGCCGGAGCGGTGATAAAGAACGTCCTCGACCTCCTTGGCGGACATACCGCGAACCTGTTGCAGGTAGAGGATGATGCCGGGGTCGATGGCGCCGGGCCGCGTGGCCATCACCAGCCCATCGAGCGCGGTGAAGCCCATGGTGGTGTCGAGGCTTTTTCCCTCGCGCATGGCACAGAGGCTGCACCCGCTGCCAAGATGCACAACCACGGTGCGTTTGCCGAAGGTTTCGGGCGAAATCTCGCGCAGCCTCCCGGCGATGAATTCATAGGACAGCCCGTGAAAACCGTATCGGCGGATGCCCTGCTCTTCGAATGCGCGCGGCAGGGCGTAGCGGCTGGCGGGTGGCGCAAGTGTGTGGTGGAAGGCAGTGTCGAAACAGCCGACCTGCGGCAGGCCGGGGCGCGAGCGCATCAGCGCCTGCACCGGTTCGAGACAGGCAGGCTGGTGCAGCGGCGCGATCGGCGTCAGCGCGTCGAGGTCGCGAATGACCGCTTCGGACAGGCTGACCGGAGCGACAAACCGGCTGCCGCCGTGGACGATACGGTGGCCGACCGCCGCCAGCGGTATGTCCGCAAGCCATGGTTCGAGACAACCGAACAGCTCGCGAAGCAGGGTTTCGACCGGCGGTTTCTCCTGCGGGACCGATCGGTCGGCGACGAGCGCGTTATTTTCGTCCCTTGCAGTCAGACGCGGTGTGCCTTGGATATCTTCGAAGCCGCCAACCACCATGCAGCGCAACGTTCCGGCTTCGAAAAGCCCGAACTTCAGACTGGACGAGCCGGCATTCAGCGCGAGGATCGAGCCCGCCATGACCAGTAATCCTTGCCGTTTCAGCTGCCTGCCCGCGGGGCCGTCTTGTACGGCCAGTGCCAGTTCCGGATTTCCGGCATGTCCTCGCCGCACTCCCTGACGTAGCGTGTGTGCTGGGCGAGCTTATCGGCAAGTTCCTGCCTGGCCGCCGACACCTTCGCACTCAACCCCGGTACCCTGTCCATGGCTTCCATCGCGAGATGGAAGCGGTCCAATTCGTTGAGCACCGCCATGTCGAACGGCGTGGTCGTCGTCCCCTCCTCGTTGAAGCCGCGCACGTGGATATTGTCGTGGTTCGTTCGTTTGTAGGTCAGGCGATGGATGAGATAGGGATAGCCGTGATAAGCGAAGATGACGGGGCGGTCCTTCGTGAACAGCCTGTCGAACTCGGCGTCCGAGAGGCCATGCGGATGTCGCTCCTTCGGCTGTAGCGTCATCAGGTCCACGACATTGACGACGCGGATGGCAAGATCCGGAACCGCTTGCCTGAGCAGATCCACGGCGGCCAGCGTCTCCAGCGTCGGAACGTCTCCGGCGCACGCCATGACGACATCCGGCTCGGCGCCGTCCTTCTTGGTGCCAGCCCATTCCCAGACGCCGACGCCTGCCTTGCAGTGCGCGGCGGCATCCTCGACGGCAAGCCATTGCGGCGCCGGCTGCTTGCCGGCGACGATGACGTTGATGCGGTCATAGGTCCAGGCAATGATCGGTGACCCACAACAGCGTGTTCGCATCCGGCGGCAGATAGATGCGCACGATGTCGGCCTTCTTGTTGGCGACCAGGTCGACAAAGCCGGGATCCTGATGGCTGAAGCCGTTGTGGTCCTGCCTCCACACATGCGATGTCAGCAGGTAGTTGAGCGATGCGATCGACCGCCGCCATGGTAGCCCGCGCGACACTTTCAGCCATTTGGTGTGCTGGTTGAACATGGAATCGACGATATGGATGAAGGCCTCGTAGCAGGAGAACAGGCCGTGCCGACCAGTCAGCAGGTAACCTTCGAGCCAGCCCTGGCACAGATGCTCGCTCAGCACCTCCATGACGCGGCCATCCAGGGGCAAGGTGCACGTCGTAGGGCTCGATCTTCTCCATCCAGGCGCGCTCGGTCACCCCGAACACAGCGTCCAGCCGGTTCGAGGCCGTTTCGTCCGACCCCATGATCCTGAAATTGCGCGCATCGGCATTCAGACGCACGACTTCCTCTAGAAACGTACCCATGACGCGGGTCGCCTCGGCGAGTGTACCGGCGGGCTGTGGCACAGCGACGGCAAAGTCGTGGAAGTCCGGTAATCGTAGTTCACGCTTGAGCAGTCCGCCATTGGCGTGCGGGTTGGCGCCCATCCTCCGGGCGTCGGCAGGAGGAAGCGAACGAAGCTCGTCTAGCAGGGCACCCGTCTCATCGAAAAGCTCCTCCGGGCGATAGCTCCGCATCCAGTCTTCCAGCAACTTCAGGTGGCCGGGATTGTCGCGAGGGTCCGCGATAGGTACCTGATGGGCGCGCCAGAACCCTTCGACTTTCTTTCCGTCGACCTCCTTCGGCCCGGTCCATCCCTTCGGGCTTCTGAGCACGATCACCGGCCAGCTTCGTGCATTCGAGCGTCGTCATGGTCCTGATCAGCATGGCCGCGTCTCTTCTATCGGTTCTTTTTTGCGTCTGCCGCGATGGGATTTCTCATGCCCGCTTCCCTATGTTTGCTCGTTGCGGCGTCCCGGCCCGGCTGGCCGCGCTCCAATGTGGCAACGACGTCCGTGTCATCGAGTTGTTCGAAGTGGCGGTAATAGTAGCTAAGAGCCCGAAAACGCGGCGGTTGTGCCAGGCAAACGACACGATCCGCCTCCTGGCTGAGTTCGGCTACGGTCTCGGGCGGGGCGATCGGCAGCGCTACCACGATCGCCATCGGCGCTCGTCGTTTCAGGGCACGTAAGGCCACCTTCATCGTAGTGCCGGTGGCCGCGCCATCGTCGACCAGAATTGCGGTTTTCCCGGTAATCGAAAGCGGTGACCGGTTGCCTCTATAGAGGGTCCGGCGGCGCTCGAGTTCCGGTCGCTCGCCCTTCACCAGCATGGCCAGGGCCGCGTCGTCGAGATTGTAAGCTTCCACGATTTCACGGTTGAGAACGACGTCCGGCGGATTGCCGTCGACGATAGCGGCGACCGCAAGTTCGGGATTGCCTGGAGCGCCTACCTTGCGCACGATCACCAGGTCGAGAGGCGCGTTCAGTTCGGTAGCGATCTCGACAGCGACGGGTACGCCGCCACGAGGGAGCGCGAGAACAACAGGTGCAGGAAGCGACAGCCCTGCGAGCTCGATCGCGAGCATTCGTCCTGCTTCCTGCCGATCGCAAAACATGACTCAGTCCGACGGCCAAAGCTGCCGAAGCGTCTTTCTCATGGAGTTGCGAACCTGATCTACCTCTCCGGCCGAGATGTGGCGATCGAGGAGATGAAAGACCGCCCCGATGGCTTGGTCGAAATCGATCTCGTCCTCGAAGCCGAACTCCCGTCTCACGGCAACGATGAAATCGCTCTTACGACGGTCGTTACCGAAACCGTTGAGAGGATGCCAGCCCTCGAAGAAGACGCCCCGGATCAGGGTAGGCAATTGCGCCGCGAGATCGCTTGTTTCTTCCTCTGGCAGCCAGTCCCTGAGCGCGTGCAAGACCGCCCTCAGCAGTCGATAGGCGCGCGGGACATCCCAGTCCAATTCGCCGGCGACTTCATTGACCCAATGTTGCGCCTGTTGTGCTGCCTGCGAAAAGTTGGAGATTGTTGTCGTCGTCACGGCTGCGATTCCTCCGTGGGCTCCGTTTACCGCTCCTCCGGCCGTTCCGACCGAGGTAGCGGCAGGTAAACAGAGAAGGTCAACTTTAACGAGCCCTGGCGTTGACGCGGATCAAAAGCCCGAATTTTTCGTGCCGGCTCATGATAGCCACGCGCCCTTGCTATTAAATGCCATTTGCATTTCGCCGAGGATTCCCTCATGCAGCCAAGTCTTGAAGCGTCTGCAATTTGACGATTTCCACACACCGCAGGCTTGGCAAGCCGATGACTCCCTTGCTCTTGAGCCTGGAAAAGACCCGCGAGACGGTTTCGATCGTCAGGCCGAGATAATCCGCAATATCCAATCGGGACATTGGAAGCTCGACCTGGCGCAACCCGCCTTGACGCTCCGACATCTCGAGGAAGAAAGCTGCGACGCGCTCCACGGCATTCTGACGGCCAAGCACCAGAAGCTGCTCCTGAGCCCGCACGAGGCTCTGGAGCGCGATAGGCAGGAGTTCGGCTACGGCGTGAGAAGCCGAAGGGCTGAGGATGCGAATGCCGGTGCTGCAAATCGCCTCGGCGAAGAAGTGATGACGCTTGTCTGCTTCGAAACCGAACACCTCGCCGGCAAGGTGAAATGCCGATATCTGACGCCGGCCGTCCGACAGAAGACGGTAGATGCGAACGGCGCCGAACTCCACCTGGTAGAGATTCGCGCACTTCTCGCCCTGGGCGTAAATTTCCGAGCCCGCCGGGAAGTATGTGGCGGGCCGGCCGCTTGCCAACGGCATGCTGGGTTCGTTGCGATCGAGAAGGATACCGTCAAGCTGGCGGGAATAGCGGGATTGTTCAAAGTTCGTCATGGATCGTCCCTCGATACCGATGGCAAACAATCCACTCAATTCCGATGGATCGAAATTCGGTTGTATCCGTACGGGATTCTACGTAGCGGGATCAGGATTCACCGGCGATAGCGTCCTGGACGGCCTGAAGGAGCGGTTCGCCGAGGAACGGTTTTGCCAGGCATCTCGCATACCGCACATCCCGCGGCGCGCGGTATTGGTCCATCAGCAGGACAACGGGACGTTCGAAGCTCCTGAACAGCTCCTGCGCATATCGCCAGTCATGGACGGCTTCGTCGTCGACGACCGCGCAACCGGCATGACGGGCTTGCGACGACCCGAACGCCGGATCGAGTGCGCCGTAGGCCAGGACCGCGACGCCGCCGCTTTCGAGAACGAAGGTGAGCGAGTGTCTGAAGGCCGCGTCCGGCGTCACCACGATTACCTGAGCCATCCTTGCGCACCCACCGATCTGAAACCAGCACAGATCATGCGTACTGGACCATGTCGCCAGCGATCGGCGCATTGCGGTGGATCAAATGGGCGCTGTCCCAAGGATTTCGACGGCGAGCTTACGCCGAAAGGCCGATGGCTATGCTCATGCGGACCAGTTCCGGCAGGTTTTTAGCCTGCATCTTCGACATGATGTTGGCGCGATGGACTTCGACCGTGCGAGGGCTGATGCCAAGATCGAAACCGATGGTCTTGTTGGGCAGGCCCGCCACCACCGCAGACAATACCTGGCGCTCGCGCTCCGAGAGGCTGTCGAGCCTGGTACGCAGCGTTGCTGTGTCCACCATGGGCGTCGAATTTTCTTCCAGCCGGCTCGCGGCTCGCTTGATCGCCTCGACCAGCATCTCGTCCTCGAACGGCTTCTCGATGAAATCGACGGCGCCCGCCTTCATCGCCGCAACCGCCATCGGAACATCGCCATGGCCTGTGATGACTATCGCGGGGATCGAGGCGCCTGTCTCCTTCAGTCTCTTCAGCAATTCCACACCGCTCATATCCGGCATTCTCAGATCGGTGATGAGGCAAGCCTGGTTGATTGTCTTTGCCGCTGCAAGGAAACTGCTTGCTGAATCGTGCACCCGAATCGTGAAGCCCGCCATGGTCAGAAGAAAGGCAAGCGATTTACGGACAGGCTCTTCGTCGTCGACGATGTGAACCACATAGTTGTCAATCTGCATCCGGCACTTCCTTTCCCGCCAAGGGAAGCGTGAACCTGAACGTCGCCCCTCCACTGTCGTTTCGACCGGCTGAAATCTCGCCTCCATGCGCTTCGATGATCCGCCTGGAGATGGAAAGCCCGATTCCCATGCCGCTCGCCTTGCTGGTGACGAAAGGCTGGAACAGGCGCGCGGCCACCTCCTCGGAGATGCCCGCACCCGTATCAGCCACTTCGACCACGACATAGCCGCCTTCGATCCTCGTGCGCACGACAAGCTCGCGTTTCTCACTTTCGCGCATGGCTTCCATCGCGTTGCGCATCAGGTTGATCAGCACTTGCTGGATCTGGACCCGGTCGACCAGGACATCCGCGCCCTTCGGTGCAAAGTCGAATACCGAGCGGACGCCCTGCTCACGTGATCCGACAAGAGCAAGAGCACCCGCCTCCTCGATCAGCTTGCGCATCGTCTCGCGCGTAACGTCCGTTCCGCCGCGCGTGACGAATTCCCTCAGGTGCCGGATTATCCCGCCTGCACGCAATGACTGCTTAGCCGTCTCCTCGAGAGCGTCGCGGATGCGATCGGCGGCAGCGTCATCCAGAGTATTGAGGAAGCGGACACAACCCTGCGCATAGTTTGCAATGGCAGCCAGCGGCTGGTTCAATTCGTGCGCCAGCGTCGAAGCCATCTCGCCAAGCTCGTTAAGACGGGCGAGCCTGGCGAGTTCGCTCTGGACCTCCTGCAGGCGTGCCGCCGATTCCTCGCGCTCGGTGAGATCCCGGATGAAGCCGGTGAAGAACCGGCCGGTCGCCGACCTCATCTCGCCGACAGCCAGTTTCATGGGAAAGGTGGAGCCGTCCTTCCTGCGGCCGACCACGACGCGGTCGATACCGATGATCCGCTTCTCGCCGGTGGCGATGTAGCGGTGGATATAGCCGTCATGCTCACTTCCATAAGGTTCGGGCATCAGGATGTTGACGTTGCGGCCAAGCGCCTCGGCTTCCGTGTAGCCGAATTGTCGGACGGCAGCCGCGCTGAAGGATGTGATAAGTGCCCGCTCGTCGATCACCACGGTCGCGTCGGGCACCGTATCGAGGATCGAGCGCAGATGATCCTGCTGGGCCCTGAGCGTCTCTTCCGTCTTATCGAGGGCGCGACGCGCATGATGGAGCATTTCGCCCATCCAGGCGATTGCAAGTCCGACCATGGCAAAGACGGAACTCTGCACCCAGGACGAGGCATCGGCGCCCGCAAGGTAGAGCGCGCCTAAAAGGGAGAGGACAAGGGCAAAAAGCCCCGGACCGATGCCACCCGCGATGGCCGCAAGAAGGATTGCAGGAACAAAGAAAAGAAAGGTTACGGCACTGCCCAGAACGCCCTGCAGGGCCAGCCGGACGACAAACATTGTCGCCACGGCGCCCGCGGCAAGCAAATAGCCGACATTACCCTCAAAACGGGACGAGAAGACCGCCTGCAGGAAACGGCCTTGCAGCCCTGGGATATCTCTCGCCGGCACCGGAATTCCCTCGACGCACCATCTTGAAAGAGGGCTACCACAAGATCCTGACTTATCGGAGCCGCCCCGAGCCTGGGACGTGTGAACCCAACCGAAGATATATGCGCGCTCGTGGCAGAGGAAGGCAAGAAACTGCCGCACGTTGCGTGACGGAACTGGCTTCCTTCAGCGCCGCCGTCACGCGCTCGACCGGTCCGTCAAAGCCGCAATGCAGCGTTTTGGCGAAATAACAGCTCATTCATCTCCATCGCTTCCGGGTTCAGGCGGAGGACTGACCGGCCTCTCGCTGTTGCAGTCTATCGTTGGGGATACCGTTGCGGGCTGCACCCGCCTTCGACCCGCCGCGCAGCACGACATAGATGGCCGGGATGACGAGCACGGTAAGCACCGTGGACGAGATCAGGCCGAACAGCAGCGAGATGGCCAGGCCCTGGAAGATCGGGTCGGTCAGGATCACCGCCGCGCCGATCATGGCGGCCAGCGCCGTGAGCAGGATCGGCTTGAAGCGGATGGCGCCGGCCTCGAGCAGGACATCCAGCAGCGGCCGCTCCGGCGTGCGGGCGTGGCGGATGAAGTCCGACAGCAGGATCGAGTTGCGCACGATGATGCCGGCGAGCGCGATGAAGCCGATCATCGAGGTGGCCGTAAACGGCGCGCTGAACAGCCAGTGTCCCAGCAGAATGCCGAGGAAGGTGAGCGGTATGGGCGTCAGGATGACCAGCGGCAGCTTGAAGGAGCCGAACTGCGCCACCACCAATATGTAGATGCCGAGGATCGCCACCATGAAGGCCGCGCCCATGTCGCGGAAGGTCACCCAGGTCACCTCCCATTCGCCGTCCCATAGAAGCGTCGGGCGGCTCTCGTCGTCCGGCTGGCCGTGCAGGGCTATCACCGGCTTGGGCAACCCGCCCCAATCGGCCTTGTCGATGGCGTCACGCACGGCGAGCATGCCGTAGACCGGCGCCTCATAGGCGCCGGCAAGCTCGGCCAGCACCATTTCGGCGGCACGGCCATTGTGCCGGAAGATCGGCCACGAGGCCGGTTCGCGCCGCACCTCCACCACATCGCCAAGCTCGACTACGCCTCGCCCGCCGGGCAGGGCGTTGGCGGGCACCGGGGTGGCCAGCGCGCGCTCGGACACGGTCGCCGTCCCCTTGTCCAGCGCGATGCGGATCGGGATCGGCTGGCGACCGCCGCCGCGATGCGAATAGCCGACGGTGGCGCCCGAATAGAGATAGCGCAGCGTGTCGTAGACGTCAGACTGCTCGACCCGGTAATATTCCAGATTGTCCTGATCGATGGCCACGCGCAGGCGCTGCGGCCGGTTGTGGTAGCTGTCATCCACGTCGACGATGAAGGGCACGCTTTCGAAGGCCTCGCGCACGTTGGCCGCCACCGTGCGTCTTGTTTCGGGATCGGGGCCGTAGATCTCCGCTAGGAGCGTACCCATCACCGGCGGACCGGGCGGCGGCTCCACCACCTTCAGCACGGCGCCTGCGGGCAGGGAAAGGCTCTTCAGGCGTTCGCGCATGTCGAGCGCAATGGCGTGGCTGGCGCGCCCGCGCTCGCCCTTGGGCGCGAGGTTCACCGCCACCTGACCCTGTTCGGGATTGGCGCGCAGGTAATAGTGCCGCACCAGCCCGTTGAAGTCGAAAGGCGCAGCCGTGCCCGCATAGGTCTGGAAGGAGGCGATCTCCGGGATCGGGGCCAGCGCATCGACAGCCGCCTGCAAGGTGCGGTCGGTATCCTCGACCGACGAACCCTTGGGCAAGTCCAGCACCACCTGCAGGTCGGACTTGTTGTCGAAGGGAAGCAGCTTCACCGTGACGTGCCTGGTATAGATGAGGCCAAGCGATGCCAGCGTGGCGATGGCCACCACCAGAAGGAACGTCCAGGAGCGGGCGCGCGTCTTCAGCACGGGGCGGGCGACTGCCACGTAAAGGCGACCGAGCAACCCTCCGGGCGCAGCGTCCTGCGGGCCATGGCCCGGAGCGCCATGGCCTACGCCGCCTATCTTCAGCATCAGCCAGGGCGTCAGCATCACCGCCACGAAAAAGGAGAACAGCATGGCGGCGGAAGCGTTTGCCGGGATCGGGCTCATATAGGGGCCCATCATGCCCGACACGAACAGCATGGGCAGGAGTGCGGCCACCACCGTCAGCGTGGCCACGATGGTGGGGTTGCCGACCTCGGCCACCGCGTCAATGGCCGCCTGCACGCGCGGCCGGCCGTCTTTCATGGCCCAATGGCGGGCAATGTTCTCGATGACGACGATGGCGTCGTCCACCAATATGCCGATGGAGAAGATCAGCGCGAACAGGCTGACGCGGTTCAGCGTGTAGCCCATGATCCACGCCGAAAACAGCGTGAGCAGGATCGTGGTGGGGATGACGACGGCCACGACCAGCGCCTCGCGCCAGCCGATGGCGACGGCGACCAGAACCACGATGGAAATCGTAGCCAGGCCGAGGTGGAACAGCAGTTCGTTGGCCTTCTCGTTGGCGGTCTCGCCATAATTGCGCGTGACCGTCATTTCCACGTCCTGCGGGAAGATGCGGCCGCGCACCTCGTCGATGCGGCGCATGATCTCGTCGGCGATGACGACGGCGTTGGTACCAGGGCGCTTGGCGATGGCGAGCGAAACGGCCGGTGCGCGTTCGAGCCCGCCCTTTCCCCCTTCAGGCACCTTGCGTATGTCGGTGACGCGGTTCTCGGCCGGGGCGGTAGCCAGCTTCACCTTGGCCACGTCGCGGACATAGACGGGGCGGCCGTCACGTGCGGTCAAGAGCAGATTGCCGATTTCGGGCAGCGCCTGCAGGGTCTGGCCGGCGACGATAGCCCGCTGGCTCCCCGTCTCGCGCACCATGCCGATGCGGAAAGAGCGGTTGGCGCCCTCGACCTTGGCGGCGAGCTGCTGGAGCGTGATGCCGTAGAGCGCGAGCTTTTCCGGGTCGGGCTGGACCTGGAACTCTTCGGGCTGCGCGCCCGCGATGTAGGTGAGGCCGATGTCGGGCAGCTTCGCCACCTCCACCTGCAATTCGCGCGCCAGCCGGGTCAGGTCGTTGGCGCTCCAGCGCGAGGCCGCAGCCGGCATCGGCCGCAGGGTGACGACGGCGATCGCCACGTCGTCTATGCCGCGCCCGACGATCAGCGGCTCTGGAATGCCGACCGGGATACGGTCCATATTGGCACGGATCTTTTCATGGACCCTCAATATGGCGGCATCCGAACTGGTGCCGACCTCGAAGCGCGCCGTCACCATCGCACCGTCGTCCTCGGTCTGCGAATAGACGTGCTCGACGCCGTCTATGCTCTTGACGATGGTTTCCAGCGGCTCGGTGACGAGCTTGACGGCGTCGTCGGCCTTCAACCCGTTCGCCTCGACACGGATGTCGACCATCGGCACCGAGATTTGAGGCTCCTCCTCTCGCGGCAGGGCGACCAGCGCGATCAGGCCAAGCGCCAGCGCCGCCAGCAGGAACAGCGGCGTGAGCGGCGAGGCGATGAAGGAGCGGGTGAGACCGCCGGCGATGCCCAGCCTCATGGCAGCACCACGCGGTCGCCATCGACAAGGCCCGAAAGCACCTCGACGCGCGCGGTGCCGCCATCCTCGAAGGTCTCGCCGAGGATCACGGCGACATCGATCTCCACGGCGGGCGTTTTCCCGGCGGGGGCAACGACGCGAACATAGTCGACGCCATGCACCGTGCGAACCGCTTCCGGCGGCACGGCCAGCACGCTGCGCCGGCCGACGGGAATGGACACCAGCGTGCGTTCGTTGACGAAATAGTCGCCGATGCCGGCCACGTCGACATCGGCGATGACGCGGCCGTCCGCGATCTCGGGATAGACCTTGACGATGAGGCCCTGCCGTCCGGCTTCGGCGCCGGGCGCGAGCCCTCGCCCGCCCACAAGGACTTCCGCGCCCTGCACGATCTCGGCCGCATGGCGCTCCGGCAGCAGGAGGCGCAGATGATAGGGCCCCGGCGCCACGCGGGCGATCGGCTCGCCGGCCATCACCACCGAGCCCGGTGTCACCGAGACGGTCAGCACCCGGCCGGCCGAAGGCGCCAGCACCTCGCCCTCGCGCTCGCCCTGCTCGATCACCGCCTTGTCGGCTTCCGCGGCGGCAACCTGCTTGGTGGCGACTTCGAGCTGGGTGCGCGCCAGGTCCAGCCGGCTTTGCGTGCCCGTGCCCGACGCCTGGAGCTGCTGAGCCCGCTCGAACTCCAGCCGGGCGTTCTCAAGTTGCGAGCCGAGCGCCTCGATCCTAGCATCGGCGGCGGCGAGTTGCAGGGCCAGCTTGTCGTCGACGACCAGCGCCACCACCTGCCCTTCCTTCACCTGGTCGCCTTCGCCGATCATGATCTGCCGCACCGAACCGCCGATGCGGGCGCGGGCCGGAACCACGATGCGGCTCTCGACCTGGCCGAAGACGGCCTTCATCTCGGCGACGGTGGTCGCATGGACGACGAATTCGCCAGCTCGCGAAAGAGAGGGCGCGGCGAACACCGCAAAAGCGGCGAGCAACAGGTTCCAGGAACGGATCATCGGTCGCGACATGCGGGCGGCGCTATTTGAACGCCACGCCGGATTTGCAGCCCAGTCGCTTGAACAGCATGGCGGCCGGGCAGAAACCGGTGAACGAGGCCTGGACCAGGTTGAGGCCGGCAAAGGCAGTCAGAAGATACCACCACGGCGACACGAAATAGCCGAGTGCCAGCGAAGCCAGCACCATGAATCCGGCAAACCTCAAAACGGCGCGATCGAGGGTCATTTGCTTCTCTCCTTGGCTCGGCCGGCGGCCGTTCCACCAGCTCTTCACGAATGCCCCAGGCAGGGGCGTATGAGGTTCCCGAGCTTTCCGATGCCGGCCGCCGCGACCCAACTTCCAAACGGGATGTCGGAGGCCTAAGGTGGCGCGGGTCACAGGCTCGCCTTTCGACCTTGCATTTAACATTCAAGAATTATAAATTCAACAGTATGAATGTAGAAGAAATGATCCCTGCCGCGGAAGCGGCCGCCGAACTGATGAGAAGCCTCTCCCATCCGCAACGCCTGCTCGTGCTCTGCGCGCTGGTGGAGGGAGAAAAATCCGTCGCCGAACTGCGCCAGATGCTCGGCATCGAGCAGGTGCCGATGTCCCAGCAGCTCATGCGGCTGCGGTCTGACGGGCTCGTCGAGGCGCGCCGCGAGGGCACGGCTGTATTCTACCGCATCGCGCGAGCCGAGGTCCGCAGCGTGGTGGAGGCGCTGCATGGAGCATTCTGCGCCCCGGCGCAGCCGGTTCCTTGACGAAGATCAAGGTCACGCAGGCCGGCCCGGCCGATAGTGGGAAAGGAACAAAACAACCACGAGCCCACAGGATGAGAAAATGATCTTGCCGAACGACACCACCGTCGCCGTCGTCGATGGGGAGAAGTTGCGTATGTATCGCAACAAGGGCATGGAGCCTCGCATCCAGTTGGTGCCGGAAGTTGCCGGCGTCATCCAGCCGGCCAATCAAGGTTCCGGCGGACGCCATCGCAGCACCGCTGCCAATCCCGACTCGTCGCGGCTGGAGGAGGATAATTTCGCCGCCGCAGCGGCCGCCTATCTGAACCGGCTGGCCCTGGATGGAGCCATCTCCTCGCTGTTCGTCATCGCCGACCCGCGTACGCTGGGCGAGATGCGCCGGCATTTCCACGATGCACTGAAGACCAGGCTGATCGGCGACCTTGCCAAGGACCTGACCGGCGACGACGTCGAGGCCCTCGAGGCGGCCCTGATCAAAGCGTAGTCGGACCACGGGACGGTTTGATATTGCGGCATTGACGGGATAGCGCAGGGTAGTGCCTCAAAGCTGCTTACGCACGAGGATTAGGGTCGGGTCGTCGGGACTGGCAGAAGCCACAAAACCCTGCTCCCGCTCCAGTTCGATGGCCTCGTGGCTTTTGCGGCTCTCCAGCGATTCCAGGACCTTGACGCCCTTGGCCTTCGCGAAGCGGGCAACGTGCCGCAAAAGTTCCCAGGCCACGCCCTTGTGCTTGTAGTCGGCATGGACCGAGATTGCGACCTCGCCCTTCTCCAGCGCGTCGTCGCAGGCCAGCATCGCGGTGGCGACGATGGTCTTGCCGTCTACGAAGGCCAGGAAATTCTCGGTCCGCTCATGGTCGACCTGCGTCATGGCCGCAATGCGCTCATGGCTCACCTCCCTCACCCCGCCCAGGAAGCGGAAGCGCAGGTCCTGCGGGGTCACATACGTGAAGAAGCGGGCCAGAGCCACCGCATCCTTCGGCATCGCCGGCCTGACATGAAGCACCAGCCCCGTGCGAGTGGTGAGATCGCGGCTCCAACCGTCCTTGGTCATGGTCTTTCTCCGGCCTTGTCCTGATGATGCCCGGCAGGATGAAGGCGTTGCCGTGACAGCGCATTGACACCGATCAAGGCGCCGCACCGGGGGCGAACCAAGGCCGAAAGCCACACGCGGGCCCCGTCCGGTATCAGCCGAGATCGAGCGCGACCAGCGCAAGGCTGGGCTGGTCCGTCTGGTGCGTTATCGCGAAACCAAATTCCCTGCACATGCGCAGCATGGCTTCGTTTTCGCTCAGCACCATGCCCTCGATGCGCCCGATCCCCTCGGCCTTCGCATAGTCGACGATCTGCTGCAGGAGCGCCCATCCCAGGCCCAGGCCCTGCAGGTCGGTGCGCACCAGCAGCGCGTATTCGCCCCGCGACCTGTCCGGATCGCACGACAGGCGGGCTACGCCGGCAAGCGCGCCGCCGGCTTCCAGCACCACGAAGGCCATGTCGCGGTCATAGTCGAGCTGGGTAAGGCGCTTCAGCATCTCGTCGGGGAACTTCTTGCGTGGGGCAAGGAACCTCAACCTTATGTCCTCGGGCGCAATCTTCGCCAGGAAATCGGGATAGAGCCCGATATCGGCTGGCTTGATCGGCCTTATCCGGTATTGCGCGGCTCCGACCGCGAGGTCCCTTTCCCATTCCGCCGGATAAGGCCGGATCACCAGCGCCGGGTTCGGGCCAGCCTGCTCAACCGCTTCCGGGTCGATCTCGATGCGCGCATCGAGCGCGACGATGCCGTCCGCATCGGCAAGCAGCGGATTGATGTCCACGGCTGCGATGCAGGGGAAGTCGACCACCATCTGCGACATGCCGTTGAGCGCGGCCGCGATCGCCTCGCGGTCGGCGGCGGGCCTGTCGCGGAAGCCGGCCAGAAGCCGCCCCATGCGTGTGCGTTCGATCAGGTCGCCAGCCAGCACATCGTCGAGCGGCGGCAGCGCCACCGCCGTGTCGTTCACGACCTCGACGGCGGTGCCCCCCGCGCCGAACAGGATCGCCGGACCGAAGATCGGATCGCGGCTCATGCCGAGGATCAGTTCATGAGCATGCTTGCGCACCACCATGGGCTGCACTGCATAGCCCTCTATGTCGGCATCGGGGGCACGCTCGCGCACCCGACTCTCGATGGCGCTGGCGGCCTCCCCGGCCCGCTCCGCGGTTTCGATACCGAGCACCACGCCACCAATGTCGGACTTGTGGGTGATGGCCTTGGAAAGCAGCTTGACGACGACGGCGGGCCACTTGCCGAGCAGCCTTGCGGCGGCCTGCCTCGCCTGCGCCGGCGATCGCGCAATCACGGTTTCGGGAACTGGAATGCCATAGGCAGCTACCGCAGCCTTGGCCTCCGGCTCGGTCAGCATCCGCCTGCCTTCGGCGGCGGCCGCGCGAAAGATGTCTTGCACGATCTCGCGGTAGGCGGCGACGTCCTCGCTGCGGTTCGACGGCACGCGCGCCAGCGCCTTCTGCGCCCGCGACCAGTTGGCGAGGTAAGATATGGCGCGCACCGCGTCGGCCGGTGTCTCGAAGCTGGCGAGGCCGGCATTCTGAAGGAGGCGCCGCGCCGTGCGCGCCGTATGCTCGCCCAGCCAGCATGTCAGGACCGGCTTGCCTCCGATCCGGCCATCGCTGGCCAGGGCCGCCACGGCGGTCGCGCTATCGGCCGGGGACGCCAGCCCCGTGGGACAGTTGAACACCATGACGGTATCCACGCCGGGGTCCGCGGCAACGATCTCGACGGCAGACCGGTAACGCGCGGCCGGCGCATCGCCGATGATGTCGACCGGATTTGCCCGCGACCAGGTGGGCGGCAGGCCGGCATCCAGCCTTTCGATTGTAGCCTGAGACAGTTCGGCGAGCGATGCGGTGGTGCCGGCAAGCTCGTCGACCGCGAGTACCCCTGCCCCGCCGCCATTGGTGACAATACCGACGCGCGCACGCTCCAGCGGGGGAAAGCGCGACATGATCTCGGCGGAAGCGAACAGCTCGGCAAGCCCCTCGACCCGCAATATGCCGGCGCGCGAAAGCGCTGCGTCGACCACGCGGTCCGATCCGGAGAGCGCGCCTGTATGGGTGGCTGCCGCCTTGGCGGCCAGTTCGTGGCGGCCTGCCTTGACCGCGACCACGGGCTTGATGCGCGCGGCCGCCCGCGCCGCCGACATGAACTTGCGCGGGTTGGTGACGGATTCCAGATACATGACGATGGCCCGCGTGCCGGCGTCGCCCGCCAATAGATCAAGCCAGTCGGCCACGTCCACATCGGCCATATCGCCCAGTGACACGATATGCGAGAAGCCGACATCGTTATCCGCCGCCCAGTCGACCAGCGACGTGGCGATGGCACCCGATTGCGAAAGCAGGGCGATGTTGCCCGGCTTTGCCGCCATATGCGCAAAGCTTGCATTCAGCTTGAGCCGCGGGAGCATAAGCCCCACCGTGTTGGGGCCGATGATACGGAAGAGATGCGGCTTGGCCGCATCAAGCATCGCCTGCCGCAGGCCGCTTTCGCGGATCAGGCCGGCGGTGACGACCACGGCGGCGCGGCATCCCCTGGCGCCGAGATCGGCGACTATGCCGGGAACGGTGTTCGGCGGCGTGGCTATGACGGCAAGATCAGGGGCGCCGGGAAGATCCTGCGCACGGGCGTAGCATCGCCGCCCGCCGATCTCGCCATGCTTCGGGTTGACCGGCCAGACCTCCCCTCCGAAGCCGCCTTCGACGATGTTGCGGATGAGGATTCCGCCGACCGTTCCCGCGCGCGGCGAGGCTCCGAAGACGGCGACGGACCTCGGATGAACGGCGTGATCGAGATTGCGTATCGTCACGATAACGTCCTTGCGCCCGAGGGACCACCCACATCCCGGTCATCGCACGACCAGAACCGGAAGGGTCGTGCGCGCCAGTACATCGGCAGTCTGGCTGCCCAAAAGCAGCCTGTCCAGCCCGCGGCGCCCATGGGAAGCCATGACGATGAGGTCGCAACCCCGCATCTCAGCCACGCGCAGAATGGCATCGGCGGGGGGAATCGTCGGTTTCGCGAACCAAGTCTATGGTCACGCCAAGTTCCCTGGCATGGGCAGATACGGGACCGTCGATCTTGCGGACATGCTCGTCCATCTGCATGTCGTACATCGCCAGCGGGTCCCGCATGCCGCCGGCAATCGCCGCTTCCATGGCCACCGGGCTCAGCGGCTCGGTCACCGTCAGGACAATGGCCTCGGCTGCGAACTGCCTGGCCAGCGCCAATCCGTGACGAGCGCCCCTTTCGGCAAGGTCCGACCCGTCGACCGCGATCAATATATGCTTGTACATGCCGCCTTCCTCGTGACTGTCATCGTAGTTGCGCGGCTCATCCTCGCCGCACACCATCGCCTCAGGGCTGCCTGCCGGCGGGCAGGCACATCAATCACGGCCTTTCGACCCGCTGGACCTGGTAGGTGCGCATCACATCGTCGTGCCAGACGGAGACATATTCGCCGGGCGTAAATTGCTCCTCCCCGAGCCGGAAGCCGATTTCGTCGTCGTCCTCGCCCTCTTCATAGTCGAAATACCATTGCCCGTTGGAGGTGCGCTCCAGCCGGCCCACACGCTCCTCGCCGTCGCGCGCAAAGCGCCTGACCCGGCAGAAGGCGCGATGGGTCTTCCAGTCGTCGAGATGGAGCGCCCCATTCTCATCCAGCGGCACGAGCAGGTCGTAACCTTCGTTGGGTTCGCCTGTCGGATGAGCCTTGTCGCGTGCGCGGAGCAGGCGAACATGCCGGAAATTCGGGGTAAGATCAGTCACCTTGACCATGGAGAGCACCCTTTTTATCCTTCGCCTGGCGCCATAGCGCCTTTGACCCGGCGTCACCTTGATCGATGTCAAAAGACCGGGCGGTTCATCCCATGCGTTCGGAAGCCTCGTGGCGGGCGACCGGTTTTACGGGCTCAGGCGGCAATCCGCCTTCAGACGGCAGACTTGCAGAACCGGTCGTGGCGCGGCGGATGGGGTCGGACAGCAGCCGCAGGCCGTTCAGCACGACAAGGACGGTGCCACCCTCGTGGCCCACGACTGCCAGCGGCAGGGGCAGGTCGAAGAACAAGCCGCCAGTGACCAGCACCACCATCGCGCCGATGGCGACAACAAGGTTCTGCCGGATGATGGCGGCGGTACGACGGGCCAGCCGGTGCGCATGAGCGAGCCTTTCCATGTCCTCAGACAGAAGCGCCACGTCAGCGGCCTGGAGGGCGACGTCAGAACCAGCCGCGCCCATGGCGATGCCGACATCGGCGCGGGCCAGAGCGGCAGCATCATTGACGCCGTCGCCGACGAAGGCGACCTTGCCGCTTCGCGCCAGTTCGCCGACCTCGCGCACCTTGTCCTGAGGCAGCATCTCGGCATGGATCTCTTCCGTCCCCAGTCCAAGCTCGGCGCCGATGCGCAACGCCACCGGACGGCGGTCGCCCGTCATCATGACGATCCGGCGCACGCCGCTGTCGCGCAGGGCGACCAATGCCGGGCCGGAACTGGCCCTTGGTTCATCCGCCACGCTGACGGCGCCCAGTACGGCCGGACCGCGGCCAAGGTAGACGACCGTCTGGGCGCCGCTTGCCAGCGCCTCCAGCGCGGGATGGTCGACGCGGGCGCCCGTTTCCTCGACCAGATAGGAGTTTCCGGCCCACAGGGCGCCGGACGCGTCGAACCCGACGATGCCGGCGCCCGCACGGGATGTCACGTTCGCAACGCTCGTGATGTCGAGGCCGCGCGCAGCGATCTCCCTGCGGATCGCGGCGGCGATATGGTGCTCCGAATGCGCTTCGAGACCGCCGAGCAGCGACAAGAACCCCTCCTCGTCGCCGTCCAGCGCGACTACCTGCGTCACCGCGGCGCGGCCGGTCGTCAGGGTCCCTGTCTTGTCGAACGCGAACGTATCGACGGCTGCTAGCGTCTCCAGCGCAGCGCCTCCCTTGAACAGGACACCGCCCCGCGCGGCGGCCGACAGCGCCGACAGGATGGCGGCGGGTACGGATATGACGATTGCGCAGGGACTGGCCGCGACCAGGAGCGTGGCCGCCTTGTAGAGCGCCGGCTCCCAGTCGCGCCCGAGCCAGTAGAAGGCAACGAACGCGAGCACCGCCCCTAGCATGACCGCTACCGTGTAGCGCTGCCCGAACCAGGAACTGAACCGCTCGGATGGGGCCTTTGCCGCCTGCGCTTCGGTCACCAGCAGGATCATGCGGGCAATGGTGCTCTCGCCGACAGTCCTGGTAACCGACACTTCCAGCACGCCGTCGAGATTGACGGTGGCCTCGAACACCTGTTCGCCGGGTTCCTTGGAGACGGGCATGGATTCGCCGGTGATGTTGGCCTCGTCGATACCGCCGCGACCGCTGACGATCAGGCCGTCGGTCGGCACCCGTGCCCCGGGGCGGAGCACCACCACATCGCCGACGGCAAGTTCGTCCGCCGGGACCTCTTCAACCTTGCCATTCGCGCCCTTGCGCAGCGCCGTTTCCGGCCGAAGCGCCATCAGCGCCTCGATCGCGCGGCGCGCACGCCCCAGCGCCCGATGTTCCAGCGTGGTGGAAATGCTGAACAGCGTCAGAAGCACGGCACCCTCGAAAGGTGCGCCGACAATGGCGGCGGCGATCGCCGCCACGACCATCAGCAGATCGATGTCCAGGACATGCTCCCGCCAGAGTGTGGACAATGCCCGCCATGCGGTCGGCAGTCCACCGGCCAGATAGACAAGCGTCAGGCCCGGCAGGTTCAGGAAGTCAAGCCCGCCACCGAAAAACCATGTGCCGACAACGGCAACGATCATCCCCAGAACCGTCAACAGCGACAGAACCATCGGAAAATCCAACAACAATGACCGCTTCACGTCATCCTCATGATTGTTTCAGTCGCGGCTACAGGCTACCGACGACATTTTCGCATATCCGCCTTCTTCCGGTGGATCGAGCCGTCATCCGCCGCTAAAAAACCGGGCTTCAAAACCATCCTGCTGCCCCTCCCGCGGCGAAAGCAGTTCGATCCTGCCCCCACTGCCGGTGGCGATGGTGCGGGCGATGGCCAATCCGAGACCGGCGCCGTCTGCCTGCGCCCGCCCCCTCTCGAATGGCTCGGACAGGCGAGCAAGCAGGTCCGGTGCTACCGTCGGTCCGGCGTTGGTGACGCTCAGCACACCGTCCGCCGACAGTACCACACGCACCGGCTCCTGCCGCGAACCGTGCTTCAGAGCGTTCTCAATCAGGTTGCGCGCAAGGATCGCGAAAGCGTCGGCGTCAATATGCGAGAGTGCGGGAACATCGGGCAAAATCAGCTCGACGCGCCCGGCATTGCCCGCGTCCGCGGTCATTTCGTTCACGACCATATGCAGGATGACAGCGAGATCGATCGGCTCCGTCACCTGAAGCCGCGCCCCTTCGGCTCTCGCCAGTTGCATCAGCTTTTCCGACAGCCGCACAAGCCGGCGCAGGGCGGCCTCAATCTCACGGGCACGTTCGCGCGCGACCTTGTCCGATGTCTCGATGATCAGCCTCTGCGTCTGCGCCAGCGCCGCGGCTACCGGCGTGCGCAGCTCATGCGCGGAATTGGCGGTAAAGCTGCGTTCGGCTTCAAGCGTTCGCTTGAGACGATCCAGCAGGCGGTTAACTGCGAGCGCGTTCGGCCGAATTTCCGACGGCAGGCCTGCCATGGAAACGGGTGTCAGGTCGGCGGCGCCACGGGCCTCGATGTCGAAGCGCAGGCGCCTGAGCGGCGCCATCGACAGGCGTACGAGCGCCCATACGCCGATCAGGCTGACAGGAACGAGCAGGCCAAGCGGAAGCGCCAGTCCAAGCAATGTCTGCCACGCCACCGCGCGGCGTCGCGCCAGCGGCTCGGCAACGGAAATGGTCACCGTCCCCTGGAGTGCGGCGTCGGAGTAGATGCGGTGGGTCGGCGTATCCGTAAACCCCATGCCGGTGAACGGCGGGAAGACCGTTAAATCGGCTTTGTGCGAACGCAGCAGGACCTGACCTTCGGCATCCCGCACCACATAGGTGAAAAATTCATCGTGCTCGCGCATCGTCGCCACGCTTTGGCTCGGCTCGTCATCGCTGTCCCGGTCGATGACATCACGAACGGCCAGCGGCAGGAGACGCTGGCCGGTTTCCTCAAGGGCGCTGTCAAAGACCTCGTCCATTTCGTGGCGAAGCTTTTGCACGGTCAGTGCGGCCGTCGCCACCCAGAGCAGGGTCACACCCAGCCCCAGCCAGAGCGACAGGCGCCATTGCAGGCTTCGAGGCGCAATCATCGAGCGCCACCCAGCCGGTAGCCCATTCCACGCACCGTTTCGATGACAGACTGCCCCAGTTTCTTGCGCAGACGGCTGACATGGACCTCGATCGTGTTACTCTCCACCTCGGCACCGAAGGGATAGAGGCGTTCCTCCAACTGCGTCTTCGAAATCACCTGACCGGGCCGCTGGACGAAAGCCTCGAACAGTGCCCATTCCCGCGCCGTCAGATCGATGGAGCGGCCATTGCACATGACAGTCCTGGCGGCGAGATCGACCTGAAGCTCCCCGAATGTGATGAGCGGATTGGGGTTGCCACTGTAGCGACGTGCCACGGCGCTCAGCCGTGCCGACAACTCGGACAGATCAAACGGCTTGGTCATATAGTCATCCGCGCCCGCATTGAGTCCGTTAATGCGGTCCGAAATCTGATCCATCGCCGTCAGGATGATGACCGGCGTTACACTGCCTTTGCGGCGCAGACTGCGTAGGAAGGCGATGCCTTGCCCATCGGGAAGCATGAGGTCGAGAAGGACGAGGTCGTAGGCGGCGCTGTCCAGATGATCCGTCGCCGCGTCGAGACGGGTGACCCAGTCGACCGAATGACTGTCGGCCGCGATGTGATCGCGCACCGCCGCGCCGAGGATCGTGTCGTCTTCTACCAGGAGAACTCTCATGAAGGTATCCCGCCTGTTCCTAATCTCTGGCCGCCGAACCTGTCAGCCGGCTGACACGAAAGTCGACCGGGCTTCAGCTATCCGTCAGGAATGAGTGCCAGCATTCCGCAGTGCAAACACTGATGCAGGACAAATGGCATGACCAAACGTATTGCCGCAGCCGCACTTTTTCTCGTTGCAGCGGGAACCGGCATGGCCATGGCCGACGACGACTGCCATGTCCCAATGAATCAGTGGCAGCCGCGCGAAGCGGTACAGAAAATGGCCGAGACACGCGGCTGGCAGGTAAGCCGCATCAAGATCGATGACGGTTGCTATCAGGTCCGGGGTCTCGACGAGACCGGACAGGCATTCAAGGCGAAGATCGACCCCGAAACCCTTTCAGTCGTCAATATGAAGCGCAAGGACCGGCATGAAGACGACGATGGGCCGCGCGAGCGGCGGCAGTCTTCGGGACCCGGCACGAGCGGCGCTTCGGGCACCCTGCCTGCAAACAAGTCGTTCGAGACAGGCAAGCCGCCGGAAAGCGTTGTGAAGTGACGTGGCTCTTCCTCCACATTCACCGCCATCTCTCAACGAGAGGAAAGTAGACTGTGTCCGAAAATTCTGCTCGCTACCCGAAAGCCATGATCGTCATTCACTGGCTGACCGCCCTTCTGGTGCTCGGTGCCTGGCTGACCGCTGAGGGTGGTCGCGAAGTGGTTCAGCACCCACCCGTGCTGCATTTCACACTGGGACTGGCGGTGCTGGTTCTCGTCGTACCGCGCCTGATCCTGCGGCTGGCGGGAGCGGCGCCCGACATGCCTGACCGGCGCAACTGGCTTGCAACCGCCGCAAAGGTCGGCCACGGCCTGCTCTATCTGCTTCTGATCGGCCTGCCGCTCACCGGCTGGTACGCCGTATCGCGCATGGGGGTTCCGGTCTCGTTCCTCGGCATCGAGCTTCCGGCACTCACGACAGCTGTACAGGGGCAACCCGGCCTGATCGCCGATCTCCACGAGAACGCCGGCACGTTTATCCTGATCCTTGCCGGCTTGCACGCCCTGATGGCCATCTGGCACCAGTTCGTCCTGCGCGACGGAACCCTTCAGCGCATGAGCCTGCGCTAAGCAGGGCTTCCGTCCGCCAGCCCTTGAGCCATAGTGCGTCCGGGAAATGCCAAGCGACGGGAATGGGTCCGGACAAGGCATCGCAAACCCCGGGGGGAGGCTTTGGTGCGCGCATACCCATCCGGAAACCCATCTGGTCGAGCGCATCGGCTGGCTGCGCGCCGCAGTCCTCGATGCGAGTGACGGGATCGTCTCGACCGCGATGACGTGGTGAGTCTCTTGCAGATGCAAACCCACACGTCTCGCTCTTCCATTTCTTCTTTCTGACCGAAAGCTGACGGCAATTGTTGGCATGCTTCAGGAGCGCATCAGCTCTGCGCCGCATGGTTTCTCTGTCAACAACGACAACTCAGGAGCTGAACCATGAAAAAGACATTAGTGATGCTCGCATTCCTTGCGGCCCTGCCGGCAACCGCCGCGTTGGCCGGAGAGAAATGCGATGTTATGCCCGAACAGAGGCAATCGCTCGAAGCTTTGTCGAAGCTCGCTGGTGACTTCGGGTGGGCCATCGACAAGATGAAGATCGACGATGGCTGCTATGAACTGCGCGTTACGGATGGTAGCGGGAACGTTCTCAAGGTGAAGATCGATCCGGCAACGCTGGATGTCGTCGATGGCAAGGTCCAGCGTTTCGGCAAGGGCAGCAATGCGCCCGTAACGGGCAACCCAGATGGCACTGCACTACATGAGAGCGAGGACGATTAGCACAGCGGGTGTCCCGGGTAAGGCTGGGCCGCTGCTAGTGCGGCAAGATCTCCTGATAAGCACGCCGTGCCGCGACGTAACGCTCGAAGGGGAACCGGATCGGAACCCCTTCGAGCGCCGCTGCAAGCATGCCGAGATGCGCCTCGAACCCCGCGCAGGCCTTGGCGATGTCCTCTTGACCCGGCAGCAGCACCGTCAGCGTCAGGACCGTGCCACCGTCGGCCGTATCCAGTTCCCACCGCAGCGGCCGCTCCGGTTCATCGCCACTGCTCCAGGAATAAGCGAGCCGTTGCGGCGGATCGAACGCGAGCACGGTACTGTCGATCACCACGCCGCTGTCGCCGAAATCGATATGAACCCGGCCGCCCTTACGCAATTCGATCGAACCCGGCGCAAGCCACTGCACGAATCGCTGCGGTTCGGTCAGCATGCGCCAGACTGTTTCCCGATCATGTTCTACCCGGCGTTCGAGGCGTCCTTCCCAGGCATTTGCGAGGCGCCGGATCCGCCCTGATACGATCGCGTCATCATTCATAGGACTTCTCCCTCGTTGCTGCCTTCGATCCGCCAGGCGGTTAAGTCTCAGCCGTCATGTAACCGACGATACCCCGCAAAAACCCTGGTCAGTTCGCGTTCATGAAAATTTCTCGCCTCCGGACCTTCCGGTTCGCCCACAAAAAGCCCTAACGCCTCGGCGATCATGAAGAAGCCGGGCGCAGGCATGTTGTGGCGCAGGCGTCCGACGCAAAGCGCAGCCAGAAGCGGCCGGCCCGCTTCGGCATCCTCCGCCATCAGGCCTTCCAGCAAGCCCGTCAGCTGGTGAATGGTCTGCGGTGGCATGAGCCCGAGACGTCCGGCAAGATCGCTGTAGGTCACGAGCGTTCCGGTTCGCGCCTGTTCGATCAGGATCTGCCGCAACCGGTCCTTCAGAGCGTCGGCTTCGTCGTTGCACTGCTGTGACGGAAGCGCCATCCTCAGGCCGCTTCGTTCCAGTCGTGGGCCTGGATGAGCGCGCGATCGTCCGCGTGCCGAAGCAGCATTCGCTCGACGCGCGCCTGCCAGAACGCCGCGAAGCGTGCCTGCTCGTCCGCATTGGCCTCCCCGGCCATCACCTTCGGCAACACCGTCTGCATCTCACGCGCGAACGGGACGACAGTGGCATCGAGGTCCAGGACGACGCCCTGCATGGTGTCGGTCCGCCGCAGCGCCATGACGCCGTCGAAGGTGGCGTCGAAATGCAGGAGATCGCGGCGCGCGAACCGGCCGTGCGCGCCGATGCCGCCGAATCCGGTCTCCGGTGCCGCTCCCGTCAGGAGCGTGACGACGGCGGCGACCACGCCGGTCGTGCCCCGATCGCGCACACCGCGCAGGTGGGCTTCGAGCGCGCCGCGTTCGGGCACCTCGTCACCGTACAGATGCCGGAGCCCGCGCCTCACCATCAGATAGGCCCCGGCGACTGTAGGGCAGGAATGGCCGGCCAGCTTCACGGCGTCGGCATAGCAATAGGTGATCATGCCGCCCTTGGAGGCGCCGAGGAACCCCGCCAGCGGATCACGCAGCGAGATCGTGGGTGCTTCGGCGAAAAAGCCGGGAAACTCCATCGCGCCCTCCTGGGCATGATACACGGCATCACATCCAGCGGTGACAGGTCCGGAGTGCCGCAACAATAATATGTATTTATAATGCCTGTTAAGGCGCCCGACAATCGAGGCAAGATGTCACAATCTGCAGGAATGATTGTCTCGCCGGCCTGACCACAACGGCAATCTGGGCAACACTGCCCGCACGAAGCGGAAGCAGGATGAATCGCGGCGGCGCTTTTGGCAATTGCATACCGGCTCTTTCGATGCGTCCCGTCATCCCTTGGTGTTGCCACCTTTGAATCACCCTCCCTGCAAACGCCGTTTTCAGGAGCATCTCCCGGTATGGCAAGCTTTGCCCACCGGCATCGGAACGATCATCATCATCGGCTCAATCCGCCCCGGGCGATGGGTCTGAAGGCTTGCATTCGCTAGACGAAATATTGTTCAATCAGTCATGTCGCAATTATAATGTCCTGCGGCAGAAATCCGGGACACTATTGGTTCCTCGTTGTAGCTCAAGATGTCGGATCACCTATGGCCGAAGAGAAAAACGCCGAATATGTGGAAGCGCTGGCGCGGGGGCTTGCGGTCATCGAGGCGTTCGATGACCAGAACCCGGAAATGACGCTGACGGAACTGGCGCGCAAGGTCGACATGGCGCCGGCCACCGTGCGGCGCAATCTGCATACGCTCGAGGCGCTGGGCTTCGTGCGGCGCAACAACAAGCATTTCCTGCTCGCGCCCCGGATCCTGACGCTGGGCTCGGCCTATCTCAAGGCCATGCGCGTCGATGAAACCATCATGCCCGAACTCTTTCGCATTACCGAACTGTTCGGCGACGCAGCCAATGTCGGCGTGCTCGACGGGCCGAACGTGCTCTATATCGCGCATCTGTCGGAAGCGCGCGCGGCGCGCCGCATGGCCAGCGTCGGCGTCACCTATCCGGCCTATGCGACGTCGATGGGACGGGTGCTGCTGGCCTATTCGCCGGCGAAAGAGGTCGATGCCTATTTTGACGGCGTCGAGTTGCGTTCGCTCACCGACGTCACGGTCACCGACCCCAAGGCGCTGCGCGCAACGCTGTCCGACGTGCGCGCCCAAGGCTATTCGATCACGGTCGACCAGCTCGACTACGGCATCACCGCCCTGGCGGTGCCGGTCAAGGACAGCACGGGGCGCGTCGTCGCCGCCATCAATACGTCGGGCTATTCGCCGCGCCTGAAGCCGGAGGATCTGCTGAAGGATCGGCTTGCCGAAATGCAGGTTGCGGCCTCGCGCATTTCCGGCCTGCTGATACGCTATCCGGCGTTGCTGCACTCCCTCCTCCCTCACTGATTTTTCCGCTTCAGACAGGCTTTAGCCTTCGCGGGGTCCGGTTCCCTTTGTTGGAGCCTGCTCGCATGCGGTTTCGCAAAAGTTCCCCCAGCGGGGCTTGACAGCCTGTCCTTGCTATAGTCATATTCCGAAATTAAATTCGCTTAGCGAAATAAGCGTGCCGAAAAGATCGAGCGACAAGCGCGACCCGGCACCGACAGGGAGGATGATTGGTCGTGAGGAAGTTGCGCGTTGCCGTACTGGTGGGCAGTGCCAGGCCTGGTTCGCTGAACCGGAGCCTCGCGGTTGCGCTGACCCGTCTTGCGGGCGACGAAATTTCCTTCGATGTCCCCCGGATCGATGATCTGCCCCTGTTCGACCAGGATCTGCTGGCGACGGGTTTCCCGTTGCAGGTAAGCCGGTTTCACGCCGTGATCGATGCCGCCGATGGCGTGCTCATCGTCACGCCCGAGCACAACCGTTCGATCACCGCCATGCTGAAGAATGCCCTGGATTGGCTGTCGCGGCCGGCCGGCGCCAATGCCTGGACGGGCAAGCCGACGGCAATCGCCGGCGTATCCGCCGGGCGGCTGGGCACGGTCGCGGCACAGCAGCATCTGCGCGCCATCCTGGGTTACCTCGATATGCCGACCATGGGTCAGCCAGAGGTCTATCTCACTCTTACGCCCGGCCTGATCACGCCGGAGGGCGAAATCACCGACGCCACCACCGAGGACTTCCTGCGCGGCTACATGCGGAAGTTTCACCGATGGGTCCACCAACACGCCAAAACTGCCGAACCGGCTCAAGCCTGACAGCAGGAGAAAAACCCATGAAGATCGGCAAGCAGGACGCTCCCTTCCAGTCCATCTGCACCTCGAACGCCGAGACCATCATCGTGCGGGGGCACGATCTCGTCGAGGATCTGATCGGCTCCATTTCGTTCACGGAGCATATGTGGCTGCTCGTCACCGGCTCCATGCCGACCGATGTGCAGCGGCGCGTGCTCGATGCGACGCTGGTGGCGATCGCAGAACATGGCATGGTGCCGAGCGTGCAGGCTGCCCGCATGACGCTGGCGGCGGCCCCGGAAGCCCTGCAGGGAGCGGTGGCAGTCGGCCTGCTCGGCTGCGGTTCGGTCATACTGGGCGCGTCGGAATCGGCGGGTGTGCTGCTTCAGGCAATCATCGACGAGCAGGACGCCTCGCAGGCCGGCATCGATGCGGCGGCGGTCAACGTCGTTCGCCGCTACCGTGCCGACCGGCGCGCCATCCCGGGTTTCGGCCATCCGCTGCACAAAGGCAGGGATCCACGCGCCGAAAAGCTGATCGCGATCGGCGAAAAGCTCGGCACGGCTGGCCGTTATGCGCAAGCGGTGGAGGCGGTCGAGCGTTGTGTAGCCGAGATCGTCGGCAAGCCTTTGATGATGAACGTGTCGGGTGCCATTCCCTGCGTGCTGCTCGACGCCGGCTTTCCGCTCAAGGCGTTGAAGGGGGTCCCGCTTCTGGCCCGCACCGCAAGCCTGGTCGCGCATCTGATGGAGGAGCAGACGCGCTCCATCGGCTTCATCCTGTCGCGCGGCGCGGCCGAGGTCATCGCCTATGACGGATTAGCCCCGGCGGGCTTCGTTCCGGACGAAAATTGACAAGAGACAAGGCAAATCATGACACTTGTATTGGACGGAATCCGCATTGTCGAACAAGGCACCTTCATCACCGGGCCGTGCGCCGCGATGATGCTGGCCGACCTCGGCGCCGATGTCATCAAGATCGAGGCCAAGGGCAAGGGCGACCCCTATCGCAGCTTCAAGACGGGTTTCTACAGCGCGCACTTCCAGGCCTACAACCGCAACAAGCGCGCCATCGGGCTCGACCTGAAGAATCTTGAAGACCGCGAAATCTTCTATGCGCTGATCAGCCAGTCGGATGTCTATATCCAGAATTTCCGGCCGGGCGTGGCGGCGCGGTTCGGCGCGGATTTCGAAACGCTGATCAGGATCAACCCGAGGCTGATCTATTGCTCGATCAGCGGCTTCGGCCCCGACGGACCCTATGCGCAACGGCCGGTCTACGATTCCGTCGCGCAGGCGGTCAGCGGCTTTCTGAGCGTGGCCATCGATCCGCAGCAGCCGCGTTTTATCGGGCCGGCGCTTGCCGACGCCATTACGGGTCTTTATGCCTCGCTCGGCATTTCAGCTGCCCTTTTACAGCAGGCGCGAACCGGCAAGGGCAAGCGGATCGACATATCCATGCTGGAAGCCATGATGCACTTCGCCGTCGAGCCGTTCATGGGCTATTTCGCGCTTGGTGAGGAACCGAGCGGCACCGACCGGCCGCGCCTTGCCCAAGCCTACATCATGCGCTGCAAGGACGGAAAACTGTTCGCCTTCCATCTGTCGTCCATAGACAAGTTCTGGGATGCCTTGGTGGAGGCGGCTGACGCGCAGCACCTAAACGACGATCCACGCTTTTCCACGCGGCTTGCCCGCATCGACAATTACGACGCCCTCAACGCGGCCCTCAATGCGATCTTCGCCACGCGCGACCGCAGCGAATGGAACGAGCGCTTCTCCGCCTTCGACGTGCCCTTTGCGCCGATCAATTCCATCGCCGATGTGGTCGACGACCCGCAGGCCCGGCACCTGGGCATGATCGTACCCGTGGCGGGCCGGATCGAGGGCGCGCAGCATTCGGTGCGGCCGGCACATTCCTTCGACGGCGAGCATGCCAGGGAAGTGACGGCCGCGCCCTTGATCGACCAGCATGGCGCGGCGATCCGGGCGGCGCTGGCGCGCGCGCCGGCCGCCTGGCCGCAGCCGGAAACAGACAAGGTGCCATCGGCGCAACCGGCATAGCGGCTGGGCAGCACAGCATTCGGGAGGAGGATTTATGGCAAGACTGACAGCGGTGCTCGCAACCACGCACCATCCGTTCTATCTCAAGGCGACGACCGCGCCCGTCGAGCAGCAGATTCCGCAGGCGGCCGAATGGAAGCGCAAGGTCGAAGCCTACCGGGAAACGCTGACCAAGGCGGAGCCGGAGATATTGGTGATGGTCGGCGCCGACCATTTCCACCAGTTCTTCCTCGACAATTATCCGCAGTTCCTTATCGGCAAAGCGCCGCGCTACGACGCCACCTTCTACAATGAGGAGCGCGAGTTCGGCATTCCGAAATATGTGCTGGAGGGCCATGAGGAACTGTCGCGCTTCATGCACAAGGGGTTGCTGGATCGCGGTTTCGACTTCGCCTTCTCCAACGAACTGAAGCTCGACCATTCCATCATCTGCCCGATCATCACCACGCGGCCCCAGGCCGATTTGCCGGTGGTGCCGATCTACACCAACATCTTCGCGCCGCCCCTGCCCTCGCCGAAACGCTTCTGGGACCTTGGCCGCGCAATCCGCGAAATCATCGACGAATTCCCCTCCGACAAGCGCATCGCGGCCATCGGCAGCGGGCACCTGTCGCTGGAACTGGGCGGGCCGCGCCAGTTCAGGGAAACCGGTCCGGACCCGGAATTCGACCGCCAGGCGATCGAATGGCTGTCCACCGGCAACATCGACGCCATCCTCGCCAACGTCACCCATGAAAGCATGGCCAAAAGCGGCAACGCCACGCATGGCTTCATGGATCTGATCCTGATGATGGGCATCGCCGGGCCTATTCCCGCAGCCTATAGCGACAGCCTCAGCCTTTTCCACACGATGGAAGCCTACCTCACCTGGTATCCGGAAGGAGCGGCGCGATGAGCAGATACTACGTCAACAAGTTCCTGTTCACGGTCGACCGCGACCCGGACCTGCTGCGCCGCTACAAGGAAAACCCGAAGTCGCTGCTCGCCACATGGGAGCAGTCGATCGGGCCGCAGTTGAACAGCGTCGAGTTCTCGACGGTCAACAGCTTTACCGATGCAGAGCGCGAGGCTCTCGTCAATCACGACGTGGCGGCCCTGTTCGAAATGGGCGCCCACTTCTTCCTGTCGCTGACGATCTTCATCGCCATCTACGACGAAGAGTGGACGGCAAAGTCCGGGCCGCTCTCGTTCCAGAAGGATTTCGCCAAACGCCTCGCGCATTGGGAAGGGCGGGATTATCCGCCGGTCGGTGAGTAGTTTTCGCATCGCCTGATGAAGTCGACAAACCGCAAAAAAAAGACGTTTAGCGAAAAAACATTCGTTGACCGAAAAATTGAAAGTGCTACTGTGAGTATAATGGGAGGAGATTGTAGTCTGTGGCGAAGCGCCTTGCGCTCCATCGCCACGGCACGTCCTCTCTTTTGCCAACGGGAAAGGTAAGAGATCGATGGACGGCGCCAGACTTCAGATTTCCGGCCTCTATTGCGGTTACGCTACGCCCGATCGCGGCATCGTGCCGACACTCGACGGCATCGACCTTTCGCTGAACCGAAACGAATTCGTCTCGATCATCGGCCCGAGCGGCTGCGGAAAATCGACGCTGTTCAACGTCATCGCCGGCCTTCTGGCGCCGGGTTCCGGCGAGGTCGCGCTCGACGGCAAGGAGATCGTCGGCAAGCCCGGCCATGTTGCCTACATGATGCAGCGCGACCTGCTTTTGCCATGGCGCACCGTACTTGAAAACGTAGTGCTTGGCCCGGAACTGGGCGGCCGGCCGATGGCCGAGGCCCGCAACCGCGCGCTCGCTCTGCTGCGCCGGTTCGGACTGGAAGGCTACGAGAACGCCTATCCCTCTGCGCTGTCGGGCGGCATGCGGCAACGCGCGGCGCTGCTCCGCACCGTCCTGTGCGACCGTTCAGTCGTCCTTCTGGACGAGCCTTTCGGAGCGCTCGATGCGCTGACAAGGGCGACGATGCACGAATGGCTGCTCGGCATCCAGCGCGAGTTCCAGCAGACGATGATCCTCATCACCCACGATCCCGACGAAGCCGTCTACCTGTCCGACCGCGTCTACGTCGCCACGCCGCGGCCGATGCGCTTTGCCGGTATCGTGCCGATCGAACTGGCTTACGACCGCACCAGCGACGTGACGATGACGCCCGAATTCGCCCATCACAAGCGACAGGTCCTCGGCCTCCTTCGGGGCGATAAGGGCGTGTCCGAAGCGCTGCACTGACCACAGGCCCAGGCAGACCCACGAGAAGGCAATGCAATGAGTGTTCCAAGAAAACGCCTGCCATCCAGCATCTCACGCATCGGCGATGCGGCCCTGCCGCTCGGCATCATGCTCGCCATGCTTGTCCTGTGGGAGGCGGCGGTCCATCTGCTCGCCATCAAATCCTACGTCCTGCCGGCGCCGACAGCGATCTTCAAGGAACTGGTCACCAGCGGGCCGACGATCATCCTGCCGCAACTGAAGGCCACCCTGATCGAGACGCTTGCCGGCTATTGGCTGGCTGTGGCGGTCGCGGCCGTGCTCAGCGTGCTGATCCTCTATTCCTCGGCGTTCCGCCGTGGCGTGCTGCCGCTCATCATCGCCTCGCAGACGGTGCCGGTCATCACCATGGCGCCGGTGCTGGTCATCTGGTTCGGCTACAACAGCTTGCCGCGCATCATCATTACCGCGCTGGTGGCCTTCTTCCCGCTGACCATCAGCACGGTGACGGGACTGCGCAGCCTGGAGCCGCAATTCATCGACTTCTTCCGCTCGCTGAATGCGACGCCCTCGCAGGTATTCTTCAAGCTCCGGCTGCCGGTGGCGTTGCCGAATATATTCGCCGGCCTCAAGGTCGCCGCCACGCTCGCCGTGATCGGCGCGACGATCAGCGAATGGGTCGGCGCCAGCCAGGGCATCGGCTACCTGATCGCACAGGACACGGCGCAGTTGAATACCACCAGGGTATTCGCCTCGCTGACCCTGCTCGGCATTTCCGGCATGGCCCTGTTCGGTCTGGTCGGCCTCGTCGAGCGGCTGAGCATGCCTTGGATTCACGCACGACCCAGTCTTGCCTGGTTGCGCGGCTTGCGCTGGGGCAACAGGCCCGATGGGGCGGTTCTCCGCTCCTACTGACAATTCTCCGCTCGGAGCCTGTATTTCGTGCCGGGCGGAGGAACCACAGAAAATCATAACAACGACGCTCAAGCGTCTAATCTTAGGGGAAGGACATCATGACCGTCTTGCATCGAATGAAGCCTCTCGTCTGCGCTGCAGTTGCCGCAATGACCTCGACATTGGCGCTTTCAAGCTCCGCGCTGTCTGCCGATCTGACCAAGTTCAGATATGCGCTGATCTCGAATCCGGGCATATGGGACGCCGCCGTCCTCAATGCGATGGACCGTAACTTCTTCGCCGACGAAGGATTGGAAATCGAACTGATCTCGCCCAATTCGCCGGCGGACGGCCTGAAGCTGGTGGCGTCGGGCGGCGCCGAACTCGCGACAGCGCATTCGACCGACGTCATCACCGCGCGCAGCAAGGACCTGCCGGTGGTCTCCATCGCCACCAACCACCAGACGGGCACCACGGGCGTTCTGGTCCCGGTAGAGACCGGCGTGAAAAGCCTGAAGGACCTAGAGGGCAAGAATGTCGGGGTGACCGGCATTCCGTTCAACAAGGTCATGCTCGAACATAGCCTCAAGACTGCTGGCGCCGACCTTTCCAAGGTCAACATCGTGACCGTCGGCTTTACCCAGATGCCGCTGCTGCTCTCCAAGCGCATCGACGCGCTGGGCGATGCGATCAGTTGGGACGAACCGCCCATCTACAACGTCCAGATCAAAAAGCCGGCCGACGACACCTCGACCTACACCTATTTCACCTTCACCGACTACGGCGTGCCGCGCTTCTACACGTTTGGCCTGGTGGGCGAGGAAGAGGCGCTGAAGAAGAACCCCGATCTCTACCGCGCCTTCCTGCGCGCCTGGCGCAAGGGTGTGCAATGGATGATCGCCAATCCGGCTGAAGCGGCCGACGGCGTCATCAAGAAAGTGCCCTCCATCAGCAAGGAGGAAGGCGTGGTTTCCCTCAAGGAAATCGCCAGAATCTCGGTAAGCGCAGAAACGCAAGCCAACGGTATCGGCTGGCAGGATCCCGGCGTCTGGGAGAAGCAGGAGAAGTTCATGTTAGAGAACGGTTTGATTTCGACCGACATCGATGTCAGCAAAGCCGTCACGAACGATTACCTGAAATAGGCTTCCAGGCCACGGTGCCAGGTGTTTGGCACGGTCGGGCAGCTTCGGCTCCCGGCCGTGCATTTCCACCCGCGGCGACCAAGCGCGGGCATTCATTCACAAGGATCGATCGATGTCGAATATCATCCAGCAGCCCAAAGGCAGCTATCTCATCCGCGGCGGCGCCGTCATCACCGCGGACCGCGCTATCGGAACCCTGCCTCGCGCGGACGTGCTCGTACGCGATGGCCGCATCGAAAAGATCGCCGACGGCATCGAGGCCGAAGGCGTCGAAGTCATCGACGCCACCGACATGATCGTCATGCCGGGCCTGATCGACTCGCACTATCATATGTGGAGTACCCTTGGCCGCAATTTCGTGTCCGACGGCGGCTATGAATATTTTCAGGCGAAAGGGGCGACGGCGGCGCTCTATGATGCCGAGGACTTCCACAACAGTGTGACGCTCGGCCTTGCCGAACTGGCCAATTCAGGCGTGACCACGGTGCATAACTGGTCGCACAACAATCGCTCGCCCGCCCATGTCGACGCGGAGTTGAGGGCTCATCGCAATTCCGGCCTGCGGGCACGCTATGCCATGGGGCATATCGACAAGCTGCCGGTCGATCAGATCAACCGCTACGAGGATTTGCCGCGCGTGCAGGACGAATGGTTCGCGGACCCTTCGCGCCTGCAGGGACTGGTGCATCTCGGCATCAATCTGCGCGGCCCGATCCAGAGCAATATCGAGGTCTTCTACCAGGAAATGGAGGCCATGCTGAAGCTCGACCTGCCGGTGGCGATCCACGCCAGCCAGTCCGGGGAAAACAGCGACGATGCGGCCGACTACGAGCGGCGCGGCTTCCTCGGCCCGAAATTCCTGTTCTGCCATTATGTCACCGCGACCCAGAGCGACCGAGAGGCCATGGCGCGCACCGGCACGCCGCTAAGCTTTTCCACCCTTTCGGAACTGCGCCTGGGTGACACGGGAGATGCCCGCCGCGCGCTGATGAAGATGCGCGAAGCCGGGATATCGATCTCACTGTCGTGCGACGCCACTTCGCTGGTGCCGCCCAACATGCTGGAAAACATGCGCGTGACCTGGAACATGGGCGTGCCGTGGCAGGGCACCGACACCGCGCATATTCCGCCCATCGGCTTGCAGGAGATCATCGAGATGGCGACCATCAACGGCGCCAAGGCGTTGGGCCTCGGCGACGTGACGGGCTCGCTTACTCCGGGCAAGCAGGCCGACATCATCCTGATCCGCACCAACGACCTGAACACCGCTCCGCTCGCTAACATCGAAACGACGGTCGTCATGGCGGCGATGCCGGCCAATGTCGACACGGTGATGGTCGATGGCCGCATCCTGAAACGCCACGGCAAGCTGATCGATCGCGACGTGGCGGCCATCGTCGACGGAGCCAAGCGTTCGGCCCTGCGCATCCGCACGGCTGCCGGCGGGATTCTCGCACCCCAATGCCCCGGCTGTGCCGGCAACTCCGTGTATCGGGCTACCGCCTGCTGAGATGGACCTGCACCGGCGCGCTTGGACGCCACTGAAAACCGGAGAGATCGATGAGTATTCTCGAACAGATCGTCATGTGGTCACTTGCCATAATCTTTGCGGGCTCGGCCGGCCTTAATCTGGCCGGCCCCGAATTCGTGCGCGAAGAGTTCGAGAAATGGAATTATCCGTCATGGCTACGCTTCGCCGTTGCCGTCATGGAATTTGCCGCGGCAGCACTGCTTCTGATGGAGGGCACGCGTGTCTATGGCGCCATTCTGGCGCTCGCGATCCTCGCCTCCGTGATTTTTTCGATGACCAAGACGCGGGAGTGGCTGCGCATGCAGTTCCCGCTGCTCATGGCAGCCCTGTGTGTCGGCCTACTCGCGTGAGCGGTTCGATTGCTTGATACCTCGCGGCCGGCACAGCCGGACGACGCCGCCACCATTCGAAAGAGGTCGTGTCATCCAATGCTGGCCTCCTCTCCAGCCAGCGTCTTGAATCACAAATCACCTCAAACGGGAATCCCCAACGATTCTGTCAATCAATGAAACGCTCTGGCCGACGGTGACCTCAACGCCAATTCCTTCCAGCACAAGCCCTATCTCGATAACCAGATCGCCGATCACGGTTTCGATTTGGTCAGTGTCGGCAAGACCATCACCACGCCAATGGGCGTCTAGAGCGGGCATAGGTCCGATGGTGCAAATTACCTGAACTGCAACGCCCGGCTGCCTAGCATCTGCCGGGCGTTGCTCATTGGTCATCGGATTTGCGAGGCGTCGCTGATCGACAAATGGTTTCGGGCCTGCAAGCCTGCCGATGATGCACACCGACCACGAGGATCGAGCCAGCTTCCCGAGAGCACTCAGGAGTAGCTGGGTGATCTTGAGACCAACACCTCGTCGTGACGATTCAGACGGTCCAGATTCCCAGCCAGTTCTCTATGCGAGATAGGTCTTCAAGATCGAAGCGCCAAGCGTGTATTTCGGGTCCACCATGTTGCCCAATCTGACGCGACCGACCTGGGTCAGGAGCATATACGCATCAAGTTCGGTGAAACTGTAGTCGGCTGCCATCCAGCGGACTAGCTCGCGATAGGCGATACGCGCGGCATCTTCCATCGGCCGACCCGAACCAATGGTCATGGTGGCCTTTTCGTTCTCAAGCCGCACCCATTTGAAATTCCAGTTCTTGATGAGATCGACCTGAACGGTGGTGACCGTCGGATGCTCGATGGCGACGCCGCAAAGCTCGCCATCCCCTTGGTTCGCATGGCAGTCGCCGAGATAGAGCAGGCCGTCAGGTGCATTGACGGGCAGATAGACCACGGCGCCCGGCGCGACGTCGGGCAGATCCATGTTGCCGCCATAGTAGTCCGGCTGCGGCACCGAAATGGCCTCGATTTCGGGAGATGTGCCAATGGCCGATCAATGAATGTCGATTGATCCTCGTGTGGGGTCGTCACCGGAATAGCTGCTATTCGGTAACTTCATTCCTCGGGGTGACCCAAAGATAAGGAGCTCAAACAACTCCAAGGCTAACAGGGAGCACGTCAGCGTCTATCCTCGCCCACAAAGACGATCAGTGCTTGCCTCGGAAAGACGGAAGCTGTCGCAGATTTTTGGAGAGCGCCGCTCTAACCACCGATGTACGCGTGCTGCAACCTATCTTGTCGAAGATGTTTTCTAGATGTTTGGAAACTGTGGTTCGAGCTACAAAAATTTCAGAGGCGATCTCGCTGTTGGTCGCCCCGGTTACCAAGAGATCTACGATCTCCAATTCTCGAATCGTCAAGCCATAGGGAATCTTACATGCCTGTGCGACGATGACCCGGGCGTCTCCGGACAAAAGGCCCGTGTGAATGCGATACCAGTCGGCCCCGTGGCGGAAAAGAAAGACCTCGGGGATTTGGCTTTGATCCAGTTCGGCGATCCGGGAGGCCAGTGCTTCGCGCAATTTTGCAGGCAAGGGATTTACCTGGGGCAGGTCTACCGCCTCTCCGTTCTGGGTCAGTACACAACCGCTGCTACCGTCAAGCCGGCCACTGAATTGCGCGGTAAACGACCGTAGTAGGTCAGTGAAGTTGCCGAGAATGGTCTGAAGGCATTGGACTTCGTTCGCCATCATTTCGCGAGTGGGATAACGCGGATCGTCGGTGCTGATGTGGAGGTTGCCGGTATAGCGGCCGTCCCGAGTGTGCAACCGTAACGTTATCCCCTCTCGAAATCCGGCTGGCATGAAGACCTCCTGCACCGAGAAGGTCTCATAATAGTTGAAGGGCATTTCTGACCACTTGAGAGCTACCTGGCGATCCCCTTGACCGCGATAAAGACGATAGGCGATGTCGTCTGTCACCAGCCAGCCGTCGAGGTGGGACAATATGCGCTTGCTGTACCCAACCGAGGCGATGGTTCGATGGGTGCCAGTGGTTGGATCATAAATAGAGAGACTAGAAGCAATATAAGGGCGCTTCTTCATCATATAGTTGAGTATTTCTTGAGCGGCCATCGCATCGCAGGCCGAAGCGCCTGTAGCGATACTTGCAATATCAAGAGGAATGTCCACGATAGTCACTCCACTTTGCGAAAAGCGCCGCTTCGTCTCCCGGTACCCACCACCAAGCGTTGCGGGGTGTATTCTGCTTACAAGCTTTTGCGGGACCTTCGAGGATTATAAAAATGTTGCATACAGGAAATGGACAAGTCAACGCCTTTGCGGCGCGGGTTCCGGCCTGGGCGCCCTCGATGTAGAATTGGTCATTACCGGTACACAATAGAAAGGGCCCGCAGAGCGAGCCCTTGCCGTTGTCGTGTTCATGGGCAGCATGACCGATCGAGAGGGAGCCGATGGCCGCATCTCCCCGGTATGCATTCGATGCCGGCACATCTTCGTCAGATTGACCTATATGCGTCTGCCCAAGGCCGTATTTCCTCGATGTTCCGTGCAAGCCGCAGCAGCAATGCGTCCTTACGTGGCCGTGCTGCGAACTGGATGCCGACCGGCCGATTGTCGGACGTGAAACCGGCTGGAATGGTCAGCGCCGGGTTCGAAAGCATGTTGAAGGGATAAGTCAGCAGCCAGTCGAGAATCTGTTCACGAACCGATTTGCCATGCAGCCAGTCCGGCGAGAATTGACCATGCGGGAACGTTGCCGATGCCAGCGTGGGCGAAGCCAGCACGTCGTAATCCTGCATAAAGGCTGTAAAGACGTCCCACATTTTTCCGCGAACAACGCTGGCTCTCCCGATGTCGACGGCGGTGGTCGTTTCGGCTGCCTGCATGATCTCGATCAGATTGTCGTCGACTTGACCATGCAGCGTTTTCCAGTCGTAGAGGTCATACACCTCGGCAAAGGCTGGGACCCAGAGACCGTCCCACATGGCCTTGGAGATATCTCCCTCCCACTTGGGCGACGTCTCCGTTATCCTGACACCAAGCTTGGCCAGGTCCTTGAGGACATCGCGGCAGATTGCGAGAACTTCGGGATCAACATGGACGCCGGTTCCCAGATCATCGCTCCAGGCAAGGCGCATACCTCTCACGTCGCCTGCGATGGCCGCTACGAACGACGGCACCGGCTTTTCGATCGTCTTCGGATCGGCATCCGAAGGACCGGCCCAGACATCCATCATCAGAGCGGCGTCCGCAACCGTCCGCGTGATGGGGCCGTGGAAGAGGAATGAATGATATCGGTTGGGGAACAGCGTATCCGGCACGACACCCACGGTTGGCTTTAGGCCGACGGTGCCACACAATGCGGAGGGTATACGCACAGAGCCTGCGCCATCGTTACCTTCGGCCAGCGGGGTTATTCCTGCGGCAACCGAAGCCGAGGCACCGCCGCTGGAACCGCCGGTGGAATGGCCATGCCTGAACGGGTTGTGCGCAGCACCATATTCGTGGCCTTCGCAGCCGCCATAGTATCCGAACTCCGGCAGGTTCGTCTTGCCGATGAATAGTCCGCCCGCATCGCGTAGCCGGGTATACACATCGGCATCATAGGTACCGACATTGCCATGGTTTGGCTTGAAACCGCTCGTGAAAGGCAGGCCTTTCATCGAGGTATTGTCCTTGATGGTGTAGGGAACGCCGTGGATGGGACCAAGCTGGTCGCCTCGCTGCACTGCGTCATCGAGTTTCCTGGCGTCGTCCAGTATCTGTTCGCGATCGACGTAGATCAGAGCATTCAATTTCGGATTGATCGCATCGATCCGTGCGAGGGTCGCTTCAGCGATCTGTGTCACGCTGAGTTCACGATTGCGAACCATTTCGGCCAGCTTCGTGGCAGGAAGGAGGTGCAGATTTTCCAATGGACGGCTCCTTTTGAACTCTCGATTGGGAGATTACGAGCCGGTCTTCCTTCCTGCCCGTCTTGGGCGTGTAGTATTCACCCAATGACGAAAGGCTATGGGCTGCATCGAGGGCGGGAAATACGTCATTTGACGAATTCTTGCGGTCGCAGATCAGCCTAGGGGCTTGCGCCTGTCATTCGCTCGCCGCGAACACAGCCGACCCAAAACAAAAAATCAGAACCGAGCACCGGCGACCGAAGCGGCTGAACCGGCCGCACAGATTGCTGTCGGAAGATTTCTCCGCTGCTTGCTCAACAGCCGTGGCGGGACTTGCCCCGTCCCATCGAAAAATACGGCATTTGACGAATGTTATTGCTGCCGTTTGTGGTGCTAGCTCTGCCATCAGCAGGTCAACCGACTAGGAATTACGAGCCCGCCGACAACAAAGCGACCAATGTGCCGGGACGAGGGGAACCTGCATCGATCAAGAATCTCAACATGGGAGTGTTGTTGCATGTTTCTTCGTATTTCCGGGCGTTACCCGCAGTTTCTCGCCGCAGCTTTTGTCGCCGTCGCACTTCCCGTTGGCGCGACCTCCGCGCAGGCATGCGAAAAGACCTATACGATCGGCTACAGCCACCCGGTCAGCGAAGCCAAGGCGGTCCAGGCTGTCGCGAAATATGCGCAGACGAGGGCCGATGAAGTCGGCTGCGTCAAGCTGCTCCTTGACGCGACCACCAACCTGAATCTGCAGACCCAGCGCGCGGCGGTCGAGAACTGGATCCTGCAAGGTGTCGATGCAATCGTCATTCGGCCTGTAGACCCGACGGCGTTCACCCAACTTCAGCGTGAGGCCCAGGCCAAGGGTATTAAGTGGCTGACCTACACCAAGCCGATGAAGGACCAGGACGGATCGGTCGGCTGGGATACGGACAAGGCCGGGGAGCTGATCGCCGAAGACCTGACGAAGTGGGCCAAGGACCACTTGCCTGCAGGTGGCGCATCGGCCGCCGTGACTGAGCTGACGATCGAATCTTCGTTGGCCGGCCAATGGGAAATCCCGGAAGCGGCACTCAAGAAACTCGGCATCCCAGTCGTTCTGGCTCAGGACTGTGCCGACCAGGAGTGCGGTCTTGCAATGGCGGAAACCGCGCTGCGTGAACATCCCGATCTGAGAGTCTTTATTGGAGGCAGCACCGACGACCCAGGCGTGGGGGCCGCGCGTGCCTTCCAAAATGCCGGAATTGACCCGAATGACGTTTACATCGGTGGGATGGACGGCTCGGAACAGGCCTTGGTCGAGGTCAAGAAGGGGACGTACTACAAGGCCACCGCTGCAATCCGTCTCGATCTGCTGGGGTATTCGATCATCGATGCCGCGCTGAACGCGGTCAAGGGTACGGGAGAAACGAATATCCTCTCTCCGAATCAACTGGCGACGACTCGCGATGCCGAGCAACTGGATCAACTGATCGACCAGTACAAGTGAGGTCAGAGATGGCCACCCGCCACTCCATCCAGTTGATTGATCTTTGCAAGTCGTACGGAACGATCACTGTCCTGAAGAACATCAATCTTGAGTTCAGGCCAGGAGAAGTGCACGCCATTCTCGGCGCCAACGGCGCAGGCAAGTCGACGCTGCTCGGTTGCCTGAGCGGGGCGGTCCATCCAAGTTCCGGTTCGATCGTCATCGACCGACAAGAATTCAAGGGTTTCGCTCCGCGCGAGGCTCTTGATGCCGGAATTTCCATCATTTACCAGCATTTCCAACTCGCGAATTCGCTCAGCGTCAGCGACAATGTCTTTCTTGGCGACGAGCGACGCACCAGATGGGGGTTTCTGGACAAGGCTGGCCAGGCGCGGATCACGTCCGAAGTCCTGGCTCGCATCGGTCTTGAACTCGACCCGGACGAGGTCGTCGAGGACCTCAGTGTAGGCGAGCAACAGGGCATCGAGATCGCGCGGTCGGTGCGGCGCGAGCCGCGGCTCCTGATATTGGACGAACCGACCGCCGCGCTTGGCAAGCACGAGGTCGAGGCACTGTTGGCGCTGGTGCGCCGCCTGGCGCACGAACTGGGCGTCGCAGTCATATTCGTGACGCATCTGCTGGGCGAGGTCATGGCGGTCGCTGACCGAATTTCAGTCCTGCGAGAAGGACGGGTGCTATGGACGAGAGCCCGTGACGAGGTGGGGATCAGCGATCTGGTTGCCGCTATTTCACCCGATGCCATCCCCCTGAACATCGACCATTCGCGCAAGGTGTCGCAGAAGATCCTCGCCCATTTTCAAGGTTTCCGCTCCAGTTATTGTGGCCCGTTCGATCTCACCATCAATGAGGGTGAAATCCTCGGGATCTATGGGATGCTGGGGAGCGGACGGACAAATCTGCTTGAGACAATTGCGGGCGCGCGTCGCCCATGGACAGGCAGGCTGATCCTGCAAGACAGGGAACTGCATTTCAAGTCAACGATCCAGGCGATGACGGCAGGGGTTGCGCTGGTTGCTTCCGATCGTCTCGCTCAGGCGCTGTTTCCCAGTCTCAGCGCGGTCGAAAATCTAATGATGCCGCACTATTCGCAGATGTCGCGTCTGATGCGCAAACCACGTAAGGAATTACGGGTATTCAAGCAGATCGCTGCCGATCTGCAGTTACGGCCGTCCGGGCCGGCGACGGCCGGATCGGCCTTTTCCGGCGGGAATGCGCAGAAGCTGGTCCTCGGACGCTGGCTCTGCGATCTTCGCGACATCGCACTTCTCTTGTTGGACGAACCCACCCAGGGCGTCGATGTCGGATCGCGTGCGCAAATCTATCAACTGCTGCGCCAATTTGCCAAAAAGGCGACGGGGCGTGCCGCCATGTTCGCTACCAGTGACCCGGAAGAGGCAATAGCCCTTGCTGACCGGATAGTTGTCCTGGTGAACGGCCAGGTGGCGCATGTGGTCAACCCATCCATTGGCGAAGCCGAACTGCTTTCTTTGGCTCAGACCGCCGAAATCGCGCACGGCGCAACCCATCAGCCCGGCTCAAAAGAGGACGTTGCGCTATGACTGTGATTTCAAACGAGACAGAGCGCGCACCGGCGTTTACGCCGAGCAGGATCATCATCCTGGCAATCAACTTCGTGATGCCTCTGGCTACGCTTGTGCTGATGACGTTTTTCGCGGTCAACACGACCGCCTTCCTGTCCCTCGGGAATTTCGCGGCTCTCATCTCCCAGAACGCTGCCGTCATCATCATTACCGTCGCCTCGGCCATGCTGCTCATGGCCGGTTATGTCGATCTGTCGGTGGGCTCGGTGATGGGCCTTGCCGGCGTTGTGGCGGGTCTGGTGTTCCTGGATGCGGGCACCGTTCCAGGCATACTTGCCGGCGTCGCGTTGGGTCTCGGCTGGGGGCTGGTAAACGGCATCCTGATCGGCCTATTCGAACTTTCGCCTATCGTGGTCACGCTGGGCGGGCTTGCGGCCGCGCGTGGTATTGCGTTGGCGCTCGCACCGAATGCGGTCTACGGTTTTCCCGAAGCGGTTGTCGCCCTGGGCAGTGGGAAATTCCTTGGCCTTGGCTATATCGCCTGGATTGCGCTCGCCGTCGCGGCGGCCGGCGTGCTCGTGATGTCGACTACCCCGTTCGGCAAACATATCCTGTCGATAGGCGTCAATCCGCGCGCGGCCTTTCTTGTCGGCATACGGGTCAAGAGGACCATTTTGACCTTATACGCGCTGACCGGTCTTTCGGTCGGTGTTGGCGCGGTGCTGATTGCAGCTCGCCTTGATAGTGCCCCTTCCGGGACGCTTGGGGTGGGCATGGAACTTACCGCATTGACTGCCGTGCTACTAGGCGGGGTGCCGTTCACCGGCGGTCGTGGCAGTATGTGGCGCGTCCTTCTGGGGGTCTGGTTCCTGATGATATTGCGAAATGGATTGGCCTTAATGAATGTGGGTACCGAATTTACCAACATCATCTCGGGTGCAGTCCTGGTCGTGGCTGCGGCGCTTGAAGTCCTGCAACTTCGTCTTCGCAAGCTTGCTTGATTCTTCTTCTTGAATCCTGAGTTCTCCGATCCTTCGACGCTTATCGTGACGTCGGCGCGGGACAGGAAACCTATCTGCATTCCTAGGATGGGGAAGGTCGTCCGTGACCTGGGACAGGTCGCCGAAATTCGGAACGCGCCCTCGGGGCCAGGCCTTGACCCGCTTGTGTTTCCGGACAGTCTCGTCCCGCCTCTCTATCTCATCTGCGGCAGGGCGGTGTCGATCCAACCCGCCCATAAGCATCCCCGTACACTCGCCGCCGCTCTCACATGGCAACGCCGCACGACCGTAGTGACCAACGCCGTCCGTCGTGGCTGATGACCGACAGCGTGAGCGGCGCGATGTCTACACGCCAGAAGGCCTCTGGCGGCGCACCCAGAATATGAACGATCATGGCCCTTATCACGGCGGCGTGCGTGACAGCCACCGCCCTTCCGCGCCCTGGCGCCTTGCCGTCCAGCCATGCAGCGACACGTTTCAGGAGCATGGCGATGCTTTCTCCGCCATGCCCGGCAAATTCCGGATCACCAAGCCACTGGGCGAGACGATCCGGCTGTTCTTGCGCGATATCGGCGATCGTGTGTCCGGCCCATTCGCCGTAGTCGAGATCACGCAATCCAGGGTCTTCCTTGCAGTCCGGAGAAATAATCCCGGCCGTCTGACGGGCCGCCCGCATCGGGCTGACCCACCCACGCTCGGGCCGCCAGGCGAGCCGGACAGAACCCGCGGCGGACAGGGCCCGTTCCTCCAAAGGCTCGTCTGCCGAAAATGCGGAACGGCGTATCGCCACAGTAGCGCCTTGGCATATCAACATAAGGCGGCTGGTCATTTCCTGATTCCCCTGGAGTTTTTGACGGTTAGCCGCCTCGCGAGGAATTTATTGTTCGTTGACACTATGCATCGCTGTCAATACGGTGGCATTACAGTTCGTTGTTGGGGAAGCCGGTGTAAATCCGGCGCGGTCGCGCCACTGTAACCGGAACAGGATTTCCGGGGAGCCAGACCCCTTCCGTACTGATCAAGTCAACGGGACGCGTCATCCCAGGAGAACCCTTATGTCTGACATTTCGATCGCTTCTGCCCAGCCGGTGCCTTTGCCGGTGAGCGACATCCTGCCGTGGGCCGTTTTCGCCGGCCTCATCCTGCTCATCGTGCTCTATTTCGTCGGCGCGGAAGAAGGCGCGACATCCCTGATATCAGGCATGTACGTGCACGAGTTCGTCCATGACGGGCGTCATCTCCTCGGCTTCCCCTGCCACTGAGGAGAACGGACATGGTTGGTTCTCTTCTTTTGCGCGGCATGCTGATCGGCGTCGTCGCGGGGCTGGTCGCATTTGTCTTCGCCTATACGATCGGCGAGCCGCTGGTCGATTACGCGATCGCGTTCGAGGAACAGCAGGCTGCCGCGGAGACCGTAGCGGCAGGATCCGAAGCGATGGAGGCCGAGGCTGACGAACCCGAACTCGTCACCCGCGGCGAGCAGGCCACGATCGGCCTCGTCACCGGCCTGGTCGGTTACGGAGCGGCGGTCGGCGGGCTGTTCGCGCTGGTGTTCGCCTTCGCCTATGGCCGCGTCGGAAGGCTCGGCGTGCGCGCCACCTCGGTGCTGCTTGCACTCGCCGCCTTCGTCGCGGTGGTGCTTGTCCCGCAGATCAAGTACCCGGCCAATCCTCCGGCGGTGGGCAGCCCGGAAACGATCGGCATCCGTACCGGGTTGTTCTTCATCATGCTCGTGCTTTCGCTCGCGGCGATGGCGGCGGCCGTGATGCTTGCACGGCGGCTTTGGGCGAGCCACGGCGGCTGGAACGCCACCCTGATCGCCGGCGCGGCGTTCCTCGTTTTCATCGCGATCGTCCAGTTCGCCATGCCGACGATCAACGAGGTACCCGAGAACTTCTCGGCAGACGTGCTGTGGCGCTTCCGCTTGAGCTCGATCGGCATCCACGTCATCCTGTGGACGGTGATCGGCCTTGCCTTCGGCGCCTTCGCCGAGAGGCAGGTGGGCGGTTCGTCCGGCCTGAGGCTTGCCGGGTCGCACCGCTGAGCCTCTCCGCCGACCGTAGATTGCTCCCGGCGCCCGTCAGCGACCATGGGCGCCGGTTGCCGTTGCGGCGCCTCGCCGCCGCGGTTCCGGCCCTGATCGCCCTGTTGGCTTTCATGCCGGCGGCCAACGCGCATGGATTTCGCCCCGCCGGCCCCGCCGAGGGCATCCGCATCGAAAGCCTCACGCACGGCCAGATGGCCGTGCTTGCCCGCTATCGCGGACAGATCATGAACCTTGCGGCGTCGCGCACCGACACCGACGAGCCGTTCCGGCGCGTCATGAACTACGCCAGCATCCAGTTCAGCGTCTGCCTGTGGGGCCTCGCCCCCGGGTCCATCTCCGACGAGGCGAGCCCGTTCAACGAGTGCGCGCACGCCTATCTCGCGGCGACGCGGTCGGTGCTGATGCGCATGCAGGCCATGGCGGGGCCGCATCCGCGCGTCGACGCGCTGGCTTCCCGCATCGATGCCGACATGGTCCGCAACCGGGCGTCGCTGGTCCTGTGCCAGTTCAGCGACGAGGCGTACCATACGGGCAGCGTCGTCTATCCGCACTGGCCGGGCGCGTTCTCCCATCCGCCGAGCCTCGCCGCTCTCGGCGCCCTCGGCTGTGTCGTGGCCGGCGGCTTTTTCGCGATGGCGCGACCGGTCAGGCAGCGGCCGCCTTCCGCCTGAGAATATAAACGTCCATGATCCAGCCGTTTTCGGCGCGGCCTGCCGCCCGTTTTGCCGCGATCTCCCCTGAGGCAGAAGCCAGCCCCCCCGCCACGATCATTTCCTGCTCCATGCCGAGGTAAGCTCCCCAGAAGATGTCGTACTCGTCGGCCGGAAGCGCCTCGAAGGCCAGTTGCCCGTCGAGCATCACCACGATGGTATCGGGCTTGCCGGCCAGATCCTCCTCCAGCCTGCGGCCGGTGGTGAACAGAACCGGGCCGGCCAGCCGGTTGAGCGGCATCGCATGGCTTGCCGTCAGCGCCTGGACGCTGGTGATGCCGGGCACCACCTCTATGCCGAACCCGATGCCGTGGGCGCTGCGCAGCCGCGCAAGGATGCGCAGCGTGCTGTCGTAAAGCGAGGGGTCGCCCCATACCAGAAAGGCCGCGCTGCCCCTGCCGCCCAGTTCGTCGGCGATGAGCCGGGCATAGGCGTCGGCGATGGCCGCGTGCCACTCGTCCACCGAGGCGAGGTAGGCGCCGCCCGCGTCCCGCGCCGGCAGGTCGAATTCGACGATCCTCGTCTTCTCGCTGGTGAGGAAGCGCCGGCAGATTTCCCGCCGCAATTCGGCCAGATCGGCCTTGCTCTCCCCCTTGCGCGGCAAAAACACCACATCGGCGCGGTTAAGGGCGCCGATCGCCTGTACGGTCATGTGCTCGGGGTTGCCGGCGCCGATGCCGATGACGAGAAGCTTCAGCATGCCGTCCTTCCCGTTCATGGCGTTACCCGCGCGCGATGGCGTGGAAGAATGCGCCGGTCACGTTGCCGCGCCGGCTTCCCGTAAGGCCGAGATCGTTGCCCACGGCGTCTTCCAGCGCTGCCAGCGGCGTATCGCCACCTGCTTCCACAACGCGTGAATAATGAAACTCGTGGCCGCGCACCGCATCCCCTGCCCGCCCGAGCACGCAGTCGCAGCGCAGGCGCGCCTCACGATAACCGAGATTCATCTTCCGCTTTGCGAAACTGGTCACATGGCCGAGCAGCCCGGCCATCCGGTGGGTCACGCCCTCGCCGTCCTCCAGCGCCTCGCCCAGGACCATATAGCCGCCGCATTCGCCGTGCACCGGCCGGGTCTCGGCAAAGCGCGCCAGTTCGCGGTGGAACCCGCCGGCGTTGGCGAGCACGCCGGCATGAAGTTCCGGATAGCCGCCGGGCAGCCAGCAGACATCGCAGGCAGGATCCGGCCCCTGGTCGGCCAGCGGCGAAAACGGCACCAGTTCGGCTCCCGCCTCGCGCCAGTGGCACACGACATGCGGATAGAGGAAGGCGAAAGCGGCGTCGTCGGCAATCGCAATGCGCTGGCCCGGCGGCGCGATCATGGCGTCGGCGCTGCCTTGCCCTTCCGCCGGAACGGTGGCCTCGGAAAGCACGGCGTCGAGGTCGATCGAGGCCTGCATGACATCGGCCAGCCGGTCGATGAAACTCTCCAGCGCGGCATGCTCGCGCGCCTGCACGAGCCCGAGATGGCGTTCGGGGAGCGCCATGTCCGAATTGCGGCGGATCGCGCCGACGACGGCGATGCCGCGCTCCTCGATGGCGGCGCGCGCCTGCGCCTCGTGCCGCTCGCTCGCCGCCTGATTGAGCACGACGCCCGAAATCCGCACCAGCGGGTCGAAGCTGGCGAAGCCGTGGGCGATGGCGGCGGCGGTCTGCGACTGGCCGGAAATGTCAAGCACCAGCAGCACCGGAAGCCGGTAGCGCCGCGCCAGATCGGCGGCCGAGCCATGGCGGCCCTCGTCGCGGCGCACGCCGTCGAACAGGCCCATGGCGCTTTCGACTACGACGAGTTCCGCGTCCGCCGCCTGAGAGGCCATCAGCCGGTCGAGAAGACGCGGCGGCATCGCCCAGCTGTCGAGGTTGACGCCCGGCCGGCCGGTGGCGGCGGCATGAAACGCCGGATCGATGTAGTCGGGGCCGGACTTCGCCCCCGCGACCGCAATGCCGCGACGGCGGAACGCCCGCATCAGGCCGATCGCCACGCTGGTCTTGCCCGAACCGGAACGGGCCGCGCCGACGATGAAACCCCGCGCGCTCATATCTTCCCCTTCATCTGTTCCCGCAGGGCGACGATCCTGCCGACCACGACGAGCGCCGGCGAGGCAACGTTTTCACGCGCGCCCACCTCCAGCAACGTGCCGAGCGTGGCGACGACGGTGCGCTCCTGCGGCAGGGTGGCGTTCTCGATCATGGCGCAGGGCGTGTCGTCGGGCAGGCCGCCGGCGCGCAGATCCGCCACCGTCTCGGCCAGGCGGGTCAGGCCCATATAGACGACGATCGGGTGACCGGTGCGGGCGAGCGCTTTCCAGTCCGGCCGGTCGTCCGACACCGCCGCGAACCCGGTCGCCAGCACCAGCGCACCGTTGACGCCACGCATGGTCACCGGGATGCCGGCCGAGGCGAGCCCGCCGAAGGCCGAGGTGACGCCCGGCAGGATGCGGTAGGGGATATCATGCGCGACCAGTGCCAGGGCTTCCTCGCCGCCGCGCGCGAACACGGTGGGGTGCCCGCCCTTCAGCCGCACCACCTTGCGCCCTTCCCTGGCCAGCCTGACCAGCAGGGCGTTGATGTCGCTTTGCGGGATGGACAGGCGACCGCCGCGCTTGCCGACGAAGAATTTCTCCGCCTGCTCGGCAACGGCCACGATCTCGTCCGACACCAGCGCGTCGTGCACCAGCGCATCGGCCTGCGTCAGCGCCGACAGCACCTCCAGCGTCAGCAAGCCAGGATCGCCCGGCCCGGCGCCAGCCAGCCAGACATGGCCGGCTTCAAGGCGCGGCTTATGCGCAACGAGCTTCGCGGCGATTCCGGTCAGGCTCATTCCCGCCCCCTGAAGCGGCGTTGATAGGCGGCATCGTAGAGCGCGCTCTCGCGGAATCCGGCAGCGCCAAGGCCATGCCCGACGAAAATGATGGCCGTGCGGTCGATGGGGTCGTCGGCCACCTGCGCCTGGATCGTGCCCAGCGTGCCGGTAACGACACGCTCGTTCGGCCATGTCGCCCGGGCGACGATCGCCACCGGACAGCCTCCCCCATAGAGCGACGTCAGTTCCTCAACGACCCGGTCGAGCGCATGGATGGCGAGATGGACGGCGAGCGTCGCCCCCGTCTGGCCGAAATTCTGCAGGCTCTCGCCCTCCGGCATGGCCGAGGCACGGCCCGAAACGCGGGTCAGCACCAGACTTTGCGCCACCTCCGGAATGGTGAGCTCGCGCCCGAGCGCCGCCGCGGCGGCGGCAAAAGCGGGCACGCCAGGGGTAAGCGTGTAAGGAATGCCATGCCTTTCCAGCCGGCGTATCTGCTCGGCCATCGCGCTCCATATCGACAGGTCGCCGGAATGCAGGCGGGCGACTTCATGGCCAGCCGCATGGGCCGCGACATATTCGGCCTCGATCTCGTCCAGCGACAGGGGCGCGGTATCGACCTTGCGCGCGCCCGGCGGGCAGTGGTCGAGCAACGCGGCCGGCACGATCGACCCGGCGTAAAGACAGACAGGGCAGCGAGCGAGAATGTCGCGTCCCCTGACAGTGATGAGGTCCGCGGCGCCCGGCCCCGCACCAATGAAATGAACCGTCATCGTCCGTCTCCAATCGCGATTGCGCAGGTGGCCGGGCCTTCAACGAGGCGCGGCCCGAGCAGGCGTGATCCATCGCCGGCCGCCGCCAGCGCCGCGGCCTCGCAGGCGGACCCAAGGCCCGTCGCCCGCATGGAATGGATCGAATATGTCAGGAGTCTCGAAGTCACGTTGTCCAAGGCGGCTCTATCGGGCGTCAGCAGGGGCAGGCCCAGCCGCCTCGCCGCTTCCCCGACGGCCGGCATGGCGGCCCTGCCCGCAGGCACGGCGATTGCCGACAGCTCGGCCCGAACCAGACCATGGCTCGACAGCGCCGCATCGACGACCGCGACGATATCGGCGGCATCGCAGCCTTTGCGGCACCCTATTCCGGCGACCATCACGGCTTGCTCCATCGCCATTGCACCACCGGCATCGCCGGGCGCCAGCCGGTCATGCCGCCGACAGGTCCGGCGCGCGCCACGTCGACGCGGGTCAGGTCGCCGCCGAGGCGGGCATGGTGATCGAGCAGCACGGCCTCCATCTCCAGCGTCACCGCGTTGGCGACCAGCCGGCCGCGCGGCGACAGCGCCGCCATGGCCCGCTCGACCACGCCGGGGCGCGAACCGCCGCCGCCGATGAAGATCGCATCGGGAGCGGCCAGCCCCGCCAGAGCATCCGGCGCCGCCCCCTCCACCACCGTCAGGCCCGGAACGCCGAGGTTTGCCGCGTTGCGCGCAATCCGCGCCGCACGCTCACCGTCCTTTTCGATCGCGATCGCGCTCAGCGAAGGATGCGCCAGCATCCATGAGATCGAAACCGACCCCGACCCCGCGCCGATGTCCCACAGCCGCTCGCCCCGGCGCGGCGAAAGCGACGACAGCGTCAGAGCACGGATTTCCCGCTTGGTGATCTGGCCGTCGTGCTCGAACAGATCGTCGTCGAGCGCGCCGGCCAGCGGAACGACCGCGGCGGCGGCCGATCCCTTCACTTCGATCGCAACGACGTTGAGGTCGTCGAAGGCCCTGCCTCCCACTTCTCCGGTGCTGAATACCCCGATCGCCTCGCGCGCGCCGCCCAGCGCTTCGAGGATATGGAAGCGCGAACTGCCGAAACCATGCTGCGTCAGGAAAGCGGCGACTGACGCTGGCGAAGCGCCATCCGATGTCAGCGCCAGAATACGCGCGCCGTCGCCAAGCAGCGGCCTGAGCAGGGACAGCGGGCGGCCATGCAGCGAAACCGTCTCTACGGCCTGCAAGGGCCAGCCGAGCCGCGCGGCAGCCAGGCTGAACGCTGACGGAGCCGGATAAACGTCGAACTCCGACGCGGAGACATGGCGGGCAAGCGTCGCGCCGACGCCGTGGCAGAAAGGATCGCCGGAGGCCAGCACGCAGACCTTGCGGCCGCGCAGGGCAACGACTTCGCTCATCGCCGCGTCGAACGGCATCGGCCAGGGCCGCGCCTCGCCCCTGATGGCGTCCGCCGCCAGCGCCAGATGGCGACGGCCGCCGAAGACCACCCCGGCCGCCTCGATGGCAGCGCGCGCGGATGCGCCGATCCCCGCAAGCCCATCCTCGCCGATGCCGACGATCGCCAGCCACTTAGCGGTTGCGGCGACGGCATCCTCGCCCTTACTAGACGGCATGACGATAATCCCGCATATCCTGATCCTCGGCGGCACGGGCGAGGCGCGCCAACTGGCCCAGCGCCTTGCGGCAACGAACCGGCTGCGCATCACGCTGTCGCTGGCCGGACGCACGGAGCAGCCGTTGCCGCAGGCTGGCGAGGTGCGCCGGGGCGGCTTCGGCGGGACCGAGGGGCTTGCGGACTGGCTCGCCGCCAATGCCGTCGACATGATGGTGGACGCAACCCATCCCTTCGCCCGGCATATTTCCGGGAACGCCGAAGCGGCAGCCCGGGCGACCGGCGTTCCGCTGGTCAGGCTCGAACGGCCGCCGTGGCTTCCCGTCGAAGGCGATCGCTGGATCGACGCCGCCGATGTCGCGCAGGCCGCCGCCCTGCTCGGGACCGAGCCGAAAACGGTATTCCTCGCCATCGGCCGGCAGGAACTCGCACCGTTCCGCACCTTTGCCCGACACCGCTACATCGTGCGCAGCGTAGACCCGGTCGCAGCGGAGCACCGGCTGCCCGGCGCGCGCTACATTCTCGACCGCGGCCCGTTCGCCGAAGGCGACGAGCGGGCGCTGCTGACCGCCCACAACGTCGAAATCCTCGTCGCCAAGAACAGCGGCGGCGCGGCGACCTACGCCAAGATCGCGGCCGCGCGCGCGCTCGCCCTGCCGGTGGTCATGGTGCGCCGGCCTCATGAGAAGCCAGCCGATGCAGCGACGGTGGACGAGGCCGTGGCGAAAATCCTTCACTGGGCGGGCCTCCCCCAGGAGCGCGGCGAATAGACGAGCGGCGGGCGACCGTTGCGGTCGATCGTGCGCGTTTCGGTGGAGCCGACGATGACGCAGGTCGCCATGTCGGCCATGCCCGCCCCGGCCTCGGCCAATCGGCGGATATCGATGCGCTCGTCGGGCCGCCCGGCGGCGCGGCCGAAAATCACCGGGGTGGCCGCCGGCAGCACGCCGCGCAGGATGTCGAACGCCGTGTCGAGTTGCTTCGGCCGTGCGCGGCTGACCGGGTTGTAAAGCGCAATCACGAAGCCCGCTTCGGCCGCCGCCTTCAGGCGGCGCTCGATCACCGCCCACGGTTTCAGATTATCCGACAGCGAGATGGCGCAGAAGTCGTGGCCTAGCGGCGCGCCGGCGCGAGCGGCGACAGCCAGCATGGCGGTGACGCCGGGAACCACCGTGAACCCGATGTCGCGCCATCGCTGCGGCCCCGCCTCCATGGCCTCGCACACGGCTGCGGCCATGGCGAAGACGCCCGGATCGCCGCCGGAGACGACGGCGACGGCGTGGCCTCCGGCCGCCTTTTCCAGCGCCGCTGCCGCGCGCGCGAGTTCCTCGCGGTTGTCGGAGGCGATGCGGGTCTGGTCCGCGCGCAGGTCGAGCCGGTCGAGATAGGGCTTGTAGCCGTAGAAGAAGCCGGCCTCGGCAACGGCGGCGCTCGCCTCCGGCGTCACCTGCGTGGCGCTGCCGGGGCCAAGGCCGATGACGGTCAGCCGGCCGCTCACAGCACCGCTCCCGACGCCGAGGCGGAACCCGGCCGGCCGAGCCAGCCCGCGACCAGCACGATGGAAAAATAGGGCGCTTTGTCGCCGGCCTTTTCGGCGAGACGCGCCATGGCGGTGTTGGCCATGGTGCCGCGCTCGACATAGACGGCGCGATCGAGCTTGCCGGTGGCCGACAGCGCCCGGCGTATCTTCGGCAGGTTGCGGCCAACCTTCATGATGACGGCGGCGTCGGTGTCTTGTAGCCGCCGCATCAGTTCCGCCTCCGGCATGGTGCCGGGCAGCACCGTCAGCACGTCGTCGCCCTGCACGATCGGCTCGCCCGTCTGCGACCAGCAGCCGGACATGGCGGTGACCCCGGGGATCACCTCGGTCGGGAAGCGATGGGCGAGACGCACATGCAGGTGCATGTAGGAGCCGTAGAACAACGGGTCGCCCTCCGACAGCACAGCCACGGTGCGGCCGGCTTGCAGATGCGCGGCGACGCCGGCGGCCGCGCCCTCGTAGAAGGCGAGGATCTGCGCCTTGTAGGCGTCGTCGTCCTTGTCGATCTCGGTCGTGACGGGATAGCGCAGCGGCAGTTCGAGCACGCCCGGCCTCATATGACCGGCGACGATGGCGCGCGCGTTGCCGTTGGCGTCGCGCTTGGCGAAGTGGGCGACGACGTCGGCCTCTTCAAGCGCGCGCACCGCCTTCAGCGTCAGCAGTTCCGGGTCGCCGGGGCCGGTTCCGACCCCGATCAGCCGCCCGGTTACAGCCCGACCCGTCATAGCCCTGCCCTCGACAGCGCGTTGACCGCGGCGGCCGTCATGGCGCTGCCGCCCAGCCGGCCGCGCACGACGGCGTAGGGAATGCCAAGCCCGCTTTCGGCCAGCGCCTGTTTGGATTCGGCGGCCCCGACGAAGCCGACCGGCATGCCGATGACCGCCGCCGGTCTGGGCGCGCGCGCCCGCAGCATGTCGATCAGGTAGAACAGCGCCGTCGGCGCGTTGCCGATCGCGACCAGCGCCCCCTCCATCCTGTCGCGCCATAGCTCCAGCGCCGCCGCCGAGCGCGTGTTGCCGACCTCTGCGGCAAGCGCGGCCACGCGCGGGTCGCGCAGCGTGCAGACCACCTCGTTGCCCGCCGGCAGGCGCGCGCGGGTGACGCCATGCGCCACCATCTCGGCATCGCACAGGATCGGCGCACCGGCATGGAGCGCCGCGCGGGCGATCCCGACGAAGCCCGGCGAGAACTCGAAATGCGCGGCGGCCTCGACCATGCCGCAGGCATGGATCATACGGACAGCGACCTCGGCCTCGTCAGTATCGAAACGCGACAGGTCCGCCTCGGCGCGGATGATGGCGAAGGATTTTTCATAGATCGCCGAACCGTCGCGGATATAGTCCGTATCGCTCATGCTGATGGCCTCTTTTGGGAACCGAACCGGGCCGCGATCCGCATCAGGGCCTGCAACCGCTCATTGTCCGCGCGCATATCGTGTTCCTCCAAGGTCCAGCCGGATGGCGATCCGACCAGGTCGAGCGACGGGCCGGCCGGCTTGGCGCAATTCTTGGCGCAGCCGGAAAGGTGAAGCGTCGTCCCGTCGGCAAGAAGCCCGGGTTCCTGCGAGACGATGGCGGCCGCGATTTCCCGGGTCGGCAGATAGGCGGAGGCGCAGACCGGCGCACCGGCGCAGGCAGCGATGCGCAGGCGCGGGTCATCGGCCTGCGTCACCAATCCGTGGTTCCGCGCCATGTCCGCAAGGCGTCCGCCGTCGCCCGGAGCAAGGCCGAGGACAAGAAGCCCCCTGCCCGGCGCAAGACGCAGGTCGAGATCGGGGTCGAGCTGCCCGGCAAAGGCGGCAAGTTCGCGCGCGCCGATCTGGCCGAAGGGCAGCGCCAATCCGCGCGCGACAGAACCGTCGCGCAGAAGAAATTCACCGACAGGCATCACCGGGTTAGACGTTGTCGACGGCAGTTCACTTTCCTGCCGGCCGTCGCCGGCCCAACCGTCACCTGCTTGCGCAAGAGCCGGCCATGGCAGATCGCGCGCCCGGCTCGCCGGTCCGCTCGCGGCAAGCACGGCGAGGCAATCGAGGCAGCGCTCGACGGCCTTTTCCGCCGGGGCACGATCGAGCACGCCACGCCTGCTCCCGTTCCTGCCGGCAACGCTGAGCCGCCACCGCGCCGGGTCGTCGCCGGCGAGCGCCTCTAGCCGCAGATCGGCGCTCAGCGCGCCAAGGCCGAGCTTCCCGCCGCCGTCCACCGCGACGGATACCTTGGGCGCGAGCCTGCCAGCCAGGCCACGGACCGATATGCCCGAACGGATCGCCGCCGCGAGCGGCAGCGGATCGGCGATTTCGGATACGTCGCACCCGGCAAGAGCGCCGCTGCGTACCTCGACGCCTTCGTCGGAGACAATGGCCAGCGCGGCGACCGCATCCGTGAACGGCTCGACGGTTTCGGCGCGCAATCCACGTATTTGCAGGCTGCCGCGCGCCGTGATCTCGACAAGGCCGTTGCCGTGCCGCAAGGCCGCCTGCGCCACGCCCGCCAGTTGCCGCGGCGACAACGCGCCGCCGCGCGGGTTGAGGCGTGCCAGCAATCCGTCCCCGGTCGCCATCGGGGCCGACAGGGACGGGCATGCGCCACGGCGCAGCGTGCTCGTCATGCGGCCTCCCGTTCGAGCGCCTCGGCAATCAGCGCGGCGAGGTCGTCGTCGATCGAATTGCGCATGGGATGCCACAGGGCACGCCTGCGCGCCGACGCGAAGCGTTCGGCGATGGCGCGCGCGGCAGCCGGGTTTTCATGCAGCAGAAAGGCCCGGACCTGCGGATCGCCGAGATAGGCGTCGTACACGGCCTCGATGAGGTTTTCCGGGATGGCGGCCGTGGTCTCGGCGAAGCCGACCAGCCGGTCCACCGTCTCGGCGAATTCGGCCGCGCCGCGCGGCCCGTGCCGCATCTGCCCGGCGATGAAGCGGCGGTTGAGCGCCCGCGCCCGCACGGTGCGCGTCACCGCCACCGCCAGCGAGCGGGCGCGCGGGCGGCCCGGAACGGTCGTGTCGAGCATCACCACGTCGGCTTTCCCGCCAAGGGCTGCGACCGCCGCCGAAAAACCGCCGGCGAAGGCGACGTCGGCCGAACCTTCGAGAATGTCGCGGCCGGGATCGTCGCCAACGTGGACGAGCAGGTCGGCTTCCGCGACCCGCTTGGCGAACGCGCCAGCCCGCTCGGTCCCTTCGCCGTCGGCGCCGCCGAAAACATGGGAGGCCGCCGACAGATAGGTGCGGCCGAGCTCTTCGCGACTTGTCCAGTCGCCGCGTGCCAACTGGTCCTCGATGCCCGCTCCATAGGTGCCGGGCGCCGAGCCGAAGATGCGGGCGGGACGTATGCCGGACGCGCGGCTCGCCGCCGCCAGCGGATTGTCGCCGCCTTCCTCGCCACGTTCGGCGATCGCCGCGACGGCGGCGTCGATGAGCGCGATCTGGACCGGGAACATGTCCCGGAAAAGTCCCGATATCCGCCATGTCACGTCTACGCGCGGCCGCCCGATGACGGCGGGCGGCAGCACCTCGATGCCGGTGACGCGGCCGGTTGCGGGGTCCCATTGCGGCCGGCAGCCCATCAGCGCCAGCCCCTGCGCGATCTCCTCGCCGCCAGTGCGCAGGCTGGCGCTCCCCCACAAATCCATGACCAGCGCGCGCGGATAATCGCCATGTTCCTGGAGGAAGGCGCGCACGATCTCGTCGGCCGCCTTGCCCGCCAACGCCACGGCGGTCGGCGTCGGCATGGTGCGCGGATCGACGGTAAACAGGTTGCGTCCCGTCGGAAGCATGTCGCTGCGGCCGCGCGAAGGCGAGCCGGAAGGCCCCGGCGGAACCCGGCCGCCGTCGAGCGCGGCGAGAAGCGCCTGCCGCTCGCTTTCCGCGCTTTTTTCGCGCATCAAATCGGTGTCGCCGACTGCGATGCGGCCATAGACATGCAGCCCGTCCTTGACCGCGAAATCCTTCAGGTCGCACAGCCACGCGTCGATCCTGAGCAGCGCATCCTCGGGCGTTTCAGGATCGACGCCGGCTTCCCCGGCCAGCCCAGACTTTACCGCCGTCTCCACGATCAGGCTCGCCAGCCGGTCGCGGCGGCGGCGGTCGAGGCCGTCGGCTTGGGCATACTCGTCGACCAGCCGTTCGAGTTCCTGCTGTTCGGATGTCAGCCCGGCTTCTGCGAGCGGCGGCGGCAGGTGGCCGAGCGTCACCGCCGCGATGCGCCGCTTCGCCTGCGCCGCCTCGCCGGGATTGCTGACGATGAAGGGATAGACGACCGGCAGCAGCCCCGCCACGATTTCCGGGAAACAGGTGCGGCTGAGCGCCGCCGTCTTGCCCGGCAGCCATTCCAGCGTGCCGTGCGCGCCGACATGCACGAGGGCATGGCAGCCGAGTTCCTCGCGCAGCCACAGGCCGAAGGCGACCAGGGAATGACGCGGCGGCAGCGACGGGTCGTGATATTCGGCGCGGCGCTCGCCGGCGCGCCCGCGATCGGGCGCGAAGCAGACAGTGACATTGCCGAAGCGCGCATAGCGGAACGCGAAGACCTCGTCCACGGTTTCCGTGGCGGCCTCTCCCCAAGCGTTTCCGACGACGCGCATCGCCTCGGCAGGAAGGCCATCCTTCAGGCGAAGATAGGCGGCAAGCGCCATGGCCGGACGCGGTCTTGCCAGCAGGCGCATCAGGTCGCGCACCGCCTCGGGAACGTCATCGACCGTATAGCCCTCGCTTTCGAGGTCGCGCAGCATCCCGATCACGCTCTGCGGCACGTCGAGCCCGACCGCATAGCCGGCCCGTCCGGTCGCCGCCGGATAATCCGGGACGATGATGGCGATGCGCCGTTCGGCCTTCGGCGTCGCCTGCAATTCCAGCCATGCCGCGACACGCCCGGCAACCGCCTCGATGCGATCCGGCTCGGCGGCGTTGACCTGCAAGCGCACGCCGAGCGGGGCATCCGGCTCGGCCAGCCGCTTGAACGAGATCGCGCCTGCCGCAATGCGCCCGTCGAGCTCGGGAAGGACGATGTGCATGGCAAGGTCGGCGGGAACCAGCCCACGCTCACCGCCCTGCCATGCCTCGCGCCGCGTCGTTGCGATCGCCGCCTGCAAGACGGGAAGCCCCAGTTCGTCGAACAGCGTCTCCCTCCCCGGCTCGGCGCCGACGGCGAAGGCGGTCGTGGTTATCAGGAGGCGGGGCGACAGCGCCTTCACCGTTTCATCGAGCAGGGAGCGGGCCTCCGCATCGCGCAGGCTGGCGACGAACACCGGCACGGCCAGGATGCCGCAGGCCGAAAGCGCGTTCGATAAGGCGTCGATGGGCGCGATGTCGGCGGCAAGCAGCATCGAGCGGTAGAAGATGATCGGCACCACCGGCCGGCCGGCTGCGGCCGGCGCGGAGAAATGGCCGAGCGGCACGATCCCCTGCCCCGGCGCGTAAAAGCCGGCTTGCGCGACGGCCGTGGCAGCGCGGGCGGGGGCTTTTTCGCCGCCGGCAAGCCGCGCCAGCAGGGCGAGAGCGCCGGCCATGTTTTCCGGTCCGCCGGCGTGAAAGAAGCGGAGCAACGCGTCATGGTCAGCACCGGAAACGGTGGACAGCGCCATCAGGCGTTCGTCGCGCTGCCTCGATTCGCCGGGCAAAAGCGCCAACATGATGCCTTTTTCCCGCGCCATCGCGGCGAGCCGCTCGCAGCCGTAGGCCCACCAGTCGTAGCCGCCGAGCAGCCGCACCAGCACCACTTTCGCGTGGGCGGCCGTCTTTTCCAGCCACAGGTCGACCGACATCGGATGGCGCAGGTCGCGAAGCGCGGCAAGCCGCAGCGACGGCAGCGCCGCCTGCCCGGCGTCCCAGGCGGCCGCGAGAGCGGCGAGGTCGCTGTCGGAAAAGGACAGCGCGACCATTTCCGCGGGCGCCTGCGCCAGGTCGACCGGCTCGGCCAGACTTTCGAGCGATGCCGTGGTGGTGGCGAGCAGGTGCATGGCTTCAGCCGGCGAGGATCTTCTCGATCGCCGCCCTGTCGATGCCCTTCAGGCCGATGACGACGAGGCGGGTGGCCTTGTCTTCGTCCGGCCCCCAGGCGCGGTCGTAATGGTGCGCCACGCGCGGCCCAACCGCCTGGACCAGAAGTCGCATCGGCTTGCCCTCGACATGGGCGAACCCTTTCAGCCGCAGGACATTCTGCGCTTCGGCGGCGGCGGCTACCTTGCGGGCCAGCGCGTTCGGGTCGGCCACCGCCGGCAGTTCGACCACGAAGGTGTCGAACTCGTCATGGTCGTGGTCCTCTTCCGCGTCGTGGTGCGTCCTGCGGTTCTCGATGTCGTCCTCGACGGCAAGGCCGAGGCCGAGCACGGCCTGCGCGTCGATCCTGCCGTTCGACACCGGCACGACCTTCACGGCCCGCGGCAGGTGCCTGTCGACCACGGCGGCAGCCCGCTCGCGCGCGTCGTCGTCGAGCAGGTCGCTCTTGGAAAGCACGACGAGATCGGCACAGGCGATCTGGTCCTCGAACACTTCCTCGACCGGATCGTCGTGGTCGATCGACGTGTCGGCCGACCGCTGGCGCAGCAGGGCTTCACGATCGCCGGTGACCTCGCCGGCGGCAAGGGCGGGGCCGTCGACCACGGCGACGATGCCGTCCACGGTGACGCGGCTCTTCACGCCCGGCCACTGGAACGCCTGCACGAGCGGCTTCGGCAGGGCCAGCCCGGAAGTCTCGATCAGGATATGATCGACCTTCGGCGCTCGCGACAGCACCTTGTCGAGCGCGGGCACGAAATCGTCCGCCACCGTGCAGCAGATGCAGCCGTTCGAAAGCTCGACGACGTCCTCTTCGCTACAATTCTCGATGCCGCAGCTTTTCAGGATCTCGCCGTCGATGCCGACATCGCCGAATTCATTGACGATGATGGCAATGCGCCGGCCGGCCGATTGCTCCAGGAGGTTGCGGATCAGCGTCGTCTTGCCGGCGCCCAGAAAGCCGGTGACGACCGTGCAGGGAACGCGTTCGAAGGTCTGCGTCATGGGATTTCCTTGGCCAGTTCGAGAGGGGGGATACGCGCCACCAGAGCGCCTTTCAGCGCTTGCGGACGGCCCGGATACGGCAGCCGGCCATCGGTGGAATTCCTGAACAGTTCCGCTCCGGCGACGAGGTCGGCGGCGGCGGAGATGTCCAGCCCGCCGAAAACGTAGCTCCACGCCCCTTCGCGCACGAGCGCGGCACTCAAGGCGCGCTCGCAGTTGCCGAGACAGGTCACCTGCTTGACAGCAATGCCGGCCGACCGCGGAACGCTCGCCGTCGCGCGCGCCAGCAGCGCGCCCGGCCGGGGCGTCGCGGGCGCCTCATGGCTGGGACGGCAGCTGTCGCAGACGATGATGGTGACGGACGCGGCCTCTCCTTCCGGCGTTTCGGCCGAAAGGGCGGGATCGCTTGGATCGCCTGGATACTGCGTCAACCCGAACTCCTTGCCCGGTCACCCGCCGGGCCATTGGAACGATCGTTTCGACGGAAGGTCTCCTGGCTTACGGATCGTCGTCCCTCGCCGCCTTCCCGGGTTCCACCCAGTGGCGCATGGCGGGGACTCCCCGAACACAGTTGCGGGCACAGCTGCGGTTCTGCCTGACAGGCCTACCGCATTCCCTCTTAGCCTTCGTTTCCGAAGGGCCGTCGCGGTCATTTAGGGCATTCCCGGCAAGCGTGTCAACGCGACCGATTTCCATTTCCTCCACTTACCCGATATGTGTCGCCGACGGGCTGGCAATGGAGGTGAAGCGACATGACGGAACAGGCGGAAGCGGAGCGCCACAAGGCCAAGATGGAGAAGCGCAAGGCGCATCAGCAGGCCAAGCTGCGCGACAAGACCGTCGAGAAAGGGCTCCTGATCGTCAATACCGGGCCTGGAAAGGGCAAATCGACCGCCGCCTTCGGCTTGGCGGTGCGCATGCTGGGGTACGGCCGCCGGGTGGGTATCGTCCAGTTCATCAAAGGAGCCTGGCATACCGGCGAGAAGGATGCGCTCGCCCGCTTCAGCGATCTGGTCGAATGGCACAGCATGGGCGAAGGCTTCACCTGGGAGACGCAGGACAAGGCGCGCGACATCCTCGCCGCCGGACGCGCCTGGGAAAAAGCGCTTGAGCTGATGGCCGATCCGACGATCGCGCTCGTCGTTCTCGACGAACTCAACATCGCGTTGCGCTATGATTATCTCGACATCGATGCCGTGGTGTCAGCGCTTTCCGACCGGCGTCCGGACCTGCACGTCGTCGTTACCGGCCGCAACGCAAAGGCCCAACTGACGGACGCCGCCGATCTCGTCACCGAGATGACGCTGGTCAAGCACCATTTCGCTGCGGGCGTAAAGGCGCAGCAGGGGATCGAGTTCTAAGAGATCGTTTGGAAATTCTACCCATCCGATCCTCTGGCGCCGACAGGTCGCCGAAGGCTGAACGGATGCGGTCGTTCACCGCGTCGCGCACGAAATGACTGTCGTCGATAAGCGCCGACACTTGCCCGACAGGCCCAGGCCTATCGGGCGCATCAGGGCGAATCCGGCCCAACTAAATTATTGCAGCGAATTGGGTGGCTGCGATGATAATTTCGGGCAGGCTTGTCATAGCGGGTGACTTTCCCGGCGCCCAAGGCACATAGCTCGCACACAGAGCGTCAAATCCGGTCGAAGCTCGCCGTTTCCGGAAGCTGGATTCGTTGTATCTACACTGGTTGGGAATCCTGGCCCCAGCCAATCCCCGACCATCGCCATGGTTTTCAGCGCTTGCGGAAGCCGCATTTCGGACGGCTGCATCGCCCTCGCCCGTCACAGCGTGTCTTGTTTTGGGCCCAAATCTCAAGCAAACAGGGCCAACATCAGCAGGAAGGGTCTCCCATGAGCGTACTCGTCACGGGTGGCGCCGGTTACATCGGCAGCCATATGGTATGGGAGTTGTGCGACGCAGGGGAAGAGGTCGTGGTCGTCGACAGGCTGTCGACGGGCTTCGACTGGGCGGTGGCGCCCGAAGCGCGCCTCGTCGTCGGCGACATCGCCGACCGCCCGCTGCTCGAATCCACCATCCGGGAGCACAAGGTCGATTCGATCATCCATTTCGCCGGGTCGATCGTGGTTCCCGAATCGGTCGCCGATCCGCTCGGCTACTACGAGAACAATACCTGCAAGAGCCGGACCCTGATCGAAACCGCGATCCGGCTCGGGGTGCGCAACTTCATCTTTTCCTCGACCGCGGCGGTCTATGGCGGAGCCGGCATCGAGCCGGTGCGCGAACAGGCGCCGCTCACGCCGGAATCGCCCTATGGCCGCTCGAAGCTGATGACCGAATGGATGCTGCAGGACGCCGGCGCCGCCAATCCGGATTTCCATTATACGGCGCTGCGCTATTTCAACGTCGCCGGCGCCGATCCGAAGGGGCGCACCGGCCAGTCGACCAAGGGCGCGACGCATCTCATCAAGGTCGCCTGCGAGACAGCGCTCGGCAAGCGGGCGCAACTGGAGGTCTTCGGCACCGACTACCCGACGCCGGACGGCACCTGCGTGCGCGACTACATCCATGTCAGCGACCTGGCCGCCGCCCATCGCCTGGCGCTCGAGCGGCTGCGCGCCGGCGGCTCCAGCCTGGTTGCGAACTGCGGCTACGGCCACGGCTATTCGGTGCTCGAGGTCATCGACAGCGTGCGCCGCGTGCATGGCGCGGACCTCAACGTCAGGATGGGCGGGCGGCGGGCGGGCGACCCGCCGTCCATCGTCGCCAATTCGCAACTGGCGCAGCGCGAACTGGGTTGGGTGCCGGCCCGCGCCGAACTGGACCTGATCGTGGCCGACGCGCTACGATGGGAAGAGGCGCTGTCACGCCGCAACGCGACGTGAAGGCCATGCCAAGGACGACTGCCGGCGGGCAGGGCAACGAATCGAAAGGCTGCTGAATGAAATTCGGCACGAGCGGCCTGCGCGGGCTGGCGACGGATCTTCTGGGCCCGCAAACGGCGCTTTACACCCGGGCCTTCGCCGCGCGGCTGTTCGAAACGCGCACCGCCCGGCCGGGCGATAGCGTCTTTGTCGGACGCGATCTACGCGACAGCAGCCCGCGGATCGCCGCGCTGTGCGCCGATGCGCTGACGGCTGACAGCCTCAACGTCGTCGATTGCGGTGAGTTGCCGACCCCAGCACTCGCCGGCTTCGCCCTGGCCCACCGATCGGCGGCCCTGATGGTGACCGGCTCCCACATCCCGGCAGACCGCAACGGCATCAAGTTCTTCCTGGCCGACGGCGAAATCGGCAAGGCTGACGAGGCTGCCATCACCGCCTGGGTCGAGGCGGATGCGCCCGCCGAAAAACCGGCCGCCCATGCCGGCGCGGTCACCGACAGGCATGCGGAAGCCCTCGACTGGTACTGGCGGCGCGGCCGGGCAATGACCACCGAGGGCGCGCTTTCCGGCATGCGGGTCGGCGTCTACGAGCACAGTTCGGTGGCGCGCGATTTCCTGCGCGAGATGCTCGAATCCCTCGGCGCGATCGTCGTTTCGCTCGGGCGCACCAATCATTTCGTCGCCGTCGACACGGAAGCCGTGCCGCAGGAGACGATCGCCACCTTCGGCGCATGGGCCGCGACACACCGGCTCGACGCCATCGTCTCGACCGACGGCGATGGAGACCGGCCGCTGATCGCCGACGAGACGGGCGCGCAGTTGCGCGGCGACATCATCGGGCTGATCACGGCGCGCATGGTTGGCGCCACCGTCGTCGTCACCCCGGTCACCTCCAACTCCGGCATCCATGCCGGCCTCGGCTTCGACGTGGTGCGCACCAGGGTCGGCTCGCCCTTCGTGATCGAGGCAATGCAGGCGGCAGCGGGCAGCGGCGGCACGATCACCGGCTTCGAAGCCAATGGCGGCTTCCTGCTGGGTTCCTCCTTCGACCATGACGGCATCGGCGGCACGGCGCTGCCGACGCGCGACGCCCTGCTTCCCATCCTTGCCGTCCTGCAATCGGCGCGCCGCGAGGGCCTCAGCTTGTCAGCGCTGTCGGCACACTGGGCCTTGCCGGTCTGCGTCAGCGACCGGCTGGAAGATTTCGCTGTCGAGCGATCGCGTGCGCTGATGGCGCATTTGGGCACCGGCGACGAGGCGTTGAAGCGCTTCGTGTCGCCGCTTGGCACGGTCGCCACGATCGACCGCACGGACGGCTTGCGGGCGACGCTCTCGTCGGGCGAGATCGTGCATCTGCGCCCGTCCGGCAACGCACCCGAAATGCGCTGCTACACCGAGGCGGCCACGAGCGAGCGAGCGCAAACCCTGAATGCCGGGGCGCTCGACCTCGTGCGGCAGTGGCAGGCCTGAGCCGGCGCCGGCTACGTCAGAAACGCAGCGAGACGGGAGCGGTCACGCCCCCTTCCCGAGCGCCACGCCACGGCCGATCGCGGAATAGACGAGGCCGTGCCTCTGCACTTCCGCCGGATCGTATAGATTGCGGCCGTCGATGACGAAGGGACGGGCGAGTGTCTGCTTGAGCCAGCCGAAGTCGACGACGCGGAACTGCTTCCATTCCGTGCAGATCACCAGCGCGTCGGCCCCTTCCACCGCCGCCTCCGGGCTCTCGCACAGGACGAAGTCCGGCCGCTCGCCGTAGATGCGCCGCGCCTCGTCCATCGCTTTCGGGTCGTAGGCGCGCACGCTCGCCCCCCGGTCCCACAACGCCTCGATCAGCTTGCGGGACGGCGCTTCGCGCATGTCGTCCGTGCCGGGCTTGAAGGCCAGGCCCCACACGGCGACGGTGCGACCCGACAGATCATCGTCGAAGGCGGCGCAAAGCTTGGAGAACAGCACCTGCTGCTGGCTTGCGTTGACCGCTTCCACCGAGGCCAGCAAATGCGGTTCATGGCCGACCGCGCGGGCCGTGTTGATCAGCGCGCGCACATCCTTCGGAAAGCACGAGCCGCCATAGCCCGCGCCCGGATAAATGAAATGGTAGCCGATGCGCGGATCCGACCCGATGCCGCGCCGGACCTGCTCGATGTCGACGCCCATCCGCTCGGCCAGGTTGGCGATCTCGTTCATGAAGCTGATCTTGGTGGCCAGCATGGCGTTGGCGGCGT
>JBASAA010000028.1:0-92040 GCA_049650385.1 Mesorhizobium sp.
CCCCCTTGCGGGGAGGGGCCGGGGGTGGGGGGTAATTCACATCCACGTCATCCCGCCAGTACGGCGGCTTCGACGATGTCGAGCGCATGGTCGAGATCCTCGCGCGAAATCACCAGCGGCGGCGACAGGGTCAGCACGTTGCCGAGGCTGATCTTGAAGGAAAGCCCCTCGTCCAGGCAGCGGTAATACACCTTTTCGGCAAGCGCGTTGTTGGGCGCAAGCGTTTGCTTGTCCTCGACCAGTTCGACGCCGAACATCAAGCCGCGGCCGCGCACGTCGCCGACGAAGGGCGAGCGCGCCATCAGGTCGCGCATGCGGTTCATCGCATAATTGCCCAGTTCGGCGGAACGCTCTACCAGCCCTTCCTCGCGAATGATGGCGATGGTGGTCAGCGCCGCGCGCGTCGTCACCGGGTTCTTTTCGTGCGTGTAATGGCCGATGGCGTAGTCGCCGGCGACGTCGAGGTCGTGGCGGGCGATGACGCCCGCAATCGGCAGGATGCCGCCGCCGAGCGATTTCCCGAGCACCAGGATATCGGGCGTGACCCCGTCATGCTCGCACGAGAAGAATTTTCCGGTCTTGCCGAGGCCGGTCGGGATTTCGTCGAAGATCAGCAGCGTGCCGTGGCGGTCGCAGGCCTCGCGCACCGCCTTCCAGAAGCCGGGGGCCGGCACCAGCGGGGTGGCTCGCATCGGCTCTGCGACGAAGGCCGCGAAATCACCCTCACGCGCGAGAACGTAGGAAATCATGCTGGCGCAGGCGCGCGCCGACTCCTCGAGCGAATTGGTGCCGTAAGGACAGTTGTGGCTGGCCCAGGGCGCGACATGCTCGGTGCCGGTCATCAGCGGGCCGGCGATGCCGGAGCGGAACGTCGCCTCGCCACCGACGCTGGCCGCCCCGAAGCCGGCGCCATGGAAGGCATCCCAGAACGATAGCGTCTTGAAACGGCCGGTGGCCGCGCGCGCCACCTTCAGCGCCACTTCGATGGCGTCGGACCCGCCGGTGGTGAACAGGACTTTGTCGAGCGTGCCGGGCGCAAGCCGCCCCAGCGTCTCGGCCAGTTCCACCGCCGGCTCGCAGGTGAAGCGGCGCGGCGCGAACGGCAGTTCGTCGAGCTGCTTCTTGATCGCTTCCTTCAGGCGCGGATGGCCGTAGCCGATATGATGGACGCTGTTGCCATGGAAATCCATGTAGCGGCGACCCGTCGTGTCCTCGATCCAGATGCCTTCGGCCTTGGCGATGGCCGACACGCAGGGGGACGACAGGCTCTGGTGCAGGAAGGCATCGGCATCGCGGGCGAGCAGGCGCCGGGTGGCCGGATCATCCTGCTTCGCCGACCAGGTGCCGCGCGCCGCGGACTTGTTGGATTCTCCCTCGGTGTGAATCAGTGTTGCCTGCATGCGCGCCATGGCCTCTTCCCTGAAAATGCAAAGGTCCGGACGTCTGGTTTCCGGAACAGATCGATCGCTTCAAAAAAAGAACCGGAGGCGGGACGTCACCCGCCGCCAGTCGTCAAGGTTGCCCGGTCCCGGCTCATGCCGGGGTGTCACCAGGGCAGGGAGAAAGTCTTGACGTTGGTGTAGGACTTCATCGCCTCGATAACGCCTTCCTTGTAGCCGTTGCCCGAATCCTTGATGCCGCCGAAGGGGCTCATCTCGATGCGGTAGCCCGGCACTTCCCAGATATTGACCGTGCCGACCTTCAGGCCGGCGATGTATTTCTGCATACGGCGATAGTCGTTGGTGCACACGCCCGACGACAGGCCGAAGGCAGTCGAGTTCGACAGGGCGATCATCGCGTCGTCGTCGTCGGGCGCCCGCACGATCGGCACGATCGGCCCGAACGTCTCCTCCATCACCAGTTCCGACTTGTGCGGCACGCGGTCGACCACGATCGGCGGCAGCAGCGCGCCCTGCCGGCCCGGGTTGTAGAGCACGTCGGCTCCCGCCTCCGCCGCCATGTGAACTCTGCTTTCGAACAGCGTCGCGGCCTTCTCGTGGACGACGGTGCCGAGGTCGGTCGAGCGGTCCATCGGATCGCCGAAGCGCAGTTTCTTCGCCCGCTCCAACACCAGCGGCACGAAGCGGTCGGCGATGCTTTCCTGGACGAGGATGCGCTTGACCGCCGTGCAGCGCTGGCCGGAGTTCTTGGTCGCACCGGCGACCGCAAGGTCGGCGGCGCGCGCCAGGTCGTCGTCGGACAGATCATTGAGGATGATCAGCGGGTCGTTGCCGCCCAGTTCCAGCACCTGGCGCTTGTAGCCGGCTTTCGACGCGATCATCTTGCCGACCGGCACGCCGCCGGTGAAGGTGATCAGGTCGATGTTCGGGTTGGTGATCATCTCCTCGCCGATATCCTTCGGCCAGCCGGTGACCACCGACAGCATCTCCGGCGGCAGCCCGGCCTCGTAGAGGATGTCGGCCAGGACCAGCGCTGTCATCGGCGTCAGCTCGGTCGGCTTCACCACGATGCAGTTGTTGGTGGCGATCGCCGGCGCCACCTTGTGCGAGACCATGTTGAGCGGATGGTTGAACGGCGTGATCGCCGAGATCGCGGTGAGCGGCTCGCGCGTGGTGAATATCTTGCGCTGCTTGCCGTGCGGGGTCAGGTCGCAGGAAAAAATCTCGCCGTCGTCGATGAGGCACATCTGCCCGGTCAACGTGAACACGTCGAAGGCGCGGCCGACCTCGTAGAGCGAATCCTGCTTGGAGATGCCGAGTTCCAGCGTGACCAGGTCGGAAATCTCCTCCTTGCGGGAATTGAGGATTTCCGCCGTCCGAAGCAGGATCTTCTGCCGCTCGTAGCGCGTCAGCTTCGGCTGGTAGGCGGCCGCGATGCGGAACGCCTCGCGGGCATGCTCGGCGCCGCCCGACGGCACGGTGCCGATCACTGTGTCGTTCCACGGGTAGCGCACCTCGACGACGCCATCGGCATCGACCTTCCTGCCGGCGATGCGCATCGGCTCGTGGCGCACTGTTATCGAGGTTTCTGCCTTGGTCATCGCCCCGTCCTCAGTTCGGCTGCGCCGCCGCCATCACGGCGTAGTAGAAGGCGTCGAAGTTGCGCAGCACCGGCACGTCGGGCAGGTCGGGCATCACCCGGTTGACGATGAACGGCACCCGCTGCTCGGTCAGGCCGCCATGCGAGCGCAGCGGCTCGTTCAGCGCCGCGAGGTTGTGGCGATGCTCACTGGTGCCGATGGTCTTGTTCTCGGTCGAGATCATGACGATGTCGCCGATGCGGTCGGACGGCAGTTCGAAGCGTTCGCAGGCGGTCGGGTTGTCGACCACCAGCATGATGCCGGGCACTTTGGCGAGCCGCGCCATGATGTCGGCCTGGTCGGCACCCTTCGGCAGGTAGGCGGTGGCGAACGAGCCCAGCGCGCCGTGATGCACGACATAGGGATCGGTGATCGGCAGGATGACACGGGCGGCCTCCTTGCCCAGCCAGTCGTCGAGAATGTCCTGCACATAGACCACGTTCGGCGAGCCGTCCTCGTGATGCTTGGGCTTCATGCCGTGGTCGGCGGTCACCACCACGGCCGCCCCCAGCGCGTCGAGCTGGGCGAGATACTTGTCGAACATCTCGTAGAAGGCGTTGGCCTGCGGCACGCCCGGCGCGTATTTGTGCTGCACATAGTCGGTCGTGGTCAGGTACATGACATCGGGCTTGAACTCCTTCAGGAGCTGGACGCCGGCAGCGAACACGAATTCCGACAGTTCGGCCGAATAGACTTCCGGCACCGCCAGGCCGAAGTGCTTCGAGGCGTTGTCGATGCCGTGCTCGGCCATGGTGGTGGTGTCGGACTTCTCCGCCGAGAAGCATAGCGCCCGCCCGTCGTCGAATTTCAGGCCCTTGCCGAGCAGGGCGCGCAGCTTGTCCTTGGCGGTGACGACGGCCACCTTCGCGCCGGCGTCGTAAAAGCCCTGGAAGACGGTCGGCGCGCGCAGGAAGCGCGGGTCGTTCATCATCACCTCTTCGCCGGTTTCGCGGTCGTAGAGGTAGTTGCCGCAGATGCCGTGCACGGCCGGCGGCCGGCCGGTGGCGATCGACAGGTTGTTCGGGTTGGTGAAGGACGGGATCACCGAATGGGCGAAACGCACCGTGCCCTTCTGCTTGATCTTCACCAGCGCCGGCATCAGCCCGGCCTCGATCGCCGCGTCGAGATAGGCCGGCTCGCAGCCGTCCAGGCAGATCGCGATCGCCGGCACCCGCGGCCAGGCATAGTCGCGTCCATTGACGGAAACGGTGACGGGGGACATCTGGTTCATGGCTGGTGGGTCCTTTGGTTGACTGGGCCGCTCAGGCGGCAAGCTTGGCGCGTTCGGCGATCGCCGAGGCGGGCGGGGCGGCGGTGTCGACCCCCATTTCGGCGAGCGAGGTGGCGGCGGCCTCCACCACGTGGCGCATGACATGCTCGTCCATGCGGCCGATGCAGCCGACGCGGAAGCTATCCACCACGGTGAGCTTGCCCGGATAGATGATGAAGCCCTTGTCCTTCATCAGTTCGTAGAAGCGCGAGAACAAGAACTTCTCGTGCGCCGGGCAGAAGAACGTGACGATGATCGGCGACAGCCAGCGGTCGGACAACAGCGTCTCGAAGCCGAGCTTGCGCATGCCGGCAACCATGACGTCGCGGTTCTTCGCGTAGCGTGCGCCACGGGCGGGAACGCCGCCTTCGGCCGCGTGCATCTTCAGCGCCGCGAGGAAGGCGGCGACGACATGTGTCGGCGGCGTGAAGCGCCACTGGCCGGTCTTTTCCATGGTCGCCCATTGCGCGTGCACGTCGAGGCTGAGCGAATGGCTGTTGCCCTTGGCGGCTTCCAGTTCGCTCTTCTTGGCGATGACGAAGCCGAAGCCCGGCACTCCCTCGATGCATTTGTTGGCCGACGAAACCATCGCCTCATAGCGGATCTGTCCGACTTCCAGCGGCACCGCGCCGAAGGCGCTCATGGAATCGACCAGCAGCTTGCGGCCGCGCGCATAGGTCGCCTGCGAAATCTCCGCGACCGGGTTGAGGATGCCCGAACTCGTCTCGCAATGGATGGCGAGCACATGGGTAATGCTCGGATCGGCGTCGAGCGCCGCCCCGACCTCGTCGCCGCGCGGCGGCAGGTAGTCGCCCTTGTCGATCAGCGTATAGGCGCGGCCGAGCACTTTCATCGTCTGCGCGGCGCGCAGGCCATAGGCGCCATTGGCCAGCACCAGCACCTTGCCGTCCTTGGGCACGAACGAGCCCAGCATCGCCTCGACGCAGTAGGAACCGCTGCCCTGCAGCGGCACGCAGTCATATTCGCCCTTGGTATCGCCGATAAGGGCAAGCAGCCCACGGCGCAGGTCGGCGGTCATGGCGCGGAAATCCGCATCCCAGGAACCCCAGTCGCGCAGCATCGCCTGCTTGACGGAATAGGCGGTGGTGAGAGGTCCGGGCGTCAGCAGATAGGGCTCGCCGAGGGCCGGCGGTTCAAAACCTTCCGAAGCTGAGGTCGACATATCGCCCGCCATGATCCGTTCTCCGAGTGAAACCGTTGCCTGCCCTTATCGCTCCGGCAAATGTATTCGTGAAATCGTTATTTTGTATCCATCGATAGATTTTCCAGATACATGGGTTCTTCGACCTGCCGGGACGGCCCGGCGGCGTAAAAGAACCATGCCTGTCCCGCCCGGCGGGCCGGGCCGACCGGCGGGAACGCTCATGCGCTATGTGCAGCTTCGGGCTTTTCACTATGTCGCCATCTCGGGCGGCTTTTCTCGCGCGGCTGAAGAACTGTTCCTGACCCAGCCGGCGATTTCCGACCAGGTGCGCAAGCTAGAGGAAGAATATGACATTCTCTTATTCAACCGGCAGCGCAAGCAGGTGACGCTGACGCCGGCCGGCGAAAAGCTGCTGGCGATCACGCTGCGCATGTTCGACACCGAAAGCCAGGCGCTGGAGCTGCTTTCCGAATCGCGGGCGCTGCGTGCCGGCACGCTGCGCATCATCGCCGACGCCGCCCACCATGTGCTGCACATCATGGGCGAGTTCCGGCAGAAATATCCCGGCGTGAAGGTGTCGATCCGCGCCGGCAACACCGAGACGGTGGTGGAAAGCCTGTACAGCTACGATGCCGACATCGGTGTTCTGGGCGACCTGCCCTCCAGCCGCGATTTCGACGTGATCCGGCTGAACTCCTCGCCCATCATAGCCTTTGCCGCCGCCGATCATCCGGTTGCCCGGCGCAAGCTTCTCTCCTTTGCCGACCTCGCCGAACTGCCGCTGGTGATGCGCGAGCGCGGGTCGCGGACCCGCAAGAAGCTGGAAGAGGGAGCGGTGGCCGCCGGTATCGAACTGAAGCCGGCGATCGAGGCGGAAGGGCGCGAGGCGGTGCGCGAGATCGTCGCCGCCGGCGCCGGTATCGGCTTCGTCTCGGAGGCCGAGTTCGGCAACGATTCGCGGCTGGCCAAGATCGCCATCGACGGCCCGCCCATGCTGATGGACGAGGCGCTGGTGTGCCTGACCGAACGCAGCCATGGCAAGACCATGCATGCCTTCCTCGACATCGCGCGCCGGTTCTCGGAGCAGCACTAAGACCATCACGAGCGAAGGCCGGAACCCGCTTCCGGGCCCCGGCCTTCGGTTAGTCGCTGGCCCGGTCTTTACTCGGGCATCTCGCTGGCCGGCCCGGCATGCATGATGTTGTCGTTTTCCGGGCCGTCGACGACGAGGTAGCCGGCAAGGCCACGTTCGGCACGTGACAGCGCGTGGTCGACCAGAACGTAGCTGCCCCCGCGGTCGACCTTGAAGTCGACGATGGTCGCACCGCCGGGAGGCACCGTCACCGTCTGCACGCCGTTGACCGGCGGCGAGATGACACTGCCCATCGAATAGACGCTGTCGAAAATCTCGCCGATGACATGGAAGGACGAGGTGAAGTTCGGGCCGCCGACGCCGAAGAAGATGCGCACGGTCTCGCCCGCATTGGCGTAGAGCGGATGTGACTTGGTCAGCGAGCCGACCGCGCCGTTGAACACGAAGTATTCCGGCCGCTCCGAGATCAGCTTGTCGTAGTCCATCTCCATCTCGCCCTGCGAGCCGAACGGTTCGACCGTGTAGAGCTCGCCCTGCATGACGTAGAACTCGCGGTCGACCTGCGGCAGGCCGCCTTCCGGCTCGACCAGGATCAGGCCGTACATGCCGCTGGTGATGTGGTGGGCCACGCTCGGCGTCGCGCAGTGATAGACATAGATGCCGGGCTTCAGCGCCTTGAAGGTGACGACCGTCGCGTTACCCGGATCGGTCTGCGTGGCATGCGCGCCGCCGCCCGGACCAGTCGCCGCGTGGAAGTCTACCGAATGCGCCATGACGCTGTCGGAGGCGTTCTTCAGGTGTACCTCGACGGTATCGCCGACGCGCACGCGCACGAACGGCCCCGGCACCTTGGAGTTGAACGTCCAGTAGGTATAGGTGCTGCCGTCGTCGAGCTTGCCGACCAGTTCCACGGTCTCCAGGTCGACGCGGACCACCTGCGGCATGCGCTGGCCGATCGGGCCGGGCAGGTCTGCGGGATCGCGCACGATGTCGGCGCCTTCGCTCGACATTGTCTCGCGCGGGCCGGCCATCACCTGGATCAACCCTTCCATGCCCGCCTGCCGGTGCCCGGCGATGGAGCAGAAATAGGCGAACTCGCCTACCTTGGAGGCTGTGAAGGAAAACGTCGAGGAGGCGTTCTTGCCGACCACGATCGACGAGCGCGCGGCATACTGGTCGATGACGACGTCGTGCTCGGCGCCCTCGCCGTTGATCAGGTTGACCTGCACCAACTCGCCCTCATGCACCATGAGGGTGGGATTGACCTTGCCGTCGATGTCGCCGCCGACGCCGATATAGACCATGCGCCCGCCGGCAATGCCCGTGCGCAGCGTGAACGTGGTGGGGGTATGGTAGCTGGTGGACGGCGCCGCCCTGGTCGCCTCCTTGTCGGCAGCCGTCTCGGCCGTAGCATTCTCCGCCTGTGCGACGGTCGCCTCAGCCTGCGCGGGCTGCGCCGCAGCGCCGTGCTGGTGGTGCTCCTGCGCGAATGCAGGGGCCACAAACAGCCCCAGCACCGCCGCCAGCGCCACGACCCATGAGCCGCGTCTCACCTTGTCTGTTGTCAGTTTATCCGCGGTCCGCGAGAGGCCTGCGCCCTCCCGCCAACCTGGTTTGCTTGTGCCTCTGTCGAACATCGAAATCTCCTTGTCACGGCATGGGGCGTTGGCGGAACCGTTAAGGTATTTGCCGAAACGGCTCTTTGTCAAAAGACAACGAGACGAAAGCGCTTAAAATGAACCTTGCAGGTCGCGACCGTCTGGGACGATATCTGCCCGCAGTTTTGGGAATTTTGCGATTCGCTGGCGATGTCGGTAACTTAGGTGACGTAGAGACAAGGGGGCGGGCGCATAATGCCGTTTCGATCTGAAAAAAAGTCCTGGGATTGGACCCATGGTCGGGATCGCGCCTGTCACGGTTCTCGAGCGCTACCGACAGTCGCCGGCATCGGCAACGTTCTGTCGCCCTGGTATGCGGTGGCTTTCATTGCCTTATCCCTCTGTGGCGCACATTCCGCTTATAGCGCGGACGCCGGCTTCGGCATGCCGGAAGAATATACCCCGACCGAACACTCGAACTGGACCTTGCAGGTCACGCCTTATCTATGGGCGGCCGGTCTCGACGGGCATATTTCGCCATTTCGGCGGGGCCCTACGATCGGTGTCCAGAAGTCGTTCTCCGATGTCATGGACGACCTGAACTTCGGCGGTTTCATCAACATCTGGGGGCGCTACGACCGCTTCGTCTTCTCGGGCGACATCATGTATGTCGATACGACGGACAGCCACGGGGTCGGGCCGCTGCCTGCCTTGAAGATTCCCGGCGTCGGCGAGATACCGCCGGGCGGCAGCATCGATGCGAAGGTCGACACGAAGCAGTTCACCGCGACGCTGATGGGCGGCTACCGCGTCATCGATACACCGCAGTTTACCCTCGACGCCCTTGGCGGCGCGCGCTTCTGGTACATCTCCAACGATGTGAGGCTTACCGGAAGCCTTGACGGCTTGAGCGGATCCGTCAGCTACGACGAAAGCTTCGGCTGGGTCGATCCGCTGGCCGGCCTGCGTGCCTTCCTGCCCCTGACGGAAAAGCTGTCGGTGCAGGCGCAGGCCGACATCGGTGGTTTCGGCGCTGGTTCCGACCTCACCTGGTCGGCGCTGGCCACCGTCAATTACGTCTTCAGCGATCGCCTTTCCGGCTCCGTGGGCTACAAGGTGCTCGACGTCGACTACAGACACGACGGTCATGTTTATGATACGCGCCTCAGTGGCCCGGTTCTGGGCATGACCTACCGGTTTTGATCGGCATCTGCTTCTCGCAGCCTTCTTATGGATTGGTGCTCAACATGTCTCGATTCACACGCATCCTTGTCACCTTGACTGCCGCCGCGGCGCTGCTGACCGCCGAGGCCCAGGCCTGCACGCGAGTCGTCTACCACGGGCCTGACGGGCGGAATCTCACAGGCCGCAACATGGACTTCAAGGACCCGATGGTCAGCAACTTCTGGGTGTTTCCTCGCGGGATGAAACGCAATGGAGCCGCCGGTTCCCGGTCGGTGGAATGGACATCGAAGTTCGGAAGCCTGGCCGTCTCCGGCTATGACATTTCGACCGTCGACGGCATGAACGAAGCCGGCCTCAACGCCAGCCTGCTATGGCTCAACGCTACGCAGTTCCCCGAAGATGACGGGACAACGCCGCGCATGTCGCTTTCGATCTGGGCGCAATTCTACCTCGATCAGTTCGCGACGGTGTCGGAAGCGGTCGAATACACGCGCAACCATCCTGTGGAGGTGGTGAGCGGCGAGGTCCCTGGCCGCCCCGGCAGTCTCGCGCCACTGCATCTGACGCTTTCCGACGCCACCGGCGACAGCGCTGTTCTCGAGTGGATCGGCGGAAAGCTGAGCATCCATCATGACCGCGCCTATCAGGTGGTGACGAACGACCCGCCCTATGACGACCATCTCGCCAACCAAAGATACTGGAGCGCGGTCGACCCTCTCAAATTCCTTCCCGGCAGCGGCCGTTCCGAAGACCGTTTCGTGCGCGCCGGCTTCTACATTAACGCGGTGACCCAAAGCGATGATCCCCGGATTGCCGCCGCCGCTGTGTTCAGCGTTATCCGCAACGCTTCGGCACCCTATGGCGTAAGCATTCCAGAGGCTCCGAACCTGTCCACCACCCGCTGGCGTGTGGTGGCGGACCAGAAGGGCATGGTCTTCTACGGCGAATCGGCAACGTCACCCAACGTCTTCTGGGTGGACTTGAAGAAGCTCGACTTCTCCGAAGGCACGCAGGTCCGTAAACTGGATGTCGGGGTCGACATGAGCCGTATCCTTGCCGGTGAGGCATCGAGCCAGTTCGTCCCTGCAGAACCGTTCGACTTCATGGCTGCCGAATAAAGAAAAGCAGGGCCGACGGACGGAAATCGTTGCCGCCAGCGCCTGTAGCAGAAACGTTCCCCGTCGTGACCCGTAATAACCGGGCCTTTCCGGCCCGCTTCCGCGCCTTGTGATTTCAACCGCCCGGAAAACACAAAAGCCGCGGAATTCTGCGGCTTTCCGATTAGGTTACCTTGGAGTAGGCGAAAGGTATTACCTCCTTCGGCCCCAGCCTTGGCAAGTAAAAAAAGACACTGCCAAGGCGTTCAGGAAAACTATCGCAAATTTCATCCGGCAAATAGGAAGTCCGCCCCTCCGATATCCATCGGAATAACGATTTGCAGATGAAACGATACTCCGATGAGCTGATGTAAACCGCAACGGAACAGCGAGATGGCGACCGAACGGTAACCACCATAGCGTTTCAGGCGACGGGCTGAGCTTGCAACAAACAAGACGCCTGCGCGGTGATTGACTTGACCAGCCTGGTTTTGCATCCTTCGGATACGGTGATCCCACCGCACAGCGAGCCACAGTGCCAGCCACAGTCTTTAACAGGGTTGGCTTGGTTTGGCATCGATCACTATCCGCATGATTTTCCACCGGCCTGATCTCAACGATCAGGACCGGAGATCCACTCCTCGACAATTTGACGCAACCTCGTCCTGCGGCCGCTGGCATCGCGCCAGCGCCTGCACCGATCCTGGCCGCGCTAACGAGCAACCGTTCATACGAACCTCCCGGAGAACCTATGATGAAACCTACTGAAAAGCCTGCCCGCGAACGGCTCGAAATCAGTCCGGCCAAGGTGTTAGCCGCGTTGCCCACGATAGGCCGCCTCATGGTCGGAACCAGCAACCTTGGTAGTACACATGAGCGCATCGGAACAGTTGAGAACGTTGAAGTCGACGGTCGGTTCGTCACTCTTTCTGGTGCGATGCACGATTCGCGTATCGACACGCGAGAAATCGGTGGCGTCGTCGTCGACCGAAGCGGGCGCATGGGCGACAAGGCGTATCCGCGCATCGATTTCCATTCGCCCGAGGGGATTGTATTGTTCAGCGTCGTCGGATTCGAAGGGTTGGAGCCTTTCGATGCGGCGCTGGCGCCGCTGGGCGAAGGGGTGGCGGTCGAACCGGCACCCGAAAAGCCGCAGGAAGAGCGCACCGAGGCGGCGGCGGATGATCCCGGCCGCGAACCGTTCGATGCGGCGCTCACGGCCGGCGACGAGATCGTAATCGGGGTGCGCCGCAGCGGTTTCGAGCAAGCGTGGCGCGGTCGTGTCGAGGCTATAAAGCCGGCAATGGGCTTCATCAACGTGATGCGGCCGGATTTCCATCTGCACTTGAAGGCGGGAGCCGTCGCGCGGTGGCGTCGGGAAGGCGGGGAACTTCAGGCGGAAGCGGCGGATGGCTCCCTGCTCGGTTTGTTCGTCGCAGCGTCGGACACGCAGTCACAAGGAGCCGACGCATGACGACCCTAAACGCCCAGTTGAACCTCGCCACCCTTTCAGCCACAAGCTACATCGATACGCTTTGCGACGACCTGGCCACGCTCGACTTCGAGGTGGTTCGCGATGCCGGCGGTGCCCGCGTGGCGCTACCGCGCGGGCTTGGCGCGGCTAGGCTCGAAGGCAGTGAAGACGGCCTGCATATCCACGCGGAGGCCGCGAGCGAACGGGGGATCTCGGCCATCAAGTTCATCCTCGGTCTGAGACTTGAGAGAATAGCCGAAGCCGAAAAGCCAGACCTGGCCTGGACCGGCTACGGGGCGGATTTCGAGGTGCTGCCGAGCCTGCGGGAAATCACGGTAAGCGCGGTGGTCGACCTGTCGCCCCGGATGCGCCGCATCACCTTCGCCGGTCGCGATATGGCACGCTTTCACGGAGAAGAGATCCATGTCAGGCTGCTTTTCCCTCCGGCCGGGCTTGCGCGCCCGGAATGGCCGACGCCCGGAAAGAACGGCCGACCCTCTTGGCCGCCGGAAGAACGCCGGCCGGCCACCAGGGTCTACACGATTCGCGATTTCGACAAGGAACACGACACGGTCGATATCGACTTCGTCCTGCACGGAGACCATGGTGTCGCAGGCAGATGGGCTTCAACGGCCCGACCCGGCCAGATCATCGGCGTGATGGGCCCCGGCGGCGGCGAACCGGAACCGGCGGCATGGCATCTGTTTGCCGGCGACGAGACGGCGATCCCCGCCATCGCCCGGCACCTGCAGGCCTTGCCTGCGCCGACACGCGGCGTCGTCCTGATCGAAATCGCCGACAGGGCCGAGGAACAGGCTCTTACGTTGCCGGCGGGCATGACGCTGACATGGCTGCACCGGAACGGGGCCGAGGCCGGGCGCAACACCTTGCTGCTGGACGCCATTCGCGCGGTCGCGGTCCCTGAAAACGTGGAAGGCTGCCAATTCTGGCTCGGGGCGGAGGCAGCCACGGCTCATGCCGTGCGCGCTCTCTGGCGTGACGAATTGCACTTGCCGCGCCGTGCGGTCCGCGCACTCGCCTACTGGCATCACGACCTGACCGAAACGTCGGAATAAGGAGCTGGTCGCGTCGCCGGCGGGGAAGGCCACTGCGTTGAAATCAAACCCGAAAATTAATTTTCAGGATGCCTGCGCATAAACTTGACTCTTTAACTCAAGATTGATACGGCCTTCCCACACTCCAGCGAGCGCTCCGCCGAAAGCGAGCAAATAGCCAGATTTTTTCTTTCTTTTGGCTGGGGGCTCCAATGCTGCTGAGAACGATGTCGCGTGCCTTGTTGCTGGCGACGGTTTTATCTTCATTTCCACATACCGCGCTGGCACAGGAAGCTGCTGCCAACGACACGGAAACCCGGGCGCGGGAGAACAAGGAAGCCGAGGGCGGACAGAAGATGACGGAGCTTCCCGTCATCACGATCCTCGCCACACGCCAGGAAGCTGATCCCCTTGCCACCCCCAGGAGCGTGAGCGTCATCGACAGTGCCGCGATGCAGAAGCATTTCGTCACCGACATGCAGGATCTGATCCGCTACGAACCCGGTATCACCGTAGCCAGGACGACTTCGGGCACGGATCCCTTCGCAACCTTCAGCGGCTTCAACATCCGTGGCGTCGGCGGCAACAGGGTGCAGATCCTGGTGGATGGTTCCCGCACGCCCGAGCGGATCGTCGACGGTACGCGCGACTATCTCGATTTCAACTTCACCAAGCAGGCCGATATCGTGCGCGGCCCCGGATCGGCCCTGTGGGGCGCCGACGCGCTCGGCGGCATCGTCGCCTTGCAGACGATCGATCCCGAAGACATTCTGGGACCGGATAGGGTCAGCGGCGGCGAGTTCTCGACCTCTTACGACAGCCTCGACAACGCGTTCAACAACGCGCTCACCTATGCCCACCGGCTTACGCCGGAGCTGTCCGTCCTTGGCGGTATCGCCTACACGCGAGCCGACGAGCCGGAATTCGGCAACGCCCGGGCCGATGGCGGCATCTATGGCTGTCCCCGCAATATCGCCGACGGGGCGACCCCCTGCAACGCGCTCGACCCGATGGGCAAGTCGTCCTACAGGGCGCTCGCAAAGGCCGTCTATACGCCCAGCGCCGATCATCGCTTCGAACTTACGGCCGACTATCTTCGCCGCAATACCGACGTTGACGTCGATAGCATACTCGGCCCGGTATACAGCAGCACCACCAGCCTTCCGACCGGCGAAGTCAACACCGGCGTAGACCGGCACCTCGACCTTTATCGCGGCCGCTTCGGCATCGAGCACGACTGGGATGTAGGAGGCGCCTTTGTCGACCAGGTGCGCTGGTCGCTTTCCCATTCGCCGAGCGGCTACAAAAGGACTGGCACCCGCCGCTCCATCAGCGCCGTCGGCGACAGCCTCGTCACCAACGACAGCCTCGAATACAGCGAAAGCTTCACCGAACTCGACATCCAGCTTACGTCCCGCTTCGGGACGGGCTCCCTCGACCACGTGGTGACCTGGGGTTTCGACGGCGACTACACCCTCACCGACTACCAGAACATCTCGTCCGTGAACAACCTGACGACGGGAACCACTACCGAGACGCGGGCGGGCGGCTTCAACTTCGCGAATGCAACCACCGTCCGCGCCGACTTCTACGCCCAGGACGAGATATCCGCGTTCGACGGGCGACTGCGGGTGACACCCGGGGTCCGCCTGGCGAACTACGGTCTCGATCCACGGCCGGATTCCGATTACAAGCCGGTTCCCGGCAAGGAACCGGTAAAGGTCAGTAAAAGCACGCTGCTGTTCGACATCGGCGCGACATACGACCTTACCGACAACCTTTCCCTGTACGGCGGCTTCAACCAGGGCTTCAAGATGCCCACGGCACAGCAGCTCTACACTTCGCTGCCCGGCACATTCTTCGATCTCGTTCCGGCACCCGACCTCAAGCCGGAGCGCGTCGACAACTACGAGATCGGCCTGCGCGGCCGTTTCGACCGCGGCTTCTTCTCCGTCGGCGCCTTCCATGCCGGGTACACCGACTTCATCGAGAATTTCTACAACCCGCCCGGAACCTCCGACTATACGTACCGCAATCTGTCTTCGGTGACCGTGTACGGCCTCGAGGCGTCGGGCGCATACGACATCACCGACACGCTGCGCACCGATTTCTCGCTGGCGTGGCAGAAGGGCAAGCAGAAGGCCGGCCCGGGCGAGCCTACCACGCCGCACACCGTGCCGCCGCTGACGGCGGTCGTCGGCCTCACCTATCTGGTTCCCGACTACAATCTGAAGCTGGAAGCCGTCGGCACCTTCGTCGCCGACGTCAAGGAAACGGCCTCGGTCAACGACTACAAGCCTGACGGCTACGCGCTGCTCGATCTGTTCGCCGGATGGAAGCCTTCGGAGAATTCGGAACTTCGGCTCGGCATCAAGAACGTCTTCGACCAGCGCTATTTCGTCGCCAACGCGGCAACCTATGGCCTGACGGCCTCGCCATCCGTAGCCCGCACCAATCCGATCGAGCTTCAGACGGGTGCGGCGCGGACATACATGGCCAGTTTCAACGTCAAGTTCTGACCGGCCTTGAAGCTGCTCCTCATCCTTGCCCGAATCTGGCGTCTGGCGCGGCTTGCCGCGTCAGGCCCCGGTGCCTGGATCGGGCTTGGCATGTTCGCCATCGTGGTCGGGCTCGAACTCTTCAGCATCTGGATAACGCTGCAGCTCATCGCCTGGAACGCGGATTTCTACAATGCGCTGGAAAACTACGACGCCGGCGCCGCCCTGCACCAGATCGGCGTCTTTCTGGCGCTGATCCTGCTCAGCGCCCTCTGTTTTCTCGTCGGCGATTACCTGCGCAAATATGTACTCATCCGCTGGCGTACCCGGCTGACGGACATTGCGCTCGACAAATGGCTTTTCGGCCATGCCTACTGGCTCCTTCGCCAGGGACTGTCGCCGACGCCGCTCGAAAACCCCGACCAGCGCATCGCCGAGGATTGCCGCCTGTTCGTCAACGGCCTGCTTAACGAGACCATCGACCTTTTCTCCCGCGTCGTCGGCCTGTTTTCCTATGTCGCGCTGTTATGGTCGCTGTCGGCTTTCGCTCTCCCGCTGCATTTCATCGGGATCGACATGGAAATTCCCCGCTACCTGGTCTGGGCTTCCTTCCTCTATGTCCTGATCTCCAGCGTCATGACACATATGCTCGGCTGGCCGCTGAAGAACATCCTGTTCCAGCAGGAAAAGCGTGAAGCCGATTTCCGTTTTGCCCTCATGCAGTTGCGGGACAATGCCGCCGAAGTGGCCTTGATCGGCGGCGAGAAAGCGGAGAAGCGCCGCTTCGACGGGCGTTATGCCGGCGTCGTGGAGAACTGGCACCGGCTGATACGGCGTGAATTCATCGTCGGCCTGTTCACCCGTCCCTATTTCCAGACAGTGCTGCGTATCCCGCTGTTCCTGTCGCTACCGGCCTATCTGGCCAGCCGAGTGACTCTGGGCGGGCTGATGCAATTGGCTTCGGCGTTTTCCAACGTCACCACCACACTGAGCTGGTTCATCTTTTCCTATCGCGACCTCGCCGATTTCGTCGCCACCTCGCAGCGCCTTGACGAACTGCTTTCCACGCTCGACGGGCCTGTTCTATCGCCAGATGCGCCCGCCCAGATTACCCGAACAACTTTAGAAGACGGCACATTGCGCCTGTCGAATATGGTGTTGTCGACGCCGCAGGGCCAAAGGCTCCACCCAGTTGACGAAATCTGCATCGCGCCTGGCCAGCGGGTCTGGATAAATGGCCGCTCGGGGGCTGGAAAAAGCACGCTGCTGAAAGCGATCTCGGGCCTATGGCCATATGGGGAAGGATCGATTGCCGTCCCGCGGGATGAGATGACCTTCATGCCGCAAACCCCTTATCTTGCCTGTGACGATCTCGCCGGAGCATTGACCTATCCCCAGCCGTGCGAAAATTTTAGCCGGCAAGAATTACGCAGCGTCTTGACCGACGTCGGGCTGGCGCACCGGGCATCAAATCTTTCTGTCGACGGGCCGTCTTCGCTGGAAGGTTTGTCAGGCGGCGAAAGGCAGCGCCTTTGCTTTGCTCGTCTCCTGCTTGCGCGCCCGAAATGGATAGTATTGGACGAGCCGACCAGCGCACTCGACCAACTTGCAGAAAGGGCGATGTTCGCGTTACTGAGCGAACGCTTGCCAGAGTCCGCCATAATATGTGTTGCTCATCGTCCTCCCGGTGGGCTGCCGATTGATGTCACGCTATCTCTCGCAGAAATACCCCTTGCCGCATGAAAGACGTTGTCCGCTTCCGCTATCGGCGGATAGGGTATCCCGTACCGGCCATGCTCATACCGTTCTCTCCTGCCCAGACCGGCCGTGGCGGCGTGGCTATCTTTGGCAACGAAGCTCCCAAGTTCTGGGAACGCAATATGTCCGTGATCCCCGTTGAGGGCAAAGCACCGATTCCGGTTGGCTGGACAGGGTTTCTCGGTGGAATGCCTGGCGAGCCGAAACGCGTCGAGTGGCTGGAAAAGTATCGAAACAAGAACATTGGATTCTTGCCCGGCATGGAATTGATCTCCGGCGAAGTTCTTGTCGCTCTCGATGTCGATGACGATCGGTTGTTGAAGCCGATCCTTCATTTCTTTGGCCTGACCCGCGCTCAGCGTCGGGCTGGGCTTTCCGGCAAGCGCGGCAAGAAGGGCGCAACAATCTTCGTTCGCGCTCCGAAGTCGCTCAAGTCCACGGTCATCAAAGGTGCCGGCGGTCTTGGCAACATCGATTTCCTCGCCGCCGGCAAGATGACGGTTATGCCGCCGTCCATCCATCCTGACACGGGAAAGCTCTATGAGGTGTTTGGCACGTCGCTGTTGGAGGTCGATTTCGCCGAGCTTCCGGAGATCACCGAGCGTCACGTCAAACTGCTGAAAGCGGCCTTTGGTTCGGAATATGCCGTTGTGATCATCGGTGGAAAATTCACGCACGAACCCGGTGTCGCATTTGTGGCGGTATTGGTCAGTGCCGGGGCAACGGACGAGGAGATTGCGGCCATTTTTGAGGCTCTTTTGCCTGACGACTATACCGGTGACTCGCTGAAAGAGCTTACCGAGTGGATCAAGTCGGCGCGGGAAAAGGGCTTCGACGAAGCGCAGGGCGAGACGAACTCCCTCACCAAGGCGCTTGTCACCATTGCGATGGACAGCGGAATGGTGCTGTTCAACGACGGTGACGGCAACGCCTACGCCACCTTGCCTCACCTCGGCAAATCCATTGCCGTGCGGCTTGGTTCGTCGGCCTTCAGCATGTGGCTGCGCCACCTCGCGCACACCGTTCTGGAGCGTCCCGTCAACAGCGGACCGTTAAAGGAAACTGTGGCGACGCTGGAGGCTTTCGCCCTGTTCGACGGCGCTACGGTTCCCGTCTACGTCAGGGTTGCCGGCGACAAACACCAAGTTGTTGTCGACACGGGCCAGCCGGACGGCAGCATCGTGAACATCGACAGCGGCGGCTGGAAGGTCGGCGTAGAAGTGAAGCACCGCTTTGTACGTGGCGCCGGCTTCGGCATGTTGCCCGTCCCCGAAAAGGGAGGCGAACTGGCAAGGCTTCGGTCTTTCCTTGGGCTGGACGAGCAGAACTACCGGCTTCTTGTCACCTTCCTCGTCAACGCGCTGAAGCCGACCGGCCCATATTTCGTCTTGTTGGTCGAGGGCGAGCAGGGTTCTGGCAAGAGCTTCTTCGCCGAGATTGTGAAGCGCATCATCGACCCCAATCAGGCAATGCGTCTGCGGCTTCCGGACAAACCACAGGATCTGATGATTCAGGCCAAGGAATACCGGTTGCCCAGCTTCGACAACGCCTCGGGCATGAGCGCGGAAATGTCGGACGCCCTTTGCTCGCTGGCAACGGGCGGTGGTCTGGCGGTGCGCAAGCTCTACAGCGACGGCGAACTGTACGTGATGAATTATTCGCGTCCGTTCGTCATCAACGGGATCGGCGGCTACGCCAACCGGCCCGACCTGATGGAGCGTGCTATTCCCATCCGGCTTGCCCCGATGCCGGAAGGTGGTCGGAAGACCGAGGCGGAACTTATGGCCGAGTTCGAGGAGATGCTGCCGGGTGTTCTCGGTGCGCTCTACGACGCCGTGGCTCACGCGCTTCGCACCTTTGACGAAACCGAGCCGCCCCGTCACCTGCGTATGGCGGATGCTGCCCGGTGGATCAAAGCGGCAGAAGGGGGCATGGGCGAGCAACCCGGCGCGGTGATCGACGCCATCGCTGTGGCTCAGAACGAGTTCGTGGTAGATCGTGTCAACGACGACGCCCTCGTTATGATGTTGCGTCGCTTCGTAGGTCCAATGGGCTACGAAGGATATGTTGGCGACCTTTATCTCAAGATTGTTGAGCAGGAGGACGCCCGACACCACCGCACTCTACCGAAGTCACCGTCCCACCTGTCAAGCCAACTCGTCAGGATGCGGCCGGCAATGGCGAAGGCCGGTATCAAGGTGGAGTTCCTCGGCAAGGACCGGAGGGGCCGCAAGGTCAGCATCCGCGTTGGGGACCCGGCTGGCTCGGACGAAACCAAGGGCTGACGTGACGGCGTGACGTAGGTGACGCTCCTTCGGGGCGGTCGCGTGCCGGTAAGGCAGGGGGAGGGGTACTCCCCCTACTGCCCACTGCCTGCCACGTAGCCTGCCAGCCGCCGTCACTGCCGCCACAGCGTCACCTTGCACGTTCCGCCCGTGTTTCTGCTGTGCTGCGCCGGCCACGGGTAGGGCAGTACCGGCCTGCGTAGTGTGGCCGAACACCCGCTGAGGACTTCTCAAACGGCGATTTCAACCTCGGTGGGCGAGGATTCCGAGATTCCCGAGGCCGCGCTCCGTCGCGGCCTCGTCCCCTCAACGATGGTCTTGGTTACGGCGCAGGTTACGCATCGAGCCGTTTCACGGGCTTTCCGGCTGCACTGGCGATCTATTGTGCAGGTCACAAGGTCATGTTTTTCTTGAGATTTTTTGACTTGAGAGAGCGACAATCATGAACGATTTCAACATTTCCATCACGACCACGACGCGCCGCCGTAAGCTCAAGGGCGGTGTCGCCCTCTATCCGCAATATTACTGCGAGTACCGCGACCCTCTGACCCGGAAGCGCCGCCGCCGCGCCTTCAACCGCAAGAAGGATGCGGAGGCGTTCCGGAATGCGCTGCTGCTCAAGGTTGCCGAGGGCAACTATGTGGACGAGCGGAAGGCCCCGACCGTGGCGCAGGCCATCGATCATTGGTTCGCGACTAAGGAAGGCGCGGTCAAGGCCTCGACGCTGAAGGGTTATCGCGTCGTCGCGAACGGCGCGATCCGTGGCCCGCTGCTGATCGGGACCAAGCAGGAACGCGCCGAGTACACCGAGAAGGGTATCACTCCGAAGAACGCTCGGTTCCTCAAGATGCTCGGGCACATCAAGCTGCCGGACCTGAACACCGCCATGATCCGGCAGTGGCACAGGACGGTGACGGAGCAATGCGGGGCCTATACCGCGAACAGGGCGAAGTCGCACCTCAAGTCCATCCTGGCCCTTGCCGAGGAGGATTTCGGCATCCGTGCGCCGTCGATGCCGACTGGCCTACCGCGCAACCGGCACCGGCAAAAGAAGGCTATCCTGACGCCCGAGCATATCGCCAAGCTGATCGCGGCGGCGCGCGAGGACGCGGAACACGGCATCTACTACGCCTTCGCCTTCCTCGCCGGCACGAGGCCGTCCGAGCAGTTGGGCCTGCTCTGGTCGGAAGTGGACTTCGAGCGCAACGTGATCCGCATCCGCCGCATTCAGGAACGCGACGGCTCGCTCACGGAAATGACGAAGACCGAGGCCGGTACCCGCGACGTTCCCATGAGCGCGGTGCTGCGCGAGATGCTGCTGGCGTGGCGTGTCCGCTGCCCGAGGAAGGGCAAGGAACTGCATCGCGTGTTTCCCGGCCCCGGCCGGTTGCAGGAATGGCCGAAGCCCCGCATTGGTGGCGGTGGGCCGCTGCTCTACCAGAACTTCCGCAAGCGTTATTGGGCACCGGCGTTCAAGGCGCTCAAGCTGCCTTACGTGACGCCGCACTCCGCCCGCCATTCGTTCATCTCGACCTTGCAGGCGCAGGGCATTGAGGTCGGTCTGGTCGCGCAGATCGCCGGACATGCTAACCCGACCGTCACGCTCGGGCACTACACGCAGGCCGTGCGCGATGGGAGCGCGGTCATCGAGGCGCTGGACCGGGCCTACGGAAGCTAGGGGAGGCGCGCGTCTGCCATGGTGGGGCGCTCCCTGTGTACGCCGCGCCCCGCCGACCGTACGCCCGTGGCCACTGGATAGCTTCCCAGCCCGTGTAGGCCGGCTGGCAGCAGCGCGCGTCCCGTGGGCCTCCCCGGCCACGGGAACGGCATGTGGCAGGCCAGCATCATTCGACGCCCACCGAACAGTCCGTGCCATGCGGATAATTATGCGCCGGCTCCCGGCGTGATTTCCTGTCTTGTTGGACAGGAGGCAAATGCCATGCACATCATGGTCAGGGACAAGCGCACCGGCAGCGAGGAATGGCTCCCGCTGGAGCGCGCTGCCGAGTTGATGGACCTTGCGGCGGACGAGATCGAATGGGCGCTGGAAGAGTTCGGCGAGTGCGAATCCGTCGATGACATCGCCCTCGATCAGGATTGGTAGGCCGAGCTTAGCCAGCTAACCCGGATACAGCGCGGGCGTCGGCATCACCGACGCCCGTCTTGTTTGTGCCTGCCTGCTTCCGGGGCGGGAGGGCTCGATACTCCCCCTATTCGCGATGGGACCCGTTGCCGCTGTCGAGGGACCCCTGCGGGCCTGCGACGGGTTGCAGCGAATACGTCATACGTCGCGTCCTCACTCGATGCGGTAGTCGACTGATGCGCCGCCGACGCGCACGACCCGCAAAGTCCGACCTGAGATCCTGACGCTCTGCCCCTTGCCGAGGCTGAACTCGATCGGCCGTGACGCCGTGGCGTATTGCGACGAGCCGCGCGCGGGGATGAATTGGTAGGAAGTCGAGGTCGCGGTTCCCGAAACCGAATACCTCCCCACGGTGCCGTCGATGTTGCTGCGGGTGGTTTTGGGCAAGATTAGCGGCGTCTCGCTCATGGTGGTGGCGTCGCTCATCACGTCCACGTCTGTCCGCTCGAACACGGCCTGCCCGCCACGGCTTCCGACATAGCGCACCGTCGTCCCGCCCGCGTTGGTGGTGCGCCCGAACACGTCCGCCTTGCCGAAGGCATTGGGCAGCGCCCGACGCGACTGGAAGCTCATCACCACGTCGCCGGGACCGGCGCTCATGACGCTGCTCGTGGCCGGCGTCACTAGCGAGGTCTTCGTTTCCACCGAGTTGCAGGCGACGAGCGCCAGCGCCGATAGCAGCAGCGCGGTTCCGGTGAACAATCTGTTGGTCATTCAATTGTCTCCCAAGCCATTGGACAAAAAAGAGAAAACGGAAACACGGCGGAAATCCGCCGTCAACTATCGGCCTAGGCGGCGAGCACAGCACTGTTGAGGTACTCGCCCCGCACAAACACAGGGTCGAGCTGGGAACAGGCCTCCATCGCGGCAACGGCCAGCCTTGCCGGGCTCTCGGGATGGACGAGCAGCAGGAACACCACATGCGAGGTCGTGAATGCCCAAACGGCGCAGCCGGGAGCGATGCCGCGCAGCCGCCCGGTGCAGACGGCAAGGAACGCCTTCCTCTCTACGCGGGGAAAGTGCTGGTAGACCAGAATCGACTTGCCGGCTTCGTAGAACGCCGCCACCTCGTCGAGGTACAGATACTTGGACGAGTTCTTGCGGCCTCTCGGCAGCGACACTTCCAAGCCGTTGTCGGGGTCGAAGAAGACCAGTTCAGCGTCGCGGAACTGGGTTGAGCTACGATCCATGAAGGCCGCGCGGCCGGCTGCGTCGTCGGGCAGCGTCTCATTGTAATAGAGAGCGTTGGCTATCGCCCCGCTATCCTCGATGGATTGCAACCGGCGGCGATCCGGCTCGGCGGCAGCGTGGGCCAGGATGTCGAACAGCTCGGGATCGAAGTGTCGGAAGCGCTCCGGCTGTCCGAGATAGGCGAGCTTGCCGCCATCCGCGCCGCCATCGTTTGGCGTCAGCATCCAGCACACGCCGATGTGGTTCGCGCCGTCCGACGACAGCGCTCGCAGGAGCGCATACTTGCGATAGTCGTTGATGTCCCCGACGTATTGATGCTTCACCCAAACCCCACGTTATGGCGTGAATCGTAACGCCATAACGTACATAGACCCGTGGGGTATGTCATGAACATTTCGTTCGCATGGAGTTGTTCGCCACAAACCTCAGAAGACGTGCGGAGGAGCTTGGGATTTCCAATGCCGAAGTTGCCCGGCGCGCTGGACTGACTGAAAGACGATACGGGAACTACGTCAGCGGCCGGCGCGAGCCTGACCTTGCCACGCTGGTAAGAATTGCATCCGTATTGGCGACGACGCCCAACGACCTGCTGACCGATCAGCGAGATTCAGTCGAACAATCGTCCTGGCAGCTTGCACGGGCGAAAATAGACGCTGCTTCTATGGCTCTCCGCGAGGATGATTTGGAGCGCATAGTCATCATGGTGGAAGCGTTGGCTGCAGCCCGAGCGGGATAGCTCGTTTCTAAAAGGCTAACTTTCCACGAGCGGCGCTAGCTCTTCGGCATCCGATGGCATGTTTTTCTTCTTTGGATAGTCCTTCAGCCGATCGATTTTGGCGATGGTAGCAGCGCGCATGGTTTCCCGATCGGCGCTGAAATGAAGGCGTCTATGGCAGTTTGGACAGGCCGCTACAGCGTTATCCGTCACGTCCGGCCCTCCTTCGGAGAGAGGCCGCACATGATGGACTTCAAGAAACGGTTCGCCATCCATACCAACGAAGGGGGCAGTGATGTCACAAACCTCGCAACGACCGTTCGCCACAATCAGTACCCATGCAATAACATTCGGATCTCTCAAGTGTCGTTTGGACGTGGTGGTTCGCTCGTCAACCTCGACTGAACCGGGTGGCGATGGCGGTATGCCTTGACCGGCGCTCCTAATTTTCCGCTTCGCATCTTGCGTGCGCCTCCGAAGCTCATCCGGATCGTCGGTGACCCCCTCAAGTCGAATGCTTCCTTCACCTTTTTTGCGGAACCGAACTGACTCCGTGCGACGCTCGAAAAATGCTTCATAGCCTGCGTCAAGCCATTGGCCACGCCGTGTCTTGTGATAACCGGCCACGTTTGCCCAGAACTGCGGTTTCCAAGCTTCTTTGGGAAGCGGGAATCCCAGAATTTCAATTATCTCGCTTAATTTGAGGCGGAACTCAGCCTCTGTCTTCCCGCTTATGAACTTTCCTAGCGGTGCATATCTGAGATTGTCGCTTTCAGCCGGAATTGCCGGCCTTTGCGCAACCCCAGCAAGGATGTCCTCTAGCTCGCTAGCATCCTTCCCGAAGGCATTCGGCCACTCAAGTCTAAGCCGTAGCCTTTTGGTGGGGTTGCCACCTGTGTTTCCAGCTCTTCCAAGAGCGGCTGAAGCGTTGCCAAGCTGATATCGAAACTTTTGTGCCTCCGAAAACTCGGTCAGATTGATCGGCAACGGGAAATCGGGGGCTGTGATGCGCCGCTTTTCTGGTGGCCACTTGCTTGTAACACGGCTGTAAACTTCGACATCGGTTAGGGTTGCACCTTGTTGACCAAGCCGCCGAAGCAGTAATTCTAGACCTTTTGCGTAGTCAGCATTTCGTGGTGGGCGCGGCCCGCCCTCTCCACCGCCGCGTGACTCCAAGATCAAGTAGGCACCTGAAGCCGCCGGTTCGACGGCGAAGATCGCATCCAGTTCACGCCCATCATCATCGATCGGTTTCACTAACCCCTCCGCAAGATATTCCCTTTGACAGCCATAGCAGCGTCTTAAGCGGCATACGACATCGCGCTGTTCAGGGCAGCGATCCAAAAAGTCTGAATGTTCTAGGAATAATTTGCTGCACCGCCGCGCACTCCATCGACACCGCGATTTCACGCTCCGTCGATTCCGAGAATTTGTAACCCGATTGTAACCGGGGCTTTTCAGCGCCCACCAGCAACTGCGATTTCAACCGCCCAGAAAACACGAAAGCCGCGGAATTCCGCGGCTTTTCGGTGAGGTTACTTGGAGCGGGCGAAGGGATTCGAACCCTCGACCCCAACCTTGGCAAGGTTGTGCTCTACCCCTGAGCTACACCCGCTCGCGCGGCTCTCGCCGCAAGCCGCGCCTATATGGCTGAAGAGTTTTACGATTGCAACAGGGAAATCGCACCGGCGAGACAATCGTGACGACGAATCCGTTTCCCTGGCCGATGGCGCCTGCCCCGCGCCTTCCGACCTGCTGCCGGCATCGCCGGAATCGCTTCATCCCGCCGCGCGCATGTCGCCGGCCCTTGTCATGGCCGCCGGTTCGGCCATAAACAGCATGCCCAAGCTTGAAATGACAGGTGCCCCTTGCCCAGAACCGAGACGGAACTTTTCGCTTTTCTCGCCGATCTCGGCATCCGCGTGGAGACGCGGCGCCACCCCCCGCTGTTCACGGTCGCTGATTCGCAGGCGCTGCGCGGCGAGATCGCCGGCGGTCACACCAAGAACCTGTTCCTCAAGGACAAGAAGGATCGCTTCTTTCTGGTCACCGTCGACGAGGAGGCGGTCGTCGACCTCAAGCAGATCCACCATCTGATCGGCGCCTCCAGCCGTGTCTCCTTCGGCAAACCCGACATGCTGATGGAGTTTTTGGGCGTCGTGCCGGGCGCGGTCACCGTCTTCGGCCTGATCAACGACACCGCCAGTAGGGTTACCCTCGTCCTCGACGCCGCCCTGATGGAGAACGCCGTCATCAACGCCCACCCGCTGACCAACGAGGCGACGACCTCGATCGCGGCAGCCGATCTCGTTCGTTTTGCCAAGGCGACGGGGCACGAGCCTGTTATCTTGAAAGTATCGGCCTGATCGCCACATGGTGGGGCAAACCGCAGAACAGGCAAACCCGGGCGAAGGCAAATCGCGACCGCCGCGTGAGCGAAAGGACAAGACATGAGCAACGACAACCCGTTCGGCGGAATGAGCGGCCAGTACGCTACCAGCGTCAGCTACGGAACTCCCGACACCGCCGGCACGAAGGCGGCCCCGGCCGACCTTATCAAGGATACGACCACGGCGGGCTTTACCGCCGACGTCATCCAGGAATCGCGCCGCCAGCCGGTGCTGGTGGATTTCTGGGCGCCATGGTGCGGGCCCTGCAAGCAACTTGGCCCGGTGCTCGAAAAGGCCGTCCAGGCCGCGGGCGGGCGGGTCAAGCTGGTCAAGATGAACATTGACGAACATCCCTCGATCGCCGGCCAGCTCGGCATCCAGTCCATCCCCGCCGTCATCGCCTTCAAGGACGGCCAGCCGATCGACGGCTTCATGGGCGCGATCCCCGAAAGCCAGATCAACGCCTTCCTGGATAAGATCGGCGGCGGGCAGGACGGCCAGGCGCAAGTCGCCGAGGCGCTGGCGGCAGCAGCCGAGGCGCTTGGCGCCGGCGACGCGCAGACAGCCGCCGATATCTATCACGCCGTGCTGGAGCAAGCTCCGGAAACGGTGGAAGCCCTGGTTGCGCTGGCCGGCATGGCCTTCGACGAAGGCGATGTCGAGGGCGCGGAAGCCCTGCTGGAGCAGGTTCCCGAAGCCGGCAAGGACGCGCCGGCGCTTGCCGCCCTGCGTGCCAAGATGGCGCTGGCGGCCCAGGCCGCCGATCTCGGCAATCCCGAGGAGTTCGAGCGAAGGCTGGCCGCCGACCCCAAGGACCACGCGGCCCGCTTCGACCTTGCCATGATCCAGAGCGCACGCGGCGAGCGCATGGCGGCGGCCGACAACCTGCTGGCCATCGTCAAGGCCGACCGCACCTGGCGCGACGACGCCGCACGCACGCAGCTGCTGCAATTCTTCGAAGCCTGGGGCATGGCGGACGAGGCGACGCTTTCGGCGCGGCGCAAATTGTCGTCGCTGTTGTTTTCATAAGGCTGGAAACGGCGCCAGGGCTTGCTGGCGGGCGCCGCAGCTACAGATAGACGGACAGGCGCCATTGCTCGGCAGCGGGTCGCGAACATTCTCAGGGAGGCAACGGGAGATACGCCATGCAGGCGGGTAACGCGCATTATCGCCGCAAGACGGACCTGCCTTCCGTGCTGCCCGTGTTTCCGCTTCCGGCGGTACTGCTGCTGCCCGGCACCCGGCTGCCGCTCAATATTTTCGAGCCGCGCTACCTAGAGATGCTGGACGAAGCGATCGCCGGCACGCGCCTGATCGGCATGATCCAGCCCAGCCTCGACGGATCGGCCGACGACAGCGGCGTGCCGACGCTCTGCGACGTCGGCTGCGTCGGCCGGGTGACTTCTTTCGCCGAAACCGGCGACGGCCGTTACCTGATCTCGTTGCAGGGCGTCTGTCGCTTTCGCGTCGTCCATGAGCTTTCCGTCAGGACCCCGTTCCGGCAATGCCAGATCGTGCCGTTCCTGGCCGATCTCGATGAAGAGGTCGGGCAGGACGTCGACCGGCCGGCCTTGCTCAAGGCGCTGCGGGCTTATCTCAAGGCCAATGAACTGGAAGCGGACTGGGAAGGCATCAGCCGGGCCGACAACGCGATGCTGGTCAACGCGCTGTCGATGATGGCGCCCTTCGGGCCGGCGGAAAAACAGGCCCTGCTGGAAGCCGCCGACCTCAAGGCTCGCGCCGAGACGCTGGTCGCCATCACCGAAATGGCGATGGTGCGCAACAACGACGACTCCGGATCGAGCCTTCAATAGGAACTGGTGCCGGCTTTCGCCGCCATCTCTATCTTTGGTTTAATCGCATTTCCGGACGCAAAACCGTTTCACACTTTTGCTGGAAATGCTCTAGGGAGAACGACCGATGGCGACGGACGAACGCGGCAGCAGGAAAACCCCGGTGGACCCGAAGCTGCTGGAGTTGCTGGCCTGCCCGCTGACCAAAGGGCCGCTTTCCTGGGACCCGGAGCGGGGCGAACTGGTATCGCGCCTGGCCAGGCTTGCCTATCCGGTACGGGACGGCATCCCGATCATGCTGCCCTCGGAAGCGCGTGCCATCGCCATCGACGAGCCGGCGTCACAGAAAGGCCCGGGCCGGTAAGCGACATTCGTCGCCGCCCCCGAAAGCCGCAGTCCTTCATTGGAAATTGCGGCCCCTGGGCATGACCTTGCGCGTCTCTTCTGCCAGCATGGCGCTATCGCGCGGCGGCAAGGCTTCGCCTACGCCTTCGCCGTCCCGCCCGGCCTCTTCGCGCAGCGCCGCCAGCCACGGCGTCAGATCCTCGATCGTATCGGCAACGATGTGGACGACACCCGATTCCGATTGCAGCCTGCCGGAAACGCAGACCAGCCTCGCCCCCATGACGACCGGCCGGAAGCGCTCGAACACACGCGGCCAGAAGATGATGTTGGCGACCGCCTTCTCGTCCTCCAGCGTGAGGAAAATGGCATTGCCCTTGCCGGGGCGCTGGCGCACCAGCACCAGGCCGGCGACGCGCACGCGCCGGCCGTCCTTCACCGAGGGCAGGCGGGCGTTCGGAATGACGCCATGGCGATCGAGCCGGGCGCGCAGGAAACCGACCGGATGCGCCTTGAGCGACAGGCCGAGCGAACGATAGTCGTGGACGACATGCTCGCCGAGCGGCATCGACGGCAGCGCCGCCGCCGGCTCCAGGTCGCGAAGACGAAGGCCCGGCCGGTCGAACAGGGGCAGTTTTTCGGCCGCATTCTTGCCGTCGAGCGCCCGCACGGCCCACAGGCCCTGCCGGCGGTCGAGGCCGAGCGAGCGAAAGGCGTCCGCCTCGGCCAGTTTCTCGATCTCGCCAGCATCGAGGCCGGAGCGTAGCCACACGTCGCGTACCGACGCGTAGCCATCCCTGCGCCTTTCCACGAAAAGGGCCATGCGATCCTCCGACAGCCCCTTTACCTGGCGAAAGCCCAGGCGCACGGCATGGCGGCTTTCGATCACGCCGCGCATGGAGGCATGCTGCTCGATGATCCTGCCCGGATCGAAGGGGGCCGCCTCGAGCGTGCAGTCCCACACCGAGATGTTCACATCCACTTCGCGGATTTCGATGCCGTGGTCGCGCGCATCGCGCACCAGTTGCGCGGGCGCGTAAAAGCCCATCGGCTGGGAGTTGAGGATCGCGGCGCAGAAGACGTCGGGATAAAACGCCTTGAACCAGCACGACGCATAGACCAGCAGGGCGAAGGAGGCGGCATGGCTTTCGGGAAAGCCGTAATCCCCAAAACCCTCGATCTGCCGGAAGCAGCGTTCGGCGAACTCCCGCTCATAGCCGTTCTCGACCATGCCCTCGATGAAATCCCGTCGGTGGCCGTCGATCGTGCCGTTACGCCGGAACGTGGCCATCGAGCGGCGCAACTGGTCGGCCTTGCCGGGCGGGAAACCGGCGGCCTCGATGGCGATCTTCATCGCCTGTTCCTGAAACAAGGGGATGCCAAGCGTCTTGTGGAGGATCGTGTGCAGCGCCTTATTCGGATAATTGACGGCTTCCTTTCCCATTCGCCGCTGAAGATACGGATGGACCATGTCGCCCTGAATCGGGCCGGGCCGCACGATCGCCACCTCGATGACGAGGTCGTAGAATTTTTCCGGCCTCAGGCGCGGCAACATCGACATCTGCGCGCGCGATTCGATCTGGAACACGCCCAGCGTATCGGCCCGGCAGATCATGGAGTAGACCTCTGACTGTTCCTCCGGCAGGGTGGCAAGGGTGTAGGGCCGCTCGTGCTTATCGTGCACCTCGGGATAATGCCGCTCGAGCAGGTCGAAGGCGCGGCGGATGCATGACAGCATGCCGAGCGCCAGCACGTCCACCTTGAGCAGGCCGACGGCGTCCAGGTCGTCCTTGTCCCACTCGACCATCCTGCGCTCGTCCATCCCCGTCTTGACGATGGGCACGATCTCGTCCAGCCGGTCCCGGGTGATGACGAAGCCGCCGACATGCTGCGTAAGGTGGCGCGGAAACCCCAGTATCTGGTTGGAAAGGTCGATCACCTGCCTCGCCAGCGGGTCGGCCTCATCGAGGCCACCGGCACTCGCTTCCTTCCTGCCGAGTTTCGACGACGACCAGCCCCAAATGGAGCCGGAAAGCGCGCTGCGCACGTCCTCCGACAGGCCCATCGCCTTGGCCACCTCGCGCAAGGCGGAGCGGCCCCGGTAGCTGGTGACGGCGGCGGCCAGCGCCGTGTGCTTCTGCTGATACTTCTCGTAGATATATTCGATGACCTCGCCGCGCCTTTCGTGTTCGAAGTCGACATCGATATCGGGAGGTTCGTTGCGCTCCACCGAGATGAAACGCTCGAACAGCGTGTCTATCTTGTCCGGCCCGACAGGCGTGATGCCGATGCAGAAGCAAACCACGGAATTGGCCGCCGAGCCGCGTCCCTGGCACAGAATGCCCTTGCTGCGAGCGAAGCGGACAATGTCGTGGACCGTGAGGAAGTAGCGCGCATAGCCCATGTGGTCGATGAGCGCCAGTTCCTCCCGGATGCGCTGCAACACCGACGCCGGAATGCCGTCCGGAAACCGCTCCGCCGCCCCTTCCTGCGCCAGGCGCTCGAGTTCCTGCTGCGGGGTGGCGCCGTCCCGCGTCGGCTCATCCGGATAATTGTGCTTCAGTTGCGAGAGCGAGAAGGAAAGTTCCTCCGCGAAACGCGCCGTTTCCGTGAGCGCCTGCGGATGGGCGCGAAACAGCCGCGCCATCTCCGCCGGCGGCTTCATGTGGCGCTCGGCATTGGCGGCGAGCCGGAACCCGGCCTCGGCGATCGGCACGTTGAGGCGGATCGCCGTCAGCACGTCCTGAAGCGGCCGGCGGTCGGTCGCATGATAGAGAACGTCGTTGCTCGCCATCAGCGGCAGGCCGAGCGCCGCCGCCATGGCCGCCGCCTGCTCGATGCGGAAGCGGTCGTCGCCCTGATAAAGCGGCGCCACCGCCAGCCGCACCGGCACCGCCGTGCCGAAGCGGTCCCTGAAGCAGCGAAGCAGGTCCATCTGGTCTGGCGCAGGCGAGGACACATCCGGCAGGACCGCCAGCGACAGCCGGTCGCCCCAGTCGAAGAGGTCGGCCCGGCGCAGCAGGGTGGCGCCTTTTTCCGTTTCTTCACGCAGATTAGCCTGCGTCAGCAGGCGGCACAGATGCCCCCAGCCCTCACGATCGCGCGGATAGGCGAGCACATCCGGCGTGCCGTCGCAAAAGACGAGGCGGCAGCCCGGATGATAGGGCAGATGGACAGGACCGAAGGATTTCTCCGGCGCTTCCTCGTCCTCGACACGAATATGTTTCGACTGGCTCCAGGCGCGGACCACGCCGGCCACGCTGTTGCGGTCAGCAAGCCCCATGCCGGCATGGCCGAGCGCGCAGGCGGCGACCACCAGTTCCTCCGGGCGCGAGGCGCCGCGAAGGAAGGAAAAATTCGACTGCACGCCGAACTCGACATAGCGCGGTTCGTCCGGCGTGTTGCAGGGCGGTTCGGACGTCATGCGAAGAACCCGTGCATGAACCAGCGCGGCGGCGCTTTCGCGGCATCGTAAAGACCCTGGCGATAAAGCCAGTAGCGGCGGCCCTCGCTGTCTTCGACGCGGAAATAGTCCCGCGCTGCCGGCTCCCGACCTGCCCGCGCCCGCCACCATTCGGGCTCGATGCGCTCCGGTCCTTCGGCCCGCGCGACGCTGTAGACGGCACGCCGCCAGCGGAAGCGCAGGGGCGGCCCTTCCGGCAATTCGGTCACCGGCACCTCGACGGGCTCGGGCGGTCGCAGAAGGCGGATCGGCCGTTCGGGCAAGGCAAAGGACACGGTTCCCCGCAGCCGTTCCGGCACAGCCTGCGCGAACGGCATCAGGCGGGCGGCGCGTTCCGGCAGATGGCTTGCCACGGGAACGGGCCGCAGTACGGCACTTTCGCCCAACCGCGTCCGCACGCGATCCGCGAACTGCTCCAAATCCGCGCCTTCCCCGCCCGTATTCCCGGCCAAGTCGGTCTGCCGCGGGGAAAAGGATGCTGCGGTCAGCACCGACAGCCGCACGAGATCGAAGCCGAAACCAGCATCGAACTCCTGCCTGATCGCGACAAGACGCTCGTGGAAAAGTTTCTGGATCAGCACCGGGTCGCGCAACGGCCGCGACGTGCCGACGGCAAGGCGGCTGACGGCGCCGTCGACGCGAAACAGCACGAGGTGGAGCGAGCGGGCGCCTTCGCCGCGCCGTTCGAGATCCGGCTTCAACGCCTGCGCCAGGTTCTTCGTCAGCTGCTCGATATCGTCGGCCCGCGCTATCGGCTCGGACAGATGCCGCTCGACCGATAGCGCCGCCGGCGGCAGGCGTGGCGAGACCGCCTCATCGAAGCGGCCGAGCGCCTGGTCGAGACGGGCGAGCAGCGACGCGCCGAAGCGGCGGGCAAGCGGCGCGCGGGGCATCGCCATGACGGCGCCCACGGTGCGCAGGCCGACGCTCTCCAGGCTTTCGCGCACGCCGGAATCGAGACGCAAGGCCGCAAGCGGCAACGGCGCGAGGCAGCTTTCCTCTGCGCCGGCGGCAATGACGCGGCGGCCGGAAAACCGCGCCGCCGCCCAGGCTGCCCCCACCGTGGAGGCAACGCCGGCGCGCGCGCAAAAACCCTGGTGGAGAAACCGCGCCGTCATCTCGGCCAGCATCGCCTCCTCCCCGCCGAAAAGATGGGCGCAGCCGGTGATGTCGAGGAAAAGGCCGTCCGCGCCGTCCAGCGCCACCAGCGGCGTATAGCGGTCGCACCAGTCCGCGAGTCCTTCGAGCAGCCGCCGCTCGGCCTGCGGATCGGCCTCGACGACGTCGATCGCCGGATACATGGCGCGCGCATCGGCAATGCCCATGCCGCGCTTGAGGCCTAGCGCCTCAGCCCGCTCGTCGAGGGCCGCGATCAAACGGCTGTTCCTGTCGAGGCGGCTGATCGCCAGCGGCGCGCGATCCGCGGCCCCGTTCGAACGCCAGCACCTTCCCAGGCGCTGCCGCAATATCCGCTCCGTGGCGAGGTAGGGAAACCACAGGGAGAGGATTCTTTGCCCGCTTGTCCCGTCGCTGTTCTTCGAATCTGCGTTCATCGAGGTTCCACTCCAGTGTGAATTGTTGCGGCCCTGCACGGCCGCCCTTGTCGACAGCCACCGTGAAGGCGGGGCGGCCGATCGATCCCGCGAGCGGCCTAGCCATCGTCCCGCGCAACGCCGACGGCGACGGCCCGACGACGAGGCGCACCGGTGCGGCCGTCGGCGCGGCCACCGCCGCCTGTCGCAGCAAGAGCAGCGGCCGGCCGCTATCGCGCGCCCGCGTGTGCAGCCGCCGGGTGGCGGTGAGATCGAACTGCCGCGGATTGCCGCGCATTTCCAGGACAACCGCCGCGGGCGTCGCCAACCGCGCGGCCTCCTCGGCGATCCACAGCACGTCGGCGGTCCTGGTCGCCGTGCAAAGCAGCAGGTCCAGCGGCTCGATCCCGAAAGCCTTCCAAAGCCCCGCGGCGTCGGGAAAACCGGCTTCGTGGAAAAGCTCCGCCATGCCGATCCACAGGACCGGCGCCGCCGCCGAGCCGGAAGCCAGGAGAGCGGCGAGCGCCAGCCCAAACCCCGTGACCGCGCCGGCATCGCGGGTTCCGGCACCGTGAACCTCGATCAGCGCCGCCTTCGGCAGGCCGCCGCCAAGCGCCGCATCGAGACCACCAGCCCCGGTCGCCAGCACACTACCCCCCTGTCGATGGCCTGCGCCAGCGGCGGCAAGGGGATCTCCCAGGCGCTCGGGCAGCGTCCCTTCGATCCGTGCGATCTGGCGGCGCAAGGCAAAAACAGTTGCCCGCGCCACGGCGGCTTTAGCCATGACGGTTCGGTTTCCAGCAAAATTGTTCCCGTTATGTTCTTATGGATTCCAGAGCCCGGCCTGAGAGTCAAGCGGAACAAAAAAGAATTTATTCCTCTCCTGCATCCGGCGCGGCGGCTCACGCCGCCGCCATTTGCCGATTCCGGCGCAAAAGCCTATATGCGCCCGATAAAGGAAACCGAATGGCCCGCATCTACAAGACCCGCACCTGGCACGACGAACTCTCACCCTCGCTGGAGGAGATCGAGTTCCTGGCCATGGAGACCTATGCGCATCTGCCGGATGAGTTCCGCAAGCTGACCGGCGAGATCGTCATCCAGGTCGCGGAATTTCCCACCGACGAGATCATGGACGACCTGTCGCTGGAAACGCCCTTCGACCTGCTGGGCCTGTTCGAGGGACGCGGCATCGCCGAGCGCTGGAATCCGCAGACTGGCGATGGGCCGAACCGCATCACGCTCTATCGCCGCGCGATGCTGGACTACTGGGCCGAGAACGAGGAAACGCTGGGCGACATCGTCACCCACGTGCTGATCCATGAAATCGGCCACCATTTCGGCCTGTCGGACGACGACATGGAAAAGCTGGAGGAAGAGGCCGGGTAGGACCGGATCGCCCTACCAGTCGCCGAGCTTGGTCTTGCCGGCTTCGTATTCCTCGCCGTCAACATCCTTCACCACGGCCTGGCCGCAGCGCATGATCTTTTCCTGTGCGTCATACGCATAGGTCGGCGAGCCGTAGAGATGCCAGCCCTTGTTCAGCGCCGCCGTCACCTTGTGGCAGAAGGTGGCGTCGTCGATGGCGGTGAGGAAACGGTAAAGGCGCATGGCTTTGCCCCGCGATGAAAGTGGCCATCATGCCCCGACGACGGCCGCCTTCGCCAGCAATTTTTTTGCCTGCTCCAGATGCAGGCGCTCGACCATTTTTCCGTTGAGCGCGATCACGCCCTTGCCGGCGTTTTCCGCAAGCGCGAAGGCGTCGTGGATGGCGCGCGCTTCGGCAAGGGCCGCCGGCGACGGCGAGAGCGCCGCGTTGGCCGCCTCGATCTGCGCCGGATGGATCAGCGTCTTGCCGTCGAAGCCCATGGCAGCCGCCTCGGCGCATTCGCGGGCGAACCCCTCCGCATCGCGAAAATCGTTGTAGACGCCGTCCAGCAGGTCCAGCCCTCCGGCGCGCGCCGCCAGCACCATCTGCATCAGCCAGGGCATCAGGTAGCGCCGGTCGGGCGTCGCCAGAACACCGGTTTCCTTGATCAGGTCGTTCGTTCCAGCAACCAGACAGGCAAGCCGGGAGGCGGGATCGCGGCCCAGTTCGGCGATCGCGCCGAGATTGAGCATCGCCTTCGGCGTCTCCACCATCGCCCACAGCTTCAGCACATCCGGCGCGGCTACGTCGTCCAGCGCGTCGCCCGCTTCCAGCAGGTCGCGCGCCGTATCGACCTTGGGCAAAAGGATGCCGTCCGGCTCGCAGGCCGCCGCCGCCAGAAGATCCTCCTGCCCCCATTCGCTGGACAGCGCATTGATGCGTATCACCATCTCGACCGCGCGCTTGGGGCGGTTGGCGAGGATATTCGTGAGCTTTGCGCGGGCGGCGACCTTCTCGGCCGGCGCGACCGAATCCTCCAGGTCGATGACGACGGCGTCGCAGGCGAGCGAGGCGATCTTGGCCAGCGCCTTGTCGTTGACGGCGGGCACATAGAGCACCGAGCGGCGCGGACGATAGGATGTTTCGCTCATCTGGTCTTCTTGCCCGGCAACGCTGGCCCTTGCAAGACCTTGCGGCAGGGCGGCGAAAGCTGTCATCTCTACGAATCAAGCCACGGAACGAACGACATGCCACACTACGACATCGTGATCATCGGCGGGGCGATCGTCGGCTCATCGCTCGCCTATCACCTGCGCAAGGAGGGGTTTTCCGGCTCCATTGCGCTTGTCGAACGCGATCCGCAATTCACCCACTCGGCCACCACGCTGTCGGCAGCCTCGATCCGCCAGCAATTCTCCATTCCCGAGAACATCCGCCTGTCGCAATACACGCTCGGCCTGTTCCGCCGGCTGAAGGAAGAGTTCGGCGCCGATGCCGACATCGGCTTCCGCGAAGGCGGCTACCTGATCCTGGCCAGCGACGAGGGGCTGCCGGTGCTTGCGGCCAACCACACGGCACAGATCGCCGAGGGCGCCGACATCGTGCTGGAAGACGCCGATGCGCTCGCCCGCCGCTTTTCCTGGCTGTCGACCGAAGGCGTTGCCGCCGGCACTTATGGGCGCAGCGGCGAAGGCTGGTTCGACGCCCACGCCTATCTGCACCTGTTCCGCAAGGCGCTGCGTACGATGGCCGTCGACCTGATCACCGCCTCGGTCACGGGCATAAGGCGCGAGGGCAACCGCGTCACCGGGGTAACGCTCGACAGCGGCGATACGCTGGAAACCGGCCTTATCGTCAACGCGGCCGGGCCGAACGCCGGCGCGGTGGCGCAAATGGCGGGGCTGGCGCTGCCGGTCGAACCGCGCAAGCGCACCGTCTTCGTGTTCGAATCGCGCGACCGCTTCGACGACATGCCGCTGACCGTCGACCCGGGCGGCGTCTGGTGGCGGCCGGAAGGGTCGGTCTACATCGCCGGCGGCGCCGAGATCGAGGACGGCGAGCGGGCCGCCGATCCGGCCGATTTCGAGCCGCGATGGGAACTGTTCGAAAACGACATCTGGCCGGTGCTGGCCACCCGCGTCCCCGCCTTCGAGGCGATCAAGATGACGCGCGCCTGGGCCGGCCACTACGACTACAACACGCTCGACCAGAACGCGGTGATCGGCCCGCACCCGGAGGTGGAAAACTTCATCTTCGCCAACGGCTTTTCCGGCCACGGCCTGCAACAGGCGCCGGCGGTCGGCAAGGCGCTGTCGGAACTCATCGTCCACGGGGCCTACCGGACCATCGACTGCACGGCATTCGACTACCGGCGCGTCGCCGAGGGACGCGCGTTCCGCGAACTCAACGTGATCTGAGGCAAGCCTGCCACAGCCACGCGCCAGGCGGCGGGAAGCCCATTGACCTTGCGCTCGCGGCTCCCTATCTGGCGGCGGCAAGGGTGGGAAGCCCCTGCCGCCCGCAGCCGCAAGGCCCGGTGAAGCTTCCCATGAGCGTTCGGTCCCTGTCGATGCGACGGCCGAAACGGCAACGCGGGCACCCGTTCGACAAAAGCCGTTCGTCATTCGCAAGGAGCGAAACCATGACCATCGGTCATACGACCCATACGAAAACCACTCCGCCCGCCACCCGGGACAGCACTGCCCACAAGGCCAGCGCTCACAAAACTAGCGCAAAGCGGCTGCGCGCGGCACTCGCCGCCGAGGGCATCGCCGTCAGCCACGCCAAGGCACTGGAACTCGTGGCCCGGCAGAACGGTGCCCGCGACTGGAACACGCTCGTCGCGCGGCCCGTCGAAGACACGCCTGCCGAGACGGCGGCCATCGGCATCGCCGCGCCTTTCGGCGTCGGCGAGACCGTCTCCGGCACCTTCAACGGCCGTGAGGCGCGAGGCCGCGTCATCGGGCTCGAAGAGACGATCAAGCCCGACCTGTGGCGCGTCACCGTAGCCTTCGACCCGCCCGTCGATGTGGCGACCTCGAAGCTGTTTTCCGCCGAGCGCCGGCGGGTACAGATGGTGGTCGGCGCCGATGGCCGCTCGCGCCGGCTGACCGGCACGCAAACCGGTGTCATGGCACTGGCGAGGGCCTGAGGCGCTTCCGGCAGGAAGGACGGCAAGGCCGCTGCGGCGACCTTGCCGTCTTTTATTTGGCGGCAACCTTGTGTAAACCGTCTCCAGCAATCTGCCGCAACCGAGAATTACGGGGCAACCGTCATGGACAAGTTCACCAGGCTCACCGGCGTCGCAGCACCCCTGCCGATCGTCAATGTCGATACCGACATGATCATCCCCAAGGACTATCTGAAGACGATCAAGCGCACGGGGCTCGGCACGGGCCTGTTCGCCGAGATGCGCTACAACGAGGACGGTTCCGAAAACCCGGATTTCGTGCTCAACAAGCCGGCCTACCGCAACGCGCAGATCCTGGTCGCGGGCGACAATTTCGGCTGCGGTTCTAGCCGCGAGCACGCGCCGTGGGCGCTGCTCGACTTCGGCATCCGCTGCGTGATCTCCACCTCGTTCGCCGACATTTTCTACAACAACTGCTTCAAGAACGGCATCCTGCCGATCACCGTCAGCCACGAGGACCTCGACAAGCTGATGGACGACGCCTCGCGCGGCTCCAACGCCACGCTCTCGGTCGACCTCGAGGCCCTGGAAATCCGCGGTCCGGACGGCGGCGTGATCAAGTTCGACCTCGACGCCTTCCGCCGCCACTGCCTGCTGAACGGCCTCGACGACATCGGCCTGACCATGGAAAAGGCCCCGGCCATCGCCAGCTTCGAGGCAAAAAACGCCGCAAGCCGCCCCTGGGCCTGATTCTTTTCCACCGGCCTTAGACGGGAGGAGCGAAATGCGCTTGGGTTCACGGCTGGCCGGTCTGGCGGTGCTTTCGGCTGTCTTGTGCGGTGCAGCCGTCGCCCAGGACGAGGACAAGCAGGAGCCGATCCCCTTCGCCGGCGGCCAGCTTACGGTCACGCAGACGGAAGAGTACGGCGAAAAAACCCTGTCCTTCGACGGCAAGGCGCTGGCCCATAACTACTTCGTCTATTTCGACCGCATCGCCAAGGTCGGAGGGACGGACGTCGCCCTGTTCGACATCGGCGACGGCGGCAACGCCTGCGGCCCGGCCAAGATCATGGTGTGGAAGCCGGAGAACGGTGACGTCGAGAGCGCCGGCATCGGCGCGGACGATTGCGGCGCGCCGCCGGCCGCCATCACCGACGACGCGATCTACTTCGTGCCATGGCTGCTGCCCGGCGGCTCGGCGCAGGTGAAGACTTGGTCGCCGCAGCAGGGATTCGCGCTCGCCGGCAAACTGACCTACATGCCCGATCCGGGGACCGGATGGGCGGACATCGATCCGTCGAAATACGACAACATCATCGACGCCTTCCACAACGAAGCCGTCTACCAGGCGGCGCAAAAACTGCTGGGCGACAAGCTCGGCGATGTGACGACGGCGCTTCTGGTCGGCGGCGGCACCGAAAAGACGGCGTCCGGCATCGTCTACGCCTCCGGCTGCGTACCGCATGCCTGCGGCGTCAGCGACGGCTTCATGGCCATCGATGCGGCGGCGAAGAAACTCTATTTCGCGAAGCAGAAGGACGAGCAGGGGGCCAGCGGCGCCGATGCCTGGCCCGACCTGAAGGAATGGCCGGCGGAACTGCGCGATGCGATGGAGAAGGCGCTGGCGCCGCCTCAATAGTTCTTCGATGGCGAGAGACACCCCCGGAGACACGCGATGCGCAGACTGATCTCGACCGGCTCGCCCTTTGAAAGAATCGCGGGCTATTCGCGCGCCGTAGTGCAGGGCGACTGGTGTTTCGTGGCGGGCACGACCGGCTACGACTACGCCACCATGACGATGCCGCAGACGCTGGAGGCGCAGGCCCGCAACTGCATGGCGACGATCACCCGCGCGCTGGCGGAAGGCGGCTTCGACCTGCGCGACGTGGTGCGCGTGCACTATTACGTGATCGACGACGCCTTCGTGGACGAGGTCTTCCCCATCGTCGGCGAATATTTCGCCGACATCCGGCCGGCCGCCACCATGGTCGTGTGCGGCCTCGCCAAGCCCGAGATGAAGATCGAGATCGAGGTGACGGCGCTTCGGCGCACCCCTGCGGCACCATCGTCTCACGGCTGACGCGGACAAGGCCGGCCGTTCCTTTTGCGATGAAGCGGCGTATATTCCCCTGACGATCTTGGACAGCGGCCCGCGAATAACCATCTTAGGGCAACAAGCCAATTCCGCATGGAGGATGTGATGCCTGACTATCGCAAGTCGGCGGAAGCCATTGCCGCCCTGACGCCCGAGCAATACCGCGTCACCCAGCAAAGCGGCACCGAGCGGCCGGGCACCGGCGAATATCTCCACAACAAGCAACCCGGCATCTATGTCGATGTCGTTTCCGGCGAGCCGCTGTTCGCCTCCGCCGACAAGTTCGATTCGCATTGCGGCTGGCCGAGCTTCACCCGGCCAATCGAGCCCGCCCATGTCAACGAACTCAGCGACACCACCTTCGGCATGGTCCGCACCGAGGTCCGCTCGGCCCATGGCGACAGCCATCTCGGCCACGTCTTTCCCGATGGACCGCCCGATCGCGGCGGCCTGCGCTATTGCATCAACTCGGCCTCGCTGCGCTTCATTCCCCGCGCGGACATGGAAAAGGAAGGCTACGGGGCCTATCTCGATCAGGTGGAGGCAGTATCATGAGCGAACAACGCGCCATTCTCGCCGGCGGCTGTTTCTGGGGCATGCAGGATTTGATCCGCCGCTTTCCCGGCGTGATCTCGACCCGCGTCGGCTATAGCGGCGGCGACGTGCCGAACGCCACCTATCGCAACCACGGCACGCATGCCGAGGCGATCGAGATCGTCTTCGACCCGCAGAAGACCAGCTACCGCACGCTGCTGGAATTCTTCTTCCAGATCCACGATCCGACCACGCCGAACCGCCAGGGCAACGACCGCGGCACCAGCTACCGCTCGGCGATCTTCTATGCCGACGACGAGCAGAAGAAGGTTGCCGAGGACACCATCGCCGATGTCGACGCCTCCGGCCTGTGGCCGGGCAAGGTGGTGACGGAAGTCGTGCCTGCCGGCGCTTTCTGGGAAGCCGAGCCGGAGCACCAGGACTATCTGGAGCGCATTCCCGACGGCTACACCTGCCACTTCGTGCGGCCCGGCTGGAAGCTGCCGCGCCGCGCCGAGGCGGCCGCCTGAGCCGGCGGCGGGCATGAATCGAACGAGCCGGGCACCCCAATCGGCGCCCGCTCCCATCAAGGAGGCCCCTGCCATGAGCCTTGTGGGCAATCAGGCACCCGAACTGCGGGTGCCGACCTGGATCGATCCCGACGGAAACCCGCTGACGCCGCTCCGGCTTGCCGACCTCGGCCCTGGCTACAAGATTCTTTTCTGCTTCCAGCACTGGTGCCCCGGCTGCCATTCGAGCGGCTTTCCGACGCTTCAGCGCCTGGTCGGCGCGCTGGGCGACAAGGGTTTCGGCTTTGCCGCCGTCCAGACGGTATTCGAGGGCGTCGAGGAGAACACTGTCGAACGCCTGCGCGAGGAGCAGCAACGCTACGGCCTGAAGCTGCCCTTCGGCCACGACCCGCTGCGGGAAGACGGCGGCTACCCGACCCTGATGGAGGATTACGGCACCGGCGGCACGCCGTGGTTCATCCTCATCGATCCGAAGGGCTCGGTGCTGTTCAGCAATTTCCACTTCGACGCCGATCACTTCCTGCGCGCCCTCGGACTTGAGGCCACGGCAACCACCTGAGCCGTTTTTGCGAGAAATTCGCTCCCGCCCCGCTGGTTTGGCCTCTTGGCCCTACCGATCCATCTTGCACGCCGCCTGCCCGACGTTTAGCAAGGCCGCGGATCGAGACATTTTCCCAAGGATGATTTCATGGCTGTGAAGAAGCTTTTCCTCCTGCCCGGCGACGGCATCGGCCCGGAGGCGATGGGCGAGGTGAAAAAAATCATCGCCGCCATGAACGAGAAATGGAACAGCGACTTCGTCACCGACGAAGGGCTGGTCGGCGGCTCGGCCTATGACGCGCACGGCCAGGCCGTCTCGGAAGCGGATATGCAAAAGGCGCTGGCGGCGGACGCGGTGTTGTTCGGGGCGGTCGGGGGCCCGAAGTGGGACGGCGTGCCCTATGAAGTGCGCCCCGAGGCCGGCCTGCTCAGGCTGCGCAAGGACCTCGAACTGTTCGCCAACCTGCGCCCGGCCATCTGCTACCCGGCGCTCGCCGCCTCCTCCTCGCTGAAGCCGGAAGTCGTCGAAGGGCTCGACATCCTGATCGTGCGCGAGCTGACCGGCGGCGTCTATTTCGGCGAGCCCAAGCAGATCATCGACCTCGGCAACGGCCAGAAGCGCGCCATCGACACGCAGGTCTACGACACCTTCGAGATCGAGCGCATCTCGGGCGTCGCCTTCGAGTTGGCGCGCACGCGTTCCAACAAGGTCTGCTCGATGGAAAAGAACAACGTCATGAAGTCGGGCGTGCTGTGGAAGGAAGTGGTGGCGCAGACCCACAAGGCGAAATACTCCGACGTGGAACTGACCCACATGCTGGCCGACGCCGGCGGCATGCAGCTCGTGCGCTGGCCCAAGCAGTTCGACGTCATCGTCACCGACAATCTGTTCGGCGACATGCTTTCCGACGTGGCGGCGATGCTGACCGGATCGCTCGGCATGCTGCCCTCGGCCTCGCTCGGCGCCCCCGACGCCAGGACCGGCAAGCGCCGCGCGCTCTACGAACCGGTGCACGGCTCGGCCCCCGACATTGCCGGCAAGGGCATCGCCAACCCGATCGCCATGATCGCTTCATTCGCCATGTGTCTGCGCTACTCCTTCAACATGGTGGCGGAAGCCGACCGGCTTGAGAAAGCCATCGCCGACACGCTGGAAGCCGGCCTGCGCACCAGGGACATCATGTCGCCCAGCATGACCGAGGTTGGCACCACGGCGATGGGCGAGGCGATCCGCGAGCGTTTCCTGGCCTGATCTACTCCATCCGGTGGCTGCCGCATCGCGACAGCCACCGGAGCCAGCCGAAACCTCGCTGCCGACGGCGGGCAAGACAGGCCGGACCATGAACCAGCAATCCCCGTCTCCCCTGCTCGGCATCGCACTGATGGCGGCCGCGATGCTTCTGGTGCCCGGCGTCGACGGTATCGCCAAGACGCTGAGCACGGCGCATTCGCCGCTCTACATCAGCTGGGCGCGCTACGCCTTCGCCTCGGTCTTCGTCCTGCCCTGGGTGCTGGCTCAACGGGGCGTCCACTTCCTGCCGCGCGAGGAACTTCCGGCACACGCCATGCGCACCTTTTTCGCGGCGGCCTCGATGTGCTTCTTTTTCGCCGCCATCGCCGTCTCGCCCATCGCCGACGTGACCAGCGCCTATTTCGTCGGCCCGATCGTCGCCGCGATCCTCTCGGTGCTGCTTCTGGGTGAAGCCCTGACCACGCGCAAGATCGCGGCCCTTGCCCTCGGCTTCATCGGCGCCATCATCATCGTCAACCCGGCCGGCGGCATCGATGCCGGCCTGTTGCTCGGCGTCGTCGCCGGCGTCTTCTTCGCCCTTTACATGATCGCGACGCGCAAGACCCGCGCCAGCGACCCGGTCAGCACGCTGGCCTTCCAATGCCTGTTCGGCGCCGCCATCCTGTCGCCGCTGGCGATCTGGAACTGGTCGCTGCCGTCGATGGGCGAACTCGGCCTGCTGTTCCTCATGGGCCTGATCTCGGCGGCATGCCACTTCATGACCATCTCCGCTTTCCGCCACGCGGAAGCCTCGCTGCTGGCGCCGCTGTCCTACCTGGAACTGATCGGCGCCACCGTGATCGGCTACCTGGTCTTCGGCGACCTGCCCGGCATCCGCATCCTCATCGGCGCGGTCCTCATCGTGGCGGGCGGCCTGATCCTCGTCCAGCGGCGGCGCGCCGGCGCAAAGGTCGCAAGCGCGGTGCATTGACTCTTGCGCGCGTTCGCGCCATATGCCGCGCGTTACGGAGCTTCGCATGCGCGCCCTGTTGATGGCATTTCTGGCGATGAACGCTTCCGGCCTTGTGTCGGGGCAGGATCGCGCGCGCGTCCGTTCCACCAAAACCACGGCCAAAAAAACGACCGCCACCACGGTCTGATCTCCCTTGGCCTCTCCGCCCTCTCCCCGGGTCTGGCCCGAGGGAGGCGGGACCCGCAACGGCCGGCGGGTTTCTCCAGAAAAACAAGCGGAGAGCGACAGGAGAATTTTCAATGGGTTTCAAGGTTGCGGTAGTCGGTGCCACGGGCAATGTGGGCCGCGAAATGCTCAATATCCTCGAAGAGCGCGGTTTCCCCGTCAGCGAGGTCGTGCCGCTGGCCTCGCGCCGCTCGCTCGGCACGGAAGTGTCCTTCGGCGACAAGACGCTGAAGACCAGGGTGCTCGACAGTTATGACTTCTCCGATACCGACATCGCCCTGATGTCGGCGGGCGGCAACGTCTCCAAGGAATGGTCGCCGAAGATCGGCAAGCAGGGCTGCATCGTCATCGATAATTCGTCGGCCTTCCGCTACGATCCGGACGTGCCGCTGATCGTGCCGGAAGTGAACCCGGACGCCGTCACCGGCTTCTCGAAGAAGAATATCATCGCCAATCCGAACTGCTCGACCGCGCAGATGCTGGTGGCGCTGAAGCCGCTGCACGACGCAGCCACCATCAAGCGCGTGGTCGTCTCGACCTACCAGTCGGTGTCGGGCGCCGGCAAGGAAGGCATGGACGAACTGTTCACGCAGACCCGCGCCGTGTTCGTGGCCGACCCGGTCGAGGCCAAGAAGTTCACCAAGCGTATCGCCTTCAACGTCATCCCGCACATCGATGTCTTCATGGAGGACGGCACCACCAAGGAAGAGTGGAAGATGGTGGCCGAGACCAAGAAGATGCTCGACCCGAAGATCAAGGTGACCGCCACCTGCGTGCGCGTGCCGGTGTTCATCGGCCATTCGGAGGCCGTCAACCTCGAGTTCGAGAAGCCGATCACGGCCGACGAGGCGCGCGCGATCCTGAGCGAGGCGCCGGGCTGCCTGGTCATCGACAAGCGCGAGGACGGCGGCTACATCACCCCGATCGAGAGCGCCGGCGAGGACGCCACCTACATCTCGCGCATCCGCGAGGACGCGACCATCGACAACGGCCTGAACCTGTGGATCGTCTCCGACAACCTGCGCAAGGGCGCAGCGCTCAATACCGTGCAGATCGCCGAATTGCTGGTGGCGCGCGGGCTGATCCAGCCGAAGCAGAAGGCGGCCTGATCCGCCCCCTGCACCGCCTTGCAGCGCGACCGGCCGGCCTGCCGTCCGTCTCGCTTGCGGGCCGGACGATGACCGTCGACCATCCTGAAACGATCACGTTGCGCCGGGCGGAAGCGCCCGACGCGACGGCCATCGCGCAGGTGCTGCGCCGGGCGCTGGACTCCCTCCAGCAGCCGCCACAAAGCAGCGCGGACGAGGACCGCACCTTCGTTCGCGAAACGGTGCTTGCCCACCGGACCGTCACGGTGGCGGAAGCGGCCGGAAACATCGTGGGATTCATCGCCACGCATGGCGCCTGGATCGACCTGCTCTATCTCGACCCCGACTGGATCGGGCGCGGCATCGGCAGCCGGCTGCTGGCGGCAGTGAACCTGCCGCATGCCAAGCTGTACTGCTTCCGCTCGAACCGGCGCGCCTGCCGTTTTTATGAGCGGCACGGCTTCCGCGCGCAGGCCTTTTCCGGCGGTATCGGCGCAGGGCAAGGACTGCCGGACGTCCTCTATGTCCGCTCCAGCCGATAAGAAGGCCGGCCTTCGTAACGGATTGATTCACCACGTTTAACAAAGTGCGCGCCAGCGGCGCTCCGGCCCTTGATTGGCCTTGTTGGGATCGAATCCTGCGATCGTGCGTTTAATCGCCGTCCAAGGCCGCAAATCGTTAGGGAGAACCGTGATGAAAAAGATTCTGGTGCTTGCGGCACTGCTGTTGCCGATAGCCGCCTGTTCACAGACCGAGCGAGGGGCCGCGATCGGCGGTCTTGGCGGCGCCGCCATCGGCAGCGCTGTCGCCAATGATCCCGTCGAGGGCGCGGTCATCGGTGGTGCGATCGGCGCCGTTGGCGGCGCATTGATCGGCAACGCCAGCGAACGCGGCCAGTGCCGCTACCGCAACCGCTACGGCCGCGTCTATGTCGCCCGCTGTCCGTCCGACTATCGATACGACAACAGGCGCAATTACGACCGCCGCTACTACCAGCGCCGGCACTCCTACGGCGGTTACTGACCGCCACACCTTGCCGATATGAAAAGGCCGCGCGGCTGACACCAGCCGCGCGGCCTTTTCGGTTCTATCGGATAAGCCGTTCTTACTCGGAAGCAGCCTCTTCCGGCGCGGCGGCAGCAGCCGCGATCGCGGCGGCGGCGTCTTCCTGCGCCTTCTTCAGCAGGGCCGCACGCTCCTGCGCCTTCTTGCCCGGCTCGGCCTTCTTCGGGTTGGAACGGGCCGGACGCTTGGCGATGCCCGCCTCATCAAGGAAGCGAAGCACGCGGTCGGTCGGCTGCGCACCCTGCGACAGCCAGTGCTTGACGCGGTCGGCATCGACCTTGACGCGCTCGCCGTCCCTCGGCAACAGCGGGTTCCACGAGCCGAGCGTCTCGATGAAACGGCCGTCGCGCGGGCTGCGCGCATCGGCGACGACGACGTGGTAGTAAGGGCGCTTCTTGGAACCGGCGCGGGACAGTCTGATCTTCAACGACATTTTTTGGTCTCCTGGATTTGCATGATTGCTGGGTTGCTTGTGCCGGCCTCCGGATAACTCGGCCGGCATTTCTGTCATCCGCCGTTCTTGTCGGCGGCGATCTGTTCGTGATGGCGAATGACTTCGCGCACGACGAAATTGAGGAATTTTTCGGCAAAGTCCGGATCGAGTTGCGACTCGTCGGCCAGCCGGCGCAGGCGGGCGATCTGCTCGGCCTCGCGGCTGGGATCGGCCGGCGGCAATCCATGCGTCGCCTTGAGCACGCCGACCGCCTGGGTGCAGCGGAAGCGCTCGGCCAGCATGTAGATGAGGGCGGCATCGATGTTGTCGATGGAGGCGCGGTAATCCGCCAGGATTTTCCGCGCCTGCGCCACGTTGTCGTCGTCGCTCATGGCTCCCTCACTTCTTTTTGCCCAGACCCGGCAGGCCACCGCCCGGAAGGCCCGGCAGCTTCAGGCCGCCCGGCAAGCCGGGAAGGCCATCACCAGGCAAACCTTTGGGCAGGCCCGCGCCCAAACCGGCGGCTTCGGCCTGCTTCTGTAGGGCTTCCAGTTGTTTCGGATCCATCTTGGACAGGTCGGGCATGCCGCCCATGCCCGGCATCATGCCGCCAAGGCCGCCCATGCCCATCTTCGAGGCCAGGCCGCCCATCAGACCGCGCATCATGCCGCCGCCTTTGCCCTTGCCGCCCATCGCCTTCATCATGTCGGCCATGCCGCGATGCATCTTGAGCAGCTTGTTGATCTCGGCGGCGTCGGTGCCGGAGCCGGCGGCGATGCGCTTCTTGCGGGAATGCTTGAGCAGGTCGGGATTGGCGCGCTCTGCCTTGGTCATCGAGGAAATGATGGCGAGCTGGCGCTTGAACATGCGATCGTCGAGGCCGGCGGCGGCAAGCTGGTCCTTCATCTTGCCCATGCCGGGCATCATGCCCATCAGCCCGCCCATGCCGCCCATCTTCGACATCTGCTGCAACTGCTGGGCGAGGTCGTTGAGGTCGAACTTGCCCGACTGCATCTTCCTGGCCATCGCCGCCGCCTGTTCGGCGTCGATGGTTTCGGCGGCTTTCTCGACCAGGCTGACGATGTCGCCCATGCCGAGGATACGGTCGGCGATGCGCTTGGGGTGGAATTCCTCCAGCGCGTCCATCTTTTCGCCGGTACCGATCAGCTTGATCGGCTTGCCGGTGACGGCGCGCATGGAAAGGGCGGCGCCGCCACGGCCGTCGCCGTCCATGCGGGTCAGCACCAGGCCTGTGATGCCGACGCGCGCGTCGAAGCTGCGGGCGAGGTTGACAGCGTCCTGACCGGTCAGCGAGTCCGCGACCAGCAGGATTTCGTGCGGCGCCGACACCTTCCGGATATCGGCCATCTCCACCATCAGCGGCTCGTCGATATGGGTGCGGCCGGCCGTGTCGAGGATGACGACGTCATGGCCGCCGAGCTTTGCCGCCTGCACCGCGCGCCCGGCGATATCGACCGGCGACTGGCCGGCGATGATCGGCAGCGTCGCCACCTTCACCTGCTCGCCCAACTGGCGCAGTTGCTCCTGCGCCGCGGGCCGGCGGGTGTCGAGCGAGGCCATCAGCACCTTCTTGCCCTGGCGCTCACCGAGGCGGCGCGCGATCTTGGCGGTGGTGGTGGTCTTGCCGGAGCCCTGAAGGCCCACCATCATGATGACGACGGGCGCCGGCGCGTTGAGGTCGATCGCGACGCCTTCCTCGCCCAGCATGGCGACCAGCTCGTCATGGACGATCTTGACGACCATCTGGCCGGGCTTGATCGACTTCAGCACCGCCGCGCCGACGGCCTTCTCGCGCACCTTGTCGGTGAAGGAGCGCACGACTTCCAGCGCCACGTCGGCTTCCAGCAGCGCGCGGCGCACCTCGCGCAGCGCGGCCGAAACATCGGCCTCCGACAGCGCACCGCGGCCGGTGAGGCCATTCAGGATGGAACCAAGGCGTTCCTGAAGCGATTCAAACATTCCATTTCCTCATTCTCGGGCACCTGCGTGAAGCCCAAGAGGTAATGCCTCCGCACCGATTACCCAAACGAAGCCCAAAGCCAAAAAGCACCCGGGGGCGCACAGCGCTGCCGGGTGTTGACCTCCGGGATCGATTTATGGCCTGGCCTCGAAAGGTTTCGGCGTCCCGGTCGGCTTGCTCGGAGATAAGTCTCGTCGCGGAATTTGCGCGCTGTAGACAGGAAAAACGATCGAGAGTCAAGGATGGTGCGCGGCGGGAAGGAAGCGTACCCTGCCTTTCGCCCCGAAACCGCCTCCGCTTTTCGGGAGGCATGCACTGGTCGCGACAAGGCGAGGCGCCACGATGGCAGACGACAAGCAGAAGGTACAGTCGGCGCCCCTGCCCGAAACCCATGGCGAGGCCGTCACCGCCGCCGTCCACTACTATCGCGCGGAACTCGCGCGCATGGCCGGCTGGCGCGACCGCATCGACCGCACCACCAACTGGGCGATCACCGTGGTCGCGGCCCTGCTTTCCGTGTCGCTTTCGACGGCTTCCGCCCATCACGGCGTCCTTCTGTTCGCGATGCTTCTCGTCTACCTGCTTTTGATGATCGAGGCCCGGCGCTACCGCTTTTTCGATGTCTACCGCTTCCGGGTGCGGCAGATGGAGCGGCATTATTTCGCGCAGATATTCTCGCCCATGGAGAACTTTTCGGCGAACTGGACGCAAATTCTCGGCCAGAACTTGCGCGAGCCGAAATTCTTCATTTCCTACGGCGACGCGCTATCGCGCCGCCTGCGTCGCAACTACATCTGGATGTTCCTGATCCTGCTGCTTGCCTGGGTACTGAAAATCTCGACCCCGCGGCTTCAGGACCAGGCCGCCGGCTTCCGGCTCGCTCATTCGGTGTGGGAAGTGCTGGCCAACGCCGCCTTCGGCTCCATCCCCGGCTGGCTGGTGGTTGCCGGCGTCGCGGCGTTCTTCCTGTGGCTGCTCTATGCCTGCCTGCGCTCTCCCGGCGATGCCGGTGAGGGCGATTTCGGCGAAGTTCATGTGTGATGTCCGCGTCTGATATCCGCCTGGCAGGCAGCAAAAAAAACCGGCTCGCCACAATTATCCCGATATGTTGGGCAAGTTCGCCCAGCGGCCGAGGGCGCAAACGACGGTGACAAACCGACGTTTCGCTGGCAAGTTCAACTCAGGGACGTGATTCAGGCAATCAGGAGACAAGCATGGCATTTTTTGCCAAGGGTAGGATTTTGGTGGCGGTCGGCGCTGCCGTATTCGGGCTGTTGAGCGGCGCCGCCCATGCGGCAAGCTGCGGCAAGAGCGCGGCCGGGTTCGAGCAGTGGAAAGCGGACTTCGCCCAGGAGGCAAGGGCCGCCGGCGTCCAGGGCAAGGGGCTTTCAGCCCTGGCCGGCGCCCATTACGCCACCGCGACCATCAAGGCGGACCGCGCCATCCACAAGGCCTTCAGCGGCTCGGTCGAGGATTTCATGCGCCGCCGCGGCGCCGCCACGATCATTTCCAAGGGACGGTCGCTGAAGAAGTCGAACGCCGCCCTCTTCAACAAGATCGAAAGCAACTACGGCGTTTCGCCCGGCGTGCTGCTCGCCATCTGGGGCATGGAAACCGGCTTCGGCGCCGTGATGGGCAAGCAGAACACGGTTTCGGCCATCGTGACGCTCGCCTATGACTGCCGGCGCCCGGAATTCTTCACGCCCCACGCCATCGCCGCGCTGAAGCTGGTCGATCGCGGCGCGTTGAGTGCTACGTCGGTCGGCGCCATGCATGGCGAGATCGGCCATACGCAGTTCCTGCCCGGGAACGTCCTCAAATACGGCGTCGGCGGTGCCAACCTGCGCGACAAGGGCACGGCACTGGCTTCCACGGCCAATTTCCTCAAAGGGCACGGCTGGCGCCCCGGCGTCGGAGCTGAAGGCAACATGGGCGCCATCGCCGGCTGGAATTCCGCCAGCGTCTACCAGCAGGCCATCGCCCGCATCGCCACCGCCATCGATAACAACTGACCGCGACGGCGATAGCGACCTACAAAAAAGCCCGGCGAAAGCCGGGCTTTTTTTCATCGGGAAGCGAACTTCCTACGACTGGCGGTTCCGCGCCGCCAAGGTGCGAAGCCGCAGGGCGTTGAGGCGGATGAACCCTTCCGCATCCTTCTGGTCGTAGGCGCCACGGTCGTCCTCGAAGGTGACGAGGTCGTTGCGATAGAGCGACTTCGAGGACTTACGCCCGGAAACGATGACGTTGCCTTTGTAGAGTTGCAGGCGCACCGTGCCTTCGACATCTTCCTGGCTCTTGTCGATCGCCGCCTGCAGCATATGCCGCTCGGGCGAGAACCAGAAACCGTTGTAGACCAGTTCGGCGTAGCGCGGCATCAGTTCGTCCTTGAGATGCGCCGCACCCCGATCGAGCGTGATCGACTCGATGCCGCGATGCGCCGCAAGCAGGATGGTGCCTCCGGGGGTCTCGTAGACGCCGCGCGATTTCATGCCGACGAAGCGGTTCTCCACCAGGTCGAGACGGCCGACGCCGTTGTCTCGGCCGAGGTCGTTGAGCGCGGCGAGCATCGCCGCCGGCGACAGCGCCTTGCCGTTCAGGGCGACCGGATCGCCCTTCGAGAATTCGATCTCGATCTCCGTTACCTTGTCCGGCGCGTCCATCGGCGAGATGGTGCGCTGATGGACGAATTCCGGCGGAGCCGTCCACGGATCTTCCAGCACCTTGCCCTCGGAAGAGGAGTGCAGCAGGTTGGCGTCGACCGAGAAGGGCGCGTCGCCGCGCTTGTCCTTGGCAATCGGGATCTGGTGCTTTTCGGCAAACTCCAGCAGGTCGGTGCGCGACTTAAACGACCAGTCGCGCCACGGCGCGATCACCTTGATGTCGGGATTGAGCGCATAGGCCGACAGTTCGAAGCGCACCTGGTCGTTGCCCTTGCCGGTGGCACCGTGGGCGATCGCGTCGGCGCCGGTCTGGCGCGCGATCTCCACCAGCCGCTTGGAAATCAGCGGACGGGCGATCGAGGTGCCGAGCAGGTAGAGGCCTTCATACTGGGCGTTGGCGCGGAACATCGGGAACACGAAGTCACGTACGAACTCCTCGCGCACGTCCTCGATGTAGATTTGCTTGGCGCCCATCATCTCGGCCTTCCTGCGTGCCGGCTCGAGGTCGCTGTCGCCCTGGCCGAGGTCGGCGGTGAAGGTGACGACTTCCGCGCCGAGTTCGGTCTGGAGCCATTTCAGGATGATGGAAGTGTCGAGGCCGCCGGAATAGGCGAGCACGACCTTCTTGACGTCTTTGAGCTTGGACATTGTTTCCGCCATTCCAGATAGGTTTAGGGCCACGACTAAGGATTTGGGGGCGAGGTATCACGCCGCTTCCGGTTCCTGCAAGGGCATCGGACGAAGAGGCGTTGTGTCAGCACCTCAGCGATCGATCCGCGTGGAAAGGATAATGGAGGAAAGCGTGCGCTCCACCCCCTCCATCGCGCCGATCCGGTCGATCAGCGCATCGAGGTCGCCGATCGAGGGCGACTCGACGATGACGATCATGTCGAAATTGCCGCTGACCGAGTGCAGCGTCCTGACTGCCGGCAGCGCGCGCAGTTCGCGCACCACCCGGTCGGCCAGCTTCGGCGTCACCGTCAGCAGCACATGCGCACGCACCAGGCCTTTCTCGTAATCGCGCGACAGCCGCACGCCATAGCCGGCGATGACGCCGCGCGCCTCCAGCCGCTCGATGCGGCTTTGCACCGTGGTGCGGGAAACACCCAGCCGCCGCGCCAGTTCGGCCGTTGACGCACGCGCGTTCTCGCGCAGCAGGGCAAGCAGGGCCTGTTCGGCATCGCTGAGCATAATGACGATCTCCATCGGCGTTTCGTACAATACAGCACTTTGTTTCGACGGATTGCACACTTCCATTCGTCAGGCAAGGTGCGATGCTCAGGCAGACACCATGCGGAGGGCATCATGAAGGAAATCGTCATCATCGGCGCGGGCAAGATCGGCTCGACCATAGCCGCCATGCTGGCCGAAACCGGCGACTACCACGTCACCATCGTCGACCGCGCGGCCGCCCAGCTGAACGCACTCGACCTGCCCGGGAACGTGGCCACGCTCGAACTGGACATCATGGCCGAGGGCGCGCTGGAAAAGGCGCTGGTCGGCAAGTTCGCGGTGATGAGCGCCGCTCCCTACCACCTCACCACGCGCATCGCCGAGGCCGCCGCGAGCGCCGGCGTGCATTATCTCGACCTGACCGAGGACGTCGCCTCGACCCGCCGCGTCAAGGAACTGGCGAAGGATGCCAAGGCCGCCTTCATCCCGCAATGCGGGCTGGCGCCGGGCTTCATCTCCATCGTCGCAGCCGACCTCGCCAGCCGCTTCGATACGCTGGACAGCGTACGCATGCGCGTCGGCGCGCTGCCGCAGTACCCGTCGAACGCGCTGAACTACAACCTGACCTGGAGCACCGACGGCGTCATCAACGAATATTGCGAGCCCTGCGAGGCGATCGTCGAGGGCAAGCTAGTGGAAGTGCCGCCGCTGGAGGAGCGCGAGGAATTCTCGCTCGACGGCGTTACCTACGAGGCCTTCAATACTTCTGGCGGGCTCGGCACGCTGGCCGAGACGCTGAAGGGCAAGGTGCGCACGCTGAACTACCGCACCATCCGCTACCCCGGCCATGCGGTGATCATGAAGGCGCTCCTGAACGACCTCGGCCTGCGCCACCGCCGCGATCTGATCAAGGACATCTTTGAGAACGCCCTGCCGGCGACGATGCAGGACGTGGTCATCGTCTTCGTCACCGTTTCCGGCCGCAAGAACGGGCGGTTGATGCAGGAAACCTATGCCAACAAAGTCTACAGCCAGCGCATCGGCAGCACGACCCGCAGCGCCATCCAGATCACCACGGCTTCCGGCATCTGCGCCGTTCTCGACATGCTGGCCGATGGCAGCCTGCCGGCGAAGGGCTTTGTCCGCCAGGAGGACATCGCGCTCGACGCCTTCCTCGCCAACCGCTTCGGCCGCGCCTACGTCCAGCACGAGGCTTTGATGCGGCTGGCAAGCTGAGGGCCGCGCGAGCCTGCTAATAACGAGGGGGAGAAGGAAAGGCTCGTTCCGACCAAGGAGCGGGCCTTTTTCATTGGAGCGGAAACACGGCTCTACCGATTCTGTGAAGCCGGCCCTTTGCGTTAAATATGCAGGGCTTGGCCGAGCGCCTTGAGCGCCGCTTCGGCAAAGGCCTCGCTCTGCGTCGGGTGCGCGTGGACGGTGCCGGCGATGTCCTCCAGCCGCGCGCCCATCTCGATGGCCAGCGAGAAAGCCGCCGACAGTTCCGAAACGCCCTGCCCGACCGCCTGGATGCCCAGCACCAGATGATTGTCGGCCCGCGCCACCACGCGAACGAAGCCTTCCTCGCCCTGCCGGGTCATGGCGCGGCCGTTGGCGGAAAACGGAAACTGGCCGATCTTGACTTCCCGTCCCTGCTTTCGGGCTTCTTCGGGAGACAGGCCGGCAGTGACGATCTCCGGATCGGTGAAGCAGATGGTGGGAATCGCCCGCTTGTCAAAGCTTCGCCGGCGGCCCGCAACGATCTCGGCCACCATCTCCCCTTGCGCCATGGCGCGGTGAGCCAGCATCGGCTCGCCGGTAACGTCGCCGATGGCAAACACGCCGCGCATCGAGGTGCGGCACTGGTCGTCAATGCGGATGAACCGGCCGCTTCCGCCCATGGCGAGGTCGATCTCCTCGAGGCCCCAGCCTTCGGTGGCCGGCTTGCGGCCGACCGTGACCAGCACCTTGTCGGCCTCCATCTTCTTTTCCTTGCCCTCGGCGGTCTCGACCAGCAGCGCAGTGACCTTCGAGGAAAGCGACTTCGCCTTGGCGCCGACCAGGACCTCGATGCCGATTTCGGCGAGCCTCTTGCTCACCGGCCGGGTCAGTTCCGCATCGTACTGCGCCAGGATGCGCGGCAGCGCTTCCACCACCGTCACCTTCGCGCCGAGCTTGGCGAAGGCGGTTCCCAGTTCGAGCCCGATATAACCGCCGCCGACCACGACGAGACGCCTAGGCAGTTCGGTTAGCGCCAGCGCTTCGCTGGACGAGATCACCGGCCCGCCGAACGGTAGGAACGGCAATTCCACCGGCACCGAGCCGGTGGCGATGACGATGGTCTCGGCCCGGATCACCTGCACGCCGGTCTCCGTCTCGACCTCGACCGTCTTGCCGTCCCGGAACTTCGCCCATCCCGGCACGGTCTTCACCCCGGCCTTCTTGAGCAGGCCGGCGACACCGCTGTTAAGTCGGCTAACGATAGTATCTTTCCAGCCGATGGTTCGACCAAGATCGAGGGCAGGCGTGGCAACCGAAATGCCGAGCGGGCTGCCGCTCTTGGCAAAGTGCGAGACCTTGTCGAACTCTTCCGCGGCGTGGATCAACGCCTTGGAAGGGATGCAACCGACATTGAGGCAGGTGCCGCCCGGCTTGCCCGCCTCGACGATGACGGTGTCCAGGCCGAGCTGCCCGGCACGGATGGCGCAGACATAGCCGCCCGGGCCCGCACCGATGACGAGAAGCTTGCAGGAAATGTCTTTCATGTCCTCACCCCTCGACGAAAATCAGCGCGGGCGTTTCCAGCAGCGTCTTGATGCGCTGGACGAAGACGGCGGCGTCCCAGCCGTCGATCACGCGGTGGTCGAAGCTGGACGACAGGTTCATCATCTTGCGCGGGATGAACTGCGTTCCGTCCCATACCGGCCGCACCATGATCTTGTTGACGCCGACGATCGCCACTTCCGGATGGTTGATGACCGGCGTCGTCGCCACGCCGCCCATGGCGCCGAGCGAGGTGATGGTGATGGTCGAGCCGGAAAGCTCCTCGCGCGTCGCCGTACCGGTCTTGGCGGCTTCGGCGAGGCGCGAGACTTCCGCGCCGCACTCCCACAGGTCGCGCGCCTCGGCATGGCGCACCACCGGCACCATCAGGCCGGTGGGCGTCTGCGCGGCGATGCCGATATGGACACCGCCGTACTGGCGCACGATGCCGGCTTCGTCGTCGAACAGCGCATTGACTTGCGGCTGCTCGGCGATCGCCTTGACCATCGCCCGCATCAGGAACGGCAGCAGCGTCAGCTTCACCCGGTCGGCACGCTTTTCCTTGTTGAGGGCAGCCCGCAAATCTTCGAGCGCGGTGACGTCGATTTCCTCGACATAGGTGATGTGCGGAATGCGCGAGACCGACAGCGCCATCCTCTCGGCGATCTTGCGGCGCAGGCCGACGATTTTTATCTCCTCGACCGCCTTGTTGCGGACGAGCCCGTGCCCTGCCGCCCTAGCCGGTTGCGCACCACGCGCCAGGAAAGCGTCGAGGTCCTCGTGGCCGATGCGGCCGGCCGGGCCGCTGCCCGCAACCTGCCTCAGGTCGATGCCCGCCTCCTTCGCCCTCAGGCGAACGGCGGGAGAGGCCAGCGGCTTTTCGCCCTCGGGGCGGGGTGCCGCGCGCGTGACGGAGGGGGTGTTACCCCCACCCCTAACCCCTCCCCTCAAGGGGGAGGGAGACTCTGTCACTGCTGGATGAGAGCTTTCTGATTCAACCGAGAACGAACTCGCGGCCGGATCGGGTAAGGATTGTCCCCCTCCCCCTTGAGGGGAGGGGTTAGGGGTGGGGGTATCCCCGCTGCCCTCAGTCGGGGCTTTCGTAACTTCACCCGCCGTATTCCCCTCGCCGGCGACCCCCAGCCGCACGAGCGGCGAGCCAACGGCCACCGTGTCGCCGATCTCGGCGCCGAGCCACAGAATCTCGCCCTCCACCGGCGACGGGATCTCGACTGTCGCCTTGTCCGTCATGACCGCTGCAAGTAGCGCGTCTTCACGCACCAGGTCGCCGACCTTCACGTGCCACTCGACCAGTTCGGCTTCCGCCACGCCCTCGCCCACGTCGGGCAGCTTGACGACATGCTCGCCCATGCCTCAGGCCTCCATCGTTTCGATCAGCGCACGGCCGACGCGCGCCGGCCCCGGAAAATAATCCCACTCCTGCGCGTGCGGATAAGGTGTATCCCAGCCGGCGACCCGTTTGACCGGCGCCTCCAGGTGGTAGAAGCAGTTCTCCTGCACCAGCGCCGCCAATTCCGCGCCGAAGCCGGAAGTCAGCGTCGCCTCGTGCACGACGACGCAGCGCCCGGTTTTCCGCACCGAGGCGACGACGGCGTCGAGGTCGAGCGGCAACAGCGTGCGCAGGTCGATGATTTCGGCGTCGATGCCGGTTTCCTCGGCCGCGGCCTCCGCGACATAGACCATCGTGCCATAAGCCAGCACCGTCAGCGCCGAGCCGGCCCGGCGGATCGCGGCCTTGCCGAGCGGCGTGACGAAGTGGCCGTCCGGCACCTCGCCCAGCTCGTGCTTCGACCACGGCGTCACCGGCCGCTCATGATGGCCGTCGAAAGGACCGTTGTAGAGCCGCTTCGGCTCCAGGAAGATCACCGGATCCGGATCCTCGATCGCGGCGACCAGCAGGCCCTTGGCGTCGTGCGGATTGGAAGGGACCACCACTTTCAGCCCCGAAACATGCGTGAACAGCGCTTCCGGGCTCTGGCTGTGGGTCTGGCCGCCGAAAATGCCGCCACCGGCCGGCATGCGCACCACGATCGGGCAGGTGAAATCGCCGTTGGAGCGGTAACGCAACCGTGCCGCTTCCGAAACGATCTGGTCATAGGCCGGGTAGACGTAGTCGGCGAACTGGACTTCAACGCAGGGACGCAGGCCGTAGGCGGCCATGCCGATGGCAGCGCCGACGATGCCGCTTTCGTTGATCGGCGCGTCGAAGCAGCGGCTGGTGCCGTATTTCGCCTGCAAGCCCTGCGTGCAGCGGAACACGCCGCCGAAGAAGCCGACATCCTCGCCGAACACGACGACTTTCTCGTCGCGCTCCATCGACACGTCCATGGCGTCGCGGATCGCCTCGATCATGGTCTTGCGCGGCATGGCTATACCCCCGCCTGCTGGCGCTGGCGTCTGAGGTGCGCCGGCATTTCTTCATAGACGCCCTCGAACATGTCGCGCATCGAGGGCTTGTTGCCGGAATGCAGCGTGCCGTGGCTTTCGGCTTCCTTCTGCGCGGTAATTACCGTGTCGAGGATTTCGGCCTCGGCCTGGCTGTGGCGCTCCTCCGACCACTCACCGAGATGGATGAGATGGTTTTTCAGCCGGATAATCGGATCACCGAGCGGCCAGGCATCGGATTCGGCTTTCGGCCGATAGGCGGAAGGGTCGTCCGAGGTGGAGTGCGCACCGGCGCGATAGGTCACGTATTCGATCAGCGTCGGCCCGAAATTGCGCCGTGCCCGCTCCGCCGCCCACTTGGCGACGGCATGGACGGCCAGGTAGTCGTTGCCGTCCACCCGCAGGGCGGGGATGCCGAAACCGAGGCCCCGCGCCGCGAACGTGCCGGAGCCGCCGCGCGCGATGCCCTGGAAGGTCGAAATCGCCCACTGGTTGTTGACGACATTGAGGATGACCGGCGCCTTGTAGGTGGAGGCGAATACCAGCGCTGCATGAAAATCCGATTCCGCCGTCGAGCCGTCGCCGATCCAGCCGGCCGCGATGCGCGAATCCTTGCTGATCGCCGAGGCCATCGCCCAGCCCACCGCCTGGATGTACTGCGTCGCCAGATTACCGGAGATGGAAAAGAACCCGTGCTCCTTGGAGGAATACATGATCGGCAGTTGCCGGCCCTTGAGCGGGTCCTTCTCGTTGGAATAGATCTGGTTCATCATTGTGACCATCGGATAGCCGGACGCGATCAGCAGGCCGGCCTGGCGATAGGTCGGAAAATTCATGTCGCCCGGCTCCAGCGCCTTGCGGAAGGCGCAACTCACCGCCTCCTCGCCAAGATGCTGCATGTAGAACGAGGTCTTTCCCTGGCGCTGCGCCATCTGCATGCGCTGGTCGAACGTCCTCAACGTCATCATATCGCGCAGGCCGGCGCGCAGTTCATCGTCGGAAAGCAGACCGGCCCACGGACCGGTCGCCTCACCGCTGCGATTGAGCACGCGGATGATGGAAAAGGCCAGGTCGCGGATGCTGCGCGGATCGACGTCGATCTCGGGGCGCGGCACCGAGCCGGCCTTGGGAATGGGCACATTGGAGAAGTCCGGCGTCCCTCCCGGCCGGACTTCCGGCTCGGGAACGTGGAAGCGCAACATTCCGGCATCGGCCATGACCGTCACTCCAATATCGCTGCAGGAAGCGTGCACATCCATGCCCATGCCGGCGCCAACAGGAGCCGGCTCGCTAAAGTGATCACTACCAGCCTAGTATGCCCGCAGTTTCGCGCAAGTTCCGTTTTTTCAACGCGCCCCGCCGGCAACAAAGCGATGGGGAAACGAGCCCGGCATGAACGATTGCTGCGCAGCCGCAAAACCCCGACAGCCGGCAAGGCCGTTCTCTCGGCCGCCGGATGATGCTACTGCATGTCTCCCAAAAGCGGGAACCGGTTTTGGGGCGAAGACATGCATAAAATCGAGAAGCTAACGCTTGGGTAGCGAATTTGAAAGATCGCGTCACGCGTCGGAGCCTCGTTTCAGATAGCATCGGGAAGGCCATGCAGAAGAAGGCATACGAAGTCGATAGCTGGCTGGCGCGCCCGGATCCCGCCGTGAGCATCGTCCTGCTCTATGGTCCGGATCGCGGCCTGGTCGCGGAGCGCGCGCGCAGTTTTGCCGGCAAGATCGGATTGCCGCTGGGCGACCCGTTTTCCGTGGTGCGGCTGGATGCGGCTGAGATCGATCGCGAAGAAAGCCGGTTGATCGACGAAGCGCGCACCGTATCGATGTTCTCGGACCGCCGGCTTTTGTGGGTTCGCAACGCCGGCGCGCAAAAGCGGCTGGCCGATGACATCAAGCTGCTGGCCACCGAGCCTCCGCGCGACGCCATCATCCTCATCGAAGCCGGCGAGCTGAAGAAAGGGACCGGCCTGCGCGCCGTCGTCGAAGGCGCGCGCTCGGCCATGGCGCTGCCCTGCTACGCCGACGAAGACAGGGACATAGCGACCGTCATCGACGAGGAGCTCGGCAAGGCCGGGATGACGATGACGCTGGAAGCGCGTCAGGCGCTGCGGCGCAACCTGGGCGGCGACCGCCTGGCTTCCCGCGGCGAGATCGAGAAGATCGTGCTCTACGCGCATGGTTCCAGCGAAATAACGCTGGACGATATCACGGCGCTGACAGGCGACGTTTCAGGGCAATCGCTCGACGATGCGGTCGACGCGCTGCTGGAAGGGAAGGTGGCGGCCTTCGATACGATTTTCACCCGCTGCTGCCAGAACGGGACGGGACAGGCCTACCAGTCGCTCGCCGCAGCGCTGCGACAATTCCAGGCGCTTCACGCCATGCGCGGCACGGTCGAAGCCGGCCGGCAGAACGCGGCGGGTGCCGTCGCGGCCCAGCGCCCCCCGATCTTTTTCGCGCGACGCAAGCTTGTCGAAAAGGCGGTCGAACACTGGAGCAGCGGCGCGCTGGAACGCGCCTTGAACCGATTGCAGGCGGCGATCCTTCAGACGCGGCGACGCCCGGAATTAGCGGTTGCCGTGGCCCGGCAGGCGCTACTCGGCCTTGCCGTGGAAAGTGCCCGCCTGAACCGGCGCTAGACGCCATTAGCCGGCTAATCGCAACTCGACAAGCCGTTCATCGACACGGCTACCGGTGCCTTTTCAGGGCTCTTGCTTAAGCCGCCGGCATAGATCGTCAAGCTGTTCGAGGGTCCGATAGGCGACGCGGACCTCGCCGCCGCCGCCCTTGTGCGCGATGGAAACACTCATGCCGATGGCGTCCGACAGAAGCTTTTCCAGCGCCAGCGTGTCGGCATCCTTCTCCACCGGCTTGGCAGGCTGCCTGGTTCCCACCGTACCGGCCGGCATCTGCGCGAGCGCCTCCGCCTGGCGCACCGAAAGCCCGCCGTCCACGATGCGCTTGGCAAGCCCGGCCGGATCTTCCGCGGTCACCAGCGTGCGCGCATGGCCCGCCGAAAGCGTGCCGTCCACCAGCATGTCGCGGATGACTTCCGGCAACCGCAGCAGCCGCAGCGTATTGGCGACATGGCTGCGGCTCTTGCCGATCACCTGGCCGAGGTCCGCCTGCGTATAGCCGTGCTCGTCCATGAGGTTCTGGTAGCCGAGCGCTTCTTCGACAGCGTTGAGATCCGTGCGCTGGACGTTTTCGATGATCGCCAGTTCGAGCGCGGTCCGATCGGAGACATCGCGGAGGATGATCGGGATTTCGGTCAGTCCCGCGCGCTGCGCTGCCCGCCAGCGCCGTTCGCCGGCGATGATCTCGTAACGCCCGGCCTCGGTCGGCGACGGGCGGGCGACGACCGGCTGCACGACGCCATGCTCGCGAATGGACTGGGCGAGATCGGTGAGGTCGGCGTCCCCGAACTGGCGACGCGGATTGCGCGGGTTGGGCGACAAAAACTCGATCGGCACCTTGCCATCGGCGGCCACGGCCGGGCGCTCAAGCTGTGCCGGGCGATCCATCTCGCCGATCAGGGCAGCCAGGCCCCGGCCGAGCCGCTTTCTCGATTGGTCTTCGCTCATGATCTATCCAATTTCGTTTCGTACCCGAACGGAATTACGCGGCCCGCAACCGGCGTTCCCGCCGAATCACTTCGGACGCCAGTTGCAGATACGCCTGACTGCCCGTGCATTTGAGATCGTACAGGATCGCCGGTTTGCCATAGGAAGGAGCTTCGGAAACACGGACGTTGCGGGGAATGACGGTTTCATAGACCTTGTCGCCCATATGCTCGCGTACGTCCTGAACCACCTGATTGGCCAGATTGTTGCGGCCGTCATACATGGTCAGGACGATGCCCTGGATCGAAAGGTCCGGGTTGATGGTCCGCCGGACTTCCTCGACCGTCTCCAGCAACTGGCTAAGCCCTTCCAGCGCAAAAAACTCACATTGTAGCGGCACGAGAACGGAATCCGCCGCCGCCATCGAATTCAGCGTCAGCAGGTTGAGCGAAGGCGGGCAATCGATCAGCACATAGCTGAACGGCGCCGAGCGCTCGAAAGCGGTGCGAATGGCGGAACGCAGCCGCAACACGCGGTCGGGCGCGGCCGACAGTTCCATTTCGACGCCGAGCAGGTCGAGGGTCGACGGCACGATGGACAGGCCCGGCACTGCGGTCGGCATCGCCGATTCCTCGATCCCCAGCGAGCCCGTCAGCACATCGTAGGACGAGACCGACCGGTCGCGCCGCTCGATTCCGAGACCGGTGCTGGCGTTACCCTGTGGATCAAGGTCGATGATCAGCACCTGCTCGCCGATGGCGGCCAGCGCCGTTGCCAGGTTGATGGCGGTGGTCGTCTTGCCCACACCGCCCTTCTGGTTTGCCACGGTGATGATGCGTGGAGTGCTCATGATCATTCGTGCGCCGCGCCTCGAATTATACCAACCTGCTCAGATCGCCTGCAGCGTGCGAATCTCCAGCACGACGCTTTGCGGATCGATCGAGCTTCGATGTTCTACCAGATCGAACGACCAGCAGAGAGCACTTTCTGCCACCTCGTTCTGGTAATCCCGTCCTTTATGAAACAGGCCTACGGCTTTCTTGCCGAGCCATGGTGCCACCAGAGTCAGCAGGGCCGGCAGGGGGGCGACGGCCCTGGCCGTCGCCACTTCGGGATCGTCGACGAGGGAATAGCAATCTTCCACCCGCTTCGCGTGGACCTTGGCGGGGAGGTCGAACTGACCGGTCACGGTCTGAAGGAAGGACGCTTTTTTCCGGTTGCTTTCAATCAGATGGATTTCGGCTCCCTCGCGCTCCCGCAGCAGAATGGCGAGGATCAATCCCGGAAAGCCACCGCCGGAACCGATATCGACCCAGCGGATGGCCGAGGGTGACAACCTGAACAATTGCGCGCTGTCGAGGATGTGGCGCTCCCAGGCGTCACCCACCGTCGAGGGCGCCACCAGATTGATGCTCGCATTCCACTTCTGGAACAGGCGTTCGAAGGCTTCCAGCCTGGCGAATGTTTCACGTGAAACCGGTCCGGCGACCTCGCATAGCCGTCGATAACGATCGCTCACGCCGCACCTTTCTGCCGGCCATGCACTCCATGCGCCAAATGCGCAACAAGTAGGGCCAATGCGGCTGGCGTCATCCCCTCCATGCGCTGGGCGTCCGCAATCGATCGCGGCCGCCGTACTGAAAGCTTCTGCTTCAGCTCATTCGACAGACCGATGATCCTCTCGAATTCAAACTCCGCAGGGATAAGCCGACTCTCCTCACGACGGATCTGCTCGGCATCAGCCTGTTGACGATCGAGGTAGACAGAATATTTCGCTTCCGTCTCAAGTTTCTCCGCCGTTTTGCCGTCAATCCGCTCGAAGGCGGGATCGATCCGCGCCAGCCACGCCACATCTACCATCGGGTGCGTCAGCAGTTCATAGGCCGAGCGCCTGACCCCATCCTGATTGATCGTCAGCCCGAGCCGCGCGGCAGCTGACGGCGTAAGTGTGATCCCTTTCGCCAGTCGCCGGGCTGATTCGAGTCGCTGCATCTGCTGTGCAAAACGCACCGACCGCTCTGCCGAGACCATTCCGAGTTCCTCAGCCATCGGCATCAATCGCTCGTCGGCGTTATCCGCACGCAAGGACAGCCGAAACTCCGCTCGAGACGTGAACATCCGGTAGGGCTCGCTGATACCTCGGCTGACAAGATCGTCGATCATCACGCCGATATAGGCCTCGGTGCGGCTAAGGACGACCGGCAACCGGGCGCCGGCCAAACGCGCCGCATTGATTCCGGCCAGCAAGCCCTGCGCCGCGGCCTCTTCATAACCCGTGGTCCCGTTGATCTGACCGGCCAGAAACAGCCCGCGCACACGCCGGGTTTCCAGCGTCGGCTCCAGTTCTCGCGGATCGATATGATCGTACTCGATGGCGTAGCCCGGCTGCAGCATTCGCGCGCGCTCCAGCCCCGGAATTGTGGTCAACAGCTCAAGCTGAACCTCTTCCGGCAACGAGGTCGAAATGCCGTTCGGATAAACCGTGTCGTCATCAAGGCCTTCCGGCTCCAGGAAGATCTGGTGGCCATCGCGGTCGCCGAATTTGACGATCTTGTCCTCGACAGACGGGCAATAACGCGGACCGACCCCCTTGATCGACCCCGAATACATCGCGGAACGGCCGATATTGGCGCGGATGACGTCGTGCGTGCGCGGGGTCGTGCGCGTGATGCCGCAGGCGATTTGCGGATTGCCGATATGATCCGTCATCAAGGAAAACGGAACCGGCTCCTCATCAGTCGCCTGGCTCTCCAACGACTGCCAATCGATGGTGCGACCGTCCAGCCGTGGCGGCGTCCCTGTCTTCAACCGGCCTAGCTGGAATCCAGCACGCGCCATCGTTTCCGACAACCCTACCGATGCCTGCTCATGCATACGCCCGGCAACGATTTTTCGTTCGCCGATGTGAATGAGGCCGCGCAGAAAAGTACCGGTTGTCAGGACCACCGCACCACATTTTAGCCTACGCCCATCCGATAACAAAAGGCCCGTGACGCGCCCATCGTCGAGGTCAAAATCCAGAACTTCGCCTTCTATAATGTCCAGATCGCGTTGTTCGCGCAGGGTCGCCTGCATCGCAAGCCGGTAAAGCTTTCGGTCAGCCTGGGCTCGCGGACCACGAACGGCCGGACCCTTCTTGCGGTTGAGCATCCGGAACTGGATTCCCGCCGAATCGGCGACGCGGCCCATCAGGCCATCCATCGCATCGATCTCACGAACTAGTTGCCCCTTGCCAAGCCCGCCAATGGCCGGGTTGCAGGACATCACGCCAATCGTATCCAAACGCAGCGTCACCAAGGCGGTCAAGGCGCCCGCACGCGCGGCCGCACTAGCGGCCTCGCACCCGGCATGGCCACCGCCGACAACGACTACATCATATTTATCCGGCATCACGTGCTCCAAGAAACAGCGGGTGTACTCGTCACGAGAGCGCTGTCAAGGCATGACTCGTTTCACGTGAAACATCGAACGTGCTTGTCACGCTTATGTTTCACGTGAATCATCCGCCAATGGTCGCGGCCTGTTTCACGTGAATCATTTACCGATACAGAACTGAGAGAAAATCACATCGAGAAGGTGCTCCGTCTCGACATCGCCCGCAATCCGTCCCAGCGATCGGGTCGCCAGCCGCAACATCTCGCTGCGAAGCTCCAGCGGCGAGTTTGTAGCGGCCACGGCGTCACCCAGATGCGACACTGTTTCTCGCAGCAACTCGACATGCCGAAGCCTGGACGGCAGCACCTCTCCCATGGTTCCGATGGCCAGCTCCGCACGTCGCCCGATCTCGCCAAGCAGGACCTGTATCCCGGTATCGTCCTTCACCGAGATGAGAAGGTCGTAGGAGGAGTTCCGGTCCGCGCCGTTAATCAGGTCCGCTTTGGTTCCGACAAAGAGGCGCGGAATCACGGACCGACCCAGATCGAACCTCACTGGCGCCTGCATGTCCTCCAGGATAAGCAGCAGGTCGGCGGTTCCAGCCCGCGCCAACGCCCGCTCGATACCGATGGTCTCAACCGTACCGGCTTCTGCCCGAATACCCGCAGTGTCGGTTATATGAACCCGGATGCCACCAAGATCGAGCGCCACCTCCAACAAGTCGCGGGTAGTGCCTGCCTCATCGGTCACGATCGCCGCTTCGCGCTTCACCAGCGCGTTGAAGAGGCTCGACTTTCCCGAATTCGGTGCCCCCAGGATAACCACATCGAAGCCGTCGCGTATGATTTCCGCCGAGCGATACCCGTCGATATGAGCCGTGATCTCCTGTCGAACCACTTCGACATCCGCCCAGACCGTTTCGGCTACCGAACCGGGAACATCTTCCTCGTCGGCGAAATCGATATCGGCCTCGATCATCGCCCTCGCCTGGACCAGCCGCTGCCGCCAACCGGCATAGAGATGGGCCTGGGCGCCGGAGGCATTGAGAACGGCGAAACGCCGCTGCGCCTCGGTCTCGGCGTTGACCAGGTCGGCCAGCGCCTCGGTTTCGGTCAGGTCGAGCTTGCCATTGAGGAAGGCACGTTTGGTGAACTCGCCAGGCTCCGCAGCGCGTACACCGGGTATCGATGTCAGTTCATCAAGAACCGCGGACATCACCGCCCTACCGCCATGCAATTGAAGTTCGGCAACATCCTCTCCGGTAAAACTATGAGGCCCCGGAAAGAACAGAACGAGGGCCCTGTCCAGAACTTCGCCATCCCGCCGCCGCAAGGTTCTGTAAGCCGCCTGGCGCGGCTCCGGCGCACCACCGGAAATTATTTCGAGAGCGAATCGAACATGCGGACCGGACAGGCGGACAACAGCAACGCCGGCGGGCAACCGGCCGCTCGACAGAGCAATTATGCTGTCAGCAAACGACATATGTCCCGTCCGGAACCGACCGTATCAACTTCATCCATCAAACAAGCACGAATCCCGGATATCGTTCCGTCACCGAATCGAATTCCTAACTTTGATATCCCGCGCTTCGTAACGGAGCCGAATCGAGAAACCCGCTGACGGGAAAGGTCAGGTATTCATCGAGTCGAAGAAGTCGGCGTTCGACTTGGTTTGCTTGAGCTTGTCGATCAGGAACTCGATGGCATCGGTGGTGCCCATCGGCGCCAGGATACGGCGCAGGACGAAAATCTTCTGCAGGTCGGAACGCGGCACCAGCAGGTCTTCCTTGCGAGTGCCCGACTTCAGGATATCCATGGCCGGATAGATGCGCTTGTCGGCGACCTTGCGGTCGAGCACGATCTCGGAATTGCCCGTTCCCTTGAATTCTTCGAAGATCACTTCGTCCATGCGGCTGCCGGTATCGATCAGCGCCGTCGCAATAATGGTCAGCGACCCGCCTTCCTCGATATTGCGGGCGGCGCCGAAGAACCGCTTCGGGCGCTGCAGGGCGTTGGCGTCGACACCGCCGGTCAGCACCTTGCCCGAGGACGGCACCACGGTGTTGTAGGCGCGGCCGAGGCGCGTTATCGAATCGAGCAGGATGACCACGTCGCGGCCATGCTCGACCAGACGTTTCGCCTTCTCGATCACCATCTCAGCCACCTGGACGTGGCGGGCTGCCGGCTCGTCGAAGGTCGAGGAAACCACCTCGCCCTTGACCGACCGCTGCATGTCGGTGACTTCTTCCGGCCGCTCGTCGATCAGCAGCACGATCAGATAGCATTCGGGATGATTGGTGGTGATCGAATGGGCGATGTTCTGCAACAGAACCGTCTTGCCGGTGCGCGGCTGCGCGACGATCAGCGCCCGCTGTCCCTTGCCGAGCGGCGCGACCAGGTCGATGACGCGCGCCGAAATATCCTTGGAGGTCGGCACCTCCAGTTCCATCTTCAACCGCGAGGTCGGATAAAGCGGTGTCAGGTTGTCGAAGTGGATCTTGTGGCGGATCTTTTCCGGGTCGTCGAAATTGATCGTATTGACCTTCAGCAGCGCGAAATAGCGCTCGCCTTCCTTCGGGCTACGGATCGGTCCTTCGACCGTATCGCCGGTCTTCAGCGAAAAACGCCTGATCTGCGAGGGCGAGATATAGATATCGTCCGGGCCCGGCAGGTAGTTGGCGTTGGCCGACCGCAGAAAGCCGAAACCGTCCTGCAGCACTTCGACAACACCGTCGCCGATGATCTCGACATCCTGCGCGGCCAGCTTCTTCAGGATCGCGAACATCAGCTCCTGCTTGCGCATGACGCTGGCGTTCTCGACCTCGAGCGATTCCGCATAGGCGATCAGCTCCGGCGGCTTCTTGTTCTTGAACTCGGTGAGCTTCATTTCCTGCATGGACGGACTCTGAATGGAAACGGGAGAGAATGATCGGCGAAAGCGAGGATAGCCGGCGCGGCCGTAAGCGAACAAAGGCGGCGCATGGCGGGAAGGAAGACCCGCCTTTTATCGCCGCGCCGGCGAAAGAGCAAGCGGGCTTTTCTGCAAGCCGGTCTCACACCTCCGCGATAAATTCCCGATCGGAAGGCTTTCAGAACGGCTTCACGATCACGAGGATCACGATGGCGATCATCAGCAATGTAGGAACTTCGTTGACGACACGCCAGTGCCGCGCCGATTTTTCGTTGCGGTCGGAAGCAAACTTGCGAACCGCGCCCGAAAGATAGCCATGCACGGCCGACATCGCGATCACCAGCGCGATCTTGGTATGCAGCCACCCGCCCTGGAAAGCGAAGCCGTTCCAGGCGAGCCACAGTCCGAACGCCCACGTCAGCACCATCGCCGGGTTGATGATGCCGCGCAGCAGGCGCCGCTCCATCACCTTGAAGGTCTCCGACTGGACGGAGCCTTTCTCGGCATCGACATGGTAGACGAACAGCCGCGGCAGATAGAGCATGCCGGCCATCCAGGAGATGACCGCGATGACATGCACCGCCTTCGCCCACGGATAAAGCGACACCGGCCACAGCCAGAACAGCAGGCCGATCAGCGCCACGACGATCACGACCGACACAACGGCACGCTTCAACGCATGGGATCCGCTGTTTTCCCGAGCATCCATGACCATCAGCCTAGCGTGCTCCGCACCGTTTTCACCATCATCTCGACATGGGCAACCGGCGTTTCCGGCGTGACGCCGTGGCCGAGGTTGAACACCAACGGCCCCTTGCCCAGGCTCTTGAGAATGGCATCGACACCATCGGTAAGCGCGCTTCCGCCAGCCGTCAGCCGCAATGGGTCGAGATTACCCTGCACCGCGCCCTCGCGCTGCAGTTCGCGCGCGGTCGCCAACGGCACCGTCCAGTCGAGCCCGAGCGCCGTCACCCCCGTTTTTTCCCGGTACCCGTGATAATTAGCGCCGGCGCCCTTCGGGAAGCCGATGATCGGGACGGTCGGATGGACCTTGCGCACCTGCCGCACGATCTCGGCCACCGGGGCGACGCAGAACGCCTCGAAACAGGATTGATCGAGAACGCCCGACCAGGAATCGAAAATCTGCACTACATCGGCGCCGGCTTCGATCTGCCGGATGAGATAGGCGGCCGAATGATCTGCCAGCGTCTTCAGCAGACGGGCAAAGGCCTCCGGCTCACGATAGGCGAACAGCCGCGTCGGTGCCTGGTCCGGCGTTCCGTGCCCAGCGATCATATAGGTCGCGACCGTCCACGGCGCCCCGCAAAAGCCGATCAGCGTCGTCTCCTGCGGCAGTTTCGCCCGCAGCCGCCGCACCGTCTCGTAGACCGGTTCGAGATTCACGTGAAACATCATGCCGTCCAGAGCCGCGATCTCGGCGGCACTAATCGGCGTCATCATCGGCCCCCGCCCTTCCTCGAAGCGAAGGTCGCGGCCCAGCGCATGCGGCACCACGAGGATATCGGAGAACAGGATCGAGGCATCGAAGCCAAAACGCTCGATCGGCTGCAACGTCACCTCGACGGCAAAGTCCGGATTGTAGCAAAGGTCGAGGAAGGATCCGGCCTGGCGACGCGTTTCCCGATATTCCGGCAGATAGCGGCCAGCCTGCCGCATCATCCAGATTGGTGGCGGAAACACCGTTTCGCCGCTCAGCACCTTCAGTACGCTACGCTTCCCTGCCATCACGTCCCTCATGCACAGGCCACTCTAAACTAAAAAACCTATTGAAAGAGAGTCTTCTGATTCTATGACTCTGTTGGTTGTGGTGATTTGCTTCTGTCCAGAATCCGGATCAGGAATGCTAGGCATCATATTGTCGCGCAGTGTTTTCCTCTCCGCTGGAAAATTGGGTGATGAAATCGAAATTCCATCCTGGAATCAAACCGTTGCTGAGATATCTGAAATCAGGCGGCTTGTGGATAATCCAGGAAGTGCTAAATCCTTCCCCGGAATTTTCCCCAGCCGCTGGGCAGTCGACACGGCGGCCGAATTGTGGACAAGTCCACCTCTGATACAGTCGCTTCGTATTTGCGTTTCCCGGCAGCCCGATCTGTCCACAACAACCCACAATCCGCCGATGAACCTTGTGAACAAACCCCAGAGTTTCTTTCACCTGCATCTGATCTCCGACGCGACCGGCGAGACGCTCCTGGCCGCGGGGCGGGCGGCGGCGGCGCAGTACAAGGACGCGCGCGCCATCGAGCACATCTATCCGCTGGTCCGCACCGAAAAGCAGCTGATGAAGGTGTTCGAGGACATCGAGGAAGAGCCCGGCATCGTTCTCTACACGCTGGTCGACCAGAATTTGGCCCGTGGTATCGACGAGCGCTGCGCCGCCATGGGGCTGCCCTGCGTTTCGGTGCTGGAACCGGTGATCAGCGTCTTCCAGTCTTATCTCGGCACGCCGGCCGGCCGCCGCGTCGGTGCCCAGCATGTGCTCGACGCCGACTATTTCCAGCGCATCGACGCGCTCAATTTCACCATGGACCATGACGACGGCCAGTTGCCGCCCGACATGGAAGACGCCGACATCGTCCTCATCGGCATTTCGCGCACGTCCAAGACACCGACCAGCATCTATCTCGCCAACCGCGGCATCAAGACGGCCAATATCCCGATCGTGCTCGGCGTGCCGATGCCGCAGAGCCTGATCGAAGCCAAAAAACCGCTCGTCGTCGGCCTCATCGCCACGGCCGAACGCATTTCCCATGTGCGCCAGAGCCGAACGCTCGGCACTACCGCCGACTACGAGCCGAACGATTACGTCGATCGTGCGACGATCAGCGAGGAACTGGCCTATGCGCGCCAGATCTGCACGCGTCACGGCTGGCCGATGATCGATGTCAGCCGCCGTTCCATCGAGGAAACGGCGGCTGCCATCCTGGCACTGCGCGGTAAACGGCAGGGATTTTAGGGAATTTCCGGTGAAACTGAAACGGCGAAAAGTCGATAAATTAAGCTGAAACAATAAGTTAGAGCGGTTTATCCCCCGTAGGCCGCTCTCGGGCGAAACATCTAGACCGGAGAAAGCCATGGCTGAAAAGATCATTCTCGCCTCGTCGAGTCCCTTTCGCAAGGCGCTGTTGGTCAATGCCGGCGTCGATGTCGAGGCGATTGCGGCCGGTGTCGACGAACGGGCGCTGGAAGCGCCGTTGCAGGACAGTGGCGTCTCGCCGGAAGATGTCGCGCTGGTACTGGCCGAGGCGAAGGCCGCCGATGTCAGCGAAAAACATCCCGGAGCGCTGGTGCTCGGCTGCGACCAGACGCTGTCGCTCGGCGACAAGGTGTTCCACAAGCCGGCCGACATGGAAGGCGCCCGCCATCATCTGCTTGCCTTGTCGGGAAAGACGCATCAGTTGAACAGCGCGGCCGTGCTGGCGCGGGATGGAAACGTCCTGTGGCGCCATGTCGGCATCGCCAACCTGACCATGTGTCCGCTATCGCCGGCCTTCATCGGCCGTCACCTCGCGCGGGTCGGCAAAAAGGCGTTGGGCAGCGTCGGCGCTTACCAGATCGAGGGCGAGGGGGTACAATTGTTCGAGAAGATCGATGGCGACTATTTCACCATCGTCGGCCTGCCGCTGCTGGCCGTCCTGGCAGAACTTCGCCAGCTTGGAGCGATCGATGCCTGATCCGGCCATGAAGGCGTTCGTCACCGGCCATCCGATCGCGCACTCGCGTTCGCCGAAAATCCATAACTATTGGCTGAAGCATTACGGCCTCGACGGCAGCTACGAGGCCATCGATGTCGCGCCGGCCGACTTCGCCGCTTTCCTGGCCGGCCTGGCGGCTCAGGGGTTTCGCGGCGGCAATGTCACCATTCCGCACAAGGAAGCGGCATTCGAACGGGTCGGCCGGCGCGACGAGGCGGCCGAGCAGATCGGTGCGGTCAACACGCTGTGGCTCGAAGACGGCGTAGTATGCGGCGGCAACACCGATGCCCATGGGTTCGCCGCCAATCTGGACGAGCATGCGCCCGGCTGGAACCGCAACGGCGCGGCGCTGGTGCTTGGCGCCGGCGGCGCCGCGCGCGCCGTCGTCCATGCGCTGAAAGCCAGGGACATCGGCGATATCCGCATCGTCAACCGCACGCTGGCCCGGGCCGAGGAACTGGCGCATCGTTTCGGCGCCGGCGTTTCCGCGCATGAGGTCGCGGCGACCGAGGCGCTGATGGCGGATACCGGCCTGCTGGTCAACACCACCTCGCTCGGCATGCAAGGCCATGAAGGGCAGCGGCTTCCGGCCGACCCACGCCATTTGCCCGCGCATGCTATCGTCACCGATATCGTCTATGTGCCGCTGGAAACGCCGCTGCTCGCTGCTGCCCGGCAACGCGGGCTGGCGACGGTGGACGGGCTCGGCATGTTGCTGCATCAGGCTGCGCCGGGTTTCGAGCGCTGGTTCGGCCTTTGCCCACAGGTGACGCCGGCGCTGCGCGCGTTGATCGTTGCCGACCTCGGAGGCAGAACGGCATGATCGTGCTGGGCCTGACCGGTTCGATCGGCATGGGCAAATCCACAGCGGCGAAGATGTTTGCCGACGAGGGCGTCCCGGTGCACGATTCCGACGAAGCCGTGCACCGGCTTTATGCGGGCCTCGCCGTGCCGCTGGTCGAGGCTGCGTTTCCCGGAACCGTCGTCGACGGAGCCGTCGACCGTGGCCGGCTGGCGCAAAAAGTGCTGGGCGATGCGGCCGCGCTGAAACGGCTGGAAGCCATCGTCCATCCGCTGGTGCGCGCCGACGCCGATGCGTTCGTGGAACGCCACAGGGCCGCCGGTGCCGCGCTCGTCGTCCTTGATATTCCGCTGTTGTTCGAAACTGGCGGTCGCGACCGCGTCGACAAGGTCGTCGTCGTCAGCGCCCCGGCAGCGATCCAGCGCGAGCGCGTGCTGCGCAGGCCGGGCATGAGCGAGGAAAAGCTGGCGTCGATCTTGGCACGGCAGGTTCCTGATGAAGAGAAGCGCCGGCAGGCGGATTTCGTCATCGATACGGGTGACGGTTTCGACCGCACCCGCGCGGCGGTGAAAAAGATCGTCGCCGAACTTGCGGGGGATAAGGGAACCATGCGGCCGGCCTGACCTTGTCGGGGTCGGAACGAATCGCCATTTTGATCTGTCGGCAGTTATTCAGCGGAATCGGTCTTTTGCGCGAAATCATCTTTGATACGGAAACCACCGGCCTCGATTCGCGGGAAGACCGCGTTATCGAGCTGGGCGGCATCGAAATGATCAACCGTTTCCCGACCGGCCGCAGCTTCCACAAATACATCAATCCCCAAGGCCGCGCGATCCATCCGGATGCACAGGCGGTGCATGGCATCAGCGCCGCCGACCTTGCCGACAAGCCGGGTTTCCATGAGATCGCCGAGGAGTTCCTGGCTTTCATCGACGGCGCCAAGCTGGTCGCGCACAATGCGGGCTTCGATATCGGCTTCCTCAATGTCGAGTTCGGACGCCTCGGTCATCCGGCGATCGCGGCCGAGCGCGTCATCGACACGCTGGCGCTGGCCAAGCGGAAGCACCCGATGGGGCCGAATTCGCTCGACGCGCTGTGCCGGCGCTACGGCATCGACAACACCCATCGCACCAAGCACGGCGCCCTGCTCGATTCGGAATTGCTGGCCGAGGTCTATATCGAACTGATCGGCGGCAAGCAGGCGGCACTCGGCCTGGACAGCGCGGCTGCGCCGACGGCGGCACGGCGGCCGGAGATCGGGCAGGTTGTCGTTGCGATCCGTCCGCGCCCGGTCGCGTTGCCGCCGCGCCTGACCGAGCAGGACCGCGCCGCCCACGCTCTCATGGTGGAAACGCTGGGCGAAAAGGCCGTCTGGCTCAAGACCACGCAGCCACAATGAGAAAACCCGGCGCGAAGCCGGGTTCCCATGATTCAAGTTTGGCACCGAGCCGAGGCTTAGCTGGCCTTGACCTTCGCTGCGGCCTGGTTCTCCGCCATTCGCTGCTGGAACATCTGCGCGAAGTCGATCGGGTCGAGCATCAGCGGCGGGAAGCCGCCGTTGCGCGTCGCGTCGGCGATGATCTGGCGGGCGAACGGGAACAACAGCCGCGGGCATTCGATGAACAGGATCGGCAGCATGTGCTCCTGCGGAAAGCCGCTGATGGCGAACACGCCGCCATAGACCAGTTCGACATTGAACAGCACTTCCTTGTCGAAGGAAGCCTTGGCGTTCAGCGTCAGGTTGACGTCGAACTGGTTCTCCGACAGCGGGTTGGCGTTGACATTGACGTTGATGGCGATGCCGGGGGCGGTATCGCGGCCGCGCAGCGAATTGGGCGCGCCGGGGCTCTCGAACGACAGGTCCTTGATGTACTGGGCAAGTACGCTCAGCGAGGACGGCGTGCCGTTTCCGTTGGTTGCCGTGTTGGCGGGCGCTTCGTTGTCTTCGGCCATCAGCCCTGTCCTTTTGCCTGGACCGTTCAGGCCCGGATTAAAATCGGGCGTTGGCTACCATGGCCAGCAGGACAAGACAAGGTTTTCCGCCGCTCACGACCCTTGCCGGTTCATTCGTCGCCGAGGCGGCGCCAGGGCGAATTGGGGTCGGGCTTCGCACCGGTGCGCGAAAAATCGTCGTCGTCGAGTTCGATGGTCGTGCCGCGCTGCCGCTCGCCGAAATCGCCCCTGCCGAACCCGCGAGCGTGGCCGAAAACCGCGATGCGCCGGCCGATGGCGCGCCAGGCGAAGTCGCGCACCGGCGCCAACAGCAGGAGCAGTGCGGCAATGTCCGTGATGAAGCCCGGAATGATGAGCAGCAGCGCAGCCAGCACGATCATCGCGCCATGCGCCAGTTGCCGGCTCGGGTCGTGGCCGGCATCCAGTTCGGCCTGGACGCGGCGCATGACGCCGAACCCCTGGTGGCGCAGCAGCAACGAGCCGGCGACACTCGAGGCGAGTACCAGCCCGACTGTCGCCAGCGCGCCGATCTGCCGGCCCACGATGACGAAACCGGCGATCTCCAGCAGGGGAAGCGCAAGCAGCAGCAAGGGGAGGGGGAAGAAGCGCACCTGAAATCCGATCGGTTCGAATTGGCCGGCACGCGGGCGTTCGCGGCTGGCGTTGACGCCATTAGATAGGTATGGCTGCCCGTGATTTGAATGATTGCACCGCGCGTTCTATATGCTTTGATAGTGGAACGCCATGCTGCGGCGTGAACGGCCTGTTAGGCCGCAACAGGGATTGATGGCGCGAGACATGGGATTTTTCGACTTAGGCACGATTTTCTTTCTGGTCGCGGCGGTCGTGATCTTTTTCCAGTTGCGTAACGTGCTGGGTCGCCGGACGGGCAGCGAGCGGCCGCCCTTCGATCCCTATTCTCCCGCCGACCCGGCCAAGAACGCCGCCAACACGCCGGAAAACGTGATCTCGCTGCCACGCAAGCGCGCACCGGGTGATCCCGCGCCAGACCCCTACGCCGCGATCGACGCCTTCGCCAAGCCGGACACGGATCTCAACAAGGGCCTGCGCGCCATCAAGGACGGCGACCCATCCTTCGACCCCAAGGGCTTCGTCGACGGTGCGAAGATGGCCTATGAAATGATCGTCATGGCCTATGCCGACGGCGACCGTAAGACGCTGAAGAACCTGTTGTCCAAGGAGGTCTATGACGGCTTCGTCGCGGCGATAGGCGAGCGCGAGTCCAAGTCGGAAAAGATCCAGTCCTCCTTCGTCGGCATCGACAAGGCCGACATCGTGTCGGCCGAGATGAAGGGCGGCGAGGCCCATGTCACGCTGCGCATCGTCAGCGAACTGATTTCGGCCACCCGCGACAAGGCCGGCACCGTCATCGACGGCGATCCGGAAACCGTGGCCGAGGTCAAGGACGTCTGGACGTTCGCCCGCGATACGCGCTCGCGCGATCCTAACTGGAAGCTGGTGGCGACCGAAGAGGAAGACTGACCTCTGGTGGCGGCGAGGCTTCCGTGTCGCTTTCTCCCCTTTTTCATCCCGGAACCTTCGCCACATTGCCCGGCTGGCGCGGGGACGACCAGCTTGCCGCTTTCGATGCCTTTCGGCGCTGTGCCTTTCAGGGCCTGAAAAAACCTTACCGGAGCGGCTCGCTCGGCGTCGCTTTCGATGCCTTTTCCGAGTGTCATGAGGCGGCGCGCAACGTTTCGCCGGCGAATCGACAGCAGGCGCAAGCCTTTTTCGAGGAATTCTTTGTACCGGCACGGGTTGGCATGAAGCCGGGTCTTGTCACCGGGTTTTACGAACCTGAAGTCGAGGCCTCGCCGGTACCGACCAGCCACCATCGCGTGCCGCTGTTGGCACGGCCGGCGGACCTCGTCGACGTCGACGACCGTAACCGGCCGCAAGAAATGGATTCTTACCTTGCTTTCGCCCGTGCGACGCCCGACGGCTTGGTCGATTATTTCGACCGCGAATCGATCGAACGCGGCGCGCTGGCCGGCCGCGGGCTGGAGATCGCCTGGCTGGCCGACAAGGTCGATGCCTTCTTCATCCATGTGCAGGGCGCGGCAAGGCTGGTCATGACCGATGGCCGGCTGGTTCGGGTCACCTATGCCGCCAAATCCGGGCAGCGCTTTACCGGTCCGGGCCGGGTTCTGGCCGATCTTGGAGAAATCCCGCTACAAGACGTGACGATGCAGTCGATCCGCGCCTGGTTCAAAACGCATCCGGAACGGGTCGACGAAATCCTGTGGCGCAACCGCTCCTACATCTTCTTTCGCGAGGCGCCTGTGGACGATCCAGCACTGGGCCCGATCGCGGCGGCGAAAGTGCCGCTGACGCCCGGCCGTTCCGTGGCCGTGGACAGGCTTCTGCACACGTTCGGCACTCCGTTCTACATCGATGCGCCGACGCTGACGGCCTTCGGCGGCGAAAAATTCCGGAGGCTGATGATCGCGCAGGATACGGGATCTGCGATCACCGGGCCGGCGCGCGGCGACCTGTTCGCCGGCAGCGGCGACGCGGCGGGCGAGATCGCCGGCATAGTGCGTCATGCCGCGACCTTTCATGCGCTGTTGCCAAAAAGCCTTGTTTCGGGGGCGAATCGATGAGCCCGGGCGGCGTTCTAAAGGAAGAGGACCGGGTTCTCTGGACCTTGGTGGCGAAAACCGCCACGCCGCTCAAGGGCAAGACGGCGGTCGAGGTGCCTGACCCGGTGCCATCGGCACCCGAGCCACCTGTCTCCGCGACGAAACCTGTCCCCGGCACTGCCGCGGCCACCCCGAAGGCAAAGGCCCAGCGTGTCTCCCACAGCCTCGATGAACCGACGCTGGAAAAGCTGTCCAGGGGGCGGCTGCCGATCGAGGGCCGCGTCGACCTGCACGGCTTGACGCAGCAGGAGGCCTATTCCCTTCTGTTCTCGTTTCTCTACCGTGCCCATGCCGGCGGTGTCCGCTATGTGCTGGTCATCACCGGCAAGGGCTCGTCTTCGGGCGGCGACGGCGTGCTGCGCCGGTCCGTTCCGGCCTGGTTGTCGACGCCGGCCTTCCGCCACCTGGTTTCCAGCCACGACCATGCGTCGCGCCGGCATGGCGGCTCGGGCGCGCTTTACGTGCGGCTGCGGCGGACGCGGTCATGACCGCGCCGGCCAAAAGGGCGTGGGCATGACCCCGCTCGGCGAAAGAATCCGCGCGCTGCGGCGTGAGCGCGGCGTCAGCCAGAAGGAAATGGCGGCGGCGCTGGGGGTGAGCGCGGCCTATCTGTCGGCCCTCGAACACGGCCACCGCAGCGCCCCGAACTGGACAATGATCCAGAAGATCATCGGCTATTTCAACATCATCTGGGATGATGCGGAGGAGCTTCAGCAGCTGGCTGAAACCTCGCAGCCGCGCGTCGTGATCGACACGTCCGGCCTCACGCCGGCAGCCACCGAACTCGCCAACCTGCTGGCCGGCGAGATCGGCAAGCTGGGTGAGGAGGACTTGCTTAGCCTGACCGCGTCGGTCCGCGAGGCACTGGCGAAACGCCGGCGTCAAGCCGCGTCGCGTATCTGATAATCCTTCACGTCGGTGAAGCGGATTTGCGGCCAGCGCTCGGCCTCGTAGTTCAGCGAGAAGGCGTGCTGCGCCAGGAATACCGGGTCCTCGTCCAGGTCGCGGGCGATGTCGCCGCGATGCGCCTCGATGAAGCGATGAACCTCCGCCTTGTCGTCGGCGGCAATCCAGCGGCAGACGGAAAAGCGCGACATCTCGAAATCGACCGGCAGCGAATATTCGATGCTGAGCCGTTCCTTGAGCACGTCGAGTTGCAGCGCGCCGACGACGCCGACGATCGCCGGCGAGCCGTCTTCGGGCGAGAAAAGCTGCACCACGCCTTCTTCCGCCATCTGGTGCAGCGCTTCCTTCAGCTTCTTGGCCTTCATGGCGTCGCCGAGGCGCACACGGCGCAGGATTTCCGGCGCGAAGTTCGGCACGCCCCGGAACAGGAGTTCCTCGCCCTCGGTGAGTGTATCGCCGATGCGCAGAGTGCCATGGTTGGGGATGCCGACCACGTCGCCGGCGAAAGCCTCGTCGGCGGTGATGCGCGAGCGGGCGAAGAAGAACTGCGGCGCCGACAGGCTCATCGGCTTGCCGGTGCGCACCAGCTTGGCCTTCATGCCGCGCTCCAGCTTACCCGAGCAGACGCGGACGAAGGCGATGCGGTCGCGGTGGTTGGGATCCATGTTGGCCTGGATCTTGAAGACGAAGGAGGTCATCTTCTCTTCCGTCGCCTCGACCGTGCGGATGTCGGCTTCCTGCGCGCGGGGCGGCGGCCCGTAGTTGCCCAACGCCTCGATCAGGTCGCGCACGCCGAAATTGCGCAGCGCCGAGCCGAAATAGACCGGCGTCAAATGGCCCTGGCGGAACGCTTCGAGGTCGAAAGGCCGGCATGCCTCGCGCGCCAGTTCCACTTCCTCGATGAAGGCCGGCCGGTCGTTCTCGGGCAAAAGGCCCGCAGCGCGATTGGAATCGGGACCGTTGACCGGCGTGCGTTCCTTTTCGGCGTCGCCGCGCCGCACGGCGTTCTCGGCCAGGTGGTAGGTGCCGGCAAAGGTCTTGCCCTGCCCGATCGGCCAGGTGATCGGCGCGGTGTCCAGCGCCAGCTTCTGCTCGATCTCGTCCAGGATCTCATAGGTGTCGCGCGCTTCGCGGTCCATCTTGTTGACGAAGGTGACGATAGGGATATCGCGCAGCCGGCAGACCTCGAACAGCTTCAGCGTGCGCGGCTCGATGCCTCTCGCCGCGTCGATGACCATGACCGCGCTGTCGACCGCCGAAAGCGTGCGGTAGGTGTCGTCGGCGAAGTCCTCGTGGCCAGGCGTGTCGAGCAGGTTGAAGACGTTGTCGCCATACTCGAAGGTCATCACCGAGGTGACGACCGAGATACCGCGCTCGCGCTCGATCTTCATCCAGTCGGAACGCGTCTGGATACGGTCCTTCTTGGCCTTCACTTCGCCGGCAAGCTGGATGGCGCCGCCGAACAGAAGCAGCTTTTCGGTGAGCGTCGTCTTGCCGGCGTCCGGGTGCGCGATGATCGCGAAGGTACGGCGGCGCGGCACGGCGGCTGTTATCGTCTCGGTCATTTCGGGAATCCGTTGTCGCGGCGGCTTTTATCAGCCCCCTTCTGCCGTGTCGAACGGAAATCAAACGGCCGCCATGGTGTGGCCGGAAACAAAGCCGTTGATGGCGCGGCGCGGCGATTGACCCCGACGCCGCTCCATCCGATAGGTTGCGCCATGTCTGCTTCCCTGAAATCCCCTGTCATCGGCCCCGCCGTGGGCATCGTTCGTCTGCCGCATGGCGCGGACCTGCCGCTTCCCGCCTATGAAAGCGCCGGTGCCGCCGGTTTGGACCTGCGCGCCGCCGTCGCGGAAGACCGGCCGCTCCTGATCCTGCCGGGCAGGCGCGCGCTGGTGCCGACCGGGCTGGTAATGGAAATCCCGCAGGGCATGGAAGGACAGGTCAGGCCGCGCTCCGGGCTGGCCTTCAAGCATGGCATCACCTGCCTGAACACGCCCGGTACCGTCGACAGCGACTACCGCGGCGAGGTCAAGGTGCTGCTGGTCAATCTCGGTGACGAGGACTTTCTGGTAACGCGCGGCATGCGCATAGCCCAGGTCGTCTTTGCCCCGGTAACGCAGGTGCAGGTCGAGGAACGTGACGCAGCCGGCGGCACGGCGCGCGGGGCGGGCGGTTTCGGCTCGACCGGTATTGCCTGAATGGCCCCGCCGAAGCTCGTCATCTTCGATTGCGACGGCGTGCTCGTCGACACCGAGACGATTGCCAATCGCCGGCTGGCGCAACTGATCGGCGAAGCCGGCCTTCCGATCACCTATGAGGAATGCCGCCAGCGGTTCTGCGGGCGCAGCCTGACTTCGGTGGGTGCCGAACTCAGGGCCGCCGGCATCGATGTCGGCGACGACTTTGTCGGGCGCTGGTATCGTGAACTGCCGCAGACCTTCAGCAGCGGCGTCGAGAAGATACCTTACGTGGAAGCCTTCATCGAAGCGGTGAAGGCAGCGGGCATCGCCCACTGCGTCGCTTCCTCGGCCCATACCGAGAAAATGCTGATGACGCTCGGCCAGACCGGCCTTCTGGCGCATTTCCGCGACGTGCTGTTCAGCGCCTCGATGGTCGAGCGCGGCAAGCCCGCTCCCGATCTGTTCCTTCATGCGGCCGGCAGGATGGGTTTCGAACCGGCCGACTGTATCGTCGTCGAGGACAGCGTGCCGGGAACGCAGGCCGGGATTGCGGCCGGCATGCGCGTATTTTCCTATCACGGCGATCCGCATTCCGACCGGCAGGGACTCGCCCGGGCCGGCGGCATCCTGTTCGACGACATGCGGAATCTGGCGGCGCTGGTGCCGCTGGCATGACCGTGCTGCCATCGTCCTGTCAGCACGCGGTAAAAAGCTGGCCTTGAACCAATCACATCCATTTGCCCGGCGCCCGCCAAGGGACTAGGTTTTGCGCCTGTATCGGCTCGGACAAGGATGGACTTCCATGGACAAGGGCAGGATTTTCCGCGACCTACACGCTTCTACCTTCATCATTCCCAATCCCTGGGACATCGGCACGGCGAAGCTTCTGGCCGCTTTCGGCTTCAAGGCGCTGGCGACTACCAGTGCCGGCTATGCCTTTTCGCGTGGCCTGCCGGACGGGGGTATCGGCTTCGAGGCGATGATCGCCCATTGCAAGGAACTAGTGGCGGCAACCGACCTGCCGGTGTCGGCGGACCTCGAGAAGGGCAAGGGCGACAGCGCCGAGCGCGCCGCCGAGACCATTTTCGCCGCCGACGCGGCAGGGCTCGCCGGCTGCTCGATCGAGGATTTTTCCGGCGATGGCGACAAACCGATCTACGAGTTTTCGCAGGCCGTGGAGCGGGTCGCGGCAGCGGCCGAGGCAGCGCGCGCCTTGAAGAACGACTTCGTGTTCACCGCGCGCGCGGAGAATTTCCTGCATGGCCGCCCCGACCTCGACGACACCATCAAACGCCTGCAGGCTTTCGAGAAGGCCGGCGCCGACGTTCTCTACGCGCCGGGCATCACCGATATCGAAACCGTGCGCACGATCTGCTCGGCGGTGTCGAAGCCGGTGAACGTGCTTGCCGTGCCCGGCTTTTCGCGGGCGGCGCTGGCCGAAGTCGGGGCGAAACGCATTTCAGTCGGCTCCAAGCTGACCAATTTCGCCTTCGGCATGCTTGAACGGGCCGCCAACGAGATGTTGCAGGACGGCACGTTCGAGTTCAGCCGCAACGCCATGCCGTTCGCGCGGCTGCAGCAGATGTTTTCGGATCAGGCGTGATGCAGACATTGACGGTAATCGATATGCACACCGGCGGTGAGCCGGTGCGCATCGTCACCGGCGGCTATCCCGCCGTTCCGGCGGGCACCATCCTGCAGAAGCGTGCCTATGTGCGCGACCATCTCGACCACCTGCGCAAGGTGCTGATGTTCGAGCCGCGCGGCCACTACGACATGTATGGCGTGCTGCCGGTGGAACCGGACCTGCCCGGCGCCGATCTCGCCGTGCTGTTCATGCATAACGAGGGCTATTCCACCATGTGCGGCCACGCCACCATCGCGCTCGGGCGCTATGCGGTGGACCAGGGCCTGGTCGAGAAGAAGGAACCGGTGACGGTCGTCAACATCGAGGCGCCGTGCGGCCTCGTCGTCGCCTCGGTCGAGGTCCGCGACGGCAAGGCCGGCGCGGTGTCGTTCGAAAGCGTGCCGGCTTTCCTCTATGCCCGCGACCGCGAGGTCACGCTGCCCGGCGTCGGCAAGGTCGGCTTCGACATCGCCTATGGCGGCGCCTTCTACGCGCTGGCCGATTGCCGGCAGTTCGGGCTGGAGTTCGGAAGGAACCGCGTGCGCGATTTCGTCGATGCCGCCACCGCGCTGACCGACAAGCTGAAGGCCGAGTTTCCGCTTTCGCATCCCGCCCATGCCGATCTCGGCTTTCTCTACGGCACCATCCTCACCGACGGAAAGGACGCGTTTTCCAGCGAGCCGACGAAGAACGTCTGCGTCTTCGCCGAGGCCGAGGTCGACCGTTCGCCGACCGGCTCCGGCGTCACTGCCCGGCTGGCCGCCATGTACGCCAAGGGCCAGATCGGCCTCGGCCAGACCCGGATTTTCGAGAGCATCACCGGCTCGCGGTTTTCCGGCGCGGTGGAACGTACCACTACCGAAGGCGGCCATGACGCCGTCGTCGCGCGCGTTGGCGGGCGGGCGTTCTACAGCGGCAAGGCCGAGTTCAGCGTCGAGCCGGAGGACGAACTGGGGCGCGGCTTCCTGCTGCGCTGAGCGCCAACGGCGGGTTTGCAAAGCGCGGCCGATGCGATAGACCGCACGCGGTCCGCGTGGCACGCAGCCGCCGGTTTCGGGGCTTCTTCGGAGATATTGATGGCCGACTATGACGTGCTTTGCATCGGCAACGCGATCGTGGATATCATCGCGCAATGCGACGATGCCTTCCTGGAAACCAACGGCATCGTCAAGGGCGCGATGAACCTCATCGACGCGCGCCGCGCCGAACTGCTTTATTCCCGCATGGGGCCGGCGGTCGAGGCGTCGGGCGGCAGCGCCGGCAACACCGCGGCCGGCATCGCTTCCTTCGGCGGCCGCGCAGCCTATTTCGGCAAGGTGTCCAGGGACCATCTTGGCGGCATCTTCACCCATGACATCCACGCGCAGGGCGTGGCCTTCGATACGGAGCCGTTGCAGGGCACGCCGCCGACGGCGCGTTCGATGATCTTCGTCACGCCGGACGGTGAGCGTTCCATGAACACCTATCTCGGCGCCTGCGTAGAGCTTGGTCCGGACGACGTGGAAGCGGACAAGGCGAAAGGCGCAAGGGTCACCTATTTCGAGGGCTATCTGTGGGATCCGCCGAAGGCCAAGGAAGCGATCCGCCAGACGGCACGGCTGGCGCATGAGGCGGGCCGCGAGGTCGCCATGACGCTGTCGGATTCCTTCTGCGTCGACCGCTACCGTGACGAGTTTCTCGATCTCATGCGCTCCGGCACGGTCGATATCGTCTTCGCCAACAGCCAGGAAATCCGCTCGCTCTACCAGACGGAATCGTTCGACGGGGCGGTGGAACTGATCCGCAGGGACTGCAGGCTCGCCGCCGTCACCCGTTCGGAGGAAGGCTCGGTGATCGTGCGCGGCGACGAGACGGTGACGATAAAGGCCGCGCCGATCCGCGAACTGGTCGACACCACCGGGGCGGGCGATCTCTATGCCGCCGGCTTTCTGCACGGCTACACCCAGGGGCGCGACATGAAGGCCTGTGGCGACCTCGGCTCGCTGGCCGCCGGGCTGGTCATCCAGCAGATCGGCCCGCGCCCGCGCCAGAACCTGCGCCAGGAAGCGAAGGCGGCCGGGCTGCTTTAAAAAGGCCTGCCAGCCCACTCCCCCGGCGCGGATACGCTTCGTTCACCTCGTTTCCATAGGGTGCGCCCCGCAGTCGCGCCTGCATGATACAAGGGCAGACGATACAATGGGGGTGCTCGTGTCATTCGATCCTGACACGCTGTTTTTCGCTGCGGGAATCTGCTCGGCTGCATTGGCCATGACCATGCTCGGCGTGTGGTTCCAGAACCGCATGGATCGCTTTCTCATCGGCTGGATGGCCGGCATGGCGCTGATCGGGACCGGCGTCATCCTCTACGCGACGGTTCCGCCCAAATATGTCGAGGCGGCAGCGCTCGCCTTCGCGCTGGAGATCGTCGGTTTCGTCGCGGTTTTCGTCGCCGCCGGGCAATTCTGCGGCAAGGCGGTGAACTGGGCCGGCGTATTGGCGCTCGGCCTCGTCGTCACGCTTCCTGTCGCCGTGCCGATAGCCCTCGGCTTCGACGGGTTCGGCATCATGGTCTACAATTTCCTCGCGGCTGGCCTGCTTTCCGCGACGGCGTGGCGGTACTGGTCGGTTCGCTCGGAAGCTCCCGCTTCCATTGCCGGCGTCACCGTCCTCTATCTGCTGGCGGCGCTGTCGTTCCTGGCCTGCGGGGCCATGCTGCTGCATGACCGCGCCTGGGTACTGGACACCCGCCCCGACAACTGGGCCGAGCATTTCAACGCCATCATGTCGATCGTCGGCATCACCGGTATCGGCGCGCTGTCGCTCGGGCTCAACCAGTCGCGGGCCGCCCGCCGGCACCTGCATGAAGCACGCACCGATGCACTGACCGGCCTGCTCAACCGGCGCGCGCTGTTCGACGACCTGTCCGATGGCCGGCTGCGGCAGGGCGATGCCGTCATCTGCTTCGACCTCGACAGCTTCAAGGCCATCAACGACCGCTATGGGCATTACGGCGGGGATCAGGTCCTGTGCCGCTTCGCCGACGTCCTGCGCCAGCATGTTCAGCCGGGCGATCTGGCGGCGCGAACCGGGGGCGAGGAGTTCGTGCTCGTCATCCGCGACATGACCTTTTCCGCCGCGATCGATGTCGCCGAGCGCGTCCGGACCTTTTTCGCGACGCTCGATATCGAAACCGATAAGGGCCGGATTCAGGGAACCGCCAGTGCCGGGGTTGCGATGGCGCAGTTCGCCGGCGAGAGCTTCGATGCCATTTTGAGCCGCGCCGATACCGCGCTCTATCGGGCAAAGAACACCGGGCGCAACCGCGTGTCCGCCGCCTTGCAGATGGTGGCCTGAGCGCGGGCGCGCCTACGGCACGCCTGTCGGGTTCTCTTACGTTCCCGCATAGGCCGCGAGCGCGGCCATATTGACGATATCGCTGTCCTTGGCGTTCAGGCTGACGATCTGCACCGGCTTGTTGAGGCCGACCAGCAGCGGGCCGATCACCGTCGAGCCGCCCAGTTCCTGCAACAGCTTGGTCGAGATCGAGGCCGAGTGAAAGGCCGGCATTACCAGCACGTTGGCCGGTCCGGTCAGCCGGCAGAACGGATATTGTGCCATGGCGCGCGGGTTGAGCGCCACGTCGGCGGACATCTCGCCGTCATATTCGAAGTCGACGCGCCGCTTGTCGAGGATCTGCACCGCTTCCTGAATACGCTCCGAGCGTTCGCCCTGCGGATGGCCGAAGGTGGAATAGGCGAGCATGGCGACACGCGGCTCGTAGCCCATGCGGCGCGCGAAGTTGGCAGCTTCCTCGGCGATGTCGGCGATCTGCACCGCGTCCGGCATGTCGTGCACGGCGGTGTCGGCGACGATGACGGTACGACCGCGCGCGAGCACGATCGAGGCGCCGATGACGCGGTGGCCTGGGCGCGCGTCGATGACGCGGCGGATGTCCTCCAGCGCCGTCGAATAGTTGCGGGTGACGCCGGTGACGATGCCGTCGGCGTCGCCCAGCGCCACCATGCAGGCGGCGAAATGGTTGCGGTCGTTGTTGATGAGGCGCTGGCAGTCGCGGAACAGGAAGCCCTTGCGCTGCATGCGCTCGTACAGATAATCGGTATAGGGGCCGTTGCGGCGCGAAAGCCTGGCATTGATGATTTCGATGCCGGGCTTGTCGATATCGACGCCGGCGTTCTTCGCATTCTCCTTGATGACGTCGTCGCGCCCCAGCAGGATGGCGGTGCCGAGCCGCTGGTTCACGTAGGAGACGGCGGCGCGCATCACCTGTTCTTCCTCACCCTCGGCGAAGACGATGCGCTTTGGCTGGCGGCGCACGCGGTCGTAGATGCGCGAGAGCGTCGAGGCGATCGGGTCGCGGCGCGCCGACAGTTCCAGCGCGTATTTGTCGAGGTCGAGAATCGGCCGGCGCGCCACGCCGGTTTCCATCGCGGCCTTGGCCACCGCGACCGGAATGGCCGAGATCAGGCGCGGGTCGAACGGAACCGGGATGATGTAGCTGGGGCCGAATTTGGGCCGATTGCCCTGGTAGGCGGCGGCGACGTCGTCGGGCACGTCCTGGCGCGCGAGTTCGGCCAGCGCCTGGGCGGCGGCGATCTTCATGGCGTCGTTGATGGTGGTGGCCCGCACGTCGAGTGCGCCCCGGAAGATGTAGGGGAAGCCGAGCACGTTGTTGACCTGGTTCGGATAGTCCGAGCGGCCGGTGGCCATGATGGCGTCGGTGCGGATGGCGGCCGCCTCTTCCGGCGTGATTTCCGGATCCGGGTTGGCCATGGCGAAGATGATCGGGTTCGGCGCCATCGACTTGAGCATGTCGGGGGTCAGCGCCCCCTTGGCTGACAGGCCGAGGAAGACGTCGGCCCCTTCCAGCGCCTCCGCCAGCGTGCGCGCATCGGTCTTCACCGCATGCGCCGACTTCCACTGGTTCATGCCTTCGGTGCGGCCCTGCCAAACCACGCCCTTGGTGTCGCACAGCGTGATGTTTTCGGGCGCAAAGCCCATCGCCTTCATCAGCTCGATGCAGGCGATGCCGGCGGAGCCGGCGCCGTTGCACACCATCTTCGTCGTCTTCATGTCGCGCCCGGTGATCTCCAGCGCGTTGATGAGGCCGGCGGCGGAGATGATGGCGGTGCCATGCTGGTCGTCGTGGAAGACCGGGATGTCCATCAGTTCGCGCAGCTTCTGCTCGATGATGAAGCATTCCGGCGCCTTGATGTCCTCCAGGTTGATGCCGCCGAAGGACGGCCCGAGATAGCGCACGCAATTGATGAAAGTGTCGGCGTCTTCGGTGTCGACCTCGAGGTCGATGGCGTCGACGTCGGCGAAGCGCTTGAACAGCACCGCCTTGCCTTCCATCACCGGCTTGGAGGCGAGCGCGCCGAGATTGCCCATGCCGAGGATGGCGGTGCCGTTGGAGATGACGGCGACCATGTTGCCGCGGCTGGTGTAGTCGAAGGCTCTGCTCGGATCGTCGGCGATCGCCTGCACCGGCACGGCGACGCCGGGCGAATAGGCCAGCGACAGGTCGCGCTGGGTTGCCATCGGCTTGGTCGGCACGATCTCCAGCTTGCCCGGCCGCCCCATGGCGTGGAATTCGAGCGCCTCCTCGGGGCTGACCGATGGCCCTTGTTCTGCCTGCCTGTCCTTGCGTGCCATTCCTGCTGGTTCCTCCCGCGGTGCTCCGTCCACGTTTCTTTGTGGACTGTTCGCGCCTAAGGCTACACTTTGCGGATGTAAACCGCCAAGCCAATGCGAACGGAAATTTTGGAAACAGTTTCTTGAACGACGACATGCCGATCCGCCCCCAAGCCGCCGCGCCGTCCGGCGGCGTGACGCCGATGCCGGCCGCCACCAGCGGCGTAACGCCGATGATGGAGCAGTATATCGAGATCAAGGCGGCGAACCCGGATTCGCTCCTGTTCTACCGCATGGGCGATTTCTACGAGCTGTTCTTCGACGACGCGGAGAAGGCGAGCCAGGCCCTCGGCATCGTACTCACCAAGCGCGGCAAGCATCAGGGCGCGGATATCCCGATGTGCGGCGTGCCGGTGCATGCCGCCGACGATTATCTGCAAAAGCTGATCGCGCTGGGCTTCCGGGTCGCCGTCTGCGAGCAGATCGAGGACCCGGCGGAAGCGAAGAAGCGCGGCTCCAAGTCGGTGGTGCGGCGCGACGTGATCCGGCTGGTGACGCCCGGCACCATCACCGAGGACAAGCTGCTGGCGCCGTCCGAATCCAGCTTCCTGATGGCACTGGGGCGGGTCAAGGCGAGTTCGGATTCAGCGCTGGCGCTGGCCTGGGTCGACATTTCCACCGGCGCTTTCCGGGTCGCCGAAACCGGTTCCGAGCGGCTGCTGGCCGATATTTTCCGCGTCGACCCGCGCGAGCTGATCGTCGCCGAGCCGGTCTTTTACGATCCCGCGCTGAAGCCGGTGTTCGACCTCCTCGGCAGGCTCGCCAGCCCGCAGCCGGCGAGCCTGTTCGATTCGGCGTCGGCGCCCGCGCGCATCGCCCGCTTTTTCGAGGTGGCGACACCCGACAGTTTCGGCAGCTTCTCGCGCGCCGAGCTTTCGGCGGTGTCGGGCATCATCGCCTATGTCGAGAAGACGCAGAAGGCCGGGCGCCCGCTGCTGTCGCGGCCCGAGCGCGAGGAACAAGGCTCGAGCCTGTTCATCGACCCGGCGACGCGCGCCAACCTGGAACTGCTGCGCACGCTGTCGGGCAGCCGCGAGGGGTCGCTGTTCAAGGCTATCGACCGCACCGTGACCGGCGGCGGCGGGCGGTTGCTCGCCGACCGGCTGATGGCGCCGCTGACCGACCCGGCGGCGATCGCGGCCCGGCTGGATTCAGTGTCGTTCTTCCGCACCGAGACGCGGCTCTGCCAGGCGGTGCGGATGGCCCTGAAGGGCGTTGCCGACATGCCGCGCGCGCTGACGCGGCTGGCGCTCAACCGCGGCGGCCCGCGCGACCTCGGCGCGCTGCGCTCCGGCTTCGAGGCGGCCGTCGCGGTCGTCGACACCTTTGCCGACATCCAGCCGCCGCACGAACTGGCACAGGCGCTGGCCGCGATCGCCGGCCTGCCGGCGGCGCTCGGCCGCCATCTCGGCGAGGCGCTGGCCGAGGAACTGCCGCTGCTGAAACGCGACGGCGGCTTCCTGCGCGCCGGCTACCATGCCGAACTGGACGAGATGCGGGCGCTGGCCAGCGAGTCGCGCAAGGTCATTGCCGGCATGGAGCGCGCGCTGGTCGACGAGACCGGCATCAGGTCGCTGAAAATCCGGCACAACAACGTGCTGGGCTATTATATCGAGGTGACCGCCAACCACGCCGCGATCATGACCGGCACCGACGGGGCGAAGGCGAAATTCATCCATCGCCAGACCATGGCCAACGCCATGCGCTTCACCACGACGGAACTGGCGGAACTGGAATCCAAGATCGCCAATGCCGCCGACCGGGCGCTGGCGATCGAACTTGCCGCCTTCGACGCGCTTGTTGGCGAGGCGGTCGGTGAGGCGGAGAAAATCCGCGCGGCGGCCGGGGCGCTGGCCGTGCTCGACGTGTCGGCGGCGCTGGCGCTGCTGTCGGAAAGCGAGAACTGGTCGCGGCCGCAGGTCGATTCCAGCCTTGCCTTCGATATCGTCGGCGGCCGTCACCCGGTGGTCGAGCAGGCGCTGCGCCGCGCCGCCGAAGCCCCGTTCGTCGCCAACGACTGCGACCTCTCGCCGGAAGGCGATGCGCCAGGGGGCAGAGAGGCCGGGGCGATCTGGCTTTTGACCGGCCCCAACATGGGCGGCAAGTCCACCTTCCTGCGCCAGAACGCGCTGATCGCCATCCTTGCCCAGACCGGTTCCTACGTGCCGGCCGCGAGCGCCCATATCGGCGTGGTCGACCGGCTTTTTTCGCGCGTCGGCGCTTCCGACGACCTGGCGCGGGGCCGCTCCACTTTCATGGTCGAGATGGTGGAGACGGCGGCGATCCTCAATCAGGCCGGCGAGCGGGCGCTGGTCATCCTCGATGAGATCGGGCGCGGCACCGCCACCTTCGACGGCCTCTCCATCGCCTGGGCGGCGGTGGAATATCTGCACGAGAAGAACCGTTGCCGTGCGATCTTCGCCACGCATTTCCACGAGATGACGGCGCTGGCTGGAAAGCTGTCGCGGCTCCACAACGTCACCATGCGGGTGAAGGAGTGGGAAGGCGACGTGGTGTTCCTGCACGAGGTCGGCAACGGCGCGGCCGACCGCAGCTATGGCGTGCAGGTGGCGCGGCTGGCCGGTCTGCCCGAAGCGGTGGTGGCGCGCGCCCGCGAAGTGCTGCGCCAGCTCGAGGAAGGCGAAGTCTCGGGCAAGGCCGAGCGGCTGGTGGATGACCTGCCGCTGTTTTCCGTCGCCGCCCGGCGCGAGGTGCCGAAGCCGGCGAAGAGCGATGCGGCGGGCGAAGCGCTCGCTGCGCTCAACCTCGACGAGATGACGCCGCGCGAGGCGCTGGAAACGCTCTACCGGCTGAAGGGCCTGGCCGGGTCGTAATCTTTATCATCAGGAAATCATCGAAAAGTCAGGAAGGGGGCAGTCATCATGGCTGAACGGATCAGGATCGCCATCGCCGGCCACGGCAATCTCGGGCGCGGCGTCGAGGCGGCCGTCGCCAGGAACGCCGACATGGAACTTTCCGGCATCTACAGCCGGCGGCCCGCCGAACAGCTCAAGCCGTTGCAGATCGGCACGCCGGTTTTCGGCATGGAAGCGCTGCCCGGTCACCCCGACCGCATCGATGTGCTGATCCTGTGCGGCGGCTCCAAGGAGGACCTGCCCGTGCAGGGACCGCGACTGGCGGCGCTGTTCAATACGGTGGACAGCTTCGACACGCATGCCCGCATTCCCGAATATTTCGCCGCCGTGGATGCGCCTGCCCGGGCGAACAGCCGTACGGCGCTGATTTCGGCCGGCTGGGACCCCGGCATGTTTTCCATCAACCGGGTGATGAGCGAGGCGCTGCTGCCGGACGGCGCCAGCTATACTTTTTGGGGCGATGGCCTGAGCCAGGGACATTCGGATGCCGTGCGCCGCGTCAGCGGCGTTGCCGACGCTGTCCAGTATACGAGGCCCGTCCAGGCGGCGGTGGAACAGGTGCGCCGCGCCGAACGGCCGGTCCTGTCGACGCGCGAGAAACATACACGCGAATGTTTCGTCGTGCTGAAGGAAGGCGCCGACGCCGGACAGGTGCGCGACGCCATCGTCACCATGCCGCATTATTTCGACGCCTACGATACCACGGTGCATTTCATCGGCGCGGAGGAACTGGCGCGCGACCACCGGGCGATGGGGCATGGCGGCTTCGTCATCCGCAGCGGCAACACCTCGGCGGGCAACGCCCAGGTCGTCGAATACGCCCTGAAACTCGGCAGCAATCCCGAATTCACCGCCAGCGTGCTGGTGGCCTACGCACGCGCCGTCCACCGGCTGCACGCTATGGGGCAGTACGGCGCAAAGACGGTGTTCGACGTGCCGCCGGGCCTGCTTTCCGCCAGAAGCGCCGAGCAGTTGCGCGCCGAAGAACTGTAGACGCCATCCGTCCAGATCATTGTTGACGAGATTTGTACCGAACGGTAAAAATCTCTCCGTCGACCGCATCGCGGCCGTAAACGATGGAGCAACACAATCATGAGCCGCCCGCCGCTGCCGCCCTTCACTCCCGAATCCGCCGCGCAGAAGGCGCGGCTGGCCGAAGACGCCTGGAATGGGCGCGACCCGGAAAAGGTGGCGTCGGGCTATACCGAGGACAGCGTCTGGCGCAACCGCGCCGAGTTCGTCACCGGCCGTGCCGAGATCGTCGCGTTCCTGCGCCGCAAATGGGTGCGCGAACTCGATTATCGCCTGATCAAGGAAGTGTGGAGTTCGCATGACAACCGCATCGCCATCCGCTTTGCCTATGAATGGCATGACGACGGCGGCCACTGGTTCCGTTCCTACGGCAACGAGAACTGGGAGTTCGATGCGGAAGGGCTGATGTACCGCCGTCATGCCAGCATCAACGACTTGCCGATCAAGGAAAGCGAGCGCAAGTTTTTCTGGCCGCTCGGCCGTCGCCCTGACGACCATCCCGGCCTTTCCGAACTGGATTTGTAGGAGCGCATGCGCGCAGACACCGCCGAAGCCGAGAAGCTGATCGCCCGCATCGCCGAGGTGTTTCGCGAGCATGGCTATGAGGGCGCCAGCCTGACGCGGATCGGGCAGGCGACGGGATTGGGCAAGGGCAGCCTCTACAACTTCTTTCCCGGCGGCAAGGAAGAGATGGCTGCCGTCGTGCTTGCCCATATCGCCGCCTGGTTCGAGGAAAACGTGTTCGCGCCCCTGCGGGACGAAGGCCAGCCCGCTGCCGGCATCGGCCGGATGCTCGACGCCACCGACCTCTACTTCCAGTCGGGCGGCCGCGTCTGCCTGGTCGGGGCCTTTGCGCTGGATGATTCCAGAAATCGCTTCGTTGCCGAAATAAAGGCCTATTTCGGCTCCTGGGTCGCCCATCTCAGCGCGGCGCTGCAACGCGGCGGCCACGACAAGCCGGAAGCCGACCAACTTGCCGAGGATACGGTCGCGGCTATCCAGGGCGCACTGACGCTGTCTCGCGCCTTCGACGACACGGCCGTGTTCGCGCGCGCGCTGGCGCGGGCAAGGCTGCGCCTTGCGGCCTGAGGGCCGCCGTTTCCCCGGTTCGGTTTCGGGCTCCTGTTCAGATCATCTCCAGCGGTTGCCTGTGCGACGGCGGTGCAAACAGCCGGTCGAGTTCGGCGAGGTCTTGGGGTGCGAGCCCGATGTCGAGCGCGGCGACGTTCTGGTGGATATGCTCGGCTCGGACCGCCTTGGGAATGGCGATGACGCCGGCCTGCGCCACCACCCAGGCCAGCGCGATTTGTGCCGGGGTCGCGCCATGGCGGACGGCAATGGCGTCTAGTTTGCCGCCGCGCGCCAGCCGCCCCTGTTCAACCGGCGAATAGGCCATGACGGGCATGCCGCGCTGCCGGCACCACGGCAGAAGGTCGAATTCCGGTCCGCGCCGGG
>JBASAA010000029.1:0-10579 GCA_049650385.1 Mesorhizobium sp.
TTGTCGGGGTTCTTCACGCTGTCGGCGTACCACTTCAGATAAGTCTCGTTGTCGATCAGCGCATTCTTCTTCCACGCGGCCTGTACCTTGTGGACGTAATCGTCTGACATCGCCTGATTTCCTCTCCCTGCTCGTTTGCCGGCGTGCGGCACGCGGCGGCGCGGCTCACGGTCGCGCGCATCCACCGTATTATTAACACTTCGGCCGCAACAGCAATATCAGACCTTCGACGGGCAGCGGCGTGATGACGCACTCGTGCGATGATCGGCAAAGAAAGCAGGCGTATCCTGTGCCCCGATGCCGTTAAGCATCGATTAACCATGCGGGCGCAGACTCGTGACCTCAGGACAGGACTCATAAGCTTGCGAGGGCGATCATGAGAGACCAATCCGAACTCGACCTGATGCTGAAGGGATACGGCCTGACCACGGCCAACATCCTCTACCACTACCCCGACCATCCGCACCTGCTGCAAAGCTTCATCTGGCAGGATTACGATCTCGCCCCGAAGTTTCCGGTGCTGGTCCGGTTCATCGAGTTCTGGCGCGAAAAACTCGACGGCCCGCTCCACTCGGTGACCTACACGCACCGCACCCTGATCGCGCCCAACGAGTGGCGCAAGGTCGACGGGGAGTTTTTGCTGCACTGAGGCGGCCTCCCCATATGGCCCGGCGACGCGTCGCCGCCGGCGAACCTGCGTCCGTTCCGTTTGCCAACGGGGCCGCAACGGGCTATGGGCAAGGTTCCCGCTGGTCTGTGCGGCCGGCCATCTCAGGAGTAACGCTCATGAAGTTAAAGTTGCTTGCCGGTGTCGCGTTTGCCGCTTCGCTGGCTCTCACGCCGGCCGCCTGGGCCGACATCACCATTGGCCTCGTGGCGCCCCTCACCGGCCCTGTCGCCGCCTATGGCGATCAGGTCAAGAACGGCGCGGAAGCCGCCGTCGACCAGATCAACAAGAACGGCGGCATCCTGGGCGAGAAGGTCGTGATCAAGCTGGCTGACGATGCCGGCGATCCCAAGCAGGGCGTGTCGGCCGCCAACCAGCTCGTCGGCGACGGCATCCACTATGTCGTCGGCCCGGTCACGTCGGGCGTCGCCATGGCGGCCTCGGACGTCTTTGCCGAAAACGGGGTGCTGATGGTCACGCCGACCGCGACCGCGCCGGACCTCACCAACCGCGGCCTGAGCAACGTGCTGCGCACCTGCGGTCGCGACGACCAGCAGGCGGAAGTGGCCGCCAAATACGTGCTCGACCACCTTAAGGACAAGAAGATCGCCATCATCCACGACAAGGGCACCTACGGCATGGGCCTGGCCAACTCGTTCAAGGCGGCCATCAATGCCGGCGGCATCACCGAAGTGATGTATGAAGGCCTGACCGCCGGAGAGAAGGACTACACCGCGCTGGTCGGCCGCCTGAAGAAGGACGGCGCCGAGGTCATCTATTTCGGCGGCTACCACCCCGAGGGCGGCCTGCTGGCGCGCCAGCTCGTGGATGCCGGCGTGAAGGCGCAGATCATCGGCGGCGAAGGCCTGTCCAACACCGAGTACTGGGCGATCGGCAACCAGGCGGCCGCCGGCACGCTCTTCACCAATGCCACCGACGCGCTGAAGAACCCGGATTCGGCCGAGGCCGTCGCGGTCCTGAAGGACAAGGGCATTCCGCCGGAGGCCTTCACGCTCAACGCCTATGCCGCCGTCCAGGTCATCAAGGCCGGCATCGAGAAGGCCGGCAAGGCCGACGACACCGCGGCCGTGGCTACCGCGCTGAAGGACGGCCAGCCGATCCAGACCGCCATCGGCAAGCTGACCTATGGCGAGAACGGCGACCTCTCCTCGCCGAGCTTCTCGCTGTTCAAGTGGGAAGACGGCAAGATCGTCGCCGCCGAGTAAGGCTGGAACCAGTCGCAAGTCCGAAGGCCGGGGGAAACCCCGGCCTTCGCCGTTTCATCGTTTGCTCAGCGGCTGCCGAAGATCGCCGAACCGACCCGCACGCTGGTCGCGCCGAAGGCCACCGCCGTCTCGAAATCGCCCGACATGCCCATGGAGAGCTTTTCGACGCCGGCCTCGCGCGCCAGCTTTTCCAGGAGCGCGAAATGCGGGCCGGGATTCTCCTCCGCCGGCGGAATGCACATCAACCCCTCGATGGCGAGGCCATGAACCTCGCGGCAGCGCTTGACGAAAGCCACCGCCTCGCGCGGCTCGATGCCCGCCTTCTGCGGTTCGGAGCCGGTATTGACCTGCACGTAAAGGCGCAGCCGCCGCCCCTGCCTGGCCATCTCCCTGGCGAGTTCGGCCGCGATCTTCTCGCGGTCCACCGTCTCGATGACGTCGAATAGCGCCACCGCCTCCTTCGCCTTGTTGGACTGCAGGGGACCGATCAGGTGCAGTTCCACGTCCGCGAAATCCGCCTTCAGCGCCGGCCATTTGCCCATCGCCTCCTGCACGCGGTTCTCGCCGAACACACGCTGGCCGGCGGCGGCCACCGGGCGGACATGAATGTCGTTGAACGTCTTCGAGACGGCAACCAGCGTCACCGCCCCGGCGGCACGTCCCGCCGCTTCTTCGGCAGCGGCGATTTTCGCCTTCACGGCCGCAAGGTGTTCGACGGCGTCGCCCATGGTCCAGTTCCTTCGTTTTCGCGGCCCATCGCCGCCCTTTCGGTTGACGGGTCCGCCAAACCGTGGTGAAGACCCGAACCACGGTCTTCACACACGCAAATCCCGGGGTTTTCCCCGCCTTCTTTAAGTGAAAAACGGATCATGGCAACCGAACGATACAACCCGCGGGCGGCCGAGCCCAAATGGCAAAAGGCCTGGGACGCCAAAAAGCTGTTCGAAACCAGGAACGACGATCCGCGCCCGAAATACTATGTGCTGGAGATGTTCCCCTACCCGTCGGGGCGCATCCACATGGGCCATGTGCGCAACTACACGATGGGCGACGTGGTCGCGCGCTACCACCGCGCCAGGGGCCAGAACGTGCTGCACCCGATGGGCTGGGACGCCTTCGGCCTGCCGGCCGAGAACGCCGCGCGCGACAATCATGTCAACCCGCGCGACTGGACCTATGCCAATATCGAGACGATGAAGGGCCAGTTGAAGACGATGGGCCTGTCGCTAGACTGGTCGCGCGAGATCGCCACCTGCAACCCGTCCTATTATCGCCACCAGCAGAAGATGTTCCTCGACTTCTGGAAGGCGGGGCTCGCCGAGCGCAAGTCGGCCAAGGTCAACTGGGACCCGGTCGACATGACCGTTCTGGCCAACGAGCAGGTCATCGACGGCAAGGGCTGGCGTTCCGGCGCCCCGGTCGAGCAGCGCGACCTGACGCAGTGGTTCCTCAAGATCACCTCGATGGCGCAGGATCTGCTGGACAGCCTGGCTACGCTCGAGCGCTGGCCGGAAAAAGTCCGCATCATGCAGGAGAACTGGATCGGCCGTTCCGAAGGCCTTCTGGTCCGCTGGCCGCTCGTTGCCGCCACCGCGCCCGCCGGCGAAGCCGACCTGGAGATTTTCACCACCCGTCCGGACACCATCTTCGGCGCCTCGTTCATGGCGATCGCCGCCGACCACCCGCTGGCGAAGAAGGCGGCTGAAGGCAACTCGGAACTCACCGCCTTCATCGAGGACGTGCGTCATCGCGGCACCTCGGCCGCAGAACTGGAAACGGCGGAAAAGCGCGGCTTCGACACCGGCATCCGCGTCGTCCATCCCTTCGACCCGGAATGGACGCTGCCGGTCTACGTCGCCAATTTCGTGCTGATGGAATACGGCACCGGCGCCATCTTCGGCTGCCCGGCGCACGACCAGCGCGACCTCGACTTCGCCAACAAATACGGGCTGCCAGTGATCCCGGTGGTCAAGCCCGAAGGCGTGGACGCCGCCACCTTCCAGATCACGGAAGAAGCCTTCATCGAAGACGGCTTGATGATCAACTCGCGCTTCCTCGACGGCATGGCGCCCAAGGCCGCCTTCGAGGACGTGGCGACGCGCCTTTCCGGCACGGCGCTGGGCGGCCGGCCGCAGGCAACGCGCAAGGTGCAGTTCCGGCTGCGCGACTGGCTGATCTCGCGCCAACGCTACTGGGGTTGCCCGATTCCCGTCATCCACTGCGACGCCTGCGGCGCGGTTCCGGTGCCGGAGGCCGACCTGCCGGTGCTGCTGCCCGACGACGTGACCTTCGACAGGCCAGGCAATCCGCTCGACCACCATCCGACGTGGAAGCATGTCGACTGCCCGAAATGCGGCAAGCCGGCCCGGCGCGACACCGACACCATGGACACCTTCGTGGATTCGTCCTGGTATTTCGCCCGCTTCACCGATCCGTGGAACGAGAGCGCCCCGACCACGCTCGCCTATGTCGACGGCAAGAGCGGCTGGCTGCCGGTCAACCAGTACATCGGCGGCATCGAGCACGCGATCCTGCACCTGCTCTATTCGCGCTTCTTCGCCCGCGCCATGAAGGCCACCGGCCACCTGAACGAGGTGAAGGAACCGTTCCAGGGCCTGTTCACGCAAGGCATGGTCGTCCACGAAACCTACCGTGGGCCGCACGGCTGGGTGACGCCGGCCGAGGTCGGTATCGAGGAGATCGACGGCAAGCGCTACGCGACCCTCATCAAGGACGGCAGCGAGATCGAGATCGGCTCGATCGAGAAGATGTCGAAGTCGAAGAAGAACGTGGTCGACCCCGACGACATCATCGAAAGCTACGGCGCCGACACGGCGCGCTGGTTCATGCTGTCGGATTCGCCGCCCGAGCGCGACGTCATCTGGACGGAGGCCGGCGTCGAAGGCGCGCATCGCTTCGTGCAGCGCGTCTGGCGGCTGGTGTCGGAAGCGGCCCCCTACGTTCGCGACACCCGTCCCGAACCCGCTCGTGACGGCGCCCATGTGGCAATCTCGCGCGGCGCGCACAAGATCCTGAAAAGCGTCGGCGAAGATATCGAGACGCTGCACTTTAACCGGGCCGTCGCCCGGCTTTACGAACTCACCAACCTGCTTTCGCCGCAGGTGGCCGAGATTGCCGCCGGCGAAAGCGGCGGCAAGGCCGCCGTGCGGCAGGCGCTCGACTTCCTCGTGGTGATGATCGCGCCGATGATGCCGCACCTGGCCGAGGAATGCTGGACCGCCCTCGGCGGCCAGGGCCTCGTCGCCGAACAGCCATGGCCGACCTTCGATCCGATGTTGATCGTCGAGAACGAAGTCACCTATCCGGTGCAGCTCAACGGCAAGAAACGCGGCGATTTGACAATTGCCCGCGACGCGGATCAAGCTGCGATCGAACAGGCCGTTCTGGCTCTGGACTTCGTGCAGAAGGCGCTCGAGGGAAAGACGCCGCGCAAGGTAATCGTCGTCCCGCAGAGGATCGTCAATGTCGTTGCCTGAACCCGGGAAGTTCCATGCAGGCCTGGCTGCGCGCGCCATCGCGCTTTCAGGGCTGATCGCGGCGGCAGCCGTGTTGTCGGCCTGCACGGCCCGCCCGCTTTATTCGAACGCGCCGCTGTCGGCCGGCTCGCAGGTCGGCGCCGCGACCGAACTGGCCTCCATCGCCGTCAAGCCTGTCAGCACCCGCTATGCGCAGCAGGTGCGCAACAACCTGATCTTCGCCTTGTCCGGCGGCGCCGGCCAGCCAGCGACGCCTGCCTATTCGCTCGACCTCGGCGTAACCGAGCGCCTCTCCTCGGCGGCCCTGGTCCAGACGACGCGCAACGAAGACGTCCCGACCGCCGGCACGGTGACGCTGACGGCCGCCTATACCCTGAGCGACGCCACCACCGGCAAGACGGTGGCCTCGGGCAAGCGCTCGATCACTTCTTCGTTCGACCGGCCGCTCCAGGAGTTCGCCGCCTACCGGGCGCAGCGCGACGCCGAGGACCGCGCCGCTCGGGAACTGGCCGACCTGTTGCGTCTGGCCATCGCGCAGGATCTGGCCAGACGCTGAAAGGCAGCCTGCGTTCAGCCGATCTTCTGGCCGGTCTTGGCCCAGTCGGCGAGGAACTGCTCCAGCCCCTTGTCGGTCAGCGGATGCTTGACCAGGGCTCGCAGCGTCGCCGGCGGCACCGTCGCCACGTCCGCGCCGATGATCGCGGCCTGCTTGACATGATTGGTGGTGCGCACCGAGGCTACCAGGATTTCGGTGTCGAAATCGTAGTTGTCGTAGATATGCCTGATCTCGGCGATCAGTTCCATGCCGTCGATGCCGGTATCGTCGAGGCGGCCGACAAAGGGCGAAATGAAGGTAGCACCCGCCTTGGCGGCGAGCAGCGCCTGCGTCGCCGAGAAGCACAGCGTGACGTTGACCATGTGGCCTTCGGAACGCAGCGCCTTGCAGGCCTTCAGGCCGTCGAAGGTGAGCGGCACCTTGATGGCGATGTTGTCGGCGATCTTGGAAAGCACGGCGGCTTCCTTCATCATCTCCGAGTATTCGGTCGCGGTCACCTCGGCCGAGACCGGGCCTTCGACGATCTCGCAGATTTCCCTGGTCACGTCGATGATCTTGCCGCCCGACTTCAGGATCAGCGACGGGTTGGTGGTGACCCCGTCGACCAGGCCGAGTTCGTTCAGTTCGCGGATTTCCTTGACGTCAGCGGTGTCGACAAAAAACTTCATGGCGGTCTCCTTCGGATTTTCCGGGTGTCGGGAGGGCATGCCCGGTGTTGAGCCTGGCTCCAACTGTCGGGCTTTGCTCTAGACCAAAGTCGGGGCAAGGTCACGCGCGATGAGCAAAGATTCGCCTTTTGATGCGGCGGCCCCGGTGTTGGTTCCCATGCCGGCTGAACGCCCCTACACCTATGCGGTTCCGCCGGGCATGCGCGTCGTGCCGGGATCGATCGTGCGCGTGCCGCTGGGGCCGCGCCATGTCGCAGGAATCGTCTGGGACGGCACGGTCGAGGCGATCGAAGCCCGCAAGCTGAGGCCGATCGAGCATGTCTTCGATTGCCCGCCCATCCCCGAACCCATGCGCCGCTTCGTCGACTGGGTATCGCAGTACACGCTGTCGCCTCCGGGCATGGTCGCGCGCATGCTCTTGCGCGCGCCGGAAGCCTTCGACCCCGAGCCATGGATCGAGGGCCTGCAACGCACCGCCGCCGAACCGGACCGCATGACGGCGGCCCGCGCGCGCGTGCTCGCCATCGCCGAGGGCGGCCTCGCCTGGACCCGCTCCGGCCTTGCGCACGCGGCCGGCGTGTCCTCGACCGTGATCGACGGCCTGAAGGCGCAAGGCGTATTCGGACAGGTCATGATCCCGCCGCGTCCGGTGGTTGCCGCACCAGACCCCGGATATGCGGTTTCCGCCCTGATGCCGGACCAGCAGGCGGCCGCCGACACGCTGCGCGCCGGCATGGAAAAGAGCGCCTTCGGCGTCACGCTGCTCGACGGCGTCACCGGCTCCGGCAAGACGGAAGTCTATTTCGAGGCGGTGGCCGCAGCGCTCGAAAAAGGCAAGCAGGTGCTGATCCTCCTGCCTGAAATCGCGCTGACCCATGCCTTCCTCGAACGCTTCCAGGATCGCTTTGGCGCCAAGCCCGGCGAATGGCATTCCGACTTGCCTCCCCGCATGCGTGAAAAAGTCTGGCGCCAGGCGGCGGAAGGATCGCTGAAGGTCGTCGCCGGCGCGCGCTCGGCGCTTTTTCTGCCGTTCAGGGACCTCGGCCTCATCGTCGTCGACGAGGAGCACGACCCCGCCTACAAGCAGGAGGACCGCGTCTTTTATAACGCCCGCGACATGGCTGTAGTGCGCGGCCACATCGGCAATTTCCCCGTCGTGCTGGCCTCCGCCACACCCTCGGTCGAAAGCCGGGTCAACGCCGACCAGGGCCGCTACCGGCGCGCGGTGCTTTCGGCCCGCTTCGCCGAGGCAGCCCTGCCCGCGCTCAGGACCATCGACATGCGCCGCGCCCCGCCGGCGCGCGGCGGCTTCCTGTCGCCGGTGCTGATCGGCGCGATACGGCAGACGCTGGAGAAAGAAGAACAGGCGCTGCTGTTCCTGAATCGTCGAGGCTATGCGCCGCTGACGCTGTGCCGGGTCTGCGGCCACCGCTTCGGCTGTCCGGTCTGTTCGGCCTGGCTGGTCGAGCACCGCTTTCGTGGACAACTCGTCTGCCACCATTGCGGCCACAGCGAAAAGCGCCCCGAGGCCTGCCCCGAATGCGGCACCTTCGATCACCTCGTCGCCTGCGGGCCAGGCGTCGAGCGCATCGCCGAAGAGGTCGTCGAGCATTTTCCCGACGCCCGCACCATCGTGCTTTCCTCCGACATGCTGGGTGGCGTTCGGCGGCTGCGCCTCGAACTGGAGGCCATCGCCAACGGCGAGGCCGACATCGTCATCGGCACGCAATTGGTCGCCAAGGGCCACAATTTCCCCAACATGACGCTGGTCGGCGTCGTCGATGCCGACCTCGGCCTCGCCAACGGCGACCCGCGCGCCGCCGAGCGAACCTTCCAACTGCTGTCGCAGGTCACCGGGCGCGCCGGCCGCACCGGCAAGAAAAGTTCTGGCCTGCTGCAGACCTTCCAGCCGGATCACCCGGTGATGCAGGCGATCGTCTCCGGCAACACCGAGACTTTTTACGAGCGCGAGATCGCCGAGCGGGAACGGGCGGCGCTGCCGCCCTTCGGCCGCCTGAGCGGCATCATCGTCAGCGCCGCGAGCCGTGCCGAAGCCGAAGGCCATGCGCGGGCGCTACGGCGCGCGGCGCCGCAAGCCGCCGACATCGTCGTCCTCGGCCCCGCCGAGGCGCCGCTGGCGCTGATCGCCGGCCGCCACCGCTTCCGCCTGCTGATCCACGGGCAAAGGCGCGCCGACATGCAAGGCTTCGTCCGCACCATGCTGGCGGCCGGTCCCAAGGTGCGCGGCTCCGTGCGCGTGCAGGTGGACATCGACCCGCAGAGCTTTTTGTAGAGATGGGGGTATGCAACCTGTAATGGAGCCATTCTCCGCAGGCGACTTCCCTTCCCTCTTCCGCTTGACTTCGCCAACGCAGCGCCTTCAATGCGCGAAACTGTCGAGGGGACCCTATGGAATATTCTTTTCCATGGCCGATGAGTGAGGGCGAGTGGCTGGCGTGGACGAGCGCCGCCGTCACGGTTCTCCTGGGGCTCGCCCTGTTTCTAGCCCCGGGCCTTTCCTTCCGCGTCCTTCGCCTGCAAGCCAAACCGGAAAAGCCGGCGGCGATCGCCGAGGCGCGCGGGCGCATGGCCGGCTTTTACCTCGGCGTCGGCCTGTGCTGCATGCTGCTGGCACAGCCGCTGCTTTACATGGCGCTCGGCTTCTCCTGGCTGTTCACCGCCTTCGGCCGCCTGCTGTCGATGATGTCGGATGGCGCCAATACGCCTTATAACTGGGCCGCGGCGATGGTCGAGCTGGTGCTGGCAGCGCTGCCGCTGGCTTTTGCCTTCGGCTTTTTGCCCTGAATCGCCCGCCTGCGGTTGAACTCGCCCGCCGGATGCGACAATAGTGCCGTGAAACCGGCCGGACGGTGCATTGCGGTCTGAAAAGGCCTGTGCTAGACGGCAATCGACTTTCGGCAGGGGGATGCGGAGGCCGCGCCCCCTCGCCTGGAAAAATCGAAGCAAGGCCAAAGATTTAGCCAGAGTTTTCACTCGCGCCACAATCTGCGGCCTGTCAACTGAGAGAAAAGACGGTCCGTGGCTCAATCGTCATCGCCAATCTCGGGTGTCGCTGAACGCTATGCGCGGTCGCTGTTCGACCTCGCCCAGGAAACGAATTCCGTCGCCAAAGTGGAATCCGACCTCGACAAGTTCGATTCCATGCTTGCCGGCAGCGACGATCTCGATCGCCTCATCAAAAGCCCCGTCTTCTCTTCCGAAGACCAGCTCAAGGCCATCTCGGCGGTTGCCGACAAGGCCGGCATCAAGGGCCTGGCCGGCAATTTCCTGCGTGTCGTTGCCGCCAACCGCCGCCTGTTCGCCGTGCCGGGCATGATCCGGGCCTTCCGCAACATCGCCGCAGAACAGCGCGGTGAAACCACGGCGGAAGTCACCGCGGCGCATGCGCTGACGGCCGCGCAGCAGACTGAACTCAAGGCTACGCTGAAAAGCGTCGCCGGCAAGGACGTGGCCATCTCCGTCACCGTCGATCCGTCGCTGCTCGGCGGGCTGGTGGTCAAGATGGGCTCACGCCAAATCGATACGTCGCTCAAAACCAAACTCAATTCGCTCAAGCTTGCACTTAAAGAGGTCGGCTGATGGACATCCGCGCCGCGGAAATCTCCGCAATTCTGAAAGACCAGATCAAGAATTTCGGCAAGGAAGCCGAAGTTTCCGAAGTGGGGCAGGTTCTGTCCGTCGGTGACGGCATTGCCCGCGTCTACGGCCTCGACAACGTCCAGGCCGGCGAGATGGTCGAGTTCCCCGGCGGCATCCGCGGCATGGCGCTGAACCTCGAAGCCGACAATGTCGGCGTGGTCATCTTCGGCGCCGACCGCGACATCAAGGAAGGCGACACCGTCAAGCGCACCGGCGCCATCGTCGACGCGCCGGTCGGCATGGGCCTGCTCGGCCGCGTGGTCGACGCGCTCGGCAACCCGATCGACGGCAAGGGCCCGATCAAG
>JBASAA010000030.1:0-5727 GCA_049650385.1 Mesorhizobium sp.
ACCCGGGCGACGTCATCTCGACGGGCACGCCGCCCGGCGTCGGGCTCGGCATGAAGCCGCCGCGCTACCTCAAGGCCGGCGACATCGTCGAACTCGGCATCGAGGGCCTGGGAAACCAGAAACAGACGTTTCGCGCGGACGTGTAGCCACCGGCTGTCGCAGGTGGCAGACGGCGAAGCATAGGTCCCGGGGCCCACGAAGCTTTGCTTCGCTCGCCCGGGATGACGCCTTTCTGACCTACCCTACCTCAGCGTCTTGCCTTCGGCGTCGAAGCGGTAGGTCCGGCCGGGTTGAGGCGTGGCATAGAGCGTGGCGCCTGCTTCGGCATCGTAGACCCCGAACAGCCGCACCGTGATCAGCCCCGCCTTTTCGCAATCGAGATAAAGGTTGGTGTCGGCGCCAAGATGCTCGGCATGGACGACGGTGCCCTTCCAGTCGCCCCTGGTCGGGTCGACCGAGATGTGCTCCGGGCGCACGCCGATGGTCTTGACGCTCTCGCCGAGCCGCGCGCCGTCGATGAAGTTCATCTTCGGCGAGCCGATGAAGCCGGCGACGAATTCGTTGGCCGGGGAATTGTAGAGCTCCATCGGCCTGCCGATCTGCTCGATACGGCCGGCGTTCAGCACCACGATCTTGTCGGCCAGCGTCATCGCCTCGACCTGGTCGTGGGTGACGTAGATCATCGTCGCCTTGAGCCGCCGGTGCAGTTGCGCGATTTCCAGCCGCGTGTTGACGCGCAGGGAGGCATCGAGGTTGGACAGCGGCTCGTCGAACAGGAACAGTTTTGGCTCGCGCACGACGGCGCGGCCGATGGCGACGCGCTGGCGCTGGCCGCCGGAAAGCTCGGCCGGCCGCCGGTCGAGATAAGGTTTCAGGGACAGCATGACCGAGGCCGCGTCGATGCGCTTGTCGATCTCGGCGGCGGGCGTGCCGATCTGCTTCAGGCCCAGCCCCATGTTGTTCTTCACCGTCAGGTGCGGGTAGAGCGCATAGGTCTGGAATACCATGGCGATGCCGCGCTTGGCCGGCGGGATGGCGGTGACGTCCTGCCCGTCGATGACGACGCGGCCGGAGGTCGAATCCTCCAGTCCGGCGATGACGCGCAGCAAGGTGGACTTGCCGCACCCGGAAGGGCCGACGAAGACGACGAATTCGCCGTCCGACACGTCGAGGTCGATGCCTTTCAGCACCTCGACCGGCCCGAACGCCTTCTTCACATTCTCTATGTTCAGGGAGCCCACGGCATGTTCCTATAATTTGACGGCGGCGCCGCTGCGCACGCTTTCATCGGCGGCGAGGCAGACGGCGAGCGAACGCACCGCATCGTCCATGTGGCGTGTGAGGTCGATATCCTCGCGGATGGCCTTGAGCAGGTAGGCCTGCTCGCGGTCGCACAGTTCCTGGTGACCGGGCTCGCCCTGCATGGAAAGCAGTTCGTCCGCCTTCAGGAACTTGCCGTCCGCCCCGGTGGCGGCGCTGTGCAGGCGGATGGTCGAGGTTTTCGTGTGGGTGTCGATGTCGTCCGACTTCGCGCCTTCCGCCATCACGATGGAGACGCAGCCCTTGGGCGAGATCACGTCCTTCACGAAGAAGGCGGTTTCGGAAATCATCGGCCCCCAGCCGGCCTCGTACCAGCCGACCGAGCCATCGTCGAACAGCACCTGGAGGTGGCCGTAATTATACATGTCGGGACCGATCTCGTCGGAGAACCGCACGCCGATGCCGCGCACCTCGACCGGCCTGGCGTCGGTGATCTGCAGCATCACGTCGAGATAGTGCACGCCGCAATCGACGATGGGCGAGGTGGTGCGCATCAACTGCTTGTGCGTCTCCCAGGTGGCGCCCGACGACTGCTGGTTGAGGTTCATGCGGAACACGTAAGGCCCGCCCAGCTTGCGCGCTTCGGCGATCAGCCGCATCCACGACGGGTGATGGCGCAGGATGTAGCCGATCACCAGCTTCTTGCCGTTGGCCTTTGCCGCGTCGACCACGCGCTGCGCGTCCGCCACCGTGGTTGCCAGCGGTTTTTCCACGAACACGTGGCACCCGGCTTCCATCGCCTGCACCGCATAGTCGGCGTGGCTGTCGGAATAGGTGGCGATACAGGCCACGTCCGGTTTCTCGTCGGCAAGCGCATCCGCGAACGAGCGGCGGATTTCGACGCCGGCAAGCGGGGCGGGCAGGGGTACGTCGGAGCGGTTGACGAGCGCCGCGATCCGGAAGCCCGGATTGGTCGCATAGGCCAGCGCATGGCTGCGGCCCATGTTGCCGAGGCCGGCGACGACGACGCGCAAGGGCGTTTCAAGACTCATTTCACCGCTCCTGCCGTGATGCCGCGGATCAGTTGCCGCGAGAAGATGAAGTAAAGGACCATGACCGGCAGGATGGCGAGCGACAACGCCGCCAGCACCGCGTTCCAGTTGGTCACGTACTGGCCCAGGAACAACTGCGCGCCCAGCGTCACCGTCTTGGTGCTCTCGGCCGGCGCCAGGATCAGTGGGAACCACAGGTCGTTCCAGATCGGGATCATGGTGAAGACGGCGACGGTGGCGAGCGAGGGTCGCACCAGCGGCAGCACCAGCCGGAAGAAGATCCGGTATTCGGACAAGCCGTCGATGCGCCCGGCGTTCTTCAGGTCGTCGGAAACCAGCTTCATGAATTCCGACAGGATGAAGACGGCGAGCGGCAGGCCCTGCGCCGTGTAGACGAGGATGAGCGCCGTCAGCGTGTTGACCAGCCCGCTCGCGACCATCAGCTGCAGGATGGCTACGGTGGCGAGCCGGATCGGGATCATGATGCCGAGCGCAAGGTAAAGGCCCATCAGCGAATTGCCGCGGAAGCGGTATTCCGATAGCGCGAACGCCGCCATCGCCCCGAATAAAAGCACCAGGAACAGCGAGGCGACGGTAACGACGAGGCTGTTCCAGAAATAGAGCGGGAAGTTGCCCTGTGTCAGCACCGTGGCGTAGCCGATGAGATCGAAGGTCTGCGGCCCCGGCAGCGAAAGCGGCGTCTTGAAGATGGCGTTTCGCGACTTCATCGAATTGATGACGATGACCAGCACCGGAAACAGCGCGATCGCGGTATAGGCGATCAGCACCGCGTGGGCGGCGATGGTGCGCGGCAGCGAGTTGGTTGCGCGGCTCATGCCATCCCCCCCTCAGAACTGGTAGCGCCGCAGGCGCGTCTGGATGCCGAACAGGTAGATGCAGACGCCGACCAGGATGATGAGGAACATCATGGTGGCGATGGTGGCGCCCATGTTCGGATCGCCGATCTGCAGCTGGAAGCCGAAAAAGGCGCGGTAAAGGAAGGTGCCGAGGATGTCGGTCGAGTAGTTCGGACCGGCTAGCGCGCCCTGCGCCGAGTAGATCAGGTCGAAGGCGTTGAAATTGCCGACGAAGGTCAGGATCGAGATGATGCCGATCGAAGGCAGGATCAGCGGCAGCTTGATCTTCCAGAACTGCGACATCCCGGTGACGCCGTCGCATTCGGCGGCTTCGATCACCTCGTCGGGAATGGTGAGCAGCGCGGCGTAGATCAGCATCATCGGAATGCCCACGAACTGCCACACCGAAATCAGCGCGAGCGTGGTCAAGGCATAGGCTTCCTTGCCGAGCCACGGCGTAAACAGGCTTTTCAGGCCGATGAGGTCGAGCAGGTTGGGGGCGACGCCCCACAGCGGCGACAGGATCAGCTTCCAGGCGAAACCGACGATGACGAAGGAAAGGATGGTCGGCACGAAGATCGCGGTGCGGTAGAAGGCCGAGAAGCGCAGCTTCGGGCTGGCCAGCAGCGCCGCCAGAGCGACGCCGATCGGGTTCTGCACCAGCATATGGACGATGAAGAACCAGGTGTTGTTCTTGAGTGCGTTCCAGAAGCCCGCCGACCAGCGCTGGTCGCCGAAAAGGGTACGGAAATTATCGAGGCCGACGAAGGTCTGCGCCTGGTCGACGCTGCGGAACAGCGCCAGTTGCAGCGTGCCGAACAGCGGCAGGATCATGATCGCGGTGTAGATCAGCACCGCCGGCGCCAGGAATACGGCGATATGCCAGCGGATCGGCCGTTTCGCTTCTGTCATCGGAAGTGATCCATCCCCTCTGGACCTGTTGGAACCAGTATAGCTTTCGCGCGCCATTTGGCGACAGTTTCCCGAAAATGGGTACGAGCCGTTCCTGCCCCCTGCAGGAGGGGCATGAAGATAGCCGGGATTGCGAGATTTCCTCCAGGCGAGGCAGGGGAGCGTGGAAGCGTCCCCTGCCTCGTTTCAGGAACCTGCCGACCCTCTTCCAACGGGGTGAGGGTCGGGGTCAGCCCTTACTTGGCGGGCTTGTACCAGCTGTCGAGGCCGTCCTGCAGCTTCTTCGCAGCAGCCTCGGGCGTTTCGGTGCCGTTGATGACGTTGGCCGATTCGACCCAGGTCTCGTTCTCGAGATTAGGCGTGCCGCGCGACAGGATCTGGTAGGTCGAGCGGATGGTCGACTTGCACTTGCCGCGCCAGGATACGAATTCCTGCGCCAGCGGGTCCTTCATTTCCACCGGCTTGGAGTTCAGGCTGAAGAAGCCCGGCAGCGCGTTGGCGTAGATCTCGGCGAACTCCGGCGAAGCCACCCAGGTCAGGAAGGTCTTGGCCGCGTCGGCGTTCTTGGAAGCGGCGTTGAGGCCGATGCCGATGTCGTTGTGGTCGGAGATGTAGCAGGTGTCGCCCGCCTTGCCGACCGGCGGCGGGAAGGCGCCCATCTTGAACTGCGCCTGCGCGTTGAACACCGAGATCTCCCACGAGCCGGCCGGGTAGATGGCGGCGCGGCCGAGCGTGAACAGGTTCTGGCTGTCCGGATAGGTCTGCGCCTCGAAGCCGTCGCCCAGATAGGGCTTCCACTTGGCCAGTTCCTCGAACGGCGCCACCCAGTCCGGATCGGTCAGCTTCTGCTCGCCCTTGATGAGCGCGATACGGCCTTCCTCGCCCTTCCAGTAGTTCGGGCCGATGTTCTGGTAGCCCATGGTGGCGGCTTCCCAAAGGTCCTTGGTGCCCATGGCCATCGGGATGTAGGTGCCGTCGGCCTTGATCTTGTCGAGGGCGGCGAAGAACTCGTCGCGGGTCTCGGGAACCTTGATGCCGAGCTGGTCGAAGGCGTCCTTGTTGTAGATGAAGCCGTGCAGCACCGAAGCCATCGGCACGCAGAAGGTGGCCTTGCCGTCGTCGGTGGTCCAGGCCGCCTTCGCGGTGTCGGAGAAATTCTCCATGCCCGACAGCGTGGTCAGGTCGGCAAGGTTGCCCTTGTTGTAGAGCTCCAGCGACTTGTCGAACGGACGGCAGGTGATGAGGTCGCCCGCCGAGCCGGCCTGCAGCTTGGCGCCGAGGGCCGCGTCGTATTCGGTCGGCGCCGACGGCGCGAAGGTGATCTTGATGCCGGGGTTCTTCGCCTCGAAGGCCGGGATCAGCTTTTCCTGCCAGATCGACAGGTCGTCGTTGCGCCAGCTTTCGATGGTCAGCGTCGCATCGGCGGCGAGCGCGATGCCAGCGGTGCCGAGCAGGCTCGCGCCGCCGAGCAGGGCCGTCAGAAGTCTCTTTGTCATGTTCACTCTCCCAGTTGACCTGTCAGGTTCGGTTTTGACGAGACGGAAGGCGGTCGCCCTTCCGTTCCCCTCGGATTTCGGAAAGGGCGGGCCTGAGCTTCTGTCCGCTTCTCTCCAGCATCGTGCGCGCAGCGCCGGCGTCCTTGGCGC
>JBASAA010000031.1:0-147213 GCA_049650385.1 Mesorhizobium sp.
GGCCCATCCGATTCCCCCTCCCCCTTGTGGGGAGGGGTTAGGGGTGGGGGTACTGCGGCAGAACATCTTCAGCTCGACCCCAGCCTTGCTGCGGCGAATTTCTGGAAGGCGCGGGCGCGATGCGACAGGGCGTCCTTCTGGCCGGGTTTCCAGCCGTGCTTCTCCCCGGCCGTCATTTCGCCGAACGTCTTGGCGTAGCCGTGGGGCAGGAAAACCGGATCGTAGCCGAAACCGAGTTCGCCGCGCGGCGGCCACACCAGTGTTCCCTCGACCTCGCCGCGATAATATTCGGCCTCGCCGCCCGGAAAGGCGAGGCAGATGACGGCGACGAAGCGGCCGCCGCGCTTGTCCGGGTCGGTCGCGCCCACTTCCTGCATCGCCACTTCGGCACGCTGCATGGCCATGGAAAAGTCGCGCTTGCCGCCGGGCGTATCGGCCCAGTTGGCGGTGTAGACGCCCGGCGCGCCGTCGAGCGCGTCGATGCACAGGCCGGAATCGTCGGACAACGCCGGCAGGCCGGTCGCCCTGGCGGCGGCGAAAGCCTTGATATAGGCGTTTTCCTCGAAGGTGGTGCCGGTCTCGTCCGGCTCCGGCAGGCCGTATTCCTTCGCCGATTTCGCCTCGAAGCCGAACGGCCCCATCAGGTCGGCGAATTCGCGCAGCTTGCCTTCGTTATGGCTGGCGACGACGATCTTTCTTGCTTCGAGAGACTGCATCACAGGTTCCAGATTTTCGGTTCGGCAAATTCCAGCGAATTACCGGAAGGGTCACGGAAATAGAGGGAGCGGCCACCGCTCGGCCACCGGAAATCGGCCTCGACGGCGATGTTTTTGGCTTCGAGCAGCACCTTCCAGGCGTCGATTTCGGCCGTAGTGGCGGCAAAGCAGAGATGGCCTTGCCCGCTCGTCCCGTGCGGCGGCACCGGCAGCCTGGCATCGGGCGCCGGCGGCTGGCGTGTCGCCTCGGCGTTGAACAGCAGAAGCACGCCCGATCCGCATTTGAAGAAAGCGTGCCGGTCCTTCACGGCTGCGATCTTCTCCAGCCCCAGAACCTCGGCATAGAAGGTCTCGGCGGCACCCAGGTCGGTGACGTAGAGCGCGGATTCCAGAATGGCGGAAGGCTGCATCCAGGCTCCTTTCACCCCACCGCCATCTTCTGCAAGTCCACCAGCCGCGAAATGCCCTTGCGGGCCAGACCCATCAGGGCGGAAAACTGTTCCTCGGAGAACGGCTCGCCCTCGGCGGTGCCCTGGATTTCGACGATGCCACCCTTGCCGGTCATGACGAAGTTGGCGTCGGTGCCGGCCGAGGAATCCTCCAGATAGTCGAGGTCGATCACCGGCTCGCGGTTGTGGATGCCGCAGGAGATCGCCGCGACGTGGTCCTTCAGCACCTTGTCTAGCTTCACCATCTGGCGCGCTTCCATCCAACGCAGGCAATCGTAGAGCGCTACCCAGCCGCCGGTGATGGAGGCGGTGCGAGTGCCGCCATCGGCCTGGATGACGTCGCAATCGACCGTGATCTGCTGTTCGCCCAGCGCCTGCAGATCGACCACGGCACGCAGCGAGCGGCCGATCAGGCGCTGGATTTCCAGCGTGCGGCCGCCCTGCTTGCCGGCGGAGGCCTCGCGGCGCATGCGGTCGCCGGTCGAGCGCGGCAGCATGCCGTATTCGGCCGTCACCCAGCCCTTGCCGGAATTGCGCATCCAGCCGGGCACCTTCTCCTCGAGGCTTGCCGTGCACAGCACGTGCGTGTCGCCGAACTTCACCAGGCAGGAGCCCTCCGCGTGCTTGGAGATGCCGCGTTCGAAGGAGATGGCTCGCATTTCGTCGAACTGGCGTTTGGAAGGGCGCATTCAGGCATCTTTCTTGGGAAGGTTGAAAATACTGGCCGGCTTGTACCCGCATGGCAGGCAGGGCGCAAAGGAAATTGCCGTCGCTTGCGTCACCGCAGGGGCTGTCTATATCCTGAGGACAGAGGCAACACGATGACGACACAGATACCCCATCCGCCACACGCAGCCGCCCTGCAGTCGCTCGACGCGCGCTCGCGCGAGGTTTTCCGGCAGATTGTCGAGACCTATCTCAGGGACGGCGAGCCGGTCGGGTCGCGCTCGCTGTCGCGCATCCTGCCCTCGACGCTGTCGCCGGCCACCATCCGCAACGTGATGAGCGACCTCGAGCATCTCGGCCTGATCTACGCGCCGCATGTGTCGGCCGGCCGCCTGCCGACGCAGACCGGCCTGCGCTTCTTCGTCGACGCGTTCATGGAACTGGGCGACCTTTCCGACGACGAGCGCCGCTCGATCGAGGCGCAGGTGAAGGCTTCCGGCACGGGCGCCTCGCTCGACCACATGCTGACCGAGGCCAGCCAGATGCTGTCGGGCATGTCGCGCGGGGCTGGGCTGGTGCTGGCCGCCAAGAGCGAGGCGGCGCTGAAGCACATCGAGTTCATCCAATTGGAGCCGACCAAGGCGCTGACCGTGCTGGTGTCGCAGAACGGCGATGTCGAGAACCGCGTCGTGGACCTGCCGGCCGGCGTCACCGTTTCGCAACTGCACGAGGCGTCGAACTTCCTCAACGCCCACATTCGCGGCCGCACGCTGGGCGAAGCGCGGTCCGAAATCGCGCGCATCAAGGAGGAGACGCGGCTGGCGCTCGATACGCTGTCGCAGGATCTGGTGGAGAAGGGGCTGGCGGTGTGGGCCGGTTCGGAAGGCGGGCTGCCGGCGCGCCTGATCGTGCGCGGGCGCGCCAACCTGCTGGAAAACATCACCGCACAGGCCGACATCGAACTGCTTCGCCGCCTGTTCGAGGACATGGAGACGCAGGAAGGCCTGATCCAGTTGCTCGACCTTGCCGAACAGGGCTCGGGCGTGCGCATCTTCATCGGCTCGGAAAACAAGCTGTTTTCGCTGTCCGGCTCGTCGCTGGTGGTGGCGCCCTATCGCGACAAGGACGCCCGCGTCGTCGGCGCGCTCGGCGTCATCGGCCCGACCCGGTTGAACTACGCCCGCATCGTTCCGATGGTCGATTACACCGCCCAGCTCATTTCGCGCATGCTGCGCTGAGCTTTTCGCGCGGCCGGCGGGAACGGCAGGGCGCGATCTTCGTTGCGGTTCGTGTCGAGAAAGTGCGGGAGGAAACCATGCGTGTTCCATTGCTGATGGCGGTTTTGGCCTGCGCCGTTCTGGTTGGTCCCGCGCTGGCTGCGGGACAAGACGGCGTACTGACCGGAGAACAGGCCTTTGGCGACTGGCGGCAGGACAAGCCCGGCGTGCGCCGCCTGATCCGGTTACAGGATCTGCAGAAGCCCGACCCGGCGCAGTCCTCGGTCAACGGCGCCGACGCGGCGGCGATGCCGAAAAGGGCCGTGCCGTTGTTGCCGGCCGGCTTCTCCGCCAAACTGATCGCCTCTGGCATTGCCGGGCCGCGCGTCGTGCGCGTCGCGCCCGATGGCGACCTGTTCGTCTCCGACAGCCGGCGGGACCGTGTTCTCGTCTACCGCCTGGGCAGGGGTGGCGGAAAGGCTGAAAGCAGCGTTTTCGCCGAGGGCTTGAACCAGCCCTACGGCATCGCCTTCTACCCGGCCGACAAGCCGCAATGGGTCTATGTGGCCAATGCCGACAGCGTCGTGCGCTTTCCCTATCGTGACGGCGAGATGAAGGCCTCCGGCGAACCGGAAATGATCATTTCCGATATTCCCGCGAACCACCACTGGACGCGCGACATCGTTTTTTCGCCCGATGGCAAGACGCTCTATCTGTCGGTCGGCTCCGGTTCCAACGTGGCGGAGGGCATGGCCGACAGGCCGCAAGGCGGACTCGACAAGTGGCTGGCTTCGGCTGCGCCCGGCGCGGCCTGGGGTTCCGAAAAGGGCCGGGCGGAAGTGCGCGCCTACGACCCCGACGGCCGCAACGGCCGCGTCTTTGCCACCGGCCTGCGCAACTGCTCGGGCATGACCGTGCAGCCCGCCACCGGCAAGCTGTGGTGCGTCGTCAACGAGCGCGACGGGCTCGGCGACAATGTTCCGTTCGAGTACGCCACGACGGTGAAGGAGGGCGCGTTCTACGGCTGGCCCTGGTATTATATCGGCGACCACGAAGACCCGCGCCACGCCGGCGAGCGGCCCGACCTTGCCGGCAAGGTAACCGTGCCGGACGTGCTGATGCAGGCGCATTCGGCGCCGCTCAACATCGCCTTCTACACCGGCGGCAATTTCCCGGCCGAGTACGAGGGCGATGCGTTCGTTGCCCTGCACGGCTCCTGGAACCGTGGCAAGCGCACCGGCTACAAGGTGGTGCGGCTGCGCTTCGAGGACGGCAAGCCGACCGGTGAATACGATGACTTCATGACCGGCTTCGTCGTTTCGGATTCCAGGGTATGGGGCCGGCCGGTCGGCGTGGCGGTGGCGAAGGACGGCTCCCTGATCGTCAGCGAGGACGGCAACGGCACGCTCTGGCAAGTGACCTACAAGCAGGGCGCGCAGTAGCGCCGAGGTTGTTGGTCGGAATGAAATTCCCGATCTTGTATGTTATGTAGAACACGATCCCTTGAACTGCCTGCTTAAGGGAACATTCCTACTCGGATTTTGCGCCGCCGGCCCTTATCATGCCGCCAAATCCATTCCCGTTACCGGAGACCATCGATGACGAACCCAGCTGCTCCTGACCGCAAACCCGGCCGTGGACGGGTATACGGTTCCATCACCGAGACGATCGGGGATACGCCGCTGGTGCGGTTGGGAAAGTTCGCCGCCCGCAAGGGCGTCGTCGCCGACCTTCTGGCAAAGCTTGAATTCTTCAACCCGATCGCGTCGGTCAAGGACCGCATCGGCGTGGCCATGATCGAGGCGCTGGAGATCGAGGGCCGGATCGCCCCCGGCAAGTCGACGCTGGTCGAGCCGACGTCGGGCAACACCGGCATCGCGCTGGCCTTTGCCGCCGCCGCCAAGGGCTACCGGCTGATCCTGACCATGCCGGAAACCATGTCGGTCGAGCGCCGCAAGATGCTGATGCTGCTCGGCGCCGAACTGGTGCTGACCGAAGGCGCCAAGGGCATGAAAGGCGCCATCGCCAGGGCGACCGAACTGGCCGCCACGATCCCCGGAGCGGTTATTCCGCAACAGTTCGAAAACCCCGCCAACCCCGAAATCCACCGCGTCACCACCGCCGAGGAAATCTGGAACGATACCGACGGCCGCGTCGACATTCTCGTGGCCGGCATCGGCACCGGCGGCACCATCACCGGCGTCGGCCAGGTGTTGAAGGAGCGCAAGCCTTCGGTGCAGGTCGTCGCTGTCGAGCCGGAAGCCTCGGCCGTGCTTTCCGGCGGCCAGCCCGGCCCGCACAAGATCCAGGGGCTGGGTGCCGGCTTTGCGCCCAAAATCCTCGACACCACCGTCTATGACGAGATCGTCACCGTTTCCAACGAGGACGCGATCGCCAATGCGCGCCTCGTGGCCCGGCTCGAAGGCGTTCCGGTCGGCATTTCTTCCGGTGCCGCTCTGCAGGCGGCGGCCATTGTCGGCGCGCGCCCGGAAAATGCCGGCAAGACCATGGTCGTCATCATTCCTTCCTTTGCCGAACGCTACCTGTCGACGGTGCTGTTCGACGGGCTCGGCGGCTAAGGGAACGGTCGCCGGTGGATCGCAGGAAAAGCCGGCTGGTCCTATCCGGCCGGCTTGAGCGCACGCCGTTTGTCATGCCAAATCGCCGCGCCCGGAGCATCCGGGTAGCGGGAGATTTTCATGTACAAGGTTTATTCGCGCCCCGGTTCCGGTAGCTTCGTGGTGGAAGCCGCGCTGGAGATGGCGGGCGCGCCGTTCGAATGCATCGACATCGCCAAGACACCGCAGCCCGACCCAGGCTTCATCGAGATCAGCCCGTTGAATCAGGTGCCGGTTCTCGCTTCGCCGGACGGGCATACGATGACGGAATCGGCGGCGATCTGCATCCTGTTGGCGGAGCGCTTTCCGCAAGCCGCGCTGGCTCCTGCCGATGGTGCGGCCCGCGCGGATTTCCTGCGCTGGATGGCGTTGATGGCCTCGGTCGTCTACCCGGCTGACCTGCGCTTCTATTATGCGCACCGCTACACCACCGATGCCGGCGGAACCGATGCCGTCAAGCAGGCCGCGATTGCCGAGATGGACCGTGGTCTGGCGGTGATGGATGCGGCGCTTGGGGGTCGCCGGTGGCTGGCGGGCGAACGGCAGTCGGTCGCCGACCTCTATCTGCTGATGCTGTTTTCCTGGCACCCGGAGGTGGAGCGCGCCCGCGAAGCCTGGAAGAACGTCGAGCGCGTCTGTGCGGTCCTGCGCGATCAGCCGCTGATGAAGCGGCTGAATATGCGCCACGAGATGTGGTGATTGCCCCGCTTAGCGCGTGCCGAAGCCGAGCGAATGGCTGCGGCGCGCGCAGGCCGGGCCGGGGCCGCGCATGTAGTAGCGCTCAGGCCGGTAGGTCGGCGCGACGAATTCACGAATGGCTGCGGCGTAGCTCGCGATGTGGTTCCAAAAACGCATGGTACTCAAGTCCCTGTCCCGACTTCGGATGTCCCTTCCGAATTGCGAACATCCTAGCTCGCAAGCGTGAATACTCGGTGAACCCGATGTTAACTTTCGGTCCGAACCGGCTCGGTTCGTGGCGGGAATGCGGCTGATTCGCGGTCTTTTGGCGCCTTTTGTCGTGATCTTCGCCGCCGTGCCAATTTGGCCACAGGCATTGCGCTGCCGCTGGCCGGCGCCGGATGGAACACGAAAGCCGTTCAGCCGTTGTGGCTCCTTATCGGGTTCATTGGGAAAGGGGCCGTCATGGCGCCGCGTCCGGCCTGGAAGGGTTATCTCAAACTGTCGCTCGTCACCTGCGCGGTCGAGCTCACCAATGTGGTCACGCACGCCGAGAAGGTCTCGTTCCGCGTGCTGAACCGCAAGACCGGCAATACGGTCAAGCGCATCTATGTCGACGCCGAGACCGGCGACCCGGTCAGGGACGAGGACGAGATCAAGGGCTATGAGGTCGACAGCGGCGACTATGTGCATGTCGAGGAAGACGAAATCGCGGCGGTGCGCATCGAATCCTCCGACATGATGAGCCTCGACGGCTTCGTCGACAAGGCCTCCATCGAGCAGGTCTATCTCGACACTCCCTATTATCTCACGCCCGCCGACAAGGTTTCCGAGGACGCCTTCGCCGTCATCCGCGACGCCATGGCGGCGAAGAAGAAGGCCGGGCTTGCCCGCATCGTCCTTTATCGCCGTGAGCGCCCGGTGGTGATCGAGCCGCTCGGCAATGGCATGGTGCTGACGACGCTGCGCTACGACAACACGGTGCGCCAGCCCGATACCGTGTTCGATGAGATCAAGGCGGTAAAGACCGACAAGGAGATGATCGAGCTGGCCGAGCATATCATCGACAAGAAGGCGGCGACGTTCGATCCGTCGAAGTTCGATGACAAGTACGAGGAGGCGCTCCTCGAACTGATCCGCGCCAAGAAGGCCGGCCGGAAGGCGCCCAGGCCCAAGGCCGCGGCCAAGCCTTCCAATGTCGTCAATCTGTTCGACGCCCTGAAGAAGAGCCTGGCCACCGATGGCACCGGCGAGGACGCGGCCGACGCTAAGCCAGTGAAAAAGAAAACCTCGGGGTCGAAATCGGCGCCGAAACGCAAGTCGGCCTGACCCATGGCTGGCCCGGCCCTCGAACAATATCGCGCCAGGCGTGATTTCTCGAAAACGGCGGAGCCGGCCGGCAAGGTGCCGGCACGCCAGGCGCGGGCCGTTGCCGGCGGCATCTTCGTCATCCACAAGCACGCGGCGACAAGGCTGCACTATGACCTTCGCCTCGAACATGACGGCGTCCTGTGGAGTTGGGCGGTGACGCGCGGCCCCAGCCTCGACCCGCACGAAAAGCGGCTTGCCGTGCATGTCGAGGATCACCCGATCGACTACGCGCCCTTCGAGGGCACGATCCCCAAGGGCGAGTATGGCGGCGGCTCGGTCATCGTCTGGGACGAGGGTACGTGGACCCCAGAACACGACCCGGCCGCAGGCATGAAGAAGGGCCATATCGATTTCGAACTGCATGGGGAAAAGCTTTCCGGCAAATGGCACCTGGTTCGGCTGAAACCGCGCCGGGGCGAGAAGAAGGACAACTGGCTGCTGATCAAGGCCGACGACGGCGCCGCACGTCCGGGCGAGGACATCCTTCGGGAGCGGCCGGAATCGGTGAAGTCTGGCCTGACCGTGGAAGAGGTCGGCGAGGGCAAGACGGCTGCCGGGAAAAAGCCGAAGGTCTGGCATTCGAACAAGCCGGCCACCCGCAAGGAGAGGCCGGCGGGCACGCGGAAGCTCGAATTCATCGAGCCCGAACTGGCGACGCTGGAGAAGAATGCGCCCGGCGGCAAGGAATGGCTGCACGAGGTGAAGTTCGACGGCTACCGCATGCAGGCGGCAATCGCCGGGACCGGGGTTCGGCTGCTGACGCGCTCCGGGCTCGACTGGACCGACCGGTTCGGCGGCGCAATCACCGCTGCCCTTGGCCGGCTGAAATGCAGTGACGCCGTCCTTGACGGCGAGGTCGTCGTCCTGGCCGACAACGGAGTCTCGTCCTTCGCGCAGCTTCAGGCGGCCCTTTCCGAGGACCGTACGGAGGGCATGATCTACTACGTCTTCGATCTGATGCGGCTGGACGGCGAGGACTTGCGGGACGAGCCGCTCGTCGAGCGCAAGCAAAGGCTGCGCGATCTTCTGGGAGACCAGGCGCAGGACGCGGCGCTGCGCTTCAGCGAGCATTTTGTCGAGCCCGGAAAGATCATGCTCGAACATGCCTGCCGCATGGGGCTGGAAGGCGTGGTCTCCAAGCGCGCCGATTCCCGCTATCGCGGCGGGCGCGGGCATGACTGGGTGAAATCCAAATGCACCCAGCGCCAGGAATTCGTCATCGGCGGCTACCTGCCGTCGGAAAAGACCGGCCGTGGCCTGCGCTCGCTGCTGGTCGGCTACCATGACGGCGACAGGCTTGCCTATGCCGGCCGCGTCGGCACCGGTTTTTCGGGCAAGGCGGCCGACGAGCTGAAGAGGCGGCTCGATGCGCTGAAGGCGCCGAAGTCTCCGTTCGCGCAAGGGGTTCCGGGCGGCAAGGGCTTGACGTGGGTGCGGCCCGAACTGGTGGCCGAGGTGGAGTTTCGCAGTTGGACGGGCGATCGTATGATCCGCCACGCCTCCTATCAGGGGCTTCGCGAGGACAAGCCAGCGGAGGAAGTCGTGCAGGAAAAGCCGAAGTCATCCGGGAAAACCGCCGTTGCGCTGACGCATCCGGAAAAGCTGCTGTGGCCGGAGGAGAAAATCTCCAAGCAGGATTTGCTGGATCATTACGCGCTGGTGTGGCCGCGCATGGAAAGGTTCGTCGTCAGCCGGCCGTTGGCGCTGGTGCGCGCGCCGGACGGCGTCGGCGGCCAGCGCTTCTTCCAGAAACACGCCTCGGCCGGCATGCACGAAAAGATCTATCGCACCAGGGACCCGGAAGACGGCGAGGAGCTTCTGTTCGTCAGGGATTTCGACGGCATCGCCGCGCTGGTGCAGATGGGCGTGGTCGAAATCCACCTCTGGGGCTCGACCGTCGAGCAACTCGAAAAGCCGGACCAGATCGTCTTCGACCTCGATCCCGACGAGGGCATCGATGTCGGGAAGGTGCGCGAGGCGGCGCTGGAAATCCGCTCGAAGCTGGAAGAATTGTCGCTGCCGACCTTCGTCAAGACCTCCGGCGGCAAGGGCTATCATGTCGTCGTGCCGCTGAAGCCGGCAGCGGATTGGGCGGCGGTGAAGGGCTTTGCCCATGACTTTGCCCGCGCCATGGAACAGGCCGCGCCCGACCGCTACACTGCGACCCTGTCGAAAAAGGCGCGCACCGGCAGAATCTTCATCGACTATCTGCGCAACGGCAAGGGCTCGACCACGGTCGCGCCCTATTCGTCACGCGCCAAGAAGGGTGCGACCGTCTCCATGCCGGTGACCTGGCGAGAGGTCGAGGACGGCGTCGCGCCCAATGCCTTCCCGGTCGGCGACAAGACCACGCTGTGCCGGCTCGAACAGGCCGACCCGTGGGCCGATTTCTTCGACAAGGCCAAGCCGCTGCACAGGGGCTAGGCGTTGCCGATCAGCACGCCTGCGGCAAACACCAGCGCCCCGCCCAGCACCACCTGGAAGGCGGCGCGCCAGAACGGCGTTTCCATATAGCGGTTCTGCACGAAGGCGATCGCCCACAGTTCGACGAACACGACGATGGCCGCCACCGTCGTCGCCGTCCAGAAATGCGGGATGAGATAGGGCAGGGCGTGACCCAGCCCGCCCAGCGTCGTCATCAGGCCGGTGGTGATGCCGCGCTTGACCGGGGAGCCACGCCCCGACAGCCTGCCGTCGTCGGAAGCGACCTCGGTGAAGCCCATCGAGATGCCGGCGCCGATGGAGGCGGCAAGTCCCACCAGCAGAGTCTGGGCCGTGTCGTGGGTAGCGAAGGCCGCCGCGAAGATCGGCGCCAGCGTCGACACCGAGCCGTCCATCAGCCCGGCGAGGCCCGGCTGCACGTAGGTAAGGATGAACTGCCGGCGCTCGGTTGCGGCCTCCTCGTCGCGCACCTCGGCCGGGACATGGCTGCGCTCGAGGCTGTGGGCCAGCGCCTCGTGGCCCTGCTCTGCGGCTGCCAGGTCGCCGAGCAGTTTGCGTGTCGAGGCGTCGCGTGCCCGCCTGGCCGCCTCGACGTAGAACAGTTGCGCCTGCCGCTCCATGGTTTCGGCCTGCGCGCGCACATGCGCGATGCCGAGCGGCCGCACCAGCCAGTCGGGCCGGCGCTCGTAATAGCCCTTCACGTGCTCGCGGCGGATCAGCGGAATGTGCTCGCCGAAGCGCTTGCGGTGCAATTCGATGAGCGCGGCGCGGTGGCCGTCTTCCTCCTTGGCCATCGCCTCGAACATGGCGGCCGACTGCGGAAAGCTTTCCGACAGCCCGTCTGCATAGGCGCGGTAGATGCGCGCGTCGTCTTCCTCCGACGAAATCGCCAGCGCCAGGATTTCCTGCTCCGACAGCGTATCGAAACGACGACGGCCCAAGCCGAGGAATCGCGAAAGCATGATGATGGGTGATCCAGTTTAGAATAATTCTAATCTAAAGGGTAAGCCTGCACTGGTCAATCGGGGCGGCCGGCCGCGCGACGCAGAAAGTAGCGGGGCGAACGGTTCAAAATTTTTGATCCGACAGCGTCTCTGGTCGCCTTTTTCAGGACGTGAGCCGACCTATATAGCGTGACCTGTACTGATAGGAAAAGACGAGCCATGACCGCGAAGCAGGACGGCAAGACGATTGAAGCAGGGCCGGTTCTCGACCTGATCGCCCGGATCGAGGCCGATCTCGGGCGCCTGAAGGCGATGGTGGAAGGGGAGGTCGCGCCCTTCGATCCGGCCAATCCGCGCAACAAGTCGCTCGACGGCAAACTGACCGAGGAAGGAGCGGAGTGCTGCTACCGGCTGTTCGACGAGGGCAAGTCGCGTTACTCGGTGGCGCGGCAGATGAAGATTTCCTTTGCCGCCGCCACCCATCGCTTCAACACCTGGCGCAAGATCGGCGGCGCCAGGCGCAAGCGCACATTGCTCGGCTAGGCGCTAGCCGATGACGCCGCAGCGGCGGTCGCGGCGATCGAAGGTGACGACCACCCGGTTGCCGTGGCGCGAACGGCCGACGACATCGATGGTGCGGCGGCCGACATTGGCGATGCGGGCACGGCGGATGCCCATCCGCTCAGCCTTGTAGAGTGCACGGTCCGGCGTGCAATTACGGTCGAAGCGCTGGGCGTTGCGATAGCGATCGCCGTAGCCTCGGCAATCTTCGCGATACGGATCGCAGTCGTCGCGCATCCTCATGCGCGGGCCGTCTTGGCCAAGATAGAGCTGGACGTCCTGGGCCATTGCCGTGCTGAAGGTCAGCGGTATCCCGGTGAGGGTTACCGTCAGGGCCAGGGCTGCGGAAGTGATGAACTTGTGCATGGTGACGGGCTCCTTTCCCGAATGTCTCATAACGAGGAGGAGACCCGTTCGGTTCAAATCAGATTCGGGCGGGTTCCGACATAATCCGTGAGAGCGGGACCTTTGACCGATAGGGGAAGCCGTCATTTTCCGTTGCCGCCCCCGCTTGCGTTCCCGTACACAAGGCAGGTTCGATCGTTTTGCAGCAGGAGCCCCGCATGAGCGCCGTTTCCGTCCCTCCCGGCATCGCCGATATCCGCGCCGCCGCTGCGCGCCTGGCCGGCCTTGCCGTCGAGACGCCGCTACTCGAATCGCCTGTCCTGAACGAGCGTTTCGGCGCGCGGCTGCTGTTCAAGCCGGAGGTGTTGCAGCGCACCGGATCGTTCAAGTTTCGCGGCGCCTACAACAAGATTTCCACGCTGGTGCCTGAAGACCGCAGCCGGGGCGTGGTCGCGTTTTCCTCCGGCAATCATGCCCAGGGCGTCGCCGCTTCGGCGGCCATGTTCGGTATCGAGGCCGTTATCCTCATGCCGTCCGACGCGCCGGCCATGAAGATTGCCAATGTCCGGCGCATGGGTGCTGAAGTCGTGCTCCACGATCGAAACGAGGACCGTGCGGCACTTGCCGCCCCCTTCGTCGAGAAAGGCATGGTGCTGGTGCCGCCCTTCGACGATCCGGCCGTCATCGCCGGGCAGGGAACCATCGGCCTCGAACTGGTGGCGCAGGCGCAAAGGCTCGGAGTCGCTCTCGACGTCGTGGTCGCCCCCTGCGGCGGCGGCGGTCTCATCGGCGGCATCTCGCTTGCGGTGAAGGACGCCTCGCCGCAGACCGAGGTGTGGGCGGTCGAGCCCGAGCATTTCGACGATACCCGCCGCTCGCTGGCCGCCGGCAGCCGCGTCGCCAACGCGCCGGGCCACCGCTCGATCTGCGATGCGCTGCTGACGCCCGTTCCGGGCCAGATCACCTTTGCCATCAATCGCGCCACGCTTTCCGGCGCCGTTGCCGTTTCGCAGAAGGCGGTGGCCGCCGCCATGCGCGACGCCATGGCGCATCTGAAGCTGGTGGTGGAACCGGGCGGCGCGACAGCGTTCGCCGCGCTCTCCTCGGGCGAGATCGACATCAAGGGCAAGACCGTCGCCGTGGTGCTGTCGGGCGGCAATGTCGACTTCGAACTCTACGCCGACATCATGGCCTCCAGGCCGCCTTACGACTGAGATTCCGGAATGACGCGGGGGACACGGCGAGGCGGAGCGCGAAACGACCGAGGGCGCTTCCCGCCCGTCGCGCTGGCCGGAAATGTCAGCAGCGGCATTGACTTCCGGGAAATCGAACCGACATTCAGCGGACTTTTCCCGAACGTGTATTTCAGCGGCAGTTCGCTTGCATGCAGCCCATTATCTCCATTTCCGGTGTTTCCAAGACCTACGCCAGCGGCTTTTCCGCCCTGAAGAGGATCGACCTCGACATCAGGCGCGGCGAGATTTTCGCGCTGCTGGGGCCGAACGGCGCCGGCAAGACCACGTTGATTTCCATCGTCTGCGGCATCGTCAACCGTTCCTCCGGCACGGTGACGGTGGACGGCCATGACATCGGCACGGCCTATCGCGCCGCGCGCGGCCTGATCGGGCTGGTGCCGCAGGAACTGACGATCGACGCTTTCGAGACGGTGTGGTCGACGGTGAACTTCAGCCGCGGCCTGTTCGGCAAGCCGGCCGATCCGGCCTTTGTCGAAAAGGTGCTGCGGGACCTGTCTCTGTGGGAAAAGAAGGACGCCAGGGCGAACACGCTTTCGGGCGGCATGAAGCGCCGGCTGATGATCGCCAAGGCGCTGGCGCACGAGCCGCGCGTGCTGTTCCTCGACGAGCCGACCGCCGGCGTCGACGTCGAACTGCGGCAGGACATGTGGGCGATGGTGCGGCGGCTGCGTGAGGACGGCGTCACCATCATTCTCACCACCCACTACATCGAGGAAGCGCAGGCGATGGCCGACCGCGTCGGCGTCATCAACCACGGCGAGATCATCCTGGTCGAGGACAAGGATGAACTGATGCGCAAGCTCGGCCGCAAGCGGCTGGAACTGGAACTGCGCGAACCGCTTGGTGCCGTGCCGGCCTCGCTCGCCGGCTACGGGCTGGAACTGACGGCCGGCGGCGGGCGGCTGGTCTACACCTATGACGACCGGAGCGAGCGGCCGGGCGTTGCCTCGCTGCTGCGCGACCTCGGCGCGGCCGGCATCGAGTTCCGCGATCTTGCGACCAATGCGAGTACGCTGGAAGAGATTTTCGTCGGCCTGGTGAGGGAAAACGCATGAACCTTCGCGCGGTATGGGCCATCTACCGGCAGGAAATGGCGCGGGCGCTGCGCACGTTGCTGCAAAGCGTGGTGTCGCCGGTCATCTCCACCTCGCTCTATTTCGTCGTCTTCGGCTCGGCCATCGGCTCGCGCATCACCGAGGTGGACGGCATCAGCTACGGCGCCTTCATCGTGCCGGGGCTGATCATGCTGTCGCTGCTGACGCAGTCGATCTCCAACGCCTCCTTCGCCATCTATTTCCCGAAATTCGTCGGATCGATCTACGAACTGCTCTCCGCCCCGGTGTCCTACCTGGAAATCATCCTCGCCTATGTCGGCGCGGCCGCCACCAAGTCGATCGCGCTCGGCCTGATCATCCTGGCGACCGCGTCCCTGTTTGTGCCGCTGCATATCGCGCACCCGTTCTGGATGCTGGGCTTCCTGGTGCTGACGGCGGTGACCTTCAGCCTGTTCGGCTTCATCATCGGCATCTGGGCCGGCAATTTCGAGCAGTTGCAACTGGTGCCGCTTTTGATCGTCACGCCGCTCACCTTCCTCGGCGGCTCCTTTTATTCCATCGACATGCTGCCGCCGCTGTGGCGCACCATCTCGCTGTTCAACCCGGTCGTCTATCTGGTCAGCGGTTTCCGCTGGAGCTTTTTCGGCGCTTCCGATGTATCCATCGGCGTCAGCCTCGGCATGACCCTGACCTTCCTGCTCATCTGCGTGGCCGTGGTAAGCTGGATCTTCAGGACCGGCTATCGCCTGCGCAACTGAGCAGGCCGCATGCAGGTGGAGCGGATGGACCAGCAGGCAGGCGTGCCCGCGCACAGGCCGGACCGGGCGGTCATGGCGGCCGTGTCGATCATGGTCGCCGGCATCGGCGGCTTCCTGGCGCTGATCATGGTGGCGTCGGCCAATCCGCCCTACGCGTTCGACGCGCGCCTTCTGCTTGCGATGCGCAAGGCCGGCCATCCCGACATGCCGGCCGGGCCGCACTGGCTGCAACTGGCCATGCTCGATATCAGCAGCCTTGCCAGCACCACGGTGCTGTTCTTGATGATGGCGGCGATCGTTGCCTACCTGCTTACGGCCCGCCGCCCGAGGGCGGCGCTGTTCGTGCTGATCGTACTCGGCGGCGGCCAGCTTCTGCTGAGCCTGCTCAAGCTTGCAGTGGACCGGCCTCGCCCGGAAATCGTCTCGCATCTGGCCGAGGTCCTGACGCTGTCCTTCCCCAGTGGCCACGCCATGGGCGCTGCTGTGGCCTACGGCACGCTCGCCGCGCTGGCCTGCCGCTTCGCTCCGGGCCGTGCATCGAGGATCTGCCTGTGGGTGGTGGCCGTCCTGGCCACCCTTCTGGTCGGCATAAGCCGGGTCTATCTCGGCGTGCATTGGCCGTCGGACGTGCTGGCCGGCTGGTGCGCGGGCGCTGCCTGGGCGGCGGCCTGCTGGCTGGCGCTACAACATGTCTCCCGAAAGTGTGCAGCGGTTTCGGGACAAGGACATGTGCAAAAGCTGTAGACGGCTCAGCGCCTGAGCGCGGGAAACCCGTTCAGCGCCAGCGACGCGTTCGAATAACGGATATCACCGGTGACTTCGCCGTCGATCCAGCCCGGCAATTGCGCATCCGGCACGGTTTCCGGCGTTTCCAGTTCGGCCACGACGAGACCGTCGAGGTCGCCGTTGAAGACGTCGATCTCGTAGAGGAAGTCCCGATGGCGCACGTGGTGGCGCGTCTTGGCGATGACCGAGCCGACCGCGAACGCCCGCATCTCGTGCGCTTCCGCCAGCGGCACGGGATACTCGAACTCGTCGCGGACGGTGAGGTCGCTGCCGAATTTCAGCGTCAGCCGGGCCGTCTTGCCGTTGCTGATGCGCAACCGGATCGAGCGTTCGGACGAGATCGCCAGGTAGAACTGCACGATGGTGATCTTCTTTTCGACCGCGGCGCGCCACGAATCGTCCTTCACCAGAAATTTGCGCTCGATTTCCTTGGCCATCGGCTGCGAATAAAGCGCGCCGCCCGGAGAGGCAAGCGGGATCGTGCCGTCGACGTTGTCGCGGCTGCGGCAATGCCGCATGATGGCGCCGGGGATTTCGCGGAGCCTAAGATGATCCTGGAAACGGGCGGGCAAGATCACTGGGACAAGGTCTACGCCACCAGGGCGGAAGACGCGGTGAGTTGGTTTCAGCCCACGCCGGATATCTCGCTCGAACTGATCCGCGAGTTGGGCGATCCCGCCTCGCTCTCGCTGGTCGATATCGGCGGTGGCATGTCCCGCCTGGTGGATGCGCTCGTCGCCGCTGGCAACCGCGGCGTCGCCGTGCTGGATATTTCGCCGGTGGCGCTCGACCTCGCCCGCAAGCGGTTTGGGGCGGCGGCGCTCGCGGTGGACTGGATCGCTGCCGACGTGACCCGCTGGCGGCCGGCGCGGGAATACGCCGTCTGGCACGACCGCGCGGCCTTCCACTTCCTGACCGAGCCGCAGGATCGGGCGGCCTATGTCGAGGCGCTGCACGCCGCGGTCGGGCAGGGCGGCCATGCCATCATAGCGACCTTTGCCGCCGATGGCCCGGAACGCTGCAGTGGCTTGCCGGTCGTGCGCTACGAGCCGCGATCGCTGGCGCAGGCGCTGGGGCCGAGGTTCGAGCTGGTCGCCGAGCGGCGGCAGATTCACCCGACGCCGCAGGGAAATTCCCAGTCTTTCCAGTTCAGCGTGCTGCGCCGGGTCGCCTGACGGAGCGCCTCCTTGGGAACAAAGGCGGGGCAAAAGGGTTGAACCCTTTTGCCGAACCCCGAGGGAAGACCATGCTCAAGCCGATTTCCGCCGCGACCGTCCTGTTGATGCTGCTTTCCGGCACGGCGCTGGCGCAGGAAGCCGACAAGGCGCCGCCCCAGAACGCCAGGAAACTGTCCGAGATCATCGCCAAGGTCGAGCAGCGGCAGGATTTTCGCTACATCAGCGAAATCGACTGGGACGAGGGTGTCTATGAGGTCACCTACTACACCACCGACCGTGCCAAGGTGGAAATCAAGTACGATCCGGTGAGCGGCAACCCCAAATAGTCGCGCTTACAGCCAGCCGCCGGAAAAGCCGGCGCGCCGCAGGCCGGTAACGATGGCGGGGCAATTGCGCATCAGCCGCCAGATGAAGTCGCTGCGATAGTTCTCGATCATCAGTGCGATCGGCCCCTGGTTGATGCCGACATGTTCCGGCGCCTGCCAGCCGCGCGGGTTGTCCTTGCTGCCGCCGAGCGTCGGGTTGAAGCTCGCCGTGAAGCCGTAGCGGTGGTCGTCCTTGAGGCCGATCTTGTGGAAGTAATGCAGCGCCGGCAGCACGATTTCCGGCGCGAACGGCAGCGAGGCGGCTGTCGCCCAGGGCGAGAGCGTGCCATCGTCCGGGCCGTAGGGCACGCCGCGCGCGCGATAGCCCCAGAAGCGCCGGCCGACGCCATCGATGATCTCGGCCTGGTCGCCCGGACCGTCGCTGGCGGTGATACCCCAGCAGTTCTCGTGATAGCCCTTGAAGCCGCGCGGGTTGTTGATGGCGTACTGCCGCTGCACATAGGTGGCCTGGCGGCTGTTTTCGAAATAGTCGGTGCCGCGCCCGCGCATGAATTCGTCGCGGATGCCGCGAAAATCGATCCAGATATGCGACATCTGGTGGATGAACAGGGGGCCGGCGAAAAGCAGCTCGCGCCCGTAGATTTTCTTCCAGCGATAGCGCGACAGCCACGCCTTGTAGCTTTCGGGTGGCAGCGGGTAGGTGGGCGACCCCAATCCCAGCACGTAGAGGATCAGCGCTTCGTCGTAGCCGGTCCAGTGATAGGGCAGGAAGCCGCGTTCGGGCCGCCAGCCCATCGTCACCGCCGTGCTGCCGTCTCTCGCCCACTGCCAGTCGACGCGCCGGTAGAGCGCGTCGGCAAGGCGGCGGATCTCGGCGTCCTTCTCGTCGTCCTCGCGGAAATAGGCTCCTGCCACCAGCACGCCCGCCATCAGAAGGGCGGTGTCGATGGTGGAAAGCTCGCAGTTCCACGCCCGCCGGCCGCTCTGCATGTCGAGGAAGTGGTAGTAGAATCCCTTGTAGCCGGTGGCGTCCTTCTCGGGTCCCTGCCGGCTGTTCCAGAAGAAGCGCAGCGTCCGCAGCGTTCTTTCGCGCGCATGCCCGCGGCTCATGAAGCCGCGCGCCACGGCGACCGGATAGGCCGTCAGCGCCATGCCCACGGCCGCGATGCTGGCCGGCACGCCGGCGCGGGTACGGTCGGCAATCAGGCCGTTTTCCGGGTTGCACTCGGCGAGGAAGTAGTTGAACGAGATTTTCTGCAGCGCCGCCAGCCGGTCGTGGTCGAGGGCTGGCGGGTGGGCGAGGCTATCCATGCGGTCCGTTCAGTTGCCCGCCTCAGCCATCACCAGCACCGGCTTTTCCTGGTAGCGCGTCGGGAAAAGCCGCTTCAGGTTCTCGATCTTGGGCAGGTCGTTATAGACGATATAGGGGTAGGTCGGGTTCCGCGTCAGGAAATCCTGATGGTAGTCTTCCGCCGGATAGAAGGTCTTGCCGGTCTCCAGCGTCGTCACGATCATTTTGTCGAACACCTTCGCCCTGTCGAGTTCGGCGATATAGGCCTCAGCGATTTTCTTCTGGCTGTCGTTGGCCACGAAGATGGTCGAACGGTACTGCCGGCCGCGATCCGGCCCCTGGTAGTTCAGTTGCGTCGGATTGTGCGCGACCGAAAAATACACCTGCAGCAACTGGCCATAAGTGATCTTCGACGGTTCGTAGGTGATCTTCACCGATTCCGCATGGCCGGTGCGGCCGGAGCCTACCGTTTCGTAGGAGGCGGTGTCGGCGCTGCCGCCGGCATAGCCGGAAACAGCGCTTTCCACGCCTTTCACATGCTGGAACACGCCCTGCACGCCCCAGAAGCAGCCCCCGGCGAAGACCGCCGTTTCCGTGCCGGGCGCCGCCTGTTCGTCGACGGTCGGCGGCGGGATGGCCACCGCGTCCTCGGCGGCGCTCGCCGGCGCCTGCCAGAGGGCGAGGCCCGTCGCAACCGCGCCGGCGCCGAGCAGGCATAATGCCGTTTCAATCTGCCGTCTGGTCATGGCTGGCTCCTGTAGCATCCGAAGGTTCGGCACTATACGATAGCAATGCTGCGGCATCGCCTCACATTCCTGTGTGGGGCAGGCATCCGGCGGAACTGCCGCCGCTTGCCGGGGAAAGCCGCCCCTGCTAAAGCCCGCGGCCATGACAACACCCATTTCCCATATCCGCAACTTCTCCATCGTCGCCCATATCGACCATGGCAAATCGACGCTCGCCGACCGGCTGATCCAGATGACCGGCGGCATGGATGCGCGCGAGATGGCCGGCAAGGAGCAGGTTCTCGATAACATGGACATCGAGAAGGAGCGCGGCATCACCATCAAGGCGCAGACCGTGCGCCTGAAATACCGTGCCGAAAACGGCGAGGACTACGTCCTCAACCTGATCGACACGCCCGGCCACGTCGACTTCGCCTATGAGGTCTCGCGTTCGCTGGCCGCCTGCGAGGGCTCGCTGCTGGTGGTCGACGCCAGCCAGGGCGTCGAGGCGCAGACGCTCGCCAACGTCTACCAGGCCATCGACAACGACCACGAGATCGTGGTGGTGCTGAACAAGATCGACCTGCCCGCCGCCGAGCCCGAGCGCATCAGGGAGCAGGTGGAGGAGGTCATCGGCATCGATGCCAGCCAGGCGGTGATGATTTCGGCCAAGACCGGCATCGGCATCCAGGGCGTGCTGGAGGCGATCGTCCACCAGTTGCCGCCGCCGCGCGAGGGTGACGCCTCGAAGCCGCTGAAGGCGATGCTGGTGGACAGCTGGTACGACGCCTATCTCGGCGTCATCGTCCTGGTGCGCGTCATCGACGGTGTGCTGAAGAAGGGCCAGACCGTGCGCATGATGGGCACCGGCGCCAAGTACCTGGTCGAGCGCACCGGCGTCTTCACGCCAGCCCGCGTTCCCGTGGACGAACTCGGCCCCGGCGAATTCGGCTTCATCACCGCCTCGATCAAGGAAGTGGCCGATACCCGCGTCGGCGACACCATCACCGAGGACAGGCGCCCCACCGAAAAGGCGCTGCCGGGCTTCAAGCCGGCGCAGCCTGTGGTGTTCTGCGGCCTGTTTCCGGTCGATGCCGACGATTTCGAGGATCTGCGGGCCGCCATGGGCAAGCTCAGGCTCAACGACGCCTCGTTCTCGTTCGAAATGGAGACCTCGGCGGCGCTCGGTTTCGGCTTCCGCTGCGGCTTCCTCGGCCTGCTTCACCTGGAGATCATCCAGGAGCGGCTGGAGCGCGAGTTCAACCTCGACCTGATCGCCACCGCGCCTTCCGTCGTCTACAAGCTCAACCTCTCCGATGGCACGCAGAAAGAGCTGCACAACCCCGCCGACATGCCCGACGTGATGAAGATCGCGTCGATCGAGGAGCCGTGGATACGCGCCACCATCCTCACCCCGGACGATTACCTCGGCTCGATCCTGAAGCTGTGCCAGGAAAGGCGCGGCGTCCAGGCCGACCTTTCCTATGTCGGCAAACGCGCCATGCTGGTCTACGACCTGCCACTGAACGAGGTGGTGTTCGACTTCTACGACCGGCTGAAGTCGATCTCCAAGGGCTATGCCTCCTTCGACTACCACCTGACCGACTATCGCGAGGGCGACCTGGTCAAGATGTCGATCCTGGTCAACGAGGAGCCGGTCGACGCGCTGTCGATGCTGGTGCACCGCACGGCCGCCGAGAAGCGCGGCCGCGTCATGTGCGAGAAGCTGAAGGAACTGATCCCGCACCACCTGTTCAAGATTCCGATCCAGGCGGCGATCGGCGGCAAGGTGATCGCACGCGAAACGATCTCGGCCCTGAGGAAGGACGTGACCGCCAAGTGCTACGGCGGCGACGTCTCGCGCAAGCGCAAGCTTCTGGACAAGCAGAAGGAAGGCAAGAAGCGCATGCGCCAGTTCGGCAAGGTCGACATCCCGCAGGAAGCGTTTATCCAGGCGCTGAAGATGGGCGATAATTGACGGCGGCAGGCGGCTTGGGTTTCCTGTGGTAATCGACCCAGGTCGCCCTGTGACCGGCAACTTGCGTCTTACCTGTCAGGCCGGATTCCGGTGCGTATGATTTCATGGCATGATCCGGCTCTCAACGCTGGGCCTGCCATGATTCGCTTCGCCGTCGTTGCTTTGGTTCTCGCTGCTTACGCCGTTCCGGGCGCCCGCGCCGCCGACATGCATTTCTATCTGAAAAACCGCCGCCATCATTCCGTGGCCGTGGTCCTGTTCGGACAGGACCGCGACAAGGCCTGGCCCGACGACAACCAGGCCTATTTCCTCGATGCGCGGGAGAAGAAGTCGGTGTCGGTGAGCTGCGTCGCGGGCGAACGCATCTGCTTTGGGGCGTGGAAGGTCGGCGACGACGGCGTCGTCTTCGGCGTCGGCCCCGACAACGACCGGCCGCCCTGCGAATATTGCTGCTTCCTGTGCGTTGAAAAATCCTCGCGGGATATCAGCATTTCGAAACCGGCGGCCGGCGAGTGAAGCTGCCGTCGGCTCGCTGGCGCAGTTTCTTGGGCCAACCGCTTGATCCCAAGCGGAATTGACCACACCTTCCCGGCGTGGCAAAGCCCCCCTCACATGAATTGAAGAGACCGGCATCGACGGCCGGAAGGTTTTGGAGACTGTGAAATGACCGATGAACGTATCGAAATCGCCGGGCTGCGGATTGCGCGCGAGCTTCACGACTTCGTCGTGAACGAAGCGCTGCCGGGTACCGGCGTGAAAGCCGATGCGTTCTGGAACGGTCTTTCGTCCATCGCCCACGACCTGACCCCCAGGAACCGCGAACTGCTGGCCACCCGCGATGCCATGCAGGCCAGGCTCGACGCCTGGTATCGCGAAAACGGCGCCCCGGTCGATATGGAAATCTACAAGGCTTTCCTGAAGGAAATCGGCTACCTGGTGCCGGAAGGCCCGGCTTTCAGCGTCACCACGACCGATGTGGATTCCGAGATCGCGACGGTTGCCGGCCCGCAACTGGTGGTGCCGGTGATGAACGCGCGGTATGCGCTCAACGCCGCCAATGCGCGCTGGGGCTCGCTCTACGATGCGCTCTACGGCACCGACGCCATCGCCGAGACGGACGGCGCCGAAAAGGGCAAGGGCTTCAACCCGAAGCGCGGAGAAAAGGTCATTGCCTGGGCCAAGGCGTTCCTGGACGAGAGCGTGCCCCTCACCATCGGTAGCTGGGCCGGTGTCAGCGGGCTTTCGGTCGCGGGCGGCAGCCTGAAGCTTGCCGCCGGCAGCGGGTCCACCACGCTTGCCGACCCGAAGAAATTCGCCGGCTATCGTGGCGATGCGGCCAATCCCGAGGCGGTGCTCCTGGTCAACAACGGCTTGCATATCGAGATCGTCATCGACCGCGAGAACGCCATCGGCAGGACCGATCCGGCCGGCATCGCCGACATGATCCTGGAAGCGGCGCTGACCACCATCCAGGACTGCGAGGATTCGATCGCCGCCGTCGACGCCGAGGACAAGGTGGTGGTCTACCGCAACTGGCTTGGGCTGATGAAGGGCGACCTTGCCGAGGAAATCACCAAGGGCGGCAAGACGTTTACGCGCAAGCTCCACGCCGACCGCGCCTATACGGCGCCTGACGGCGGCGAGCTTGTCCTGCATGGCCGTTCGCTGATGCTGGTGCGCAACGTCGGCCATCTGATGACCAACCCGGCGATCCTGCTGAAGGACGGCTCGGAAATCCCGGAAGGCATCATGGATGCGGCGATCACGGCACTGATCGCGCTGCACGACATCGGCGAAAACGGCGCGCGCCGCAATTCGCGCACCGGCTCCATGTATGTGGTCAAGCCGAAGATGCACGGCCCCGACGAGGTTGCCTTCGCCGTCGAGATTTTTGCGCGGGTCGAAAAACTTCTGGGCATGGCGCAAAACACCATCAAGGTCGGCATCATGGACGAGGAGCGGCGCACCACCGTCAACCTCAAGGAGGCGATCCGCGCCGCTAAGGACCGCGTTGCCTTCATCAACACCGGTTTCCTCGACCGCACCGGCGACGAGATCCATACCTCCATGGAAGCCGGGCCGATGATCCGCAAGGGCGACATGAAGCAGGCGGCGTGGATTGCGGCCTATGAGGACTGGAACGTCGACACCGGGCTGGAATGCGGTTTGGTGCGTCATGCCCAGATCGGCAAGGGCATGTGGGCGATGCCGGACATGATGGCGGCGATGCTGGTCGAGAAGATCGCCCACCCGAAGGCCGGCGCCAACACCGCCTGGGTGCCGTCGCCCACGGCCGCGACGCTGCATGCCACGCACTACCACAAGGTCAACGTGCAGGCGGTGCAGGAGAAGTTGAAGAGCCGGCCGAAGGCCAAGCTCGACAACCTGTTGTCGGTGCCGGTGGCGACCCGCCCCAACTGGTCGCCGGAAGACATCCAGGCGGAGCTGGACAACAATGCGCAGGGAATCCTGGGCTATGTGGTGCGCTGGATCGACCAGGGCGTCGGCTGCTCCAAGGTGCCGGACATCCACGATGTCGGGCTGATGGAAGACCGCGCCACGCTGCGCATCTCCTCGCAGCACATCGCCAACTGGCTTCGCCACAAGGTCTGCACCGAGGAACAGGTGATGGAGACGATGAAGCGCATGGCCAAGGTGGTGGACCGCCAGAACGCCGGCGATCCGCTCTACCGGCCGATGGCGGCGGATTTCGACGGCTCGATCGCCTTCCAGGCCGCCTGCGACCTGGTGTTCAGGGGCCGCGAACAGACCAACGGCTATACCGAGCCCTTCCTGCATGCGCGCCGGCTGGAGCTGAAGGCGAAAGAAAACGGATAAGGTGGCGACCCTTCTCGCTGTCGATTGTTCGGCAAATCTGTGCGCGGCCTGCGTCTATGACGCGGGCGCGCACAGGGAATTTGGCCGCGCCGTGCTCGACCTCGGCAAGGGCCACGCCGAACATCTGATGGCGGTCATCGCCGAGGCGCTGGAGAAGGCCGGCATCGACTATTCCGGCCTCAGCGCCCTGGCCGTATCCGTCGGGCCCGGCTCCTTCACCGGCGTACGCGTCGGCGTCTCCACCGTCCGCGGGCTGGCGCTGGCGCTGAAAATCCCGGCGGTGGGCGTTACCACGCTGGAGGCGCTGGCCGAGGAAACGTGCGGGAAATTCCCCGGCCGTCCCGTGCTGGTGGCGCTCGACGGCGGCCGCGAGGAAATCCACGCCGCCCTCTACGACGAAGCGATGGCCCTGCGCTATGGTCCGGCGGTGGCGACACTGGCGCAGATGACGGAGATGGCCGTGGCGAACACGCCGGTGCTTTCCGGGACGCTGGCCGGAAAAATCGCGGCCGCGGCGGGCGGATCGTTCGATTTCGGGCCGCTGGCGGCGACCGCCGATATCGCCGTCTATGCCCGGCTGGCGGCCGGGAAGGAACCGGGCGAGAAGCCTCATCCGCTCTATCTGCGCGCTGCCGACGCCAAGCCGCAGGCCGGCTTCGTGTTGCCGAGGGTTTCGTGATGCGTATTCCCTTCCTGTCCGCAGGCCGGAAGGAATTCGTGGTCGAACCTCTGGCCGAGGCCGACAGCAATGCGCTTTCGCTCCTGCACCGCGAGGACTTTTCGCGGCCCTGGAGCGCGGACGAGTTTTCGTCGCTGCTCGAACAGGACACGGTATTCGGCTTCGGCGTGCGCGAAGTCGGCCACGGCGCCAAGGCGCCGGTGGGCTTCGTGCTGGCCAGGCTGGCAGCGGGCGAGGGGGAAATCCTTACCATCGCGGTTGCCCGCTCGCACCGCCGGCTGGGCCTCGGCTGGCGGCTGATGGATGCGGTGCTGCGCGAACTGCACGGCGAGCGCGCCGAGGCGCTTTTCCTGGAAGTGGACGAGACCAACGCGCCCGCCATCGCCCTTTACCGCCGTTTCGGCTTTCAGGAGGTCGGCCGGCGCGCCAACTACTACCACTCGTCCGAACACGGCCCGAGCGGCGCGCTGGTCATGCGCCGCGAACTGCGCCAGCGAAACGATCGATGATTGCAAGAATCCGGGCCTTTTGTGGACTGGCATTCATCATGGCGGCGACGCTTCTCCTCGCTCCGTTACAGGTCGTCGCGCTCAAGACCGGCTGGTGGCGCGAAACGCGGGTGCTGCGGCTTTGGCACCGGGCGCTGCTGAAAGGGCTCGGCATTCGCGTCCATGCGACGGGCAGGCTTTCCGACAAGCGGCCGCTGCTGGTCGCCTCCAACCACCTGTCCTGGACCGATATTCTGGTACTCGGCTCGCTGGCCGACGTGAATTTCATCGCCAAGTCCGAACTGGAAGGCTGGCCGCTGTTGGGCTGGCTGTCGAAATTGCAACGCACGGTGTTCATCGAGCGCGAGCGCAAGCGCAAGTCGGGCGACCAGGCGAACGAGATCGCCGTGCGGCTCGGCAAGGGCGATGCGATGGTGCTGTTCGCCGAGGGGACGACCGGCGACGGCAACATGCTGTTGCCGTTCAAGAGCACGCTGTTCGGCGCTGCCTCGATGGCTGTCACGCAAGGCGTGGCGAGCGAGGTCCATGTGCAGCCGGTGGCGATCTGCTACACGCGCCTGCACGGTGTCGCCTTCGGCCGTCGCGACCGGCATTTCGCTTCGTGGATCGGCGATGAGGATTTGGCGCCGCATGCACTGGCGCTTCTGCGGGAGCGGGCGCTCGACGTGGAGGTGCATTTCGGCGAGCCGGTCGTCTTCTCCAGGGGGGCGAGCCGCAAGGAAACCGCGCGGCTGGTCGAACAGCGCGTGCAGGCCCTGATGGAGAAGGCCTTGCGCGATCCGCAGCCCGCCCTGCCGCGAAAATAGAATCGTCTGTTTTTTGTCATGGAAAGGCGTTAGAAGCCGCCGCATGGAACTGGAAAATAGTGTGGCGGCCCGCAACGAGGGCGGGGCGGACAAGAAGGCGGTGGGGCCGGAGACGAAAAAGGTCTTCGTCAAGACCTATGGCTGCCAGATGAACGTCTATGATTCGCAGCGCATGACCGACGCGCTGGTCGCCGACGGCTATGTGGCGACCGACGCCATCGGCGAGGCCGATCTGGTCCTGCTCAACACCTGCCACATCCGCGAGAAGGCGGCCGAAAAAGTCTATTCCGAGCTTGGCCGCATCCGCGACATGAAGGCCGAGCGGGCGCTGGAAGGCAAGCAACTCACCATCGGCGTCACCGGCTGCGTGGCGCAGGCCGAAGGGGCCGAAATCATCCGCCGCGCGCCCGCCGTCGATCTCGTCGTCGGCCCGCAGACCTATCACCGCCTGCCGGACGTGCTGGCCAGGGTGCGCGACGGCGGCAAGGTCGTCGAGACCGACTATGCGCTGGACGACAAGTTCGAGCATTTGCCGCAGCCGAAGCCGGCCGAGATCATCAAGCGCGGGGTGACTGCCTTCCTGACCGTCCAGGAAGGGTGCGACAAGTTCTGCACCTTCTGCGTGGTGCCCTATACGCGCGGCTCGGAAGTGTCGCGCTCCGTGGCCCAGATCGTGGCCGAGGCCGAGCGGCTGGCGGCGGCCGGCGTGCGCGAGGTGACGCTGCTTGGACAGAACGTCAATGCCTGGCACGGGCAGGGCCCGGACGGCGGGGAATGGGGGCTGGGGCGGCTTTTGTTCCGGCTGGCCGAAATTCCGGGCATCGCCCGCCTGCGCTACACCACCAGCCATCCGCGCGACATGGACGACGAACTGATCGACGCGCACCGCGACCTGTCCGTCCTGATGCCCTACCTGCATCTGCCGGTGCAGTCCGGGTCGGATCGGATTTTGAAGGCGATGAACCGCCGGCACAAGGCAAGCGACTATCTGCGGCTGATCGAGCGCATTCGAGCCGCCCGCTCCGACATCGCCATGTCGGGCGACTTCATCGTCGGCTTCCCCGGCGAGACGGAGGCCGATTTCGAGGCCACGATGACGATCGTGCGCGAGGTCGGCTACGCCTCGGCCTTCTCGTTCAAATACTCGCCGCGCCCCGGCACGCCGGGCGCCGAAATGGACGGCCATGTGCCCGAGGCGGTGAAAGATGAGCGCCTGCAACGCCTTCAGGCGCTGCTGGTGGAACAGCAGCAGGCTTTCAGCGTTTCCATGGTTGGCCGCACGATCGAGACCCTGATCGAGAAGCCGGGCCGGCAGGTTGGTCAGAAGGTCGGCCGCTCGCCCTGGCTGCAGCCGGTAATTGTTGATGAAAAGGCCGGTGAAATCGGTGACATTATTCCGGTGCGAATCACGGGAACGGGCTTCAACAGTCTGCATGCCGAGCCGGTTCCGGTAGTTGCGGAGTGACACATTCGCCGCATGAGGAGAGACGCTTGAGCCCAGCCGACATCAAGGCGTTACCCGTACAGGCTCCGTCAGGGGCGTCCGACATGGCGCACATCGTCCTCGCCTTCGACGACAACAAGCTTGCCAGCGCGCTTTACGGCCAGTTCGACGAGAACCTGGCGCGGCTGGAGCAGAAACTCGGCGTCGATATCCGCTCGCGCGGCAACCAGTTGACGATCAAGGGTTCGGCCCCGGCGGCGGAGCAGGCGCGCAGGGCGCTGGACAGCCTCTACGAGGTCTTGCAGAAGGGCGGCGAGATAAGCCCGTCCGACGTCGACGGCGCGGTGCGCATGGCGGTGGCCGTGGACGACCAGTTGACGCTGCCGACGCTGGAGCGCAAGGGCAAGATGGCGGCCGCCCAGATCGCCACGCGCAAGAAGACGATCTATGCCCGCTCCCCCAACCAGGACGCCTATATGCGCGCGCTGGAGCGGGCCGAACTGGTGTTCGGCATCGGCCCCGCCGGCACCGGCAAGACCTATCTGGCGGTGGCCCACGCGGCGATGCTGCTGGAACGCGGTCTTGTCGAGCGCATCATCCTGTCGCGGCCGGCGGTTGAGGCCGGCGAGCGCCTCGGCTTCCTGCCGGGCGACATGAAGGACAAGGTGGACCCCTATCTGAGGCCGCTCTACGACGCGCTCTACGACATGATGCCGGGCGACAAGGTCGAGCGCGCGATCGCCGCGGGCGTCATCGAGATCGCGCCGCTGGCCTTCATGCGCGGCCGCACGCTGGCCCATGCCGCCGTCATCCTCGACGAGGCGCAGAACACCACGCCGATGCAGATGAAGATGTTCCTGACCCGGCTCGGCGAGAATTCGCGCATGATCGTCACCGGCGACCCGACCCAGATCGACCTGCCGCCCAACACCAAGTCCGGGCTGGTCGAGGCGCTGCGCATCCTCGACGGCATTTCCGGCGTGGTGACGGTGCGCTTCAACGACGCGGACGTGGTGCGCCACGCGCTGGTGGCCGAGATCGTCAGGGCCTACGACCGCGACGGCAAGGTCTCGCGCGGCCTCGGCGTCGAGGGGTGACCCCACACCCTATGAGATTGAGATCGGTGATTTCACGATCGCTATCCCCACCCCTGACCCTTCCCCACAAGGGGGAGGGGAACCCCAACGGATGGCCCTCGTTTCTGAAGCGCGAAACGGTTCCGCAATCCTCCTCCCCCTTGTGGGGAGGGGTCAGCGGTGGGGGTATTTTTCGCGTGCGACTGGCCAAACTCCATGGTGGATGAACCCCCTCCTTCCCCGCTCGACATCGATGTTGCCGTCGAGGCGGGGCAGTGGCCGGCGGAGACGGAACTGGCCGGATGGGTCGGGCGCGCGGCTTCGGCCGTGTTCGCGGAGATCGGCGCCGGCCGGCCCGGACATTCGGAACTCGGCGTCACCTTCACCGACGATGCCCATATCAGCGCGCTCAACGCCGGCTGGCGCGGCAAGGAAAAGCCGACCAACGTGCTGTCCTTCCCGGCTTTTCCCGAGACGAAGGAAGGCCCGCTGCCGCCCATGCTGGGCGATATCGTGCTGGCCGCCGAGACGGTGGCCGCCGAAAGCGAACTGGAAAACAAGCCGCTGGAACACCATATCACGCATCTGGTGGTCCATGGTATTCTTCACCTGCTCGGGCATGACCATGTGACCGATGCGCAGGCCGAGGAGATGGAGGCGATCGAGCGCGCCGCGCTGGCGAGGCTTGCCATTCCCGATCCCTACGCGTAACACCGATGGACCAAGTGACCGGACGACGATGAACGACAAAGCAGAGATTGCCGCGCACCCCGAGCCCGGCAACCCGATCAGGACCCCCGATCAGTCCGACGACGAGCCCGGATCGAGTACCGCGTCCGGCGGCGCTTCGGGCGATCACCACGCTGCCGGCCCCTCGCTTCTGCAACGCGCGCTGGGCTTGTTCAGGCAACGCAACGGCACCTCGCTGCGCGAGGAGATCGTCGATGCGCTGGCCGGGACGGCGAGCGACGCGGAGTCGTTCTCGCCCGGCGAGCGCGCCATGCTCAACAACATCCTTCGGCTGCGCGAAGTCCGCGTCGAGGACGTGATGGTGCCGCGGGCCGACATCGAGGCGGTCGAGATCGGCACTTCGCTCGGCGACCTGCTCGGGCTTTTCGAGCAATCCGGCCATTCGCGCATGCCGGTCTATTCCGAGACGCTGGACGATCCGCGCGGCATGGTCCACATCCGCGACGTTCTCGCCCACATCACCAAGGTCGGCCGCGTCAAGAAGGGCAGGGCGACGAAGAAGGCGCCGGCGCCGAGCGTCCTCGATTTCACCCGGGTCGATCTCACCCGCAGCATCGACGACCTCAACCTGATCCGCCCGGTGCTGTTCGTTCCGCCCTCCATGCTCGCTTCCGAACTGATGGGCCGCATGCAGGCGACGCGCACGCAGATGGCGCTGGTGATCGACGAATACGGCGGCACCGACGGCCTCGCCTCGCTGGAGGACATCGTCGAGATGGTGGTCGGCGACATCGAGGACGAGCACGACGACGACGAGCCGATGATTACCCAGGCCGGCGACGGTGTTTTCATTGTCGACGGCAAGGCGGAGATCGAGGATGTCGCCCAAATGATCGGTGGGGATTTTACGCCCGGCGAGCACGGCGATTCCGTCGACACCATCGGCGGCATGATCTTCAACACGCTCGGCCGCGTGCCGGCGCGCGGCGAGGTGGTGCAGGCGATCCCGGGCTTCGAGTTCCACGTGCTCGACGCCGACCCGCGCCGCGTCAAGCGCGTGCGCATCGTTCACAGCGGCAAGGCCGAGCGCCGGCGCCGCGCCGTGCGCGCGGAGCAGGCCTGAGCGGCGGCGGGGGCCGAAAGCCTCTTGCGGCGCTGCCGCCGGGCGGGCTAGAAGCGACCATCGACTGAGTGACAACTAGGGTTCCGGGCGGCTGCCGGCCGCCGCTGGTCCGAGCGTTGTAGACCCCGCGCCGCACGGCGCGGCTGCACCCAAGGGACAAAAGCCCAGAGGCGGAGACGTCGAGACTTGAACGCCGTGCCGAGGCACGCGCCTGGAGGTCTCATGTCGTACGCCGCCCTTTCCCTTGTCGTGCTTGCCGCCTTCATCCACGCGGCATGGAACCTGCTTTCGAAGCGCGCCGCGATCGCCGGCCCGAGCTTCGTCTTCGCCTATAACCTGTTCTGCTGCGTCCTCTATGCGCCCTGGGCGCTGTGGATACTCGCCCGGGGCGAGATGGCGTGGAGCCTGACGGTCGTCGGCTGCATCCTGCTCACCGGCGTGGTCCATCTCGCCTACAGCCTTTGTCTCCAGCGCGGCTACCAGGTGGCCGATCTTTCCGTCGTCTATCCGGTGGCGCGGGGCATGGGGCCGACGGTCTCGACGCTCGCCGCCTTCCTGTTCCTGGGCGAGGCCCCGACGTCGCACGGCATTCTCGGGTTGGTTTTCGTCGTGCTGGGCATCGGCCTCATTTCCACGCAGGGCAACCTTGCCATCTTCCGCCGCCCCGGCGGGCTCACGGGCGTGCGGTGGGGCGTCGTCACCGGCATGCTGATCGCCTGCTACACGGTGGTCGACGCCTACGGGGTCAAGGTGCTCGCCATCCACCCGGTCGTTCTCGACTGGTGCTCGAACTTCCTGCGTTTCGCCTTTCTCGCCCCGCTCGTGATGCATGACAGCCGTGGCGCGCTGAAGCGGATGCGGGGAAAATGGCTTCTGGCCGTCGGCGTCGGCGTGCTGTCGCCGCTGTCCTACATCCTGGTGCTGATGGCACTCGCCATGCAGGCGCCGCTCAGCGTCGTCGCGCCGATGCGCGAGATGTCGATGATGGTCGGCGCGCTGTTCGGCATGGTCATCCTGCACGAGCCCGTCGGCCGGTGGCGGATCGTCGGATGCCTCGTCCTCGTCGCCGGCGTGGTCCTGCTCGGTGCGGGATAGATATTGCGCTGACCATTTGGAGCGCGGGCCGCCGCCTGATAAATCTTGTCGTCGTGATTCGCGCGACGTGGACAGCTTGATGCAGCGCCTTTCCGGCCGGATAATTCTGCTTTGCGGCTGGCGCCGCTCGCTGGTGGCCTTCCTGGCCGGCGCGCTCGCGGTCCTGGCGCAGGCGCCCTACGATTTCTTCGCCGTCTGCTTCGTCTCGTTCCCGGTGCTGGTCTGGCTGATCGACGGCGCGACGGGAGAGCCGTCCGCCGGTTGGCTCGGGCGCTTGCGGCCGGTGTTCGCCATCGGCTGGTGGTTCGGCTTCGGCTATTTCCTCGCCGGCCTGTGGTGGATCGGCGGCGCGTTGCTGGTCGAGGCCGACAGCTTCGCCTGGGCCTTGCCGTTCGCAGTGCTCGGCATCCCGCTCGCGCTCGCCTTCTTCTATGGCTTCGCAACGGTGATGGCGCGGTTTCTGTGGAGCAGCGGCATCGGCCGTGTCGCCGCGCTCGCCGTTGGTTTCGGGCTTGCCGAATGGCTGCGCGGCGTCCTGTTCACCGGCTTTCCCTGGAACGCGGTGGGCTATGCCGCGATGCCGGTGCCGCTTCTGATGCAGAGCGTTTCGGTCGTCGGCATGGTCGGCATGAACGCGCTCGCCGTGTTCGTGTTCGCCTTGCCGGCGCTTTTGGCGGACCGCCGCCATCTTGCTATTGGCGGTGCGCTGTTTGTCCTGATCGCTGCCGCCCATGTCGGCTTTGGCTATGTTCGGCTTACGCAGAAGGCGGAGCCGCCAACGCAAAGCCTCGACGTGCGCATCGTCCAGCCCAATGTCGACCTCGCCGAGAAATGGGATGCTTCGGTGCGCGACCGCATCTTTTCCGACCTGGTGTCGCTGTCGACGAAAGCGCCGGAACCGGGGCATGCCAAGCCGCAACTGATCCTTTGGCCGGAAACGTCGGTGCCGTTCCTGTTCACCGAGCGCCCGGAGGCGCTGACGGCCATCGGCGACATGCTGGACGACGGCCAGATGCTGCTTGCCGGCATCGTGCGCGAGGAAGTCGGCGCGTCCGCCGCCGACAGCCGCTATTACAATTCGGTGGTGGCCATCAACGACAGCGGCGAGATCGTCGATGCGGTCGACAAGGTCCACCTGGTTCCCTTCGGCGAATACCTGCCTTTTTCCGATCTCCTGCGCCGTTTCGGCCTCGTCCAACTGGTCGCCGGGCCAATGGTTTTTTCTGCGGGCAACGAGCGCCATTCGATCCAGGTGCCGGGCGGCATCCGGGCGCTGCCTTTCATCTGTTATGAAGTAATCTTTCCCGAGCTGGTGGCAGTTGACGCAGCGTCAACTCAGCTTATTGTAAACGTTACCAACGATGCGTGGTTTGGCGATACGCCGGGTCCGTATCAACATTTCAGGCAGGCGCAGCTTCGGGCAGTGGAAAACGGATTGCCTTTGCTGCGTGCTGCCAACAGCGGGATCTCGGCCGTGGTGGATGCCAACGGTCGTATTGTTGACGCATTGGGGGTAAATGCCCATGGAGCTATGGACATACATGTGCCGATAGCACGGCAGGCGGTGGCGACGGCTAACCAACGGCGTGTTAACGGTTTTCTGGTTATGATCCTGCTCGCTCTCGTGGCCGCCTCGCTGAACGTAAGGCAAAGACTACGGATAAATTGACAGCGCGTATATTAGAAATTCGTATTATAATAGATGGCGTGGGGGACCCGAGCGCCCGATGGGCGGAACCGGTCGGTCGGGGCGGAAAACACCAAAATTGCCGGGAAACTCGGCGAGGACGAAATGATAGAACAAAACAAGAAGAAGCCGAACCCTATCGATGTTCATGTCGGAAGCCGGATCAGACTTCGCCGCAACATGCTTGGCATGAGCCAGGAAAAGCTGGGCGAAAATCTCGGCATCACATTCCAGCAGATACAGAAATACGAGAAGGGGACCAACCGGGTCGGGGCCAGCCGCCTGCAGGCGATCGCCTCCATCATCGACGTTCCGGTGGCCTTCTTTTTCGAAGATGCGCCGGGTCAGGAAAGCACGGGCGGCCGCGGTTTTTCCGAGGATCCTTCGACCGCTTTCGCCGTCCAGTTCTGCTCGACGCCGGAAGGCCTCCAGTTGAATCGCGGCTTCGTCAAGATCGCGGACCCGAAGGTTCGCCGCCGGATTATCGATCTGGTCAAGTCGCTCGCTGACGACGCCGACTGACGACTGCGCTATCGCCCGTATTGCCTCGAACGATTCAAACGGGCCGCTGGACCAAGAAGTCCGCTGGCCTGTCGCAAACCCTTCTCGATCCCGGGGAGATGGGCGCCGATGCGGCATTGCCGCCGGCCCGCGCATGGTTTTGGAACGTGGTTGCGCCATATGGCTGCAAACGGGCAAAGCTTGCTTGACGAGCGGGCTTGGCCCCCGCTAACAGACGTTTCGCCACGTCGGCGATCTGCCGATCGTTTTCGAGAGGGGACACCCGTTATGCGGCAGAATTACTATTTCACTTCGGAATCGGTTTCCGAGGGCCACCCCGACAAGGTCTGCGACCGCATCTCCGACGAGATCGTCGACCTGGTCTATCGCGAGGCCAGGAAGACCGGCATGAACCCATGGGACGTGCGCGTCGCCTGCGAGACGCTGGCGACCACCAACCGCGTCGTGATTGCCGGCGAGGTACGGGTTCCCGACTCGCTCCTGAAGAAGGACAAGCAGGGCAACATCCTCACGGATGCCGAGGACTTCCCGATCATCAACCCGACCAAGTTCAAGGCGGCGGCGCGCAAGGCCATTCGCGAGATCGGCTACGAGCAGCCGGGCTTCCACTGGAAGAAGGCCCGCATCGACGTGCTGTTGCACGGCCAGTCGGCCGATATCGCCCAGGGTGTCGACAGCGCATCCGACAGGCAGGGCGACGAAGGCGCCGGCGACCAAGGCATCATGTTCGGCTACGCCTGCACCGAGACGCCCGACCTGATGCCGGCCCCGCTCTACTACAGCCACAAGATTCTCGAACTGATGGCCGCGGCCCGCCATGCCGGCGAGGGCGACGCCGCCAGGCTCGGCCCTGACGCCAAGAGCCAGGTGACGGTCCGCTACGAGAACGGCCGGCCGGCGGCGGTCACGCAGATCGTTGTCTCCACCCAGCATCTCGATGAAAGCTGGGATTCTCGCAAGGTCCGCCAGGTCGTCGAACCCTACATCCGCGAAGCGCTCGGCGACCTGCCGATAGACGAGGACTGCAACTGGTACATCAACCCGACCGGCAAGTTCGTCATCGGCGGGCCTGACGGCGACACCGGCCTTACCGGGCGCAAGATCATCGTCGACACCTATGGCGGCTCGGCCCCGCACGGCGGCGGTGCTTTCTCGGGCAAGGACACCACCAAGGTCGACCGATCGGCGGCCTACGCCGCGCGCTACCTCGCCAAGAACGTGGTCGCGGCCAGGCTGGCGGACCGATGCGCCATCCAGCTCTCCTACGCCATCGGCGTCGCCCAGCCGCTGTCGATCTATGTCGATCTCTACGGCACCGGCAAGGTCGACGAGGGCAAGTTGGAGGAAGCGCTGCGCAAGGTCATGGACCTGTCGCCGACGGGTATCCGCCGCCACCTCGACCTCAACAAGCCGATCTACGCCAAGACCTCGGCCTATGGCCATTTCGGCCGCAAGGCCGGACGAGACGGTTCCTTCTCCTGGGAACGGACCGATCTCACCAAGGCGCTCAAGGATGCGCTCAAGGAAGCCGTCGCCGCCTGAGCAAAGAGCGCCGTGCAGGCTTTACCCGCACGGCGCCTGGCCGCTGCCGGACCCGGGAGCCCGATGAGTTCAGAGACCTCCAATTCCAGGCCAAGCCGCTCGACCGAGGCCTTTTACGGGCGTCGGCACGGCAAGGCCATCCGGCCGCAGCAGGCGGCGGCGCTCGAGGCCGGGCTCAGGGCCTACGGGCTCGATCTGGCGCAGCCTGCGCCGGTCGACCTGCGCAGCCTGTTTGCGGCCGAGGTTTCGGCCGTGCGGCTGGAGATCGGTTTCGGGGGTGGCGAGCATCTTCGCCACGAAGCCACGGCCAATCCGCGTACCGGCTTCATCGGCGTCGAGCCGTTCGTCAACGGCATGGCCAAGATGATGACCGCCGCGACCGCGGCCGGCCTTGCCAACCTGCGGGTCCACGACGACGACGCGACGCAATTGCTGGATTGGCTGCCGCCCGCTTCGCTCGACGGGATCGATCTTCTCTATCCCGATCCGTGGCCGAAGAAGCGGCATTGGAAGCGCCGCTTCGTCAGCCGGGTCAATCTCGACCGCTTCGCCCGCGCGCTGAAGCCGGGCGGCGTTTTCCGCTTCGCCTCGGATATCGACAGCTACATCAACTGGACGCTGCTTTTCTGCCGTGCGCATGAGGCCTTCGAGTGGCAGGCAACCGAGGCCGCCGACTGGCACGAGCCCTATGCGGGATGGCCGGGCACGCGCTACGAGGCGAAGGCCATCCGCGAGGGGCGCCGCCCCGCCTATCTGGTGTTTCGGCGCCGCTGACGGCTTCCGGCCCGGCCTCGGCCGATTCCGGCAACATGGTGTTGACAAGCCTCGCCGGGAAAAGTTTCTATGGAAATCCTTCTGCCGGCGGCAAGCCGCCTGCACGTGCATGAGAGGGGGCGGTTTCCTTGCCCGGCATGGCGCGTGATCTGCAAGCGGCCCGGATCGGCCCATTCGTTTGAAACAATGCTGGAGATTTCCATGAAGAAACTGACCATTGCCCTGTCCCTGGCCTGCATGTTCGCCAGCGCCAGCGCCTGGGCTGCCGACTACAAGATCATGGCTCCGGCAGCACCCGGCGGCGGCTGGGACCAGACCGCGCGGGCCATGCAGTCCGCCTTGCAGGACGAGAAGATTTCCTCCTCCGTGCAGGTCGTCAACGTTCCGGGCGCCGGCGGCACCATCGGGCTTGCCCAATTCGTCAACAATGCCTCGGGCGATCCGAGCCAGTTGATCGTCGGCGGCTATGTCATGGTCGGCGCCATCCTCACCAACAATTCGCCGGTCACCCTCGACAAGGTGACGCCGATCGCCCGCCTGACCGGCGAATACGAGACGATCGTCGTGCCGGCCGCCTCCGACATCAAGGACATGGCGGGCCTGGTCGAGAAGCTGAAGGCCGACCCGGGCGCGGTCTCATGGGCCGGCGGCTCGGCCGGTGGCGTCGATCACATCACCGCCGGGCTTATCGCCAAGGCCATCGGCGTCGATCCGACCAAGGTCAACTACATCGCCTTCTCCGGCGGCGGGGAAGCGCTGGCTGCCATCCTCGGCGGGCAGGTCACGGTGGGTATTTCCGGCTACGGCGAGTTCGAATCGCAGATCAAGGCGGGCCAGTTGCGCCTCATCGGTATTTCCAGCGACGCCAAAGTCGACGGCATCGACGCGCCGACCTTCAAGGAGGGTGGCGTCGACGTCGCCATCCAGAACTGGCGCATGGTCGCCGCCGCGCCCGGCCTGAGCGACGAGCAGAAGGCGGCGGTTACCGCCGACATCGAGAAAATGGCGCAGTCCGAAACCTGGAAGAAGACGCTTGCCGACAAGGGCTGGGAAAACACCTACCTGGCCGGCGATGATTTCGCCAAGCAGCTCCAGGCCGATACCGAGGCGACCGAGTCGATCCTGAAGGACATCGGCCTCGTCAAATGAGCGGCAACCCGCAGGAGCGCGCGCCGCAACAGAAAGGCCGCGCCGCCGACAAGGCGGCGCTGGCCATCGCCGCGGGGCTGGCGGTGCTTTCCGGCGTCATCGCCTGGAGCACGGCGACGATGGGCGGCGGCGGCGCCTATTCGCGGGTCGGTCCGACTACCTTCCCCTATGTAATCGCCGGCGTCCTGCTGGTGCTGGCGGTCTGTACGGCGGTTTCGGCCATGCGCGGCGGCTTCCCTGAGCGCGAGCCGGAACGGGCCGCGCCCGTCCTGTGGATCGTCGGCGGGCTGGTCGGTCAGATGCTGCTGCTCAAGGTGGCCGGGTTCTCCATCGCCACGGGCATCCTCTTTGCGGCGACGGCGCGCGGCTTCGGCCGCGGACCGCTGTGGATGACGTTTCCCATCGGCGTCGTGCTGTCGTTCATCGTCTGGTTCATCTTTGCCAAGGGCCTGCAGTTGACGCTGCCGGCCGGACCCTTCGAAACCCTTATTACCGGCTAGAAGCGATCGGGTAGCGCGGCATGGACACTTTTGTACTTCTCGCACAGGGTTTCCTGGTCGCCCTCGAGCCGATCAACCTGTTCTACGCGCTGATCGGCGTGACGCTCGGAACCGCCGTCGGCGTGCTGCCGGGCATCGGCCCGGCGTTGACGGTGGCGCTGCTTCTGCCGGTCACCTACAAGCTGGACCCGGCCGGCTCGCTGATCATGTTCGCGGGCATCTACTACGGCGGCATGTATGGCGGCTCGACCACGTCGATCCTGCTCAACACGCCGGGCGAAAGCGCCTCCATCGTCACCGCGCTGGAGGGCAACAAGATGGCCCGCAAGGGCAGGGGCGGCCCGGCGCTCGCCACCGCCGCCATCGGCTCGTTCGTCGCCGGCCTCATCGCCACGCTGGGGCTGGCGCTGATTGCGCCGACCATCGTCAAGATGGCGCTGTCCTTCGGGCCGGCGGAATACTTCGCGCTGATGATTTTGGCGTTCATGACCGTATCGGCGGCTTTCGGCGATTCGGCCCTGCGGGGACTGACCGCGCTGTTTCTCGGGCTCACCCTCGGCCTGATCGGCATCGACCTGCAAACCGGGCAGGCGCGGCTGGCCTTCGGCGTTCCCGACCTGCTCGACGGCATCGAGGTGACGACGCTCGCCGTCGCCATGTTCGCCATCGGCGAGACGCTGAGCGTCGCGGCCTCGACATCGGGCGACGACGACAAGGTGGAATCCGTCAAGGGTTCGGTCTGGATGAGTCGTGAGGACTGGGCGCGTTCGTGGAAGCCGTGGCTGCGCGGAACGGCGATCGGCTTCCCGATCGGCGCGATGCCGGCGGGCGGCGCCGAAATCGGCACCTTCCTGTCCTATTCGGTGGAAAAGCAGTTGACGCCGAAGCCGGAAGAATTCGGCCACGGGGCCATCGAGGGCGTTGCCGGGCCGGAGGCCGCCAACAACGCTTCCGCGGCCGGCACGCTGGTGCCGCTGTTGACGCTCGGCTTGCCCACCACGGCGACGGCGGCGATCATGCTGGCCGGCTTCCAGCAGTTCGGCCTGCAACCCGGCCCGCTGCTGTTCACCAACAATTCCCAGCTCGTCTGGGGCCTGATCGCCAGCCTGCTGGTGGCGAACTTCATGCTTCTGGTGCTGAACCTGCCGCTGATCGGCCTGTGGGTGAAACTGCTCACCATCCCCAGGCACTGGCTCTATGCCGGTATCCTGGTGTTCGCCACGCTGGGCACCATCGGCGCCAATCCGTCCGTGTTCGAACTCGGCATTCTTCTCGCCTGCGGCCTGCTCGGCTACGGCCTGCGCCGTTTCGGTTATCCGATTGCGCCGGTGGTGATCGGCCTCATCCTCGGGCCGATGGCCGAACAGCAGCTACGCCGGGCGCTGGCCATCAGCCAGGGCGATGTCACGGTGCTGTTTCACTCGTGGATCGCCATCAGCCTGTGGGTGCTGGCGATCGCGGCGGTGGTCGTGCCGATGATCATGCGCGCTCGCGGAAAAGGCGAGGTGCTGGCGCAGATGGCCGGCGACGAGGATTGACCGCTTCAGTAGTGCCGGATTTTCGTGAACTGGCGCGGATCGATCCCGAGAATCTCGAGGTCGCGAGCCAGCGGCCTGCGGCCCGACTCGACGGCGCTGGCCACGGCGATGGCACTGCCGAGCGTGCCCACAAAGCGGCCAAAGCCTGAAAATCTGCGATTGCCCGTCATGATGAACCCCTTCCTTGAATGCGGCAGCGCGATTGTGCGCTGCACCATAAATAGGATTTCCGGCTGCTCGTTGCAGGCCTGATCCTGCACACTAGCCATGCCCTGGTTGCATGGATGAGCGGGCGGATCGGCACGGGGCTTGAAATTTCGTGAGAACGGGTTTACATCGCTCTCAAATTCTTGGTCGGTATGACGAAGAGTGGGTCCACCCGGTCCCGCTCTTTTTTATTACCCGGGCGTAGCCCGGAGTGGCCAACCGAAAGGATCGTGCGACAGTGACGGCTAGCGAGGATCTTGGCGACGACCGTATCATCCGCGAAAGCGGCATTGATGCGCGCGTCGCACTCATTGTCCAGCCGGTGCTGCGCGGGATCGGCTTTCGCCTCGTGCGCGTGCGGCTGTCCGGGCAGAACGGCCTGACGCTGCAGATCATGGCCGAACGCGAAGACGGCACCATGACGGTGGAGGACTGCGACGAGGTTTCCCGCGCGGTTTCGCCGGCTCTCGATGTGGAGGATCCCATCGAGAAGGCCTATCATCTGGAAGTGTCGTCGCCGGGCATCGACCGGCCGCTGGTGCGCAAGACGGATTTTTCCACCTGGGCAGGCCATCTGGTGAAGGTGGAGACCTCGGTCCTCGTCGGCGGCAAGAAGCGTTTCCGCGGCAAGATCGAGGAAGCCGGCGACGAGGGCTTCGTCGTGCGCAACGACAAGGCCGCCTATGGCGAGGAACCGACGATGTCGATTCCCTACGATGCGGTCGCCGAAGCGCGGCTGATCCTGACCGACGACCTCATTCGCGACGCCTTGTCGAAGGACAACCGTGCGCGCAAGGACGCCAGGAAGCATCGGGGCGAGTCGGACGAGGTTCCAGACGCCGAAAACGACAATGAACTTGAACCGTGAATGAGCAGGCCGGACGGCAGGGTCCGGCGCAAGGCTCGGGAGAATAGAAATGGTTGTAAGCGCCAACAGGCTTGAACTCTTGCAGATCGCCGATGCGGTCGCGCGCGAGAAGTCGATCGACAAGCAGATCGTCATCGACGCCATGGCTGATGCGATCCAGAAGGCGGCGCGCTCGCGCTATGGCCAGGAAACCAACATCCGCGCCGACATCAACCCGCAGACGGGCGAGATGAAGTTGCAGCGGCTGATGGAAGTGGTCGAGGCGGTCGAGGACTACGCCACCCAGATCGCGCTTTCCACCGCCCGCGAGCGCAACCCCGACGCCCAGCTTGGCGACTTCATCGCCGAGCAGCTTCCGCCGATGGACTTTGGCCGCATTGCTGCCCAGTCGGCCAAGCAGGTCATCGTGCAGAAGGTGCGCGAGGCCGAGCGCGACCGCCAGTATGACGAATACAAGGATCGCATCGGGGAGATCCTCAACGGCACCGTCAAGCGCGTGGAATACGGCAACGTCATCGTCGATCTCGGCCGCGGCGAGGCGATCATCCGCCGCGACGAACTGATCCCGCGCGAGAACTACAAGTACGGTGACCGTGTGCGCGCCTACGTTTACGACGTGCGCCGCGAGCAGCGCGGCCCGCAAATCTTCCTGTCGCGCACCCATCCGCAGTTCATGGCCAAGCTGTTCACGATGGAAGTGCCGGAGATTTACGACGGCATCATCGAGATCAAGTCGGTCGCCCGCGACCCGGGCTCGCGCGCCAAGATCGCGGTCATTTCGCGCGACAGTTCCATCGATCCGGTCGGCGCCTGCGTCGGCATGCGCGGTTCGCGCGTGCAGGCGGTGGTCGGCGAGTTGCAGGGCGAGAAGATCGACATCATTCCATGGTCGCCCTCGGCCGCGTCCTTCATCGTCAATGCGCTGCAGCCGGCCGAAGTGGCCAAGGTGGTGCTCGACGAGGATGCCGAGCGCATCGAGGTGGTGGTTCCCGACGACCAGCTTTCGCTGGCCATCGGCCGCCGCGGCCAGAACGTGCGTCTCGCCTCCCAACTCACCGGCTGGGATATCGATATCCTGACCGAGCAGGAAGAAAGCGAGCGTCGCCACAAGGAATTCGTCGAACGCTCGGCGCTGTTCATGGAAGCGCTCGACGTCGACGAGATGGTCGGCCAGGTGCTGGCCTCCGAAGGCTTCACCAGCGTCGAGGAAGTGGCCTATGTCGAGGCCGAGGAAATCTCCTCGATCGACGGTTTCGATGAGGACACGGCGTCCGAGATTCAGCAGCGCGCCCGCGAGTACCTGGAGAAGATCGAGGCCGAGCACGATGCCCGCCGCAAGGAACTGGGCGTCGCCGACGAACTGCGCGAAATCCCCGGCGTGACCACCGCGATGATGGTGACGCTCGGCGAGGACGGCGTGAAGACGGTCGAGGATTTCGCCGGCTACGCGGTCGACGACCTGGTCGGCTGGAAGGAGCGCAAGGACGGGGAGACCAAGGTGTTCCCGGGCGTGCTCGCCGCGCACGGCGTGTCGCGCGCCGATGCCGAGCAGATGGTGCTGGCGGCGCGGCTGAAGGCCGGCTGGATCACCGAGGACGAGCTTGCGGCGGATGAAGAGGCCGCCGGCGAAGCCGTCGGTGCGTGAGGTGAAAGCGCATCGCACAAGACCCGCGTTCCCAACAGATGAACGATCGCACCTGCATCGTCACGCGCAGACAGGCCGAACCGGATGACCTGATCCGGTTCGTCGTCGGCCCGGATTCGACGGTCGTTCCCGATATCAAGCGGAGCCTTCCCGGCCGTGGTTGCTGGGTTGCCGCCGAACGCCTACATATAGAGACGGCGGCGGCGAAGAACCTGTTCGCGCGCGCCTTCAAGGCGAAGGTCAACGTACCTGCCGATCTCGGCGCTATGGTCGATGCGCTGCTGGCAAGGCACGCCCTCGGCATGCTCGGCATGGCGCGCAAGGCCGGCGCGGTCGTCTTCGGCGCCACCAAGGTGGAAGCGTCGGTGCGTTCCGGCTTGGCACTTTGCGTGCTCCATGCCAATGAGGCATCGCAGGACGGCATTCGCAAGATCAGCCAGGCGCGCCGGGCGGTGGTGCATCTGGGCGGTCCTGCCATTGCCGCCTACAAACTTTTCCCCGAGGCCGATTTGAGTTTGGCATTGGGGGGCACAAATGTGATACATGCTGCCGTTCTCGCGGGCGATGCGGGCAAGGCGGTTCTGAAGCGCATGGTTGCGCTCGACCGATATCGGGGCGGAACCCCGGACGATCTGGCAATGCTTGCGGCCGTTGCTGGCGAAGATGATGCCGCAGAGGATATGGAATGAGCGATACGAAATCGGGCGACGACAAGACTTTGAGCGTAACGCCGAAGAAGACTCTGACGCTGAAGCGCCCGGGTATGGAGCAGGGCGTCGTGCGCCAGAATTTTTCGCATGGCCGCACCAAGCAGGTCGTGGTCGAGACCAAGAAGCGCAAATTCTCCATGCCAGGCGACAAGGCCGAGCCCGCGCCCGCGCCCGTTTTTGCGCCCAAGCCGCAACCGGTTGCGCCCGCTCCGGTCGCTCCCGTCGTGCAGGAAGCGCCGAAGGCGCCGGCCGATCGAGGCGCGGTCGTGCTGAACGATTTGTCGCGCAGCGAGATGGAAGCCCGCCGCCGCGCGCTCGAAGGCTCGAAGGCCCGCGACATGGAAGATCGCCAGCGCGCGCTCGAAGATGCCAAGCGTCGTGCCGAGGAAGAAGAGCGCCGCAAGCGCGAGCGTGAGGAATCGGCGCGCCGCCAGGCAGAGGAAGAAGCCCGCGTGCAGGCAGAGGCCGAGTCGCGCCGTCGTGCCGAGGAGGAGGCCCGCCGCCGCTCGCCGCAGGCCGCCGAACTCGCTGCCGAGGATCAGGATGAAGCGGCCGCCGCCAAACCGAAGCGCCCCGGCGCTGTCACCGCCGTGCCGCCGCGCCGCCTGGTCACGCCCGAAGTGGCGCGCCCGGCCAAGCCTACCAAGGGCGAAGAGGACCGCCGCCGCGGCAAGCTGACCCTGAATTCGGCCTTGTCGTCGGAAGACGGCGATGCGCGTGCCCGCTCGCTGGCGGCCATGCGGCGGCGCCAGGAGAAGTTCAAGCGCGCCATGTACAACGAGCCGCGCGAGAAGGTCATGCGCGAGGTTACCATTCCTGAGACCATCACGATCCAGGAACTGGCGCAGCGCATGTCCGAGCGCGCGGTGGACGTGGTCAAGTTCTTCATGAAGCAGGGCCAGATGATGAAGCCCGGCGACGTGATCGACGCCGATACGGCCGAACTGGTCGCCACCGAATTCGGTCATACCGTCAAGCGCGTGGCCGAGGCCGACATCGAGGAAGGCCTGTTCAACATCGCCGACAACGAGGAAGATTTGGTCAACCGCCCGCCGGTGGTGACGATCATGGGTCATGTCGACCACGGCAAGACCTCGCTGCTCGATGCCATCCGCCACGCCAACGTGCAGTCCGGCGAGGCCGGCGGCATCACCCAGCATATCGGTGCCTATCAGGTCGAGAAGAACGGCCAGAAGATCACCTTCATCGACACCCCCGGCCACGCCGCGTTCACGGCCATGCGCGCCCGCGGCGCGCAGGCGACCGACATCGCCGTGCTGGTGGTAGCGGCCGACGACAGCGTGATGCCGCAGACGGTCGAATCCATCAACCATGCCAAGGCGGCGGGCGTTCCGATCATCGTGGCGATCAACAAGGTCGACAAGCACGAGGCCGATCCGCAGAAGGTCCGCGCTGAACTGCTGCGCCACGAAGTGTTCGTGGAATCGATGGGCGGCGAGGTGCTGGACGTCGAGGTATCCGCCAAGAAAGGCACCAATATCGACAAACTGCTCGAGGCGATCCTGCTGCAGGCCGAAATCCTCGACCTCAAGGCGAACCCCGACCGTACCGCCGAAGGCGTGGTCATCGAGGCGCAACTCGACAAGGGCCGCGGCCCCGTCGCTACCGTGCTGGTGCAGACCGGCACGCTGATGCCGGGCGACATTCTGGTGGCCGGCAACGAATGGGGCCGGGTGCGCGCGCTGGTCGACGACCATGGCACCCATGTGCAGGAAGCGCCGCCGGCCATGCCGGTGGAAATCCTCGGCCTCCAGGGCACGCCGCATGCCGGCGACCATTTCGCCGTGGTCAACAACGAGGCCCGAGCCCGCGAGATCACCGAGTACCGCCAGCGCCTGGCGCGTGACAAGGCGGCCGCCAAGCATGCCGGCCAGCGCGGTTCGCTGGAACAGATGATGTCGCAGCTTCAGGCAACCGGCGTGAAGGAGTTCCCGCTCGTCATCAAGGGCGACGTGCAGGGTTCGATCGAGGCGATCGACGCCGCGCTCGAAAGCCTCGGCACCGACGAGGTGCGGGTGCGCATCGTTCACTCCGGTGCGGGCGCGATCACGGAAACCGACGTGTCGCTGGCCGAGACGTCCGGAGCCGCCATCATCGGCTTCAACGTCCGCGCCAACGCGCATGCGAGGCAGGCCGCCGCTTCGGCCGGCATCGAGATCCGCTACTACTCGGTCATCTACAGCCTGGTGGACGACGTGAAGGCGGCGCTGTCGGGCATGTTGTCGCCGGAACGCCGCGAAACCTTCATCGGCAACGCCGAAATCCTGGAAATCTTCGACATCACCAAGGTCGGCAAGATCGCCGGCTGCCGTGTCACCGAAGGCCGGGTCGAGCGCGGTGCCGGCGTGCGCCTGATCCGCGACAACGTCGTGATCCACGAAGGGACGTTGAAGACCCTGAAACGCTTCAAGGACGAAGTATCGGAAGTGCCCGGCGGCCAGGAATGCGGCATGGCCTTCCAGAACTACGAGGACATGCGCGTCGGCGATGTCATCGAGTGCTTCCGCGTCGAGATGGTGTCGCGAACGCTTTAGGTCGTTCGGCACGACGTGTGATCCGGGGAAAGGCGGCCTTGACGGCTGCCTTCCCTCTTTCAGCCCGCGCGCGGTCCTATCCCGCGACGCGCGACTTCAGGACCGTTAGACATGCCCCATTCCGCCAAAGGCCCATCCCAGCGCATGCTGCGCGTCGGCGAGCAGGTGCGCCATGCCCTGTCCGAGACGTTGCAGCGCGGTGAAATTCTCGACCCGCTGATCGAGCAGACCGTTGTCTCGGTCTCGGAGGTGCGCATGTCGCCCGACCTCAAGATCGCCACGGTTTTCGTGTCTCCGTTGGGCGCGGCCGATGACGACGCGGTCGTGGCCGCGCTGAACAAGCACGCGAAGTTCGTGCGGGGGCGTGTGTCGTCGGCGCTGAGGCAGATGAAATACATGCCCGAATTCCGCTTCCGGCTGGATACGAGCTTCGACAATTTCGCGAAAATCAACGACCTGCTGAAGTCGCCGGAAGTGGCGCGCGACCTCGGGCACCGGGAAGACGACGAGGAATAGAACGAGTGGCGCGACGCGGCAAGAAGAAGGGCAGGCCGGTTTCCGGCTGGGTGGTGCTGGACAAGCCGGTCGGCATGGGCTCGACCGAGGCGGTCGCCAAGGTCAAGTGGCTGTTCCACGCCGATAAGGCTGGCCATGCCGGCACGCTCGACCCGTTGGCGTCGGGCATGCTGCCGATCGCGCTCGGCGAGGCGACCAAGACCGTGCCCTATGTGCAGGACGGCGCCAAGATTTACCGTTTCACCGTCGCCTGGGGCGAGGAGCGCTCCACCGACGATCTGGAAGGCCCGGTGACGAAAAGCTCGGACAAGCGCCCGGCGCGCGCCGAGGTCGAGGCGCTTTTGCCGACCTATACGGGCGTCATCATGCAGACGCCGCCGCAGTTCTCGGCCATCAAGATCGCCGGTGAGCGCGCCTACGATCTGGCCCGTGGCGGAGCTGTGGTCGACATCCCGGCGCGCGAGGTGGAGATCGGCCGGCTGGAGATCGTCGAGCATTCGCCTGAACGCACCCTGTTCGAGATCGAATGCGGCAAGGGCACCTATGTCCGTTCGCTGGCACGCGACATGGGGCGTGATCTCGGCTGCTTCGGCCATGTCGCCGACTTGCGCCGCATGGAGGTCGACCCGTTCACGGCCGACGATTTCGTCACCGTCGCCGAACTGGAAACCGCCCGCTTCGGCAAAGCGGGGCTCGGCGAGCCGTCTTCGGACGGACAGGCCTCGCAGGAGGAAGAAATCCGCCTGCCGGACCGCTTCGATGACATCGATGCGCTGCTCGTAGACACCGTCGTCGCGCTCGATTGCCTGCCTCAGGTATCGGTGAGCGACGATACCGCCTCGCGGATACGGCTTGGAAACTCGGTTGTCATCCGTGGCCGCGATGCGCCGCTGGAGGCGGAGGAAGCCTGCGCCACGGCACGCGGCCGGCTGGTCGCGATCGGCGCCATCGAGCAGGGCATGTTCAAGCCCAAGCGCGTTTTCGGCGGCTGATCCCTTGACACGGGCGGCACGCGGCCTCCCATTGGCAAGCATGGCGGGGGCTGTTGGCTCATGAAGCGGTCGAGGGTGAAAAGGCGGCGCACGCCGGTCGGGGCGTCGCCCGGGACGCTGATCGCCGATCCGGGGGCGGGCCGCAGCGAGCTTCGGCTGACGCTGATCTCGCCGGAAAAATGCAGGACGATCGACAGGGCCGGGCTCGCCGACGTCGCCGCCCATTACGACAAATGGCCGTTGCTCTGGCTCGATTGCACCGGGCTCGGCAGCGTCGACCTGATCGGCGAAATCGGCCGCATCTTCAAGCTGCATCCGCTGGCGCTCGAGGACGTGGTCAATACTGGCCAGCGGCCCAAGGTCGATTTCTTCGACGACAACGCCTATGTCGTGCTGTCGATGATCGACGACATCGCCAGTCATCGCTACGAGCAGGTTTCGATATTCTTCGGCAAGAAATACGTGGTCACCTTCCAGGAGCGGCCGGGCGATCCGTTCGATCCGGTGCGCAAGCGCATCGATGGCCCGATGCCGAACCGGTTGCGCACGCGCGGCGCGGACTATCTCGGCTATGCGCTGATCGACGCCGTCGTCGACAGCTATTTCCCGCCGGTGGAGGCGGCGAGCGAGGCGGTCGACGGCATCGAGGACCAGATGCTGAACGCGCCGCAGCAGGGGCAGATGCGGCAACTGCACGAATTGCGGCGCACCAGCCATGGCCTGAAGGGCGTGCTGTGGCCGCTGCGCGACGCCCTTGCCGCCCTGATCCGCAGCGAGGCGCCTTGCGTTACGGCCGACACGAAGATATTTCTCAACGACACGCTCGACCACGCGATGCGGCTGATCGAGCTGGTGGAAACCCAGCGCGACACCATCACCGGCCTGATGGAGATGCATTTGTCGCTGTCGCAGGCGCGCACCAACGACATCATCAGCTATCTTACCATCGTATCGGTGATCTTCATGCCGCTGACCTTCCTCGTCGGTGTGTGGGGCATGAACTTCGATCCCGACACCTCGCCGTGGAACATGCCCGAACTGCGCGGCTATTATGGTTATCCTCTGGCGCTTCTGTTCATGGCCGCCATTGCACTGGGCCTCGTCGGCTTCTTCAAGTGGAAGAAGTGGCTGTAAGGCCGGTTCTGCAAATGACGCTGGCTTTTCCGGCAAAATTACCCTATATGCGCCGCAACATTGCGCCACGTCGCGATGTTTCATCGACCCTTGCTGGACGACATCCCGGCTATGGGCGCCTCGTTTCCTCGAACAGATAAGGAAAAATCCGATGTCGATCACTGCTGAACGTAAACAGGAACTGATGAGCGAGTTCGCGACCGCCAAGGGCGACACCGGTTCTCCGGAAGTCCAGGTGGCGATCCTTTCCGAGCGCATCAAGAACCTGACCGAGCATTTCAAGGACCACAAGAAGGACAACCATTCCCGCCGTGGTCTTCTGGCTCTCGTTTCCCAGCGCCGCAGCCTGCTCGATTACCTCAATCGCAAGGACAGCGCGCGTTATCAGACGTTGATCGAGAAGCTCGGTCTGCGTCGTTGATGGATCGACCGGCGGGCTGAAAGGTCCGCCGGTCACGCATTCGGGCCGGCCGGGAATGGCTGGTTCGCTCTGGCCCCGGTCGTGCGAAGGGACGCCACTGGAGCCGCCCATGGACGGTCATGGGGCAGGATTGCAGGACGCTTGGCGGCGCCGTCATGCCGCGTAGAAACCAAGCTTCCCGTTGTCTTGCCCGTGGCTGGTCCGCAAGGAAGCCAGGAAAGGGACGTCCGCACCGAAGATACGGCGCGGCCCTTTTTCCGCATATGAAGGACAAGCAATGTTCAATCACCACAAAGTGGAAATCGAATGGGGCGGGCGTCCGCTCATCCTCGAGACGGGCAAGATCGCCCGCCAGGCCGATGGCGCGGTGCTCGCGACCTATGGCGAGACCGTGGTTCTGGCCACCGTCGTCTCGATGAAGGAGCCCAAGCCCGGCCTCGATTTCTTCCCGCTGACCGTCAATTACCAGGAAAAGACCTATGCCGCCGGCAAGATCCCGGGCGGCTATTTCAAGCGCGAAGGCCGTCCGAGCGAGAAGGAAACGCTGGTTTCCCGCCTGATCGACCGTCCGATCCGCCCGCTCTTCGCCGACGGCTACAAGAACGATACGCAGATCGTCGTCACAGTCGTCCAGCATGACCTCGAGAACGATCCGGACATCCTGTCGATCGTCGCCACCTCGGCGGCGCTGACGCTGTCGGGCGTCCCCTTCATGGGGCCGATCGGCGGCGCGCGCGTCGGCTACATCAATGGCGAATATGTGCTGAACCCGCACATCGACGAGATGGAAGAGTCCAAGCTCGACCTGGTCGTCGCCGGTACCGCCGACGCCGTGCTGATGGTCGAGTCGGAAGCCAAGGAACTGGACGAGGACGTCATGCTCGGCGCCGTCATGTTCGGCCACAAGGGCTTCCAGCCGGTCATCGACGCGATCATCAAGCTCGCCGAAGTGGCCGCCAAGGATCCCCGCGACTTCACCGCGCCGGACATGTCCGCGCTCGAAGCCGAGATGCTGAAGATCGTCGAGGGCGAGTTGCGCGACGCCTACAAGATCACCGACAAGCAGCACCGCTATGCCGCTGTCGATGCGGTCAAGGCCAAGGTCAAGGCGGCTTTCGCGCCGGCCGAAGGCGAAGAGGCCAGGTACTCGTCCGAGCAGATCTCCACCGTGTTCAAGGAACTCCAGGCCAAGATCGTGCGCTGGAACATCCTCGACACCGGCTCGCGCATCGACGGCCGCGACCTGAAGACGGTCCGCAACATCGTTTCGGAAGTGGGCGTCCTGCCGCGCACGCACGGCTCGGCGCTGTTCACCCGCGGCGAGACGCAGGCGCTGGTCGTGGCCACGCTGGGCACCGGCGAGGACGAGCAGTATGTCGACAGCCTGACCGGCATGTACAAGGAGCGCTTCCTGCTCCACTACAACTTCCCGCCCTATTCGGTCGGCGAGACCGGCCGCATGGGTTCGCCGGGTCGCCGTGAAATCGGCCATGGCAAGCTCGCCTGGCGCGCCGTTCGCCCGATGCTGCCCTCGGCCGACCAGTTCCCCTATACGCTGCGCGTGGTGTCGGAGATCACCGAGTCCAACGGCTCGTCCTCGATGGCGACCGTCTGCGGCACCTCGCTGGCGCTGATGGATGCCGGCGTGCCGCTGGCCAAGCCGGTTGCGGGCATCGCCATGGGCCTGATCAAGGAAGGCGAGCGTTTCGCCGTGCTGTCCGACATCCTCGGCGACGAGGACCATCTCGGCGACATGGACTTCAAGGTCGCCGGCACCGCGGGCGGCATCACCTCGTTGCAGATGGACATCAAGATCGACGGCATCACCGAGGAGATCATGAAGATCGCGCTCGGCCAGGCCAAGGACGGTCGCCTGCATATCCTCGGCGAGATGGGCAAGGCGCTGACCGGCGCCCGTGCCGAGCTCGGCGAGTTCGCGCCGCGCATCGAGGTCATGCATATCCCGACCGACAAGATCCGCGACGTCATCGGTTCCGGCGGCAAGGTCATCCGCGAGATCGTGGAAAAGACCGGCGCCAAGATCAACATCGAGGATGACGGCACGGTCAAGATCGCTTCGTCGAACGCCAAGGAGATCGAGGCGGCGAGGAAGTGGATCCACACCATCGTCGCCGAGCCGGAAGTGGGCGAAATCTACGAAGGCACGGTCGTCAAGACCGCCGACTTCGGCGCGTTCGTGAACTTCTTCGGCCCCAAGGACGGCCTGGTCCACATCTCGCAGCTTGCCAACGAGCGCGTGGCAAAGACCTCCGACGTGGTCAAGGAAGGCGACAAGGTCTGGGTCAAGCTGATGGGCTTCGACGAGCGCGGCAAGGTTCGCCTGTCGATGAAGGTCGTCGACCAGGCCACCGGCAAGGAAATCGTCAAGGAAAAGAAGCCCGAAGGCGAAGAAGACGCTGCCTGATCGGCGTCTTTTCGGGCAGAAAGACGGAGCGCGGCGGCAACGCCGCGCTCCTTGCATTTGGAGTTGTGGTCATGGCGGATAGGGCGCTGTCCCGATGCGCCTGACCGGAACACGAACGGAGCGGCAAGCGATCCATGTCCGGTGACGCGCTTAAAACCCTGTTTCACCCGTTCGAGGCCGGCGTGCTCCCCGCGCCGGTCAAAAGCGGGCGCGTGCTGTTCCTTGGTGCCGAACCGGGCTTCCGTCTGCCTGAGGAATGGAGCGCCGACCTGTGCGCCGTGCAGGGCTTCCGGCCGGATTTTCGCGCGCTGGAGGGGATGCGACTGGCCTCGGTGTCGCCGTGCGCCGAAGGTACCGGCTATGCCGCCGCGCTTGTGCTTGCCGGTCGCCATCGCGGCCGCAACGAGCTTTTCATCGCTGACGCCATCGAGCGGACGACGCCGGGCGGGCTGATCCTCGTCGCCGGCGGCAAGGACGACGGCATCGCCAGCCTACGCAAGCGGCTGGAGGGGTTTTCCGGCCTCGATGGCTCGCTGCCGAAATACCATGGCCTCGCCTTCTGGTTCCGCCGCCCGGCCGACGAGGCCGCGGCCGCCGAACTGCGCGCCGCCAATCCGCCCATGCTGGTGGAAGGCCGCTTCCGGACCACGCCCGGCATGTTTTCGTTCGACCGTATCGATGCCGGCTCACAGCTCCTGGCAGCGAACCTGTCGCCGGACTTGTCCGGTACCGTAGCCGACTTTTGCGCCGGCTGGGGCTATCTCTCGGCCGAGGTCGCCCTGCGGTGCCCCGGCGTTTCGGCGCTCGACCTCTACGAGGCGGATCTCGAGGCGCTGGAAGCGGCGAAGGTCAACCTGGAGGCGGCCAGCCCGCAAACGGCCTTTTTCTGGCAGGACCTGCTCGCGGAGAAGGTGGCGCGCCGCTACGATGCGATCGTGATGAACCCGCCGTTCCATAAGAGCCGCGCGGCGGAGCCGGAAATCGGCGTCGGCATGATCCGCGCTGCAGCTGCGGCGCTCAAGCCCGGCGGGCGGCTCCTGATGGTGGCCAACCGCAGGCTGCCCTACGAGAAGGTGCTGGCCGCCGTCTTCTCCCGCCACGCCGAGATTGCGGCCGACGGCGTCTTCAAGGTGTTTTCCGCGCGTCGTTAACGCAGGCAGGGTTATGGCCGCTCAGTCGCGGCCATTGTCCATTTCCTTCAACGCGTCCAGCGTCGGCATGGAAACGATGTGGTAGCCGGAATCGACGTAGTGGATTTCGCCGGTCACGCCTGAGGAAAGATCGGACAGCAGGTAAAGCGCCGAGTTGCCGACCTCATCCAGCGTGATGTTGCGCCTGAGAGGCGAGTTGCGCTGCTGGTAGCCGAACATGTGGCGGGCGTCCGAGATGCCGGCGCCGGCAAGCGTGCGTACGGGGCCGGCCGAGATGCCGTTAACGCGGATGCCGCGCGGGCCGTAGTCGTTGGCGAGGTAGCGCACGCTGGCCTCCAGCCCCGCCTTGGCGACGCCCATGACATTGTAGTTGGGCATGACGCGCACCGACCCGGCATAGGTCAGCGTCACCATCGAGCCGCCGTCCTTCATCAGCGCCGCCGCGTGGCGGGCGACCTCGGTGAAGGAATAGCAGGAGATCACCATGGTGCGGATGAAGTTCTCGCGGCTGGTGTCGGCGTAAAGCCCCTTCAACTCGTTCTTGTCGGAGAATCCGATGGCGTGGACGATGAAGTCGAGGCCGCCCCAGGCTTCCTCCAGCGTCTTGAAGGTCGCGGCGACCGAGGCGCTGTCCTCGACGTCGCAGGACACCACCAGCTTGGCGCCGACCTGATCGGCCAGCGGCTTGACCCGGCGACCGAAGGCCTCGCCCTGGTAGCTGAAGGCAAGCTCGGCACCCTGCTCGGCAAGCTTCCTGGCGATGCCCCAGGCGATCGAATGATCGTTGGCGACTCCCATGACAAGCCCGCGCTTGCCCTTCATCAATCCTTCCATCGCCGGCACTCCTTATGCGGAATAACGCTGGAAAACGAGCGTGGCGTTGGTGCCGCCGAAGCCGAACGAGTTCGACAGGACGGTGTCGATGGCGGCGTCGTCGATGCGCTTGCGCACGATGGGCATGCCCTCGAACTCGGGATCGAGATTTTCGATATGCGCGCTTTCGCCGATGAATTTGCCCTGCATCATCAGGATCGAATAGATCGATTCCTGCACGCCGGCGGCGCCCAGCGAGTGGCCGGTCAGCGACTTGGTCGAGGTGATGTAGGGTATCTTGTCGCCGAACACCTCGCGGATGGCGCCCATTTCCTTGGAATCGCCAACCGGCGTCGAGGTGCCGTGCGTGTTGATGTAGTCGACCGGCGACTTCACCGTGGAAAGCGCCTGCCGCATGCAGCGGATCGCGCCTTCGCCCGACGGCGCGACCATGTCGTAGCCGTCCGAGGTGGCGCCGTAGCCGACCAGTTCGCAATAGATCCTGGCTCCGCGCGCCTTGGCGTGCTCCAGTTCCTCGAGTACCAGCACGCCGGCGCCGCCGGCAATGACGAAGCCGTCACGATCCACGTCATAGGCGCGCGAGGCCGACGAGGCCCGGTCGTTGAACTTGGACGACATCGCGCCCATGGCGTCGAACAGGTCGGACATGGTCCAGTCGAGGTCTTCGTGGCCGCCGGCGAACATGACGTCCTGCTTGCCCCACTGGATCATCTCGGCCGCGTTGCCGATGCAGTGCGCTGAGGTCGAGCAGGCCGACGAGATCGAATAGTTGACGCCGTGGATCTTGAACCAGGTGGCGAGCGTGGCCGACGCGGTGGACGACATCGCCTTGGGCACCGCGAACGGGCCGATGCGCTTGGGCGAATTGTTCTTCAGCGTGATCTCTGCGGCTTCCACGATGGTGCGCGTCGACGGCCCGCCCGACCCCATGATGATGCCGGTGCGCTCGTTGCCGGAAACGTCGGTTTCCTCAAGCCCGCTGTCGGCGATCGCCTGCTTCATGGCCACGTGGTTCCACATGCCGCCTTGCGACAGGAAGCGGGAAGCCCGGCGGTCGACCATCTCGGCAAGCGCCGCGGCATCGAGCTTAGGCGAACCCCAGACCTGGCAGCGGAAGCCGTGCTCGGCGAAGGAGTCGGAGAAGGTGATTCCGGATTTGGCATCGCGCAGCGAAGCCTGCACTTCGCCGGCATCGTTGCCGATCGACGATACGACGCCGAGGCCAGTGACTACGACCCGTCTCATGGGCGATTTCCTTCCGAGGTTCGCGCCGGTCAGGCGGTGGCTTCCTGTTTCGACAGGCCGACCTTGAGGTCGGTTGCCTTGTAGATAGGCTCGCCGTCGGCCTTGAGCCAACCATCGGCGATGCCGAGCACTAGGCGCCCGCGCATGACGCGCTTGAAATCGATGCCGTATTCGACCTTCTTGACCGAAGGCGTGACCATGCCCTTGAACTTCACCTCGCCGGTGGAAAGCGCCATTCCCTTGCCGGGCTCGCCGAGCCAGCCGAGGAAGAAGCCGGTCAACTGCCACATGGCGTCGAGTCCGAGGCAGCCGGGCATGATCGGATTGCCGATGAAGTGGCAGGGGAAGAACCAAAGGTCGGGCTTGATGTCGAACTCGGCGCGGACAAAACCCTTGTCGAATTCGCCGCCGGTTTCGCTGATCTCGGTGATGCGGTCGAACATCAGCATCGGCGGGGCCGGCAACTGGGCGTTGCCCGGCCCGAACAGCTCGCCGCGCGCGCAGGCGAGCAATTCCTCGTAGCCGTAACTGGATTTACCCGCCATTGAATGCCGTCTCCACTCTGGTTGGCGACGTGCGCCGTCACCACGATTTCCGATTCCGGCCGAAAACCGCCATTTGCGATTAGCCTGCCGCTCCGGCCGGGTCAATGCGCGCTATTGATCGTATAGCCGCGAACGAATATATGGGGAAGCGTGAGCGTGTATATTCGACGTTGCGATTCAACGGGTTCGCCATATCGATAGCAAGGGGCCAGCTTCCGGGAAAAATGGGATTGGTTTGGCTGAAGGACAAGGGTGCTGTGGACAAGCGGGTGCGTGATGCCGGCCTGAGGCCGACGCGGCAGCGTGTCGCGCTGGCCGAATTGCTGTTCGCCAAGGGCGACCGCCATCTCGCTGCCGAGGAACTGCACGAGGAGGCGCTGGCCGCCGGCGTGCCGGTGTCGCTCGCCACCGTGTACAATACCCTGCACCAGTTCACGGAAGCGGGGATGCTGCGCATTCTGGCGGTCGAAGGGGCGAAGACCTATTTCGACACCAACACGTCCGACCACCATCATTTCTATATCGAAGGCGAAAACAGGATTTTCGACATCGATGGCGGGCCGGTCTCGGTCACCAACCTGCCGCCGCCGCCAGAAGGCATGGAAATCGCCAATGTCGATATCGTCGTCAGGCTCAGGCCGAAGCGCGCGGACTAGGCTTTGCGGCCCCGCCGCCGGCGAGGGCGCCTTAGTCCTTGACCTTTTCGCCCGGATAGGCGCCCCATAGCGACGACTGGTTGATCCAGCCCTTGTGGCCGTCGAAGGTCATTTCGCACCATTGCCCGTTGCAGGACTTGATCGTGCCCATGACGCCGGGTTCGAGGATGGCGACGACTGCCGCATCCTGCGACGGGTCGTCGAGCAGGTTGACCGTGCCGCCCTTGCCGCGCTGCCAGGGCGCGACGATGGCCGTGCGCTTGCCCGAAAGCAGCGACTGGTTGATCCACCCCTCGGCGCCCTCGGCGTCGCGCACGCGCCGCCAGGTATCGTATTCCTGCACGATCTCCATCGGCAGGCCGGCCTTGGTGTACATCCAGTCGACGGAATAGTTGACGCCGGGCCCGATGCGCGAATTGACCCGGCCGGATTTGAGGCTGACGAAGCGCGGCAGCGGCAGGCCGCTTGGCCCGAGCCGGACGGTCGCGGTCTGTGCCGAACTGGCGGCGCCCTGTGCGTCGACAGGAGACGGGGCGAACAGCATTGCGCCAAGAAAGGCCGTGCCGAGAACCATGCGAAGCGGCGCAAAACCAGACACGTTCGTTCCTTGCTCCAAGAGGGGCGGCGACAGGGAGCGCCTTTTTCTTTGTCTTCCGTGGCACCGCTTGTTACAGGATAATCGCGTGCCAGGACGGGCATTCAGTTTCGCCTGTCTTGGTTAAAGAGGTCTCAACACGAACCGGATCGAGGACAAAATGGCCGGCAGGAAGAAGCCCCTCGTCGTCATTACGCGCAAGCTGCCCGATCCGGTCGAAACGCGCATGCGCGAACTGTTCGACGCCCGGTTGAATGTCGAGGACCGGCCGATGACGCAGCCCGAACTGGTCGCCGCCGTGCGCGAGGCGGACGTGCTGGTGCCGACCATCACCGACACCATCGACGCGGCGCTGATCGAGCAGGCGGGAGAGAACCTCAAGCTGATCGCCAATTTCGGCAACGGCATCGACAGGATCGACGTCGCGGCGGCGGCGAAGAAGGGCATCGTCGTCACCAACACGCCCAACGTGCTCACCGAGGACACGGCCGACATGACCATGGCGCTGCTCCTGGCGGTGCCGCGCCGGCTGGCTGAGGGCGCCAATGTGCTGACCGGCGAGAAGAAATGGTCGGGCTGGTCGCCGACCTGGATGCTCGGCCGGCGCATCTGGGGCAAACGGCTCGGCATCGTCGGCATGGGCCGCATCGGCACGGCAGTGGCCAAGCGGGCCAAGGCCTTCGGCCTTTCCATCCACTACCACAACCGCAACCGCGTGCCGGCGGCGATCGAGGATGCGCTTGAGGCGACCTATTGGGAAAGCCTCGACCAGATGCTGGCCCGCATGGACATCATCTCCGTTAATTGCCCGTCGACGCCCGCCACCTTCCACCTTCTGTCGGCCCGGCGGCTGGCGCTGCTGCAGCCCACGGCCTACATCGTCAACACCGCGCGCGGCGACATCATCGACGAGGACGCGCTGGTCAGGCTGATCCAGGACGGCAAGATCGCCGGCGCCGGCCTCGACGTCTACGAGAACGAACCGGCCATGAACACAAGGCTCCTCAGGCTGGCGACGCAGGGCAAGATGGTGCTGCTGCCGCATATGAGCTCGGCCACCATCGAAGGCCGCATCGATATGGGTGAGAAGGTCATCATCAACATCCGCGCCTTCTTCGACGGCCACCGTCCGCCGGACCGGGTGCTGCCGATGCGGGTCTAGCTCAGGCGGCGGCAAGCCCGCCGGCTGCATCCACCTGTACGGTCCTGCCCCGAAAGGCGCCAAAGTTTTCGCGCGCGAGGCGAAGTGCGATCGGCGTCTGCCAGCCCATCTCCCGAGCCACGATCAGCCCGAGCAGCAGGATGGCATCCGGCTCGTGCAGCACCAACGCGGCCGGCGCATGGCCGTTATGGACCAGTTCGAGCAGCACGGCAGAGGCCGACGACGAGCCGATGGTTCCCGGCAGGAACAGCACGCGGCCGGCGATGTCCTGCCCGCATTGCGGGTGGCGGACATCGGCGATGCGCCCGGTGCCGGCGTCCACGCCGCCCCAGAAACTGATCGGAGCGTCGAGCACCAGCGCCTCGCCTTCGCCGCCCTGGCCGGGAACGAGGATTTCGGCCTGCATGCTCATGCGGCGATCTCCGAAAACACCGGCCTGCCGAGGACGGCGCTTTCCACGCAGTCGCCGAGCGAGCCGTAGAGAACCGAATAGCCGGTGTTTCCCGGCGCATAATGGGCGAATTTACCGGAATTAGTCATCAGCACGCCACCGGCGAGCGTGGGCAGGATCGGCGTCACCACCACGCAGGTGTCGGCGACGATGGTGACGCCGCTTTTCTCCAGTGCGGAACGCCGGCCGTCCTGTTCCAGCACGGTCAATACATGGCGGCCGGTGCAGGCATAGAAGGGCACGCTGAGGCGCCGCCCGCCGATCAGCCGTTCAAGCACGTCGAATTCCGCCAGCGACAAATGCGGGCTGCCGATGGCCACCGCGTCGATGGCATCCGTCTTTACCGCCGTGGAAAGGGCGGCGCGTGCTGCCGCCGCCATCTGCGCCGTCACGTGGATGGTGGCGTCGGGCTCGGAGCCGGCAAGGGCGGTTGCGGCATCCGGGGCTTCCGGCGTGACGCCAGCGATATGGAACAGGCCGACCGCGCCGGACGAGGCCGCCGCCGCCCCGAACGCCTTGAGCGCGTCCTCGCCGGGATGGTGGGCTACGCCCGTGACCACGCCGACGGCGTTGCCCGCTTCCCGGCCGTACAGGCTGCCGAGGATCGGCCAGGCGGTCTCGCCGGCGAGGAACGAGGCGGGCAGGGCGGAAACGTCGAAGACGAGGGTCGCGCGGCGGTTTTCCGGCCGGTGCAGGCCGTAGTCGGGCGCGCGGCCGGCGATCGCGCAGGCGATGTCGAGGAAATCGCCATAGCGGTTGGTGCGCGCACCGAGCACCGAATTGCAGAACACCACCGCGTTGGATTCGCCCCAGGCGACGTCGCTGCCCTGCGCCGGGCGGTGGCCGGCCTGATAGGGCGCGCAGGTCCAGCTCTGCTCGCAGCCAAGCTTGCGATAGGCCTCGGTCATGCGCCGCGCCATCTCGCGCGGCACGCCCTCCAGCCGCACCTTCGAGCAGCCCATGAGGTCGAGCGCGCCGACATTGAGCGTCGCGCGTACGGCGACCTTCGCCCCGCCTTCGACCAGCCGTTCGGCAAACAAGGTGCCGGAATCGCCGTGATAAAGCGCGCCGTCGATATGCGCCGAGGCGATCGGGATCAGGCGTGGCGCGCCGAGCAGGCGCCCGCTCTCGGCGACGATGCGCATCGCCATGGCCGCGCCGCCGCCACGATGGCTGCCGGCAATGGCGCGCTCTTCCGGGGAGAGGTCCAGCGCCATCTCAGCGCCCTTTCGGCCTGGAATAGGCGATGGTGTCGAAGCGCGCTGCCAGCGCATCGTAGAGCAAAAGCCGCCCGACCAGCGGTTCGCCGATGCCGGTGATCAGCTTGATCGCCTCCATCGCCTGCAAGCTGCCGATAACGCCGGGCAGCGCGCCGATCACGCCGGCGGCCGCGCAGGACGGCACCAGGCCCGCCGGCGGCGGTTCTGGGAAAAGGTCGCGATAGGAGGGGTTCTGCCGCCCGCCCGCCCCCGTTTCGAACGGTTTCAGCACGGTGAGCGAGCCGTCGAAGCGGCCGATGGCGGCATGCACCAGCGGTTTCGACCCGGCCTCGCAGGCGTCCGCCACCGCATAGCGCGTCTCGAAATTGTCGGACCCGTCCAGCACGATGTCGTAGCGGGCGACGAGGGCAGGGGCGTTCTCGGCGGTCAGCCGCATGACGTGAAGCTCGACCGCGACATCGGGATTGATGGCGAGGATCGCCGCCCGGGCACTGTCGGCCTTGGTTTCGCCGATCGCCGAGGTGGCGTGGATGACCTGCCGTTGCAGGTTGGACAGCGAGACGGTGTCGTCGTCGACGATGCCGAGCGTGCCTACCCCGGCGGCGGCAAGGTATTGCAGGATCGGCGCGCCGAGCCCGCCCGCGCCGATCACCAGCACGCGCGCCCGCTTCAGCTTCTGCTGGCCCGCGCCGCCGATTTCCGGCAGCACGATATGGCGGGCGTAGCGTTCCAGTTCCTGATCGGTAAGTGTCGTCATCGCATGAGCATAGGGCCGGGCCGGATGCTTGTCAGGTGTCTTGGGTTGGCCCAACGGTGCCGTGGTCGACGGTCAGGAACTGGGCGCGCCCGGCGAGCGCGGAAAACAGCGCCGGCTCGGTGCCGGTCATGAAGGTCTGGCAGTCCAGTTCATCGAGGATGGAAAATAGGGCCGCACGGCGGCCGGTGTCCAGATGCGCGGCGATCTCGTCCAGGAGCAGGATCGGCCGCATGCCCGACATCTCGCCGGTCAGCCGGGCGTGCGACAGGACGATGCCCACCAGCAGCGCCTTCTGTTCGCCGGTCGAGCACAGTTCGGCCGGCATCGCCTTCGGCCGGTGGCGCACCTGCAGATCGGAACGGTGCGGCCCGTCCAGCGTGCGGCCGGCGGCGCGGTCGCGCTCGCGTCCCCCGGCCAGCGCCCGCCGGAAATTCTCCTCGACCTCGACCGCCGGCAGGGCGGCGATCTGCGTTTCGAGATCGCCCGAAAGGGCAAGCTCGGCTTGCGGGAAGGGGCTGTCGGCTGGCAGCTTTTCGATCATGGCGACGAGCAGCCGCACCAGTTCGGCGCGGGCGGCGGCGATCGCCACGCCGGTCTCGGCCATCTGCGTCTCGATGGCCTCGAACCAGGCGCCGTCGCGCGAGCCCTCGGACAGCAGCCGGTTGCGGCCGCGCATCGCCTTTTCGTAGTCAAGCGCGCGCTGGCCGTGGCCTGCGTCGATGGCAAGCACGAGGCGGTCGAGGAAGCGGCGGCGGTCGCCCGCCGGGCCGGTGAACAGCGCATCCATGGCCGGCGTCAGCCATACCACCCGCAGCCATTCCAGCATCGCGTCGGCCGAGCGGGCCGGAGCGCCGTTGATGCGCACGCGCCGGCTGGCCTCGCCGGCGATCATGCCGGTGCCGATCTCGACTTCGCCTTCCGGGCCGTCGATCGCCGCGTGCAGTGCAAAGCCGCCGTCGCCGCCCTCGCGCGCCACCTCGCCGTAAGGCGCGCGACGAAGGCCTCGCCCCGGCGTGAACAGCGACACGGCTTCCAGCAGATTGGTCTTGCCGGCGCCGTTGTCGCCGGTGAACACCACCGCGCCGGGCCGCAGATCGAGCGATATCGACGCATAATTGCGGAAATTGGTCAGCGTCAGCCGGGTGATATGGGTGCCGGACTTTTCGGCCATCGGCCCGCGCCCTGCGGCGCCTCCCTTGGCTACACCCGCATCGGCATCAGCACGTAGAGCGTGGTTTCGTCGCCGGTGTCCTGGATCAGCGTCGGCGAACCGGCGTCGGCCAGCAGGAACTTGGCGTTGCCGCCGGTAAGCTGGGCCGCGACATCGAGCAGGTAACGGGCGTTGAAGCCGATCTCGATGGGCTCGGCCGAATAGTCGGCTGCCAGTTCTTCCGTGGCGCTGCCCGAATCGGGGTTGTTGACGGCGAGCGTCACCTGGCCATCGGCGATGGTCATCTTAACCGCCCGTCCGCGTTCCGACGAAATCGTCGAGACGCGGTCGACGGCGGTCGAAAAACTCTGGCGATCGACGATCAACTGCTTGTCGTTGCCGGTCGGGATGACCCGCTGGTAGTCGGGGAAGGTGCCGTCGATCAGCTTCGAGGTGAGCACGACGCTGCCGACGGTGAAGCGAATCTTGGTCTCAGAGACTTCGGTGGTGACGGCGACATCCGGGTCGTCTACCAGTTTCTGCAACTCGCTGACCGTCTTGCGCGGGATGATGATGCCCGGCATTCCTTCCGAGCCCGCCGGCGCCTCGATCTCGGCGCGGGCCAGACGGTGGCCGTCGGTCGCCACCGAGCGCAGCAGAAGCTTGCCGCCGGCCTCCAGCGTGTGCAGGTAGATGCCGTTGAGATAGTAGCGCGTCTCTTCCGTGGAGATCGCGAACTGCGTCTTTTCGATCAGGCTCTTGAGGGCCGTCGATTCGAGACGGAAAATATGCGGGAAGGAACCGGCCGACAGTTCCGGGAAATCGGACTGCGGCAGGCACTGCAGGCGGAAGGAGGAGCGGCCGGAAACGACCGACATGGCGCTGCCGTCCTCATCGGTGCGCAGCATGACTTCGGCGCCGTCCGAGAGCTTGCGTACGATATCGTAGAGCAGATGTGCCGGAACCGTGGTCGCGCCGCCCTGCTCGACCTTGGCGGGCGTCGCCTCGGTCACTTCGAGGTCGAGGTCGGTCGCCTTCATTTCGAGGCTGGCGCCGTTGGCGGCGAGCAGCACGTTGGACAGGATCGGAATGGTGTTGCGGCGCTCGACCACGCGGTGAACGTGGTTGAGGGACTTCAGGAGATTCGACCGTTCCAGAATGACGCGCATGACGATTTAAGCTCACTTGACTGGAGCGGGCTGCCGGAGAGCGGCAGCCCGGAAAAGGGTCCGGCGGCAGCCGGATTCCCGGTCAGACTGACAGGAAAACAGGCTTGAACGCAAGCCCGTGCCGGTATCCGGATGCGGCTTTGCAAGGGTTTTCGGACAAAGCGCCCGCCCTGGCGGCGGGCCTTCCCCTACGCCTGGTCGTTGATCAGCCTGCGCAGCAGTTCCAGTTCCTGCGCCAGCGTGTTGTCGTTGCCGGAAAGGTCCTCGATCTTGCGCACCGCGTGCAGCACCGTGGTGTGGTCGCGGCCGCCGAAACGCCGGCCGATTTCCGGCAGCGAGCGCGGCGTCATCACCTTGGCGAGGTACATCGCGACCTGCCTCGGCTTGACGATGGTGCGGGTGCGGCGGTTGGACAGAAGTTCGGTCTTCGACACGTTGTAGTGGCGCGCCACGATGCGCTGGATGTCCTCGATGCGCACCCGCTTCGGCTCGCCGGTGCGGTAGATGTGGCCTAGGATCTCGTCGATGCGGTCGACCGTGATCTGCGGCTCGAACGACTGGCGGAAGAGAAGCTGGTTGAAGGCGCCTTCCAGTTCACGGCCGCTGCCGGTCACGGTGCGCGCCACATGGTTGAGCACTTCCTCCGAAATCGCCAGCGGAGTGCCTTCGGCGCTTGCCGCCGCCAGCCGCAGCTTGAGCATGCCGAGCCGCATGGAAAAGTCGGGCGCCGACATTTCCAGGGCCACGCCGCCGTTGAGGCGCGAGCGCACGCGCGGCTCCAGCGATTCCAGTTCGGACGGCGGCCGGTCGGCAGCGACGACCACCTGCTTGGCGCTGTCGAGCAGCATGTTGAGCAGATGGCAGAACTCGTGCTGTATCGACTTGCCTTGCAGGAACTGCATGTCGTCGATGATCAGGAGGTCGATGTCGCGCAACTGCTCCTTGAGCGTCAGCGCATTGTTGTCGCGGATGGCGGTGGCGAAGCGCCACATGAAATATTCGGCCGTCAGGTAGACGACGCGCGATTTCGGGTTCTGCTTCAGGGATTCAGCCGCGATCGCCTGCAACAGGTGGGTCTTGCCGAGCCCGACCGTGGCATGCAGGAAAAGCGGGTTGAAGCGCACGGCGCTCGACTGCGATTCCGCGACAGCGCGGGCCGCGGCGAAGGCGACCCGGTTGGACGGCCCCTCGATGAAGGAGGCGAAGGTGTAGCGCGGATCGAGCGGCGAACCGAGCACGCTGTGACGCTGCTCCGCCTCCACCGGCCGGCCATGCGGCATGCCGGGGCGCTCGGGCCGGCCCACCGTCGTGCCCGAAGCAAGCGCGGTCTGCGTCTGCCTCGCCGTCCGTGGCGCAACGGTAGCGGCCACATTGGCCTCGGAAGCGCGCACGGCGCGGCGCGTGGCCGTGCGCACGATGATGTCGATCTTGAGGGTGTCGGGGTCTTCCTGCTTCCACAGTTCGGTGATGACGTCGAGATAGTGGCCGTTGATCCAGGAGCGCAGGAAGGCGGTGGGAACGGAAATGCGAACGATGCCCTTGGACGCCTCGGTCAGCTTCATGCGGCCGAACCAGCTCGAATAGACCTCGCTGCCCAGGCGGGCCTTCAACTGCACCTTCACCCGCTCGAACCGCTGTTCAGCCTCGGTGGGGGCCGGCATCGCGTCTTCTCCGATCAATTCTCCCGGAAGGGGAATGTCGCCGCTGAAATCCCTCTCGACGCCGCTATGCATTCTCAAAATTCCTTTCTCGTACCTGTTCAGTGCCGGGGATGCGCCTCCAGCATCCTTGATCCAGCATCCATCGTCTCGGTGAGGATTGCTTCCGCCGCCGGCTGCAATCCTCGCCCGGTTCCCGCCCAAAGGCCTAACCGTGTCCCACCCCAAAGGCCTAAAGGCCCCTGCTTGACGCGCGTTCCGCGCGGACAAAGCACAGCCGCCCGGCGAACTGCCGGACTACTCACCCTTCCACGCGCTGCTACGCCGGTCCCCATATCGAAAGGCAAAACCTGCCGTTCACGGAGCATGATCCGTGTTGTGGATTTCGCCACTTTTGGCTGGCCGATCTAGATCAGGTGCGAGCCGCTGGCCCCCGCCTTTCGATGGGTGGACACTACCGAAATCCCTGTGGAAAGGGCAAGGCCGCCTCTAACACATTTTTAACGAATCTGGTTACGAGGACGCCCCCAAATCGGCGACCGAAACGTGGCCCGAGAGCAAAGCCGTTGTGATTCAAACCCTTTTTGGGTGCCCTGAAAAATTGGTCACCGGAAGAAATTTTTTGAAATAATTCGCTTGACAGGCGGTTATCTCCCGCCAGCGGCGGGTGCTGTGAGCAAGCTGTGGACAACCTGTCGTAAATAAATGAAAATAAAAGGCTTTTTCTGACGGGCGAAGGAAATGCCCGGCGCATTCGGTGGCGCTGCGGATATTAGCCGGGGCTCACGTGCCGGCAAAGGTTCGGCTCCCCGACAAGCCGCTTTGATGAGCGCCAGCTTTAAGTTCTTGCCGGCAAACGAAAAAACCCGGCGCGCCGCGCCGGGTTCCTGAAACCGGGTAAGTAAAGGGTCGACTCAGGCCGAAAGGGTCTTGAGGCGGTTGGCCAGACGCGACACTTTACGGGAAGCCGTGTTCCTGTGGAGAACGCCCTTGGTGGCGGCGCGCATCAGTTCCGGCTGGGCGGCCTTGAAGGCGGCTTCGGCTGCTGCCTTGTCGCCGGCGGCAAGCGCCTCTTCGACCTGGCGGACATAGGTGCGCACGCGCGAACGGCGGTTCTTGTTGATCGCCGCACGACGGGCGATCTTGCGCGTTGCCTTTTTGGCCGAGGAGGTGTTGGCCATGATGCCTCTTTCTGATCTCTATGGTGAACGCTGGCGAACACGGCAGCGCGCAAAAAACAACGGGCAGCGATGGGCTGCCTCGATTGAGGCGGCTTATAGTTCAGCTTTTCGGACGCGTCAACGCTGCATCAGGCTTTTTGACGACGAACGGCCTCATCGATTGACGAAATTCGGTTTGCGCTTATCGGCGAAGGCGGCCATGCCTTCTTTCTGGTCTTCCAGCGCAAACATCGAGTGGAAAAGGCGGCGCTCGAAGCGCAAGCCCTCGGCAAGCGTCGTCTCATAGGCGCGGTTGACCGCTTCCTTGGCCATCATTGCTGCCGGCAGCGAGAAATCGGCGATCTTCTGCGCGGCCTTCAGCGCTTCATCGACCAGCGTCTCGGGAGCGACGATTCGCGAGACGAGGCCGCAGCGCTCCGCCTCGGCGGCGTCCATCATGCGGCCGGTCAGCACCAGATCCATGGCCTTCGCCTTGCCGACGAAGCGGGTCAGGCGCTGCGATCCGCCCATGCCGGGGATGACGCCTAGCGTGATCTCGGGCTGGCCGAATTTGGCGTTGTCGGCGGCGATGATGAAGTCGCACATCATGGCGAGTTCGCATCCGCCGCCCAGCGCGTAGCCGGCCACTGCCGCGATCATCGGCTTGCGGCAGCGGGTAAAATCCTCCCAGCCGGCGAAGAAGTCCTCCAGATAGGCCTCGACATAGGACTTGGCCTGCATTTCCTTGATGTCGGCGCCGGCCGCGAATGCCTTTTCCGACCCGGTGACGACGAGGCAGCCGATGCCGTCGTCGGCCTCGAAGGTCCGCGTGGCGGCGAGCAGTTCCTTCAGCACTTGCGAGTTGAGCGCGTTGAGCGCCTTGGGGCGGTTCAGCGTGATCAGGCCGACCTTGCCGCGCGTTTCCACCAAAATCGTTTCGTAGGCCATCGCATTCTCCTCGCGCTCGAACCGGTTTTTTCTGGTCTATCGCAACGGCTGGTGCCGCTCAATGGCGGGCGGCGCTCAGCGTTGGCAGGTGCTGCACAGGAAGGTGGAGCGCCCGCTCTGGACGATCCGCTCGATATGGCCGCTACAGCCGGGCCTGGGGCAGGGCTCGTCTTCGCGGTCGTAGACGGCGAAGGAATGCTGGAAATAGCCGAGGCTGCCGTCGGCGTGGACATAGTCGCGCAGAGAAGAGCCGCCGGCGGCGATGGCGTCGGCGATGACGGCGCGGATGGCCTGCGCCAACCGCTCGCTTTCCTCGCGCGCCTTCTTTCCCGGCCGGGCAAGCCAGCCGGCGGGCTTGAGCGGCGACAGGCCGGCGCGCCACAGCGCTTCGGACACATAGATGTTGCCGAGACCGGCAATCAGGCGCTGATCGAGAAGCGCCGCCTTCAGCGGCGATTTGCGGCCTTCGAGCAGCGACGCGAGCAACGGCCCGTCGAGCGTGTTGCCGGTCGGCTCGACGCCGAGCCCCGCCAGCATCGGATGCTCGTTCACCGCGCCTTCGGCAAACAGCATGAAGCCGAAGCGGCGCGGGTCGTTGAAGATCACGCTGGCGGTCGACCCGGATGCGGAAACAACGTCGAAGACGACATGGTCGTGCGCCGTGTTCCTGGAGCGGTCGTGATGGAAGACGCCGGGCGTGACCGCGCCCTGCGGGGCCTCGATGCGAAACGAGCCGGACATGCCGAGGTGGCAGATCAGGCCCGGACCACCGTCCGTTTCCATGGTCAGGTACTTGGCGCGCCGCCCCAGCGATATGATCGTTCTTCCCTGCAGCCGTTGCGAAAACCGGTCAGGGAAGGGAAAGCGCAGGTCTGGCCGGCGCGTCTCGACGCCGGTGATGCGCGCGCCTTCCAACGCCGGTTGCAGGCCACGCCGGACCGTTTCGACCTCCGGCAGTTCAGGCATGATGGCTGCCGAGGGCGCTGAGGAACGACGCTCCGCTGCCGCCGCGCGCGAGGCCGAGATGTTCGGCCACGGTCGCGCCGATGTCGGAAAAGGTCGGCCTGAGACCAATATCGCCGCCCCGCAGCCCGGGAACGACGCCAAGGACGGGCGTACGCTCGCGCGTGTGGTCGGTGCCGCGCCAGGTCGGATCGTTGCCGTGGTCGGCGGTCAGCATGAACAGGTCGCCCGCCTTCAGCCGTGCCAGCGCTTCCGGCAGCCGCCGGTCGAAGGCCTCCAACGCGGCCGCATAACCGGGCACGTCGCGCCGGTGGCCGAACTCGGTGTCGAAATCGACGAAGTTGGCGAAGACGAAGTCGCCCGGCAGGGCGTCGTCCATGGCGCCGAGCGCCTTGTCGAACATCGCCATGTTGCCGGCGCCCTTGCGAACCTCGGAGACGCCGCGATGGGCGAAGATGTCGCCGATCTTGCCGATGGCGATGACCCTGCCGCCATGGTCGGTCACCCGGTCGAGCAGCGTCGGCTCCGGCGGCGGCGTGGCATAATCCTTGCGGTTGGGCGTACGCACGAAGGTTTCGCGCGTCTCGCCGACAAAGGGCCGGGCGATCACCCGCCCGATCCTGAGCGGGTCGCAGAGCCGGCGCACGACCTTGCAGAACGCATAGAGCCGTTCCAGCCCGAAATGCGTCTCATGCGCAGCGATCTGGAGCACGGAGTCGACCGAGGTGTAGCAGATCGGCTTGCCGGTCGCGACGTGCTCTTCGCCGAAATCCTCGATCACCGTCGTCCCGGGCGCATGGCGATTGGCGAGGATGCCGGGCACTTCGCCCTCGCGGATCATCGCGTCCGTCAGTTCCTGCGGGAAGGAGGGGATGGTGTCGGGGAAATAACCCCAGTCGAAGCGGGCCGGCAGGCCGGCGATTTCCCAGTGGCCGGAAGGCGTGTCCTTGCCGGCCGAAATCTCCTGCGCCGCGCCGTGGAAGGAAGAGGCAAGCAACCGGTGGGTCCGGCCGTCGAACGAAAAGCCGGAAGCGATCCGGGCGGCTTCGCCAAGGCCGAGCGCCGCCATGTTGGGAACGGCAAGCGGGCCGCTGCGCAATCCGGCCCGGTCGGCGGCGCCGGCCGCGCAGGTCGAGGCGATATGTCCGAAGGTGTCGGCGCCCTTGTCGCCATAGCGTTCCGCGTCGGCCGCGCCGCCTATGCCGAAGGAATCGAGAACGAAGACGAATGCGCGTGCCATCAAAACCTGCGTCTGCCTGACGGCCAAGACATAGGAGCGCGCGTGCCCCTTGGCAATCGGTACGATCGCCGGACGGCACGGGTCCGGCGTGGCCGCTACAGAGAGAATGCCCGCCCTAGCACTTCGGGCAATCGACCCTCTGGCTCATGCGGGCCTTCAGGTAGTAGGCCTCGCGCATTGCGATGCTGTCGAAAGCGGCCGAGAGGCCTGCCGATTCCTTGCCGCTGGCGGCCCAGGTGATCATCGGCCGGTAGGAAAGTTCCGTCTGTACCCAGATCAGGTAGGTGTCCGAGGTGCTGGCGACTTTCAAGGTGCCCGGGATGTCCGCGTTCGTTCCCGCAGCGATGCCGTTGCCGACACCGGGAGCGAAGGTGCCGGCATCCAGCTTGCGCGACCACACGACGGTCACCGTCGGCTCCTTCTTGGCAGCGATCTGCTTCTCGGTGAGGGCGGCGATCTTGAGTTCCGCGACGGTGATTTTCGGCTCGGACCGGTTGTAGGGTTGCAACGTGGACGAGCCGATATTCATGATCGCCTGGATTTCGGCGGGCTCGAGGGAATTACGCTGCGTCACCAGGTCCGCCACCATGCTGGCTACGCGACTGACCTTCTTGTTGGTTTCGATGGCCTGGGAAATCTCCATGGTCACGAAATACATCCCCAGAAGGACCGGCGCCAGGAAGGCGAACTCGATCGCCGCGACGCCGCGACGGTCCTTGGCAAAGCGGATGGCCTCGCCCCAGAAATGCGCTATTTCGCGCCGTGCCCCCGCACCAGACAGCATGTCGATTGCCCTTTTGTTGCGCCAGAGGTGGTGGTCTTACTCGAACGGCTCGTTCTGCCACGTGATCGACGTGAAATGCAGCGTCTTGCCGTCATTCAGATTGGCCATCCACTTGCTCATGAAATCGGTCATCACCGGCCATTTGTAGAAGACCCGCAGCATGTTGATGCTGGAGGCGCCGCCGGTGGTGACGGAAAAATTGGTCGAAATCACCTGACGGTTCTTGGTCGGCTTGATTTCGCCGTTGACGATGGCAAAGCCCACGGCCGCCGCATCCTGGAAGGTCGTGTATTGCTGCAGGTCGACGATCATCTGGTTCGGGCAATCGCTGGACACCATGACCTCGAGTTTTGCACAGATCATGGCCTTGAGATCGGGCGTCGATACGCTTCGGACCTGCCCGGTGCGCAACTGGCGCGCGACGTCGTCGGTGGCGTTGGCCATGACTTCCTGGCCTGCGAAGGCGATGCAGCTTTCCAGGATGGCGAAGACGAGCATCGAGAAGGGCAGGGCGAGTGCCGCGAATTCGATTGCCGTGCTGCCGCTGCGGTCGCGAAGAAAGCGGCCGGGAAAGCCCGCCCGTTGCGCCTTGCGCGCATCGCCCGCCGGTCTGGAATGGCTGCTCATGTCCGGTTCCCGCCGATCCTGTGTACCCTGACACGGACCTTAGCCGAAACCTGTTGAAGGCCCGTTTGGAGGATCGTTCGATTTGTCCGGCGTGCCTTTACCCGCTGCTAACCAAGCAGGGGAGCCTTCCGGAGAGCGGCGCGCGGTCAGCGGCCGTTCATTTCCGCTTCGGAGGAACGCTCGGCATCGGTCTTGTAGGCGCTTTCGCAATAGGGCGTGCAGGACATCGTCTGCACTTCGGCGCGCCGGTAGATGCGCACCGACGACGCGGCCTGGCGGATGACGGTCACCTGCTCGTCGATGATCGGACTGCCGTCGCTGTCGAGGATGACGAGGTTGGTCACGCCAAAGCCCTTGCCGGTCAGCACGACGGTCGAGGCGTCCTGCACGGAGGCGTCGGCGATGGCCGGATTGCCGACCACGATGGTGTCGGCCGGCCGCGCCAGCTTGACGATCTTGGCCTGGTTCATGGTGACCTCGATGCCCACCTCGGCCTGCGCCGGCATAGCGAAGGCGGCGCCGGCAACCATGGCCATCAGCAAGGTCGTTTTGAAACTAGCCATCATGCTCCCCAGGAACGGAAAACCGTTGAAGGGACAATGAACGAGAATGGTGAACCAACGGTTAAGTGGGCGGGCGGGGTGGAGGGGTATCCCCACCCCCGTGAGCAAACAGCCGCTATCCCTTCGGCGCGGGTGCCGGGGCGGGCTTGGTGCCCGGCGTTTCCTGCGCGGTCGCCTTGCCTTCGAGCGGCGGCAGGCCCTTGAGCAGCTTTTCGCGTACCGATGCCAGAAGTTCCGGGTCCGGGTTCATGTCGCGGGCATGCGTCCATTGGAACGTCGCCTCGAGCTTACGGCCGACGCGCCAATAGGCGTCGCCGAGGTGATCGTTGAGCACCGGGTCTTCCGGCTTCAGCGAGATGGCACGCTCCATTTCGCGCACGGAATCGTCGTACTGGCCAAGCTGGTAGTAGGCCCAGCCGAGTGAATCGACGATGTAGCCGTCGCTGGGACGCAGGTCGACGGCCTTCTTGATCATCGCCATGGCTTCCTGGAGGTTCATGCCCCGGTCGACCCAGGAATAGCCGAGATAGTTCATGACCTGCGGCTGGTCGGGATTGAGTTCCAGCGCCTTGCGGAAGTTCGGCTCGGCCTTCGCCCATTCCTTCAGCCGTTCATAGGCGATGCCACGCTGGTAGAAGATGTTCCAGTCGGCGGCGGTCGGCGTCTTGAGAACGGACACCGCCTGGTCGTAGAGGTCGGCGGCAGAGCGAAAATCTTCCTTGGACGAGTAGACGCCGCCCAGCGCCAGATAGCCGCGCATGTCGGTGGGGTTGGCTTCGACCAGCGCCTTCAGGTGGCCGATCGCCTCGTCCTTGCGGTCGAGATCGGCCAAGTTCAGCCCGAGCTGGAGGTTGGAGACCTCCTTCAGCGGCGAGTTGTCGGGAATGCGTCGGTAGAGATCGATCGCCTTCTGGCTGTCCTTCATCTGCTCGGCGACGGAGGCCAACTGGACGAGGGCGGCGTCGCTGTCGGGCTTCAGCGCCAGCGCGTATTCGAGGTAAAGCTGCACGAAGGGCTCGCCGCCGCCGCGGTTGAGCGCGGTCGCGAGGTCGAGCAGGATTTCGGCCGCACCGTCCGAAGGCGTGGCGATCATCGGCTCGATCTTCTCGCCCTTGGTGATCTTGTCGCGCAACGCGGTGATCTCGATCTTGCCCGGTGCGAAGGTTTCCGCCTGGTCGAGGATCGACAGCGCCTTGTCCTTGTCGCCCTTGCGGGCAAGGAAGGCGGCATAGGACTGGGCGCAGCGAAGCCAGGTTTCCGGCGCGGCGCTCCCGGACGCGACGTTTCCGACAGTCGCGGCATAGGCCTTGTCGGCCTTGTCGGTCAGGCCGGCGACATCGGCGATGAGGGCGCGGTGGCAGGACTTGAACAGGTCGAACCATTCCGGCCCGGCCAGCTTGTCGACATAGGTCATGGCATCGGCGCCCTGGCCCGCGCCCTCCATGGCCCATCCGGTCATGACGCCGACGATCAGCCGGTCAAGGTCGGATTCGAGCGACAGTTTCAGCCAGTACCGGGCCTTGTCGAAATCCTTCTTGCGAAACGAATCCACGGCCAGCGCCAGCCGCGAGAACCGCTCCACGTCAGGAGTTTCCTTGAGCTTGTCGGCATAGGGCAGCGATTCGTCGAAGCGGCCCTGCGCGATCAGCGACAGCATCAGGTTCTGCTGGAGGGTGGCGTCTTCGGGCGCGAAGGCGAGCGCCTGCTTGTAGTAGGCGATGGCGTTGTCGAGGTCGTTGTCGGCCTGTGCGATATGCGCGGCGAGATAGGCCCCGGAAAACGAGGTGATCTCCACCGGCTCGTTCGTCTGCTTGGCTTGGGCCGGCAGGCCCGACACCATTACACCCGTCAAAACGGCCAGCCCCGAGAGCCAGCGCATGCTTGCTTGCCGCATCGTAATCCTTTCGGTCGAAGACGAGCACCGCCGGAGTGCCCTTCGTCGCAGAATCCATCTGTCGCGGCAAAGCATGGCCTTTTTGCGGTCGCGCATCAACGGCGCAGTTCACGATTCGGCGGTCGGATTGCGCGAGTTCAAGCCGGGCGTGACCTGAATAAACCACAGTTTGCCACGCAAGTGTGCGCCCGGGTGTATCGACGAGCGGGAAAGGGGCCTCGATGTTTGCGCGCAGTCTGATCCTGAGTGCCATGGTGATGGCGGCGGTGCCCATGGCCGCGCAGGCAAAAACGCTGTGCACGGCATTTGCCGACGCCGCGACCGGCAAGGTGCTGAAACAGGAGGGCGCCTGCGGCACGCGCGCCTTTGCCGCCTCCACGTTCAAGATCCCGATCAGCCTGATGGGATATGATTCCGGCTTCCTCACCAGCGAGCACGCGCCGGCACTGCCCTTCAGGAAGGGTTATCCAGACTGGGTCGCTTCCTGGCGAACCACCACCGACCCGACCGCCTGGATGAAGAACTCCGTCGTCTGGTATTCGCAGCAGGTGACGAAATATCTCGGCGAGGAGCGCTTCCGGCACTATGTCCGGCAGTTCCAGTACGGCAACCAGGACGTTTCGGGCGACCCCGGCAAGCACAACGGCCTGTCCCGGTCCTGGCTCAGTTCCTCGCTGACGATCTCGCCGCTGGAGCAACTGGCCTTTCTCGGCCGGGTGGTGAACCGGCAATTGCCGGTGAGCGCGCACGCCTATGACATGACGGACCGGATCACGGCGCTGGGCACCCTGCCGAACGGCTGGGAGGTCCATGGCAAGACCGGGGCCGGCGCGCCGCGCAACGCCGACGGCAGCTTAGCCAACAACCGCGCCTATGGCTGGTTCGTCGGCTGGGCGAGCCGCAACGGCAGGACGATCGTGTTCGCGCGCCTCATTCAGAACGACAGGAAGGAGGCCGTCAGTCCCGGCCTGCGCACGCGCGAAGCGATGATGAAGGAACTGCCGGCGCTGCTGGATTCGCTGGCGCCGGGTTGACCGGGTCAGTTGACCCGGCTGATGCAGAAATCGATGACGTCGATGAGCGCCGCCTTCTGCGGCGTGGCCTCCAGCGGCGCCAGCGCGTCGCGGGCGATCTCGCCGAAATGGCGGGCGCGGCCGATCGTGTCGGCGATCGCGCCATGGCGGGCCATCAGGCCGATCGCCTTTTCCAGTTCGGTATCGTCGGTGGCGTTGTTCTCGATCGCCCCCTGCCAGAAGCTGCGCTCCGCCGCGGTGCCGCGCCGATAGGCGAGGATGACGGGCAGCGTCACCTTGCCTTCGCGGAAATCGTCGCCGACGTTCTTGCCGAGGTCCTGGCTCGAGCCGCCATAGTCCAGCGCGTCGTCGATAAGCTGGAAGGCGAGGCCGAGATTCATGCCGTAGGAGCGCAGCGCCGCGCGGTCGTTGCGCGAGGCGTCGGCGATCACCGGGCCGACTTCGGCGGCGGCCGAAAACAGCGCGGCGGTCTTGGCCTTGATGACGGCGAAATGCTCGTCCTCGGTGGTTTCGAGGTTTTTCGCCGCCGCAAGCTGCATCACTTCGCCCTCGGCGATGATGGAAGCGGCGGAGGACAGGATGTCGAGCGCGTCGAGCGAGCCGACGTCGACCATCATGCGGAATGCCTGGCCGAGCAGGAAGTCGCCGACCAGCACGCTCGCCTGATTGCCCCAGATGGTGCGCGCCGTCTTCTTCCCGCGACGGAGGTCGCTTTCGTCGACAACGTCGTCATGGAGCAGCGTTGCCGTGTGCATGAACTCGACGCTGGTGGCGAGCTTGACATGGCCTTCGCCGGAGTAGCCGAACATCTGCGCGGCGGCGAGCGTCACCATCGGCCGCAGCCGCTTGCCGCCGGACGAGATCAGGTGGTTGGCGATTTCCGGGATCATTTCGACATCGGAACCGGCCTTCGACAGGATCAGTTCGTTGACCCGCCCCATGTCGGAGGCCGTCAAGGCGATCAGTTCCTTGATGGTCGCGGCTTCGCGCTTTCCATTGTCGAGATTGAGAACCACACCCACCAAAAACAACTCCCGCTGGAACACGGGCGCGGCGGCCCTGACCTTACGCACGCGATTCTAGGGAGACTGGACAGAGACGGCAAGTGGCGAATTGGCGCGGTAGGCCCGGTTTCGCGTTGACCGCGGCGGCGCGAGTCTGGCGTATTGACGGCTGGTTTGACAAACGCAAAGGTTGCGGGACGATGCAGGGACTGGCTTCACGGTTGTGGCTGTCGCTTTCCACGACGGGCCTGTTCATTGGCACGCTGTTCTTCGCCGCCTCTTTCACACCGTCTCTCATTCCCCGCGCTTATGTGGTGCAGGGCGTGCTGGCCGGCATCTCGTTCGCGGCAGGCTACGGCATCGGCGTGTTCGGTGCCTGGCTGTGGGCCTATCTGGAATTGCCGCAGTCAAGGCACGGCATCGCCCGCTGGATCAAGACGGGCGCGGCCTTTTTCTGTGCGGCCGTCGCCTTGCTGTTCCTGTGGCGCGCCTCCGACTGGCAGAACTCCATCCGCCGCCTGTTCGACCTGGAGCCTGTCGACAGCGTCTATCCCTTCAGCGTTGCGCTGATCGCGCTCGCCGCCTTCGCGGTGCTGCTTGTCGTCGCGCGCCTGTTCCAGCTTACCCTCGGCGTGGTCGCCGGCCGGTTACGCGGCTACATGCCGCGACGCGTCGCCAACGTCGTCGGCCTGACCGTGGCGGCGGTGCTCTTCGGCAGCCTCGCCAACGGCGTCCTGCTGCGCTACGCGCTCTATGTGGCGGACAGTTCCTACAAGGCGCTGGACGAAGTGATCGAGGCCGACACCGCCCGGCCTGCCGAGCCGGGCAAGACCGGCAGTTCCGCCTCGCTGATGAAGTGGGACGAACTCGGGCGCATGGGGCGCGACTATATAGCCTCCGGCCCGTCAGCGAAGGACATCGGCGTCTTCCTCGGACGGCCGGCGCAGGAGCCGATCCGCGTCTATGCCGGCCTCAACTCGGCAGACACGCCGCAGGCGCGTGCCCGGTTGGCCTTGCAGGAGCTGAAACGGGTCGGCGGCTTCGACCGCTCGACGCTCGTCATCATCACCCCGACGGGAACCGGCTGGGTCGATCCGGCCGGCATCGATACGCTGGAATATCTGCATGACGGGGATGTCGCCAGCGTCGCCATCCAGTATTCCTACCTCGCGAGCTGGCTGTCGCTTTTGGTTGAGCCCGGCTATGGCGGCGAGGCCTCGCGCGCGCTGTTCCACGAAGTCTACGACTACTGGACGACGCTGCCGAAGGACCATAGGCCGAAGCTTTATCTCTATGGCCTCAGCCTCGGCGCCATGAACACGGAGCGGTCGAACGAACTGTTCGAGGTGCTGGGCGATCCCTACCAGGGCGTGCTGCTGGCGGGGCCGCCGTTCCCCAGCGGCATCTGGCGCTCGATCACCGACCAGCGCGACGAGGGTTCGCCCTTCTGGCTGCCGCGCTTCCGCGACGGTTCCTATGTCCGCTTCACCAGCCAGGAGAACGCGCTGGCCATTCCCGGCGCGCATTGGGGACCGATGCGGGTCGTCTACCTACAATATGCGAGCGACCCGATCACCTTTTTCGATCCGCTGTCGTTTTATCGCGCGCCGCAATGGATGGCCAAGCCGCGCGGCCCGGACGTGTCTCCGGCCCTGCGCTGGTATCCGGTCGTCAGCTTCCTGCAACAACTCGTGGACATCGCCACCGCGACCACGGTGCCGATGGGCCACGGCCATGTCTATGCGCCGGAACACTACATTGACGCATGGGTCGAGGTGACGGACGTAAAGGACTGGTCGGATTCGGATATCGCACGGCTGAAAGCCCGTTTCGAGGAACGCTGAAACGCCCGCATTTACATCGCCGCAACAAATTGCGAGTTTTGCGCCATGATCGAGCTTCTGCGCACCAACGATGTCGTCGTCATTTCCTTCGTCGAGGCGCTGATGCGCGACGCCGGCATCGGCTGCTTCGTCGCCGACCAGAACATGAGCGTGATGGACGGCTCACTCGGCATCCTGCCGCGCCGCGTCATGATCGACGCCGCGCGCGCCGACGAGGCCCGGCGCATCCTGACGGATGCCGGCGTCGGTGCCGAGATGCGGGAAGGCTAGGCGGTGCCGCAGGCCGTTTCCGCCGGGCCGGCCGCCTATACGGTCGATGCATTCCACCGGGGCCGCTTCTTCCTGGTGCAGCCGGCCGGGCGCGGGCACCGCGCCGGCATGGATGCGATGATGCTGGCGGCGGCCGTGCCATCCGCTTTCAAAGGACGGCTGGCCGATTTTGGCGCGGGCGCAGGCGCCGCCGGCCTTGCCGTGTTGTCGCGCTGCGCCGGGGCCGAGGCGGTGCTGGTGGAACTGGCCGAGGAGATGGCGGCGTTTGCCGACACCACGCTCGGCCATCCCGGCAACGCGCATCTGGGCGACCGCGCCAGCGTGCTGCGCGCCGACGTCACCCTCTCCGGTTCCGCACGCCGGAACGCCGGGCTGGCGGATCGTTCCTTCGATTTCGTCGTCATGAACCCGCCCTTCAACGCCGTGGAGGATCGTGCGACCCCGGATGCCCTTCGCCGGCAGGCCCATGTGGCGGAGGAGGGGCTGTTCGAAAACTGGCTGCGCAGCGCAGCCGCCGTGCTGAAGCCGACCGGCGGCGTCGCACTCATCGCCCGGCCGGAGCAGTTGCGGAAGATCCTCGACGCATTGGACGGTCGCTTCGGCTCCGCTGAAATGATCGCCGTGCAGCCGCGCCCGCAGGCCGCCGCCATCCGCATCGTCATCCGGGCATGGCGCGGAGCGCGCGGAAAACTTTCCGTCCTGCCGCCGCTGGTCATGCACGAAGGGGCTGGCAATGGCTTTTCGGCTCGGGCCGACCTGGTTTGCAACGGGCTTGCCCCGCTTTTCGGCGACGGATGAAAGCGGCCTCATTGCCGTTTACCGGCAAATGCCTACATGCAACGGGCCTTCAAGGAGAAATGCCCTAGTGAAACGCCTTTTCAGACGCCTGCTGCCGAAATCCTGGCGCTCCGATGCCGTCACCATACCGGTGATCCGGCTGCACGGCACCATCATGGCCGATGGCGGCCGGCTGCGGCCGAGCCTGTCGCTGGCCTCCAGCGCCGGCCTGATCGAAAAGGCGTTCGCCTTCGACGCGCCGGCCGTCGCCATCTCGGTCAATTCGCCCGGCGGCTCGCCGGTGCAGTCGCGCCTGATCTACAAGCGCATCCGCGACCTCGCCGCCGAGAAGAACAAGCGGGTGTTCGTCTTCACCGAGGACGTGGCGGCCTCCGGTGGCTACATGATCGCGCTCGCCGGCGACGAGATCGTCGCCGACCCTTCCTCCATCGTCGGTTCCATTGGCGTGGTTTCGGCCTCGTTCGGCTTTCCCGAACTGCTGAAGAAGATCGGCGTCGAGCGCCGTGTCCATACCGCCGGCAGGAACAAGGCGGTGCTCGACCCGTTCCGGCCGGAGAAGGAGGAGGACATCGAGCGGCTGAAGGCGCTGCAACTGGAGGTCCACGAGACCTTCATCGACATGGTGAAGGAACGGCGCGGCCATAGGCTGAAGGACGACCCCGACCTGTTCACCGGCCTGTTCTGGACCGGCAGGAAGGGGCTGGAACTCGGCCTTGTCGACGCGCTGGGCGACATGCGCACGGTAATGAAGGCCCGCTACGGCGCCAAGACCCGTCTGAAACTGGTCGCCGCGCAAAAAGGCCTGTTCGGCAGGTTCGGCCTGTTCGGCTCACGCGCAGCGCTCCCCGAGGAGATGGCGGCGGCTGCGGCCGGCGGCCTCATCGACGCCGCCGAGGAACGCGCGTTGTGGTCACGTTTCGGCCTTTAAGTTCGGGAACCTTATGGAACGAGTGTCATCGAATTGGCAGCGCGGGTTTCCAGAGCCGGTTTGCCGCATGGCGTCGCCCAGAAAACGGTTTCGATTTTTAAGGCTTATGCGCTAGCATGGCCGTCGATCGACCCCAGAGGCCTCCGGCGCCGGAACGCGAAGGAGTGTTTTGACATGCCGCAGATCATTTTCTTCACTGCCGTCGGCGTTGCCGCCTATGTCGGCTACCGTGCCTTCGTCAAGGAAGCGGAACGGGTTACCGCCAAGCTGCGCCGCGCCGAACAGCAGCGCGCCAACGGAACGATGGGAACGCTGGTCAAGGACCCGGTCACGGGCGAATACCGTCTGGCCAAGGATTGACCATCATCGATCTCGCCGTGGTGAATGCGGGTGTCGGCGCGCGTCTGGCCCCCGCCAAGGTCAACCTCGCCCTGCATGTCGTCGGCCGGCGGCCGGACGGCTACCATGAACTGGAAAGCCTTGCGGTCTTCACCCGCTTCGGCGACCGTATCGAGGCCGCGCCGGCGGATGGCGACGAACTGGTCGTCACCGGAAAATATGCCGCCGCCGTACCGCTCGACGACGGCAATTTGATCGTGCGGGCGCGCGAGGCGCTGCGCGGCTGTTTCGGCGCCGCAGCAACGCCCCCGGCAAGGATTTCACTGGAAAAGAACCTGCCGGTGGCTTCCGGTGTCGGCGGCGGGTCGAGCGATGCGGCGGCGGCGTTGCGCGCTCTGCTCGGCGTGTGGAAGCTTTCCATGGAGGAGACCGAACTGGCCCGCATCGGGCTTGCGCTCGGCGCGGACGTGCCGATGTGCCTTGCGGCGCAGCCGCTGGTCGCGCGCGGTATCGGCGAGGAACTGGAAGCCGTCGCGGATTTTCCTTCGCTAGGGCTTGTCCTGGTCAATCCGGGCGTTGCCGTCTCGACCGCGGAGGCGTTTGCCGGCCTGCAAAAGCGCGACAACGGCAGATTGCCGCCGCTGCCGCGCGTCATCGACTTTCATGGCCTGCGTGGCTGGCTGGAGGCGACGCGCAACGACCTCGAACCGGTAGCGCGCATGCTCCAGCCTGAAATCGGCAAGGCGCTTGCCGTCCTGAAGCGGGCGGATGCCGGCTTTGTCCGCATGTCGGGCTCCGGCGCGACCTGTTTCGGCCTCTTCGAGACCGGCAATGTCGCCAAGCGGGCGGCGGCAGCGATCCGCGCCCGCCATCCGGACTGGTTCGTGGCGGCGACGCGAACCCTGCCGTCGGGAGGCGATATCCATGGCGCTTGACGAAAATCGGCCCTTCGTTCCGGTACGCATCGCGGTGCTCACCGTATCCGATACACGCAGCCTCGCCGAAGACAAATCCGGCCAGACGCTCGCCGACCGCATCGGCGCGGCGGGCCATGTCCTGGCCGACCGGCAGATCGTCACCGACGACGTGGAAAAAATCCGCGCCGTCGTGCTCGGCTGGTCGCAAGACAAAGGCGTCGATGTGGTCATCACCACGGGCGGCACCGGCTTTACCGGCCGCGACGTGACGCCGGAAGCGCTGGAAGCGATCTTCGAAAAGCGCATGGACGGCTTTTCGGAAGTTTTCCACCGCATTTCCTACGACAAGATCGGCACCTCCACGGTGCAGAGCCGCGCCACCGGCGGCGTCGTCAACGCGACCTTCGTGTTCGTGCTGCCCGGCTCTCCCGGGGCCTGCAAGGACGCCTGGGACGGCATCCTCAAGCAGCAACTGGACTACCGTCACATGCCCTGCAATTTCGTGGAGATCATGCCGCGCCTCGACGAGCATCTGCGGCGCGGCGCCGGGAATTCCTGAGAGCTCTGGTCCTGTCTCTTTGTTTTTATGCAATTCCGGACAGAAAACCGCTTCACACTTTTCTTGGAATTGCTCTACGGGCGGCGAAAGCCGGTCGGCCCGCCATATAGATAGCCGATGCGCTCCACCGCCTCGCGAAAACCTTCGCGCGAGACCAGCATGGTGTGGCCGTTGGCGTGGAGCATGTCCGTATTGTCGGTCATGATGGCGACGTGACCTTTCCAGAACACCAGGTCGCCGCGCCGCAGCCTCGAAAAATCCGCGCCCGGATCGAACGGTTCTCCGAGACTGGCGGCCTGCATGTCGGAATCGCGCAGCACGTCGCATCCCGCCATGCGCATCGCAAGCTGGACAAGGCCCGAGCAGTCGATGCCGAAGCCGGAGACGCCGCCCCACAGATAAGGCGTGCCGAGGAATTCTTCCGCCACCGTAACGTAATCGACAGCGTGGTTGGCGACCGGTCGCAGATGGCGCGCGATCGCTGCTTCGCCCGAGGCCAGCACTGCATAGGCCGTGCCGCGCGTCTCGGCGCTGCCGGTGACGGTCACGGTCGAGCCCATCGACAACCGGCCGCTCGGCGGAAAACGCAAATCCGGCCCCGGATAGAGGAAGGTGCGCGGCACCGAGACGATATGCGTTGCCGCCGCCGCGCGCGGCCCCAGCGCCGTGGCGGCGACATAACCGACATAGCCGTCGCGCTCGCCCTGCACCCAGGCGAAGCCGTCCTTCTCCTCGAACACTTGCACGGCGTCTCCGAACAGGAACTGCGTGTTGACGCCGGCATCCTCGGCTGGCGCCTTACGCACGTCGGCGACCGCGATGGCGATGCGCGCCGGGTGGCCGGCGACGAAGCGGTCGGCGCCAACCGCGCCTTTCAGCCGGGCATCGGCAAGGTCGGCGCGGAAGGCGTTGAGGCGGGGATCGTGGGCGGTCAATTCGGTCGCTTTCACTCGGTCGCTTTTTAAAGGGGCAGGTCGAGGGCTTTGGCAATGATATCGTCGCCGAAGCGCTCGATGTAAAGCGCGCCCTCGACGGTGCGCTTGACCAGCACGTTGCGCTTGTCGCGCTCGTCGCGGTGGCGCGAAACCAGCTTCAGCACGCCCATCGTGTCGAGCGCGCGGGTGATGACGGGCTTGGTCACGCCAAGTTTTTCGGCCAACCCGCGCACCGTATGCGGCGGCGGATCGAGATAGATGGTGAGCAGGATGGTCACCTGGCGCATGGTGAGGTCGGGCGCATCGCCACGCACCTGCGACAGCGTTACCTGCTGCCACAGCCGCAAAGCCTGGATGGGACGCATCACGATCGCCATCGCGCCACTATGGCGGCAATTCGTTTCGCTTCCGTTTCAGTCGCCGCGGGACGGCTGTTCAGCCGAAGCGGCCGCAAATGACCTTTTCCAACGCGCGGATTCCCTGCGCCTCGCCGCCGATCTGCCCATGCGGGCGCTCCCACGGGTTCCAGGCGAAGATGTCGAAGTGCACCCAGCCCGGCGTCTTTTCGACAAAGCGCCTGAGGAAGAGGGCGGCGGTGATCGAGCCTGCGAAGCCGTCGGTGGTGACGTTGTTGGTGTCGGCGATCCTGGAAGCCAGCCGCGCCTGGTAGGGTTGCCACAGCGGCATGCGCCACAGCGGATCCTCCACCGCCGTCGAGGCGGCGGCGATCTCGGCGGCCAGCCCCTCGTCGTCGGTGTAGAAGGGCGGCAGGTCGGGGCCGAGCGCGACGCGCGCGGCCCCCGTCAGCGTCGCCATGTCGACCAGCATCTGCGGCTCCTCCTCGTCGGCCAGCGCCAGCGCGTCCGCCAGCACCAGCCGGCCCTCCGCATCGGTATTGCCGATCTCGACCGTGATGCCCTTGCGGCTCGTCAGCACGTCACCGGGGCGGAAGGCGTTGCCGGCGATCGAATTTTCCACCGCCGGGATGAGGACGCGCAGCCTGACCTTCAGCTTCGCCGCCATGATCATCGAGGCGAGGCCGAGCACGTTGGCGCCGCCACCCATGTCCTTCTTCATCAACAGCATGCCGCTTGCCGGCTTGATGTCGAGGCCGCCAGTGTCGAAGCACACCCCCTTGCCGACCAGCGTCACCTTCGGCGCCGATTTCGGCCCCCAGACGAGGTCGATCAGGCGTGGCGCTTCGACTGCTGCCCGGCCGACGGCATGGATCATCGGAAAGTTCTTCTTGAGCAGGTCATCGCCCTTGATGACCGACACGCTCGCCTTGTGGGCGTCCGCCAACCGGCGCGCGGCCTGTTCCAGCGCCTGAGGACCCATGTCGCTGGTCGGCGTGTTGACGAGGTCGCGCGCCAGGAAAACGCCGTCGCCCACGCGCTGCACATGGCCGCCGTCCGCGCCGGCGGGCAGGGCAATGCGTAGGGCCCGGCCGCCTGCCTTGCCGTAGCGGGTGAAGGCGTAGCCGCCGAGTTTCAGCGCCAGTGCGGCCAGGCCGGGGTTTTGCGGCGGCGTGGCGAAATGCCAGTCGCCTGCCGGCAGCGCTTTGGCGAGCGCGCCCAGCGCCAGCGTGCCGCCGCCCTTGCCGGTGCCGAACGCAACGCCGGCCATCGCTCCGTTGCCGCCGGGCAGCACCAGCGTCCTGCCCGCTTCGCCGGAAAATCCGTTGGCTTCGGCCCAGGCGCGGCCGGCCGGATCGAGTGCGGCTTCTGCCAGCCTTCCTTCCTCGACAAGGTGGATGGGCAAGGACGTCTTCGATTTCTTCTCAATGAGGTCGACAGGCATGAAAACATCTCCGGGGCGCCGACTCGCGGCGACCTTTCTTAACCAAGCGTTAGGGTTAACAGAATATTTCTTTGCCGGGAAAGGCGGTGCCGGCAGGTCCGGCCAGGCCGTGCCACCAGGCAGAAGGAAGGGCGAAAGCCGATGGGGAGCGACCGCACCATGCGAAGGACGGGAAAGCGGCTTTTGACGACGGCTTTCGTCATCGGGCTGGCGGCGGCGACCGCCGGTTGCGGCACCAGCAGGATGACCACCGGCTCGATCGGCCGCTCCGGCGACAAGCCGGTCGACGCCATGACGTCGGGCGAACTGCAAGGTGCCGCCGTCTCGCTCGGCCAAAGCTACGCCAGGAACCCGGGCGACAAGCCCGTGGCGATGAAATATGCGGCGGTGTTGCAGATGAACGGCGATGCCGAGCAGTCGCTGGCCGTGATGCGCAAGCTGGCGATCGCCTATCCGAAGGACCGCGAGGTGCTGGCCGCCTATGGCAAGGCGCTGGCCGCCAACGGCCAGCTTGAGCCGGCGCTGGACGCGGTGCGCCGCGCGCAGACGCCCGAATATCCGGACTGGCGGCTGGCCTCGGCCGAAGGCGCGATCCTCGATCAGTTGGGCCAGAAGGACGAGGCGCGCCAGAAGTACCGCAAGGCGTTGGAACTGAAGCCGAACGAGCCGAGCGTTCTGTCCAATCTCGGCATGTCCTACGTGCTGGACGGCGATGTCCGCACCGCCGAAACCTATCTGCGCACCGCTGTCGCGCAACCGGGTGCCGACAGTCGCGTGCGCCAGAACCTGGCGTTGGTCGTCGGCTTGCAGGGGCGCTTCGGCGAAGCCGAGCAGATCGCCTCGCAGGAGCTTTCTCCCGAGCAGGCGCAGGCCAACGTCGCCTATCTGCGCTCCATGCTTTCCCAGCAGAACGCCTGGAACCAGTTGAAGAAGGAAGACAAGGGCAAGTCGGCCACCAACTGAGGGGCCCGCGAGCCCGCTTCCCCCTCCCGCCACAAAATGAGAGAAGCCGCCCCGACCGGGCGGCTTCTCTCATTTTGTGGCTGTATTTTCAGCGCGGCGAAGCCGCCGCTATTGCTCGCTGCTGCTGGTCGTCTGCTGCTTGTCGCCGAACAGGCCGCGCTGGCTGACCTGGATGCCGGCGGGGCCGAGGATGATGGCGAACAGCACCGGCAGGAAGAACAGGATCATCGGCACCGTCAGCTTCGGCGGCAGCGCGGCGGCCTTCTTCTCGGCTTCGTTCATGCGCATGTCGCGGCTTTCGCTGGCGAGCACCCGCAGCGCGTGTGCCACGGGCGTGCCGTAGCGTTCGGCCTGCACGAGCGCCTGCGACACCGACTTGACGGACTCCAGTCCGGTGCGGCTGGCGAGGTTCTCGTAGGCCTGCTTGCGTTCCTGCAAATAGGACAGTTCGGCATTGGTGAGGATGAATTCCTCGGCCAGTTCCACCGACTGGGAGCCAATCTCGTCGGCCACCTTGCGCATTGCCGCTTCGACCGACATGCCGGATTCGACGCAGATCAGCATCAGGTCGAGCGCGTCCGGCCACGCCGTTTGGATCGACTTCTTGCGCTTGGTGGCGCGGTTCGAAACATAGAGGTTGGGCGCGTAGAAGCCGGCATAGGCGCCGAGGATGCAGACGAACAGTTTGACGAAGGTCGGCTTATCCGCCAGCCCGCCGAGAACGAAGATGTAGGCGGACGCCAGGGCGAAGCCGGCGAAAGGCAGGACCAGGCGGAAGAACAGGAACTTGGTCAGTGGGTTCTGCCCGCGAAAACCCGCCACCTTGAGCTGTTGCATCGTCTTTTCGTCGGCCAGCGCGCGCCGTAGGTCCAGGCGGTCGACGATGGCGCGCATGCCGAGCGATTGCTGTTCGCGCAAACCGCGGCGGCGGCGGTCGGCCTCGGCGGCAAGGCGTGCCCGCTGCTTGGCGCGCAGTTCGTCGCGTTCCAGCGCCACCGATCGCATCCGGGTTTTCAGCGTGTTCGCGCCGAAGGCCGGTATCACCGTCAGGACCGTGGCGAAGACGGCGATACTGACGAAAAGGGCGATGAGAAACGCCGGATCGGTTAACGTCTTGATGACGAGTGAGGTCATGGCATCTTACACTTCGAAATTCATCATCTTGCGCATCACCAGCACGCCCATCAGCATCCACGCGCCCGAGATGCCGAGGATGAGGTTGCCGACGTGGGTGGTGAACAGGGGCATGATGTAGTTGGGGCTGGTGAGGTAGACCATGGTGGCCACGATGAACGGCAGTGCGCCGATGATCGCGGCCGACGCCTTCGCTTCCATCGACAGAGCCTGGACCTTGGCCTTCATCTTCTTGCGATCGCGCAGCACGCGCGACAGGTTGCCGAGCGCCTCGGAAAGGTTGCCGCCAGCCTGCGCCTGGATCTGGATGACGATGCCGAAGAAGCCGGCCTCGGCGCACGGCATGGTTTCCGTCATGCGCAGGGCGGCGTCCGGAATGGACAGGCCCATCTGCTGCGAATCGACGATGCGGCGGAATTCGGTCTTGACCGGCTCGGGGGATTCGTTGGCGATGAGGCGGATGCCGTCGTTGAGCGGCAGGCCGGACTTGATGGCGCGCACGATGATGTCGAGCGCGTTGGGAAATTCGTTGAGAAAAGCCTTGACGCGGCGTGCGCGCCAGAACGAGACGAACCAGCGCGGCAGGCCAAGCGCCCCGACGATGAGGGCGCCGAGGGTCACCAGCAGCGGGGAGCCGGCGATGGTGGCCGCCAGCGCCAGGAGAACGCCGCAAGCGCCGGAATAGAGATAGAATCGCTGTGGCGTCACGCTGAGCCCGGCCTGCCGGATCTGGATCTTGATCGGCGGCTTCTTGAGGTAGGAACCCTGCGTCTTCTGCTTCTGTTCCAGTTCCTTCAGGGAGTCCTGGACGGTCTTGCGCCGTTTGGCGGCCTCGTTCATGCGGTCGCGCGCCGCCTTGACGACCGATCGGTCCGTCTCGGCGGCCCTGACGGTCTGGAAGCGCCTTTCGGCCTTCTTTTCGTTGTCGATGCGGTTGAACAGGAACGCATAGGCCACCGCGCCGGCGCTGAGGCCGGCGAGACCGCCGAAGACGAGCATGGTGTTGTCAATTCCGAACATCGGTCGCCGCCTTCCAGTCAGTCGTTGCGCTTCTCCATCGCCTCAAGGGCGTTGGCGAGGCGCTGTTCCTCGTTGAAGTAGCGGGCACGGTCCCAGAAATGCGGCCTGCCGATGCCCGTCGAGACATGCTCGCCGAGAAGGCGGCCGCTCGCGTCCTCTCCCTTGACGTTGTAGAGCACGAGGTCCTGGGTGATGATGACGTCGCCTTCCATGCCGATCACCTCGGTGATGTGGGTGATGCGGCGCGAGCCGTCGCGCAGGCGCGAGGCCTGGATGATGACGTCGACGGAGCCGACGATGATCTCGCGCACGGTTTTCTGCGGCAGCGTGTAGCCGCCCATCGCGATCATCGATTCCATGCGGTTGAGGCATTCGCGCGGGCTGTTGGAGTGGATGGTGCCCATCGAGCCGTCATGGCCGGTGTTCATGGCTTGCAGGAGGTCGAAGACCTCCGGTCCGCGTACTTCGCCGACGATGATGCGTTCGGGGCGCATGCGCAGGCAGTTCTTGACCAGGTCGCGCATGGTCACCTCGCCTTCGCCTTCGAGGTTGGGCGGGCGGGTTTCCAGGCGTACCACGTGCGGCTGTTGCAATTGCAGTTCCGCCGAGTCCTCGCAGGTGATGATGCGCTCTTCGCGGTCGACATAGTTGGTCAGGCAGTTGAGCAGCGTCGTCTTGCCCGAACCGGTGCCGCCCGAAATGATGACGTTGCAGCGTACCCGACCGATGATCTTGAGCACCTCGGCGCCGTGCGGCGTGATGGTGCCGAACTTGACCAGCTGGTCGAGCGTCAGCTTGTCCTTCTTGAACTTGCGGATGGTAAGCGCGGTGCCGTCGATGGCCAGCGGCGGCGCGATGACGTTGACGCGCGAGCCGTCGGGCAGGCGGGCGTCGCAGATCGGCGAGCTCTCGTCGACGCGGCGGCCGACCTGGCTGACGATGCGCTGGCAGATGTTCAGGAGTTGCTGGTTGTCGCGGAAGCGGACGCTGGTCTGCTCGACCTTGCCGTTGACCTCGATGTAGACGTTGCGCGAGCCGTTGACCATGATGTCGGCGATGTCGTCGCGGGCGAGCAGCGGCTCCAGAGGACCATAGCCCAGCACGTCGTTGCAGATGTCGTCGAGCAGTTCCTCCTGCTCGGCGATCGACATCGCGAAGTTCTTGATCGCGATGATGTCGTTGACGATATCGCGGATTTCCTCGCGCGCGCTGTCGGGTTCGAGCTTGGCGAGCTGCGACAGATCGATGGTGTCGATAAGCGCGGAGAACACCTGACTCTTGGTGTCGTAGTAGCTTTCGCTGCGCTCGCGCCGCATGGGCTTCGGGTCGGGCGAGAGCGGCGGCGCTTCCAGGGTGCGGCGCGGCGGCGGCATCGCCGAGGCCGAGGTCTGGGAAAGGACGGCCGTCTCCGTCACCGTCGCACCGGCCGGTGCCGGTGGCGCGGGCACGGGCTGGCGAACCTCCGGGATGGGCCGGCTGCCGTCGTCACTGCCTCTTTTGCCGAACATGACTGATACCCAATCTCGCGTGAACGCTTACTTCTTGGCCCGCTTGAGCTTTTCGAGCAGGGAGCCCAGCGTGGCCTTTTTCTTCGTCTTGACGTCGCTTCGCCCGGTCAGCACATGGGCGATCTCGCCGATTGAAGCCACGATGGGGCTTTTGGCGTCCATTTCACCCAGCATGCGCCCGTTGTTGGAGGCATTGCCGAACAGAAGCGGGTCGAACGGGATGATCGCCATCGGCGTAAGGCCGAGCGGTTCGGCGAAATCGTCCGCCGATATCTCCGGCCGTTTCGGCATGCCGGCCTGGTTGATGATAAGCTTCGGCGGCGGGTCGTTGGGCCGCAGACGCTTCAGCATGTCGACCATGTTCTTGGCATTGCGCAGGTTGGCCAGTTCCGGTGTCGCCGTGATGATGACGTCGTCGGCCTTGGTCAGCGTGTTCCTGGTCCAGCCGGTCCAGGCATGCGGGACGTCGAGCACCAGCACGGGTGCCGTCCGCTGCGCCGTGTCGATGATGTGCGTGAAGGCTTCGGCATCGAAGTCATAGACGCGGTCGAGCGTCGAGGGGGCGGCCAGCAGCGACAGGTTTTCCGCGCACTGGGCCAGCAACCGGTCGAGATAGACCTCGTCGATGCGTTCGGGCGAGAACACGGCCTCGGCCATGCCTTGCGCCGGGTCCTGGTCGAAATTGATGTTGGCGGTGCCGAAGGCGAGGTCGAGGTCGGCCACGACCACTTCGGACTTGAACAGCGACGACATCGTCCAGGCGACGTTGTGGGCGATGGTGGAGGAGCCGACGCCGCCCTTGGCGCCGATGAAGGCGAGCGAACGCCCGATCGGTTCGGCTTCCGGGTCAACGAAGATCGAGGAGATGACGCTGACGATGTCGGCCATCGAGATCGGCGCGATCACATATTCGGAAATGCCGGAGCGGATCAGTTCCCGGTAGAGGCCGACGTCGTTGTAGTGGCCGATCACCACCACCTTCGAGGTCGGGTCGCAATGTTCGGAAAGCTGGTAAAGCTGTTCCAGCAACTGTTTCGGTTCCGCGCGCGATTCCAGAATGATCAGGTTGGGCGTCGGCGCCGACTGGTAGAACTCGATCGCGGTCGGGATGCCGCCCATATGCACCTTGAGGTGCGCGCGCGCCATGCGCCGGTCCTCGCCGGCTCGCTCGATCGGCCCGGCGACACCGTCGGTCTCGCAGAACGCCTGGATCGAAATGCGCGGGATCGGCCGCACGGCCTGCATCGCCGAAATGTCCTGATGCGCGGTGTCGGCGCCGTCGAGGCCGGTATCGTAAGCCAGATTGCTCATCGTCATGCTCTTTCCGTGAAAGGCGCCGCTCAGTAGTTGACTTCCCCTGCCGTCACGCCGTTGCCGCCGGTGCGGTAGTCGTTGATCACCCTGCTGCGGTTGGCCGCGTCGATCGAGGACTGCTTGCGCGGCCCGAGCAGATCGGTGGGGTTGGCCAGTTGCGCCGCCAGGTTGTTCTGGTAGGCGCATCCGAAATTGGCGTAATGCTTGTTTTCCGTCGTGTCGGCGATGTCTTCGGGCCAGCGGCCGCATTTGTCGGTATGCGCCCTGAGCCTGGCGTAGGAGACGCGGATCGGGGCCGAAACCTCGGTCGGGTCCGCCTGATAGGAAGCCATGGCGATGCGGCTGGAATGGATGCCGTTCCGCGTCGCCACGCGGGCGAAATCGCGGGCCGCGGCGGCGGCGGCGGCCTCGTTGGCCGAGCCGGAGGGCGCGAGAATGGTCAGGGTAGGGGCCGCACCCTTGTCGTAGCCGTCGAGGAACCCGAGCAGCGTGACGCGCTGCGACTGGGTGATGCCGCGCGCGCTTGCGGCGACGGGAAGATCGAGCGTCTCGTTCTTCTCGGAAATGACGATCGGATGGTTGGTGCGGTAGTCGTCCGGAATGGAGCCGACCGTGACCGAGTCGCGGTTGGCGCAGCCGGCCAGCAGGCCGATGGCGACGGCCGCCAGCACCGGGACGACGGCGAGCCTCGCTCGTGAACGGCTGCCGGAACCGGCCGCGGTGTTGTTTCTGGCTTCGAGTGTCGACTGAGAAGACATGATCCCCGCTCCCCGCTTACTTGTAGATGAAGCCGACGACGCCGTGATAGCGGCCGTTGGGCTTGTCCGTCTTCATGGTTCCGTAGACGCGGTTGACGCGCCCGAGGAACATGCCTGCGCCGTCGCTCGGCGGATTGAAGTTGTCGTCGGGCCTGGCCAGGTCGTTGCGTGCCACCGGCCGCGCCAGATAGGGCGTGACGATGATGACGAGTTCGGTCTCGTTGCGCACGAACTCGCGGGAACGGAACAGGGTGCCGAGCACCGGGATCTTGGACAGGCCGGGCACCGCGTCGAGGGTCTGGCGGACGTTGTCGTTGACGAGGCCGGCGATCATCATCGATCCGCCGGAAGGCAGTTCGACGGTGGTGTCGGCGAGGCGCTTGCGCAGCGACAGGATGGCCCCGTCCACTTCCTGCCCGCTCGGATTCGTGGTCGGTTCGGAAACCGAGGTCCTGACCTTGAGGCTGATACGGCCGGCCGAAAGCACCACCGGCTGGAATTCGAGGCCGATGCCGTATTCGATCGAGTCGATGCCGGAGACGGTGGTTCCGTTGTTGATCTGAAGGGTGCGGAACTTGTAGTCGCCGCCGACCCTGAAGGTCGCCTTCTCGCCGGAGACCGCGCTCAGCGTCGGCTCGGCGAGCGTCTTCATGACGCCGGACTGCTCCATGGCGTTGAGCGTGCCGGCGAGGTAGCTCGCGCCGCCCACTCCCGAGCCGCTGGTCCCGGCCTGCAACAGGTTGCTCGGATCGAAGGCGTTGAACTTGATGCCGTCGGCCTGGCCGATGAGCTTGACGCCGAGCTGCTTCATGACGTTGCGGCTGACTTCGGCCACCGTCACCTTGAGCGTCACCTGGTCCTCGCCGACGATCTGGATCAGGTTGACGATCTGCGAGGTGCGGCGCTGGGAATCGGGGTTGTTGATGTCGACCCCGCTCTGCGCCGACCCGCCGGCCGCCGTCTGCGCGTACTGGCCGGTCGTGGCCTCGCCGCCGGAGACGAAGATGGTCGCCAGTTCTTCCGCCCGCTTGGCGTCGAGCGGCGTGTCGACCGTGCCGGTCAGCACCACGTTGTCGTTGAGCAGTTCGACCCGCACGTCCGAAGTCGGGATGAAGCGCTTGATATAGGCGTCGAGCCCGGCGACGTCGCGCTCCACCGCGAGGTCGAGGCTGACGATCTGCTCGCCGTTGGCGCCGAAGACGAAGATGTTGGTCTCGCCGACCGATTTGCCGAATAGGTAGATGCGCCGCGCCGTGCGCGTCACCGCGTCGGCGACCGCTGGGTTGGCCACGAGGATGTCGTAGGCGTCGCTCGGCAGGTCGATGACCACCGACTTGTTGAGCCCGAGCTTTACCCGCTGGGTTGCCCTCGAAGCGGTGACCTGGGCGTTGCCGGCATTCGCCACGCCGACGCCCTGCGGGAAGGCTCCGACGAAGGAAAGGCTGGCGGCAACGGCGACGAGCACCGGCAGTTTTCTGGTCGACTTCATTTCCTTGCCCCTACTTCGGAGACTTCGCCGGACTTGATCAGCCGTATGGTTCCGCGCCGGCCGTTGCCGGACACCAGGTAGTCGGCCTCGTCGGTGATCTTCTCCTGGGTGTCCTTGATCGAGCGAAGCGAAAGCGTCAGGCGATCGGCCATCTGCTGCGCCACGGTGATGATCTCGGCCTGCTGCGGCGTGAGCTCCAGCGTCGCCGTCTGGCCGACCCTGGTCTTCTTGCCTTCCTCGTCTTCCTGGATGGTCTGGTCGATTGCCAGCACACGGATGTTTTTCAGGATCGTCTCGGTGGAGAAGCCGGTGCCGCCGGAGGAAGCGTCGGCCCGGCGCGTCATAATGACGTCGACGAAATCATTGGGAAGGATGAAGCCGCCAGCCGAGGTGTCGGCAGCGATCGAAGTAGCCACGGCGCGGCTGCCCGAAGGCAGGATCGACGACATGAAGCTCTGGCCCTCGCCGACCAGCTTGGAGCGCCGCAGCGGCTCACCGGCGTACATCGGCATGCGGGCCACCGAATCCTTCAGCTTTTCGAGTGCGTCAGGCGCGGTGGCGCGGGTGATGAAATTGGCGTTGATGCCGTCGGATGGCCAGGCCTGCCAGGCGATGTTCCTGCCGAGCATCTCGCCCATCGGCACGTCGCCGGAAAGGACGAGTACGTCCTGCAGCGCGATTGCCGGCGCTTGCGGTCCCGGATTTACCACTACTTCTGGCGGGGCAAGCGCCGCCATGTTCTTTGCTACATAACCGGCACCGCCCGCGGCGGCGACCGCTACGCCCAGAATAATCAATCGGGATGCTGCCATCTGTCCGAACCTCGCCCCTGGCAAACCACCTAGCCGGGAGCGACATTGCGGTCGCAATCGTCAAATTAAGGTTAATACAATGCTTATGATCGTGATTAACTTAAGATGAACGAGGACAGGGAGCCTTTAACACCCGTCAGGAAGCAAGCCGGGCCAGTGCCCAGGCCATCAGCGGCGAGTCCGGATAGGTGATCAGGCCGCCGATCCCCAGCGCGATACCGTAAGGGATGCCGTTGGTCTCGTCGGCGAAATGCTGGAGAAACTGGTTGTAGCGCGTGAACATGGCCAGTACCGACCCGCGATAAAGCAGGATGCCGAGCGTGAGCAGGCCGCCGAGAACCGTCGCGACAATCAGATATTCAACCAGATGGATGTTGAATCCCATCCACAGCGCCGTCGCGGCCATCAGCTTGGCGTCGCCGCCGCCCATGCCGCCGATGGCGAACAGCGCGAAGGTGGCGCACAGGACCATCGCGCCGGCGGCGAAGTGCATGCCATAGGTGGACCATTCCATGCCCGTCATGGGAGCCACCACCGCGAAAACGGCGATGAGCAGCAGCGGAACCCGGTTGGCGATCGTCATCGACAGCATGTCGGACAGCGCGGCAAACACCATGCAGAAAGGGAAAACGACGAAAATCAGGGCTTCAAGCATAGGTCTCACGCATGGTTGCCATGGCCACTTCGAGGTCAGGCCCGGAAGTCTACGGGGATTCCGTTAAGGATCGATGAGAGCGCGGGCGCCCGCCTTTGCCTTGACGCACCCCATGCGGGGCACTAGGGAAAGCCCCATCCCGCCATTGCCGCCGAGGCCTGTTCCGTGAGCGTCGACCTTCCCGCCCATATGCACCCCAGCCGTTCGTTCCAGGGGCTGATCCTTACGCTGCACGACTACTGGGCCAATTATGGCTGCGTCGTCCTGCAACCCTACGACATGGAAGTAGGCGCCGGCACCTTCCACCCGGCGACGACCCTGCGCGCGCTGGGGCCGAAGGCGTGGAACGCCGCCTATGTGCAGCCTTCGCGCCGCCCGAAGGACGGCCGCTACGGCGAAAACCCCAACCGGCTGCAGCATTACTACCAGTACCAGGTGATCCTGAAGCCCAATCCGGAAAACCTGCAGGAACTCTATCTGGGTTCGCTGGCGGCGATCGGCGTCGATCCGCTGCTGCACGACATCCGTTTTGTCGAGGACGACTGGGAAAGCCCGACGCTGGGCGCCTGGGGGCTGGGCTGGGAGTGCTGGTGCGACGGCATGGAAGTCTCGCAGTTCACCTATTTCCAGCAGGTCTGCGGCATCGAGTGCTCGCCGGTCGCGGGCGAACTCACCTACGGGCTGGAGCGTCTGGCCATGTATGTGCAGGGCGTCGACAATGTCTACGACCTCAACTTCAACGGCCGCGAGGGAGAAGGCAAGGTCACCTATGGCGACGTCTTCCTGCAGGCCGAGCAGGAATATTCGCGCTTCAACTTCGAGTTCGCCGATACCGCCGTCCTGCACCGGCATTTCATCGATGCGGAAAAGGAATGCGTTGCGCTGCTTGCTGCCGGCGCGCCGACGGATGGCGGGGCGCACCGTATGGTGCTGCCGGCCTATGACCAGTGCATCAAGGCTTCGCACTGCTTCAACCTGCTCGACGCGCGCGGCGTCATTTCGGTGACGGAGCGGCAAAGCTATATCCTGCGCGTGCGCAACCTGGCCAAGGCCTGCGGCGAGGCGTTCCTGCTTACCGAGGCCGGCGGCTTTTCGCTTGTCGGGGAGGCCGCGTGAATGCCCGATCTTCTGCTTGAACTCCGCTCCGGGGAAATACCGGCGCCGCCGCGCGACCGCAGCGCCGAAGGCGCGAGGACGCGCAATCAGGAAAACAGCATGCGGGTGGAACAACTCTGATGCCCGATCTTCTGCTTGAACTCCGCTCCGAGGAAATACCGGCTCGCATGCAGCGGAAAGCCGCTGCCGACCTAAAGAAACTGGTGACTGACGGGCTGGTCGAGGCCGGCCTGCTCTACGAGGCGGCGCGCGACTATTTCACGCCGCGCCGGCTGGTGCTCGACATACGCGGCGTCAGCGCCCGCTCGAAAGACATCCACGAGGAGCGCAAGGGTCCTTCGACCAAGGCGCCGGAGCAGGCGATCCAGGGTTTTCTTCGCTCGGCGGGGCTGGCCTCGATCTATGAGGCGCAGGTCCATACCGACCCGAAGAAGGGCGATTTCTACGTTGCCCGCATCTCGAAGCCGGGCAGGGCGGCCGAGGAGATCATCGCCGGCCTGATGCCCGGCATCATCCGGGGCTTCCCGTGGCCGAAGTCGATGCGCTGGGGCGCGGCGTCCGGCCCCAAGGGGATGCGTTACGGCCAGACGGAAGGCTGCGGCGGCGACGCGCTGCACTGGGTGCGGCCGCTGCAATCGATCCTGTGCACCTTCGGCCCCGAGACCGAGGAACCGGTCGTGGTCGATTTCGAGGTGGCGGGCATCCGCGCCGGCAACGTCACCTACGGTCATCGCTTCCACGCGCCGGAGGCGATCAACGTCAAGCGCTTCGAGGACTACGCGGCGAAGCTGGAGGCCGCCAGGGTCGTGCTCGACGCGGACCGGCGAAAGGAGATCATCCTGTCGGACGCGAAGAACCTCGCCTTCGCCAGCGGCCTCGACCTGGTCGAGGACGAGGGCCTGCTGGACGAGGTCGCCGGGCTGGTGGAATGGCCGGTTGTGCTGACGGGCGAGTTCGAAAAGGAATTTCTGGCGATCCCCGCCGAAGTCATCCGGCTCACCATCCGCGCCAACCAGAAGTGCTTCGTCACCCGCCCGCAGGGCGAGGGCGAAAACCTGTCCAACCGCTTCATCCTCGTCTCCAATATCGAAGCGAAAGACGGCGGCCGGGAAATCGCGCGCGGCAACGGCAAGGTGGTGCGCGCCCGGCTTTCCGACGCCGTGCATTTCTGGAAGACCGACCAGGCCGACCTGCCCGACCTCGGCCAGTTGGCGGCGTCGGCGGAAAAGTTCGGGCTGGACCTGAAAAAGCCGCTTGACCAGCGCATGGCGCGCCTCGACCATCTGAACGTCACCTTCCACGCCAAGCTGGGCACGCAAGGCGAGCGCGTCGAGCGCATTCGCCGGCTGGCGCGCGAACTGGCGCCGGTCGTCGGCGCCGATCCCGACCTGGCCGAGCGCGCGGCGGTGCTGGCCAAGGCCGACCTGCAGACCGAGATTGTCGGCGAGTTCCCGGAACTGCAAGGCGCGATGGGCCGCAAATACGCGCTGTTGCAGGGCGAGCACGCCTCGGTCGCGGCGGCCGTCGAGGATCACTACAAGCCGCAGGGCCCGTCCGACCGCGTGCCCGCTGATCCGGTTTCGATCGCGGTGGCGCTCGCCGACAAACTCGACACGCTGGTCGGCTTCTGGGCCATCGACGAAAAGCCGACCGGCTCCAAGGACCCGTTCGCGTTGCGCAGGGCCGCGCTGGGCGTAGTGCGGATATTGGTCGAGAACGGGGTGCGTTGGGGTATTCTAGAGACAGCTTTCTTTAGTCATGGCATGATCTCCTTTGGCTTGACGAAACGTAACGCCGCTTTTCATAGGGCTCATTTTGACGCTCTGAGGAATACCTTGTCGAGCGAGACCGTCGACGGGGTGTTGAAGGCGTACGATCGAGGATTTGAGGAAGGCCAGAAAGAATATCTCGTTGTGAAGGCCAAGGCCGATCTTTCCGACCTCCTCTCGTTCTTCCGCGATCGCCTGAAAGTTTACCTCCGTGATCAGGGTGCGCGGCATGATCTGATCGATGCGGTGATCACGCCTGAGGCCGACGACCTTCTTACAATTGTCCGTCGCGTCGAGGCTCTCGGAAAATTCCTCGATACGGACGACGGCAAGAACCTGCTCGCCGGCACCAAGCGCGCGGCCAACATCTTGGCCGCCGAGGAGAAGAAGGGCACCGCCATCGCTGCCTCCGTCGAGCCCTCGCTGTTCAGGGAAGAGGCGGAGAAGAACCTGTTTTCGGCGGTGAATCAGGCTGAGAGCCAGGCCGCGCAAGCGATAGAGAACGAAGACTTTTCCGCTGCCATGCTGGCGCTTAGCGTCTTACGTGAGCCGGTCGATTCATTCTTCGAAAAAGTGCTCGTCAACGACGACGATGCGGCGGTGCGGGCAAACCGGCTGGCATTGCTTTCGCGCATCCGCGCCGCCACCGACCAGGTCGCGGATTTTTCCAGGATCGCCGGCTGAGGCACATCACCCCCGCCGGCCGCGTTATTGAGGCCGGTGCTTGCCGTAGCCGTTCGGCGGCACGTAGGCGGGCGGCGCATCGGACGCTGCCGGCTGACTGGCGGGGTCGCTTTGGGTGGCCGAAGCCCGTTCGTTCGGCTGGGCAGTCGCGGCGGGCTCGGCCGTTTTCTCCGCCGGCCGGGCTGGTGCAAAAGCGCTGCCGGCGACGCCGCCCCGGATGACCAGTGGGGCCAGGGCAGGGCCAGGCCTACGTTTCGATGGAATGGCTGCGACCTTCTCGTTCGCGACGGCCGGCAAGGGCTCACCCATGGCGATGATCGACGGTGTTTGCGGGGCGGGCGTGCCGAGCGTGACAATGGACGGTGTTGCCGCCGGCAAAGATCTATCCATGACCACGAAGGACGAGGCGCTGGCCGACCCCGCCGTCAGCGTGGCTGCCAGGGCCAGCATTCCAGGAATGCGCACGAACACGAACAACCCCCGCTTCCGGCGCCCATATTTCCGGACGTCGATGCTGCTTTGCTTCGATGGGTAGCACTTCAGGGCTTTATAATTCGCCAACGCGCGCTTGCGGCGGGGACGATGGCGTTATAGCACCGCCATTGTGGGGCCGAGGCCCCGGAAAGGTGTGCTGTCTTGGTCGAGATCGTTGGAGCGGATGAGGCAACGGAGCAGGCGCTGGCCCTGCTCGAGGCCGGCGAGGTGGTCGCCTTTCCAACCGAGACGGTCTACGGCCTGGCGGGCGACGCGACCAACGGCGCCGCCGTGGCCCGTATCTTCGAGGCCAAGGGCCGGCCGCGCTTCAACCCGCTGATCGCCCATGTCTGCGACCTCGCCATGGCCGAACGCATCGGCGTTTTCGACCCGCTGTCGCGCAGGCTCGCCGAAAAATTCTGGCCCGGCCCGCTGACGCTGGTGCTGCCGCTTCGGCCCGGGGCGGGCATTCACCCGCTGGCGGCGGCGGGGCTCGAAACCATCGCCCTGCGCATGCCGCGCGGCTTCGGTGCGAAGCTGATCGCCCGCTTCGGCCGGCCGCTCGCCGCCCCCAGCGCCAATGCGTCGGGCCGCATCAGCCCGACCAGCGCGGCGGCGGTCGCAGCCTCGCTCGGCGACAGGATAAAGCTGGTCGTGGATGGCGGCGCGACGATGGTCGGGCTGGAATCGACGATCCTCAAGGTCGAGGGCCGGACCGTGCGGCTGCTGCGGCCGGGCGCCGTCACCGCCGCCGACGTCGAGGCGGCCGTCGGCATCCGGCCGGTCCGGGGCGGGTCCGGCGGCATCCAGGCGCCGGGCATGATGGCCTCGCATTACGCGCCGGGGGCTGCGGTGCGCCTCAATGCCGGCAGCGTCGGCAGGGGCGAGGCGCTGCTCGCCTTCGGCCCGGTGCGGGCGCAGGGCTGGCGCGAAGCGGCTGCAATCCGCAACCTTTCGCAGACCGGCGACCTGCGGGAAGCGGCGAGCAACCTGTTCGCCTACCTGCGGGAACTGGACGCCAGCGGCGCAGCCACCATCGTCGTCGAGCCGGTTCCCGACGAGGGGCTGGGCGAGGCGATCAACGACCGCCTGGGACGCGCCGCGGCACCCCGCGACGCGCTTCCGGCTGCATCATAGGCCACGCCATGACCTCGCACTCCCTCGACCCTTCCCTGATCGACCGTTTCGCCGCCATCGTCGGCGACAGCCATGCCTTGCGCGATCAGGGCGACATCGCCGGCTACCTCGTCGAGCCGCGAGGCCTGTGGCATGGCAGCACGTCGCTGGTGCTGCGGCCGGGCAGCGTCGGGGAAGTCGGCCGCATCATGCGGCTGGCGAGCGAAACCGGGACGCCCATCGTCCCGCAAAGCGGCAATACCGGGCTGGTCGGCGGGCAGATGCCCGATGCCTCCGGGCGCGAGGTGATCCTGTCGCTGTCGCGACTGAACCGCATCCGCGAGATCGATGTGTTGTCGAACACGGTGACGGCGGAGGCCGGCGTCATCCTGCAGAACCTGCACGACGCCGCCGACGCGGTGGACCGGCTGTTCCCGCTGTCGCTCGCCTCGCAGGGGTCCTGCCAGATCGGAGGCAATCTTTCCTCCAACGCCGGCGGCACCGGCGTGCTGGCCTACGGCAATGCGCGCGAGCTTTGCCTGGGGGTGGAGGTCGTATTGCCGACCGGCGAGGTGTTCGACGACCTGCGCAAGCTGAAGAAGGACAATACCGGCTACGATCTGAAGAACCTGTTCATCGGGGCGGAGGGCACGCTCGGCATCATCACGGCGGCCGTGCTGAAGCTGTTTCCCAAGCCGCGCGGCCGCGAGGTGGCGTTCGTCGGCCTCGGGTCGGCCATGGCCGCGCTCGACCTGTTCTCGCTGGCGATGGATCGCGCCGGGGCGAGCCTCACCGCCTTCGAACTGATGGAACAGCGGCCCTATGACTTCGCGCTGAAGCACGCGCCGGGCGTGGTGCGCCCGCTGGCCGACAACTGGCCGTGGTATGTGCTGATGGAGATTTCCTCGGGCCGCTCGGCCGAGGATGCAAGGGGGTTGGTCGAGGACATTCTTTCGGTCGGCCTTGAGGCGGGCACGGTCGGCGATGCGGTGGTTTCGGCCTCGATCGGGCAGGCCAACGCATTCTGGAATTTCCGCGAGATGCTGCCGGAATCGCAGAAGCTCGAAGGCGCTTCGATCAAGCATGACATTTCCGTGCCCATCGCCTCCATTCCCGTATTCATCGAGCAGGCGGCGAAGGCCGTGGAGGCGGTGAGCCCCGGCGCGCGCCCCGTCTGCTTCGGCCATATGGGCGACGGCAACCTGCACTATAACATCACCAGGCCGGTCGGCGCCGACGACGCGGCTTTCCTGGCGCTTTATCCGCCGATGAACCACGCCGTGCATGACGTGGTGCGTTCGCTCGGCGGCTCGATCTCGGCCGAACATGGCATCGGCCAGTTGAAGCGCGATGAACTGATCGCCACCGCGCCGCCGATGGCGATCGACCTGATGCGCCGGGTAAAGGCGGCCTTCGACCCCGCCGGCATCATGAATCCGGGCAAGGTCATCTGACCCTTGTTGTCGCCGCCCGTGGTGGCAATCCGATAACCATTCGCGAGATCAGCAAAATTTAACCGACTTTCTTAAGCGCGCCGGTAAGGACCGCGCGCTAGGCTCTTTCCATAACGAGGCCGGGAAAACTGGCCCGGAGGGACCGGAAAACCGGCTCTCAGGAGAGACAGGGAAAGCAACGTATGAACACCGGACTGAAGCCAGTCTGGGCGGGGCGCAACATGCGCCTCGACCCCTTTCGTTTGCCGCAAGTGGTAAGCTACGCCACCAACGACGCCTTTGGCGACGTGACCTTCACCATCGACCAGCGCGGCGCGGTGGTGCATCGCATGCTGGAGATGAGCGGCCTGCGGGCGACCATCGCCTTGCCGCCCATGGCCTTTCGCGGCGTCGCCGCCCGGGCCATGGAAGACTCCGACGGCAACGTCACGGTGACACTGGAATTGCTGCATCAGGACCCGATGCTGTCGGTGCCGCTTCTGGTCGCCGACGACCTTGCCGATATCGCCGCCGACTGGCGCGCCTGGGCCGACGCCTACCGGCTGCCGATGCTGTTGATCGAGGCGGACGGCGTTCCCCGCACGCTGGAGGAATCGCTCGGAGCCGCCATCAAGGCGTTGCCGCCGCGAGAACGCCGCAAGGGCCGGGTGTCGACCATGCGCCGCCCCCGCTTTCTCGCCCGCCGCAGCCCCGGCGACCTCGGCCTGAGGCTGGTCGTCCGCGGCGAGGAAATCATCGCCCGGAACTGAGCGGTCCGAAGTCTGCAAGAAGAAGCAGATCGCGGCCGGCGTCAGAGTTCACACCAGCGGCTTCAGCGCCACCCATACGGCGCCGCCCAGCAGGCCGAGGAAGATCAGCCAGCCGACCTGGTTGTTCGACTTGAACAGCTTAAGGCACTGGTCCGGGTTATCGATGTCGAGCACCAGGATCTGGCGCGCCATGTGCGCGCCGGCGGCGAACAGCCCGGCCAGCGCCACCACCGGCGCCTGGGCGATGGCGAAGGCGGCGGCGAAGCACATCAGCGTGCCGGCATAGAGCCCGACCAGCCATGACTTGGTGTTGTCGCCGAACAGGCGCGCGGTGGAGCGCACGCCGACGATGGCGTCGTCCTCCTTGTCCTGATGCGCATAGATGGTGTCGTAGCCGATCGTCCACATCACCGAGCCGATGTAGAGAAGCACGGCCGGCCCGTCGATGTCGCCGAACTCGTTCGACCAGCCCATCAGCGCGCCCCAGGAAAAGGCAAGGCCGAGAACGAGTTGCGGCCAGTTGGTGACTCTTTTTGCGAACGGGTAGACGGCGACGATCGCCAGCGAGGAAATGCCGAGGCCGATGGTGAAGCTTTCGAACTGGGAAAGGACCGCAAGGCCGACGAGCGCTTGCATGACCAGAAAGGTCCAGGCCTGACGGCGGCTGACCTGGCCGGAAGGCAGCGGGCGCGAGCGGGTACGCTCGACCTCGGAATCGATGCCCTCGTCGACGATGTCGTTGTAGGTGCAGCCGGCGCCGCGCATGGCGATCGCACCGACCAGGAACAGGATGAGCGTCCACGGCGTCGGCAATAGCGACGGCAGCGAATCGCCCGGCCGCGCATAGGCGCTCGCGGCCAGCGCCGCCGACCACCAGCAGGGCCACAACAGCAGTTGCCAGCCGATCGGCCGGTCCCAGCGGGCAAGCTGGGCGTAGGGCCATAGCCACCGCGGCAGCGCCCGGTAGACCCAGTGGCCGCTGGGTGCGTCGGCAACCCGTCCCTGCGAGGCTTTCGACTGTATGGTTTCCATGCCGGTGGAGTGGCAGCGCCGCAGCACCGCGTCAAGCCGGAGATTAGTTCTTTATCGGGGCGACCGTGGCTTGACCCCGCACCGACAGGCAAATACCGGGTGTTCTTCGGTTGATGACCGTGAGGACATACCCATGAACGTACTTCTCCTTGGTTCCGGCGGCCGCGAACATGCGCTGGCGTGGAAACTGGCGGCCTCGCCGATGTTGACGAAGCTGTATGCGGCCCCCGGTAATCCGGGCATCGCCCGCGAGGCGGAACTGGTGACGCTCGACGTGGCCGATCATTCGGCCGTTGCCGCCTTTTGCCGGGAAAAGGAAATCGGCCTCGTCGTTGTCGGGCCGGAGGCGCCGCTGGTGGCGGGGCTGGCCGACGACCTGCGCGCCGCCGGCATCCGCGTCTTCGGCCCGTCGCGTGCGGCGGCCCAACTCGAGGGCTCCAAGGGTTTCACCAAGGACCTATGCGCCCGCTACGCCATTCCCACCGCCGCCTATGGCCGTTTCGACCGGCTGGAGCCGGCGAGAGCCTATGTCGAGAAGACCGGCGCGCCGATCGTCATCAAGGCGGACGGACTGGCAGCCGGCAAGGGCGTCACCGTCGCCATGACCATGGCCGAGGCGCTGGCCGCGCTGGAAGCCTGCTTCGACGGCTCGTTCGGCAGCGCCGGGGCGGAAGTGGTAGTCGAGGAATTCCTGACCGGCGAGGAGGCCAGTTTCTTCTGCCTGTGCGACGGCACGACGGCGCTGCCCTTCGGCACCGCGCAGGACCATAAGCGGGTGGGCGAGGGCGATACCGGCCCGAACACCGGCGGCATGGGCGCCTATTCGCCGGCGCCGGTGATGAGCCCGGCCATGGTCGAGGCTACCATGCACGAGATTGTCGAACCGACCATGCGCGGCATGGCCGAGATGGGCATGCCGTTTTCCGGCGTGCTGTTCGCCGGCCTGATGATCACCGAGCAGGGGCCGAAGCTGATCGAATACAACGTCCGCTTCGGCGATCCGGAATGCCAGGTGCTGATGATGCGGCTGAAGGACGACCTTCTCGTGCTGCTCAACGCCGCCGTCGACGGCCAACTTGGCCACATGTCGGTGCGCTGGAGCGACGAGGCGGCGCTGACGGTGGTGATGGCTGCGAAGGGCTATCCCGGCACGCCGGAAAAAGGCTCGCCCATCCGGGGCGTTGACGAAGTGTCGGGCGAGGATGTCGAGATATTCCATGCGGGCACGGCGCTGAAGGACGGCGCGCTGGTCGCCGATGGCGGGCGCGTGCTCAACGTCACCGCCATCGGGGCGACGGTGGGTGCGGCCCAGGAGCGGGCCTACCAGGCCGTCGACAGCATCGACTGGCCGCGGGGCTTTTGCCGCCGCGATATCGGCTGGCGGGCGGTCGAGCGGGAGCAGGTCGGAACCTAGCGCGGGCCGTATCCCGGGCCGATCGACCCGGTGGCGACGGGATCGATACCCGGCTCCGATGATGTCGCCAGCATCAGTTCCGGCGGCGGCCCTTCCAGCTTCGCCGTTGCGTATTGGATCATCGCCTGCGCCGGCGATTGCGCCACGGCCATCGCCCAGTCGCTGCGGAAGGCGTTCCAACGCTGGCGAAGCGCCGCCATGAGTTCGCCGAAACTAGGCGTCGGCGCCACGGCGACGTAGGTCAGGGAAACGCCGCCGTTGAGCGCCGCTTCCCTCGGGATCGGCAGCGGGATGCTGGCCAGCATCTCGGCCGGCGCGTCCACCAGCCCGCCGAACGGCCATTGCCCGCGCAGTTCCTCGGCCGACATCGGGGCTACGTTGACGTCGATGTCGCTGGGCGTGCCGGCGACCCGGTAGGGACAATGCACGCGGCCGCAATTGGCCTGCGCGGAGAACTGCCACAGCGTGTAGCTTTGCCAGTTGCCCATCGGGAAATGCACGTCGATTTCCGGCTTGTAGCGCGCGTACCAGAGCCGCAGGCGCGACAGCAGCGGGTAGCGCAGGCGGTTTTCGGCAATGTGCCGGGCAGTCATGCCGTTGGTGTAGAGCACGGGAAAACGCCCGACGCGGCGGCGAATTTGCCGCACGAATTCCTCTGCATCCTCCAGCGACATCCACTTTTCCGGGTTATTGTCCTCGATGTCGAGGGCGATGAGGTCGTCCGGTCCGGGCTCGGCGAAGTCGATGAAGTTGTCGGCCTGTTCCACCGGGTTTCCCGGTCGGGCGAGGTGGTAGGCGCCCCATTTCAGTCCCAGCATGCCGGCCATCGCCTTGCGCGTGTGGAAAAGCTCGCGCGCTACCGCATGGCGTTTCCACAGCGCCTTGCACAGCCGGAACGCCGTTTCGTCGCCGGCACAGAAATAGGGCGGCGGCAGCCCGTCCGACGCTTTGGCGATGAAGCCGGTGATGCGCTTGTCGGTGGCGAGCGCCGCCCAGTCGATCGGGTTGTATTCGTAGGCGTCGATGACCAGCGCCCGATCCGGCCTTTTCCACGGCTCGGAAAAATCGGAGGCGGCAGCACCGGTCGCGACCGCCGCGCCGGCGAAGGCGGTCAATGCCGCGCATAAAAGGGATCGCGCCCTCTGCTTCAAGCCCCGAACCTCGCAGGCACCCACAACGGTACGTTGCGCCGATCCTGAACGCTTATGGTTAACGTTTTGATTCCGCCGGCCAGTCTCGCTGCCGGCAAGAATCCGCGTGACAAGATTTGACGTGTACGTCAAACGTAGGGAATCGAATGACCCGTGGCCTCGCCGTCCGCGCGGCGCAATAGCAGCCGGGTTGCAAATCTGGAGAAAGCGGCATGTATCGTGCGCCGGTCGAGGAAATCGCCTTTACCCTGAAGCATGTTGCCGGACTGGAGGAGGCGCTCGAGGCCGGGTTGTTCGGCGATCTCGGTAGCGATTTGGTCGATGCCGTGCTGGGCGAGGCGGGCCGTTTCGCCTCGGAGGAAATCGCGCCGCTGGCCAAGGCCGGCGACGAACACGGGGCACTTTTGAAGGACGGCAAGGTGACGACGCCGCCGGGCTGGAAGGAACTTTACCGGCGCTGGGTCGATGCCGGCTGGAACGCGCTGTCCGGCCCGGAAGCCTATGGCGGGCAGGCGCTGCCGACCCAGTTGGCGATGGCCGCGCAGGAAATGTGGAATTCCGCTGCGATGGCCTTCGGTCTCGGCCCGATGCTGACGATGGGGGCGATCGAGGCGCTGGACAAGCACGCCACGGAAGACCTGAAGGCAAAATACCTGGCTAAGCTGGTGTCCGGCGAATGGATGGGCACCATGAACCTGACGGAACCGCAGGCGGGTTCGGATGTCGGCGCGCTGCGCACCCGCGCTGAGCCGGCCGGCGACGGCACCTATCGCCTGTTCGGCCAGAAGATATTCATCACCTATGGTGAACAGGATTTTTCCGACAACATCGTGCATCTGGTGCTGGCGCGGCTTCCCGACGCGCCGGCCGGCACGCGCGGCATTTCGCTGTTCCTGGTGCCGAAATTCCTCGTCAACGACGACGGATCGCTAGGACGGCGCAACGACGTGTTCTGTTCCGGGCTTGAGCGCAAGCTCGGCATCCACGGTTCGCCCACCTGCACCATGATCTATGGCGACGGCTTCGGGGGAGCCGAGCCCGGCGCCGTCGGCTGGCTGATCGGCGAGGAGAACAAGGGGCTCGCCTGCATGTTCACCATGATGAACAACGCGCGCCTTGCCGTCGGCATCCAGGGCATGGCGCTTGCCGAGGCGGCGACCCAGAAGGCGCTCGCCTACGCCAATGAGCGTCGGCAGGGCAAGGCGGCGGATCATGCCGGCGAGGGTATGGCCCCCATCGTCCATCACCCGGACGTGCAGCGCAATCTCCTGACCATGAAGGCGCTGACGCAGATGGCGCGCGGCATCTGCTACGCCTGCGCCTTTGCCATCGACATGGGCCGGGTGGCGCGCGGCGGCGAGGCCGGATACTGGCGCGAGCGCGCCAATCTTCTGACCCCGCTTGCCAAGGCGTTTTCCACCGATGTCGGGGTCGAGGTCGCCTCGCTCGGTGTGCAGGTGCATGGCGGCATGGGCTTCATCGAGGAGACGGGAGCCGCCGCCCTCTACCGCGATGCGCGCATCGCGCCGATCTACGAGGGTACCAATGGCATCCAGGCCATCGATCTGGTGACGCGCAAGCTGCCGCTTGGCAACGGAGAGGTCGTTCACGCCTACCTCGATGAACTGGTGGCGATCGCCGCCGCTGCCCGCACCGCCGAGATCGCCGAACTGGGCGAGACGGCCGACCTGCTCGATCGGGCGCTGGAGGACGTGTCGGAGACGACGCGGTTTCTCCAGGACCGGTTCGTGGCCGGCGACCAGCAGGTGGTGCTGGCCGGGGCGACACCCTATCTGAGGCTGCTTTCGCTGACCGCCGGTTGCGCCTATCTGGCGCGCGCGGCGGTCGCCGACCGCTCCGAGGCTCGCGCCGCGCTCTGCCGGTTCGCGGCCGAAAACCTGCTTGGCGAAGTGGCCGCGCTCAAGCAGCGCGTCATCGCCGGCGCCGGCAGCCTTGCGGCGGCGGCCAAGGCGCTGGTCGTACCGTGACGAGCGGCATGGGCGATCACATTCTCATCGAGCGGCGCGGTGCGGTGCAGGTGATCCGCATGAACCGGCCCGACAAGAAGAACGCGCTGACGCGCGCCATGTATGCGGCGATGACGCAGGCCCTCGTCGCCGGCGATGCCGATCCTGCCGTGCGGGTTCATGCTTTCCTCGGCGTTCCCGGCGCCTTTTCGGCCGGCAACGACCTTGGCGATTTCCTGGCCATCGCCAGCGGCGGCGAGGGTGGGCGTGAGGTATGGGATTTCCTGCTGGCGCTGGCGCGTTCGCAAAAGCCGATGGTTTCCGGCGTCGACGGCATCGCGGTCGGCATCGGCACTACGCTCAACCTGCATTGCGACCTCACTTTCGCCACGCCGCGCACCGTCTTTCTCACGCCCTTCGTCGACCTGGGGCTGGTGCCGGAGGCGGGTTCCAGCCTGCTCGTGCCGCAGATTCTCGGCCGCCAGCGCGCCTTTGCCCTGCTCGGCCTCGGCGAAGGCCTGTCGGCCGGCGAGGCGAAGGCGGCGGGCCTGATCTACGAGGTGGTCGAAGAGGGCGCGCTGGAGGCAGTCGTACTTGCTGCCGCCGAAAAGATCGCCGCCAAGCCGCCGCAGGCGCTGAAGATCGCCCGCGACCTGATGCGCGGCCCGCGCGAGGAACTCGTCGCGCGCATAAATGTCGAGGCCGAGCATTTCCGCGAGCGCCTGAAATCCGCCGAAGCCCGCGCCGCGCTGACGGCGTTCATGGAGCGCAAGAGATAAGGCTCATCGCGGTGGGCAATCGACCGTAAGGGTTGTCGCAAAACTTACGGATAAAGCCGCGTTTTCGTCCACTCTCCCGCGCCTTCGCGGTCGAACACGACGCGGTCGTGCAGGCGGAAGGGGCGGTCGTGCCAGAATTCGATGTGGCTAGGCAGGATGCGCAAGCCCGACCAGTGTTTCGGGCGCGGAATGTCGCCGATGGCGTAGCGCGCGGTATATTCGGCGACCGCCTTTTCCAGCGCGAAGCGGCCTTCCAGCGGCCGCGACTGCTTCGAGGCCCAGGCGCCGATGCGGCTGCCGCGCGGCCGCGACGCGTAATAGGCGTCGGCTTCCGCATCGCTGACGATCTCAACCGGGCCGCGCACGCGCACCTGCCGGCGCAGCGACTTCCAGTGGAAGCACATGGCGGCCTTCATGTTGCCGAGGATTTCGCGGCCCTTGGCGCTCTCGAAATTGGTGTAGAAGACAAATCCGCGCTCGTCGAAGCCTTTCAGCAGCACCATGCGCACATCCGGCAGGCCGTCGGCGTCGACGCTTGCCAGCGCCACCGCGTTGGGGTCGTTCGGCTCCGATTTCGTCGCGTCCTCCAGCCATTTGGCAAACAGCCGGAACGGCTCCGTGCTTTCGGTGAAGTCATGATCTGTTAACGCGGCATCGTTCATAGTTTCTTCAAACTCTATCCATTGGCGGGAGATTGCCGATTGTCGCGCCTTGCGCAAGCATTTGACACCCTGCCTGTTAGCCTTTTCGGTTCGGCCAGCCTGAGGACGGGGATGCTGGCCGGCTTGTTCGTGCTTTGCGGTTGCGGCGCCGGCGGTTTCAGCCTCGAACAGGCCGATGTCGACAAGTCCATCGTCACCTCAAGCGTCGCCTCGCCGGCAGTCCCGGATGACGCGACGCTGGCCGCCGATCAGGCGACGATCCGCAACGCGGTGTCCTCGGCCGATGTCGAGACGCTGGCGGGCAAGGAACTGCCGTGGGCCAATGCCGAGACCGGCTCGCGCGGGACCATTCTCAAGCTGGCGGAAGACAAGATGACAGGCCGGCTCTGCCGGCGCTTCACGACCACGCGCGAAAGCTTCGACGGGGTGACCCTGTTCAGCGGCGAGGCCTGCATGGTTGGCACCGGCACCTGGCGCATCGAGAATTTTTCGGCCGCGCCGGATTCTGCCGCGGCTGGCCCGGCAGGCACTGGAATTTCTTCCTAGTCGCACGCATATAGTAGGCGACTATAACTTCACCTTTGTTCAGGGCAGGGTATATGCGCGACCCCTATGAGGTGCTGGGCGTTGCCAGGAACGCTTCGGCCAAGGATATAAAATCGGCCTACCGCAAGCTCGCCAAGAAGTATCATCCGGACCAGAATCCGGATGATCCCAAGGCGAAGGAGCGCTTTGCCGCCGCCAACCAGGCCTATGAGGTAGTCGGCGACGAAAAGAACCGCGCCGCCTTCGACCGCGGCGAGATCGACGCCGAGGGAAAGCCGCGCTTCCAGGGTTTCGAGGGCTTCCAGAACGCCCAGGGCGGCGGCGATCCGTTTGCCGCCTTCCGCCAGCGCCAGCAGCGTGGTGGGCCGGGGGCGGGCCATTTCGAGTTCCGTTCGGGCGGGCGGCCGGGCGGCGATCCGTTCGACGGCAACAGCGACATCTTCAGCCAGATTTTTGGCGACGCCTTTGGCCAGCAGGCGGGTGGCCAGCGCACGCAGGCAGCCCCTGCCGGCGAGGATATTTCGGTGACGCTGGACGTCACCATCGAGGAAGCCGCGACCGCGCCCAAGGTGACGGCGATGTTTCCCAATGGCCGCAAGATCGCGGTCAAGTTGCCGGCCTATGTCGAGGACGGCCAGACCATCCGCTTGAAGGGGCAGGGCGAGCCCTCGCCGTTCGGCGGCAAGGCGGGCGATGCGCTGGTCAATATCCGCTTCCGCAAGCACGGGCGCTACCGCGTCGAGGGCCGCGACCTGCATGTCGACCTGCCGGTTTCGCTCAGGGATGCGGTGCTGGGCGCCAAGGTGGCGGTGGAAACGCCGTCGGGGCGGCTGGCGCTGACCGTTCCCGCCTGGTCGAGTTCGGACAAGGTGCTGCGGCTGAAGGGCCGGGGCCTGCCGGTCAAGACCGGCGGCCACGCCGACCTTTACGTCCATGTCCAGATCATGCTTCCCGAAGGTGGAAACGTGGAACTGGAGGCGCTTTTGCGCAGGCAAAACGATTAGACCGGCGCGATTGTCGGCTGCCCGGCATCGTTTGCACGCTTGAAGGGGAAGGGCGGCTGTGCGATAGGCTGGCCAATCGGAACATGTGACGGAGAGCCTTTCGATGGCGGGTGGACAGGGCCTGATGGCCGGCAAGCGCGGCCTTATCCTGGGCGTGGCCAATAACCGGTCGATAGCCTACGGCATTGCCAAGGCGTGCGTGGACCAGGGCGCGGAAATCGCGCTGACCTATCAGGGCGAGGCGTTCAGGAAGCGCGTCGAGCCCCTGGCGGCCGAGCTTGGCGCCCACGTCGCCGGCCACTGCGACGTCACCGATCCGGCCAGCCTCGACGCGGTGTTCGCCGACGTTGCCGCGCATTTCGGCAAGATCGATTTCCTCGTCCACGCCATAGCCTTCTCCGACAAGGAGGAACTGGATGGCCGCTACGTCGAGACGACGCGCGCCAATTTCAACCGCACCATGGAGATTTCGGTGTTCTCCTTCACCGATGTCGCCAAGCGTGCCGAAGCGCTGATGCCCGATGGCGGCTCGCTGGTGACGCTGACCTATTATGGCGCTGAGAAGGTGATGCCGCACTATAACGTCATGGGCGTCGCCAAGGCGGCGCTGGAGGCCAGCGTGCGCTATCTGGCGGTCGACCTCGGCGGCAAGGGCATCCGCGTCAACGCGATCTCCGCCGGCCCGATCAAGACACTCGCGGCTTCCGGCATCGGCGACTTCCGCTACATCCTGAAGTGGAACGAATACAATTCGCCGCTGAAACGCACGGTGACGCCGGAAGAGGTCGGCGCGTCCGGGCTTTATCTGTTGTCCGACCTGTCGCGCGGCGTGACCGGGGAGGTCCACCACGTCGATTCCGGCTATCATGTCGTCGGCATGAAGGCCGTGGACGCGCCCGACATCTCCACCATCAAGGACTGACGCCCTTCCATTTTCGTGTCGGAGGCTGCGGCCGTCATGTCCCTGCTTGTCTATTTCGTTCGTCACGGCCAGACCGACTGGAACGCGGAGAACCGGCTGCAAGGCCAGGCCGACACCGACCTCAACGCGCTGGGGCGCGAGCAGGCGAGCGAGAACGGCCGCAAGCTGGCCGGGCTGATCGCCGATCCGAGAGGCTTCGACTTCGTCGCCAGCCCGATGAAGCGCACGCGCGAGACGATGGAACTGCTGCGCGCCGCCATGGGTCTCGATCCGCATGCCTACCGGACCGATCCCAGGCTGGTGGAAGTGAATTTCGGCGACTGGCAGGGCTTTACCTATGCCGAGCTCGAAGCCGTCCGCCCCGGCATTTCCAACGAGCGCAGCCTCGACAAATGGGACTATCTTCCCTCCGGCGAAGGCGCCGAGAGCTACCAGATGCTCTGCGATCGGATAAGGCCGTGGTTCGAGGAACTTTCGCGCGACACGGTTTGCGTCACGCATGGCGGCGTCATCCGCGCCCTGTTCCGCATCGTCGAGAATACGCCCAAGGAAGTGGCGGCCAGCCTCGATACACCGCAGGATCGCCTGCTGCGGCTAAAGGACGGCCACCTCGAGTGGATATGAGCTAGTCGGCGTCCTCGGCGTCCGGCAACTGCATGTCGGTGATGACGTTGCCGCTATCGGTCACGTCGTAGGCGATGACGATATCCATGCCTTCCTTCAGCGAATCGATATCGGTCTCGGCGTTCATCTTGTAGGTCTTGCCGTCGTCCAGCGTGATCGTGAGCGCGTTGCGGTCGATCTTCTTGATCAGGCCCTCCGTCTGCGCCGCGAAGGCGGCCGTGGAAATCAGCAGCGTGGCGGCTATGGCGCCGAGCAGGGCACGTCCGACTGGGTTACGCATAATCTTCCTTTATTTTCGTACGCCCGTTTTCCCTGAGGCGGATGATGGCTGGTGGTGGAAGATGCAGAAACCAGATCAATGTGTCAAAGCTTAGATCGCGGCTGGGGCTGCACACCCGTCCGCCCGTTTGACCCCCGCTCAAAACGCCAATAGAAGGCTGCGACGTGCCGGCCCTGGGGCCGCTGAGGTTTGTTTTCATGTCGCACAACACGTTCGGTCATCTCTTCCGTGTCACCACCTGGGGCGAGAGCCACGGCCCGGCGTTGGGCTGCGTGGTCGACGGCTGCCCGCCCGGCATCCGCTTCACCGTGGCCGAGATCCAGGCGGAACTCGATCGCCGCCGTCCGGGCCAGTCGCGCTTCGTAACCCAGCGGCGCGAACCGGATGCGGTGAAGGTCCTGTCCGGCACCATCCTCAACGAGGACGGCGAGACGCTGATCACCACCGGAACGCCCATCTCGATGATGATCGAGAATGTCGACCAGCGTTCCAAGGATTATGGCGAGATCGCCCGGCAGTACCGGCCGGGCCACGCCGACTATGCCTATGACGTGAAATACGGGCTGCGCGATCATCGCGGCGGCGGCCGTTCCTCCGCCCGCGAGACGGCGGCGCGGGTGGCGGCCGGCGCGATTGCCCGCAAGGTAGTGCCAGGCGTGATGGTTCGCGGCGCGCTCGTCGCCATGGGAGAAAAGTCGATCGAGCGGGCGAACTGGAACTGGAATTTCGTCGACGACGCCGAAAATCCGTTCTTCACCCCCGATCCGGCCTCGGTTCCCGTCTTCGCCGACTACCTCGACGGCCTCCGCAAGGCCGGCAATTCGGTCGGCGCGGTCATCGAGATCGTCGCCGACGGTGTGCCGGCCGGCCTCGGCGCGCCGATCTACGCCAAGCTCGACCAGGATATCGCGTCGAACCTGATGTCGATCAACGCGGTCAAGGGCGTCGAGATCGGCAACGGCTTCGAGGCCGCGCGCATCACCGGCCAGGACAATGCCGACGAGATGCGCATGGGCAACGACGGCAAGCCGGTGTTCTTGTCCAACCATGCCGGCGGTATTCTCGGCGGCATCTCGACCGGCCAGCCGATCGTGGCGCGCTTCGCCGTCAAGCCGACTTCCTCGATCCTCACTCCGCGCCAGTCCATCGACAAGGACGGCAATGACGTCGATATCGTCACCAAGGGGCGTCACGATCCCTGCGTCGGCATTCGCGCCGTGCCGATCGGCGAGGCGATGGTGGCCTGCGCGCTAGCCGACCATTACCTGCGCCATCGCGGCCAGACGGGAAGATGAGGGCAGCAGGGCAATAAGGCGGTATGTGATCCCGCCCCTTGCCTGCTCCCGCCCAACCTCCCTATCTTCCTACTGCCCTACTGCCCTACTGCCCTACTGCCCTACTGCCCTACTGCCCTACTGCCCTACTGCCCTACTGCCCTACTGCCCTTTGCGAACGAGCCGAGCCATGTACGACCAGAAGAAAATCGTCGAGACCCTCCGAGCCTTCGAACGGGGCGAGATCGTCGTGGTGACCGACGATGACGACCGCGAGAACGAGGGCGACCTGATCGTCGCGGCGGTCCATTGCACGCCGGAAAAGATGGCCTTCATCGTGCGCCACACCTCGGGCATCGTCTGCACGCCGATGCCGCATGCCGAGGCGAAACGGCTCAATCTCGCTCCGATGGTGGCGGAAAACGATTCGGCGCACACCACGGCCTTTACCGTCAGCGTCGATTTCAAGCACGGCACCACCACCGGCATCTCGGCCGAGGACCGCACGCTGACCGTGCGCAATCTGGCCAACGGCAATGTCGCCGGCTCCGACTTCCTGCGTCCCGGCCACATTTTCCCGCTGGTCGCGCGCGAAGGCGGCGTGCTGATGCGCTCCGGCCATACCGAGGCGGCGGTGGATTTGTGCAAGCTCGCCAACCTGCCGCCGGTCGGCGTGATCTCCGAACTCGTCAACGACGACGGCACGGTCAAGCGCGGCCCGCAGGTGAAGGCGTTTGCCGAGGAGCACGGGCTGCGGCAGATTTCGGTGGCCGATCTCATCGCCTACCGGCAGCGGCAGGAAAAGCTGATCGAGCGCGTCGCCTGCGCCGAGATTTCGACGCCGGGCGGCAAGGCGACCGTCTATTCCTACACCCTGCCGTGGGACGTCATGCATCACCTCGCCATCGTCTTCGGCGATATCCGCGACGGCGAGGACGTTCCGGTCAGGCTGCATCCCGAAGACGTGGTCGACGACGTGTTCGGCACCGACCATCGCCTCGACGCGATCATGAAGCTGATGGGCGAGCGCAAGCGCGGTGTCATCGTCTACCTGCGCGAAGGCTCGGTGGGCGTTGCGCACCAGGACCGCAAGCGGCCCTTGCAGGAAGGGCGGGAGGACCACGACGAAGCGCGCCGTCGCGAAAGCGAGTGGCGCGAGATCGGGCTCGGCGCGCAGATTCTCAAAGATCTCGGCATCTCTTCGATCGACCTGATTTCCTCCCGCGAGCGGCATTATGTCGGGTTGGAAGGGTTTGGCATCCACATCGCCCGGACCGAGATTCTCTGACCGTAGGCCATAATCGTCTGTTGAGGGTTTGACCTCGTTGCCACGCGGCGGTGGCCAAGGCAGCCATGCACGCCTATATCGGGGCATGGCTACACGGCTCTACACGCATCCGATTTTCCTTGAGCACATCACCCCGCCCGGCCACCCCGAGCGCCCCGACCGGCTGCGCGCCATTGCGCGGGTGCTGGAGGACGAGGCCTTTGCGGCGCTCGATCGCGTCGAGGCCCCGGCCGGGGACGAAGCGACCATCCTTCATGCGCATCCGGTCGAGTTCGTCGCGCGCGTGCGCTCCGCCGTCCCGGAAACCGGCATCGTGCGCATCGACGCCGACACCACCGCCAGCCCGAAAAGCTGGCAGGCCGCCATCACGGCGATCGGGGCGGCCAACGCCGCCGTCGACGACGTGTTCGAAGGCCGCGCCGACAACGTCTTCGTCGCCGCCCGGCCGCCGGGCCACCATGCGGAAAAGACCACGGCGATGGGCTTTTGCCTGTTCAACAATGCCGCCATTGCCGCCCGCCACGCCCAGAGGAAGCACGGCGCCGAGCGTGTCGCCATCGTCGACTGGGACGTGCATCACGGCAACGGCACGCAGGACATTTTCTGGGACGATCCCTCCGTGCTCTATTGCTCGACGCACCAGATGCCGCTTTATCCCGGCACCGGCGCGATCAGCGAGGTCGGCGCCGGCAACATCGTCAACGCGCCGCTTTCGCCGCGTACCGGCAGCGATTTGTTCCGCGACGCCATGCAGTCGCGGGTGCTGCCGGCCATTGACGATTTCGCGCCCGACCTCATCATCGTTTCGGCCGGGTTCGACGCGCATCACCTCGACCCGCTGGCCGAGATCAACCTGACCGAGGACGACTTCGACTGGGCGACCGGGCAGTTGATGGAGCAGGCGGGCCGCCACTGCGAGGGAAAGCTGGTGAGCCTGCTCGAAGGCGGGTACGATCTGCAAGGACTGGCGTTTTCCGTGGCCGCCCATGTCGGGCGCCTGATGAAAGGATGAGCATGGCTGACGAAGCAAATGAGGATGTCGGGCAGATGAGCTTCGAGCAGGCGCTCGATGCGCTGGAGAAGATCGTCGACGACCTCGAGCGCGGCGACGTCCCGCTCGACCAGTCGATCCGCATCTACGAACGCGGCGAAGCGCTGAAGGCGCATTGCGACCGCTTGTTGAAGGCCGCCGAGGACAAGGTTGAAAAGATTCGCCTTTCGCGCGACGGCAAGCCGGCCGGCACCGAACCGCTGGACGGCGAGCAGTGACATCGGCACCGTGATACAATCGAACAGTGTGTCACGGCATTGCCGCTTTCTTCGTGCGGATGGTCACGCTTAGACTGCACTCGCGTGACATGGAGGTTCTCCACATGAGCTTCTTCCCCGGGAACGACCCCGATATCGGCGACGCCTATGCCTGCGACCAGATCGAACTGATGGTCATTCCGAACGTGCGCGACATCGACGGCTTCGAGGTGCGCCGCGCGCTGCCGACCGCGCGCCGGCGCATGGTCGGGCCGTTCATCTTCTTCGACCAGATGGGGCCGGCGCTGCTTCGGGCCGGGCAGGCGCTCGACGTGCGGCCGCACCCGCATATCGGTCTTTCCACGGTCACCTACCTGTTCGACGGCAAGATCAGGCACCGCGATTCGCTCGGCACCGAAATGGTGATCGAGCCGGGTGACGTGAACCTGATGACGGCGGGGCGCGGCATCGTCCATTCCGAGCGCACGCCCGAGGAACTGCGCGGCGCGCCGATGTCGGTGTCGGGTTTGCAGACCTGGCTCGCCTTGCCCGAGGACAAGGAGGAGGTCGCGCCCTCCTTTGCCCACACGGTTGGCGGCGAGTTGCCGGTATTCGATGCCGAAGGTGTGAGCGGGCGCCTCATCATCGGCGACTTTCACGGGCATCGCTCGCCGGTCAGGCCGACCTCGGAAACGCTCTACGCCGATATTCGGCTCGCGCCCGGCGCGCGGGTGAAAATCCCGGCCGACGCCGAGGAGCGCGCCATCTACACGCTGGAGGGAGAGGTCGCGATTTCGGGCGATGTTTTCCCGGCGCAACGCCTGCTGGTGTTCAAGCCCGGCGATGAAATCGTCGTTTCGTCGTCGCTCGGCGCGCATTTCATGCTGTTCGGGGGTGCATCGCTGGCCACGAGGCGCTACATCTGGTGGAATTTCGTGTCCTCGTCCAGGGAACGGATCGAGCAGGCCAAGCAGGAATGGAAAACCGGCCGCTTCGATATCGTCCCCGGAGACGAGGAGGAGTTTGTTCCGCTGCCTGAAAGCTAGGCGCGGCATTGACGCGCCTTTACGTTCGGGGGACAGCATCTTATCTCGTGCGTGTTCAGATATTCAGCAGGCCGGTATAAATTGAATCCAAGACCCAGCACGCCGCTTCTCGACACGGTCAGCATCCCGGCAGACTTGCGCAAGTTTGCCGAGAAGGATTTGCCGCAGTTGGCGGCCGAGGTCCGGGCCGAACTGATCGACACCGTTTCCCAGACCGGCGGGCATCTTGGCGCGGGCCTTGGCGTGGTCGAACTGACCGTCGCCTTGCACTACGTCTTCAATACGCCTGAGGACCGGCTGATCTGGGACGTCGGCCATCAGGCCTATCCCCACAAGATACTGACCGGCCGGCGCGACCGCATGCGCACGCTGCGGCAGGAAGGCGGGCTTTCCGGCTTCACCAAGCGCACCGAGAGCGAATACGATCCGTTCGGGACGGCCCATTCCTCGACGTCGATCTCCGCCGGCCTCGGCATGGCGGTCGGGCGCGACCTGTCCGGGGGCGCGAACAACGTCATCGCCGTCATCGGCGACGGGGCGATGTCAGCCGGCATGGCCTATGAGGCGCTCAACAATGCCGGCGCGCTCGATGCCAGGCTGATCGTGATCCTCAACGACAACGACATGTCGATCGCCCCGCCGACCGGGGCGATGAGCGCCTATCTGGCGCGCATGGCTTCCGGAAAGACCTATCTCGGCATCCGCGACGTCGGCAAGAAACTGACGTCCTACCTGGGCAAGACGATCGACCGCGCCATTACCCGCGCCGTCGAGCATGCGCGCGGCTACGTCACCGGCGGCACGCTGTTCGAGGAGATGGGCTTTTTCCACATCGGCCCGATCGACGGCCACAATCTGGAGCACCTGATCCCGGTGCTGAAGAACGTGCGCGACAACGGCCATGGCCCGGTGCTGATTCATGTCGTGACGCAGAAGGGCAAGGGCTATGCGCCCGCCGAAGCCGCGCCCGACAAGTACCACGGCGTCAACCGTTTCGACGTCATCACCGGCGCGCAGGCAAAGGCGCCTGCCAACGCCCCGAGCTATACCAGGGTATTCGGCGAGAGCCTGGTGCAGGAAGGCCGTGAGGACGATCGCATCGTCGCCATCACGGCGGCCATGCCGTCCGGCACGGGCGTCGACCTGTTCGCCAAGGCGTTCCCCAGGCGCACCTTCGACGTCGGCATTGCCGAGCAGCATGCGGTGACCTTCGCAGCGGGCCTTGCTACGGAGGGCTACAAGCCGTTTGCGGCGCTTTATTCCACCTTCCTGCAACGCGCCTACGACCAGGTCGTGCACGACGTGGCGATCCAGCATCTGCCGGTGCGTTTCCCCATCGATCGCGCCGGCTTCGTCGGCGCCGACGGGCCGACCCATTGCGGCGCCTTCGACACCACCTTCCTGGCGACGCTGCCGGGCTTCGTCGTCATGGCGGCCAGCGACGAGGCGGAGCTTCGCCACATGGTGCGCACCGCCGCCGCCTATGACCAAGGCCCGATCTCGTTCCGCTATCCGCGTGGCAACGGCGTCGGCGTCGACCTGCCGGAGCGCGGTTCCGTTCTCGAGATCGGCAAGGGACGCATCGTCCGGGAAGGCACCAAGGTGGCGCTGCTTTCCTTCGGCACGCGCTTGGCCGACTGCCTGCTCGCCGCCGAGGAACTGGGCGCGGCCGGCCTGTCAACGACCGTGGCCGACGCCCGCTTCGCCAAACCGCTGGACGAGGATCTGGTGCGCCGGCTCGCCCGCTCGCATGAGGTGCTGCTGACGGTGGAGGAGGGCGCGATCGGCGGTTTCGCCAGCCATGTCCTGCAGTTCCTCGCGCTCGAAGGGCTGCTGGACAGCGGCCTGAAGGTAAGGCCCCTGGTGCTTCCCGACGCCTTCACAGACCACGCCAAGCCGGAAAAGATGATTGCCGACGCCGGGCTCGACGCCGCCGGCATCGTGCATGCCGTGTTTACCGCGCTCGGCCGCACGGCGCAGGCCCAGCGCGCCTGATTCAATACCTTAGCGAGATGAATCACGGTCTGGGCAATTTGCCGTAACCGATTGTTCACGCTGACGTTTGGGATTTTCCTTACCCTCTCTCTTGGCGGTTTCTTCAAGCCGGCCTGCTAGCAATGAGCCAGCAGGGAGCTAGAAGAAAATGAGAACCACGCTGAGCGCAGTGGCCGTCCTGGCCATGTTTGCCGCGCCGGCCTTTGCCGAAATGCGCTACGACCACAAGATCGAACAGGCGGCGATGGAGATCGTCGCCGGCAAGATCGGTGATATCCGCGGCGGCTTTTCCTACGCGCAGAAAGTGCAGTTGGTGGTCAGGCAAGGCGAGGTCCGCCACGCGGGCGGGCAAGCGCCGTCCGTGAGCGCGGACGACGCGGCAAAGGGTGGCCGTCCGCCTTCTTCGGCGCCGCGCCTCTAACTTCGTCTTGCCATGGCGGCCTTCATTCGCCAAGGAAGGCCGATGAACCCGCACCAGCCAGCCAGCCAGCGCCAGCGGCTCGACGAACTGCTCGTCGGCCGGGGCCTGTTCGTCAGCCGCTCGCGCGCCCGCGACGCCATCGAGCGGGGCACGGTCGCCGTCGACGGCGCGGTGGTCCGCAAGCCGGGGCAGGCGTTCCGCCCCGATGCCGCCGTTGCGGTCGACGATCCGGCGCAGGCCTATGTCTCGCGCGCGGCGCTGAAACTGGTCGCGGGGCTGGACCATTTCGACTTCGACCCGGCAGGGGCGGAAGCGCTCGACATCGGCGCGTCGACTGGCGGTTTCACGCAGGTGCTGCTGGAACGCGGGGCGGCGCATGTCAGCGCCGTCGATGTCGGCCACGGCCAGATCCACCTGGACCTTGCCGGTGATCCGCGTGTGACGGTCATCGAAGGGTTGAACGCACGCGACCTGACGCCGGAAGACTTGGGCGGCCGGTTGCCGGATTTCATCGTTTCCGATGTCAGCTTCATCTCGCTGAAACTGGCGCTGCCGCCGGCGCTTGCGCTGGCAAGGGCGGGGGCGAAGGCGGTGCTTCTGGTCAAGCCGCAGTTCGAGGCCGGGCGCGAGGCGATCGGCAAGGGCGGCCTGCTGAGAAACCCGGCGGATGCTGAACGTCTCGCCGAGGACCTGCGCGCCTGGCTCGATGGCGTGCCGGGGTGGCGGGCGATCGGATTCTGCGCGTCGCCCATTGAAGGCGGCGACGGCAACCGCGAATTCCTGCTCGGCGGGGAAAAGACACGATGAACACGCGCTTTACCGTTCAGAGACTTGGCGCCCAGGGCGACGGCATCGCCGCGACGGGCGAGGGCGAGGTTTTCATCCCCTTCGCCTTGCCCGGCGAAACCGTCACCGCCGCGCGCGAAAAAAACCGCGCCGCGTTGATGGCGGTGGTCGAGCCTTCGCCGCTGCGCATCGGGCCGGCCTGCCGCCATTTCACCGAATGCGGCGGCTGCGCCGTCCAGCATCTGGAAGCGGACGCCTATCGCGCATGGAAGCGCGACAAGGTCGAACATGCGCTGAAATCGAAGGGCATCGAGGCGGAAGTCGGCGCCATGGTGCCGTGCGAGCCGCACAGCCGCCGCCGCGTCACCTTCAGTGCCCGCCGGACCGCCGGCGGCATGCTGTTCGGCTTCGTGCGGGCGCTGTCGAACGAGATCATCTCCATTGCCGAGTGTCCGATCGCGGTGCCGGAGATCGTGGCCAGGCTGGAATCGCTGAAGGCGCTGGCCGGCCTGATCTGTGTGACGACGAAGCCGTTCCACATGACGGTCACGGCGACGGCGTCGGGGCTCGATATCGCCGCCTCCGACTCCGGCCCGATGGACGAGCGCCAGCGCCGCGCCGCCGCCGATTTCGTCATCGCGCAGCACTTCGCCCGGCTTTCTGTCGATGGCGAGATCGTCATCGAGCCGCAGAAGCCGATGGTGCGGTTCGGCGATGTCGCCGTGAACGTGTCGCCGGGCGTCTTCCTGCAAGCGACGGCGGCGGCCGAGGCGGCGATGGCGGAACGGGTCGGCGCGCATCTGGCGCGGGCGAAAAAGGTGGCGGACCTGTTCTCCGGCTGCGGCAGCTTTGCGCTGCGGCTTGCCGCGAAGGCGGAAGTGCATGCGGTGGAAGGCGATGCGGCGGCGCTGGCCGCGCTCGACCACGGTTTTCGCTTCGCCACCGGCTTGAGGCGCGTCACCACCGAGCGGCGCGACCTGTTCCGGCGGCCGCTGACCTTCAAGGAACTGAACGCCTTCGACGGGCTGGTATTCGATCCGCCGCGCGCCGGCGCGGAAGACCAGTCGAAACAGATCGCCCGTTCGGACGTTCCGTTGGTGGCGGCGGTGTCGTGCAATCCCGTCACCCTGGCGCGCGATCTGCGCATCCTGCTCGACGGCGGCTATCGCCTGAAAAGCGTAACGCCCGTCGACCAGTTCCTGTGGTCGCCGCATGTGGAAACGGTGGCGCTGTTGGAGAAGCCGCGCAAGCGCCGATAGGTCGATGCTTGAATTGCGCATCCGTTGCGCTTATTTTGACTGACGGATGTCAAACTGTGCAAGGAGGATGGGTGGATGACCGCCGCGATCCTTGAAATACCGGTCACGCGCTTCGGCGACAAGGACGCACCGTTTCTGTCGGCCCGCCGCGTCGCCGAACTGCTGGGCGTCACATTGTCCGAATTGGCGGGGCTGATCGGCGTCGCCCGCAACACGCTCGCTGCCAAGGCCGGCGCGCGCAAGGTCGATGCCGCGCTGAGCCCGGTGGTGCGCATCCTGTCGATGGCCGGCGAGATGGCCGGCGACGAGCAGCGCGCCGCGATCTGGTTCAAGCACCAGCCGATCCCCGGCTGGGCGGGCAAGACCGCCTACGACCTGGTGCACGAGGGCAAGGCCGACAAGGTGCTGGCCTATCTGGAGGCCGTGCGCTCCGGCGTCTATGCCTGACGGCGAACCGCCGCTCGAACTATGGCGCGCCTTCGTACCGCGCTGGGCGCATCTGCCTTTGTCCGGCGAGGGGGCGGCACGCTTCGGCGGCCGCTGGAACCCGGTCGGCATGCCGGCGATCTATGCCGCGCGCGAACTGTCCACGGCCTGGGCCGAATACAATCAGGGTTTTGTCCAGCATCCGGCGCTGATCGCCAGGCTGAGTCTGTCCGGTGCGAAGCTGGCCGATCTGACGGACGAGACGGTATTGGCCGAACTGGCGGTGAAACCCGCCATCCACCGCTGCGAATGGCGCGACGCCATGGATCGCGGCCGGGTGCCCGAAACCCACGCGCTTGCCAGGCGCCTGTTGCGCAAGGGCTGGCACGGTGTGGTCTACCCATCCTTCATGTCGCCGGGCGGCAGTTGCGTGGCGCTGTGGCGCTGGAACGACAAGGAAGCGCCCCATCTCGACGTCATCGACCCGGAGCATCGCCTGCCCAGGTCGCCGGCGTCGTGGCTTTGACGAGAGAACTGCTCTCGTCAGGGGCTTGATACCTCCACCTCGGTCACCGCCTCACACCTGCGTGCCGCCCACCGTCATCTGGTTCATCCTGAGATGCGGCTGGCCGACGCCGACCGGCACGCCCTGGCCGGCCTTGCCGCACATGCCGATGCCGGTGTCGAGCTTCATGTCGTTGCCGACCATGGAGACGCGGTGCATCGCGTCCGGGCCGTTGCCGATCAGCATGGCGCCCTTGATCGGTTGCGTCACCTTGCCGTCCTCGATCATGTAGGCCTCGGTGCAGCCGAACACGAACTTGCCGGAAGTGATGTCGACCTGCCCGCCGCCAAAGGAAACGGCGTAGATGCCCTTCTTCACCGAGGCGATGATTTCCTCCGGTGTCTTGTCGCCGGCGGTCATGTAGGTGTTGGTCATACGCGGCATCGGCTGGTGGGCATAGCCCTGCCGCCGGCCGTTGCCGGTCGCCTTCATGCCCATCAGCCGCGCGTTCTGGCGGTCCTGCATGTAGCCGACCAGCTTGCCGTCCTCGATCAGCACGTTGCGGCCGGATGGCGTGCCCTCGTCGTCGATGGTGAGCGAGCCGCGCCGCTCGGGAACCGTGCCGTCGTCCACCACCGTCACGCCCTTGGCGGCTACCTGCTGGCCCATAAGGCCGGCGAAGGCCGAGGTTTTCTTGCGGTTGAAATCGCCTTCCAGCCCGTGGCCGACCGCTTCATGCAGCATGACGCCCGGCCAGCCGCTCGAAAGCACGATGTCGAAGGTGCCGGCCGGCGCCGGTACGGCTTCGAGGTTGACCAGCGCCTGCCGCAGCGCCTCGTCGGCGGCGTGGCGCCAGCTTTCCTCGGTCAGGAACTCGCCGAAAGCCTTGCGCCCGCCCATGCCGTAGGAGCCGCTTTCCTGCCGGTCGCCGTCTCCGACGACGACGGAAACATTGACCCTCACCAGCGGCCGCACGTCGCGCGCCACGTCGCCGTCGGCCCGCAAAATTTCCACCTGCTGCCACGACGAGGCGAGCGAAGCGGTGACCTGCCGCACGCGTGGATCGGCGGTGCGCAGGTAGGCGTCGATCTCCTGCAGCAGTTTGGCCTTGGCCTCGAAGGAAGGCGAAGGAATCGGGTTCTCATCGCCGTAAAGATGCCGGTTGGTGCGCGCCGGCGCTGCCGCCAGCGTTCCCGAATAGCCGCCCTTCACCGCCGAGACGGCGTCGCTGGCACGCAGCAGCGCGGCCTCGGAAAGTTCGCTCGAATGGGCGTAGCCGCTGGCCTCGCCGGCCACCGCGCGCAGGCCGAAGCCCTGGTCGGTGTTGAAATTCGCGGTTCTAAGCTTGCCGTTGTCAAACATCAGCGCTTCGCTCTGGCTGACTTCGAGGAACAGCTCGCCGTCGTCTGCGCCCTGAATGGTGTCGGCGACGATCCGCTTGATGCGATCTTCGGAGATGTCGAATTGGCCGATCAGGCTCGTCATGGCGCGTCTCGCTTCAGCAAAGGCAATGCCCCGATGTAGGCGCGCCCCGGCGTTTCGGCAATGCTCGGCGAGTGAAGGCGCGCGATTCAGGGCAGGGCGGCGAAGCCGTCGGCAAAGCCCTGGAGATCGACGGGAATGCCGATGCCTTCTTCCGGCGTCTGGAAGACGATGAAGGTGGCGGCCTTGCCGTTCTTCAGCGTTTCGAGCAGCGGCTTTTCGAGGATGACCTCGGCGTAGCAGCCGTCCTGGAAGCAGCGCACGAAATAGGCGCGTCCGATGTCCTTGCCGTCGACGTTGAGGCCGAGGCCGTTGGGCAGAAGCACGCCGAGCGGCGCCAGCACGCGCAGGATTTCGGCCTTGTTGTCGGCGGTGCGCAGCACGACCACCGAAAGCCCCATTTCCGGGCGGTCCTCGGCGACGACGTTCTGCATCATCACGCATTGTTCGGAGGTGGCGCCGGCCGGCGTGTCGCAGATGATCGACCATGCGCCATGCGTCGATTTCACCGTTCCGCTCGGCTGGGCGGCGAAAGCCTGCGCGACACAGAGCGAGGCGGCGAGGAAAACGCCCTTCGCCAAGGTTCTCGAAAGCCAAGGGTTCATGACGGCTCCATTCCCGAATCACGGCACTTTAAGCCGCGTCATGCCCGAGGAAAAGCACGGGCCCCCGGTCAATTGGGGCAGACTGCGGCAATAATACGTTTTTCACATCGATTTTGGCCGGTCTTCCGCGAAATGCCGCCTCGTTCGCGGCCTAAACGGCCGGATTTTGCCGGATACGCCTCGCGCGCGAAGAGCCTTGTATCCGCTCGCGCGCGCAAAAATGCCGCACGGAGGGCTGCCCTCCTTCCTTGCGGTAGGGAATAGAGTATGGTTTGAACCGGATATCGCAGTGTACGGGATTCTCGTCCCGGCGCTGTTTCAGTTGCTTGCGGTTGATCGCGGGGGAAATGATGAGAGCGATGAAGACATTTCTTGCGGGCATTGGTGCCTCGCTTTTTGCGACGGTCGCCGCTCATGCGGCTCAGCCCTCTCCCTGGGAGATGAATTTCCAGCCGGCCGGCTCCGACATCATGCGGCAGATCACCTGGTTCGAGCACTACACCTTGTGGTTCATCGTTCCGATCACGCTTCTGGTGCTGGTGCTGCTGGCCTATTCGATCGTCAAGTTCCGGGCGAGCGCCAACCCGGTCGCCTCGCGCACCAGCCACAACACGCTGATCGAGGTGATCTGGACGGTTGGGCCGGTCCTCGTCCTGCTCTGCATCGCCATTCCCTCCTTCCAGCTCCTGACCGCCCAGTATTCGCCGCCCGAGGAGGCCAAGCTCACCGTCAAGGCGACCGGCAACCAGTGGAACTGGGACTACGAATACCAGGTCGACCAGCCGCTTTCGTTCAACTCGGCGATGATGGACGAGGGCGATCGCGCCAAGCTCGGCAAGGAAGACAAGCAGGCCTATCCGCGCCTGCTGGCCGTCGACCATGAGATGGTGGTGCCGGTGAACACCATGGTTCGCGTGCTGGTGACGGCGAGCGACGTCATCCACTCGTTCGCGATGCCTTCGTTCGGCATCAAGACGGACGCCGTCCCCGGCCGTACCAACGAGACCTGGTTCAAGGCCGAGAAGGAAGGCCTCTATTATGGCCAGTGCTCCGAGCTGTGCGGCCAGAACCATGCCTTCATGCCGATCGCCATTCGCGTCGTGTCCGAGGCGCAGTACGGCACCTGGCTCGAGGCGGCCAGGACCGACGTCGACAAGGCCGACAGGGACCTGATGGCCGAAATCGAACAATCCAACAAGCTAGCATCCGCCGGTAACTGACTCCGCGGCCGATCAACGACCAGTAAACGGAACCAACCATGGCAAATGCCGCAACGCACGACGACCACTCCCGTTCCCCGTATCGGGGCTGGGTCCGCTGGGTCTACTCGACCAACCACAAGGACATCGGGACGCTCTACCTCATCTTCGCCATCATTGCGGGCGTGATCGGTGGCGGCATGTCCGTCATGATGCGCATGGAGCTCGCCGAGCCCGGCGTGCAGATCTTCACCGGCCTGGCGCAGATGGTCTACGGCATGGAAGGCAATGCCGCCGTCGACGGCGGCCGCAGCATGTACAATGCCTTCACCACCATGCACGCCCTGATCATGATCTTCTTCATGGTCATGCCGGCGCTGATCGGCGGCTTCGCCAACTGGATGCTGCCGATCATGATCGGTGCGCCGGACATGGCGTTCCCGCGCATGAACAACATCTCGTTCTGGTTGCTGCCGCCGGCGCTGTTCCTGCTGCTGCTCTCGCTCTTCGTTCCGAGCGGCCCGGGCTCCTACGGTATCGGCGGCGGCTGGACGATGTATCCGCCGTTCTCGACGTCGGGCCAGCCGGGACCGGCCACGGACCTGTCGATCCTGGCGCTGCATATCGCTGGCGCGTCCTCGATCCTGGGCGCGATCAATTTCATCACCACCATCTTCAACATGCGCGCACCGGGCATGACGCTCCACAAGATGCCGCTGTTCGCGTGGTCGGTGCTGATCACGGCTTTCCTGCTTCTGCTGTCGCTGCCGGTCCTGGCGGGCGGCATCACCATGCTTCTGACCGACCGCAACTTCGGCACCACCTTCTTCTCGCCTGACGGCGGCGGCGACCCGATCCTCTACCAGCACCTGTTCTGGTTCTTCGGGCACCCGGAAGTGTACATCCTGATCCTGCCGGCCTTCGGCATCGTCAGCCACATCATCTCGACCTTCTCCAAGAAGCCGATCTTCGGCTATCTCGGCATGGCCTATGCGATGGTGGCGATCGGCGCGGTCGGCTTCGTGGTCTGGGCGCACCATATGTTCACGTCCGGCATCTCGCTCGACGCGCAGCGCTACTTCACCTTCGCCACGATGGTCATCGCGGTGCCGACCGGGGTCAAGATCTTCTCCTGGATCGCGACCATGTGGGGTGGCTCGATCACCTTCCGTGCGCCGATGCTGTGGGCGATCGCTTTCATCTTCCTGTTCACCGTGGGCGGCGTCACCGGCGTCCAGCTAGCCAACGCCGGTTTCGACCGCGCGGTTCACGACACCTACTACGTGGTGGCGCACTTCCACTACGTGATGTCGCTCGGCTCGGTGTTCGCGATCTTCGCCGGCTGGTACTACTGGTTCCCGAAGATGTCGGGCTACATGTACTCGCCGCTGATCGCGCGGGCGCATTTCTGGGTGACGTTCATCGGCGTCAACCTGATCTTCTTCCCGCAGCACTTCCTCGGCCTGTCGGGCATGCCGCGCCGCTACATCGACTATCCGGACGCGTTTGCGGGCTGGAACCTGGTGTCGTCCTACGGTTCCTATATCTCGGCTCTCGGCGTGCTGATCTTCCTCGTCGGCGTGGTCGAGGCCTTCGCCAAGAAGCGCATCGCCGGCGCCAATCCGTGGGGCGAGGGTGCGACCACGCTGGAGTGGCAGCTGTCTTCGCCGCCGCCCTACCACCAGTGGGAGCAGCTGCCGCGCGTTAAGTAAGGCAGCAGGAATTTGGGGGCCGCCCGCACATGCCGGCGGTCCCGGAAACTGAATGGTTGGAGTTGTAAGTAGTAGGCATGGCCCTGATCGACGATACGCAGATTGACAATGCCGCTTTGCGCATGTCGGAAGCGACGGCGGGCGATTATTTCGCCCTGCTGAAGCCCCGCGTCATGTCGCTGGTGGTATTCACCGCTTTCGTCGGCTTGGTTGCGGCTCCCGTCGCCATCAACCCGCTGCTGGCCGTCATCGCGATCCTGTCGATCGCCATCGGCGCGGGCGCCTCCGGCGCGCTCAACATGTGGTACGACGCCGACATCGACAAGGTGATGACGCGCACCGCCAGCCGCCCCATCCCGGCAGGCCGCGTTCGCCCCGGTGAAGCGCTGACGTTCGGGCTGATCCTGTCGGCGCTGTCGGTGATGACGCTCGGCGTGCTCGTCAACTGGCTGTCGGCGGGCCTGCTCGCCTTCACCATCTTCTTCTACGCCGTCATCTACACGATCTGGCTGAAGCGCTGGACACCGCAGAACATCGTCATCGGCGGTGCGGCCGGCGCCTTCCCGCCGGTGATCGGCTGGGCGGCGGTGACCGGATCGGTCAGCTTCGAAAGCGTCCTCCTGTTCCTCATCATCTTCCTGTGGACGCCGCCGCATTTCTGGGCGCTGGCGCTGTTCAAGGCGCAGGACTATGCCCGCGTCGGCGTTCCGATGATGCCGAACGTGGCCGGCGAGGCATCGACCAAGCGCCAGATCTTCGTCTACGCGCTGCTGCTCGCGCCGGTGGCGGTTCTGCCCACCTTCCTCGGCTATGCCGGGATGGCCTACGGCATCGTAGCGGCGCTGCTCGGTGTCGGCTTCGTCTGGTATTCCTGGGCGGTGCTGCGGATGCCGGAAAGCGACCGCGCCATGAAGCCGGCCAAGGCGCTGTTCGGCTACTCGCTGCTCTACCTTTTCGTCATCTTCGCCGCCTATCTCGCCGACAGCGTGTTTGCACGCGCGCTTGTCCTGAGCGGTTCCTGATCATGGATGAGGAACACAAGATGGATACGGTGAAGCTGACGCCCAAGCAGGAAAAGGCCCGCAACAGCCGTTCGCTGGCGATCGGGCTGGCGCTTGCCCTGCTGGTGATCATTTTCTACGTCGCAACCATCGTCAAGTTCATCGGGTAACGGAGATGACGATGAATGATGACCACAACACCGCTTCCGGCAAGGGCATCTCGAACCGCGTCATCCTCGGCGTCTGCGTGGCGTTCTTCTGCGGCATGATCGGCGTTTCCTATGCCGCGGTGCCGCTCTACCGCGTGTTCTGCCAGGTCACCGGCTACGGCGGCACCACGCAGCGCACCACGCAATATGCGGACCGGGTGCTGGACCAGGATGTCACCATCCGCTTCGATACCAACACGGCGGGAATTCCGTGGACGTTCGAGCCGGTCAAGCGCTCGATGACGATCAAGATCGGCGAGACGGCGCAGGCGCATTTCACCGCGACCAACACGGCCGACAAGCCCGTCACCGGCCGCGCGACGTTCAACGTCACGCCGGATATCGCGGGCTCCTATTTCAACAAGGTGGAGTGCTTCTGCTTCACCGATACGACGCTCCAGCCCGGCGAGACGCTGGACATGCCGGTCGTTTTCTATGTCGATCCCGACATCGTCAACGAAGCGCAGGCAAAGAATATCAAGACGATCACGCTGTCCTATACGATGTTCCCGGAGGAAGAAAAGCCGGTGGCATCGGCTCCGGCCAAGGACCAGGACGGCAAGGCAATTTCGGGTACCCAGGAAAGCTTCGGGGGTTGACATGTCAGACGCGCACGCAAAACCGCAACACGACTACCACATTATCGATCCAAGCCCCTGGCCGTTCATAGGCTCGATCGGCGCCCTGGTGATGGCGTTCGGCGGCGTCTGCTGGATGCAGTACCTGAAGGGCAACGACTTCCACATTCTCGGAATGAATGTTGCGACGCCGTGGATTTTCTTCGTCGGCCTGCTGATCGTGCTCTACACGATGTTCTCCTGGTGGTCGGACACGATCAAGGAAGCGCATGAGGGCCACCACACGCGCGTCGTGGCGCTGCATCTGCGCTATGGCATGATCATGTTCATCGCCTCCGAGGTGATGTTCTTCGTGGCGTGGTTCTGGGCGTTCTTCGATGCCAGCCTGTTCCCGGCCGAATCCGAGCAGTACGCCCGCGCCGCCTTCACCGGCGGGGTCTGGCCGCCCAAGGGCATGGAAGTGCTCGATCCCTTCCACCTGCCGCTCTACAACACCATCATCCTGCTGCTTTCGGGCACCACGGTCACCTGGGCGCACCATTCGCTGCTGAAGGGCGACCGCAAGGGCCTGGTCAACGGGCTTGCGCTCACCGTCGGGCTCGGCGTCCTGTTCACTTTCGTGCAGGCCTACGAGTACATGCATGCTCCGTTCGCCTTCAAGGACTCGATCTACGGTGCCACCTTCTTCATGGCGACCGGTTTCCACGGCTTCCACGTCTTCATTGGCACCGTGTTCCTGATCGTCTGCCTGATCCGCGCGATGAAGGGCGACTTCACCCCGAAGCAGCATTTCGGCTTCGAGGCGGCTGCCTGGTACTGGCACTTCGTCGACGTGGTGTGGCTGTTCCTGTTCGCGTCGATCTATGTCTGGGCTTCGTCCGGTGCCGTGATCGCGCACTGATCGTTGCCGCAAGGCGCAAGGAAAGGCGGCTGCGGCAACGTGGCCGCCTTATCTTTTGGAGCGGATTTTCGATTTCTGGTAAGAAAGTGCGATGAGCGAAGACAAGGCAATCTGGCCGCCGGTTGACCCCGTTCCCGCAGGCCTTCGGGGGCGCTGCCCGCGCTGTGGCGAAGGGCGGCTGTTCAGCGGCTTCCTTACCGTCGGGAAAAGCTGCGAGAACTGCGGGCTGGACTATTCCTATGCCGATGCCGGCGATGGTCCGGCGGTATTCGCCATCCTCATCATCGGCTTCATCATGGTTGGCCTGGCGCTGTGGACGGAAGTCAATCTCAACCCGCCGCTCTGGGTGCATTTCGTCGTCTGGCTGCCGCTGACGGTGGTTCTGGCGCTGACAGCGCTACGGCTGATCAAGGGCGTGCTGCTGACGCTGCAATTCGCCCGGCAGGCGGCGGAAGGGCGGCTGGACACCACGCGATGACGAGGCCCGACGCCCTGGCCCCCGATACTCTGGCCGGCGGGCGCTCCCGGCGCAGCGTCGTCATGGCGCTCGGCTTGAGCCTGGTCGCCTTCGTCATCCTGCTGGGGCTGGGCACCTGGCAGGTGCAGCGCCTGCATTGGAAGGAAGGCATCCTCCACACCATCGACGAGCGCATGCACGCGCCCGCGGTGCCGCTTTCGCAAGCCGAAGAGCGCTTTGCCTCCACCGGCGACGTCGACTACATGCCGGTAACCGTGCGCGGCACGTTCGTGCATGAGGGCGAGCGCCACTTCTTCTCGACCTGGGAGGGAGCTTCCGGGTTCGACGTCTATACGCCGCTGCGCCTTGACGACGGCCGCTACCTGCTGGTCGATCGCGGCTTCGTGCCCTACGAATTGAAGGATGCCGCCAAGCGGCCGGCCGGGCAGGTGACGGGCGAGGTCACCGTCACAGGGCTTGCGCGCAATCCCCTGACGCAAAAGCCGTCGCGGATGATCCCCGACAACGATCTGGCCAAGAACATCTTCTACTGGAAGGACCGCGACGCCATGGCGGCCACCGCCGGCCTTCCCGCAGGCTACCGGTTGGTGCCCTTCCTGCTCGATGCCAACAACGCTCCCAATCCCGGCGGACTTCCGGTCGGCGGCGTTACCCTCATTGACCTGCCCAACAACCACCTGCAATACGCCGTGACCTGGTACGGGCTCGCGGCGGCGCTCGTGGGGGTTCTATTCGTCTGGCTGCGCCGCCCGGCAAGGCGACCAGAAGAGCGCGACCTTTGACGGGAAACATAGGGGGCAGGTGAGGTATGAAGCCCGCGCGCCGTCCCGCCCTTGACAGCGGGCAGGTCGGCGGCCCATTTCGAAGCCGACGGTTCTCTGCCAGCGATTGCGATAAAAGATGCTTCAGACCAAGCCTCCCCTGACGATAAGGCTGTGCCAGCCGCGCGGCTTCTGCGCCGGCGTCGACCGCGCCATCCAGATCGTCGTGCTGGCGCTGAAGAAATACGGCCGCCCGGTCTATGTCCGCCATGAGATCGTCCATAACCGCTACGTCGTCGAGGGCCTGCAGAACCTCGGCGCGGTGTTCATCGAGGAGCTTTCGGAAATCCCGCCGGAACATCAGCACTGCCCGGTGGTGTTTTCCGCCCACGGCGTGCCGAAGTCGGTGCCGGCCGATGCCGCCGCGCGCAACCTGTTCTATCTCGACGCCACCTGTCCGCTTGTTTCCAAGGTGCACAAGCAGGCGATGCGCCACCAGCGCCATGGCCGCCACGTGCTCCTGATCGGGCATGCCGGCCACCCGGAGGTGATCGGGACCATGGGCCAGTTGCCGGAAGGGGCGGTGACGCTGATCGAGACCGAGGACGACGCCCGCGCCTTCACGCCGGCCGATCCCGAGGCGCTCGGCTTCGTTACCCAGACCACGCTCTCCGTCGAGGATACCGCCCATGTGCTGGAGGCGTTGCAGGAGCGGTTCCCGCTGTTGCAGGCGCCCGCTGCCGAATCGATCTGCTACGCCACCACCAACCGGCAGGAAGCGGTGAAGGAAACGGCTGCCGGCACCGACCTGTTCCTGATCGTGGGCGCCCCCAACTCGTCCAATTCGCGGCGCCTGGTCGAGGTGGCCGAGCGCGCCGGCGCCAAGCTGTCGATGCTGGTCCAGCGCGCCGCCGAAATCCCGTGGGAGCGCATCGGCACCATCGCCACGCTCGGCCTGTCGGCGGGTGCGTCGGCACCGGAAATCATCGTCGACGAGATCATCGACGCGTTCCGGGCGCGCTTCGACGTTTCCGTCGACCTCGCCGTGACCGCCACCGAGACCGAGGATTTTCCGGTCATGCGGGTGCTGCGGGATGTCGAACTGACCCCCGCCGACATGGCCTTCGTCAACGGAACCGCCTGATGGCCGTCTATACCGATATTTCCGAAGGGGAACTGGCGTCCTTCCTCGATGCCTATGCCATCGGCGACCTGCTCTCCTACAAGGGGATCGCCGAGGGCGTCGAGAACTCCAACTTCCTGCTGCACATGTCCAGCGGCGCCTACATCCTCACGCTTTACGAAAAGCGGGTGAACCCGGATGACCTGCCGTTCTTCATCGGCCTCATGCAGCACTTGAGCGACAAGGGCATCAACTGCCCGCTGCCCGTCCAGCGCAAGGACGGCGGCACAATCGGCGAACTGGCCGGCCGCCCGGCCGCCGTGGTGACCTTCCTCGAAGGCATGTGGATGCGCCGGCCGACGGTGGAACACTGCCGCGAGGTCGGGGCTGCGCTGGCGGCGATGCACCTTGCCGGGCAGGATTTTCCGCTACGCCGCCACAACGCCCTTTCGGTGGGCGGCTGGCGGCCGCTCTGGGAGCGCGCGGCCGCGCGCGCCGACGAGGTCCAGAAGGGCCTTGCGCGCGAAGTCGAGGCCGATCTGGCGGTGCTGGAGGCACGCTGGCCGACCGATCTGCCGCAAGGCGTCATCCATGCCGACCTGTTCCCCGACAACGTTTTCTTCCTCGGGCAGGAATTGTCGGGGCTGATCGACTTCTATTTCGCCTGCACCGACACGCTGGTCTACGACCTCGCCATCTGCCTCAACGCCTGGTGTTTCGAGAAGGACAATTATTCCTTCAACCTGACCAAGGGCACGGCGCTGCTGTCGGCCTATACGGCGGTGCGGCCGATCTCGCCTGCCGAGGCCGAAATGCTGCCCTTGCTCGCGCATGGCGCGGCGCTGCGCTTCATGTTGACGCGGCTCTACGACTGGCTGAACACGCCGGCCGGCAGCCTGGTCGTCAAGAAGGACCCGATCGAGTATCTGCGGCGCATGCGCTTCCACCGCCAGATCCACTCGGCATCGGAATATGGGTTGACCAAGGAAGGCGCGCCGGCATGAAGCAGGTGGAAATCTTCACGGACGGCGCCTGTTCCGGTAACCCCGGCCCCGGCGGCTGGGGCGCGATCCTGCGCTTCAACGGCACGACCAGGGAACTGTCCGGAGGCGAGGCCGTCACCACCAACAACCGCATGGAACTGCTAGCGGCCATTTCCGCGCTCGATGCGCTGAAGGAGCCCTGCAAGGTCGAGCTTCACACCGACAGCAAATACGTCATGGACGGCATTTCCAAATGGATCCATGGCTGGAAGAAGAACGGTTGGAAGACGGCCGACAAGAAGCCGGTGAAGAACGGCGAACTGTGGCAGGCCCTCGACGACGCCAACCGGCGTCACCAGGTTACCTGGAACTGGGTCAAGGGCCACGCCGGCCACACGGAAAACGAGCGCGCCGACGAACTTGCCCGCGCCGGCATGGTGCCGTTCAAGCGCACGCCGGCACGGCAGGCACCCGCCGCAGGCGGTTCGCAGGGCAGGGAAGAGCGCCCCGCGCCGAAGCCGGCGGCACGCACGCCCCGGCGTTCGACGCAAAGCTACTGAGGCAGCGCCGCCGCGATCAAAGCTGTTCGAGCAGCTTGGCGGCGCTGGATTCGACCGCCTGGCCGGGCTTGTCCTCGATGTTGAGTGCCGTGACCTTGCCGTCTTCGACAATCATCGAATAGCGCTTGGAGCGCAGGCCCATGCCGCCGGCGGAAAGATCGAGGTCGAGGCCGAGCGCCTTGGCGAATTCGCCGCTGCCGTCGGCCAGATAGAGGATCTTGCCCTCGCCGCCGGTGAAGCGCGCCCATGCGCCCATGACATGGACGTCGTTGACGGAGACCACCGCGATGGTGTCGACGCCGCGCGCGACAATGGCGTCGTGGTTTTCGAGGTAGCCGGGAAGATGGTTGTTGCTGCAGGTGGGCGTGAACGCGCCCGGCACGGCAAACAGCACGACCTTTTTGCCGGGGAAGATGTCTGCGGTGCCGATCTCCTTGGCGCCGTCGTCGGTCATGGTCTTGAAGGTCGCCTCGGGCAGCCTGTCGCCTACGGAAATGGTCATGGATATCCTCGCTCGGGTGAATGGGTGAAGATGCGATAGCGAATTAGGGAGCGCCCGGCAATCGGCGGGCAGGCTTGTTCAGGGATAAGGCAGCAGCCCCTGGACGGCACCGGTCTCGCCGGTCAGCGTATAGGGTAGGCCGGCACCGGTCGGCCGGGCGGCCGGCCGCTCGAGGACGGGAATGCGGAACGTGATCCTGCCGCCGCTTTCCTCGCGGCTGGGCGGGCCGAACATATAGCCGTTTTCCCCGGCGACGAAGAGATCGACGGCGGAAGGCTTGCCCGGGGCGGTCGCTTCCACCACCAGCGTTTCATGGGTGCCCGGCAACGCTTTTGCCCCAAAATCCGCCTTTGCCTCGGCGGGCAGGGCGGAAAACCCGGCCTTGACCAGCGCCGTGTCGCTGGCGTCGTCGGGCGCGGCTGCCGGGTCGAGCTTCAGCGTCGCCTGCACAGGAATGCAGATCGTCTCGCACATGCCGAGGAAGACGTTGGCGTCGATCACGGCGGGACTGCCGGGAGCCGCCAGCGTGAACACGACCGGCAGCGAAACCGGGTGATCGTAGCCGGCCCATCCGCCATAGCCGTCCTCGTGGCGGCGGGGTGCGGGGAAGGAGAGGGCGGCCCGGCTGACATTGGTGCTGGCCGAGACGTCGAGTTGCGGCGGGACGCCGCTGTCGCCCGGGTCGCGCCAATAGGTTTTCCAGCCCGGCTTCAGCGCGACCTCAAGCACGCCTTCGAGGCGGCCTGCCGAGTCCGGTTCGCCGCTGGTGACCAGCCGGATACGGCCGCCCTCGCTGTCGTGCCAGGCGGACGAGGCCGCAGGGGCGCAAAGCGTGGTGGCCAGCGTGGCGGCGGCACCGAGGCCGAAGGATATCAAGGTGTGCATGGCAACGATTTGACCGCGCAGGCGCGGCGAAGCAACCGCTGAGGCCGCGAAATCTCATCATATTTGCGTGACGGCCGACAGGGGGCAAGCCGCCCATTGGCGCTTTCGGTAACGGGTTTGGCTGGCGCCGTGCCGGAATATCAACGAAAGTCGTCTTTCAAGCTTTCCGGAAACGCGTTAGGCTAGCTAAATGGATCTGTTGCGCGACAAGAGCACCGACGATCGGGGCGGTTTCCTCGACGACCAGTTCCTGATTGCCATGCCCGGCATGAAGGACGACCGCTTCGCGCGTGCCGTCATCTATGTCTGCGCCCATAGCGACGAGGGCGCGATGGGCCTGATCGTCAACCAGGCCCAGCAGATGCTGTTTCCCGACCTGCTCGTTCAACTTGGCATCCTAGACGAACAGGAAGCCATCCGGCTGCCGCCGCCGGCGCGCGATTTCGTCGTGCGCAACGGCGGCCCGGTCGACCGCAGCCGCGGCTTCGTCCTGCATTCGGGCGATTACCGGGTGGAATCCTCGCTCGTCGTCTCGAACGACATCTGCCTGACGGCGACCGTCGATATCCTGCGCGCCATTTCCAGCGGCAACGGCCCGCGCCGGGCGCTGATGGCGCTGGGTTACGCCGGCTGGGCCGCGGGTCAGCTGGAAAGCGAGATCGCCGAAAACGGCTGGCTGACCTGCCCGGCCACGCCCGAACTTCTGTTCGATGCCGACATCGACCACCAGTACGACAAGGCGCTGGCTTCGATCGGCATCGACCTCGCCCATCTGAGCGGCACGGCCGGCCATGCCTGAGGGAGTAAGGCAGTAAGGGAATAGGGCTGTTCTGTTGCGGCCATGGGCAGAAGTTTTCCTACTGCTCTAACTCACGCCCAGCGGGTACTGCTCCTTCAGCAGTTTCAGCACCATGTCGCCGTCGATGGGCGGGCCGAACATGAAGCTCTGCACGTATTCGCAGCCCATCTGGCGCAGTTCCAGCGCGTCGCTTTCGTCTGAAATTCCTTCCGCCACCACCGACAGGCCAAGCTCGTGCGCCATGTTGACCATGGAGCGCAACAGCACCGAGCGCTTCGGCGTCGTGTCGTCGACGAAGCTCTTGTCGATCTTGATCGTGTCGAAGGGGAACCGGGTCAGGTAGGAGAGCGAAGAATAGCCGGTGCCGAAATCGTCGAGCGAGAGGCCGACGCCGAGGTGCTTGAGCTTGTTGAGCACATGCACGGCCTGCTCGGGGTTGTCCATCACCAGCGATTCGGTGAGTTCGAGCCGGAAGCAGCGCGGCTTCAGGTTGGCGCGCGAAATGACCGAGCGCACGTCGCTGACCAGGTCGCGGCGGATAAGATGGCGGCTGGAGAGGTTGACGGATACCGAGAGCGGCGCGTCGCTGATCTGCTTTTGCCAGGAGGCGAGGTCGTCGGCGGCCTTCTGCATGGCGAAAAGGCCGAGTTGCACGATCAGCCCGCAGCTTTCGGCGACCGGGATGAAATCCGCCGGCGGGATCATGCCGCGGCGCGGATTGTCCCACCGTAGCAAGGCTTCGAAACCGGCGATGCTGTTGTCTTCCAGCCTCACGATGGGCTGGTAGGCGAGGGTGAATTCCTTGCGCTCGACGGCCCGGCGCAGGTCGGATTCGAATTGCAGCCGGTCGGAGCCGACGGTGCGGAAGGCGGGCCGGAACGGCTCGATGCGGTCGCCGCCGAAGCGCTTGGCCTGCTGCATGGCGAGCTCGGCGTCCTTGACCATGTTCTCGGCCGAGGTCTGGTCGGCGGTCCAGCTTATCAGGCCCACGGAGGCGGTCAGCACGATCTCGCGCTTGGCGAAGGTGATGGGAGCGTTGATCGCGTGCTTGATGGCGTCGGCGACCGCCGCGATGCGGCCGGGTTCCTGCTCGGACAAGAGCATCAGCGCGAACTGGTCGCCGGCAAAACGCGACAGCGAATCCTTAGGCTTCAGCAGGCGGTGGAGACGCCGCGCGACCGTGAGCAGGATGGTGTCGCCGGCCGAAATGCCGAGCCCGTCATTGACCTGCTTGAAGCGGTCGATGTCGATGACGAACACGGTCGGGCGCACCTTTTCCTCGGTGCGGGCGATCGAGATGATCGTCTCCAGCCGGTTCATCAGGAGTTCGCGGTTGGGCAGGCCGGTCAGGTTGTCGTGCACGGCGTCGTGCAGCAGGCGTTCTTCCGACTTCTTGTGCTCGGTGATGTCGATCAGCGTGCCGACGCAGCGGATCACCTGCCCGTCGGAGCCGACGACCGGGCGCGCGCGCAGGGCGAACCAGTGGTAATGGCCGTCGGCGCCACGCAGGCGCAGTTCCTGCGAAATCTTGCCGCGCCGGTGCTCCAGCACGATGTCGAGCGTAGTGCGGAAAGTGTCGCGGTCGTCGGGGTGCAGCACCGGCAGCCAGTTGCGCGCCGGGCCGCCCAGGCTGTTGGGCGCGAGCCCCAGTTCGGCGCTGATGTCTGGCCGGGTGACGACGCGGTCGCGCAGCACGTCCCAGTCCCACACCGTGTCGCCAGAGCCGGCCACCGCCATCGCCTGCCGCTCGAGGTCGGAGAACAGGCCTTGGTAGAGCGCGCCGCCGGCGAAGGCGTGCTGCATGACGGTGAAGCCGATCAGGAGGATGATGAGGATGAGGCCGCCGCCGAGCGCCGGCTGGGCGATGTCGTTGTCGAGCATGCCGGTGACCGCCATCCACGAGCCGACCAGCCATAGAAGCACCATCACCCAGCTCGGCACCAGCATGATGGCGCGGTCGTAGCCGCGGATGCCGAGATAGATGATCAGGCCGAGGCCGAGCAGGGCGGTCGCGGCGAAGGAGAGGCGGGCGATGCCGGCGGCGATGGCCGGATCGATGATGGCGACGCCGGCGATCAGCAGCAGGGCCGCGACCCAGGCCAGCGCGCCGTAGCTGAAATGGCCGTGCCATCGGTTGAGGTTGAGATAGGCGAACAGGAAGACCACGAAGGTGGTGGCCAGTCCGACCTCGGTCGCCGCGCGCCACATCTGTTCGTTTCCGGGCGATATCTCGATAATCTTGTTGAGGAAGCCGAAGTCGATGCAGATATAGGCCAGCACCGCCCAGGCGAGGGCGGCAGTGGCGGGGAACATCGAGGTTCCCTTGACCACGAACAGGATGGTCAAAAACAGCGCCAGAAGGCCGGCGATGCCGATGACGATGCCGCGATAGAGCGTGTAGGAGTTGACCGTGTCCTTGTAGGATTCCGGTTCCCACAGATAGACCTGTGGCAGCTTCGGCGAGGCGAGTTCGGCGATGAAGGTGACGACCGTGCCGGGGTTGAGCGTCACCCGGAATACGTCGGCGTCAGGGCTTGCCTGCCGGTCGAGCGCGAAGCCCTCGCTGGGCGTGATGGCGGCGATGCGGGTGGAGCCGAGGTCCGGCCAGAAGATGCCGGAATTGACGAGGCGGAAATGCGGCGCGACGATCAGCCGGTCGAGCTGCTGGTCGGTGGTATTGGCGAGCGCGAACACCGCCCAGTCGCCGGTGGAGCGCTTGTCGTTGGCCTCGACCTCGATGCGCCGCACGATGCCGTCCGGCCCGGGCGCCGTGGAAACCTGAAAGTTTTCGCCCTGGTTGCGGTAGATTTCGACGGCCCCCGACAAATCGAGCGCGACATCGTCGCGCGCGATCTTGATGGGCTCGATGGCGAAGGCGGCGGTGGCAGCGAAGACGGTGACGATTGCCGCCAGGACAATCGCCAGCAACGATCCTTTTCGCACGCAATACGTCAAGGTCAGTCCTTTGCTCGGGCACTCGGCTCGTCGTCGACGATGCGAGCGTAAAGATAATGGTCCTGCCAGAAGCCGTTGATCCGAAGGTAGGATCGCAGCAGTCCTTCGCGCTGGAATCCGGCTTTTTCAAGCACCCGGATCGAACGCGCGTTGCCGGGAATACAGGCAGCCTCGATCCGGTGCAACTGCAGCGTATCGAAAGCGAAGCGCGAAAGCAGCTTGACGGACTCGGTCATCAGCCCGCGTCCGGCGTAGCGCTCGCCGATCCAATATCCGATATGGGCGCTCTGCGACACGCCGTGGCGGATGTTGCCGAGGGTGATGCCGCCGGCAAGCTTGCCGCTTTGGCGCTCGAAGATGAAGAAGGCGATCGCCAGCCCCTGCGCGTAGTCGTCGCGGTAGCGGTGCATGCGGTGGCGCCAGGTGGCGCGTTCAAGTTCCTCCGCCGTCCAGCGCGGCTCCCACGGTTCGAGGAAGGCGCGGCTTTCGCCGCGCAGCGTCGACCATTCACGGAAATCGCCCTGCATGGGCACCCTGAGCGTGACGCGCTCACCCTTCAGTGCCGGGAATTCGCGGCGTAGGAAGGGAAGCGCCAACACAGGCCCGGATCAGACGGCGAATTTGCGGGTGGCGGCCTGCGAACCCGAGACCAGGTCGAGAAGTTCCTCGTAGGGCGCCAGTGTCCCGACCGGGCCGACCGCCGTCAGCGTCGGCCGGGTGGAAAACAGCCGGCCCGACAGGTCGGTTAGCCGCGCGACCGTCAAGGCGTCCAGCCGTGCCATCAGTTCTTCCTTGGTGACCGGTCGCCCGAACAGGAGCAATTGGCGGGCGATCTGCGAGGCGCGGCTTGCCGGGCTTTCGGCCGACATGACCAGGCCGGCGCGGTACTGCGCGCGGGCGCGGTCGAGTTCGTCCTGGCCGATGACGTCGCCGCATTTCTGCAGTTCGGTCATGATGACCGGCAACAACTCGCCGAGGCTGGCGTGGCCCGTCGCGGCATGGACGCCGAAGATGCCGGTATCGGAAAAGCCCCAGTGGAAGGCATAGACCGAATAGCACAGGCCGCGTTTCTCGCGCACTTCCTGGAACAGCCGGGACGACATGCCGCCGCCGAGGATCATCGACAGCACCTGGCTGGCATAGAAGTCGCGCACGTGGTAGGCGCGGCCTTCGAAGCCCAGCACGATCTGCGCGTCCATCAGGTCGCGGTTCTCGCGGAAATCGCCGCCGACATATTGCGCGTATTGCGGCATCGTGGCGTCGGCGCGGCTGCGGAAGCCGCCCAGCCGCTTTTCGACTTCGCGCACGAAGGCGTCGTGTTCGACCGCACCGGCCGCCACCACCACCATGCGCTCGGCGCCGTACTGGCGCCCGATATAGTCGTGAAGTTGCGTGGAGGTGAAGGATTTCACCGTTTCCGGCGTGCCGAGGATCGAGCGCCCCAGGGTCTGGTGGCGAAAGGCGGTCTCGGTGAAATGGTCGAAGACGACATCGTCGGGCGTATCGTGGGCGGCGCCGATTTCCTGCAGGATGACGTGCTGCTCGCGTTGCAGTTCGTCGGGATCGAATTCCGATTCCTGCAGGATGTCGGCGAGGATATCGACGGCGAGCGGCATGTCGGCCGCCAGCACGCGCGCAAAGTAGGAAGTCGTCTCGACGCTGGTGGCGGCGTTGATCTCGCCGCCGACGTTCTCGATCTCCGAGGCGATCTCGAAGGCGCTGCGCCGCCGGGTTCCCTTGAACGCCATGTGCTCCAACAGGTGGGCCATGCCGTGCTCTTCGTCGCGCTCGTTGCGGGCACCGGACTTTATCCACACACCCAGCGCGACGGATTCGATATTCGGAAGGGTTTCGGTTGCGACTGTCAGGCCGTTCGACAGACGGCTTACCTCTACACCCATAAAGACTAGACTCCCTAACGCACCGCCCGCGTGTGGCGGCTGACATAATCTTCCAACATTTTGAGGTCGGATGGAAGTACCGTGAATCTTTCTTCTGCGCTCATCAGGCCGCCGAGCCATGCGGGCAGGGCCGGGCGGACCCCGCTTGCGGCCTCGACGGCGACGGGGAACTTCGCCGGATGCGCGGTGCCGAGCATGACCATCGGCGTGCTGCCGGCGTGGCCGGCGGCGACATGCACGGCGGTCGCCGTGTGCGGATCGAGCAGGTAGCCGCCGGCCGAAAGCGTCGAGCGGATCGTCGCGGCCGTCTCGTCCATGGTGGCGCGGCCGGCGTCGAATTCGGAGCGGATCCTGTCCAGTTCCCTGGCCTCGATGGTGAAGGCCCCGCCCTGCTTCAGCCCGTCCATGTAACGGCGCACCTGCGCCGGGTTGCGCTCCGACGCCTCGAACAGGAGCCGTTCGAAATTGGACGATACCTGGATGTCCATGGACGGCGAGGTCGTTTCGACCACGCCTCGGGTCCGGTACTCGCCGTCGGCCAGCGTGCGCGCCAGGATGTCGTTGTCGTTGGTGGCGATAACCAGCCGCTCGATCGGCAGGCCCATTTTCTTGGCGGCATAGCCGGCGAAGATATCGCCGAAATTGCCGGTCGGCACGGTGAACGAGATCGGCTGGTCGGGACCGCCGAGCGACAGCGCGGAGGAGAAGTAATAGACGATCTGGGCCATGATACGCGCCCAGTTGATCGAATTGACGCCGGAGAGCGCGACGCGGTCGCGGAAGCCATGGTTGTTGAACATGCCTTTCACCAGCCCCTGGCAATCGTCGAAATTGCCTTCGACGGCGAGCGCATGCACGTTGGCGGCGCGCGAGGTGGTCATCTGCCGCTGCTGCACGGGCGAGACCTTGCCGTGCGGGAACAGGATGAAGATGTCGGTGCGCTCGCGCCCGGCGAAGGCGTCGATGGCCGCCCCGCCGGTATCGCCCGAGGTGGCGCCGACGATTGTCGCGCGTTCGCCGCGTTCGGCCAGCACATGGTCCATCAGCCGCGCCAGCAACTGCATGGCGACGTCCTTGAAGGCGAGCGTCGGGCCGTGGAACAGTTCGAGCACGAAGCGGCCGGTATCCAGTTGCACCAGCGGGCAGACGGCCGGATGGCGGAAGGTGGCGTAGGCTTCACGAACCAGCCGCTCGAAGACCGGCGCCGCGATTTCACCGCCGAGGAAGGGGGTGAGCACACGGATGGCGAGATCGGGATAGGCGAGGCCGCGCATGGCGCGAATCTCGGCCGCCGAAAAATGCGGCCACTCGCGCGGAACGTAGAGGCCGCCGTCGCGCGCAAGCCCCGCCATGACTGTGTCGGAAAATCCCAATACGGGTGCTTCGCCACGGGTACTCACATAGTGCATCGTTGGCCGTCCGTTGCTTCGAGGCCCGCCCGGTCGTGGCAAGGCCGTGGATTTCTACGCTTCGTCAGTCGCATTTTCGCCGTTGGCTTGCTATAGGTCCTGCCGCTGACTTTGCGAGAGGGAAGTGCATATTCATGGTGTTTGGTTGTTCTAACGGTCGCATTTTCGCCGGTGTGGCGCTGACTGGCTTGATGTTTGCCGTCGCCGGCTGTCAATCGGGCGGCAAAGGCGCGCTCGGCCTCGGTGGCGACCCTCAGGCGGCGGCTGCCGCGGACACGAGGGTGAAGGCGAGCGACCTGCTTGCCTACTGCCCGATCATCACGCTGCGCGACGGCACCGCCTATTTCAACACCTACGCCAAGGGCGGCAAGAAGGCGAAGAAAGCGGATGCCGAGGACGGCTCGGCCACGGCGGCCAGCGACGATTCCGCCAACATCGTCTACCAGGCCGCCATCACCGACGTGACGCGCGATTGCAGCCGCAGCGGCGGTTCGCTGACCATGAACGTCGCCGTGGCCGGCAAGGTCGTGCCCGGCCCGAAGGGCGGGGCCGGTTCGATCACCATGCCGATCCGCATCGTCGTCGTGCACGGTTCGGACGTGCTCTATTCGCAGCTTCACCAGTACAAGCTTCAGGTCACCGACACCTCGGCGGCCACGCAGTTCGTCTTCAACGACCCGAACGTGACCATCCCGGAGCCGACCGACAAGGGCTACCAAATCTTCGCAGGCTACGACGAAGGCCCGCCTTCCAAGAAGAAGTAGGCTGGCAGCAGGAAGAAACAGGCTGGCGCCGGTCATCGCGCGGTCAGATATCCGCCGACCATTCCGACAGCGCCGCCAGCACGCTTTTCAGTTCCGGCCAGCGCCGGATGACGGTTTCCGCGCCGGCCTCCGTCAGCGCATCGGCGTGCCCGGGATAGCTGTGCGAAGCGCCGGTGAAGCCGATCGCCCGCATCCCGGCGGCGACGGCGCCCGTGACGCCATGCACCGAATCCTCGATGACGAAGCAGCGTGCCGGATCGGCCCCCAGTGTTTCGGCCGCGTACAGGAAGACGTCCGGCGCGGGCTTCGGCTTTCCGGTCGGCGTTTCCAGCGCCGAAAAGATGCGGCCGGCAAACAGCGGCAGCAGGCGCACCTTTTCCAGCATGAACTCGATCCGCTCCGTTCGCGAGTTGGAGCAGATGCAGAACGGCACCGGCACCGCCGCGACCGCCTCGTGCACGCCCTCGATCGCACGCACTTCGGTGCGCAGCCGCCGTCCCACCGCTTCCTCGGTGCGGTCGATCAGCGACACCTGGAACGGGATCTTGGAGATTTCCTCGACCCGCATCAGGATGTCCTTGAAGGTCAGGCCGGCATAGGCGGCGATGAGTTCCTCGGTCGAGATTTCGAACCCGGCGGCCGTGAGCATTTCGGCTTCGACGCGGGCGGCGACGATTTCTGAATCGACGAGCACTCCGTCGCAATCGAAAATGACAAGATCGGGTCTGTGCATGGCAATCCGGAAAAACGGGGCTGGGTTATGCCGGCAGGGCAGGGCGGGAAGCGACATACACCAAGCAAGGTTGAACGGCAAATTCCGGGCGCGTTGCCCGGAGCGGCACTTCACTAAATGTTTACGCAAAACGGTAACCATAACAGCGCGTAAACAGTAACCGCGTATCCCGGGTGTAACCATGTCTGCCGTGCGTGCTCTCGCCGACCTTTCTCCTGCCGTGCGGCAATCCGAATGGCTCGATACCATCCTCAAGGGCGACTGCGTGTCCGCGCTGGAGCGGCTGCCGGAAAAGTCGGTGGACGTGATCTTCGCCGACCCGCCCTACAACCTCCAACTCGACGGCGACCTGCACCGCCCCGACCAGTCCAAGGTCGATGCGGTGGACGACGCCTGGGACCAGTTCGAGAGCTTCGAGGCCTACGACGCCTTCACCCGCGCCTGGCTGCTGGCGGCGCGCCGCGTGCTGAAGCCGAACGGCACCATCTGGGTCATCGGTTCCTACCACAACATCTTCCGCGTCGGCGCCAAGCTCCAGGACCTCGGCTTCTGGATCCTGAACGACATCGTTTGGCGCAAGACCAACCCGATGCCGAACTTCCGCGGCCGCCGCTTCCAGAACGCGCATGAAACGATGATCTGGGCCTCCCGCGACCAGAAGGCCAAGGGCTACACCTTCAATTACGAGGCGCTGAAGGCGTCCAACGACGACGTGCAGATGCGCTCCGACTGGCTGTTCCCGATCTGCACCGGGGGCGAGCGCCTGAAGAACGAGAACGGCGACAAGGTCCACCCGACGCAGAAGCCCGAGGCGCTGCTTGCCCGCATCATGATGGCTTCGACCCAGCCGGGCGATATCGTGCTCGACCCGTTCTTCGGTTCCGGCACCACCGGGGCGGTCGCCAGGCGGCTCGGCCGCCATTTCGTCGGCATCGAACGCGAGCAGGCCTATATCGACGCCGCCAGGAAGCGCATCGATGCCGTGACCACGCTCGATCGCGCGGACCTGACGGTGCTGTCGGGCAAGCGCGCCGAGCCGCGTGTCGCTTTCGTCAGCCTGATCGATACCGGCCTGATGAAGCCCGGCGCCACGCTCTACGACGCGCGCAAGCGCTTCGCTGCCAAGGTGCGCGCCGACGGCACGCTGGCGATCGGCGAGGCCGCCGGCTCGATCCACAAGATGGGCGCGCGCGTGCAGGGGCTTGATGCCTGCAACGGCTGGACGTTCTGGCACTATGAGCGCAACGGCGGGCTGACCCCGATCGACGAATTGCGGCGCATCGCCCGCCTCGGCATGGAGCGGGCCGGCGCATGACGGCGGCCAGTGGAGGCGCTGCGGCGGCGATAGCCCGGCTGAATCGAATCCTGAAGGCGCGCCGCCAAGCGATTCAAATCAAACGGCGATCCCGGCGGCCTTAAGGTCCGACTCGAGCTTCGCCGCGCCGGTGAAAAGCACCGCCTGCCAGCCGGCGGCGATAGCGCCGTCGACATTGGGCCGGCTGTCGTCGATGAACAGCGTCGCCGCCGGGTCGAGGTCGAACGCCGCCGCATGGTGGTCGTAGATTTCCCGGTCCGGCTTGATCTTGCGCACCTCGCCCGAAACCGTCACGCCGCGCGGCCGGTGCAGGAACGGAAACCTCTGCCTTGCCTCGACGAAGGTATCAGCCGCGAAGTTGGTCAGCATCGTGACATCGTGGCCGGTGTCGATAAGCCGGTCCATCAGCGCCACGCTGTCCTCATAGGCATGTGGTACCATGGCGTTCCAGTGGCGCCGGAAGTTGCGGATGTTCTCGGCATGCGCCGGATGCGCTGCAATGGCTTGCGCTTCCGCTTCTTCCCACGAGCGACCGCGATCCTGCTCGATGTTCCAGTCATGCGTACACACATTGTCGAAGAACCACTGGCGCTCGGCCGCATCCGGGATCAGCCGGCTGAACGGAATATTCGGATCGTAGTGGATGAGGACCCGGCCGATGTCGAAGACGATGTGGCGGATGGCGGTCATGCTGGCCTCTTCAAGGTTTTTTTGGTCGCGCCCGGGATGGCCGCCTCGATGGCCTTTTTCATGACGGTCGGCAGGGCCTCGCCGGAAATGTCGCGCGGCAGCGACCAGAAGGTGCCGGCAGGTGCGGTGTTTCCCATTTCGGTTTTGAACACGTCCAACTCGAGCGAAAAATGCGTGAATACGTGATTGATGCTGCCGACCCGCTGCCAGTTCCCGGCAAAAGGTGCCGAATCCGGTTCGGTTTCGCCATCGATCCGGGAGGTCCAGCCGGTGGTCGGCACTTCGCTCATGCCGCCGAGCAGGCCCTTGTCGGGGCGCTTGCGAAGCAGGATAGCCCCGTCGGCGCGCACGGCGACGAAAGCCGCGCCGCGGCGCAGGGGTTTTTCAGCCTTTGCCGGGCGTACCGGATAGAATTCAGGGTCGCCGGCGGTGACGGCACTGCATTTCTCGACCAGCGGACACAGCATGCAGCGCGGCCTTTTCGGCGTGCAGACGGTGGCGCCCAGATCCATCAGGCCCTGCGCGAAATCGCCCGGCCGTGCCGCCGGTGTCAGTCGCTCCATCCGCGCGCGGATTTCGGCCTTGGCCTGCGGCAGCGGCGTGGCGATCGAATAGAGCCGCGAGACCACCCGCTCGATGTTGCCGTCGACCACGGCAGCGGGCCGGTCGAACGCGATGGCGGCGATGGCCGCCGCCGTGTAGGCGCCGATGCCGGGCAGTTCGCGCAATTCGGCCTCGGTGTCGGGAAAGCGGCCGCCCAGCGCCGCCACTTTCTCGGCGCACGCCTTCAGGTTGCGGGCGCGCGAATAATAGCCGAGCCCCGCCCACGCCTTCATGACCGCCTCGGTGTCGGCCGCCGCCAATGCCTCGACGGTCGGCCACTTCTCGACGAAGGCGGAGAAATAGGGCTTTACCGTCTCGACCCCGGTCTGTTGCAGCATCACCTCGGAAAGCCACACGCGGTAGGGATCAGGACGCACCCCGCGCGCCAGTTCGCGCGGCGCCACCCGCCACGGCAGCACGCGGTGATGCCGGTCATACCACGCAAGCAGCGGAGCGGCGACGGCGTCGCCGGTTTCCGGGTCGGGCTTGCGGGGTTGATGCTGGGATGCCATTGATCGAAGAAAGACCGGCCTTCATGTGTCGATTGGTTCTGGATTTGACGAATGGCAGGCAAACCACGTTTCCGCAATCCCGTCCCGGTGAGCGATCTTGCCGCCGGGGTCATCGACCCGGTGCTGCGCAAGCGTGCCGGTATTTCGATCGAACTCGTGCAGTCGTGGGACGAGATCGTGGGGCCGCGCCTTGCCGGGGCCTCGCGGCCGGAAAAGATCCAGTGGCCGCGCCGCCTGCATGAGGACGATCCGTTCCAGCCGGCGGTGCTGGTCATTGCCTGCGAGGGCTTGGCTGCGCTCCATTTGCAGCACGAGACGGGCGAGGTGATCGCCCGCGTCAACGGCTTCCTCGGCTTCAATGCCATCGGCCGCATCCGCATCGTGCAAAAGCCCTTGACCGGGGAACGGGCCAGACAGAAACCGACGCTCAGGCCGCTGTTGGCGTCCGAACAGGAAAAGCTTGCCACCACGGTGGAACAGATCGAGGACGATGGCTTGCGCGCCTCGCTGGAACGGCTGGGCGCGACGATTCTCGGCAGACGGAAGTAGAATCTCGCGTATTCGTGATCGTCGGGCCCAGTTTGGCGATTGGTTCGGGGAAAAGGATGTCTTAAGTCGCGCGAGACTGCGCTTTTTCATGCCACAGTAATGCAACCAAGTTTCAATCGGGTGATTCGAATGAACCGCTTCCTGTCTCGTAGAACCGTCCTGTCCTCGCTGGTCGCGGTGCCCGCCGTGGCCTTGCTTGCCGGCTGCAGCGACTCGGGCGAGGAGGCCAAGGCGGCCGAAGCCAAGCCCGCCCCGGCCATGAAGCCGGCCGCATCGGCGGCGGTTCAGGCGCCGGAGGCCTCGGGCTCGGTCGACATGGCCGAACTGCTGAAGCCGGGCGCCTTGCCGGACGAGGCCCTGGGCAGCGCGGACGCCAAGGTCACCATCGTCGAATATGCGTCGATGACCTGTCCGCATTGCGCGCATTTCGCCGAGACGACGTTTCCGGAACTGAAGACGAAGTACATCGACACCGGCAAGGTACGCTACATCCTGCGCGAATTCCCGTTCGATCCGCGCGCCGAGGCCGGTTTCATGCTGGCGCGCTGCTCCGGCGACAAATATTTCGCGATGGTCGACGTCCTGTTCAAGCAGCAGCAGAGCTGGGCGACGGTCGACAACGTCAAGGATGCGCTGCTGCAACTGGCCAAGCTGGCCGGTTTTACACAGGAGAGCTTTGACAAGTGCTTGACGGACCAGGCGCTTCTTGACCAAGTGAGAGCGGTTCAGAAGCGCGGCGCCGACGAGTTCAAGATCGACTCGACGCCGACCTTCTTCATTAACGGGAAGACCTACAAGGGCGCGATGTCCATTGAGGAAATGTCGGCCATTATCGACCCGCTGCTTTAAGGCCACGGCAGCCCCGTTTCGGCCGCGCCTTCTTGTGCGGCCGCCCTCGGCGGTGCGCGCATGAAATTTTCGCGCCTGCGCCTTGTCGGTTTCAAGTCCTTCGTCGAACCCGGCGAATTCGTCATCGAGCACGGCCTGACCGGCGTGGTCGGGCCGAACGGCTGCGGCAAGTCGAACCTTGTCGAGGCGTTGCGCTGGGTGATGGGCGAAAGCTCCTACAAGAACATGCGTGCGTCGGGCATGGACGACGTGATCTTCTCGGGGTCCGGCACCCGTCCGGCTCGCAACACGGCCGAAGTCACGCTTTTCCTCGACAATTCGAGCCGCACCGCCCCCGCCGCCTTCAACGACGCCGACGAGTTGCAGGTTTCGCGCCGCATCGAGCGTGAGGCCGGCTCGGTCTATCGCATCAACGGCAAGGAAGCGCGTGCCAAGGACGTGCAACTGCTGTTCGCCGACCAGTCGACCGGCGCTCGCTCGCCTTCCATGGTCGGGCAGGGCCGCATCGGCGAACTGATCCAGGCCAAGCCGCAGGCCCGCCGCGCACTGCTGGAGGAGGCGGCCGGCATTTCCGGCCTGCACACCCGCCGCCACGAAGCCGAACTGCGGCTGAAAGGCGCCGAGCAGAACCTGGAGCGGTTGGACGACGTCGTCGGCCAACTGGAAAGCCAGATCGAGAGCCTGAAGCGCCAGGCGCGCCAGGCCTCGCGCTTCAAGAGCCTGTCGGCCGATATCCGCAAGGCGGACGCCACCCTCCTGCATCTGCGCTGGTCGCTGGCCAAGGCGCAGGAAGGCGAGGCGCGCTCGGCGCTGGCGGCCGCCACGGCACTGGTGGGCGAACGCGCCGCAGCCCAGATGTCGGCCGCGAAGGAGCAGGGTATCGGCGCCCATCACCTGCCGGAACTGCGCGAGGCGGAAGCCGCCGCCGCCGCCGCCTTCCAGCGACTGTCGATCGCCCGCACGCAGCTTGACGAGGAAGCCGGGCGCATCAGCCAGCGCCAGGCGGAACTCACCCGCCGGCTCCAGCAACTCGATGCCGACATCGGGCGCGAGGAGCGCATGGTGGCCGACAATGCCGACATCCTCGAACGGCTGGCGGAAGAGGAAGCCGAACTCAATGCCGACAACGCCGGCGCTGCCGAGCGCGAGGCCGCCACCCGTGCCGCCTTCGAGCAGGTGGCCGCGACGCTGGAGATGAGCGAGGCGAAGCTTACCCGGTTGACCGCCGAGCGGGCGGAAGCGGCGGCTTCGCGCACGCAGGTGGAGCGCACGCTGCGCGAAACCGCCGAGCGCCGTGACCGCTTCGCCCGCCAGCTCACCGAGGTCGACCGCGAGCTTTCCGAGATCGCTTCGCGCATCTCGTTGCTGCCCGATCCGGCGCAGAAGAAGGTGCTGGCCGAGCAGGCCGAGGCCATGCTGAAGGAAGCCGCCGCCGCTGCCGAGGACGCGGAGCAGGCGGTTGCGGCGGCGCGGGCGGCCGAAGCCGCGGCGCGCACGCCGGTGCAG
>JBASAA010000032.1:0-95036 GCA_049650385.1 Mesorhizobium sp.
CGCTGCCGGCCAGCGTGAAGCGCACGGCCGGAAAGGCGATGGCAATGCGCTTGACGACGTCGCTGGTAGCGCTCGATTCGGCGCGCTCGCCCTTCATGAATTTCAGCCGGGCAGGGGTGGCGAAGAAAAGGTCGCGCACCTCCACCGTGGTGCCGCGATTGGCCGCGGCCGGCCTTGCCGGAAAAACGCGCCCGCCCTCGACGGCGATCTCCACCGCGCTGTCGCTCGCCGCGGTGCGCGAGCGGATCGACAGTTTCGCGATCGAGCCGATGGACGGCAGCGCCTCGCCGCGGAAGCCCAGCGAGCGGATGTCGTGGATATCGTCGGCAAGCTTGGAGGTGCAATGGCGCGCGACCGCCAGGGCCAGTTCCGGTTCGGGAATGCCGAAGCCGTCGTCGGTGACGCGGATGAGGTTGAGGCCACCGCCGGCGGTGACGATCTCGATGCGCGCAGCCCCGGCGTCGAGCGCATTTTCGACCAGTTCCTTGACCACGCTCGCCGGACGCTCGATGACCTCGCCGGCGGCGATCTGGTTGATCATCGTTTCGGAAAGCTGGTGAATGGGCATGAGCGGATCATACGCGGATTCGCCGGGAGGCGATAGAAATCAGGCCTGCGAGGCAAGCCAGTCCCGCACTTTTCGCGCGCTTTCGGTCAGTTCCCGATTCTTCGGCCAGGCGACGTGGAAATTGAGCCCGGTGCGCAGGACATGGTCGGTTACCCGCACCAGAAGGCCGCTGGCAACCAGCCGGTCGGTCAGGTGGCGCCAGCCGAGCGCGATGCCCTGGCCCTCCATCACCGCCTGGATCACCAGCACATAGTCATTGATCTGGAGGCCACGGTTGGCGACCGCTCCGTTGACGCCGGCCGACTGGAACCATTCCTTCCAGTTCGCCGCCGGCCGGAACGGCTCCTCGAGATGGATCAGGCGATGCAGGGTGATCTCGGCCGGACTCGCGGGCAGGCCGTAGCGCGAGATGTAGGTCGGGCCGGCGACGGCATAGATCTCTTCGCGGGCAATCGGCAAAAGCTCGTAGTCGGGCCAGTCGGTGGTCGCACCGCCGCGAATGCCGAGCGGCACGCCCTCGGCCAGGAGGTCGACGTCGCGGTCGGCGGTCTGGAGGCGCAGATCGATGCCCGGCAGGTCATCGCGGAATTGTTGCAGCCGCGGCATCATCCAGAACGAGGTGAAGGCGGTCGATGCCGACAGTGTCACGTGCGCGCCGCCGGAGCGGGCGCGAAGGTCCTCGGCCGACTTGCGGATATGCGACAGTCCGAGCGTGACGTCGGCAAGGAAGCGCGCGCCCGCGTCCGTCAACAGAACCTGCCGGTGCCGCCGTTCGAAAAGCTTGGTGCCAAGTTGTTCCTCCAGGCCGCGAACCGCATAGGAAACGGCGGCTTGCGTCATGCCCAGCTCACGTCCGGCGGCGGTGAAACTCGAGAGCCTTCCGGCTGCCTCGAAGACGATCAGGCTGCCGGCGGAGGGCAGCAGGTGGCGAAGGCTTTGCATAAATTGAGCTTATACAAATAATCAGGATTTTCCAGCGTCACAGCGGCTGTTCCAGGCGCTAGCCTCTTGCGGAATTCAGTGAGGCCGACCATGAACACCGATACCCTCGACATGCCTGTCACCGAGCCGGCCAGGCGCCGTGAGCGCGGCGGTCGCAACGCCCGGCGCGAAATGCGCTCGCACGGGTCGGAGGGGCATGGCCGACCCTATATCGTGCGCAACATTCCGACCTACGACATCCTGTCGGAAGAAAACCTCGTGCGCATCGAGGAGACGGCGGACCGGATTCTTGCCGAAATCGGCATCGAGTTCCGCGACGATCCGGCAGCGCTGGACCTGTGGCGGCGGGCAGGCGCTGCGATCGACGGTGTGCTGGTCAGGTTCGAACCGGGCATGCTGCGTGAGATTCTCAAGAGCGCGCCGGCCGAGTTCACGCAGCATGCCCGCAATCCCGCCAACTCGGTGCGGATCGGCGGCAACAACGTCGTCTTTTCGCCCGCCTACGGCTCGCCTTTCGTCATGGACCTCGACAAGGGTCGCCGCTACGGCACCATCGAGGATTTCCGCAATTTCGTGAAGTTGGCTCAGGCTTCACCCTGGCTGCACCATTCCGGCGGCACCATCTGCGAACCGGTGGACGTGCCGGTCAACAAGCGCCACCTCGACATGGTTTATAGCCACATCAAATATTCCGACCGCGCCTTCATGGGGTCGGTGACGGCCGAGGAACGCGCGGAAGATTCCATCGATATGGCGCGAATCGTCTTCGGCCGCGATTTCGTGGAGCAGAACTGCGTCATCCTTGGCAACGTGAACGTCAATTCGCCGCTGGTGTGGGACGCGACCATGACGACGTCGCTACGCGCCTATGCGCGTGCCAACCAGGCGGCGGTGGTGGTGCCGTTCATCCTCGGCGGCGCCATGGGGCCGGTGACCAATGCGGGCGCCATCGCCCAGTCGCTCGCCGAAACCATGGCCGGCTGTGCGCTCACCCAGCTTGAACGGCCGGGCGCGCCGGTGATTTTCGGCAATTTCCTGTCGTCGATGTCGCTGCGCTCGGGTTCGCCGACCTTCGGCACGCCGGAACCGGCGATCGGCTCCATGGTCGTGGGCCAACTGGCGCGGCGGCTGAAGTTGCCGCTGCGCTGCTCGGGCAATTTCACCACCTCGAAGCTGCCTGACGCGCAGGCGATGAACGAAGGCACCATGTCGATGCTGGCGGCGGTGCAATGCGGCGCCAATTTCATCCTGCATGCGGCCGGCTTCCTCGACGGGCTGCTTTCCATGTCCTACGAGAAATTCGTCATGGACACCGATTTCTGCGGTGCGCTGCATACCTATCTCGACGGCGTGAAGATCGACGACAACCAGTTGGCATTGGACGCTTTCCGGGAGGTCGGGCCGGGCAATCATTTCTTCGGTTCGCAGCACACGCTGGCGAATTACGAGACGGCGTTCTGGGATTCCGAGATCGCGGATAACGAGAACTACGAGAAATGGGAGGCGGCTGGTTCGCAGTATGCGGCCGTGCGCGCCAACCGCCGCTGGAAGAAGGTGTTGGCCGACTATGTCGAGCCGCCGCTGGACCAGGGCATCGACGACGAATTGAAGGATTTCATCGGTCGCAAAAAAGCCGGGATGCAGGATTCGTGGTATTGATCGCCACGAATCCCTTGGCCCGGAGTACCGGAATGAAATCGCTGTTGTTGCTTGCAGCCCTTTGTGCCTCGATGCCGGTTGCGGCTTTTGCCGGGCCGGCTTCGGACGCCGTGCGGTTCTTCTACACGCCCGAGGTCCGCTTCGAGGCCGACGCCGACTATCGCGAACGTTTCACCGAACCGGTGACGAAGCTGTTCGAACTGAACGACGCGGCGATCGCCAAGAATCCCGACCAACTGGCCTGCATCGATTTCGACCCGGGCCTGGATGCACAGGATTTCGACCAATCCACCCTCAATAAGACCCTCAAGCTTTCCGAGCAGGCCAACGCCGACAGTGCCGAGGTGACCGCGACTTTCCGCCTTTTCGCGGATGACGACGATTCGGACCGCGAGATGCTCTGGTCGCTGAAAAAGGTCGGCGGCGATTGGAAGATCGCCGACATCGCCTCCAAGACCCATAACTGGACGTTGAGCGAACTCGGCTGTATGGCGGGCGACGGCGCGGACTAGCAACGCAGCACATTTTGCGGTGGATTTTTCGCAGGCGCGGCGCGACAGTCCCGGTGACAAATCGGGAGTTGCCATGTCTGCGACTTTTCTTTCCCACCTGGACGGCGAACTGGAAGGCCTGAAGGCCGCCGGACTCTATAAATCCGAGCGCGTCATCACCTCGACGCAGAGTGCCGCGATCGAGGTCGCGGGCGGCGACCGGGTGCTGAATTTCTGCGCCAACAACTATCTCGGCCTCGCCGACAGCGCCGAATTGCGCGACGCCGCGAAAAAGGGCCTGGATCGCTACGGCTATGGCATGGCCTCGGTGCGCTTCATTTGCGGCACGCAGGAAGAGCACAAGCAACTGGAAGCGCGAATCTCGGCTTTTCTCGGCATGGAGGATACGATCCTCTATTCCTCCTGTTTCGACGCCAATGGCGGCCTGTTCGAGACGCTGCTCTCGGAGGAAGACGCCGTCATCTCCGACGCGCTCAATCACGCCTCGATCATTGACGGGGTGCGGCTGTCGAAGGCCAAGCGTTTCCGCTACGCCAACAACGACATGGCCGCACTGGAGGAGGAACTGAAGAAGGCCGGGGGCAGTCGCTTCAAGCTCATTGCGACCGACGGCGTCTTTTCCATGGACGGCATCATCGCCAATCTCGGCGGCGTGTGCGACCTCGCCGAGAAATACGGGGCGATGGTGATGGTGGACGACAGCCATGCCGTCGGCTTCGTCGGCGGGCATGGGCGGGGCTCGGCCGAGCATTGCGGCGTCGAGGGCCGGGTGGATATCATCACCGGCACGCTCGGCAAGGCGCTGGGCGGCGCATCCGGCGGCTATACGGCCGGCAAGAGGCAGGTGGTGGACTGGCTGCGCCAGCGTTCGCGCCCCTATCTCTTCTCCAACACGCTGATGCCGGCGATTGCCGCCGCCTCGCTCAAGGTGTTCGACATGGTCGAGCACGGCGACGGCCTGCGTCGCAAGCTCTATGACAACGCCGGGCATTTCCGGGCCTCGATGTCGAAGCTCGGCTTCACGCTGGCGGGGGCTGACCATCCGATCATCCCGGTCATGCTGGGCGACGCGACGCTGGCACAGGAAATGGCGGCGCGGATGCTGAAGCGCGGCATCTATGTCATCGGCTTTTCGTTTCCCGTCGTGCCCAAGGGGCAGGCGCGCATCCGCACGCAAATGTCGGCGGCGCATTCCACAGCGGACATCGACCGCGCGGTCGATGCTTTTGAACAAACAGGCAGGGAACTGGGTGTGATATGACGCTGGTCGCGTGAAGCGGCGTCGCCAAACCTGGAGAATCCAAGATGATCGTCACCGAGATGGACAAATCCGCGTGCCTTGCCTTGCTGAAAGACTCCCGGTTCGGCCGGCTGGCCTGCGCCAAGGACAACCAGCCCTACGTCGTCCCGATCAGCTTTGTTGTCGAAGGCAATTATCTGTACGGGTTTTCACTGCTCGGACAGAAAGTCGACTGGATGCGCATCAATTCGAAGGTGTGCGTGCAGGTCGATGAACTTGAAGGTCCGCAAAAATGGCGCAGCGTCGTCATATCCGGCCTTTATGAGGAACTGCCGGATCGCATCGGTTTCAAGGTCCAGCGCGACAGGGCCTGGTCGCTGCTCAGCCAGCACGCGCAGTGGTGGGAGCCGGGTGGCTTGAAGCCGATGGGTGAACAACTGACGCCCCATTTATTCTACCGGATCGGTATCGGCGAGATCAGCGGCAGGCAGGCGTCGCCCGCTGACCAGGATTAGGTCGTTTCAGGCGGCTGGCAGGAGGATTTCATGTCGAACATGATGCGGGCGCTGGTGAAGGCCAGGGCCGAACCGGGCATCTGGATGGAAGAGGTGCCGGTGCCTGAAATCGGTCCTAACGACGTGCTGATCAAGGTGAGGAAAACCGCGATCTGCGGCACCGATGTCCATATCTACAACTGGGATCAGTGGGCGCAGAAAACGGTGCCGGTGCCGATGGTGACCGGACACGAATTCGTCGGCACCGTCGCCGATGTCGGCTCGGCGGTGAGCGAATACCACATCGGCCAGCGCGTTTCCGGCGAAGGCCATATCGTGTGCGGCCATTGCCGCAACTGCCGCGCGGGCCGGGGGCATCTGTGCCGAAACACGCTCGGCGTCGGTGTCAACCGGCCGGGAGCGTTCGGCGAGTATCTCGCCATTCCCCAGCACAATGTCGTGCCGATCCCCGACGACGTTCCCGACGAGATCGCCGCGATCTTCGATCCGCTCGGCAATGCGGTGCATACGGCCCTTTCCTTCGATCTCGTCGGCGAGGACGTGCTGGTGACCGGTGCCGGGCCGATCGGCATCATGGGTGCGCTGGTGGCGCAGTGCGTCGGTGCGCGCAAGGTGGTCATCACCGACATCAACCCGGTGCGGCTGGAACTGGCGCGCAAGCTCGGCGTCCAGCATGTCGTCGACGCTTCGAAGGAAAAGCTGAAGGATATCATGCCAAGCCTCGGCATGACAGAGGGGTTCGACGTCGGCCTCGAGATGTCGGGCGCAGCACCCGCCTTCCGCGACATGATCGACACCATGAACAACGGCGGCAGGATCGCGATCCTGGGCATCGCGCCGACGGGTTTCGAGATCGAGTGGAACAAGGTCATCTTCAAGATGCTGCACCTCAAGGGCATCTACGGCCGCGAGATGTTCGAGACCTGGTACAAGATGATTGCACTCGTGCAGGGACCGCTCGACGTGTCCGGCCTGATCACCCATCGCATCGGCATCGACGACTATATTTCCGGCTTCGAGGCGATGAAAAGCGGCAACTCCGGCAAGGTGGTCATGGACTGGTGAGGCGGCAATGCCCATCTTGCGCCAGGCGCGCTATTGAGGCACACGGCGTGCAGTGTTTTGCGGAGATCCCATGAGCAAGCCCAATGCCGCCGTGACCGCTGGCAAGGTCGTTTTCGATAACCAGGGCCCGCTGTCGCTGATCGCCGGCCCATGCCAGCTTGAAACGCGCCAGCACGCTTTCGACATGGCGGGCGCGCTGAAGGAGATGTGCGCGAAGCTCGGCATCGGCCTTGTCTACAAGACCAGCTACGACAAGGCCAACCGCACCTCGCTGTCCGGAAAGCGGGGGGCCGGCCTTGACGTTGCGCTGCCGATCTTCGACGATCTGCGCCGTGAATTCTCGTTGCCGGTGCTGACCGATATCCACACAGAGGAACAGTGTGCGCTCGTCGCGCCGCATGTGGACATCCTGCAAATCCCGGCCTTCCTGTCGCGCCAGACCGATCTTCTGATCGCAGCCGCCAGAACCGGCAAGGTCGTCAACGTCAAGAAAGGCCAGTTCCTGGCGCCTTGGGACATGAAGAATGTCGTGGCGAAGGTGACCGGCTCCGGCAACGCCAATGTGCTGGTGACCGAGCGCGGCGCCTCCTTCGGCTACAACACGCTGGTGTCGGACATGCGTTCGTTGCCGATCATGGCCGAGATCGGCGCGCCGGTCATCTTCGACGCCACCCATTCGGTGCAGCAGCCGGGCGGGCAGGGCGGTTCCTCTGGCGGCGACCGCCGCTTCGTCGAGACGCTGGCGCGCGCCGCCGTTGCCGTCGGCGTCGCCGGCGTGTTCGTCGAGACGCATCAGGCCCCCGACAACGCCCCCTCCGACGGCCCCAACATGGTGCCGCTGAAGGACATGCCGGCGCTGCTCGAACGGCTGATGGCCTTCGACCGGGTGGCCAAGGGAAGTTAGCGACTCCATTGCGTTTTGTCCGGCAATGGCTAAGACGGGCGCACCTTTCAATCGATCAAGCGAGGCTCTGCAATGACCGCCATCATCGATATCGTCGGCCGTGAAATCCTGGACAGCCGCGGCAATCCGACCGTGGAGGTCGACGTTTTCCTCGAAGACGGGTCGATGGGCCGTGCGGCGGTTCCTTCCGGCGCTTCCACCGGTGCCCATGAGGCGGTGGAGCTTCGCGACGGCGGCGCGCGCTACCTCGGCAAGGGCGTCGAGCGTGCCGTGGAAGCGGTCAACGGCGAGTTGTTCGAGGCGATCGGCGGCATGGAGGCCGAGGACCAGCTTCATATCGACCGCACGATGATCGAACTGGACGGCACCCCCAACAAGAGCCGGCTCGGAGCCAACGCCATCCTCGGCATTTCGCTGGCGGTGGCGAAGGCTGCGGCCGAGGCCTCCGGCCTGCCGCTCTACCGCTATGTCGGCGGCGCCAATGCGCATGTCCTGCCGGTGCCGATGATGAACATCATCAACGGCGGCGTCCATGCCGACAATCCGATCGACTTCCAGGAGTTCATGATCCTGCCGGTCGGCGCGCCCTCGGTCCGCGAGGCGGTGCGCTGGGGCTCCGAAATCTTCCATACGCTGAAGAAGCGGCTGAAGGATGCCGGCCACAACACCAATGTCGGCGACGAGGGCGGCTTTGCGCCCAACCTCAAGAGCGCGCAGGCGGCGCTCGATTTCGTGGTGCAGTCCATCGAGAAGGCCGGCTTCAGGCCGGGCGAGGAAGTGGCGCTCGGCCTCGACTGCGCCTCGACGGAGTTCTTCAAGGACGGCGCCTATGTCTACGAAGGCGAGAAGAAGACCCGTGACCCCAAGGCGCAGGCAAAATACCTGGCCAAGCTGGCGGCCGACTATCCCATCATCACCATCGAGGACGGCATGGCCGAGGACGATTGGGAAGGCTGGAAGCACCTGACCGACCTCATCGGCGACAAGGTGCAACTGGTCGGCGACGATTTGTTCGTGACCAACACCGCGCGCCTCAAGGACGGCATCCGCATGGGCGTCGCCAACTCCATCCTGGTCAAGGTCAACCAGATCGGCTCGCTGTCGGAAACGCTCGACGCGGTCGAGACGGCGCACAAGGCCGGCTACACCGCGGTGATGTCGCACCGCTCCGGCGAAACCGAGGATTCGACCATCGCCGACCTCGCGGTGGCCACCAATTGCGGGCAGATCAAGACCGGCTCGCTGGCGCGCTCGGACCGCACGGCCAAGTACAACCAGCTTATCCGCATCGAGCAGGAGCTCGGCAAGCAGGCGCGCTACGCCGGGACCTCGATCCTCAAGGCATGAGCGGCCACGCTCGTTAAGGATGAAAAAGGCAGGAATTTCCTGCCTTTTTCATTTGTGCCGGCCCGGCGCCTCGCCTTCGCGTAACCGTCCATTAAGCACAATTGGCCGATAAGGGGGCGGTTCTAGGATTCGCCCCATGTGGACACGCCAGCACAAGCAGAGAAACACCGGCCGCCTGATCATCCCGGCGCTCTGTGCGGTCTTCGTCAGCTATTTCGGCTACCATGCCTATCACGGCGAATTCGGCATCACGTCGCGTTACCGTCTGCAGGCCGAAACCGCCGACCTGCAAGCGCAGCTCGATGCCGTCAAGGCGCGCCGCATGGAACTTGAACGGCGCGTGCGGCTGATGCATGATGGCACCATCGAAAAGGACATGCTCGACGAGCAGGCGAGAGGGGCGCTCAATCTGTCTCGCGCCGACGAGATCACCATCATGCTGCCTGCGACAGCGAATTAACCTGTTTCAGGTTAATTGACTATATTTCCAATAAACTTAATCATTTAGATGCAGGTCAGCCATGCGTTTTTTCTGCATGGCGGAAGCGTATTCGGCATGTTAGCTTTCTCCCAGCCGGTGGGGAGAACGGTCTCCCGCAGTGTCCGTAAAGAGACGTCATTAGGGAGTGATGCATGGCTACCGCCGCTAAAAAAGCGCCTGTCAAATCCAGAACCGAGAAAAAAGCGACGGTGCCATCGGCGCCGAGACCCGCGGAGTTCTCCAAGGAAGACGAACTTTCCGCCTATCGCCATATGCTCTTGATCCGGCGGTTCGAGGAAAAGGCCGGCCAGCTTTACGGCATGGGCTTCATCGGCGGCTTCTGCCATCTCTATATCGGCCAGGAAGCGGTCGTCACCGGCATGAAGATGGCGATGATCGAAGGCGACCAGATGATCACCGCCTATCGCGATCACGCCCACATGCTGGCCATGGATTTGTCGCCCCGCGGCATCATGGCCGAACTGACGGGGCGCCGCAGCGGGTTGTCGCACGGCAAGGGCGGCTCCATGCACATGTTCTCCAAGGAAAACAATTTTTATGGCGGCCATGGCATCGTCGGCGCGCAGGTGCCGCTCGGCACCGGGCTTGCCTTCGCCAACCGCTATCGCGGCAACAAGAATGTTTCGCTGACCTACTTCGGCGACGGCGCAGCCAACCAGGGCCAGGTCTACGAAAGCTTCAACATGGCGGCGCTGTGGAAGCTGCCGGTCATCTTCGTGATCGAGAACAACCGCTACGCCATGGGCACGTCGGTGACACGCTCCTCGGCCGAGACGAACTTCTCGCATCGCGGCGCGTCCTTCAAGATTCCCGGCGTCCAGGTCGATGGCATGGATGTCCGCGCGGTGAAGTCGGCCAGCGACATGGCGACCGAGTGGTGTCGTAACGGCAACGGCCCGATCATCCTCGAAATGCAGACCTACCGCTATCGCGGCCACTCCATGTCCGACCCGGCGAAGTATCGCTCCAAGGAGGAAGTGCAGAAGATGCGCTCCGACCATGACCCGATCGAGCAGGTCAAGGCGCGGCTGATGGAAAAGAAGTGGGCGAGCGAGGACGAACTGAAAGCCATCGACAAGGACGTTCGCGACATCGTCGCCGACGCCGCCGAATTTGCCCAGACGGACCCGGAGCCGGATGCGTCCGAGCTCTGGACCGATATCGTACGCTAAGGGGAGGACAGGACATGCCGATCGAAATTCTCATGCCCGCGCTCTCGCCGACGATGGAAGAGGGCAACGTATCCAAATGGCTGAAGCAGGAAGGCGACAAGGTCAGCGCCGGTGACGTGCTGGCGGAAATCGAGACCGACAAGGCAACGATGGAAGTGGAAGCCGTCGATGAGGGCACGCTGGGCAAGATACTGATCTCTGCCGGCACCGAAGGCGTCAAGGTCAACACGCCGATTGCCGTCCTGCTCCAGGACGGCGAGAGTGACGGGGACCTGGATAAGGCCGCTGCCCCGGCAAAGGCCGAGGCACCGGCGGCGGCCGCCGACGCCAAGCCTGCCGAACAACCGGCCGCGGCTCCGGTCGCTGCCGCGCCGAAGACTGAAGTCGCTGCCGATCCGGATATTCCGGCCGGCACCGAAATGGTTTCGACGACCGTGCGCGAGGCGCTGCGCGACGCCATGGCCGAGGAAATGCGCCGCGACCCCGACGTGTTCGTCATGGGCGAGGAAGTGGCCGAATACCAGGGCGCCTACAAGGTGACGCAAGGCCTGTTGCAGGAGTTCGGCGACAGGCGCGTCGTCGACACCCCGATCACCGAGCACGGATTTGCCGGCGTCGGCGTGGGCGCCGCCTTTGCCGGCCTGAAGCCGATCGTGGAATTCATGACCTTCAACTTCGCCATGCAGGCGATCGACCAGATCGTCAACTCGGCGGCCAAGACGCTCTATATGTCGGGCGGGCAGATGGGCGCGCCGATCGTGTTCCGCGGCCCCAACGGCGCCGCCGCGCGCGTCGCCGCCCAGCACTCGCAGTGCTATGCGGCGTGGTACAGCCACATTCCCGGCCTGAAAGTGGTGATGCCCTACACGGCCGCCGACGCCAAGGGGCTGCTCAAGGCCGCTATCCGCGACCCGAACCCGGTCATCTTCCTTGAGAACGAAATCCTCTACGGGCAGCATTTCGATGTGCCGAAGCTGGACGATTTCGTGCTGCCGATCGGCAAGGCCCGCATCCACAAGCAGGGCAGGGACGTCACCCTCGTTTCGTTCGGCATCGGCATGACCTATGCGATCAAGGCCGAGGCGGAACTGGCTGCAATGGGCATCGATGCCGAAATCATCGACCTTCGCACCATCCGCCCGCTCGATCTCGACACCATCGTCGCCTCGGTGAAGAAGACCAATCGCCTCGTGGTGGTCGAGGAAGGCTTCCCGCAGTCGTCGGTCGGCGACTTCATCGCCAATCAGGTCTCGCACCAGGCGTTCGATTATCTCGATGCGCCGGTGATCACCATCGCGGGCAAGGACGTACCGATGCCCTATGCGGCGAACCTCGAAAAGCTGGCGTTGCCCAATGTCGGTGAAGTCGTCGAGGCGGTCAAAGCCGTCACCTATCGCTGAGCGCCCGGGGGAGGATCAAATGCCGATCAACATCACCATGCCCGCCCTCTCGCCGACCATGGAGGAGGGTAATCTCGCCAAGTGGCTCGTGAAGGAGGGTGACAAGGTAGCGCCAGGCGATGTCATCGCCGAGATCGAGACCGACAAGGCGACCATGGAAGTGGAAGCCGTCGATGAGGGAACGGTCGCCAAGCTGGTCGTTCCGGCCGGCACCGAGGGCGTCAAGGTCAATGCGCTGATCGCGGTTCTCGCCGCCGATGGCGAGGACGTGGCCGCTGCCGCCAAGGGCGGCGGCGAGGCTGCCCCGGCCAAGGCCGAGACTGCAAAGCCTGAGGTGAAAGCCGAAGCCCCCAAAAGCGATGCTGCGAAGGCGCCGGCCCAGCCCGCACCAGCCGCGGCCCTGAACGGGGCAGTTGCGAGCGGCGACCGCACCTTTGCCTCTCCGCTGGCGCGCCGTATCGCCAAGGATGCGGGAGTGGACGTCGCGACGGTCAAGGGCACCGGCCCGCATGGCCGCGTGGTCAAGGCCGATGTCGAGGCGGCGATTGCGGGCGACGGGGCGAAAGCTGCGGCTCCCGCTCCCGCCGCCGCCTCGGCTGCTCCTGCGCCGAAGCCCATGTCCGACGATGCCGTATTGAAGCTGTTCGAGGAAGGCAGCTACGAACTGGTGCCGCACGACAATATGCGCAAGACGATCGCGCGCCGCCTGGTGGAAGCCAAGAGCACCATCCCGCATTTCTACCTGACGCTGGACTGCGAACTCGACGCCTTGCTTTCGCTGCGTTCGCAACTGAATGCCGCCGCCCCGGTCAAGAAAACCGAGAAGGGCGACGCCCCGGCCTACAAGCTGTCGGTCAACGACATGATTATCAAGGCGATGGCGCTGGCGTTGAAGGCGGTGCCGGATGCCAACGCGTCGTGGACCGATAGCGCCATGGTGAAGCACAAGCATGCCGACGTCGGCGTCGCCGTATCCATTCCCGGCGGCCTGATCACCCCGATCATCCGCCGCGCGGAGGAAAAGACGCTGTCGGTCATTTCCAACGAGATGAAGGATTTGGCCGCCCGTGCCCGCTCGCGTAAGCTGAAGCCCGAGGAATACCAGGGCGGCACCACGGCGGTGTCGAACCTCGGCATGTTCGGTATCAAGGACTTTTCGGCCGTTATCAACCCGCCGCATGCGACCATCCTGGCCGTCGGCGCGGGCGAGCAGCGCGCCGTGGTCAAGAACGGCGAGATCAAGGTGGCGACCGTAATGTCGGTGACGCTGTCGACCGACCATCGCGCCGTCGACGGTGCGTTGGGCGCCGAATTGCTGGTCGCCTTCAAACAGTTAATCGAAAATCCCATGGGGATGCTGGTCTAGGGGCGGCGCATGAAAACCGTCCTTTGCTACGGGGATTCGCTGACCTGGGGCTACGACGCCGAGACCGGCGGCGGGCGGCATCCGCTGCCGGACCGGTGGCCGAGCGTGCTCAAGGCGGCGCTCGGCGATGTGGACGTGATCGCCGAAGGGCTCAACGGCCGCACCACCGCATTCGACGACCCCCTGGCGTTCGCGGACCGCAACGGTGCGCGCATCCTGCCGACGATCCTTTCCACGCACACGCCGATCGACCTTTCGATCCTGTTGCTCGGCACCAACGACATGAAGCCGGCCATCCATGGCAATCCTCAACTGGCGAAGCGTGGCATGGCGCGGCTGATCGAGATCATCCGCTCGCATGACTATCCCGGCGGCGGCCACGCATCGGATATCCTGCTGGTCGCGCCGCCGCCGATCGTGGCAACCGAAAACGCAGAGTTTACCGAACTGTTCGCGGGCGGAGAGGCGTCTTCCCAGCGCCTTGCCGGGCTCTACGAGGCGGTAGCCGACGAGACGGGCTGCGGCTTCTTCGACGCCGGAACAGTGGCGCAGGCGACCCCCCGCGACGGCGTGCATCTCGATGTGGCCAATACACGAAAAATCGGCGAAGCGCTGGCGCCCGTGGTGCGCCTGATGCTGCAACTTTGAACGGGAGAGAAACCGTGGCTGAGAATTACGACGTCATCATCATCGGCTCCGGCCCCGGCGGCTACGTCACGGCGGTGCGTTCGGCGCAACTCGGCTTCAAGACGGCGATCGTGGAACGGGAGCACCTGGGCGGCATCTGCCTCAACTGGGGCTGCATTCCCACCAAGGCGCTGCTGCGGTCGGCGGAAGTGAAGCATTATGCCGATCACCCGGAAGCCTACGGGCTGAAGATCGACGGCAAGGTCAGCGCCGACCTCGGCGCCGTCGTGGCGCGCTCGCGCGGCGTATCGCTCAGGCTCAACGGCGGCGTCGGCTTCCTGATGAAGAAGAACAAGGTGGACGTGATCTGGGGCGAGGCCAAGCTTTCGAAGGCTCCTTCGGGAGAAAAGGCGGGTGAGATCGTCGTTTCCAAGACCGCCAAGAAGCCGATGGAACCGCAGCCGCCGGCCCCGAAAGGTACGAAAGGCGAGGGCACCTATACCGCCAGGCACATCATCGTCGCGACCGGTGCGCGGCCGCGCGCGCTGCCCGGCATCGAGCCGGACGGCAAGCTGGTCTGGACCTATTTCGAGGCGATGGTGCCGCCGGCGATGCCGAAGTCGCTGCTGGTCATGGGTTCGGGCGCGATCGGCATCGAGTTCGCCTCCTTCTACCGCACCATGGGCGTGGACGTGACCGTGGTCGAACTGATGCCGGCGGTGATGCCGGTCGAGGACGCGGAAGTCTCTAAATTCGCGCAGAAGCAGTTCGAGAAGCAGGGCATGAAGATCATTCTCGAAGCCAAGGTGACGAAGGTCGAGAAGGGCGCGGACTCGATCACCGCCCATGTCGAGAAGAAGGACGGGACGGTCGAGAAGATCACCGCCGACCGCATGATCTCGGCCGTCGGCGTTCAGGGCAATATCGAGAATCTCGGGCTCGAGGCGCTGGGGGTGAAGACGGATCGCGGCTGTGTCGCCGTGGACGGCTACGGCCGCACCAACGTGCCGGGCATCTATGCCATCGGCGACGTAGCCGGCCCGCCTATGCTGGCGCACAAGGCCGAGCACGAGGGGGTGATCTGCATCGAGAAGATCGCCGGCGTGCCGGGCGTGCACGGGCTCGACAAGTCGAAGATCCCGGGCTGCACCTACTGCAACCCGCAGGTCGCCTCGGTCGGCCTGACCGAAGCCAAGGCAAAGGAAGCCGGCTACGATATCCGCGTCGGCCGCTTCCAGTTCGGCGCGAACGGCAAGGCGATCGCACTCGGCGAGGACCAGGGCTTCATCAAGACCGTCTTCGACAAGAAGACCGGCCAGTTGCTCGGCGCCCATATGATCGGCGCGGAGGTGACGGAACTCATCCAGGGCTTCGTCATTGCGATGAACCTCGAAACCACCGAGGAAGAACTGATGCACACGGTGTTCCCGCATCCAACCCTTTCGGAAATGATGAAGGAAAGCGTGCTCGACGCCTACGGCCGCGCGCTCAACGCCTGACGGTTCTCCCTTGCGCAGAATCGCGAATGGAACGTAACATCTGAAAGTCCGTTACCAGATGCGTTTTCATCGATCATACGTGGAGAGGGTGAATGGAACACTTGAACGGAGTCGGCTGGATTGCAGCCATCATCATCGGCGGCCTGGCCGGCTGGTTCGCCGAGATGTTCATGAAGAGCAACACCGGCGTTTTCATGAATATCCTCTTGGGAATCGTCGGGGCGATCGTGCTCAACGCCATCCTCGCGGCGCTGAACATCAGCCTCGGCGTCGGCTGGATCGCCTATCTGGTTACCGGCTTTATCGGCGCCTGTATCCTGATTGCGGTCGGCCGCATGATACGCCGCTAATCGCAGACAATTTTCGCCATGCAAAAAAGGCCGTCGCGGCATGCGCCGCGGCGGCCTTTTTTCCCGTGGCCAAATGGCTTAGATGAAAGCGTAGAGCGGGCGCTGGCCAGCACCCGGTTTCTGGATTGGAAAGCATATGGTCACGGTTCTCGATACGGTAGCCACCGCACCGCGCCCCCGCCACCCCGAGAAGGCCCATCGGCCGGACCAGGAAGTGCTGCGCAAGCCCGACTGGATTCGCGTCAAGGCGCCGGTATCCAAGGGCTATGCGGAAACGCGCGAGATCGTGCGTTCGAACAAACTGGTGACGGTGTGCGAGGAAGCCGGCTGCCCCAATATCGGCGAGTGCTGGGACAAGAAGCACGCCACCTTCATGATCATGGGCGAGATCTGCACGCGCGCCTGCGCCTTCTGTAACGTCGCCACCGGCATTCCGACGGCGCTCGACCCGGGTGAGCCGGCCCGCGTCGCCCATGCGGTCAAGCAGATGGGCCTCAGCCATGTCGTCATCACCTCGGTCGACCGCGACGACCTTGCCGATGGCGGGGCGCAGCACTTCGCCGATGTCATTCGCGCCATCCGCGCCGAGAACCCGACCACGACGATTGAAATCCTGACACCGGACTTCCTGCGCAAGGAGGGTGCGCTGGAAGTCGTGGTAGCGGCCAAGCCCGACGTGTTCAACCACAACCTGGAAACGGTGCCGTCCAATTACCTGACGGTGCGGCCCGGCGCCCGCTATTTCCATTCCATCCGCCTGTTGCAGCGGGTGAAGGAACTGGACCCCTCCATGTTCACCAAGTCGGGCATCATGGTCGGTCTCGGCGAGGAGCGCAACGAAGTGCTGCAACTGATGGACGATTTGCGTTCCGCCGAAGTCGATTTCATGACCATCGGCCAGTATCTGCAGCCGACGAAGAAGCACCACCCGGTGGTGCGTTTCGTCACGCCGGAGGAGTTCAAGTCCTTCGCCGTCATCGGCAAGACCAAGGGCTTCCTGCTGGTGGCGTCGAGCCCGCTGACACGCTCGTCGCACCATGCTGGCGACGATTTCGCGCGGTTGCGGGCGGCGCGTGATGCGCAGTTGAAGAAATCCGCGTAAACTGGCGGTTATATGCCGAAATTCGAAGCAACCCGCCGCGTCGCCCATGCGCCGGACGAGATGTTCGCGCTGGTTGCCGACATTGAGAAATACCCGCAGTTCCTGCCGCTGTGCGAGCAACTGACCATACGCTCGCGCCGGGAGCGGGACGGGCGCACCATGCTCGTGGCCGACATGACCATCGGCTACAAGGCGATCCGCGAGACCTTCACCACGCAGGTGCTGCTCAACCCGGCCGAAAACCTCATCGACGTGAAATATATCGATGGGCCGTTCAAGTACCTGACCAATGTCTGGCGCTTCGATCCGGCCGAGAGCGGGTGCGAGGTACACTTCTTCATCGACTACGAGTTCAAGAGCCGCATCCTCGGCGCGGTCATGGGCACCATGTTCGACCGGGCCTTCCGCATGTTTTCGGAAGCCTTCGAGAAGCGGGCCGACGCCGTCTACGGCAACTCGGCGGCTAGCTGATTCAGCCGAGCGCCTTCAGCCCCATTTCCAGCGCATGGCGGACGGTCTCGCGGCGGATGAAGTCGCGGCCGCGATTATCGAATATCCGCTCCTCGGTGATGACGGCCTTGCCTTTCACCGCCAGCCCGAACCAGACCAGCCCGACGGGCTTTTCCTCGCTGCCCCCGTCTGGCCCGGCGATCCCGGTTACCGCCATGGCGATGCCGGCATGGGAACGCGCGAGTGCGCCTGCCGCCATTTCCTGCGCGGTTTGCAGCGAAACCGCGCCGTGCGCGTCGAGGGTTGCGGCGCTGACGCCGATCATCTCCATCTTGGCGTCGCTGGAATAGGTGATGAAGCCGCGGTCCACCATCGAGGACGAACCGGGAATATCGGTCAGTGCCGCTATGATCAGGCCGCCGGTGCAGCTTTCAGCCGTCGCGGCCAGAATCTTCCGTTGCGCGCACGCTTGCAGGAAGCGGTTCGCCAGTTCGCCTATCCCTTCCGCCTTCGCGCCTTCCACGCCCGCTTCGCTCATTCCGGTACCTCTCCTGGGTAGATGACACTGGCCGTCGCGATCGCCGCGATGCCTTCCTGCCTGCCTATGAAACCCAGTTTCTCGTTTGTGGTTGCCTTGACCGAGATGCGATCGGGCGAAATCTTCAACATGTTGGCCAGCGCCGCCGTCATGGCCGTGCGGTGCGGGCCGATTTTCGGCGCCTCGCAGATCAGCGTGATATCGGCGTTGGCGATACGACCGCCGCGCCCGCGCACCAGTCCGACCGCGTGCTCGACGAACAGATGCGAGGCTGCGCCTTTCCATTGCGGATCGGAGGGCGGGAAATGCGTGCCGATATCGCCGGCTCCGCAGGTGGCGAGCAGCGCGTCGGTCAGCGCATGCAGGCCGACATCGGCGTCGGAGTGGCCGGACAATTTCCTGTCGTGCGGGATCGGGACGCCGCAGAGCACGACATGGTCGCCGGGTTCGAAAGCGTGCACGTCGTAGCCGTTGCCGGTGCGGATGTCGGGAAAACCGGCCGGATTGGCCGTAAGGCGCTGGTCTGCCATGGTTATATCGCGTGCCCAGGTTAGTTTCACATTGTCGGGGGAACCGGCGACGAGCCTGACGGGAATTCCGGCCCATTCGGCCACGGCCGCGTCGTCGGTAAAATCCGTCTTGCCGATTGCGTATGCCTTCTCATGCGCCGCAAGAATAGGCGTAAACGGAAAGCCTTGCGGGGTCTGGGCGGCGTGAAGGCCTGCCCGCGCGACCGTCTCGCCGATCATCCCGTCCGCCTCGCGCTTCAATGTGTCGGACACCGGCAGGCAGGGCAGGGCTCCCTGCCCATTGGTGATCGCCTCGACCGTGCGGGCAATGAGGTCTGCATTGGCAAAGGGCCGCACGGCATCGTGGATGAGCACATAGCGCGGCTGCTCGGCTTGCAGCGCCCGCAGGCCGAGCAGTACCGATTCCTGCCGCGTCGAACCGCCGGGCACCGCCGTCACGTCATGGCTGCCCGCCGCATCGCGGAACAGTTCGCCGTCGTCGGGGTGGATGACGACGACGATCCTGCCGACGGCCGGGTGTGCGCAAAAGACGTCCAAAGTGCGCGCGATGACCGCGCGGCCGCCGATCCTGCGATATTGCTTCGGCCCTTCGGCCTGGCCGGCCCGTTCGCCCCGGCCTGCCGCCACGATGACCACGGCCGCCTGTCCATCTGTTGTCACTGTCGCACTCTGCTCGATCGGACGATTATGGGAGGCTTAACCGTGACGGCACGGGAAGGCCAGCGCTTTCCCAAATATGCCTTGATGTGCGTCTATCGCGTTGCGCGGTGGGATCGTTCTGTCTAATGAACAGGCAGGTTAATACGCTGCATGGTTTTTGTGCATGGCTGACTTATCGCAATTGGCAAAGCCGCTCGATATCGGGGGCACCGAGGTTCGCAATCGCGTTTTCCTCGCCCCGATGTCGGGGATAACCGACGAGCCGTTTCGTCGCCGCGCCTATGAGCACGGCGCCGGGCTGGTGGTCTCGGAAATGGTGGCGAGCGGCGAACTGGCTAAAGGCCGGGAAGGGCACAATCTGCGCATCCGCCACTCCGGCCTGCCCGTCCATATGGTGCAGCTTGCCGGGCGCGAAGCCGCCCATATGGCCGAGGGTGCGCGCATCGCCGTGGGCGAGGGCGCCGACATCGTCGATATCAACATGGGCTGTCCGGCCAAGAAAATAACCGGAGGCTATGCCGGTTCGGCGCTGATGCGCGATCTCGATCATGCGCTGATGCTGATCGACGCCGTCGTCGGGGCCGTGTCCGTCCCGGTGACGTTGAAGATGCGGCTCGGCTGGGACGAGAATGCGCTCAACGCGCCCCTGCTCGCGCAGCGGGCCGAGCAGGCCGGTGTCCGGATGGTGACGGTGCATGGCCGCACGCGCTGCCAGTTCTATCAAGGCAAGGCTGACTGGCCGGCAATCGCCCGCGTCAAGCAGGCCGTGTCCGTCCCGGTCGTCGCCAACGGGGACGTTTCCACGCCCGGGGAGGCTGTGGCGATCCTTGAACAATCTGGCGCCGATGCCGTCATGGTCGGCCGGGCCCATTATGGTGCGCCGTGGCTGGCCGGTCATATCGCTGCGGCCGCGAGCGGTACGGACATTCCCGAGCGCCCGGATTCGCTCGGCGATTACGTCGTTGCCCACTACCAGGACATGCTTTCGCTTTATGGTGTCGAGAGCGGGTTGCGACAGGCGCGCAAGCATCTCGGCTGGTATCTGGACCGCCACGCGCCCGAAACCGATGCGGAGCAGCGTAAGGCCATCCTGACGTCACACGACCCGGCCGAGGTTTCCCGGTTGTTGCGCGACGCCTTTGCGCGGGAGGCGCCTATCCTGCGCGACGCCGCATGACCAGCGCTGCGATCTCCGTCCCAGGCATCGAAGATACGGCCCGGATCGTGCTCAACACGATCCGGCGACCGGTCGTCATGGTCGATGCGGGCGGATATGTCAGCTTTGCCAACGCCGACGCGGAGGATTTTTTCCGCGCCAGCGCCACCATTCTGGCGCGCAACACGCTGGCGCAGCTCATTCCGTTCGGAAGCCCGCTGCTGGCGCTGGTCGAGCAGGTGCGCGAGCGCCGGGTGCCGGTGAACGAATATCGCGTCGATATATCCTCGCCGCGTCTCGGGCTTGAGAAGGTAGTGGATCTCTACGTGGCGCCGGTGCCCGAATATCCGGGCTCGGTGGTAATCATGCTCCAGGAGCGCTCGATGGCCGACAAGATCGACCGGCAGATGACGCACCGGGGTGCTGCGCGTTCCGTCTCCGGGCTTGCGGCGATGCTGGCCCATGAGATCAAGAACCCCTTGTCCGGCATTCGCGGCGCGGCCCAGCTTCTGGAATTGTCGGCCTCCGACGCCGACCGCGCGCTTACCCGCCTCATCACCGACGAGACCGACCGCATCGTCGCGCTGGTGGACCGGATGGAGATTTTTTCCGACGAGCGGCCCATCGAGCGCTACCCGGTCAACATCCACGTCGTCCTCGATCACGTCAAGGCCATCGCCAGGAACGGTTTTGCCCGTAATATCAATATAATGGAGGATTACGATCCGTCGTTGCCTCCGGTCTATGCGAACCGCGACCAGCTCACCCAGGTGTTCCTGAACCTCGTCAAGAACGCAGCGGAAGCCCTCGGCAGCGACCCGGAGGGCGAAATCACCCTCTCGACCGCGTTCAGGCCCGGCATGCGCGTTTCAGTGCCGGGAACGCCGGACCGCGTTTCCCTGCCGCTCGAATTCTGCGTGCGGGACAACGGCCCGGGGGTCTCCAGCGACATCCTTCCGATCCTGTTCGACCCGTTCATCACCACCAAGCTCAACGGCTCGGGCCTCGGCCTGGCACTGGTGGCCAAGATCGTCGGCGAGCATGGCGGCATCGTCGAATGCGACGATGCCATCGGCAAGGGCACCGTCTTCCGTATCCTGATGCCGGCATGGAAGGGGCAACCGGCGGAAGAGGACGGCAACGCCGGGAGGGTTGGCCGATGAGCGTTCGCGGCACTGTCTTCGTCGCCGACGACGACGCGGCGATCCGCACGGTGCTCAACCAGGCGCTGTCGCGCGCCGGCCATGACGTGCGTGTCACCTCCAATGCAGCCACGCTGTGGCGGTGGGTGGCGGCGGGCGAGGGCGACCTTGTCATTACCGATGTCGTCATGCCCGACGAGAATGCCTTCGACATGCTGCCGCGCATTCGCAAGGCGCGCCCGGACCTGCCGGTCATCGTCATGAGCGCGCAAAACACCTTCATGACAGCCATCCGCGCTTCCGAGGCGGGCGCCTACGAATACTTGCCGAAGCCGTTCGACCTCACCGAACTGCTCGCCATCGTCCATCGCGCCTTGTCCGAGCCGCGCCGGCCGAAGATCGATCAGCGCGGCGAAGACCAGATGGAAGCGATGCCGCTCATCGGCCGCTCGGCCTCCATGCAGGACATCTACCGTATGCTGGCGCGCATGATGCAGACCGACCTGACGGTGATGGTCAGCGGCGAATCCGGCACCGGCAAGGAACTCGTGGCGCGTGCTCTGCACGAATACGGCCGCCGGCGCGGTGGCCCGTTCGTGGCAATCAACATGGCGGCGATCCCGCGCGACCTGATCGAGTCGGAACTGTTCGGGCACGAGAAGGGCGCGTTCACCGGCGCGCACAACCGTTCCATCGGCCGATTCGAACAGGCGGAAGGCGGGACGCTGTTTCTCGATGAGATCGGCGACATGCCGATGGAGGCGCAGACACGGCTCCTGCGCGTGCTCCAGCAGGGCGAATACACCACGGTCGGCGGCCGTACGACCATTCGCACCGACGTCCGCATCGTCGCTGCCACCAACAAGGATTTGCGCGCGCTGATCGATCAGGGCTTGTTTCGCGAAGACCTGTTCTATCGCCTGAACGTGGTGCCGATGCGGCTGCCGCCGTTACGCGAACGCTCGGAAGACATTCCCGACCTGGTACGCCATTTCTTCAAGCTGGTGGCGAATGAGGGGTTGCAGGCCAAGCACATCTCGCCCGCCGGCATCGAACTGATGAAGGCCTATGCGTGGCCGGGCAATGTGCGCGAACTGGAAAATCTGGTGCGCCGCCTCGCCGCGCTCTACCCGCAGGACGAGATAACCGAAGAAATCATCCGCACGGAATTGCAGGCATCGGATAGGCCGGCCGCGCCGGCCGATGTCGGTTCTGCGGCGGATGGCCTGCCGCTTGGGCAGGCGGTCGAGAATCACCTGCAAGGCTATTTCCGCTCTTTCGGCGAAGCCCTGCCGCCGGTCGGACTCTACCAGCGCGTTCTGGACGAAGTCGAACGGCCGCTGATCCTTGCCGCCATGACCGCGACGCGCGGCAACCAGATCAAGGCGGCGGAGCTGCTGGGTCTCAACCGGAACACCTTGCGCAAGAAGGTCCGAGAACTCGGCATCAGTGTTTACAAGGCGCCGAGATAGGCTGGATTGGCTACGCCGCTAAAAATTTCACCCTGTCGGATTGTTGCATAATCGCCACAATGTGCTGCATAGATGCAACTCGATTTCTGCAATCATACGGAAATATGGCGATTCAGATACCGACCATGAAGGCGACGCCTTTCAGTCTGCCCAGGGCTCACGAGGGACGGCGATTGCTTGCATTGCCGGGCGTCATCGCCATTGTCGGCGCGTTGATCGCGGCCGGCGTGTCGTTTGCCATTCTCGTCGGCGCGACGCCGATCACCCCTGACGAAAAGACGACGTGGACGCTGATTGCGCTCAACGCCGCCTTCATTATTGCGCTGGTCGCGCTTGTCACGCGCGAGCTGCACCGCATTGCCATGGCGAGGCGCCGTGGCAAGGCGGCATCGCGCCTGCATGTGCGCATCGTGACCATGTTCGCGCTGGTGGCGGCGATCCCGGCGATCATGGTCGCCATCGTCGCCTCGGTCACGCTCGATATCGGGCTCGACCGCTGGTTCGAAATCCGGACCAAGGCCATCGTCAATTCCTCGCTGTCCATCGCCGATGCCTACGTCCAGGAGAATGCCCGCAATCTCCAGGGGACGACCCTGTCCATGGCCTACGATCTCGACAGTGCCCGCACGCTCTACGGTCTCGATCGCGCCGGCTTTCTGGATTTGCTGACCAAGGAGGCGGTCGGCCGCGGCCTTGCCCACGCGGCGCTCGTCAATCCGGACGGCTCGTTCGTGATGAGCGCCAAGACCGATGCGAATTTCGCCATGCCGGAGCCGCCGGAAGGCTCGATCCAGGAGGCAGAAAACGGCAAGCCGCTGCTGATTGCGCCGGAAACCCGCAACATCATGGGGGCGATCATCAAGCTCAAGGAACTTGATGGCATGTTCCTCTACACCATCAAGCTGGTCGATCCCGAGGTGATCAAGGCGCGCGCCATCGTGCGTGCCAACACCGACGAGTATCGCGGGCTGGAGGCGAACCGGCGCACCTCGCAGGTCGCCTTCGCGCTGCCCTACCTGTCGCTGACGTTGATGATCATCCTGTCGGCCATCTGGACCGGCATTGCCGTCGCCGACCGGCTGGTGCGCCCGATCCGACAACTGATCGGCGCCGCCGACGAGGTCGCCACCGGCAATCTCGACGTGTCCGTGCCGGTGAGGCCATCGGACGGCGATGTCGCGTCGCTCGGCGACACGTTCAACAAGATGCTGCTGGAACTGAAATCGCAGCGCAACGAAATCCTCTCGGCCAAGGACCTCGTCGACGAGCGGCGGCGTTTTTCCGAGGCGGTGCTGGAGGGGGTGACGGCGGGCGTGATCGGCGTCGATTCCGACGGCATCGTCACCATCGTCAACCGCTCGGCCGAAACCATGCTGGCGATCTCGGGCGAGAAGGCGCTGGGGCAAAACCTTTCCATGCTGATGCCCCATGTCGGGCGCGTCTTCGAGGTCGGCCGCAAGTCGGGCCGCCCGGTCTATCGCGAGCAGGTGACGTTCTACCGCGCGGCCGCCGAGCGCACCTTGAACGTGCAAGTCACCATCGAGGACGGCGACGCCCCGGTCGAGGAAAAATCCTATGTCGTGACCGTTGACGACATTACCGACCTGGTGCAGGCGCAACGCACCTCCGCCTGGGCGGACGTCGCGCGCCGCATCGCCCACGAGATCAAGAACCCGCTGACGCCGATCCAGCTTTCGGCCGAGCGCATCAAGCGGCGCTACGGCAAGGTGATCACCGAGGATCGCGAGGTGTTCGACCAGTGCACCGACACCATCGTGCGGCAGGTCGAGGATATCGGCCGCATGGTCGATGAGTTCTCCGCCTTCGCGCGCATGCCGAAACCGGAGATGAAACTGATCGACCTGCGCGATCCGCTGCGCGAAGCCTCCTTCCTGGTGGAGGTCAGTCGCGCCGACATCGCCTTCGAGCGCGCTTTCGGCAACGAGCCACTGAGCGGCACCTTCGACAGCCGCCTGATGGCGCAGGCGTTCGGAAACATCATCAAGAACGCGGCGGAAGCCATTGACGGGCGTGACGAAAACCGGACCGAGCCCGGCGCCATCCGGATTCGCTCAGGCAGTGAAAAGGGCTTCATCCGCGTGGACGTGATCGACAATGGCAAGGGATTGCCGCGCGACAATCGCCAGCGGCTGCTCGAGCCCTATATGACAACGCGGGAGAAGGGCACCGGGCTTGGCCTCGCCATCGTCAAGAAGATCGTCGAGGAACACGGCGGCAGGCTGGAACTCGGCGATGCCCCCGCCGACTTCCACGGCGGGCATGGCGCGATGGTCAGCGTGTTCCTGCCGCTGGCAGCGTCTTCCGGTAGCGATCCTGCCAATACCAACGGACGAAAGATAGAAAAGGTCAACCATGGCGTCTGACATTCTCATCGTCGATGACGAAGAAGACATTCGCGAACTTGTCGCCGGCATCTTGAGCGACGAAGGCCATGAAACCCGCACCGCCCACGATGCCGACAGCGCGCTGGCGGCGATCGCCGATCGCGCGCCGCGGCTGATCTTCCTCGACATCTGGCTGCAGGGCTCGCGCCTGGACGGGCTGGCCTTGCTCGATGAAATCAAGGTCATGCACCCGACCATGCCGGTGGTGATGATTTCCGGCCACGGCAATATCGAGACGGCGGTGTCGGCGATCCGGCGCGGGGCCTACGACTTCATCGAAAAGCCGTTCAAGGCGGACCGGCTGATCCTCGTGGCGGAACGCGCGCTGGAAACCTCGAAGCTTCGGCGCGAGGTTTCCGACCTCAAGCTGCGCAGCGGCGAGACCTTCGACCTGATCGGCATGTCCTCGGCCATGAGCCAGTTGCGCCAGACCATCGAGCGGGTGGCGCCGACCAACAGCCGGGTGATGATCATCGGCCCGTCCGGTTCCGGCAAGGAACTGGCCGCGCGCGCCATCCACACGCTGTCGAGCCGCAAGAGTGGCCCGTTCGTGACGCTGAGCGCGGCCAACATCACACCCGAACGCATGGAGATCGAACTATTCGGCACCGAATCCAACGGCACTGAGCGCAAGGTCGGCGCGCTGGAGGAGGCCCATCGCGGTATCCTCTACATCGACGAGGTGGCCGACATGCCGCGCGAGACTCAGAACAAGATCCTGCGCGTGCTGGTCGAGCAGCAGTTCGAGCGGGTAGGGGGCACCAAGCGGGTCAAGGTCGATGTCCGCATCGTCACCTCCACCTCGCAGAACCTGGAGGCAATGATCGCCGACGGGCGATTCCGCGAGGATCTTTACCATCGCCTGGCGGTGGTGCCGGTGATGGTGCCGGGGCTGGCCGAGAGGCGGGAGGACATTCCCTATCTGGTCGACAGCTTCATGAAGCAGATCGCGCGCCAGGCGGGGATCAAGCCGCGCCGCATCGGTGACGACGCCATGGCCGTGCTGCAAGCCCACAACTGGCCGGGCAACGTGCGCCAGTTGCGCAACAATATCGAGCGGCTGATGATTCTGGCGCGGGGCGACGACGCGGATGCACCGATCACCGCCGATCTTCTGCCGGCTGAAATAGGCGACGTCATGCCGCGCACGCCGAGCAAGTCGGACCAGCACATCATGGCGCTGCCGCTGCGCGAGGCGCGCGAGCAGTTCGAGAAGGATTATCTCGTGGCCCAGATCAATCGCTTCGGCGGAAACATTTCCAAGACGGCCGAATTCATCGGCATGGAGAGGTCGGCCCTGCATCGCAAGCTGAAATCGCTCGGCGTCTGACGGGCGGCCGCGACCACGCCCTGGATTGCTCGTTTCCAGCGGCGCGGAATCGCGTACAACAACCATTTTGAATGCCTCGGGGACAGATCATGCCACGTATTGCCTACGTCAACGGCCGCTACCTCCCGCATGCCAATGCGGCCGTGCATGTCGAGGATCGCGGTTACCAGTTCGGCGACGGCGTATACGAGGTTTGCGAGATTGCGCGCGGGTTCATCATCGACATGACCGGGCACCTCGACAGGCTGGGTCGCTCGTTGTCCGAACTGTCGATCGGATGGCCGATCGCCCGGTCCGCGCTGACGGTGGTCATTCGCGAGGTGATCCGCCGCAACGGCGTGGTCGACGGCCTCGTCTATCTTCAGGTGACGCGCGGCGTGGCCGGCCGGGACCATTTTTTCCCGACCCCGGACACCCGGCCCTCGCTGGTGGTGACCGCGAAGAAGATCGATCCCTCGTTTTATGCCCGCCGGGCGGAGACGGGGCTGAAGATCATAACGGTGCCGGAGAATCGCTGGGACCGGGTCGACATCAAGAGCGTCGGTCTGTTACCCAACGTGCTGGCCAAGCAGCAGGCGAGGACCTCGGGCGCGCACGACGCGTGGTTCGTGGACCGTGACGGGTTCGTCACCGAGAGCGCCTCGGCCAATGCCTGGATCGTCACCAGGGAGGGCGTGTTGGTGACCCGGCCTGCCCAACACGGTATCCTGCGCGGCATCACCCGCACGACCTTGTTCAAGGTGGCCGAAAAGCTAGGGATGAAGATCGAGGAACGCGCCTTTACCGTGGAAGAAGCCAAGGCTGCCCGCGAGGCCTTTGTGAGTTCAGCCACCACCACGGCGATGCCGGTCGTCGCAATCGACGGCCAGCCGGTCGCCAACGGCCATCCGGGTTCCGTTACACTTTCGCTCAGGCAGGCATTTTTTGACGTTGCGGAAAAAACCCCAGCCTGATAACCGCAAAGGTGTTATGGACATAAATTCTCGTTCTGCTTGTCGTTTTTGACGGCAGGAATATTTGTGCAACCGACATTCGCTGAATAAGTCTGACTTGCCAGCATATACGTCGAGGGATCGGGCGAAAGATAAAAACAATGGCTGAGCGATCGCAAAATCTTCAAGACCTCTTCCTGAACTCGGTTCGCAAGAGCAAAAATCCGCTCACTATCTTTCTGATCAACGGCGTGAAGTTGACCGGCGTTGTTACGTCCTTCGACAATTTCTGCGTCCTGCTGCGCCGTGATGGTCATTCCCAACTCGTCTATAAGCACGCGATCTCCACGATCATGCCGAGCCAGCCGGTTCAGATGTTCGACGGGGAAGAAGGCCAGGGCGCCTGATTGGCTGACGAAACGGGCGCGGATCGCAGGCGTCGCGGAAAACCCCAGCGCGAGACCGACGGGGTCGTCGGCGAGGCGACTCGTGCGGTCGTCATCGTGCCGATACTTGGGCGCCAACCCGAGCGGGACGAAGAATCGAGTCGGCCGCGCCTTGCGCGCTCGCCGCAGGCCCGCCACGACGAGGCGGTAGGTCTTACGCGGGCCATCGACCTCGATCCGGTGCGGACGGCGATCGTCACGGTCAATGACCCGCGACCCGCCACGCTTCTCGGCAGCGGCAAGGTCCAGGAATTCGCCGCCATGGTCGAAGAATCGAAAGCGGAGCTGGTCATCGTGGACCACTCGCTGACGCCGGTACAGCAGCGCAACCTCGAGAAGGAACTGAATGCCAAGGTGCTGGACCGCACCGGTCTCATCCTGGAGATCTTCGGCGAGAGGGCGCGCACCAAGGAAGGCGCCTTGCAGGTCGAGCTGGCGCATCTCAATTACCAGAAGGGCCGGCTGGTACGTAGCTGGACCCATTTGGAGCGGCAGCGCGGCGGCGCCGGCTTCCTCGGCGGCCCCGGCGAGACGCAGATTGAGGCGGACCGCCGCGTCCTGCAAGACAAGATCGTGAAGCTGAAGCACGAACTGGAAACGGTGCGCCGAACCCGCGACCTGCACCGCGCCAAGCGCAAGAAGGTGCCGTTTCCGGTGGTGGCGATCGTCGGCTACACCAATGCCGGAAAGTCGACGCTGTTCAACCGGCTGACCGGAGCGGGCGTGCTGGCGGAAAACATGCTGTTTGCCACGCTCGATCCCACCTTGCGGCGCGTGCGCCTGCCGCATGGCACACCGATCATCCTGTCGGATACGGTGGGCTTCATCTCCGACCTGCCGACCCATCTCGTCGCCGCCTTCAGGGCCACGCTGGAGGAGGTGGTGGAAGCCGATCTGGTGCTGCACCTGCGCGATATCTCCGATCCGGACACGGCGGCACAGGCCGAAGACGTCGAGCACATCCTTGCCGACCTCGGCGTCGACGCCGGCGACGACAGCAAGGTCCTCGAAGTATGGAACAAGATCGACCGGCTGGACGACGGCAATCGCGAGCGGCTTCTGGCCGAAGGCGCGGGCGACCCGCCGGCCACGCGGCCGATCGCCATTTCAGCCGCAACCGGCGAGGGGCTTGCCCAGCTCGAGGCGGCGATCGAGGCGAGGTTGTCGGGTGAACTGAAGCAGGTGACGCTAACGCTCGCCCCGGCCGAGCTCGGCTTCATCGACTGGGTTTATCGTAATGGCGACGTCGTTTCGCGCACCGACAACGAAGACGGCAGCGTCACGCTTTCCGTGAACGCGACGGAAAGCGCACGGGAGGAATTCGAAAGCAGGTTAAGCCGTAAATTCAAAGGGTAGGGGGAAGAACCTCATCCTTTGGCTCGCTGCCAGAGCGCCTCCATTTCCTCCAGGGAGGCGTCTTCGAGCGAACGGCTGGCGGCCTGTAACTCCCGTTCGACGTAGTGAAAGCGCGAGCGGAATTTTTCGTTGGTGCCGGCAAGCGCCGCCTCCGAATCGACATGCAGATGCCGGCCGAGATTGACCAGCGCGAATAATGTGTCGCCGAACTCGTCCTTGACCGAAGCCGCATCGCCCTTGGCCATCGCTTGGCGCAATTCGCCGATTTCCTCCTCGATCTTGTCCAGGATCGGCGCGGCTTCGCCCCAGTCGAAGCCGACCCGCGCGGCCTTTTCCTGAAGCTTCAGCGCCCGGGTCAGGGCGGGCAGGACAACCGGTATGCCGTCCAGATAGCCTTTGCCATTGTCTTCCGGGTCGAGGCCGCGCTTGAGCCGGGCCGCGCGCTTCTGCGCCTTTTCCTCGGCTTTGATCTTCTCCCACATGCCCTTGGCCATGCCGGCGCTGCGCGCCTTCTCGTCGCCGAAGACATGCGGGTGGCGGCGGATCATTTTCGTCGTGATCGCCTCGACCACGTCGGGGAAGGCAAAGACGCCGTCTTCCTCGGCCATCCGCGCGTGGTAGACGACCTGCAGCAGCAGATCGCCGAGTTCATCGCGCAGATCGTCCAGATCGCCGCGCGCGATGGCGTCGGCTACTTCATAGGCCTCCTCGATAGTGTAGGGTGCTATGGTCTCGAAATTCTGCTCGACGTCCCACGGGCATCCGGTTTCCGGCGCCCGCAACGCTGCCATGATCTCGATCAGTCGGGAAATGTCTCTGGAGGGTTTCATGGACCGACGTTACAGCAGCGACTTGCCGCCGGCCAATGCCTCTGCCGTGGCCGGCCCGATTGTCCACAAGCCTTGTCCGCGACCAGTCACACCTATCTCAGGGTAAAAGTCGCATAAGATAGATTATGCTTCCACAATTTAACTTTGTGGGAGAATTTTATGCTCCGAATGTATGTAAATATCGTTAAACCTTTAATCAATCGTCTTGGGACGATTGCCGCAACCGCGCTGATTGCCTACGGCATCGATGCGGATACTGCGGGCCAGATTGCCAACGGCATGACGGCATTTGTTTTCGTGCTCTTCGATCTTTGGATGGAGAGCCGAAACAGGGAAGGGCGGTGACGCCCGATGTTCGGCATTGATGACGCAATCATCGGCGGCGGCCTGTCTCTGATCGGCTCCCTCTTCGGGGGAGGGGAGGAGGAACAGGCTTCCTATGTCGACTATTCCGACATGGTGCGCCGGGCCGAAAGGGCCGGCTTAAACCCGCTGACCGCCATTCGCAACGGCGGCTCGGCGGGCTTCACTCACACTACGACGCCGGGCCTGTCCTCGGGCGATACCATCGCCAAGGTCCTCGGCGGCATCGGCAAGATGATCACTGACTATGATCCGATGGCCGATGAACGGAAGGAACTGGAGTTCAAGCTGCAGGAGGCGCAGCTCCAGAGCCTCCAAATGGACAACGCCTTGCGCCGGAAGGCGTCAATCGGCGGTGTCCCTGTGCGCACCGGGCGGACTAACGATCCGGTCAAAGCTGGGGCGTTGACCTCGTTGGGGCCGCAGGAACCGACGATTGAGGCTCCTACGGTGACCAATCCGCACGAGACTGCGGTCATCGATCCGCGCGTGCGGGACGCGGATGCCTTTGAGCAACGCTATGGCGATAGCGAGGTTGCCCAAATGGTCTACGGCGGTCTCGTCGGCCTGCGGGACTTCCGCGCCAACTATGATTCTAGTTGGTTGGCGGCTCATCAGCGGTGGAAACCGCGCTGGGCCGAGGTCCGTAAGCAGAAAGCGTCTGCGGCGGACGCCCGTTCTAAGCGGCTGAAGTCGGGGTATCGGACCCCGTACAACCCCTACAAGTCTGTTTTCCAATGAAGCGCTGCGGCGGCTGTGCCCGCCGTAGGGCGAAAATCTCCAAGTATCTCAACCGAGCAAAAAGGAAGCTCAAGCAGTGGACGAAAAAGAATTGAAGCAACTCCGCAAGTTCGCGCTGTTGTGCGCCCTCGGCGCATTAGAAGAGCGCGTTCTCAAGATGAACGAAGATGAACTAATCGAATTGCTGCTTGTCAGCCGGAAGAAGAAGGAAACCAACTGATGGCGAACCTGAACATGTCCCGTACCGCGACCACGCCGATTCCGGTCCAACGCTCAACTCGCGTCTGGCCGGGCAGGGCGCTTACCAGCCTTCCTGCTGGCAAGGTCGTTCCGATCTTGGCCGTCCCGCTGTTCCGTGAAGACAGCGTACGGTCTGGTCGCCTGCGGTTTTCCTTCGAAATGATGGAAACGGCGGAAGTCCTGATGAACGCGGTGTTCGTGGACCTGAAGGCTTACCTTGTCCCCACGCTTGCGCTCGAAAGATTCGATGGCATGGACGCGCTCAACCGGTCGTATGCCGGCGAAGCGGTCGAGGGCTTGCCCCTCGTTCCGTACATCGAAACCGCGCCGTGGCCGGCTTATGGTGAGAATGACATCTATGTCTATCTCGGCCTGCATGGGCGAGAAGGCAAGCTTCACAACACGACCTATCTGGAAGCGTACAACGCTATCTGGAATTTCCGGGCGAAGAACCGGTCGGCAGACCTGTATGCCAGCACTGCGCGGACGCGGCTGCAAGCCGATCTCGCGCCTGCGTTTTGGCATCAGGAACAGTTCTCGCACATCGTTCCGGATTTCGATCAGGCTGTGATCGACGGCGAAGTGCCGCTCAACATGACCACGTCGAAAATCCCTGTGCAGGGTATCGGCTGGAACGCTGGGCAGCAGTTTCGCGGGGCAGGTGACACGGTTCGCAAGACTGACGGTACCACGGAGGTCACGGTCGCGACCTCGGGGCAGCGCTGGTCTTCTCACGGTAGCGGGGACATGAACCCGATGCTGAAAGAAAGCGCCGTCAAGGCCGGTTGGCCTGACGTGTTCGTTGAAATGGAAAACATGGGGCTGACGGTCAGCCTCTCCAATATCGAACTGGCCAAGAAAACGCAGGCGTTTGCACGCATGCGTGCGCAGTATGCCGGCCACTCGGATGAGTACCTGATCGACCTGCTCATGGACGGCATCACGATTCCTGAACAGGCTTATAATCAGCCGATGCTGATCGGGGAAAAGTCCACGATCTTCGGCATGTCGAAGCGGTATGCGTCGGACGGTGCGAACCTGACGGAAAGCGTCGTCAACGGCGCGACCATGTTGGACATGTCCATTCAGGTCCCGCGCATCCCCATGGGCGGCGTGATTATGATAACGGCGGAAATCACCCCGGAACAGCTTTTCGAGCGCAAGCGCGAAGGGTTCCTCCACTGTACTCATGTGGATCAGCTGCCGCATTACCTGCGCGATACGCTCGATCCGGAGAAGGTCGAGGCCGTCCCCTGTGAGTACGTGGATATGGACCACAATACACCGGACGCAACCTTCGGCTACGCTCCGTTAAACTACCAGTGGAATGAGACGGCACCCCGAATCGGCGGCAAGTTCTACCGCCCGGAAGTCGATGCCGGCTTTGATGAGGACCGGCAGCGCCTATGGGCTGTGGAGACGGCAAATCCGACGCTCTCGGCGGACTTCTACATTTGCCGGCAAATCCACACCAAGCCCTTCGTTGTTACCAATCAGGACCCGTTCGAACTGGTCGTTCAGGGCGACTTCCTGATCGAAGTCAACACGGTGTTCGGCGGCGCTCTGGTCGAAGCGCAGAATGACTATGCCAAGGTTCTCGAAAAGGCTCCGATGGAGCGGATCGAGAAGGGCGCTTAGGCGCCCAGCCAAACCATCGCGCCAAACGCGATGACAAGGGCGGTCGCCGGGATGATCCATAGGATCGCCTTCACGGTGACCGCTGCAACCTTCAACAGAAACGCAAGGTCTTCATTCATGATTAAGCTCGATAGCCTCTCTCGTTGGCGCGCTCTGGAAGCTGGCTCGGTCCTGACGCTTCCGGGCGGCAAAGTTGAACGCCGGATACGGCTTCAAGTCAACTCGCCCGGTCGCGCGGCGCTCTATGTCGTCGGTGACGGCGGCGAAATGTCGTTCCTCGCCGCGCCCGATGGGCGCGACGTTGTCGAGTTCTCGGCTGCCGGTGACGTGCGCCTGACAACAACCGCCCAGGACGTTTTCTGTCATGTGGCGGAACTGGAGCCTACGTCCTTCGTAGTCGAGGATGCAGAGACCTATACCAAGGTCATGCAGCGCCGTTCGCGCAACCCTGAGCTGGAACAGATGATGTTCCTCATGAACCTCAACATGGACCGCCGTCTCGCTGCACAGGCGGCGCAATTCGAAGAAAGGCTGAAAGCAAATGGCACTGCAATACATGTCGGCGCGCCTGCGGAACCTGCGGAATCTGATGAAGGGGACGCGGGAGCAGCGCCGCCGGAAGGCGATGAAGCGGGACGCGAAAATAGCAGCGTCGATAGCGAGACTATACAGCGCGAAACCGGCTCGAACGAGGAGGCATAGCATTGGCGGGCCTATCGCGCGTGCGTCTCATTCAAGCCCTCGCCCAACGGTGGGGCTCGAAGCCGGTGACTGACGGTCATCCGGTGAAGGCTATCAGGCGGCTTGTGCCGCCTGATCCACCGCCTGTCGATGTCGTGGACTATCGCACCGCTCTGCGGGCGATAGCCTCGCCGGAGTTCTGCAAGTCGGAAAAATATCAAGAGCAACAGTGGCGGGCCGTTCGAACGGGCTGCCACCCGAAAATCCTTGAGTTTGAGCGACTGCTGATCCGCAAGATGCGTGATCTGAACGTTCCCATGTTCTGCCACTGCGCCATGCGAAGTCCGGAGGACCAGAACTCGGCCTATGTGCGGGGCGTTTCCCGTGCCAAGGCCGGGGAGAGCGCCCATAACTGGGGCTGCGCTGTGGACGTGATCCACAGCGTTCGGGCGTGGAATCTCGACCGGAAGTCGTGGGAAGTCATCGGCCATGTCGGCAAGGAACTGGCCGACCGCAACGGTTTTGAAATCGTGTGGGGCGGTGACTTCAAGTCTCTGTGGGACCCAGCCCACTGGGAACTCGCCTACTGGCGAGAAATCGCGCACGGGCGGCTGAAGGCCGACTAGTGCGCGTAGGCGGCGGCGCGGCGAAGCGAGCCGCGCCGCCGCCGAGCATACCTTTCCCTTGGATGAATATGCATCTAGTGACACGGAACTGCGGAAGATGTGCCAGACTCCAAACAAGCTTGCAGATGGAACCGTGGTTGCGTGTCGCGGATGCTGGCAATGCAGGCAAAGGAAAATCGATGATTGGACGGGCCGTTGCATTGCCGAAAGTAAAACAGCGATTGCGGCTCACACGGTAACCCTGACCTATGGGGGAGGGGATACTTTGAGTGCGGCGCTGTTGACGTATTCAGATGTCCAGAAATACATCAAGCTCCTTCGTCGCCATGGGTTCCCTTGCCGCTATTTTGCGGTCGGGGAGTACGGCGGCAAGAAAGGGCGCTCTCACTGGCATCTGATGCTTTTCTGGAAGCGGGCCGTGCCGGAGCATGTCGAGGAACGCAACTTCATGGAAAAGCATTGGCCGCACGGCTGGTCGTTCTGGAAGTCCCTGAAAGGGGGCGAGAAGGACACGGCGGCGGCTATCAGATACGCGTGCAAGTATCTGGTGAAGGACGCGCTTGACGCGGAAAAACAGGGACATTTGTCCATGTCGAAAAAGCCTCCCATTGGCGCGGAGTACTTCCGCGATCTGGCGAGGCGGTATGTCGAGCAGGGGCTGGCCCCGCAAAGCTTGTACTACCATTTCCCCTCGGTGGTGGGCCGGAACGGCCTGCCAAAGCAGTTCATGCTGGCCGAAGGGTCTGCGACGGCAGACTTGTTCTGTCGCGCCTTCCTTGATCACTGGGCCGCTAGGGTAGGGGGCTTCGCTCCCTACAGTCCAGTGATCGAAGAATATGAAGACCGGCTAGCGCGCGACGATCTGGAGCCGCTGAAAGACCGGTGGGGCCGGAAGGTCCAGCCGCCGGAAGGCGGGGTGGAAACCCGCGTCGGGAAGGACCCGGCTACGGGGTACCCGCACACGCTCTACAGCGATGCTCAAGGCTATCGCTGGTGGTATCGCGAAATCGAAGATGGAGAATGGGAATGGCGAAGGGGCGAAAGGGTCGCAAGACCGGTACAAAAAATCTCAATGCCGGCAGGCCGCGCGGCGTATCGCAAAGCGTCGGACGGCGCGTAAGCGCACCCGCATTGTCCAGGACGATTTATGTCAGTCCTGTTTCAAAAGCCCCCAGCGCGTTCGATGCCACTAGGCTGGATGCCGAAAGGCGAAACAGCCGGCTAAATGCCTTACGTGCAGAGCACGGCAGACGCGTAGCGGCTGGGAATGCAGCATCCACGGAAAAATCAAAGCGAAGCGTTTCGCGGCTCAATATCTCTGATGTCCGTATGGAGCGGGAAAAGCGTGCTTCGGAGCCTGTCAAAAACAGTCACCCTGAAAAGGTGCGCGACGATCTGCACCGCTGTAAAAAGCGACCGGACCCGCGAAGACATGGCGGTGGCGGCTCTGGCCGCAAACGCTGGATTCCGTGGTGCTGAAAATGATGAAGGCAAAACCCGGAGCGCTCGCATCGAATCGGGCTGTAGCGTAGGGTTTTGCCACCATCCCCAAATAAATCGCGGAAGGCGTTCTTGGTGTGTTGACTTTGGGCCGCAAATCACGGCTTGTCTTGTGAGTGGGGCGTAATCCGTCTTGTGTGACATAGCGGTGACGGTGGATAGATATTCCACACGTTCATGGTCCGTTCGGCCAAAGTCGCATAAGATAGATTATGGAACTAATGATGTAAGAAAAGCCGTGAATGTTGGCTTGGTTTCGATGCGGCGCGCTGGGCCTCGGTGGTAAGATACTTGGCGAAATTACGATATCACAGCCGAGGCCGAAGCGTCAGGCGGATGGGATCGGCAGTTCGATCACCATGCCGTCATAAGCTGGCTCGATGTGGTCCGGCGTTTCAGCGGCGGTGGCGGCGTAATCGAGCGGCACATGCATGTGGGTCAGGACCGCCTTCTTCGGCGTGAGCTTCGCGATCCATTCCAGGGCCTGGTCGAGCGACAGATGGCTGGGGTGCGTCCTTTTCTGCAAGGCGTCGATCACCAGCACGTCGAGGTTCCGCAGCCGCTCGGCGGTCGCCGCGGGAAAATCGCTGACATCCGAGCAGTAGGCCAGTGTGCCGATACGGAAGCCGAGCGAAACGATATCGCCGTGGGTCTGCACCAGCGGCTCAAGGGTGAGGGCACCGCCCTCGCCTTCGATCGTCACCGGCGTCTCGTGGTCGATGCGGTGCGGCCGCAGGATAGGCGGATAGGAACTGCCGGGCGGCGTCTCGAAGCAGTAGCCGAAGGCCTCGTAGAGGCGCTTCATGGTGAAATCGTCGGCATGGATGTCGATGAGATCGCGCTGCTCCATCACGTAGCTGCGCAGGTCGTCGATGCCGTGGATGTGGTCGGCGTGCGGGTGCGTGTAGACGACGGCGTCGATCCGTTCCACGCCGGCCATCAGCATCTGCGCCCGGAAATCTGGCCCGGTATCGATGACGACGGTAGTCTTGCCGCCGGCGGCTGAAATGCGCTCAACCAGCACCGAGGCGCGCATGCGTCGGTTCTTCGGGTTGGCCGGGTCGCAGGCGCCCCAGTCGCCGGTAATGCGCGGTACGCCCGGCGAGGAGCCGCAGCCGAGAATGGTGAGGCGCAGCCGGTCCGTCACGAGGCTCAGGCCTCGCTGCCGGGACGCGGCATCTTGCTGAAAAGGCGGAAGAAATTGTCGGTGGTCAGTTTCGCGATTTCCGCTTCGCTGACCCCGATCGTTTCAGCCAGAACTTTGGCCGTTTGCGCGACGAAGGAAGGTTCGTTGCGCTTGCCGCGAAACGGAACCGGCGCCAGATACGGCGCGTCGGTTTCGACCAATAAGCGATCGCGCGGCACGTCCGCCGCGATGGCGCGCAGATCGGCCGAATTCCTGAACGTCAGGATACCCGAGAACGAGACATAGCCGCCGAGCGTAATGCCGGTTTCGGCGAGGCCGCGACCGGAGGAAAAGCAGTGCAGGATGAAGGGGAAGGCCCCCTTCCCTGTTTCCTCTTCGAGGATCGCAGCCATGTCGTCGTCGGCGGCGCGGGCGTGGATGACCAGCGGCAGGCCAGTCTGCCGGGCAGCCGCAATGTGGGTACGAAATACTTGCGCCTGCGCGTCGCGCGGGGCCTTGTCGTAGTGATAATCGAGACCAGCTTCGCCGATTGCGACCACTTTTGGATGGTTCGAAAGGTGGACGAGGTCTTCGACAGAAACGTCCAGTTCCTCGTCGGCGTTATGCGGATGGGTGCCGACCGAGCAATAGACGGGGTCGAAAGTTTCTGTGATTTCAAGTACCTGTGGAAATTTCCTTACACGTGTAGAGATCGTCACCATACGCCCGATGCCGGCCTCGAGCGCACGTGCGACGATGGCTTCCCGTTGTTCGGAAAAGTCCGGGAAGTCGAGATGGCAATGACTGTCGACCAGCATCACGAATTGTCCGGCGTCGACTCGACATAGCGCGGGAATACCGGTTGCGGCGGCGGCAGCGTCGAGCCGGAAACGAGGCTGTGGGTATCATCGATCCGCGCCAGATCACGACTGCCGGCATCGACAGCCAGCAGATCGAGCAGTTTGGCGGCCGAACCCGGAATGAAGGGCTGGCACAGGATCGCCACGCGGCGGATGACTTCGGCCGTCGTCCACAGCACGGTTTCCATGCGGGCCGGGTCGGTTTTCTTCAGCGCCCACGGTTCCTGCGCGGCGAAATAACGGTTGGCTTCGGCGACCACACCAAAGATCGCCGCCAGCGCCAGATGGATGCCCTGCTCCGCCATCGCCTGCCGCGCCGTCACCAGAGCGGCAGCAGCCTGATCGAGAATGGCCTTGTCCGCCTCGGTCGGTTCGCCGTGGGCCGGCACCACGCCGCCGCAATTCTTGGCGATCATCGACAGCGAGCGCTGCGCCAGATTGCCGAGGTCGTTGGCGAGATCGGCGTTGGTGCGGTTGACGATCGCTTCGTGGCTGTAGCTGCCGTCCTGCCCGAACGGCACTTCGCGCAGGAAGAAATAGCGCACCTGGTCCAGCCCGTAATGCTCGACCATCGTGAACGGGTCGATGACGTTGCCGAGCGACTTCGACATCTTCTCGCCGCGGTTGAACAGGAAGCCGTGGCCGAACACGCGCTTCGGCAACTCGATGCCGGCCGACATCAGGAACGCCGGCCAGTAAATGGCGTGGAAGCGCACGATATCCTTGCCGATGATGTGTGCGTCGGCGGGCCAGAAGCGCCATTTCTCTGCGTTCTCATCCGGATAGCCGAGGCCGGTGATGTAGTTCGTCAGGGCGTCGACCCACACATACATGACGTGTTTTTCGTCGCCGGGCACCGGCACGCCCCAGTCGAAAGTAGTGCGCGAGATCGACAGATCCTTGAGGCCGGACCTGACGAAGCTCATCACCTCGTTGCGGCGCTCGGACGGGCCGATAAAATCGGGCTGGTTTTCGTAGAGCGCGAGCAGCCGGTCCTGATAGGCCGAGAGCCGGAAGAAGTAGCTTTCTTCCTCCACCCACTCCACCGGCGTGCCCTGCGGTCCGTAGCGGATATCGTCGGCGCGGACCTCGGTTTCCTCCTCGCCGTAGTAGGCTTCGTCGCGCACCGAGTACCAGCCGGCATAGCCGCCCTTGTAGATGTCGCCATTGGCGGCCATCGCCTTCCAGATCGCCTGCGAGGCGCGGTAGTGACGTTCCTCCGTGGTGCGGATGAAATCGTCGTTGGAGGCGTTGAGCGTGCTCGCCATGCGCTTGAACTCGGCAGCGTTGCGGTCCGCCAGTTCCCGCACCGGAATGCCTTCCTTGCGGGCCGTTTGCAGCATCTTGATGCCGTGCTCGTCCGTGCCGGTCAGGAAGAACACGTCCTTGCCGTCGAGACGCTGGAAGCGGGCGAGCGCATCGGTCGCCAGAAGTTCGTAGGCGTGGCCGATATGCGGCTTGCCGTTCGGATAGGAAATCGCCGTCGTGATATAGAATTTTTCGCGTGCCATGGTCGAACCGTCGTGAATGCCGAATGAGGAAAGGTCGCGGTGGGTTAGCGCATCGGTCGTGCGGGCGCCACCCGGGGGGCAGGCGCGGTCACATTCGAATGGCGGCGTTCAGGCGGTCAATCATCATCAGGGCATGCTGCTTCTTGTCGAGATTGTAGGTCTCGGTTTCGGATATAGCGTTACGCGCCTCATGCCAAGTGTCCGATAGCGTTTTGGCGCGGCCAAGCGCGCCCGCCATGGCGGCCTCCCGCGCGGCATCGGCCAGAACATCGAGGACGCGGCGGTTGAACAGGTCGAACGCGACGGCCCGGTCGCGGCCCGAAACGGCATCGGCGATGCGATGCGACTCGGCTATATCGGGCGTTCCTGCCGCGATCAGGGCGTCCAGCGTCTCGGCGATCTCCACGCCGCCGTACTGGGTGAGCAGGACGGCCGAGCGCACGCTGCCCCCTGCCCGCTTCGCCAGCGCCCGGCGCGCCACAGGTTCGGAGGGCAACGGTTGGTCGATCGCTTCCAGAACGGCCATCAAGTCTTCTTCGCCGAGCGGGGTCAGGCGCACCACTTGGCAGCGCGAGCGGATGGTCGGCAGCAATCCACCGGACGCATGTACGACGAGAATGAAAAGCGTGCGCGGCGGCGGCTCCTCGAGGTTCTTCAGGAGAGCGTTGGCCGCGTTGGTGTTCATGTCGTCGGCCGGATCGACGATCACTACCCGGTAACCGCCATCATGCGCGGTCATCGACAGGAACCGGTTGACCTTGCGTATCTCGTCGACGGTAACCGCACTCTTGTAGGTCTTGGTTTTCTCGTTCAGCGGCCGCGTCAGGTGCAGGACGGACGGGTGGGCTCCGGTCGCGATCTGTCGAAACAGGGGCGATTGCGGGTCGGGCACGGCGAGCGTATCGGGCGAGGCCTCGGATGCCGGATGTTTGAGCAGGTGATGGGCCAGATGGAAGGCCAGCGTCGCCTTGCCGATGCCGGCGGGGCCGGACAGGATCAGCGCATGCGGCAGCTTGCCGGCACGATGGGCGGCCACGAGCATGCCGGACGCTGCCTCGTGGCCGATTAGCCGGGCGGTTTCGGAAGGCTCCGGCACGCCGTCCAGCGTGTCGTGCTGTTCCGGGGCGATGCGTTCGAAGCTCATGCGCGGGCCGTGCGGTTCGGCGGGGCGGTGGTGCGCCGTTCGAGCATGGAAAACACCGCTTCCGTGATCGCGTTCTCGACGACGTCGGAAGGCTCGCCCGCATCGATGACGACGCAGCGCTCCGGTTCCGCTTCTGCGATGGCGAGGAATGCCTCGCGCCGCCGCTGGTGGATGTCGAGCGTTTCCTTCTCGAACCTGTCGGGAATGTCATCTTTCGCGCGCCGGCTGGCGGCGCGCGCCAGCCCCTCGGCCGGATCGATGTCGAGGATCAGCGTCAGGTCCGGCACTGCTCCGTTGACGGTCAAGCGCTCCAGGACCGCCATGAAATCCGCATCCAGGCCGCCCGTCACGCCCTGATAGACCCGCGAGGAGTCCATGAAGCGGTCGCAAAGCACGATGGCGCCGCGGGCGATCGCCGGCTTGATCAGTTGCTCGACATGGTCGGAACGGGCCGCGGCGAAGAGCAGGGCTTCCATTTCGGGCCCGAACGATTCCGCGGCGCCGGACAGGAGCACGTGGCGGACGGCCTCGGCGCCGGGCGAGCCGCCCGGTTCGCGGGTGACGACCACGTCGTATTTCTTGGCGGCGAGCTTACGGGCAAGCCGTTCGATCTGCGTCGACTTGCCGGCGCCCTCCCCGCCTTCGAACGTAATGAAAATGCCGTTTGCCACCAGGCCTGCCGCTTGTTCGTCGCTACGGATGCTTGACGCCTCGTCTTAATGGGCGTTGGCTGAAAGGTCTACGCCGACGTATCAGCGCAGCCAGCCGATCGCCAGTTCCTTCGCCGCATCCAGTGCACGATCCGGCAACGAACCGATTTCGACCGTCTGCGCCGCGAACAGCGGTGTTTCCTGGCTCAGCGTGTCGCCGATCCAGATGCGGAGCGTGCCGACCGACTGCCCCTCCTCCACCGGAGCCTTCAGCGGCCCTTCATAGACGATGCGCGCCTTCAGCTTGTCGCGGTTGGTGATGGGCAGGAAGATGTCCACGGCGCCCCTGGCCTTCAACGGAACCGTGGATCGGGCGCCGCCGAAGACCTCGGCCTCGCCGACAGTTTCTCCTTGCGCGAACAGTTCGGTCTTGTCGAACGCGCGCAGGCCCCACTCCAGCAGCTTGCGCGCTTCCTCCACGCGCTCCTTGTCGCTGGGCAGACCGCTCATGGCCGCGATCACGCGCTTGCCGCGCTGGCTGGCCGAGCCGACGATGCCGAAGCCCGATTGCTCGCTGGCACCGACCGCAAGTCCGTCCGCGCCGATATCCATGGCGAGCAGCGGATTGCGGTTGCGCTGGGTGATCTTGTTCCAGGTGAAATCCACCTGGCCGTAATAGCGATAGAGGTCGGGATAGTTCCGCCAGATATGCAGCGCCAGCAGAGTCATGTCCCTGACCGTGGTCTTCTGGCCGTCCGCAGGCAGGCCGGTGGCGTTGACGAAGGCCGAGTTCACCAGCCCGAGCGTGCGCGCCCGCTCGCTCATCTGCTGCGCGAAATTCTCCTCCGATCCCGACATTCCCTCGGCGATGACGATGCAGCCGTCATTGGCGGCCTGAACGGTCACGCCCTGGATAAGGTCCTCCAGTCGCAGGGTCGACTTGATCTTGGCGAACATGGTCGAGGTGCCGGACGGCGCACCGCCGGTCCGCCAGGCGTTCTCGCTGACCACGAACGTATCGTCGAGGCTGAGCCGGCCGGACTTTACGGCATCGAACACCACTTCCATCGTCATCAGTTTGGCAAGCGAGCCGGGCTGAATGGATTTGTCCGCATCCTTGGAAAACAGGACGGTGCCGGTCTCGGCATCGATCATGAAGGCTTGTGCCGCCTTGGTCTCGAAAAGCTGCGCGTGTGCGGCGGCCAGCGGCAGCGACGACAGAACGAGCCCCCAAAGCCCGCCGAACAACAGGGAGCGGCGACGTATCATGTGAAAAGCCGACCTCCCCTCTTGGCCCAGGGCCGGAAATGAATCAGTCGCGCACGGCCAGCGCGTCGGGCGCCCCATGCGACCAGGCCGACTGTAGCATGGTATCGAGGTTGTCGCTGCCGGTGGGATAGAGATTGACCGAATACCATACCCTGCCGTCATGCCGGGTCCGCTCGACCACGCTCCTGCCGATGCCGGAGAGTTCCGAGGCGACCTTCTGCGCCTCGGCGGCGGTCTGGTAGGTACCGGCGGCGATGTAATCGTCGGCGCTCGGGGCATCGGCTGGACGGTCAACCTGCTTCCAGCCGGTTGCGGCAGCCGTTCTCTTGTCCAGGGCAGCGAACGCTCCCCATGCGGTCTGCACGCGCTCGTCGGCGTAGGACAGGGACGCCATGGCGAACGGAGGTTGGGGCGCGAGGCCGTTATCCGGCCGCTGCGGCACGATCGGCCCGAATTCGGGCAGCGGCGCAAAGTCGAAGGTCGCTGCCTGCGCCGTCATCGCCGGCTCTGCGCCGAAAGCCGGGCGGGTATCCGTCAACCGGCCGGGAAAAGGTATTGCGCCCGCGCCGACATCGGCACTCGGCGTCTTGCCGTTCATGGCGATCATGACGCCGGTGGGCAGGCCGTCGGACGGGTCGGGCGCCCTGTTGCCTGGCCGGTACGACGCCATCAGATACTGGTCGTCGCGGCCGTCGAGCGGTGCGCGGCCGATGTAGTCGACCTTGACCTTCGCCGTTCCGGAATGAGCGTAGTCCAGCATGGAGGCCGCGCGCTCGGACAGATCGATGATGCGGCCTTCGGAATAGGGGCCGCGGTCGTTGACGCGTACGATGACCGAGCTGCCGTTGGCGAGGTTGGTCACCCGAGCGTAACTCGGCAACGGCATCGTCGGATGGGCCGCCGTGAGATGCGTCATGTCGTAGACTTCGCCGTTGGCGGTAAGCCGGCCGTGGAACGCATCGCCGTACCAGGAGGCGGCGCCGACCTTGGAATACCCCCTCTCTTCCTTGGGATAGTACCACTTCCCCCGTACCTGATACGGCTTGCCCGTCTGGTCGCGCCCGCCGCCGCGCGGCACGTTGAACTTGCTGAAGGCAACGCGCGGGCTGGCTTTGACGCCGTATTCGGATTCGGCGAAATATTCCTTAGGGTGCTTTTTCCTGGCGGAATCCTTCGGCTGCGGCGTTGCGCAGGCCGCCAGTAATGCGGCGGAAGCGGCGAGCAACACGAAAGCGGAAGCGCGGCTAAGACGCAGGCGCGTCGAAGTCTGCATGTCTTGAACGTCCCCCAGCCGGCTGTAGGCTAATGCACCTGACGAATTGAATGGCCAGCGTAACCTTGCGGCGACGATCCGACCACCCTGACCCGTTCCTTTTACGCCGGAATTTCTTATGGGCGTGTTAACCGATTATGACGGGAAGCCGACGAGAATGTGGCGGACTTGTGGATGAACGACGCGCTGGTCAACTCGACAGGGTCATCGACAGTGCCAGCCCGGGCCGCTACGCTCGCCTTTTTCAGCTTCTTGAAAAGAGCCGCGGCTTCAAGCATACAGCACGGGAAACCGGAAGGGTGGCCGAGTGGTTTAAGGCAGCGGTCTTGAAAACCGCCGAGGCAGTGATGTCTCCGTGGGTTCGAATCCCACCCCTTCCGCCACCGATTAGGTTTTTCGCCAGATAGCGAAACGGCCCGCCACCTGTGCGGGCTGTTGTCGTTTCCGGCCCAGGTGCTGCCGTTCACCAAAATCCTGACCGGAAAACTCTGGTCACCATGGCATTTTCTGTGTCAAAAGCGTCCCATTCCAGGCGGCAACATTTGCGCAGGCGGCATATCGACGTGTGATTCTCGCGCCAGCCAGTCCTCTAAGCCAGAAGCCCGGCTGGTGATCGTTGAACGAGGGAAAGGGCGGACGGACGATGGAGATTTTCACGGCGGCGGGCTTTGCCGCATTGCTACAGGTCATTGCCATCGATCTGGTACTGGCGGGGGACAACGCCATCGTCATCGGGCTCGCGGCAGCCGGGTTGCCGGCTGAGCAGCGCAAGAAAGCCATTCTGATCGGTGTCCTGGCCGCGACGGTGCTGCGTATCCTGTTCGCCGTGGTGACCGTCAAGCTCCTCGCCATCGTCGGCCTGCTGCTCGCCGGCGGCATCCTGCTTTTGTGGGTTTGCTGGAAGATGTGGCGCGAACTGCGCGTATCGGCGGATGATGAGCGCGAGGCAACGGAAGCGCTGTCCAATTCGCCCGGCGATGCCACGGCCGCCGGCAAGCCGCGCAAGACGCTCGTGCAGGCCGCCGTCCAGATCGTCGTCGCCGACGTGTCCATGTCGCTCGACAATGTGCTGGCGGTCGCTGGCGCCGCGCGCGAACACCTGACGGTGCTGATCGTCGGCCTGGTCCTGTCTATCGGCCTGATGGGCCTTGCCGCCAGCTTCATCGCCAAACTGCTGCACCGCCACCGCTGGATTGCCTATATCGGCCTGCTGATCATCCTCTACGTGGCGCTTGACATGATCTATCGCGGCGTTCTGGAAGTCTGGCCGCATGTGAACGGCATCGCCGGCTGAGGCCGCTTTGCTCCCAAAATGAAAGGGCGCCGTGCGGCGCCCTTTTTTGTTCGGTCTCGGTCAGCGCGGCGTTCATTGCGGCAGCTTGTCGTCCACGCCTTTGACGTAGAAGTTCATGCCGAGCAGCGTGGCGTCGTCGGCAACCTCGCCGTCCTTCAGCCATTCGCTGCCGTCCTGCTTGGCGATCGGGCCGGTGAAGGGGTTCCAGCCATCCGCGATCTTCTTCTCGGTCGCTTCCGCCATCGCCTTCGTCTCGTCGGACATGTTGGTGAAGGGGGAAAGGTGGACCGCGTCGTCCTTGATGCCGAGCCAGACGTTGTCCGTCTTCCAGGTGCCGTCCAGAACGGCCTTGACACGGGAAACGTAGTACGGCCCCCAATTGTCCGTGTTGGCGGTAAGCTGCGCGTGCGGCGCGAACTTGATCATGTCGGACGACTGGCCGAAGCCGTGCAGGCCGCGTTCCTCCGCCACCTGGAGGGCGGCGGTCGAATCAGTGTGCTGGGTGATGATATCGGCGCCCTGGTCGAACAGCGCCTTGGCTGCGTCGGCTTCCTTGCCCGGGTCGAACCAGGAGTTCACCCACACGATCTTCGCCTTGAAATCCGGATTGATGGAATGCGCGCCGAGCATGAAGGCGTTGATGCCCATCACCACTTCAGGGATCGGGAAGGACACGATGTAGCCAGCGACGCCGGTTTTCGATTCCTTGGCCGCGATCTGGCCCATCACGTAGCGACCCTCGTAGAAGCGGGCGTTGTAGATGCCGAGATTGTCGGCGGTCTTGTAGCCGGTGGCGTGCTCGAACTTGATGTCGGGGAACTTCTTGGCGACCTTCACTTCCGAATCCATGAAGCCGAAGGAGGTGCCGAAGATGATCTTGCAGCCCTCGCGCGCCAGACGCTCGAAAGCACGCTCGGCGTCGGGGCCTTCCGCGACGTTTTCGAGATAGGCAGTCTCGACCTTGTCGCCGAGTTCCTTCTCGACCTCGAGGCGCCCCTGGTCGTGCTGGTACGAATAGCCGAAATCGCCGATCGGCCCGACATAGACCCAGCAGGCCTTCAGTTTTTCCTGTGCCTGAGCGCTGACCGCCATCGAAACCGCGGCGGTGGTCGTCATCAACGCAACGAGTAGTTTTTTCATAAGGTTACTTCTCCCAATTAAGCCAGTGAATCGGCATCTCGTCGATTAATCCTAGCGGTCCGGAACGAACGCCTGCCCCAGCGAAGCGGGCGTGTTCATCATCGTCAGGCGCTTGTTGCGCGAGATTAGAACGAGAACCACCACGGTTGCCAGATAGGGTAGCGAAGAAAGAAGCTGCGGAGGAAAGGATTTTATGAGTTCCAGCAGTTTGTAGACTGCCCAGGGCGCTCCGGCGAAGTCGTTGAGGTCGATCGCCTGTACGTGCAACTGGCCTATCCAGATGGCGCCGAAGATGTAGGCGCCGGCCAGCACCCGCCACGGCCGCCACGAAGCGAACACGACCAGCGCCAGTGCAATCCAGCCGCGCCCGGCGCTCATGTTCTCGACCCATTGCGGCGTATAGACCAGCGACAGATGGCCGCCGGCAAGCCCGGCGCAGGCGCCGCCGAACAGGACCGCCAGATAGCGGTAGCGGATGACCTTGATGCCGAGCGCATGCGCCGAGCCGTGGCTGTCGCCGATCGAGCGCAGGGTTAGGCCGCTGCGCGTGCGAAACAGGAACCACATGACGGCAACGACCAGTACGATCGAGATGTAGAAGATCGGGTCCTGGCCGAACAGCAGCCGGCCGACCACGGGGATAGACGTCAGCCCCGGTATATCGAGGCTGGGCAGCCTTGCGCCGGGAAGGCCCACGAAGCTCGTTCCCATCATGCCCGAGAGGCCGAGGCCGAGGATCGTCAGCGACAAGCCGGTCGCCACTTGGTTGGTGGCGAGCGTCAGCGTCATCACCGCAAACAGCAGCGAGAAGACCGCGCCGAGCAGGATCGCGGCGAGCAGGCCGATCCAGGGCGAGCCGGTGTAGTAGGCCGCCCCGAAGCCGCCGACCGCGCCCATGATCATCATGCCCTCGACCCCGAGGTTGAGCACACCGGAGCGTTCGACCACCAGTTCGCCCATGGCGGCGATCAGCAGCGGCGTCGCGGCTGTGGCGATGGTGAGCAGGATGTTGACGGTGATATCCATCAGTGGGCCTCTTCAGCTTTCGGTGCGGCCATCAGGCCGACGAGGCGAATGCGGTAGTGAATGAGCGTGTCGCAACCCAGCACGAAAAACAGCAGCATGCCCTGGAAGACGCGCGCCACCTTGTCGGAAACGCCGAGCGCCGTCTGCGCGGCCTCGCCGCCGAGATAGGTCAGGCCAAGCACGAGGCCGGCGGCGACGATGCCGAGCGGATTGAGGCGGCCGAGGAAGGCCACGATGATGGCGGCGAAGCCGTATCCGGGCGAGATCGAGGGCTGCAATTGGCCGATGGCGCCGGAGACTTCCGAGATGCCGGCAAGGCCGGCAAGGGCGCCCGAGAGCATGAAGGCGAAAAACACCATCCGGTTGAAGCTGAAGCCGGCGAAGCGCCCTGCCCGCGGGCTCGACCCGAGGACGCGAACCTCGAAGCCCTTGAGCATGCGACTCATCAAGAGCCAGACCAGCACCGCCGCGACCAGCGCAAAGACGAAGCCCCAGTTGGCGCGGCCGGAAGCCGGGAAGATTTCCGGCAGCGTCGCGGCATCGCTGAAAAGTACCGTTTGCGGGAAGTTGAAGCCCTTCGGGTCGCGCCAGGGGCCACGCACCATCCAGTCCAGCAGAAGCTGGGCGACATAGACCAGCATCAGGCTGGTCAGGATCTCGTTGGTGTTGAAGCGCGCCTTGAGGAAGGCGGGTATCGCCGCATAGGCGGCACCTCCGACCATGCCGAGGATGAGCATCAGCGGCAACACGACGGGGCTTTGAAAATCCGGATACATCACCGGAAGGATCGAGCCGACGATGCCGCCGAGGATAAACTGGCCTTCGGCGCCGATGTTCCAGATATTGGCCCGGTAGCAGACCGACAGGCCGACGGCGATGAGGATCAGCGGCGCTGCCTTGATCGCCAGTTCGTGCAATTGCCAGACCTGCGTGACCGGCGAGATGAAGTAGGTGTAGAACGCCTTCACCGGGTTGACGCCGAGCAGCGCGAACATGATCGAGCCGGCGATTACCGTGAGAACGAAGGCGATGAACGGCGACAGCATCGAAAACAGCACGGAGCGCTGCGGCCGCTTGACGAGTTCGAGGCGCATCATGCGGTCTCCAGCGCTTGTTCCTGGTGCCCCGTATCGGCGCCACCCATCAAAAGACCGATCTTCTCGAAACTGGCCTCGGCGATCGGCATGGGTTGCGACAGCGAGCCGTCATGCATCACCGCAATCGAATCGGAGACCTCGAACAACTCGTCGAGGTCCTGGCTGATGATCAGGACGGCCGAGCCGCGACGCGCCAGTTCGATGAGCGCCTGCCGGATATGGGCGGCAGCGCCCGCGTCGACGCCCCAGGTCGGCTGGTTCACCACCATGACTGCCGGGTTGCGGTCGAGCTCGCGGCCGACGATGAATTTTTGCAGGTTTCCGCCTGAAAGAGCCGCCGCTTCCGGGTCCGGCGCGCTCTTGCGCACATCCATCTCCTTGATGATGCGCTGGGCCGCAGCATAGACCGCACCGGCCTTGACCGAACCGCCGGAGCCGACGAACGCCTTGCCGTCGGTGGCATGGCGCGTCAAAAGCAGGTTTTCCGACAGTTTCATGTTGGAGGCGGTGCCGTGACCAAGCCGTTCCTCCGGGACGAACGCGGCCCCGAGCAGCCTGCGCCCGGTGATGGACAGGTCGCCCGCGTCCTTGCCGCGGATACGCACCGAGCCGCGCTCCTGCTGGCGAACCTCGCCGGAGATCGATTCGAAGAATTCGCCTTGGCCGTTGCCGGCCACGCCGGCGATCCCGATTATCTCGCCGGCACGGACGCCGAGATTGATGTCGCGAAGCGGAATGGAGAACGGCGTCGCCGGCTTGCGGCTGAGGTTGCGCACCTCAAGCAGCACAGGTGCCTGCTCGATGCCTTCGGCGGGCTCGCGCACCACCGCCTGCACTTCGTTGCCGACCATCATGCGGGCGAGCGAGGACGCCGTCTCCTCGCGCGGATTGCAGTGACCGACGACCTTGCCGTGGCGAAGCACGGTGGCCCGGTCGCAGATGCGCTTCACCTCTTCCAGCCGGTGCGAGATGTAGAGGATCGACTTGCCCTCGCCGCGCAACCTGAGCAGCGTTTCGAACAGCTTGTCGGCCTCCTGCGGCGTCAGAACCGAAGTCGGCTCGTCGAGGATGATGAGTTGCGGCATTTGCAGCAGGCAACGAATGATCTCGATGCGCTGGCGCTCGCCGACCGACAGGTCGCCGACCAGCGAATTGGGATCGAGCGGCAGGCCGTAGCTGTAGGACAGCGCTCTTGCCTTGGCCGCGATGCTGCCGATCGGCGATCCGTCGTCCAGCGAGAGCGCGATGTTCTCGGCCGCGGTCAGCGCCTCGAACAGCGAGAAATGCTGGAACACCATGCCGATGCCGAGCTTCTTGGCAACGCCGGGGCTGGTGATCCGAACGGGCGCGCCGTTCCAGAAGATTTCGCCGGAATGCGGTTCCAGCGAACCGAACAGCATCTTCACCAGCGTCGACTTGCCGGCCCCGTTCTCACCGAGAAGTGCATGAATCTCGCCTTTGGCAATCTCAAGATCGATGTGATCGCACGCGGTCAGCGAGCCGAATATCTTGGTCAGGCCGCGAACCTCCAGGAGGTTGGCAGCGTCCTCTTGTCCACTCACAGTGCCTCCCATCTGTTACCAGACATGTTCTGTGTTCCCGCAAGCATCGTAGGCGCCACTTCACCGGAACGCAAAGTACGGCACGCCTTGAAAGTGCTTCAAGAATTTCAGCGGGAACCCGGCCGTTGCTCAACCCTGTCGATCATCAGGCTTTCTTTGCCCCAAGCTTCGGAAAAAGCTGCATAACGCCACCGATGCAGAACAGGTAAAGGCCGGTACTGGCGATGCCGATCTTGGTGAACAGGCTGACGTTTTCGGCCAGCACGCCGATCTGGCTGTAAAACTGCGCCAGGGCCGATTCCGCCAGGGCCAGCGCCCCGAATCCGCACCACAGAAGGGTAACGGTGAGGTTGGCCGGCCGCAGCCGCTTGACGCGCACCGGATGCAGGAAATGGATCGGGACGAAGGTGAGCAGGGCCGCGATGACGACGACGGCAAAAGACGGCCACTCGCCCGGCCCGACCACGAACAGGGTGAATACGACCATGTTCCACACCACCGGAAAACCCTTGAAGAAGTTCTCCTTGGTCTTCATGCCGGTGTCCGCATAGTAAATCGCGCTCGACACCACGATGATCGCCGCCGACAGGAACGAGAGTTTCTCGCCCATCAGCCCGAACTGGTAGAGCGCAAAGGCGGGGATCAGCACGTAGGTCACGTAGTCGATGATGTTGTCGAGCAACTCACCCGACCAGGTAGGCAGGATTTCCTTCACATCGAGCTTGCGGGCGATCGGCCCGTCGATACCGTCCACGAACAGAGCCAGCCCCAGCCACCAGAACATCGCCGTCCATCGTTCTTCACTGGCCGCGACGAGCGACAGGAAGGCCAGGAAGGAACCAGACGCCGTCAGCAGGTGGACCGAGAACGCACGCGCCTGCGGCCAGGTGACTTTCTTCTTCGGCCTCGGGATCCGGGCGGCGATTTTCTGTTTGCGTACGGTCTTGGTCACGGTCACCGGCAATCTGCCTCGATGGCTTCGGGCGGATGACAGGAAGGAGCCCGGCACACGCAACGGCCCCCCGGAGACATGCTTGCCACCCTCGTTTCGCGGTCAGCCATCGGCTCTACCCCATTGGTGCGGATGACTAAACAGCAGCACCCGCCCGCGGACAAGGGGCATCACGCCTGTAAATCCAGTTAGGCACGGTTGATTGCGTCGATACGCCCTTTTGCCCATCGGTTGGTCAGCCGGCCGGATCATTCTATAAGGGGCGGTATCCATGGCCCTTCTGCCTTGAAGGGCGATGCAACGCGTACAGGGGAAACCGCTTTGGCCGCTCTCGAACCTTCGCAACTGTTGGTGGCCGGCACCGGGCCTGCCGGCCTTATCGCCGCGCTGCGCCTGGCCGGATCCGGGTTTTCGGTAACGCTGGTCGGCCCGGAACCGTCCGCAACGGACGGCCGCACGACGGCACTGATGAACCCGGCGCTGGAGACGCTGGAGCGTATCCGTGTGCTGGAAAGATTGGCGCAAGGGGCAGCGCCCCTGAAGGCGATGCGAATCATCGATGCCACGCAACGGCTTATCCGCAGCCCTGTCGTGACTTTCCGCGCCAGCGAGATCGGCGAGGAACGGTTCGGGCTGAACATGCCGAACAAGGCGCTGGTCGCGACCCTTGCGGCTGCCGTTCACGACCATCCGGCCATCTCGTGGCGCAAGTCGCTCGTCGCCGCGTGGCGGCTGGAGGCAGGCCATGCCGTAGCCGAACTCGCCGATGGTTCGCACGTCGCGGCTTTGCTGGCAGTGGCCGCCGACGGCCGGCACTCGGCCGCTCGTGAGGCCGCCGGCATCGCCACGCGGGCGCATCCCTACCCCCAGGCTGCGCTCGTGCTCAATTTCAGCCACAGCCGCGAGCATGCCTTCACCTCGACGGAATTCCACACCGAGACCGGACCGTTCACGCAGGTCCCCCTGCCCGGCAACCGGTCCAGCTTGGTGTGGGTGGTGAGGCCGGAAACGGCAACGGAACTCGCCGCCGTGGACGATACGGACCTGTCGATACTGGTCGAAGAGAAGATGCAGTCGATGCTCGGCCGCGTGACCGTTGAAGCCGGTCGCCAGGTCTACCCGCTATCGGCGGCAACCCCTCGCCGCTTTGCCCAGCGGCGCGTCGCGCTGGTCGGCGAAGCGGCGCACCTGTTCCCGCCGATCGGGGCGCAGGGTCTCAACCTCGGCATTAGGGATATCGAGGACCTTGCTGATATCGTTGGCGAAAACTTCCTTGATCCAGGTGCGGAAAAGGCGCTGGCGGCCTATGATTCCCGTCGCCGCCCCGACATCCTGGCCCGTTCGAGCGCGGTCAACCTGCTCAACCGGTCGCTGCTTTCGGACCTGTTGCCGGCCCAGGTGGCGCGCAGCGCCGGTCTCGGCATGTTGAAAACCTTCTCTCCGCTCCGCAGCTTCTTCATGCGCGAAGGCCTGCGTCCCGGCAGCGGCCTCGGCGCGCTCTCCCGGGATCTGGCCCGAGGCATGGGAAGCCGCCTCCAGCGGTAGCAAATGGCTGGCGGGATTGAATTTTACCCGGGCCTGCTCCAGATTGTACCGAGTGTATTGAGTGGTATGGTGCGATGAAAACAGCCAAATTCTCCATCGGGCAGGTCGTTCGCCACCGGCTGTTTTCTTTCCGTGGCGTCATCTTCGACGTCGATGCGGAGTTTGCCAATACCGAGGAGTGGTACGAGGCGATCCCGGCCGAGGTTCGGCCGCGCAAGGACCAGCCCTTCTACCACCTGCTGGCCGAGAATTCGGAGACGGAGTACGTCGCCTATGTTTCCGAGCAGAACCTGCTCGAGGACGATACGGGCGAACCTGTCCGCCATCCGCAAATCCGCGAAATGTTCGAGAAGAAGTCCGATGGCCGTTATCTGCCGAAGGGCCAGTTACGGCACTGAACCGCCGCAACCGGCATTCTGTCCGGCTCAGCCTTCCTTCTTGACGGCGGCAACCCGCAGCGACAGTTCGCGCAACTGCTGCGCGGTCGCTTCCGCGGGTGCGTTCATCAACAGGTCGTAGGCCTGCTGGTTCATCGGGAACATGGTGATTTCGCGCAGGTTCTTCGCACCGACCAGCAGCATCACCACCCGGTCAACGCCTGCCGCCATGCCGCCATGCGGCGGGGCGCCGTACTGGAACGCGCGGTAGAGGCCGCCGAAACGCTCTTCCACCGTCTGGCGGTCCAGACCGACGATCTCGAACGCCTTGACCATGGTTTCCGGCAGGTGGTTGCGGATGCCGCCGGAGGCGATCTCGAAGCCGTTGCAGACCATGTCGTACTGGAAGGCCTTGATCGACAGCGGATCGGACCCGTTCAGCGCGTCGATGCCGCCCTGCGGCATGGAGAACGGATTGTGGCCGAAATCGATGCGCTTTTCGTCCTCGTTCCACTCGTAGAAGGGGAAATCGACGATCCAGCACAGTTCGAAGCGGTCGCGGTCGACGAGGTTGAGTTCCTCGCCGGCGCGGGTACGCGCGGCGCCGGCAAAGGCGACGAATTTCTTCGGGTCGCCGGCGACGAAGAAGGCGGCGTCGCCCTCGCCGAGGCCCAACTGCTGCCGGATCGCCTCGGTGCGCTCCTCGCCGATGTTCTTGGCAACCGGCCCGGCGCCCTCGATCTTGTCGCCTTCCTTGCGCCAGAAGATGTAGCCGAGGCCGGGCTGCCCCTCGCCCTGTGCCCATGAATTCATGCGGTCGCAGAAGGCGCGCGAGCCGCCGGTCTTTGCCGGGATAGCCCACACTTCCGCCTTGGGATCGTTGGCGAGGATGTTGGCGAATACCTTGAAGCCTGAACCGCGATAGTGCTCGGAAACTTCCTGCATCTCGATCGGATTGCGCAGATCTGGCTTATCGGAGCCGTATTTGCGCATGGCTTCGTCATAGGCGATGCGCGGGAATTCCTGCGTCACCGGCTTGCCGTCGGCGAAGGTCTCGAACACGCCGCGCATCACCGGTTCCATGGTGGCCAGCACCTCGTCCTGCTCGACGAAGCTCATTTCGAGGTCGAGCTGGTAGAATTCGCCCGGCAGCCGGTCGGCGCGCGGGTCTTCGTCGCGAAAGCAGGGCGCGATCTGGAAATAGCGGTCGAAGCCCGATACCATGATGAGCTGCTTGTACTGCTGCGGCGCCTGCGGCAGCGCGTAGAAGGTGCCGGGATGGATACGCGACGGCACCAGGAAGTCGCGGGCGCCCTCTGGCGAGGATGCCGTGAGGATCGGCGTCGAGAACTCGGTGAAGCCGGCATCGCCCATGCGGCGGCGCATCTCGGCGATGATCCGGGTACGCTGGACGATGTTCCTGTGCAGCGTTTCGCGGCGCAGGTCGAGGAAGCGGTATTTCAGGCGGATATCCTCGGGATAGTCGGGCTCGCCGAACACCGGCAGCGGTAGTTCCTTCGCCGCCGACAGGACCTCGATTTCCTGCGCGAAAACCTCGATGTCGCCGGTCTGGAGGTTGGGGTTGACGGCTTCCTGCGCGCGCGCCTTGACCTCGCCGTCGACGCGGACCACCCACTCGCCGCGCACCGTCTCGGCCGCCTTGAAAGCCGGCGAATCCGGGTCGGCGACGATCTGGGTCAGGCCGTAATGGTCGCGAAGATCGATGAACAGCAGCCCGCCATGGTCGCGCACCCGATGAACCCAGCCGGAAAGGCGCACGGATTGGCCGACATCGGCCTTGCGCAACTGGGCGCAGGTATGGCTACGGTAGCGGTGCATCGTCATGGAAGGAATCCGGGTCTTACGTTGCGGGTCGCGGCTTTGGCGCGTGGCTTTCAAATTGGCGCGAAAAGCGCATGGGAGACCTTGTTTGTCAAGGTAATCAGGCCTGCCTGCCCCTATGGTGGCCATGAAGCTTGACGAAACCGGCTCCGGCTGAAATGGAAAGGAACCTTTTCCTTTTCCAAAAAGCGTTTTGATGCAGGTCATCACCACCCAAAGAGAACTCGAAGCCGTTCTCGCCGAATTCGAAAAATCGGACTTCGTCACGGTCGACACGGAATTCATCCGCGAAACCACGTTCTGGCCGATCCTGTGCCTGATCCAGATGGCGGCGCCCGGCGTCACCGCGTTGATCGACCCGTTGTCGCCCGATATCGACCTGAAACCGTTCTACACGTTGATGGCCAACGAGAAGGTGGTCAAGGTATTCCATGCCGCCAGGCAGGATATCGAGATCATCGTCCATCAGGGCGACCTGGTCCCGCACCCGATCTTCGATACGCAGGTGGCGGCGATGGTGTGCGGCTTCGGCGACAGTGTGTCCTACGAGCAGATCGTGCAGAAGATCACCCATGCGCAGATCGACAAGTCGTCGCGCTTCACCGACTGGCGCCACCGGCCGCTGACGGACAAGCAGTTGACCTATGCGCTCGCCGACGTGACCCACCTGATCGACGTCTACCAGTATCTCGTCGCCAAGCTGGCGCGCGACGACCGCGCCCACTGGCTGAACGAGGAAATGGCGGTTCTGACGGCGCGCGAGACCTACGATCCGAGGCCGGAAGACGCCTGGAAGCGACTCAAGATGCGGTTGCGCAAGCCGCAGGAACTGGCCATCGTGCAAACGGTCGCCGAGTGGCGCGAGCGCGAGGCGCGCGAGCGCGACGTGCCGCGCGGCCGCGTGCTGAAGGATGACGCCATCTACGAGATCGCCCAGCAGGCACCGCGAAACGCCGAGGCGCTGAGCCGGCTGCGCACCATTCCCAAGGGCTGGGAGCGTTCGTCGGGGGGCGCCGCGCTGCTGGAAGCGGTCAATGCCGCACTCGGCCTGCCCCGGGAAGCGATGCCGAGGTTGCCCAAGCCCGCGCAGCCGCCGGAAGGGTCCAACGCTGCCGCCGAACTGCTGAAGGTGCTGCTGCGGCTCATTGCCGACAAGGAGGGTGTGGCGGCCAAGGTGCTCGCTTCCAGCGACGACATCGACCACATCGCGGCGGAAGGCGAGAAGGCGGACGTTCCGGCGCTGAAGGGCTGGCGGCGCGCCGTTTTCGGCGAGGCCGCACTCAAGCTGGTGCATGGCGAACTCGCCATCAAGTTCGACAAGCGCAAGATCGCGGTTTTCGACCTGTAGCAGGACCGGGCGGCCTCGCCTGCCCGGCCCTTCCACTAATCGTTACAGGCCCGGATAGTTCGGGCTTTCGCGCGTGATGGTGACGTCGTGGGCGTGGCTTTCGCGCAGGCCGGCACTGGAAATGCGCACGAAGGTGGCCTTCTGCCGGAAATCGACGAGGTCGTGGCCGCCGACATAACCCATGGCGGCGCGCAGGCCGCCGGCGAGTTGGTGCAGCACGCCGCCCACCGGCCCCTTGTAGGGCACCTGCCCCTCGATCCCTTCCGGAACCAGCTTCAGCGTGTCGCGCACTTCCGCCTGGAAGTAGCGGTCGGCCGAGCCGCGCGCCATCGCGCCGACCGAACCCATGCCGCGATAGGCCTTGAACGAGCGGCCCTGGTGCAGGTAGACCTCGCCCGGGCTTTCGTCGGTGCCGGCCAGCAGCGAGCCGATCATGGCGGCGCTGGCGCCGGCGGCAAGCGCCTTGGCAAGGTCGCCCGAAAACTTGATGCCGCCATCGGCGATGACGGAAATGTCGGCTTTCTGCGCCGTTTCCACCGCCGCCATGATCGCCGACAACTGTGGCACGCCGACACCGGCGACGATGCGCGTGGTGCAGATCGAGCCCGGACCGATGCCGACCTTGACGGCGTCGGCGCCAGCGTCGATCAGCGCCTGCGTGCCGTCGGCGGTGGCGACGTTACCGGCGAGGATACGCACCGAGTTCGACAGCTTCTTCGCTCGCGCCACCGCGTCCAGAACGCGCTGCGAATGGCCGTGCGCGGTATCGATGACCAGGAGGTCGACGCCGGCGTCGATCAGCCGTTCGGCCCGCTCGAAGCCGTCGTTGCCGACGCTGGTGGCAGCGGCGGCACGCAGACGCCCCTGCGCGTCCTTGCTGGCGTTGGGGTTGAGCTGCGACTTCTCGATGTCCTTGACGGTGATCAGGCCGACGCAATTGCCGCGGCCGTCCACCACCACCAGCTTCTCGATGCGGTGCTGGTGCAGGAGGCGCTTGGCTTCGTCGTGGTCGACGTTCTCCTTGACCGTGATCAAGTTCTCGCGCGTCATCAACTCATAGACTTTTTGGGCCGGATCGGACGCAAAGCGCACGTCGCGGTTGGTCAGGATGCCGACCAGGCGGCCCGACTTGTGACCGCCGGTGCCGCCGTTCTCGACCACAGGAATGCCGGAGATGCCATGGCTGCGCATCAGTTCCAGCGCGTCGGCCAGGGTGGCGTCAGGCCCGATCGTCACCGGGTTGATGACCATGCCGGACTCAAATTTCTTGACCTGGCGAACCTGCTCGGCCTGCTCGGCCGGCGTCAGGTTGCGATGGATGACGCCTATACCGCCTGCCTGCGCCATGGCGATGGCGAGTCGCGATTCGGTCACCGTATCCATGGCGGCAGACAGGATCGGCACGTTGAGATCGATGTCGCGGGCAATGCGCGTGCTGATGTCGGTCTCGCCGGGCATAACCTCGGAATGGCCAGGCTGGAGCAGAACGTCGTCAAAGGTAAGCGCCAGCGCGCCGGTGGACGTTTCGATGATTTTTGCCATGGCCAGCCCCAATAGACGAAACGCGCCCCAGCCCGCAGGCACGGCGTCGACTCGTGGTTATTCCCTTTCAGGATTGGCGCTGGCTGGTAACACTTCTTGGGGCCGTTGAAAAGTGACGATAGCGACAGTTAGGCCGCTGTGCGTCCTTTTGGACGCACAAAAGACATTCTAACGGCTGCCGAAATCACGCGACCCGGCCCCCTTGGGAGCCGGCGGGAGTCAGGCGCCGCGCGCGACCCGCTCGATTTCCTCGCGCACCAGCCGCTCGACCAGCGTCGGCAGGTTGTTGTCGAGCCAGTCCTGGAGCATGGGCCGCAGCATTTCCTCGGCCATTTCGTCGAACGTCTTCTTGCTGCGACTGGCAAACGCCTCGGAAAGCTCCTCGAAGGCGGCGGCCACCTGACGACCGGTGTGTTCGGAGACGAGCGTCAACCGGGTCGTCGGGCCCACTTCCGCCGTCACGGTCGCCTCGGCCTGAGGTACAACTGCTTCCGGCTCCGGGCGATTCGCCAGTTCGTCAGCGGAAGTCCCGATATCCGGCCCTGCCTCGTAGCGCTGCTTCCGCCTGGATTCAGGTTCAAGCGGCCTGCTGGACGCCTCGGCTGTCCGTCCGGCGTTTTCGGGCCAGTTGGCAACGGCGGGCGGTGCCGCCTCAGATGCCGGTTCGGGCATGATGGTGGCCGGGCGCTCGTCGACGCTTTGCGAATCGGCCGAAACCTGAGCGCCGATCTCCGCCAGCGTCACTGAAGGACGGGATGATGGCGGGGCCTCTTGCTCCACATCGGGCATTTCGCGCTGGCGCTCCGCAGCGATCTTGGCCTGCACGTCGGCCAGCGTGAAGGGTTTCCTGTCTTCGGGCACGGCACGAAGTTCGGCGCGGAACGTCTCGACCTCGGCTTCCGCCTTCTCTTCGGGCGCCGGGCGAAGATCCTGATTGAGATCAGCCACCTGCTCCGGCTGCTTGCGGCCGGGGTCACTGTCCTCGATGATCCTGCGGATGGAAGCCAAAATTTCTTCCATCGAAGGTTCGCGTTGTACGCTGCTTGCCGTTGCCATTGTCACTTCCGCCGCCCTTGTGACCAGTTCCGTCCCGATAGGCCAGACGGTCTCGAATCATCCGTGCAAGCGTAACCGACGCATGGCCATCCGAGAATCCCCATTGTGGCATGAAGCCGGATTTCAACAGTTTAGCGGATTTGGCCGGTAGCGGAGAGAAAAACGGCTGCCGGAACAGAAAGATAGGCGCCGTCCCTTCAAGGTAGGGCCGGCGGCGGCTGGCTCGGGCCGCCATGGGAATCAGCCAGGCAGAGGGAAAAGGCGTCAGCGGCCGTCCGGTGTACGCAGGCCGTACCACTTGTCCTTGACAGCCTTATAGTGCTCTTCGGGCCGGTACTTCGTCACTTGCAGGCCGAGCCGTTCCGTCGACAGATGGCCGATGGCCGAAAGGATCGCGTAGCTGGCCACCACCACGTCATGTTCGGAACTGACGAGGTTGATCTTGGCCGTGAGCACGTCGCTTTGCGCGTTGAGCACGTCGAGCGTCGTGCGCTGGCCGACATTGCGCTCCTCGATGACGCCGTTCAGGGCAAGCTGGGCCGCCGCCACCAGAGCGCGGTTGGCATCCACCCCCTCGCGCGCGGCCGTGTACTGCGTCCAGGCCGAGGTAACGGCGGCACGCACGTTGTCGCGGCTGACATCGACCTCGATGCGTGCCTGGCTGAGCGATTCCTTGGACTGGCGCACCTGCGCCGAGGCGCGGCCACCCTGATAGATCGGCACCGTCAGAGTCGCGCCGATGCCGGCAGAGTTGGAATAGCCGTCACTGCCGCCCGCGCCACCAGCGCTAAAGCCTTCGGTGTGGCGGTAGTTGCGCGAAACGCCGGCATTGGCGGACAACTGGGGAAGCAACGCGCCTTCGGCCGACTTCACGGAAAAGCCTGCCGCGTCGACGAGATGCTGGGTGGCGAGAATTGCCGGGTGCTCGTTCGAGGCGATGGCCATCGCCGCATCGATGCTGGAGGGCAGCAGCTTGGCGACGGGGGCGGCGGCCTTCAGCTTGCCCGGCTCGTCGCCGACGATCTGGCGGTAGATCGCCGCGCTCGACAGCGCCTGCGCCCGCGCGGCGCTGACCTTGGCAACGGCGGCGGAGCGCGAGGCGTCGGCCTGTGCCACGTCGGTGCGGGTGCCCTCGCCGACTTCCAGGCGCGAGCGCGCGGCGCGGGCCTGCTCGGTCAGGAATTGCAGGTTCTGTTCGGTAAGCACGGCCACCTGCCGGTCGCGGATGACGTCCATATAGGATGTAGCCGCGTTCAGCAGAATGTTTTCCTCGGTGTTGCGCAGGCTTTCGACCGAGGCTTTCACCTGCGATTCGGCCGCCGCCACGTTGTTCTTGGTCTGGAAGCCGTCGAACAGCGTCTGGTTGATCTGCACGCCGAAGCTTCCCGTCGTCAGTTGGGTGCTGCCGTTGTTAGCGGTGGTGTTGCGGGTGGTCGAATAGTCGATGCTGGCGGAACCGGCGACAGTCGGCCTGTAGCCCGACTTGGCGATGGCGACGCCTTCGTCGGTGACGCGCACCCCGGCGCGCGCCGAATTCAACTGCGAATTGTTCTGATATGCCTTCGCCATCGCGCCAAGGATGGTTTCTGCCGACGCCGTGATCGGCGAAAGCGCGGTTGCAGACATGAGCACGGCGGCGAGAACGATCTTGTTTATACGCGACACGACGTATCCCTCACTGTTTTTCACGGAAAGCGCGCCACGACGACTGACACCGGTCAGTCAGCGCGGCGCGAACATTCCCTGCTGCCTGCGCACGAAATTTCCAAAATACCGCACGGCAGCGATTCAGTAGCGGCAAGGCAACACGGCAGCAAACCCGCTGCAAGCCAAAACCGTTCAGAACACGAACGCTTCCACACGTTCGAAACCCGGTAGTGGCTTAATTGCCGCATTAAACGCCCGCCTGCCGGTAACCACGCCGTCCGCCTTCAGGCACAAACGGGCCACTCCGGCATTGCCCCTTCCCTCTACGACGACCAGGCGTCCGCCCTCGCTCAACTGGTCGGTCAATCCGGCCGGCAGTTCCTCGACGGCGCCGTCGATGAAGATCACGTCATAAGGCGCCTTGGCCGCATGGCCTTCCCGCAACGCGCCCCTGACCACCGTCACGGCATCGCAACCCAGTTGCGCCAGCGTCGATTCAGCAAGTTCGGCCAGTACGGCGTCGCTTTCCAAAGCCACCACAGAACCGGCGAGGCGCGAAAGCACGGCGGCGGAATAGCCACTGCCGCAGCCGATCACCAGCACACGGTCGGTTGCTCCGACCTCGGCGAGTTGCAGGAGCCTGGCCATCGGCGAAGGCTCCATCAGATAGCGCGCGCCGTCCGGCCCGCTCGCAATGCGGATGTCCTCGTCGATATAGGCAAGATCCCGCTGGTCGGCGGGAACGAAGGCCTCGCGCGGCAGCGACAGGAAGGCTTCCAGCAATGCCGCGTTGGTGACATCGGTCGTGCGAAGCTGGCCGTCGACCATCTTGACGCGGCGTTCGGAGAATTCATCATTCATGTTGACGCCCCATTCCCGGCACGGAAAGTGCGCGGGTATTCCGGATCGAACCAACCCTGCACAGGCAGGAGCCGGGATTGGAGGCCTCGCCCGGAATCGAACCGGGGTGCAAGGATTTGCAGTCCTCTGCGTAACCACTCCGCCACGAGGCCTCTATACTCCCGGCGCTTCACCCGCGTTCCAATAGGTTGCCCGCATTTTTGCGTCAAGCCGTCTGGCTTCATTGCCGGCGCTTTCTCGCGCGGCGGCGCTCCCACCAGACCACGAAACGCCGTCGCCAGCGCCTGACCTTCGCGAATTCGTAGGAAAGGACGAGCAGCCCGAGCGGAATCATCCAGAATCCGAGAATCGGCAGGAAGCCGAAAATGCCCAATATGACGAGGACGACGCCGATGGTGATTCGAGCGCCCCGGGATCGAGGCATCCTGAATTCGCGGCCGAAGACCGAAATTTTATGCATCGCGGCGGTGTGCTCGTCGTTTGTTGCCGTCATTACCGGGTTTGGGGACCGTATTTGCGCTCGCGGTGCCGCCTGATCGGGGAGCCAGGGACCTGCATCGCCTTGTGCCTATATAAGGGAGGCAGCCGGAAGATTGCGACACAAGGCGGGGAAAGATCAAAAAAAGCGAAATGCTTCTTTGCAAAGCTGAAATGGGTTTGCTATAGGCTGCCCCGTTCACGCAAGAGCCCTGTTCCCCGGTAGCTCAGCGGTAGAGCAACCGGCTGTTAACCGGTTGGTCGATGGTTCGAATCCGTCCCGGGGAGCCAGTTCTTAGCCGTCGATTCGCCAGGTTTTTCCGGCGATCAAGGCTCTTTGCTGCTGCGTTCGCCTTCCTCACCGTAAACACTGCCGCCTTTGCCGCGGGGCGAGGCAGCGCAAAGTTTTCCGTATTCTTCGGCCTTGCAACCGGGTTCGTTAAATTCCTGCCGGCGAAAGGCAGGGATATTTAACGCTTGTCGGTTCTGGTTATCCTCGTGTCATGAATCCGGGTGCGCCCGATTTTGCGAGGTTTCGTCACGATGCGAGCATTCTTTTATTCCTTTGTCATCGGCTTTGGCCTGCTGGCCGTTGCTCCGGCGTCGGCACAGACGGCCGCGGAGATGGATACCTCGCTCGACGCCGTCTTCGGCGTTCATGAACCCTATCGGGAGTTTTTCGAAAAGCTCCAGAAATCCGTCGCGGCCAATGACAAGGCGGCGGTCGCCGCGATGATCGACTATCCGTTCCGGGCCCGCATAAACGGCAAGGCCGTCAAATTGCGTGACGCCGCGCACTTCGTCCAGGATTACGACAAGATCGTAACCTCGAAGGTCAGGCATGCCATAGCGAACCAGACCTACCCGGCCCTGTTCGCCAACTGGCAGGGCGTTTCGATCGGCGATGGCGAGGTCTGGTTCTCCGGGATCGACGGAAACGACAGGATCAAGGTCACGGCGATCAACGACTGACACGCGCAACCGGGGTATCCCGATATCGACCTCGACGCCACGATCCCGACGGATGATCGGAGACCGGTCGGTCGTTTCCGGAATCAGGCGCTAGCGGGAATATCGGCCGAGAAGCGCAGTTCCCGCTGCGGGCGCACCTTTGCCGTGGTTTCGGCATATAGCGGGTGCGCCTTATAGGCGGCCAACGCCGCTTCGTCCTCGAACTCGGCATAGACGACGACGTCGATCCGGTCGCACAGCGGGTCGACCTTGGTGTTCAGCGCTACCTCGAAAAGGCGCGAGTGCGGAATTTTGCCCAAGGCAAGCAAGCCGGACCGAACCGCCTCGACGTCTTCCTGCCGTTTCGCGCTGAAGAATACGATGTGCCGGATCAACGGAGCCTCCCTGATGCTCGCCCTCAAGGGACTGGCGTACGACTAAATTCCGTGAGTGGCCTTTTCCGCCAGTCGCCCGGCGACGTCAATCGGCAGGATGTCGCGGCGGCAAAGCTCGTTCGGGCGAATCGCTCAGCCCGTGACGTAATGCACGACCGTCTTCATTTCGCGCACGGAATAGTCGAGGTAGCGGCCTTCGTTATAGAGGCCGTCCCATATGATGAAAAACGCGAGTGCGGCGATGACGATGACATAGCGCATGGTCGAACCATGCCACGCCTGCGGGCGCGGTCAAGCCGTGTCGAGCCTATGGAGGCGTCTTCTCAAGCTTTTGTTGCGGGCGCCCTCTCAGGCCATGTCGGATTTCAGCCCCATCGCCGTCCGGTCGACGATTTCGCGCAGCGCGAAGGACGAGTTGATCTTCGTCACATGCGGCATTGCCGACAGCCATTCCTTATGGATGCGCTCGTAGTCGGCAAGGTCGCGCGAGGCGATGCGCAGGACGTAGTCGTATTCCCCCGACATCAGGTGGCAGGACAAAACGTTCGGGCAGCGTTTGATCGCCGCCTCGAAATCCGACAGCGTCTTTTCGAACTGGCCCGACAGCGATATGTGGACGATCGCCGTCATCTGATGCCCCAGTGCCGCGTTGGACAGCCGGGCGTGGTAGCCACGGATGGCGCCCGATTTTTCCAGGTTGTCCAGCCGGCGCGAGCATGCCGATTGCGACAGGCCTACCTTTTCGGCGAGCGCCGCATTGGGCATCCGACCATCTTTCTGCAAGGCATCGAGAATAGCGATATCGATCCTGTCGAGCGGCATTTTTCGTGGTTCCTGCGAAAAAATGAAGAATTCGCGCAACCATTACCGGTGATTGACCCGTCCCACAAGGCCGCCGACTGCGGCGCCGGCCATGACGCCGTTCCGTCGAAGCGGGCAGGCAACAAAAAAGCGGGGCACTGACCCCGCTTCCTCGTCTGTCGCGATCTTCCGCCGGTACATCCGCGGTCAAAAAACCGTTCGACAATTTGCCTGATACCAAGTCTGTACGACTGTAGCATGACAATTGCCGATCATGGTGCCCGTCTTTGGTTAACGATCGGTTAACCGTGAGCAGGCTGCCGTATCAGCGAACGAACTCATCGAAGCGGCGCAGGGTCACGCGGCGGTTCTGCCAGTTCTCCGCCTGCGTCTGCACCAGCAGAAATTCTTCGCCGTAACCGACAGTTTCCAGCGCGCTGGCGGGAATGCGGAATTCTCGCACCAGAAGCCGCTTGAGCGATTCGGCGCGCCGCTCCGACAGAACCTGGTTCGATGCGAAAGAACCGACGGCATCAGTATGGCCTTCGATTAGCACGCGGGCGTTGCGCTGGCGGCGCAGGATCCGGCGCAGCCCGTCGGCGATGTTCTCGACCTTTTCATATTGCGAATTGGGGATTTCGGCGGAGCCGAAGGCGAAATTGATCGACTGGATATCGATGGAAGGTGCTGCGCGCCGCAAGTCCGGCCGGCGCTTGAATTCCTGCACGGTGACGCGCTGGTTCTGCTTCAGCCGCATCCTCGGAGCCGCGTCGAGCTGCCGTTCGATTTGCATACCCGAGGGCGTCCTGGCCTGCGCGAAGGCAAGTGTCGGGGCGGCTACGACGGCGACCAGCGCGGCGGCGAAAGTGCGTCGATTAAGCATGGGCTCTTCTCCTTCATGGCCGGCTGCGCCGGGTTGATCCGGGCGGCACAATGGCAAAGATTAGATGAAGGAGCGGTGAACGGGCCGTTCAGCGGGCAAGGTCATGGGCGCATGACGATGGCCGCCCGTTCCTCAAGGGAAAGCGGCCGGATCACTTCCTTTTTCTGCCCGACGGGCTGGAAGCCGAGTTTCTGGTAAAGCGGCAGCGCGGCCGGATGATCGAGCGTGCAGGTCTGGACGATCACCCGCGTCGGCCCATACGACCAGCAAGCGGCGACGGCGGCGCCGAGGAACCAGCGCCCGAGCCCTTGCCCTGTCGCGTGTTCCATCATGCCGAAATAGGCAAGTTCCACCTCGTCGGGCAGATGCTGCTTGAGGTCGAAGAAGCCGGCCGGCGAACCGTCGAGATAAAGGACGCGGATATCGCGACCCGTATGGTGGATACCGGCGGCAAGTTCCTCATCGCTCAGCCCCAGCGCGCTTACCCAGTGCCATTTGCGACCGACCCTGTCGGTCAGATAGCGGTAGAAGTGCAGCGGAATGTCGCGTGCCCGCAGCAGCGCGACCTGCCGGTTATAGGGCAGCGGCGGGTAGTGCGCCGGCGGTGCGCCCATTTCGAGAAACGTGACCGTTACCTCGATGTCGTCCAACTCCCGGGTCGTCACCGTCATTCCTTGCCGATCACGACCGGCGTATCCGCAAGACCGCCCCACTCCGTCCACGAGCCATCATAGAGCCGGTTGTCGGTGTGACCAAGCGACTCCAGTGCCAGCGTGATCACGGCCGCCGTGATGCCGGAACCGCAGGAGGTGACCACGGGCTTGTCGAGATCGATGCCGGCCTCCGTCATCAGCTTCACCAACTGGTCCCGGGGCAGCAGTTCGCCATCCTTCGACAGCACCGATGCCGGAACATTTTTCGCGCCCGGCATGTGGCCGGAGCGGATCCCGGCGCGTGGCTCCGGTTCGCTGCCGGTAAAACGGCCGGGTCCGCGTGCGTCCGCGATCTGGCTCTCGCCACTGCCGACGATCCGGCGCATGTCGGCAAGGCCGGCAACGCGCGCGGCATCAAAGTCGGCATGGAATACGCAAGGGGCGATGCGCGTCTTGTCGGCCGTTACCGGCCTTCCTGCCGCCTTCCAGCGGTCGAAGCCGCCGTCGAGGACATAGACTTGGAAGACGCCCATGACCCGGAACATCCACCAGGCGCGCGGCGCGGAAAAGAAGCCGGGTCCGTCATAGACGACGATGGTGTCGTCGGCGGATATGCCCATCGTTCCCACATACTGCGCGAAATCCTGCGGTGATGGCAACGTGTGGGGAAGTGCCGACTCCTGATCGGAAACCAGGTCGTGGTCGAAAAACACGGCGCCCGGAATGTGAGCCGCATCGTATTCGGCCTTGCCATCCCGCTTCTGCGCCGGCAGATACCAGGACGCATCGACGATCGTCAGCCCAGGCTGGCCGAGCCGCTGCTGCAACCAGTCGGCATCGACGGTAAAAGGACTGTCCTGAGCCATCTCGTTCTCCGGCAAGGTATCGTACGAGACGTGTAGCCCCATCTCAGGCTGCGGGCAACGGCCCGAACCTTATGCGGAAGCGCCGGTTTTCGCGGCCTTTCTTCTCGATCTTGCCGATGTGGATTTCGCCGATCTCGCTCGTGCTCTTCACATGGGTGCCGCCGCAGGGCTGGCTGTCGATGGAGCCGTCCTTGCCGATGCAAACCAGCCGGATGCTGCCGTTGCCGGTCGGCGGGCGTACGTTCTTCGACTTCACCAGCGTCGGATTGGCCGCCAGTTCCTCGTCGCTGATGGCGCGGATGAAGATCGGGTGGTCGGCCCGCACCAGTTCCATCAGCCGCGCCGTTACCTCTTCTCTGGTCAGCGTATGGTCCGGCATGTCGAAATCGACGCGCGAATCGTCCTGCGAGACGGCGGCACCGGTAATCGGAAAGGGGCAGACCACGGTCAACAGGTGGCAGGCGGCGTGCATGCGCATCAACAGATGCCGGCGCTCCCAGTCGATGGCGAGCCTGACCGTCTCGCCGACAGCCGGCAGCGGCTGCTCCGGCGCGGGCACATGGATGATTTCCTCCTTGGTTTCGCCGGTGACGGTGGCGGCGACGGCGATTCGGGTACCGTCGGCCCGTTCGAGGAAGCCCGTATCGCCAGGCTGGCCGCCGGAGGTTGCATAGAAAATGGTGCGGTCGAGCAGGATGCCGCCGCGCTCGTTGATCGCGACAACCTTCGCTTCCGCCGTTTTCAGGTACGCGTCGTCGCGAAACAGCGTCTGAGTGACGTAGGCCATCAGGCGGCGGCCGCTTCGAACGGAACCGGGATGTCGCTCTTGTGAGCCATCCATTCCGGCACCGGCAGGTTCTTGCCGCGCAGGAATTCGGGGTTGAACAGCTTGGACTGATAGCGCGTGCCGAAATCGGCGAGGATGGTGACGATGGTATGGCCCGGCCCGAGGTCGCGCGCCAGCCGGATCGCTCCGGCGATGTTGATGCCGGTGGAGCCGCCGATGCACAGGCCCTCCTCCTGGATCAGGTCGAAGATGATCGGCAAGGCTTCGTCATCCGGGATCTGGTAGGAGAAATCGGGCGTAAAACCCTCCAGATTGGCGGTGATGCGCCCCTGCCCGATGCCTTCGGTGATCGAGTTGCCTTGCGCCTTCAATTCGCCATGAGCGTAGAAATTGTAGAGCGCGGCCCCCAGTGGGTCTGCAAGCGCAACCTTCACGTTCTTGCTGCGGCCGCGCAGGCCCGCCGCCACGCCGGCCAGCGTGCCGCCCGAGCCGACCGCCGACACGAAGCCATCGACCTTGCCGCCGGTCTGTTCCCAGATTTCCTTGGCGGTGGTGTCGATGTGACCGTCACGGTTGGCGACATTGTCGAACTGGTTGGCCCAGATCGCCCCGTTCGGCTCGGTCCTCGCCATCTGCTCGGCCAGCCTGCCCGACAGCTTCACGTAATTGTCGGGGTTGCGGTACGGCACCGCCGGCACCTCGATCAGTTCCGCGCCGAGGATCTTGATCGTGTCCTTCTTTTCCTGGCTCTGCGTCTCGGGAATGACGATGACGGTGCGGTAGCCGAGCGCCTTGGCGACCAGGGTAAGGCCGATGCCGGTATTGCCCGCCGTGCCTTCGACGATGACGCCGCCCGGCTTCAGCAGGCCGCGCTTTTCGGCATCGCGGATGATGAACAGGCCGGCGCGGTCCTTGACCGATTGCCCCGGATTCATGAATTCGGCCTTGCCGAGAATTTCGCACCCCGTCGCTTCCGACGCGCGCTTCAATCGAATGAGGGGCGTGTTGCCGATCGCGTCGATCACCGAACCAACCATGAGATGCTATCCTTCCAGCGTTTCGCTGGACCGTAGAAACCTCGACGCGGCGATTCAAGGCAATAAATTGCCCTCGATCTACATAATCGCAGCGATTTTTTTGAGATAATCCGGAAAGATCGGATTCGTTTTGCGGGCTTTGCGCCGTAGCGGAAAAATGCGCTCCCGCAGGCGCCAGCCGCAGCCGACCAAGGCGAGAAACGGCGCTGCGACAATAAAAAAAGCGGCCGGAGCTTTGGCTACCGGCCGCTCCAATAATTTTCTGCCGAAACGCGTCAGGCGGCGTGCCTGGCGGGCTTCTTGCCGCCGAAGCGACGCTTGTTGTTGCCCCGGAACGGCTTTTCGGCGCCCGGCTTGCGTTCGCCCGCCGGCTTGGCGCCGAAGCGTTGCTTGCCATTGTTGCGGTTGCCGCCATTCGGCCGCTTGGCGTCGCGGCGGACATTGTCGTTGGTGGCGGCTTCGTTGCGCTCGTGCTTCTCGGCTGGGTTGCGGACCGGGTCCGGGCTGCCGAGGTGATCGGCAATCACCGGCAGCTTGGCGCGGATGATGCGCTCGACCTGCCTCAGCTTGGCGCTTTCCGACGGATCGACCAGCGTAACGGCAACTCCGTCCCTGCCGTTGCGGCCGGTACGGCCGATGCGGTGGACGTAGCTTTCGGCCTCGTCCGGCAGGTCGAAATTCACGACATGGCTGATGCCGGGCACGTCGATGCCGCGCGCCGCGATGTCCGTCGCCACGAGGATGCGCACCGAGCCGTCGCGGAAGTCGTTCAACGCCCGCTGGCGGGCATTCTGCGACTTGTTGCCGTGGATCACGGCGGCCTTGAAGCCGTCGCGCTCGAGGTCGCGGGTAACGCGGTCAGCGCCGTGCTTGGTGCGGGCAAAAACCATGACGGACTTCATCGAGGCATCCGCCAGCATGGCCGACAGCACTTGACGCTTCTGTTTCGTGCGAGCCATGACCACGCTCTGCACGATTTCGGCGGCGGTCGTGCTCTGCGGCGAGACTTCCACGCGCACCGGGTCCTTCAGCAGATCCTTTGCCAGTTCGGCGATCTCGTCGGGCATGGTTGCCGAAAACAGCGCCGTCTGGCGATCCGGCGCGGTTGCACGCGCAATACGCTTGACGTCGTTGATAAAGCCCATGTCGAGCATGCGGTCGCCTTCGTCCAACACCAGCCATTTGGTGTCGGCCAGCATCAGGTCGCGTTCACGCACCAGGTCGGTAAGCCGGCCCGGCGTCGCCACCACGACATCAACACCGGGAGCGATCTTCTTCACCTGGCTGTTGCGCGAAACGCCGCCCAACACCAGCGCCGTCGAAATATGCGCGCCCTTGGCGAGGATCTTGATGGTGTCTTCGATCTGCACCGCGAGTTCGCGCGTCGGCGCGAGGATGAGCGCGCGACAGGTCTTGGGCCGGCGCTTGGTGCCGAGTGCGATGATCTTCGACAGGATCGGCAGCGAGAAGGCCGCCGTCTTGCCGGAGCCGGTCTGGGCGATGCCGAAGATGTCGCGCCCTTCCATCTGCGGCGGGATCGCCTGCACCTGGATGGGCTTGGGGGTGGCAAAGCCGGCGGCATGGGTCGCCTTCAGCAGCACGCCGGCAATGCCGAGTTCGGCGAAGCCGGTCTGGTGATCGGAATTCCGTTCAGCGGAAACAATCGCTTCCGCAGTGTTTTGATGATCCAAAATACTCTTCTTTCATGCGGCCGGATGGCCGCGAACGATGGCGGCAGGGCGCAACCTGCCGTCGAAAAATTGTCAGGAACGACAAGGCGGCGGGCTTTTCTACTGCCCGCGCGGCTGCGCTGTCGTGCCCACGGGCATCGTGCCTGCGGGGCTTTTCGCCATTCGCCGCCGAGCGGTCGAAGGGAAAACAGACGCAACCAGTCTCACTGTCGAGAAAGCCGGATCGGTTCCGGCCCAAGCGCCTATGGCCGTGCATATGGGCTGGTTCGCGCGCAAAAGCAAGAGGCGTCATGCTGCATCGCAACATAACGCCGATGCATCACCGCTTGCACTCCCCTTTGAGCGTCAGTACCAAAGAGGCGATACTTGGCCCGGGGAACTCCGATGAAAGACGTGCTGAAAGAACTCGAGCGCCGCCGTGACGTAGCGCGCCTCGGAGGCGGGCAAACGCGCATCGACGCCCAGCACCGCAAGGGCAAGCTGACCGCGCGCGAACGCATCGAGATTTTCCTCGACGAGGGCTCTTTCGAGGAATTCGACATGTTCGTCGAGCACCGCTCGACCGACTTCGGCATGGAAAAGACCCGCATCGCCGGGGACGGCGTGGTCACCGGCTGGGGCACCGTCAACGGCCGGCCGGTCTATCTGTTCGCCAAGGATTTCACCGTGTTCGGCGGCTCGCTGTCCGAAGCCCATGCCGAAAAGGTGCAGAAGGTGCAGGACATGGCGCTCAGGAACCGCGCGCCGATCATCGGCCTTTACGACGCCGGCGGCGCGCGCATCCAAGAAGGCGTGGCGGCGCTTGGCGGCTATGCCGAGATTTTCCAGCGCAACGTGCTGGCCTCAGGCGTCATCCCGCAGATATCGCTGATCATGGGTCCCTGTGCCGGCGGAGACGTCTATTCGCCGGCCATGACCGACTTCATCTTCATGGTGCGCGACACTTCCTACATGTTCGTCACCGGGCCGGACGTGGTGAAGACCGTCACCAACGAGACCGTGACCGCCGAGGAACTGGGCGGCGCTTCTGTGCACACCACCAAGTCTTCGATCGCCGACGGCGCCTATGACAACGACGTCGAGGCGCTTTTGCAGATGCGGCGGCTGGTCGACCTTTTGCCGTCTTCCAACACGGCGGAACTGCCGGAAATCGAATGCTACCAGTCGGTCAGCGACAGCGACCTGTCGCTCGACCGGCTGATTCCCGACAACGCCAACAAGCCCTACGACATCAAGGAACTGATCCTGAAGACCTGCGACGAGGGCGATTTCTTCGAAATCCAGCCGAGTTTCGCCAAAAACATCGTCACCGGCTTCGGTCGCATGGAAGGCCGCACCGTCGGCTTCGTCGCCAACCAGCCGATGGTGCTGGCGGGCGTGCTGGATTCGGACGCCAGCCGCAAGGCGGCCCGTTTCGTGCGCTTCTGCGATTGCTTCAATATCCCGATCGTCACCTTCGTCGACGTGCCGGGCTTCCTGCCGGGCACGGCGCAGGAATATGGCGGCCTCATCAAGCACGGCGCCAAACTGCTGTTCGCCTATGGTGAGGCGACCGTGCCGAAGGTCACCGTCATCACCCGCAAGGCGTTCGGCGGGGCCTATGACGTGATGGCGTCCAAGCACCTGCGCGGCGACATGAACTACGCCTGGCCGACCGCGCAGATCGCGGTGATGGGTGCCAAGGGCGCGGTCGAGATCATCTACCGCAAGGACATCGGCAACGACGAGAAGATCGCCGCGCATACCAGCGCCTACGAGGACCGCTTCCTATCGCCGTTCGTCGCGGCCGAGCGCGGCTATATCGACGAGGTGATCATGCCGCACTCGACCCGCCGGCGCATTGCCCGCGCGCTCCGGATGCTGCGCAACAAGAATCTGCAAAACCCCTGGAAGAAGCACGACAACATCCCACTATAGCAGGGTGGCGCCGGACCTCGTGCTTTCAACCCGCTGGCGGTCTGAGCCGCTCAGGCGGCCATGACGATTTCGTTGTAGGCGTCGAGATCGACATAGAACACACGGATGATCTCCGTGATCAGTTCCTCGTCGTTATAGCCCTTCGATTTCAGGATGTTGATGGCTGTGAGGATATCGATACGCTCGGTCAACCGACGCTTCTGGTAGTCCTCGACATAACGTTCCATCGGCTCGCCCCCTGCCGCTTGCCAACGCACCACTGACGCCAACCCACAGGGGAAAAGCTAGAACGGCTTGCTTGTGTGGAACTTGCCAGTGCCGTCGAACCTTCCCATCAAGCGGGAACCAGACTGACGCGGAATGCGGCCGACTCACCGAGGCCGTCTCAAGTCTACCATGCGATCGGTTTGCTCCAAATACGGGCTTGTCCGGGCTGCGCGGCAGGGTGACGCCCGGTTGACGCTGATCGCCAGCCCCTTAATAACATTCGATGCGAACCGAATTGCCGTGGGAGGCGGCTCGATGCGGGTCAAGCGGACACTTTTTTCTGCCGCGTTGCTGGCTGCGGCAACGGCGGGCGACGCATGGGCCACCATCGCGGACGGCAAACTGCCGGGCGGCGTCTACCATTGCGAGGTCTACATGCTCGGCATGTTCCTCAATCTTGGAGAGATCACGATCCGGCGAAATGTCTACAGCGGCCCGCGTCTGTTCGGTGCGCCGCAGCAAAGCTACAATTACCAGCTAAATCCTAATGGCGAGATCGCATGGCTCGGGCCGGTCGGCGGCTACACCTCTGGCGGCAACAGCATTTCGCTGACGCAGGTGACTTCGGACGGCGAGACGGATGCGTCGTTCGACATCGTCATGCGCCAGCCGGACGGGGCCTTTACCGCCTCGACCTGCACCATAACGGTGCCGCAAAAGTCATGATTCCAGCACTTCCTTGACCACCGTCGCCAGTTGCTTCAGCGAAAACGGCTTCGGCAGGAAGCCGAATTGCGCATCGGCAGGCAGGTTCTTGGCAAAGGCGTCTTCCGCATAGCCGGATACGAACACGAACTTGATGTCGGGTTGCCGCTTGCGCAACTCGCCGAGCAGGGTCGGCCCGTCCATTTCGGGCATCACCACGTCGGACACCACGATGTCGATCTTGCCTTCGAGCGAATCGAACAGTTCCAGTGCTTCTACGCCGGAGGAGGCTTCGTGGACGGTGTAGCCCCGCGAGGTCAGCGCGCGGATGCCGCCCATGCGCACGGCGTCCTCGTCCTCGACCAGGAGGACGTTGGCTGAGCCGGACAGGTCCTTTGCCGTGTCGGCGGCCTTTTGCGGCGCGGGTGCCGGGGCAGTCGCGTTCGTTGCAGCTTCCGGCGCTGCGACAACCCCCGGCACGTGGCGCGGCAGGAAGATGCGGAAGGTCGTGCCCTTGCCAAGTTCGGAATCGCAGAAAATGAAACCGCCCGTCTGCTTGATGATGCCATAGACCATCGACAGGCCCAGGCCGGTGCCTTTGCCGACTTCCTTGGTGGTGAAGAACGGCTCGAAGATCTTTTTCAGCACGTCCGGCGCGATGCCGCTACCGGTGTCCTCTGTCTCGACCAGGACGTAATCGGCCGGCGCCAGTTCCCGGTAAGGGTAGCTCTGGCATTCCTCGGCGGTGACGTTGCGCGTGCGCAGCGTCAGTTCGCCGCCGGCCGGCATGGCGTCACGGGCGTTGACGGTGAGGTTGACGATCACCTGCTCGAACTGGCCGAGGTCGACCTTGACCGGCCACAGGTCGCGGCCGTGATCGACCTTGAGCTTGATTTCCGTGCCCACCAGCCGGGCGAGCAGCATGCGGAGATCGGCGAGCACGTCGGTCAGGTTGAGGACTTCCGGACGCAGCGTCTGCTTGCGCGAGAACGCCAGCAGTTGCCTGACCAGCGACGCGGCGCGGTTGGCGTTCTGCTTGATGTTCATGATGTCGGGGAAAGACGGGTCCGACGGGCGGTGGTTGGTAAGCAACAGGTCGGACGCCATGATGATGGCGGTGAGCACGTTGTTGAAGTCGTGGGCGATGCCGCCGGCCAGTTGGCCCACGGCCTGCATCTTCTGGCTCTGGGCCATCTGCCCCTCAAGGGCCTTCTGCTCGGTCGTTTCGACCGCGTAGACGATTGCCGCTTCCTCGGCCCCCTCGCCCGCCGTGCCGTCGGCAACGGCGTTGACGTAGAAGCGGATATGGCGCTCCTCGTTATTGGGCAGCACCGTGTCGATCGGCGCGATGTCGGCTTGCAACTGGCGTGCCCGTTCGAAGGCCGTGGCGAACGCGGGATGATCGCGTTCGTGGATCACGGTGTCCAGCCGAACGCGGCGGTCGAGCGCGTCGCGATCCACCACGGAGGAGAACAGCGACAGGAACGGCGCGTTGGTGCGCAGAATCCGTCCTTCCTGGTCGACACCGGCAATCGCCATCGGCGTGGAGTTGAAGAAGCGGGTGAAGCGGACTTCCGAAGCCCGCAGGTCGGCGGAGGCGTCCTCACCCTGGGTGCGGTTGAGGACGATGGTGCGCGTCGGGCCGCTCGACCCTTCCCGGCTGGCCGAGACGCGGTGCATGAAGCGCACCGGCAGCACCTCGCCGCCCATGGTCGTCAGGTCGAGGTCGATGACGGCGTTGCGCGTGGTGCCGGGGTCGGGCTTGACCGAGCGGACTAGCGCCATGCCGTCGCCGGCAACGATCTCGGCCAGGTTGATGGCACCGGGCGTAAAGCTGGCGAGGTCGATGCCCAGCCATTCGGCGAGCGTCGCGTTGATATAGGTGACCCGCCCTTCCTGGTCGGCCGAGAAAAAGCCGGCCGGAGCATGGTCGAGATGGTCGATCGCCTGTTGCAGGTCGAGGAAGAAGCGCTCCTGCTCGGCGCGTTCGCGCGAAATGTCGGCCAGTTCCCACGCCAGCAGCGGCTGGCGCTGGCCCGGCACCTTGAACGTGCGGGCACGCACCCGATACCAGCAGGCGCCGGCATCGGCGCCCGGCCGCACCGAATGCGCGAGGCGGAATTCGCCGTCGCCGGGCAGGCCGTCACGCAGGCCCGAAGTCAGGCGATTGACCATCGAAGACGCCTCGGGCACGTCGCCCAGCAGGTTGTCGACCGTCTTGAGGTCGGCAACCGAACCGGCGCCGGTCATGTCGGCATAGGCGCGGTTGGCATAGACGATGTGCCCCTTGGTGTCGGTCACCAGCAGTCCGTGCGCCGTCGAATCGACGAAAGCCTTCGACAGTTCGTCGCTGGTCGAGCGCGGTGTGATCTGCACGAAGCCGATGGCAGTAGCGAACAGGAAGCCGACGCCGATCATGGCGAGCACGCCGAGCATGCCAAGCAGGAAGGGGTCGCCAAGGCGTTCGCGGAACAGGCCGAAGACGACTGCCGATCCGGTCAATACGACAATGAAGACGACGAGCCGGGTGATCGGACCGGGGCGCATGCCCTGGTCGACGATGGGGACGGGATAGAAATCGCCGCGCGCTTCCTTGGCCATGGTCCCCCTGTTCACGATTCCACTACCACTGACAACCGTCCCAGCCGCTTGAATCACATTCTTGCGGCCCCGAAAAGCTTGCCGCTGCAAATGGTCGTGCAAAACGGCAAGGTTGTCACGACTCGATCACGAAGTATGGCAACGGGAAAGCAACTTGCGATAGCCCGCGGCAAAGGGCTAGTGTCCTAACCGAAAAAGATACGGGGGAGACGATGGACTGGCTGGATGGCATTGCCGGACCCGATTTTGCGCGAGCGGTGCTCTGGACCGTCGTTGCGCTGATCGTCCTGGTCATCGTGCTCGTCATCGTCCGGCTGATCCGCAGCATGACATTCGGGACCTTCGTTGCCGGGGGCCGAAACCGCAAGACGCGGCTGGCGGTCATGGACGCCACCGCTATCGACAGCCACAGGCGGCTGGTGCTGGTGCGGCGTGACGACATCGAACACCTGCTGCTGATCGGCGGGCCGACCGATGTCGTGGTGGAACGCGACATCCGCATGGTTGCGCCGCGCCGTCCGGCCGCGACGGCCGGGGGGCCGCCGCCTTCCGCCGCGCAAAAGCCGCATGGCTCCCAGCCCCCGCCTTCCCCGCAACCTCCGCGAAGCACGCTGCCGCCGCGAGGGTCATTGGCTCCGGGCGGCTCGCAGTCGGGGCATGGCCATTCCTACTCCGCTTCGGGCGCGACCCGGCACGACGAACCTGCCGCCTCCGGTGCCGCCGGGCCGAGATTAGCGCCGATTGCCGCCAACGGCCCCCGATCGGCCCATGCCGCCTCTGCATCGTCGTTTTCCCGTCCGACCGAGCAGAAGCCGACACACGCGGATAGCGGTATCGACGAGACGTTCGCCAGCGAACTCGAAGTGTCGCTTGGGGATTTCTCCACCGACCACGAGGCAGAACGGCCCAAGACGGCGGCAACGCCGGATGACGAGATGGCCAAGCTTCTTGGTGAACTGGCAAGCCACAAACGGTAGCGTCAGACGCTATTGCCGCCTCAGAGCGGGCAATCCGGTATCGACCATGAGATCGCGGACGAGGCCGGCCGACGCACAACGATGCACCAAAGAAAAAATGGCCGAAACGGCCATCAAGATTCTAGTCGATAGAGGAAACGGGACTCAGTCGTCGCGGTAGACGCGTTCGCGTCGCTCGTGCCGCTCCTGCGCCTCGATCGACAGGGTCGCGATCGGGCGGGCATCGAGTCGTTTCAGCGCGATCGGCTCGCCGGTTTCCTCGCAATAGCCGTAGGTGCCCTCTTCCAGCCGCTGCAAGGCCGAATCAATCTTGGCGATCAGCTTGCGCTGCCGGTCGCGCGCCCGCAATTCGATGGCGCGATCCGTCTCCGACGACGCCCGGTCGGCGAGGTCGGGATGGTTGGCGTTTTCCTGCTGCAGGATTTCGAGCGTTTCGCGGGCTTCGCGGAAAATGTCGCTCTTCCAGGCGATCAGCTTCTGGCGGAAGTACGATTTTTGCCGTTCATTCATGAAGGGCTCGTCTTCGGACGGTACGTAATCGGTCGCAACGATTTCGTTCATTCGACTCACCCGACAACCCAAATTTGTGGCCTATATATTCGCCAGTCGAGGCGTAGACAAGAGCAAACGAGATTGTGTTCACGCATCTGTTAAAGCCCGATACAAATGCGGCGTTTTGCTTGGTAAAATAGGCGGTTGCGGCAGTGAACCGCCAGGCTCGGCAGCGCCGCCCACCGTTGCATCAGGCTCTTGCGATAGCTAATCTGTCATCGTGCCCAGTGCGAACTCGGGGGCCAGGCTGAACCGGGAGGGTGGGTGAACAGGCTCTTTCTTCTCAGGCATGCGAAGGCCGGTTGGGCGCTGCCCGGCGTCCGCGACTTCGACCGCCCGCTCGATGCCTCGGGTATCGCCGATGCCGAGGCGCTGGGGGTGGCGATGCGGGCGGCGAGCCATGTCCCCGACCTCACCCTGTGCTCCAACGCCAGGCGGGCGCGCGAGACGCTGGAAGGCGTGGCGACGCATGCCGATACCGGGCGCGTCGTTTTCACCGATGCCCTCTATAGTGCGGATGCCGCCGGCTACCTTGCCATCATCCGGCAGAACGGGGCGCTGGGCTCGCTGCTGGTCGTCGGCCATAATCCGATGATGGAAGACCTGACGCTTGCCATTGCCGGTAGTGGCGACGGAGAAGCCAGCAAAACCCTGACCCACGGCTTCCCGACCTCGGGCCTGGCGGTGCTGCGCTTTGCTGACGGCCTCGACAAAGCCGCGCCTGGCGCTGGCTACCTGGAAGCGTTCCTGACGCCTGCCGCCCTCGAGCGCGGCCAGCCATTCCAAAACCGGTAGCAGTTCCTATATCGGGGGACGGAGCCGAGAGGGCATATATTGGCATCATCGCTGACTACTTTCGCCGACGAGACGCGCATTGCCCTCGACACGCTGGCCGGACGAGCCGCCGGGCTGTTTTCCCCGTCGCTGCGCCTCGGCGTCACCGGGTTGTCGCGCGCCGGCAAGACGGTGTTCATTTCGGCCCTCGTCCACAACCTTATCCACGGCGGCCGGCTGCCGCTGTTCGAGGCGCAGAAGTCCGGGCGCATCGCGCGCGCCTTCCTCGAACACCAGCCGGACGACGCGGTGCCGCGCTTCCAGTACGAGGACCATGTCGCTGCCCTTGTCGATGATCGCGTCTGGCCGGATTCGACGCGCGCCATCTCCGAAATGCGCCTGACCGTCGAATACGAATCCGCATCCGGCTGGAACCGCATGTTTTCGGCCGGCAAGCTGTCGATCGACATCGTCGACTACCCGGGCGAATGGCTGCTCGACCTGCCGCTGCTCGGCAAATCCTTCACCGAATTTTCGCACGAGGCCTTTGAGATGGCCGAACTGCCGGTCCGCTCCGACCTTTCGCAGGCGTGGCGCGGCCTGTCGGCCGGCATCGACCCGAACGCCGACGCCGACGAGATGACGGCGCGCCGGCTGGCCGAAAGTTTTGCGCTCTACCTGAAGGCCTGCAAGCAGGACGAGCGCGCCCTTTCCACGCTGCCGCCCGGCCGCTTTCTCATGCCAGGCGACCTTGACGGCTCGCCCGCCCTCACCTTTGCGCCGCTGCCCGGGCTCGGCGAAGCACGGGCGCGCGCCGGTTCGCTGCATGCGATGATGGAGCGGCGCTACGAAGCCTACAAGACGCATGTGGTGAAGCCGTTCTTTCGCGAGCATATCGCCCGGCTCGACCGCCAGATCGTCCTCGTCGACGCGCTTCAGGCGTTGAACGCAGGCCCGGGCGCGGTCGCCGACCTCGAACGCGCGCTGACCGAAATTTTGGCCTGTTTTCGCCCCGGACGCGGTAATCTCCTCACCGACCTTTATTCGCGGCGCATCGACCGCATCCTGATCGCGGCCACCAAGGCCGACCACCTTCACCACGAAAGCCACGACCGCCTGCAGGCGATCGTGCGGCGGCTCGCCGACCGCGCCATCGCCCGCGCCAATTTCTCGGGTGCCGCCGTCGACGTGGTGGCGATGGCGGCGGTGCGCGCGACGCGCGAAGGCACCGTCAAGCAAGGCCGCGAGACGCTGCCTGTCATCATCGGCACGCCGCTTGCGGGCGAGCGTATCGGCAACGAGACCTTCGATGGCACTACCGAAACCGCCATCTTTCCGGGTGACCTGCCGGCAAAGCCCGCCGAGGTTTTCTCCTGGCAAGACCGGGATACGGATGGTGGCGACCCACTGATTCGTTTCGTTCGCTTTCGCCCGCCGAAGCTGGAACGCACCGCCGAGGGGGCGACCTTGTCGCTGCCACACATCAGGCTCGACCGGGCGCTGCAATTCCTGATCGGAGATCGCCTGGCATGACGGAACCCCGAAAGCCCGCCGCGTTCCGAGTCGATCCGCAACCGCGATCCGCCCCTGAAGCGTTCTCCAGCGGCGTGGAGCAGGCCGTCCCCTCCCCTGCCCGCAGGCCGCGTGCGCTGAGGCCGGAAATCGCGATCGCCATCCCCGAGGCCGTCGACGTGTTCGACGAACCCGATATCGCCGTAGCCGAGCCGCCCCTGCCCGTCGCGCCGCGAAAGAAGTCGCTGCTCGGTGCGATTTTCGCCGGGTCGCTCGGCATCCTGGTATCGCTGGCCGTCGGCCTGTGGACGGATCGCCTGATCCGCGACCTGTTCGAGCGCGCGCCGTGGCTGGGCTGGCTGGCCGCCGCCGTGGCCGCCGTCGCGGCTGTCGCGCTGCTTATTATCCTTGCCCGAGAATTCATCGCCATAGGCCGCCTGGCCGAGGTCGAAAAGCTTCAGAGAAAAGCGCTGGACGCCATCGCCGGCAACGACCCGAAGGCCGGGCGAGCGGTGGTGGAGGAGTTATCGGCTTTCGTTGCCGGCAAGCCCGAAACAGCCGCCGGTCGGCGCGCGCTTGCCGAACTCAGGGACGATATCGTCGACGGCGGCGATCTGGTGCGTCTGGCTGAAGCCGAGATTCTCGGCCCCCTCGACGCACGTGCGAAAATCCTGATCCTCGACGCCGCCAAGCGGGTGTCGCTGGTGACGGCGGTCAGCCCGCGCGCGCTGGTGGATATCGCCTATGTCGTGTTCGAGGCCGGGCGCCTGATCCGGCGCCTGTCGGAGCTCTACGGCGGCCGGCCGGGCACGCTGGGCTTCTTCCGGCTGGCGCGAAGCGTGCTCGCCCATCTTGCCGTCACCGGTTCGATCGCCGTCGGCGACGGCTTCGTCCAGCAGGTCGTCGGCCACGGGCTGGCGGCGCGGCTCTCGGCCAAGCTCGGCGAAGGTGTGGTCAACGGCATGATGACGGCGCGAATCGGCATCGCCGCGATGGAGACGGCAAGGCCGCTACCATTCAGCGCCGGCCGGCGCCCCGGCATGGGCGACTTCCTGACCGCGCTGGCGTCGTTCGCATCGAAAAAGGCTTCCGAACCGGCTGATGCAGGCCAGTAACATAGGCTTTTTTCCGCTGGCCGGATTGAGTTACCTGGCTGCCGATCACGAAGCATTAACCATTCTTGTTCATGGTTCGGACAAACGTTCACTTCAGTAAATCGGTGCCAGGTGTCCTTGATGAAGAGCGCAATCGTGTCGTGCGTAATGCCCCTGACGCTTGCTGTCGCGATGACGGCGGGATTGGCCGCTGACGCGTTCGGAGCCGAACGGGACAAGCAATTCTTCAGGTCCATCGAAGGCCAATGGGCAGGCCCCGGCGAAATCGTGGCCGGCAAGTACAAGGGCACCAAATTCACCTGCAACTTCACCGGCAGCACGCCCGCCGACAAGGCCGGCATGACGCTCGACGGCGGCTGCCGCGTCGGGGTTTTCACGCAGAAGATGTCGGCCAAGGTCGAGAACGTAGGCCGCCAGGGCTACAAGGGCAGCTTCATGGGCGGCTCCGACGGCAGCGGCCTCGATATCGTTTCCGGCAATGTCGTCGATGCCCGCAAGGTCGTGTTCGCCATCAATCGCAAGCAGTTGAACGGCGTCATGCAGGCGCGCCTGCCCGACGACGGCTCGATGGTCGTGACGGTTTCGGTACGCGTCGAAAAGCAATTGATCCCCGTCATCGGCATGAGCCTGAAACGGCTCGACGGCGCTGCTGTCGGCGCCATCGCAAAAAACTGATCCCTCCCCACCCCTGCCGTGCGGCATCCGCGCTACACTCGCCGGTGCTTTGCTTGATTGTGGCTGTTCCAGAGCCAATGAAGCCCCTATCTTGGCAGGCTTGAACGGTCTTTTGCGGCCGTGCGAACGGGACGGCGGAGCATGGCGCTGGAGACATCGGCAGGCAGCGATCTGGTACAGGTGGTGGCGCTGCTTGGCGCGGCCGTCGTCGCCGTGCCGATTTTCAGGCGTGCCGGGCTGGGTTCCATCCTCGGCTATCTCGCTGCCGGGGTGGTGATCGGGCCGTTCGGCCTGAAGATTTTCTCCGAATCGGAAACCATCCTGCATATCGCCGAACTCGGCGTCGTCATGTTCCTGTTCATTATCGGACTGGAAATGCAGCCTTCGCGCCTATGGGGCCTGCGGCGCGAAATTTTTGGCCTCGGCGCGTTGCAGGTCGGGTTCTGTGCGCTGCTTTTGACCTCGGTCGGCTGGCTCGGCGGCTTCCCCGTGGTCCAGTCCTTCGTCGCCGGCGCGGGCTTCGTGCTGACCTCGACCGCCGTCGTCATGCAGACCCTGGAGGAGCGCGGCGAACTCGGCACGCCGAACGGCCAGCGTATCGTCTCCATCCTGCTGCTGGAGGACCTGGCGATCGTGCCGCTTTTGGCTCTGGTCGCCTTCTTGGCGCCGGGCGGCGAGCATACCAGCCTGTCGGAGCGTATGACGGGGATCGGCATCGGCGTGGCGGCGATCGCGGCGCTGGTCGTCGCGGGGCGCTACCTGCTCAATCCGCTGTTTCGCATCCTCGCCGATTCGCGCGCCCGTGAAGTGATGACGGCCGCGGCCCTGCTGGTGGTGCTGGGATCGGCGCTTGTCATGCAACTCAGCGGGCTGTCGATGGCCATGGGCGCTTTCCTCGCCGGCGTGCTCCTGTCGGAATCGACCTTCCGCCATCAGCTCGAAGCCGATATCGAGCCGTTCCGGGGCATCCTGCTCGGCCTGTTCTTCCTCGCCGTCGGCATGTCGCTCGATCTCGCGGTGGTCGCCCGCCACTGGATGACGATCGCCGTCTATGTCGTCGCCTACATGGCGATGAAGGCGCTCGGCATCTATGCCGTCGCGCGGTTCTTGAGGACCAGCCACCGTGCCGCGCTGGAGCGCGCCGTCGTCATGGCACAAGGCGGCGAGTTCGCTTTCGTCCTCTACTCGGCCGCTGCCACGGTCGGCCTGATCGACGGCGAGGCCAACGCCATGCTGACGGCGATCATCATCCTGTCCATGGTGCTGACGCCGCTCGCCATCATTGCCCTGCGCTGGTTCAGCCCCCGAGACGAGCAGTCGCTCGACGGTGTCGACGTCGCCGAAGGGCTGACCGGCAGCGTGCTGATCATCGGCTTTGGCCGCTTCGGCCAGATCGCCAGCCAGCCGCTGATCCTGCGCGGCGTCGACGTCTCGATCATCGACAACGACGTGGAGATGATCCAGGCGGCGGCCGATTTCGGCTTCAAGATCTATTACGGCGACGGCACGCGCCTCGACATCCTGCACGCCGCCGGTGTCGGAAACGCGCGCGCGGTGCTGGTGTGTGTGGACAAGCCCGAGGTCGCGGTGCGCATCACTCAACTGGTCAAGGCGGAATTCCCACTGGTCACCGTTTTAGCGCGCGCCTACGACCGTGGCACCGCCTTGCAACTCATCCACGCCGGCGTCGACTACCAGCTTCGCGAGACTTTCGAATCCGCCCTCGTCTTTGGCGGCTCGACGCTGGAGGCGCTCGGCGTCGATCCTGAAGTGGTGGCCGACGTGGTCGAAGATGTGCGCCGGCGGGACGCGGCCCGGCTCGACATGCAGATAACCGGCGACATTCGCGACGGACGCAACTTCCTCAAGGGCAATATCGCCACGCCGGTTCCGGCGCCGGTTGCGCCGCCGCGCCGACCGGGACAACCGCTCAACGCGGAAACGGCAAGCGTGCTAACCAAGCAGGCACCCGAAAATTAGGAGGCTTTCAATGGCTGGAACGGACAAGAACGCACTGGCGGTGACGAAATTCTGGCGCGAGGCGGGCGCGGATGCCTGGTTCGCCAAGAACGACGCCTTCGATACGGAGTTCAGGAATCGCTTCCTCGACCTCCACTACGCGGCGGCGCGGCGCGAATGCGATTCATGGCTGGCGGATGCCGAGGGCGCGCTGGCGCTGATGATCCTGCTCGACCAGTTCCCCCGCAACTGTTTCCGGGGCACCGGGCATATGTTCGCCACCGATCCGCTGGCGCGCAGCCTCGCCACCAAGGCAATCGCGGCCGGCCACGATCTCGCGATCGACGAGGAGGTCCGTGTCTTCCTTTATCTGCCGTTCGAACATTCCGAGGATCTGGCCGATCAGGAAAGGTCGGTGGCACTGCACGAGGCCCATGCGAGGACCGAGCTTTCCTACGCCGTCGACCACCGCGACATCATCCAGAAGTTCGGCCGTTTCCCGCACCGCAATCGGGCGCTGGGGCGCGAGACGACGCCGGAGGAACAGGCGTTCCTCGATGGCGGCGGCTTCAGCGGCTAGATTTCCACCAGTCCTGGCCGGACGGCAGTTTTTCGATACCGGCGGCATCGATTGCGGCAAGGCGATCGGCGATACGCTTTTCCGCTATGACCGCATCCGGCGCGATTTCGGCCAGCGGCACCAGCACGAAGGCGCGTTCCAGCATTCGCGGGTGCGGCACGTCCAGCCCCGCCTCGCTGATGGCTTCGTCGCCGTAGGTAAGGATATCGACGTCGATCAGGCGCGGCCCCCAGCGCTCCTTGCGGACCCGCTTCAGCTTGCGCTCGGCCTCAAGGCACCGCTCCAGCAACTCGCGCGGCGCGTGGCTGGTGGCGATCCCGGCTGCCGCGTTGAGGAAATCCGGCTGGTCGAGCTTGCCCCAGGGCGGCGTGCGGTAGAGCGAGGACACCGCGATGACCCGGATGCCGGGATCGGCGTCAAGCATGCGCAGGGCCTCGGCCATCGACGCCGCCGGGTCGCCGAGATTGCCGCCAAGGCTGAGATAAGCGACGACATTAAGCTGCTCCGACACGCATCCTCCCGCTTCAATGGCCCGCGGCATCGCCTTGGCGTGCCAGCATGGCGTCGGCCATGGCCAGTGCGTCGACGTTGAAGGCGACGTCGTGGACGCGGAACAGGTGCGCGCCCTGCAAGCGCAGGATCACGCTGGTCGCGGCCGTTCCGGCCACACGCGAGGCCGCCTCACGGCCGACGACATGGCCGACGAAGCGCTTTCGCGACGTGCCGATGGCCAGCGGAAAGCCGAGCGCGTGCAGTTCGTGGACGCGCGCCATCAAGTCGAGGTTTTCCTTCGTCGTTTCCTTGGCGAAGCCGAAGCCCGGATCGAGCATGATCTGGCTGTCGGCGATGCCGGCCTCGCGCGCAATCGCCAGTGACTTTTCGAGGAAGAAGAACTGGTCCTCGATCACGTCCGGCAGTTTCTCGCGCTCCCGCCCGGTGTGCATGATGATCAGCCCGGCGCCTGTCTCGGCCGCCACCCGGGCGATGCCCGGCTCCCGTTGCAGGCCCCACACGTCGTTGACGATGTGGGCGCCGGCGGCAACCGCCAGCCGCGCGGTTTCCTCGCGATAGGTATCGATGGAAATCAGCGTTTCACCGAGCGCCGCAAGCGCCTCGATGATGGGTAGCGCACGGGCCTGCTCCTCCCTGGCGCTGACGGGCTCGGCCTTGGGGTTCGTCGATTCCCCGCCGACATCGATGATGGAGGCGCCTTCCTGCGCCATCAGGCGGGCCTGGGTGATCGCCGCGTCGAAATTGTCGAACTTGCCCCCGTCCGAAAAACTGTTCGGCGTGACATTGAGAATGCCCATCACCTCGGCCTTGTCGCCGAAATCCAGGTGGCGCCCATGCGCCAGTTGCCATCGTCTCATCAACATTTCCGGCCAACCAGATTAGAGAGGAGGTCGCTTAACCCTTTTCGGATAGGAAGGGGCAGGCCTGTTCGGATCGATCTCCGTTGCGCCTGAAACGGGCGTAACGCAAGCTAGAAGCAGAGGCAACACCATGAAGCGCATCCTGTTTGCCGTCTTGCTGCCCCTTGTCGCCGCCCTGCCCGCACAGGCGGCCAACGTCGTCAAAACCTACAGTTATTTCACGGTCGGCGGCACGACTCTGGACCAGATCGAGGCGCAGTTGTCGAAGAACGGGCCGCATGTCAAAACCACCGGGCATCGCCACCCCGGCGCGACGCGGATGGCCTTCACCACGCGCCTCGGCTTTGCCGAAAACGCCAGTTCCTGCCGGATCACCTCCGCCGTGGTGACGGTGAAGGCAAATGTCATCCTGCCCCGCTGGAAGCGCCCGCGCGGCGCGGACGCGGGCGTGCGGCTGTTCTGGGACACGCTTTCGGCCGACATAAAGCGACATGAGGAAAGCCATATCGTGATCGCCCGCAATTACGGCCGGGAACTGGAGCAGGCGCTTCTTGCCATCGGGCGCCAGAGGGATTGTGACACCGCCAGGGCCAGGGCGAAGGTCGTTTCAGACACGATCCTTGCCAAGCACGACCGCGCGCAGGTCCAGTTCGACCGGGTCGAGGGAATCAATTTCGAAAGCCGGCTGCTGCGGCTGCTCAACTACCGGATCGAACGGATCGAAAGCGCCCGCAAGGCCAGGTAACAATTTCGATACACGCCGGCCGTCGTCTCGACACTTTTTGCGGTGTCTGGTATTGCCGCGGCGCTGTTTTCAGGAAACGCATGCCGGTTGGTAGTCCGGCAATCCCGCAGGGATTCGAAGCCCGTCCACAGACGTGGTCCACAGCCAGCCCGAAGTCGATCGATGCCCTGCCGTTGCCAACACGGCATGGCCTGATGAAGTACGGCGATGGTGCATGCAGGCACGGGAGTAGTCGGATCGATGGACAGCGTCGCCGGAAAATCGCAAGAGCGGGAATTCGAGGCGCCGCCTCTTTCCGAAAAGGAAAAGAACGTCATCATCGCCGGCGTCCTCCTGTCGATGCTGCTTGCAGCCCTCGACCAGGCCATCGTCGCGCCGGCGATGCCGACCATCGGCGGCGCGCTCGGCCATGCCGACTACCTGCCCTGGATCGTCACCGGCTACCTGCTGACGGCGACGGCGGTGGCTCCGCTCTACGGCAAGATTTCCGACGTTCTCGGCCGCCGGCCGACCCTTTATGCGGCGATCCTCATCTTCCTTGCCGGGTCGGTGATCAGCGCGGTCGCGCCCAACATGCTGGTTCTCATCATCGGCCGGGCCGTGCAGGGCATTGGCGGCGGCGGGCTTTTCGCACTGTCGCAGACGGTAATCGGCGACCTCGTGCCGCCGCTGGAGCGCGCCCGCTACGCCGCGTGGATTTCCGGCACCTGGGCGATCGCGAGCATTGCCGGGCCGCTGCTGGGCGGTACTTTCGCCGAGCACCTGCACTGGTCGCTGATCTTCTGGATCAACATCCCGCTCGGCCTGCTGGCGATGGCCATCATCAATACTCCGCTCAAGAAGCTGCCGATCGTCGCCAGGCATCACCGCATAGATTTTTTGGGCGCTGCACTGCTGATCGTGGCGACGTCGTTGCTTTTGCTGGCGCTCAACTGGGGCGGCAGCGAATATGCGTGGCTTTCGGCCGAGATCCTCGGGATCCTGGCCTGCTCGGCTGTCTTCTGGTTCGGTTTCGCCGCGCGGTTGATGCGGGCGGCCGAACCGCTGGTGTCGCTCGAAGTCCTCGGCAATGCGATCGTGCTTAGCGGAACGCTCGCGGTTTTCCTGGTGCAGGCGGCCAATGTCGGGCTCGCCGTCTACCTGCCCGTCTACATGCAGGCGTCGCTGGGGCTTTCGGTCAGCGATTCCGGCATCGCCATGCTCGGCCTGCTCCTGGGCACCGTGGCCGGGGCCATGTCGAGCGGTTATCTGATCCCCCATGTGCGCCACTACAAGCGCCTGGCTCTTGGCGGCGGCCTGTTCAGTGCCGCCGGCCTTTTGCTGCTGGGCCTCGTCGCCGACAGCGCTTCGCTGCTCACGGTCGAGTTCCTGACCGTCTGCATCGGCGTAGGCACGGGGGCGGCGTTCCCGGTCGCGACGGTATCGGTGCAGAACGCCGTCGACCGCATGCATCTCGGCGTCGCCACCGGCGTGCTCACCTTCCTGCGCTCGCTCGGCGGCGCGCTCGGTGTCGCCCTGCTCGGTGCGGTGGCGCTCGGGTATGGCCTGCCGCTCGGCCGAGAGGGCGCAGCCTTCACGTCCCACGCCATATCGGGGCAGGCTTTCTCGATGATCTTCCACGTCTGCGCCGCAATCACGCTCGCCGGCTTCGTCGGCTTCCTGCTGATGCCGGAGAAAGCGTTGCGCGGCTACGCCAAGGACTCTGTGCCTAGCCTGGAATAGGAAAACCTATTCCCGGACACCGAGCTTCTTTTGCAGGCTGGTCGAGGACGTCGTGTACTGGAACACGATCCGTTCGCCGGGGCTGACGCGGCGCTTGGCCGCCTGCGCCATCAGCGCCGCCTCGTGGAATCCTGAAAGGATGAGTTTCAGCTTGCCCGGATAGGTGTTGATGTCGCCGATGGCGAAAATCCCGGGTGTGGAGGTCTCGAATTTTTCGGTGTCCACGGGGATCAGGTTTTCGTGCAGGTCAAGCCGCCATTCGGCGATCGGCCCGAGTTTCATCGTCAGGCCGAAGAACGGCAGCAGCCGCGTGCACGGCACTTCGATCTCGCCGTCCGGCCCCTTGACGAGTGCCGACGCAAGCTGGCCGTCGGCGCCGGTCAGGCCGCTGACCTGCCCGACCTCGAACCTCAACTTCTTCATCTCCTGCAGGGCGTACATCTTGTTGACGCTATCGGGCGCAGCGCGGAATTCCGGGCGCCGGTGCACCAGCGTCACGCTTTTCGCCACCGGTTGCAGGTTGAGCGTCCAGTCGAGCGCCGAATCCCCGCCACCGACAATCAGAAGGTCGTGGCCACGGAAATCTTCCATGCGGCGCACCGAGTAGAAGACGCTGTTGCCCTCATAGGCCTCGATGCCGGGAATGGGCGGTCGTTTCGGCTGGAAGGAACCGCCGCCGGCGGCGACGACGACGACCTTGGCCTCGAAGACGTCGTTTTCGTCGGTGGTCACGCGGAACGTCCCGTCCTCGCGCCGTTCGAGGCCGGCAACCATGCGGTTGAAGGAAAAGGCCGGTTTGAAGGGCTCGATCTGCTCCAGCAGCTTGTCGACCAACCCCTGCGCGGAAATCGACGGCCAGCCGGGAATGTCGTAGATCGGCTTTTCCGGATAGAGTTCGGCGCATTGGCCGCCGGGACGGTCGAGGATATCGACCAGATGGCACTTGAGATCGAGAAGGCCGAGTTCGAAAACCGAAAACAGGCCGACAGGCCCGGCCCCAACGATCAACACATCGGTCTTGATAGTTCCGTCCATCGTGCGTCTCCCCGGCCGGCTCCGGACATGAAATCCGGCTGCCGCAATGGATTAGGCGGCCACGGAACGGAAAGCGACGCCAGCCTCCGAAGGACGAGGCGTCAGCCCTGCCGCTCGGGCACGCGAACCACGAGCCCGTCCAGTTCGTCGCGGACCTTGATCTGGCACGAAAGGCGGGAATTGGGCTGAACGTCGTAGGCGAAGTCGAGCATGTCTTCTTCCATCGCCTGCGGTTCGCCGACCACGCTCGTCCATTCCTCGTCGACATAGACGTGGCAGGTCGCGCAAGCGCAGGCACCGCCACATTCGGCCTCGATGCCCGGCACCGCATTGCGGACCGCGTTCTCCATGACGGAGGAGCCGTTTTCGGCTTCTACGTCGAAACGGGTGCCGTCGTGGGCGATGTAGGTAAGCTTGGTCATTTGTCACCTGAAAGAGTCACCGCCGAGATAATCACTCCGGCGCACAAGTCAACTGCCGCGCGAAAGCGCCACCGCGTGACGTTTTCCTTAAAAATTCGCGCTCCAAGCGGAGAGCCAGGCGGGAACAAGAACGAATCGATCGGCGGCTGAGGGTCAGCGCCCGATGGCGGCGACGAAGTCGCTGGCGGCTTCCACCAGGCCGGCGAGGCGTTCCCAGGCGGCGGCGTCCTCGGGGTCGCGCTCGATGGCGGTGGCGCAGTCGGCGATGGCGAATGCCCCGACCCCACGCGCGGACCCTTTCAGCCCGTGCGCCATCATCAGGCGCTCCTGCACAGCGGCGCCGGCGAGCGTCCGGCTGACGGTGCCGGCCTGCTGGAGGAACAGCGCGAGCACCTCCTGCTCCAGCATCCGGTCTCCCATCGTCTGGCGCGAGAGATGCGCCAGGTCGATCGGCCTGTCCACGCCGGATTTGTCCGTTTCCCCGCCCGGCATCGAAAAGGCGATGCTGTTTTCGCCGCTCATCCCCGCATCGCTCCGTATTGCCGCCAGAAGGCCATTTTCGAGCGCGAATGCTAGGGTCGGCGGGTTAACGGGACGTTGCGAAAAACGGCCAATCCCGCCCGGCAAAATCACGGCGGCGTTAACCTTATATTTAAAGTTTTACGTATCGGGCCGAATGCATGTTTTATTTACCCCCCTGTGTCATTACGATACGCGGGGTCCATATTAAGCCTCGGGCGCGGGCTAAGAAGCGATAATAACAGGTTCCGCGGCAGCTAGTACAGGGTAGCGAAGGCATGGCGAAGAAGTCGACCACCAGCAAGAATCTCGACAGCGAAGTGGCCAGCGAGTTGGAAAAGGCGCTGGATCTCGACCTATCGAGCGATACAGGCGATCTCGATATGGCGGCCTCCATGGAGGATCTGGAAGCGCAGATCTCCCAGGCCGCCGAAGAACTGGCGCGGGCCAATCAGCCGCAGAAGGAAGTGTCGGCGGCCGAGGTGAGAAAGCCGGCGCAGCCTGCCCCGAAGCCGAAGCCCGCCGCCGAACTGCGGCCCATCGAGTCCCCGAACGGGACACAGCAGGGGTTCTCCCCTGCCAACGACGATCGCCAGAAAGACTACCGCTCCCTGCTCCACTCGCTCAACCGGCGCTCCTCGAACGCCGTCTACTGGGTCGTCGCCCTCGTTTCGCTGGCGTGGGTCGCCGGCGCCGGTGCGCTTGCCAACATGCTGTTCGGCCCCGACGTGTGGACGATCCGCTCGCTCGACCAACTGATGGCCCGCCCGGGTCTGATCGGCCTCGCGGTCGCCACCGTCCTGCCGATCGTCCTGTTCTGGGCGTTCGCGGCCATGATCCGCCGCGCGCAGGACATGCGCCTGGCGGCGCAGTCGATGACCGAAGTCGCCTTCCGCCTCGCGGAGCCGGAAAACCTCGCCCAGGACCGCGTCATGATGATCGGCCAGGCGGTGCGCCGCGAGGTTGCAGCCATGGGCGAAGGTATCGAGCGCACGCTTGCCCGCGCTGTCGAACTGGAAACGCTCGTCCACAGCGAGGTCAGCCAGATCGAGCGCTCCTATACGGAAAACGAAGCCCGCATCCGCATGCTGGTCGACGGACTGGGTAGCGAGCGCGAAGCCGTGGTCGGCCATGCCGAGCGCGTGCGCGCCTCGATCATGGGCGCCCACGAGACGCTGAAGGAAGAGATCGACTCGGCCGGCGACACGATCCGCAACAGCATCCTCAGCGCCTCCACCAACCTGTCGATGACGATCACCAATTCCGGCGACACGCTGATCGACCGCATCAATGCGAGCTCGATGTCGATCTTCGATTCCGTCGAAGGGCGCCTCGATTCCATCACCGACCGGCTCTCGACCTCCGGCGAAGCGTTCGCCAGCCTGCTCGACACCCGCATCGCCAAGCTGACGGACAGCGCCGACGGACTGACCCGTTCGCTGACCGACCTGCTCGACGACCGCACCGCCGGCATGGTTTCCCTGCTGGGCGGCGCGGCCCGCACCCTCAGTTCCGAGTTCGAAAGCAGCCTCGAAAGCATCGAGCGGACGCTGGCCGAGCGCGGCCAGGCTCTCATCAGCGAATTCGAGACGCGCGCCGAAGCGCTCGACACCGGAACGCAGAAGCTGAACGCGGCCCTCGAAGCGCGCGCCCGGCAGATCAACGAGACGCTGGTCGAGCGTGCGCGCGACATCTCCAACGCCTTCACGAGCGGCAAGGACGCGCTGTCGACCCTGATCGACGAAGGCAGGACGCAGATCGGCGTCGAGATGGCCGGCATCGTCACCTCCGCCTCCACCATGCTGGAAACGCATGCCAACGATTTCGCCGGGCGCATGGAAGCGGCCCGCGACGTCGTCTCGCGCTCGTTCGAAAGCGATATCCAGCGTCTCACCGACGCCCGCAGCGGCATCGAGGATGCGGTCGAGGAGCACAGCCGCAAGCTGGCCGAAAGCGGCGAGCGCATGGCGACCGCCTTGCAGGCCGATCTCGACCAGTTCGCCGAGGGCCGCGCCGGCATCGACGCGCTGGTGGCAAGCCAGGTGCAGAAACTTGCCGAAGGGCGCACCCTGATCTCGCGGGCGCTCGAGGACGACCTGCGCAAGGTCGACGCCTCCCGCGCGGCCATGGACGCGGCCATGGAAGGCCATCTCCAGCGGCTGGACAGCAGCCGTGACCGTCTTTCCCAGGCGCTCAACGATGACTCTGAAAAGATCGTACAGGCCCGCAATATCATTGATGAAATGGTCGCAGGGCACGTCGGCAAGCTGATCGAGGGCCGCAGCATCCTGACCCGAGCGCTCGAAGCCGACATGGCCAAGCTCGCCGAAAGCCGCGCCGATATCGACGGTCTGGTCGCCGGCCAGGTCGAGAAAATCGCGGAAGGCCGCGCCACCCTCGCCCGGGCGCTCGAAGCCGACATCGGCGTCGTCAAGGCGCTGATGGACAGTCATTCGGCCAAGCTGGCCGAGGACCGTGGCCACCTTGCCGAAGCGCTGGAGTCCGATCTTGCTGGCATCCGCAGGCTGATCGACGATCACGCGGGTAAGCTTGCGGGCGACCGCAGCCTGCTGTCGCAGACGCTGGAAACCGACCTTGCCAAGCTGGCGGAAAGCCGGGCGAGCATCGACGGGCTGGTCGCCGGCCAGGTCGAGAAGCTGGCGGAAGGCCGCGATATCCTCCAGCGGGCCTTGGAGGCCGATCTCCATACCATCCAGAACGTCATTGCCGACCATTCCGACAAGCTGTTGCAAGACCGCTCGCAGTTCTCGCAGGCGCTCGAAAGCGACCTCGAAACCGTTCGCGGCGACGTATCCAGCCACATGGCCAGGCTTACCGCCGACCGCGCGACCTTGTCGCAGGCGCTGGAAGAGGATCTCGCCAAGCTGGCCGAAAGCCGTTCCAGCATCGACGGGCTGGTCGCCGGGCAGGTCGAGAAGCTGGCGGAAGGCCGCGACATCCTCAAGCGGGCGCTGGAAGCCGACCTCGACGCCATCAGCGGCACGCTTTCCGGCCAGTCCGCGAAACTGGTTCAGGAGCGCGCGCAGTTCTCGCAGTCGCTGGAAAGCGACATCGAGCGTGTGCGTGAGGCCGTTTCCAGCCACAGGGATCAGTTGGCGGACGAACGCGGCCAGCTGTCCCGGGCGTTGGAGGACGATCTGGCCAAGCTTGCCGAGAGCCGTTCGAGCATCGACGGGCTGGTTGCAGGCCAAGTCGAGAAGCTGGCCGAGGGCCGCGATATCCTGAAGCGAGCGCTGGAATCCGACCTCGCCACCGTCAAGGACGCCGTCGCCGACCACGCCGAGAAGCTGTTGCAGGACCGGTCGCAGTTCTCGAAAGTGCTGGAAGGCGACCTGGAACAGGTTCGCGGAACCGTTGCCGGTCACATGAACCGGCTGACGGAAGACCGGGCCACCCTGTCGAAGGCGTTGGAGGACGATCTGGCCAAGCTTGCCGAGAGCCGTTCGAGCATCGACGGGCTGGTCGCCGGCCAGGTCGAGAAGCTGGCCGAGGGCCGTGACATCCTTAAGCGTGCCCTGGCGGCCGATCTCGACGCGATCCAGAGCGTCGTCGCCAGCCAGTCCGACAGGCTGCTGGAAGGCCGTGCGCAGTTCTCGCAGGCGCTGGAGAGCGATCTCAACAGCGTCCATGGGCTCATCGGCGACCAGATGCAGCGGATCGCCGATGAGCGCACCCGTCTTTCCGGCGCCCTGGAAGAAGACCTGGCCAAGCTGGCCGAAAGCCGTTCCAGTATCGACGGGCTGGTCGCCGGACAGGTGGAAAAGCTGGCGGAAGGCCGCGATATCCTGCGGCGTGCGCTGGAAGCCGACCTGCAAAAGCTGTCCGAGAGCCGCAGCGATATCGATGCCATCATCGGCGGCCATCTCGACAAGCTAGCCGACGGGCGCGCCCTGCTCGGCAATGCACTGGAGGACGATCTGGCCAAGCTCGCCGAGGCGCGCCGGGGCATCGACCTCGCCGTTTCCGGCCATATCGACGAGATCGCGGCAAAGAGCGCCGGCATTTCCGACGCGATCGCCGGCGATATTCAGAAAATCGAGGCCGCATTCGACCGCCAGACCGGCGTCATCGAGGAGCGCACCGGCACCATGGAGCGCGCCTTGTCGTCCGGTGTCGAAAGCATCCGCGGCGCGCTGGAAAACAGCGCCGTCTTCGTTGCCGGCCAGTTGCGCGACAAGGTGATGGAAGTCACCGCCGCCCTGCATGAGCAGGCCGGCGCCGCCTTCAGCGACGCCGACCGCCAGATCGCGGAGCGGGCCGAAAAGACGGCCGCGGCGCTGCTGCTCAGGGCCGAGGACATCGCCCGCACCTTCGACGAGGCGGACCAGCGGCTGTCGGCGCGCGCGCAGGACAGTTCGAACGCCCTGCTGTCACGCACCCGCGAAACCGCCGATGAGCTTAGCGCCCGCGCCGACGCCATCGCCGGCACATTCGACACGGCGGACCAGAAACTGGCCGCCCGCGCCGTCGAGACGGCGCAGTCGCTGGCGGCTCGCGCAGGCGATATCCTGCGCAACTTCGAGGACGCCGACCAGAAACTCGGCCTGCGCATCGGCGAATCGGCCGAGGCCCTGGCGGCGCGTGCCGCCGATCTCGGCCGGATTTTCGACAATGCCGACCAGAAGCTGGTTTCGCGCATCTCCGAGGGCGAAGCCGCCCTTTCCTCGCGCGTCGAGGAAATCGGCCGCGTGTTCGACGAGGCCGACAACCGCATGCTGTCGCGGATCGCCGACAGCGCCTCGGCCATCGGTGGCCATGCCGATAACATCGTCGAGGCATTCTCCGATACCGAGCGCCGCGTTGCCGAGCGTGCCCGCCTGACCGGCACCGAGCTTGCAGCCCATGCCCGCGAGATCGAGCAGGTGCTGACCGGCGCGGACGAACGGCTGGCAGGCAGCGCGGCGGCGACCACCGCACGCGTCGAGGAACAGGTATCGGACGTGGAAAGCCGGCTTGCCCGGACAGCCGACACGATGGGCCAGAAACTCAGCGAGCAGATCGCGCAGGCGGAAAGCCAGCTCGTGGCTCGCGCCAACACCATCGCCGAAACGTTCACCGCCGTCGGCCAGCATATCGGCCAGAGCACCAACGAGGCCGCCAAGACGATCGGGACCAATACCCGCGAACTGAACTCGATGCTCGCGGCCCGTTCGGCCGAGATCACCAGAATCCTCGACGAAACCGCACGGCCGCTGGTCGACCGTTTCGCCGAAAGCGGCACCGAACTGCAACGCAGCATGGAAGAGGCGACCGAGCGCGCCACCACCAAGCTGCGGACGGAAAACGCGGTGCTCGTCGATGCCCTTGCCAGCCGAACGGCCGAAACCCTGTCGGCGGTCGAAGGAGCCAACTCGACGCTGGCCGAGAGCGTCCAGAGCCTCATCGCCCGCATGACCGCCTCGTCATCGCAGCTCAACGGGCTGATCGAGCGCGCGGCGGCCAATCTCAGCGAGGTCGATGGCCGCCTGAGCGAAAGCACGCAGGGCTTTGCGGCGACCACGGAGAAGGCGGCGCAGACCTTCGCCAGTTCCGCGCGCCTGGTCGATTCGAACACTACGCGGCTGACCGAGCTTTCCTCTGCGACGCTGCGCGAAGTGGCCTCGATCGCCACCCGCTTCGATGAGCACAGCCGGCTTCTTTCCAATGCCTCCAGCCTGCTCAGCTCCGCGCAGAGCAACCTGGAGCACACGCTGGAACGCCAGTCCTCGATCGAGGACCTGGCGGTCGGGTTGGTCAAGAAGTCGGAAGAGCTCGAGAAGGTCATGCAGTCCTTCGAGAACCTCGTCGGCCAGACCCTCGAAAAGGCCGAAGGCCGGACGGTGCATTCCGCCGACAAGATCCGCACCACCATCACCGAGGTGGTCGAATCGGCGACCAAGCGCTTTGCCGACGCCACCGAGGAGATGCGCCGCACGGCAGGCTCGATCAAGAGCGAGCTGGATCTTACCCGCGCCGAGCTGAAAAAGGGCGTGGTGGAGATGCCGCAGGAGGCCAAGGAATCGACCACGGCGATTCGGCGCGCCGTTTCCGAGCAGATCAACGCGCTCAAGGAATTGTCGGATATCGTTGCCAAATCCGGCCGCGGCGTCGATGTTTCCGAGCCGCGCGCCCTGCGCCCGGCCGCACAGGCGCCCGTTCCGCGGGCGCCGCAGCCCG
>JBASAA010000033.1:0-3986 GCA_049650385.1 Mesorhizobium sp.
GGCCGATGTTGAGGATCTCGGTCGGATGGTTGACGCGGCGCCATGCCATGTCGGTGACGTGCAGCAGGCCGTCGATGCCGCCGAGGTCGACGAACGCACCGTAGTCGGTGATGTTCTTGACCACGCCTTCGACCACCTGGCCCTCTTCGAGGTTCTGGACGATCTCCGAACGCTGCTCGGCGCGGCTCTCTTCAAGCACGGTGCGGCGCGAAACCACGATGTTGCCGCGGCGGCGATCCATCTTGAGGATCTCGAAGGGCTGCGGGTTGTGCATGAGGGGCGTGACGTCGCGGATCGGACGGATGTCGACCTGCGAACGCGGCAGGAAGGCCACGGCGCCGTCGAGGTCGACGGTGAAGCCGCCCTTGACCTGGTTGAAGATGACGCCTTCGACGCGCTCGCCCTTGTTGAACTTCTCTTCGAGCTTGACCCAGCTCTCCTCGCGGCGGGCCTTCTCGCGCGAAAGCATCGCCTCACCCAGCGCGTTCTCGATGCGCTCGACATAGACCTCGACGACATCGCCGACCTTGAGGGTGGAATCCTTGCCCTTGGCGCCGAATTCCTTCAGCGGCACGCGGCCCTCGACCTTGAGGCCGACGTCGATGATGGCCATGTCCTTCTCGATCGCGGTGATGGTGCCGCGCACGACCTGGCCTTCGCCGGAATTGCCGGCGGAAAACGATTCTTCAAGCATGCTCGCGAAATCGTCGCGAGTGGGGTTCGCTACTGACATTGTTTCTCCTGGAAAGCTTCGCCCTGTCGCGAAGCGGGCGCCGTGGGTTAGCGTTGCGTTAGCCTGCCGGCGTTCCGGGGTTCTTCAAAACCCCTGGCCGCTCTATGCGGCAATTCCGGCGCATCATGAATGCTGGCAGGCTGGTTTCACCTGATATGGCGCGCGTCCCCGAAATTGGAAGGGCCGACCCGATCAGGCGTCGTCGCTTTCGGCCACCGCGTCGTCGATGATCGCCACGGCCGCAAGAAACGCGGCCTCTATAGACATTTCCGACGTATCGAGCAAGTGCGCGTCGGCGGCCGGCTTCAGCGGCGAATCGGAGCGGCCCATGTCGCGCTCATCGCGGCGCTTGATGTCGGCGAGAATCTGGTCGTAGTCGGCCGTTCCACCGATCGCCTCGATCTCGTCGAAGCGGCGCCTGGCCCGCACCTCAGGGCTCGCCGTCACATAAAGCTTCACGGTCGCGTCGGGGCACACCACGGTGCCGATGTCGCGACCGTCGAGCACGGCACCCGGCGGCGCGGCGGCAAAGGCGCGCTGCTTCTCGACCAGGATTCGGCGAACCGAGGCGATGACCGCCACCTTCGAGGCGGCCTCGCCGACCGCATGCGCCGACAGCACGTCGCGGTCCAGCGCCGACAGGTCGACCTGCCGCGCCGCCGTTTCGGCGGCCGAGACATTCTCCAGCGGCAGGCCGAAACCCAGCAGCGCGTGCGCCACCGCGCGATAGGTCAGCCCGGTGTCGAGCAGGTTCAGGCGGTAGTGGTCGGCCAGCCTTCGCGCCAGCGTGCCCTTGCCCGCCCCCGCCGGCCCGTCGATGGCGACGACGAAACTCATGCCCTGAGCACCGGGCGCGTCAGGCAGGTCGGCCCGCCCTCGCAGGCGACGCACAGCGCATCCGCCTCGAAGGTGGCGACGGTGCATCCGGCCGCTTCCATGGCCGCCTTGGTCTTCGGGAAGCCGGCAATGGCGATGACCTTGCGCTGGTCGGTCGGCAGCACGTTGAGGCTGAGGCCGTTGGAGGCCATGAACTCGCCCGCGTCGCCCTCGACGAGCTTGATGCCGCGTGCCTTGAGCAATTGGTAGAACGGCGCCGGCAACAACGGCGAATAGACCAGCGCCAGGTCGTCGGCGAGCGGGCTGATGACCGACATCAGGTGCAGGCACGCCTCCTCGCCCTGCCACAGCGGCAGGTCGAAGCCGAGCACCGCTATCCCTTTCGGGGCGAGCAGTTCGGAAAGCTGGCGCACGCCCTCCTGGTTGGTGCGCACGCCGCGCCCGACGACCAGCGTGTTCCTGTCCAGCCACACCGTATCCCCGCCCTCGACCTGGCCGGGAGCCTCGATACGGCCGAGGATCGGAATACCCATGCGCTGATAGGCGGCCTCGTGCAGCGCCGGTTCGGGCAGGCGCAAGGCCTTGCCCATGGAAAGGATGATGGCGCCGTGATCGGTCATCAGCGAGGGATCGAAGGTAAAGACCGAATCGGACAGGCCGTCGTCCTCCTCGGTCAGCCACTCGATCTCGGCGCCGCTGGCCGCCACCAGCTCGGCCAGCCCCTTGTGCTCGATCGCGGCTTTGTGCGGGTCGAAGCCCGGACCATAATGCCACTCGGCGGCGCCGGCGCGGCGCATGGCGCTTTCGGCCGAGCGCATCAGCACGCGCCTGAGCGGGGCGGCCATCGACTGCGCTCCGTAGGTCTTTTCCAACAGCTTCCTCCAAAAGGCTTCCGGCCACCGTGGCCAGCGTTCAATAATCATTGAGAGGGCCTTCGATCAATGGTCCAAACACGATGGTTGACGCCGACAACGAGAACGGTCCATCTTGGCGTGAAACATCGGTCGGTGGCGGGTAATGGGTGAGGAATTGCGACGACGACCGCTTGCTGCGCCTTCAACGGCGGCGAGGCGGTGATGGGCGCAAGCGCTGAATCGGCGGCCGGGTCGGAAGCGCGGACCATCGCGCCGGAAGCGATCCACGTCGAGAACCTGCACAAGAAATTCGGCGACCTGCACGTCCTGAAAGGCGTCTCGCTGTCGGCGCGCGACGGCGACGTCATCGCCATCATCGGCGGCTCCGGCTCAGGCAAGTCCACGCTGCTGCGCTGCATCAACTGCCTGGAAAACCCGACCAGCGGCGTCATCCGCGTCAACGGCGAGGAAATCCGGCTGAAGGCCGACAGCCACGGCAACAGCGTGCCGGCCGACCGCAAGCAGATCGAGCGCATCCGCTCGCGCCTCGGCATGGTATTCCAGAGCTTCAACCTGTGGAGCCACATGACGCTCCTGGAAAACGTCATCGAGGTTCCCATCCATGTCCTCGGCGTCAAGCGCGAGGAGGCGATCCGCACTGCCGAGGCGCTGCTTGCCCGCGTCGGCCTCGCCGACAAACGCGACGTCTATCCCGCCTTCCTGTCCGGCGGCCAGCAGCAGCGCGCGGCGATCGCGCGCGCGCTCGCCATCCAGCCGCGCGTCATGCTGTTCGACGAGCCGACCTCGGCGCTCGACCCGGAACTGGTCGGCGAGGTGCTCAAGGTGATCGGCGACCTGGCGCGCGAGGGCCGCACCATGGTGCTGGTGACACACGAGATGAAGTTCGCGCGCGAAGTCGCGAGCCACGTCGTCTACCTCTACAACGGGCTGGTCGAGGAGGAGGGGCCGCCCGACCAGCTTTTCGGCACGCCGAAATCCGAACGGCTCAGGCAGTTCCTGCGCAATGTCGGGTAGAGACCGGGTCGGTTGAGTGCATTCGGTTGAAACAGGACGGGAAACGTCCGCCAAGAATGGGAGAAAGAACATGAAGACATTCGTGAAGATGACGATAGCGGCGGCCGCGCTGACATTGGCCGGCGCATGGTCGGCCAGTGCCGAGGAGATCAAGGTCGGCTTTTCGCCGGAAGCCTATCCGCCCTTCTACAGCCAGGACGCTTCCGGCAAATGGGGCGGCTGGGAGGTCGACATCACCATGGCGATCTGCGCCGAGGCCAAGCTCGACTGCGTGCTGACGCCGATTCCGTGGGACGGCCTCATCCCGGCTCTGAAGTCGAAGAAGATCGACACCATCATGAACTCGATGTCGATCACCGCCGAGCGCGAGAAGGAGATCGACTTCTCAGACAAGTACTACAACACGCCGACCGCCATCATCGGGCCGAAGGACCAGAAATTCGACGCCACGCCTGAAGGCGTGAAGGGCAAGATCCTCGGCGTCCAGGTTTCGACGGTGCACGCCGCCTACGCCAAGAAGCACTTCG
>JBASAA010000034.1:0-98733 GCA_049650385.1 Mesorhizobium sp.
CGCCCGCGCCTGCCGCCCGGCGCTTCCTGATCAACTGCCGCCTGTTCGCTCATGATCGCTTTTCATCCTTGAAAACGGTTCCGGCCGCTCATGCCGCGGCTTCTCGCCGGATCGTAGTCATACACCCTAAAGGAAACGGCCAGCCAGCGCCAACGCCTGTCGCAAAATCGACAAGGAACCCCCGGGATTTGCGGTCGCTTTCTTTTTGCAGTAAGTCGCAAATCAGCTATGGAAACGTAGGGTTCACGGGATACGTATTGGCCAACGTTTTCAGCCCTGCGGACGTCCGCTCGGCAATATGGAGTTGAAGCGACATGGCCGACGACGAGATCATTCTCTCCGAGCTTTCCGACGACGAGCTCGTGCAGCAGATGCACGACGACCTTTACGACGGGTTGAAGGAAGAGATCGAGGAAGGCACCAACATCCTGCTCGAACGCGGCTGGATCCCCTACAAGGTGCTGACCGAGGCGCTGGTCGAAGGCATGCGCATCGTCGGCGAGGATTTCCGCGACGGCATCCTGTTCGTTCCGGAAGTGCTGTTGTCGGCCAACGCGATGAAGGCCGGCATGGCGATCCTGCGCCCGCTTCTGGCCGCCACCGGCGCGCCCAAACAGGGCAAGATGGTGATCGGCACCGTCAAGGGCGACATCCACGACATCGGCAAGAACCTGGTCGGCATGATGATGGAAGGCGCCGGCTTCGACATCATCGACCTCGGCATCAACAACTCGGTCGAGAAATACCTGGAAGCGATCGAGGAGCACCAGCCCGACATTCTCGGCATGTCGGCGCTTTTGACCACGACCATGCCCTACATGAAGGTCGTCATCGACACGCTGAAGGAAAAAGGCATCCGCGACGACTACGTCGTAATGGTTGGCGGCGCACCGCTCAACGAGGAGTTCGGCAAGGCCGTCGGCGCCGATGCCTACTGCCGCGACGCGGCGGTGGCCGTCGAAACCGCCAAGGATTTCATGAAGCGCAAGCACAACGCCCGCGCCAACGCCTGACCAGCGACGCGAACACGAAACCGCCGCTCATAGGGTGGCGGTTTCAAAGCCCGTATACGGTGGGCCTGCTACTTACTGATTGACCGTATCTTCCACCGCATTAGCGGTGCTTTTGATATCCTTGCCGGCACCGCGTATGGTGTTGGCGCAGGCGACAAGCGCCAGGGCGCAAGCCAGAACGGCAATTGGTGCGAGACGTGATGGCTTCATGACCGGGGCTCCCTCAGGCGTGATCTGCACCGTTGTAACGAAAGCCGGTTCGACTGGTTCCATGGCCGCCCAGCAAAACGTCAAGTCGGATAAGAAAGACAAGCTTCTGGTCATCGCCTGCGGCATGCTCGCGCGCGAAATCCTGGCGGTCAAGGAGCAACTCGCTCTCGATCATCTCGAACTGACCTGCCTGCCGGCGGAGTTTCACTTCTATCCCGACCGTATTGCGCCGGCCATGGACAGGGCCATCACCGAGGCCAAGGCGGAAGGCTACGAGCATATCTTCATCGGCTATGCCGATTGCGGCACCGGCGGCCACCTCGACAGGGTGTGTGAGAGGCACGGCGTCGAGCGCATGGACGGGCCGCACTGCTTTGCGTTCTACCAGCGCATGGAGGAATACCGGAAGATCGCCGACGACGACATGATGTCCTTCTACATGACGGACTTCCTGTGCCGGCAGTTCGACGCCTTCTTCATGAAGCCGCTCGGCCTCGACAGGCACCCGGAACTGATCGCCGACTATTTCGGCAATTACGACAAGCTGATCTATCTGGCGCAGACGGACGATCCCGAACTGGACAAGGTGGCCGTGGCGGCGGCGAAGATGCTCGGCCTCGCCTATGAGCGCCGCCCCACCGGCTACGGCGACCTGCCGATGGGCCTCGCCCATGCAGCCGGCGTCGCAGGCATCGACAAGTAGCCGCTCAACCAAGTAGACGCTGGCCTTTCCCGCCCGGCCGGATATGGTCGCGAGCTGGTGTCGTAATCCGACTTTCAGAGGCCCGCCGGATGAATTTCCGCCCGATAATTCTAGCAAGCATCGTTACAGCCCTCGCCTCGGCCGCTCTTGCCGACGGAGCGGTGCAGAAGCTGATCACGCCTGCCGACCAGGCGCGTCTCGACCAGTATGACGAAACGCGAAAGGCCGCGCTGGAAGAGGCCCGCAACAGCGGCGATCCGGCCGACCTGAAACAGCTTGACGCGCTGCTGGCGCGGCCGCTGGTCGTCTTTTCCGACAAGAACCTTACCGGCAACTGGCGCTGCCGCACCATCAAGGTCGGCGGCGATTTCGGCGCGCTCGTCCTCTACGACTGGTTCGCCTGCAAGGTGACGGACGACGGTTCCGGCTGGGTGCTACAGAAAACCGGCGGATCGCAACGCACAAAAGGCCGCCTTTACGACGACGGCGAAAAGCGGGCCATCTATCTCGGCTCCTACTTCGTCAACGGCGACCCGGTCGAACCCTACGGCAGCGGGCCGAAAACCGACCAGGTCGGCTATGCGTTTCGCACCGGCGGCGATGCGTGGCGCATCGAATTTCCGGCGCCGTATCGTGAATCGCGCCTCGACATACTCGAGTTCAGGCGCTGACCCCGGCCGACCCGCGCGAAGCCCCGGGGGGCGCGCTGGTTGAACAATCTTTCTTTCTGCGACATCCGTCGCTTTTGAAAGCGCGCGCGTCGTCCCATAACAAGCGGGCCAGCACGGCTTGCGGCAATGCTCGAAACATCAGGAGTGAAAATCCATGGCCGATCTGATCGTCGTCTACTGGCGCGATATTCCCGCCCAGGTCATCGTCAAGAAAGGGCGTCAGAACGCCAAGCGCGAATTGCCGATGCGCTTCATCCAGGCCATCGACGCCTGCGCCATGAAGGTCGGGGCCAAGAGCGCCAGCAACTACCTCGACGACTGGCGCAAGGCCGACCCTATTCCGGTGAGCGACGATATCGACGCCGAGGCGGACAAGGCCGTGACCGAACTCGACACGCGCTTCGACAAGGCGAAGCTGATCGCCCTCGTCAATTCAAGCGGCAGAGAAAATGGCTGACAACGGGCTCCAGACCACGACGGCCGCGGGGCCGGCCGGGACCGAGGCGGTGACGCCGCCGGCGGCGTCGGGCGGCATGACGCAGGCGACGGTCGTCAAGAAGACGGCGCCGAAAAGCGCCTACAAGCCAGCCGACGTGTCGCCGCAGCGGCGCGTGCAGCGCAGCTATACGGTACGCCTGTGGTCGGTGCGCCATTCACGCCTGCTCGAATGGTTCTACGCAAAGTTCGCCGACGTTTTCCTCATGCTGCATCCATTGTGGAAGGGCATCGGCTATGGCCGGGTCGAAGCGCCGGTGAAGTTCGTCGAAAAGCGCGTCAAGGGCTTCATGTTCGATTGCCGCATGTGCGGGCAATGCATCCTGTCGTCCACCGGCATGTCGTGCCCGATGAACTGCCCCAAGCAGTTGCGCAACGGCCCCTGCGGCGGCGTGCGCGCCAACGGCCATTGCGAGGTCGAACCGGACATGCCCTGCGTCTGGGTCAAGGCATGGGAAGGGTCGCGCAACATGGTGCACGGCGACAAGATCCTCGACGTGCAGAAGCCCGTCGACCAGTCGCTGCGCGAAACCTCCGCATGGCTGCGCGTAACCGCGCAGGCGGCCGCGGCGCGCGAGGCGGCCAAGGCCGACGCAACGAACAAAGGGGCAGCGGCATGATCGCCCAGCAACGCGACGAGAACCCGGCCGGCGTCCACCTGCCGCTCGACCCCCTGCCCGGTCATACCTCGCGCGGTCGGCTGGAGCGCGTGCTGCGGCGCGGCGAGTTCGCGGTGACCACGGAACTCAACCCGCCCGACAGCGCCGACCCGGAAGAGGTCTATAACCGCGCCAGGATTTTCGACGGCTGGGTGGACGGCATCAACGCGGTCGACGCCTCGGGCGCCAACTGCCACATGTCCTCGGTCGGCATCTGCGCGCTGCTCACGCGCATGGGCTATGCGCCGATCATGCAGATCGCCTGCCGCGACAAGAACCGCATCGCCATCCAGGGCGACGTGCTCGGCGGCGCGGCAATGGGCGTCGCCAACATCATGTGCCTCACCGGCGACGGCGTGCAGGCGGGCGACCAGCCGGGCGCCAAGCCGGTGTTCGACCTCGACTGCATGTCGCTGCTCGAAACCGTGCGCATCATGCGCGACAACGGCAAATTCCTTTCGGGCCGCAAGCTGACCACGCCGCCACAGCTTTTCCTCGGCGCCGCGATCAACCCGTTCGCGCCGCCCTACGACTTCCGCCCGCACCGGCTCGGCAAGAAGATCGCGGCCGGCGCGCAGTTCGTACAAAGCCAGTACTGCTTCGACGTGCCGATGTTTCGCACCTACATGCAGAAGGTGCGCGACCTCGGCTACGCCGACAAGGTCTTCATCCTGTGCGGGGTAGGCCCTCTCGCCTCCGCCAAGACGGCGAAATGGATCCGCTCCAACGTGCCGGGCATCCACATTCCCGATTCCGTCATCAAGCGGCTGGAAGGCGCGCAGGATCAGAAGAAGGAAGGCAAGCAGCTTTGCATCGACATCATCAACGAAGTGAAGGAAATTCCGGGCGTGGCGGGCATCCATGTGATGGCCTATCGCCAGGAAGAATATGTCGCAGAAATCGTGGATGAATCGGGCGTGCTGAAGGGCCGCCGGCCGTGGAAGCGCGAGGCGCGCAGCGACGACCGTCTCGTCGCCGACCGGCTCGGGCAGATATTGCAGGACGACGTTACCGAAACCCAGGTGGATATGGTCAAGACGGCGTACTGACGGCGGACCGGCCTTCGCTTGATTCAACACAGATAACGATATAAAGAAATCTTTATATCACGACCGGAGAGATTTCATGACCCACACCATCGTCGCCTCGGCGACCCGCGAGATCATCATCGGCTTCGATCAGCCGTTTTGCGTGATCGGCGAGCGCATCAACCCCACCGGCCGCAAGAAGCTCGCCGCCGAGATGATGGAAGGCAATTTCGAGACGGTGAAGAAGGACGCGCTCGAGCAGGCCGCTTGTGGCGCCACCATGCTCGACGTCAACGCGGGCGTAACCTCCGTCAACCCCAACGAGACGGAGCCCGGCCTGCTGGTGCAGACGCTGCAGATCGTGCAGGACCTGGTCGACCTGCCGCTGTCGATCGACAGCTCCGTGTCGGGCGCGATCGAGGCAGCCCTCCAGGTCGCCAAGGGCCGGCCGCTGGTCAACTCGGTCACCGGCGAGGAAGAGAAACTGGAAAAGATCCTGCCTCTGGTAAAGAAATACAATGTGCCGGTCGTCGCTATCTCCAACGACGAGACCGGTATTTCGATGGACCCGGACGTGCGTTTCGCCGTCGCCAAGAAGATCGTTGAACGCGCCGCCGATTACGGCATTCCGGCCCATGACGTGGTGGTGGACCCGCTGGTGATGCCGATCGGCGCGCTGGGCGACGCCGGCCGCCAGGTGTTCGCGCTGCTTCGACGCCTGCGCGAGGAACTCAAGGTCAACACCACCTGCGGCCTGTCCAACATTTCCTTCGGCCTGCCGCACCGCCACGGCATCAACGCCGCCTTCATCCCCATGGTGATCGGCGCGGGCATGACCTCGGCGATCATGAATCCGGTGCGCCCGCAGGAAATGGAAGCCGTGCGCGGCGCCAACGTGCTGGCCGGCACCGACAAGGACTGCACCACCTGGATCAAGACCTACAAGGACTACAAGCCCGGCGTGCAGGCCGGCCCCGTTCCGGCTCCGGCAGCCGGCGAAGGTGCCGCCGCCGGCGGTCGCCGCCGTGGCGGCCGCGAGGCGCGGATGGCCCGCGGCTGACGAAATACAGTGCCCTCTCCCGGCACAAGAGCGGGAGAGGTTATGGTTTGGATTGGCCGCCCTCCAGACGGCCGGAAAGTGGAATGCCATGGACACTCAGCCGAAGCCTATCGACCCGCTGGTGCTGTTCATGCCCTCGGGCAAACGCGGCCGGTTTCCTATCGGCACGCCGATCCTCGACGCCGCGCGCCAGCTCGGCGTCTATGTCGAAAGCGTCTGCGGCGGCCGCGCCACTTGCGGCCGCTGCCAGATCGAGGTGCAGGAAGGCAACTTCGCCAAGCACCAGATCGTCTCGTCGCTCGAAAACATTTCGCCCAAGGGACCCAAGGAAGAGCGCTACGAGCACATTCGCGGCCTGCCCGACGGACGACGGCTGTCGTGCTCGGCGACGATCCAGGGCGACCTCGTGGTCGACGTGCCGCAGGATACTGTCATCAACGCCCAGGTGGTGCGCAAGGCCGCCGTCGATCGCCAGATCGACCGGCTTCCCGCCGTCCAGCTCTGCTATGTCGAGGTGGACGAACCGGACATGCACAAGCCGCTCGGCGATCTCGACCGGCTCAAGAACGTCCTGGAAAAGGACTGGGGCTGGAAGGATCTCCTGATCGCGCCCTACCTGATCCCGCAGGTTCAAGGTATTCTGCGCAAGGAGAACTGGGCGGTCACCGTCGCCATCCACCGCGATATGGACTCCTCGCGTCCCTTCATCATCGCCATGTGGCCGGGCCTGAAGAACGAGGCCTACGGCATCGCCTGCGACATCGGCTCCACCACCATCGCCATGCATCTGGTGTCGCTGTTGTCCGGGCGCATCGTCGCGTCCTCCGGCGCGCCGAACCCGCAGATTCGTTTCGGCGAGGACCTGATGAGCCGGGTTTCCTACGTGATGATGAACCCGGACGGGCGCGAGGCCATGACCAAGGCCGTGCGCGAGGCCGTCAACGGGCTGATCGGCAAGGTCTGCGAGGAAGGCGGCGTCGACCGGCACGACATCCTGGATTCGGTGTTCGTCGCCAACCCGATCATGCACCACCTGTTCCTTGGCATCGACCCGACCGAACTCGGCCAGGCGCCCTTCGCGCTGGCGGTGTCGAGTTCGCTGCAATTCTGGGCGCACGAGATCGATATCGACGTCAATCCGGGCGCTCGCCTCTACACGCTGCCTTGCATCGCCGGCCATGTCGGCGCCGACGCGGCGGGCGCCGCCCTGTCGGAAGGTCCCTACCGGCAGGACAAGATGATGCTTCTGGTCGACGTCGGCACCAATGCGGAAATCATCCTCGGCAACCGTGCCCGCGTCGTCGCCGCCTCGTCGCCGACCGGCCCGGCCTTCGAAGGCGCCGAGATTTCCGGCGGCCAGCGTGCGGCGCCCGGGGCCATCGAGCGCGTGCGCATCGATCCCGAGACGCTGGAACCGAAATACCACGTCATCGGCGTCGAAAAATGGTCCGACGAACCCGGATTCGAGGAAGCGGCGGGACAGGTGGGCGTCACCGGCATCTGCGGCTCGGCCATCATCGAGGTGGTCGCCGAGATGTATCTTTCCGGCATCATTTCCGAAGACGGCGTCATCGACGGTTCGCTGGCGGCGCGCTCGCCGCGCATCTTCCAGCATGGCCGCACCTTCTCCTATCTGCTGCGCGACGGTGAGCCGCGGCTGGTCATCACCCAGCGCGACGTGCGCGCAATCCAGTTGGCCAAGGCGGCGCTTTATGCCGGCGTCAAGCTTTTGATGGAAAAGCAGGGCGTCGACCATGTCGACATGATCCGCTTCGCCGGCGCCTTCGGCTCCTTCATCGATCCGAAGTACGCCATGGTGCTGGGTCTGATCCCCGATTGCGACCTGGCCAACGTCAAGGCGGTCGGCAACGCTTCGGGCACCGGCGCGCTGATGGCGCTGCTCAACCGCGACCATCGCCGCGAGATCGAGGACGAGGTGCATCGGATCGAGAAGATCGAGACGGCGCTGGAGCCGCACTTCCAGCAGATCTTCATCGACGCCATGGCGCTGCCCAACAAGGTCGATGCTTTCCCGAACCTGTCGAAAGCCGTCAAGCTGCCGCCGCGGCAGGTGGATTCGCCCGAAAGCGTCGCTGCGGTGGCCGCGACAGGCGATGCCGCCCCACGCCGCCGCTCGCGCGAGGAACGGGCAGCCCGGCGTAACCGGGACTAGCGAGCCCGCTGCCTTACGGGAGCGCTCAGGATAAGAACCTGCCGCGCTCCCGGAACACCTCGAAGGTCGCGCGAATATGGTCGGCGACGGCCTTGACCGGCGCGCTGGCGTCCGGCGACACCACCATGGCCAGATTGTAGTTGCCGATCGTCGGCAGACCGTCCTTCGGCCCGAGTTCCACCATGTCGTCGCCGAGGAAGGACTTCGGCAGCGGCGCGACGGCGAGGTCGGCCATGATGGCGGCGCGCTGGGCGGCGGTGTGCGAACTCATATAGGCGACCCGATAGTCGCGGCCGTCACGCCCCAGCGCTTCCAGCGCGCCGGCGCGCCAGGCGCACCCTTCCTCCCAGATCGACACCGGCAGCGGCTCGCGCATATGCGCGCAGCCGCCCTTGGCGCCAGCCCAGACGATAGGCTCGGTCAAAAGCACTTCCGCGCCGACCGCGCTGGTCTTGTAGGAATTGGTCAACAGCGTGATGTCGAGCATTCGGTCGTCCATGCGCCGGCGCAGGTTGATGCTCTGGTCGATGACGACATCGACCGCGATGGAAGGATGCGACTGCGCAAAGCGCTTCAGCACATGCGGCAGCACCCGCTCACCGTAATCGTCCGGCGATCCCAGGCGCACGACTCCGACGATGTCGGGAATGATGAATTTGGCGACGGCCTCGCGGTTGATCGCCAGCAAACGGCGCGCGTAGCCCAATAGCATCTCGCCGTCGGTGGTCAGCGCCACCGAGCGGGCATCGCGCGAAAACACCGAACGGCCGAGGATGTCCTCGAGCTTCTTGATCTGCATCGAAACCGCCGAGGGCGTGCGGTAGACGGCATTGGCCGCCGTCGTGAAGCTGCCGGTTTCGGCAATGGCCACGAAGGTGCGCAACACGTCGAGATCGAGCAAAGGCAGCGGATGATTGAGAGGAGCGTTCATCGGCCCTAACCTTCAATTTTCTTGACTGAAAAGATCATTCCATTTCGTTTGATTGAACATCAGATCGGCCTCATAGTCAACTCCATCGAAGCCAGGGCAATCGTTGCCCCGAGCCGGGTCCTCCGGCCAACCAGGGAAGGAGAATGACATGTCCGTCCTGTCATCCATCGGTCGAATCGCCACCCGCTACAGCCTTGCCCGCTCGCGCTACCGGACCGAACGGGAACTGCTCTCGCTACCGTTCGAGGTGCAGAAGGATATCGGCTGGCCCGAGATTTCGGACTGCACCCTCACCGGCCGGCACCCTGCCTATCCGGCCGCCCGGCCGTGTGAAGAGTAATTCACATAGGCAATGATCGGTCCTCCTCACTCGCGTCCTTCCGGGCCCCTTCATTTCCGTCCCTCCGGGTTCCGCTGCGCGGCCCCGGAAGGACGGCCCAGGTGGAACACGTGAAGCTGGGTGAGCTTTGCTCTTGCCATGTTCCCGGCCCTGCCCGCGCCCCGATGTCGCATTCCAAATCATACGGTTCGTTTTTGCGATTCAAAGTTCCTCGGCGCGCGCCTATATGCGCTGCAGCAAACGACCAGCCCCACTCCATTACGCGAAGGCGAGCCGTCTCAAGCCCATGGAGAGTGCAATGAAGTTTTTTGGCCGTCTTTTTACCCGCCGCGAAATGAACCTGACGACAGCGCTCGAGCGTCAGCGCCTTGCCAGGACGATGCCCGGTCAGACCGGCGCCGTCGCGGCCGCCCGCCTCGGCTTCGTCGCCTGACGCCACGACAATCTCGCGCGACGCGCCATGCCGTCCCGATCCATCGGGGCGGCATTTTTGTTGCGCCCGGCACCTGCCGTAACCCGAAGGCGTCCAGCAGCTGCTGCTAATAGGCAACCAATCGCCTGTTTGCGACACAGGTCGCAAAAATAGTTGCGACGCCCCTGCCCGACCGCTTGACAACCAAGGCTTTCCCTGATGTCGCTATGCTGATCGCGACATCCTGTTCGCGTCATGCCGCAGTGGAGGCTGCCATGGAACTGGTGAAACCAACCGTCAAAAGATCGTTCGTTTTCTTTCTCGTGCCCGATTTCACGATGATCGCCTTTGCGACCGCGCTCGATCCGCTGCGGTCGGCCAACCGGATGCTCGGCTACGAGGCCTACCGGTGGCGGTTGACCAGCATCGACGGCAAGCCCGTCAAGGCCTCGAACGGCGTCGAATGCGCCGTCGACACCTCCCTCGACGACGAACGCCGGAAGATGTCGGGCGCCGACCGGCCGAACATGGCGATCGTGTGCAGCGGCACCGAGGTCGAAAAATACCACAACCGGTCAACCTTTGCGTGGCTGCGCGAGGAATACAACCGCGGTGTGGCCATCGGCGGCCTGTGCACCGGCGCACACATCCTGGCGGCCGCCGGCCTGCTGTCGAACAAGCGCTGCGCCATCCACTGGGAAAACCTGCCGGGCTTTTCCGAGGCCTTCCCCAAGGCCAACGTCTTCGCCGATCTCTACGAGGTCGACCAGAACATCTATACCTGCGCCGGCGGCACCGCCGCGCTCGACATGATGCTGAAGCTGATCGGCGACGATTTCGACGAAAGCCTCGTCAACCGGGTTTGCGAACAGGTGCTGACCGACCGTGTGCGCAGCCCGACCGACCGCCAGCGGCTGCCATTGCGTGCCCGTCTCGGCGTCCAGAACGCCAAGGTGCTCAACATCATCGAACTGATGGAAGCCAACCTGTCGGAACCGCTGTCGCTGATCGAGATCGCCGATCACGTCGACTTGTCGCGCCGGCAGATCGAGCGCCTGTTCCGTACCGAAATGGGCCGCTCGCCCGCCCGCTACTACCTGGAAATCCGCCTCGACCGGGCACGCCACCTGCTCATCCAGTCGTCCATGCCGGTGGTCGAGGTGGCGGTCGCCTGCGGCTTCGTCTCGGCCTCGCACTTTTCCAAATGCTATCGCGAGCTTTACGCCCGCTCCCCGCAGCAGGAACGCGTCGACCGCAAGCACCTGCTGGCGGCCTGACGCCCAGGAAACGACGCGTCGCCCCCGCCTCGCCGTGGGGTCGCCGCAACCAAGCGGGTTCGCGAGTACCTTGTGCTGCGAATACCCGTCTTGGCGGCGGCTGTCGCTCAGTTGCGGCTGGGCCACATTTTCTCACCGGAAAGACAATCGGTTGCGGGCTCGTCCTGGGCCAGAAGCACGGGTGGATGCATCGCTTCCTCGGATGCCCATTTCGAGGAGGAAGGACCGGCAAGTTCCAGCACCAGCTTTCGGCGAACTGCTTCAGGAAATTGCGTCCAGTCGTCGACGGGGATCATGAAAGCGCTGGGCCCGCCTATGACGCAATCCCTGTAATAGTCGTCCAGGTGGTCGATATCATAGGCACTGGTAAAACCGCTTCTGGTCATCAGGGGCAGCCCGTTGATGGTGATTCCCTGCCCAACCAACGCGTCGCGCACCCCCGTTACGGGCGCACCCTGATTGTTCGGGCCATCGCCGGAAACATCGATGACATGCCTGGTCGACTCCGACGTGCTTTCTGCGAACAGGTCTGCGCTGAATTGCAATCCGGCCGAGATGGACGTGCGACGCGCACCTTCGGGCGTATGGGCGAACAGCTGCGCGGCCACTCTCTCGGAATCCGCCCTGCCCGCGATCACGGTCCACGGCACGACGACTCGTTGCCAGGAGGTTCCCGCCCATTCGACATAGGTAATGGCGATCTTGCCATACACGCCATCGGCAATAGCCTGCAGCACGCTGTCGTGCGTCAGGGCAGCCGCGTAGCCATGCCGCTGGATCTCGAGTTCCTCGGACGACATCGACAGCGATACGTCCACCGCCAGCACCAGTTGCACATCCACCGGTTCCGCCAAGGTCGGGGAAGCGCTGAGCCCGAACGACATCGCCAGCGCGAGGGCGCCATTGATCCGGTATGCTGCACGGGTCAGAGCAGGCATGACCTAAAATTACGCGAAAACCGGGCCGCGTCAAAGAAAAGCCCGGCACGGGGCCGGGCCGTTCAGTCACATCTACGCTACCGCCGTAAGGTCAGCTACGCGGCTTGAGGTTTTCCGGATCGTAGAGCGGCTTGTAGCCGATGGCCGCCACTTCGACCGGATAGGTCTCGCCGAAATATTCGACATTGAGTTTTCGGCCTTCCTGACAGTAGGCCCAAGGCAGGTAGGCAAGCGCGATGTTCTTGCCGAGCGTCGGGCCATAGGCGACCGAGGAGGTGAAGGAGCGGCGACCGAGTTCGTCCACCAGCGTCTCGCCGGTCGACGGGTCCATTACCGGCATGATGCCGACCGGATAGCGGGTGACGCCCTCGCTATCGACGTTGTCCGTCATCACCAGCGTGCACAGCATGGCCGGCTGGTGGTCGCGGGCACGGTATTCCTGGTGCTTGGCCTTGCCGCGGAAATCGGCTTCCTTGACCTTCGGACGGGCAAGATCGGCCTCGTAGAGGTTGTACTCGGTGAGCAGGTCGGCGTTCTGCAGGCGCAGGCTCTTTTCCATGCGCCGCGAATTGGCGTAGGTCTCGACGCCGACGGGGGTGACGCCGGTGGAGCGCAGCGCGTCCCAGACGGCAAGGCCGTCCTCGTAGCGCATGTGCAGTTCCCAGCCCTGCTCGCCGACATAGGACAGGCGGAAGGCGCTCACGTCCTTGCCGGCGATACGGATCGGCCTGATCGCGGCGAAGGGGAAGTTTTCCAGCGACAGCCCGGCCGGATCCTCGACCACCTTCTGCAGCGTGGCGCGTGCGTTCGGCCCCCAGATGCCGATGGTGATGTACTTTTCGGTGACATCGGTGACGGTGACGTCGAAACCCTTGTCCTCGGCGACGCGCTTCACATAGTTGAAGTCGCGCGGGCCGGCGTCGGCGCCGTCGATGACACGGCAGCGGTCGGCCATGCGGATCACGGTCAGATCGGCGCGCACCATGCCCTCGTCGTCGAGGAAATGAGTGTAGATGCCCTTGCCGACATTGGCGTCACCGCCGATCTTCGCCGCGCACAGCCACTCCATCAGGGCGACATGGTCCGGGCCTTCGACATCGAAGATGTAGAAGTGCGACAGGTTGATGATGCCGCAATCCTCGCTGAGCTTCAGGTGCTCGGCGTTGGAGACGCGCCAGAAATGTCGGTTGTCCCATTCGTTCTGGCGCACCGGCACGCGCTCGCCATATTCCTTCAGCAGATGCTCGTTGGCGGCGTAACCGTGGGCGCGCTCCCAGCCGCCCAGTTCCATGAAATGGCCGCCGAGTTCCTTCTCGCGCTCGTAGAAGGGCGAGCGGCGCACGTTGCGGCCCTTGGAGAAGGGCTCGCGCGGATGCACCGCCGGGTTGTAGACCTTCATCGCCGTTTCGGTGCAGCGGTCCCAGATGTGCTGCTCGTTCATCTGATGCGGGTTGAAGCGAGCATAGTCGATGGCGTGATGGTCGATCGCCGTGCGGCCGTCCGTCATCCAGTCGGCGATGAGCTTGCCCATGCCGGGGCCGTCCTTGACCCAGATGCCGACGGCGTACCACAGGCCCCTCACCTTCTGGCTCTCGCCCATGGAGGGGCCGCCATCGGTCGTCACCTGCAACAGGCCGTTGAAGGAATGGCTCTCGTTGTAGCCCAGTTCGCCGAGGATCGGCGTCAGTTCCATGGCGCGTTCGAGCGGCGCCAGGATCTGCTCCATGTCGAGATCGCGCTGCGAGGGCGAAAGCCGGGCCTGGTCCTTCTCCAGAAGGTCGCGCGGGTGCACGAGGCGCGGATTGGTCTCCTCGTAGTAGCCCCATTCGATCTGGCCGCCTTCGGCGGTCTTGGGGTCGCCGGTGTCGCGCATATAGGCCGAGTTGCCCTGGTCGCGCAGCAGCGGCCAGCCGATCTCCTTGCCGGTGCCGGCAAATTCCGTGTACGGGCCGAAGAAGGTCAGCGGATGGTCGATCGGCATGACCGGTAGGTCCTCGCCCGCCATCGCGGCGATCAGACGGCCCCAGATGCCGGCGCAGACCACGACGTAGTCCGCCATGATCCGGCCGCGCGTCGTCTCCACGCCCTTGATGCGGCCGTCCTCGATGATGAGCGACTTGGCGGAGGTGTTGGCGAAGGCCTGCAGCTTGCCGGCTGCCACGCCCTGGTCGACCAGCTTGCCGGCGACCGTCTGCGAACGCGGAATGACGAGGCCGGCGTCGGGGTCCCACATGCCGCCCTGGACGAGGCTTTCCTCGATGAGCGGGAACTTTTCCTTGATCTCGGCCGGCCCGACCAACCGCGCATTGGTGCCGAAGGCCTTGGCAGAGGCGACCTTGCGCTTGATCTCGTCCATGCGGCCATCGTCACCGACGCGCGCGACCTCGAGCCCGCCGACGCGGGCGTAATGGCCCATCTTCTCGTAGAAATCGACGGAATAGAGCGTCGTCCAGCAGGACAGGAAGTCGTGGCTGGTCATGTAGCAGAAGTCGGAAGCGTGCGCGGTCGAGCCGACGTCGGTCGGGATGCCGGACTTGTCGATGCCGACAATGTCGTCCCATCCGCGCTCGATCAGGTGATGGGCAACGGATGCGCCCACGATGCCGCCCAGACCGATGATGACGACCCGCGCCTTTGCTGGAAACTCTGCCATTGTCCGTCACTCCGCAATAGAATTTCGCGCACACTATAGAGCGGCACGACTTCATCACAGCCTGTTTGCGACACGCCGCAGATGCGCCGCGACCTTGGCCGAAAGCCCGCTCCGCTCCACCGATACCACCGGTCCGCCGCACTGTTCCAGCCTCGCCCATGAGGGGCATTCGGCCGCTCAGGCGACCGTCCTGCCAAAAGCAAAGGCCGGGCAAAAGCCCGGCCTTCCGACAAGCTGTCTCAAGCCTTACTTGATGTGGGCAACGCCGCCCGAGATGACTACGGTTTCCGAGCCGTTCAGGGGGGTGAGGTCGCCGTTGGGCAGGGTGACGAAGCACCCGTTGGGGCAGAATTCGACCGTCTCGCCGCCGGCCAGCGCCAGTTCGGACTTGCTGCCGCCTTCGGTGACGATCAGCGTCCGCGTCTCGCTGTCCTTGTTGACGGCGCTGGCTGCTTCGGCCGTCGAGACTGCCGCCAGCATTGCCGCGGCGAGCAGAAGCGTCTTGCGCATGGCATTTCCGGTGTTTCCACCGCCTCTGTTGCGTCGTGCAAGGCATTTTCGCCCTTTGCATCGAACTTATAGACGACCGAAGCTGAACCGCAACTGAATGCCGCATTCATGCCACAATCGGCGTCAGGCCGGATCGGGCTTGCGGCCCCGGCGCGCGGACTTGCGCCGCTTTTCCTCTTCGGCCTCCGCGCGCTCGCGTTCGCGCTCGGCATGTTCCATCTCCGCCTTTTCATCGTCTCCGGGCCATGGCTCCAGCGCTTCCGCCGGCGGCATCGCCCTCGGGGTCGAGGGAATGTCGATGCGCTCCTGCGCAAACCTGTCGAGCACGGCGAAGCGGATGTCGTTCTGCACGCCGCTGCCGTTGGTGATGTCGGCCAGGAACACGCGTATCTCGAACTCCATCGCCGCCGGTCCGAAATTGACGAACAGCACGAACGGCTCCGGATTCTTCAGCACCAGCGGATGCTCGCGGGCGATTTCGAGCAGGATTTCATGCGCCCGCCTGGCGTCCATGCCGTAGGCCACGCCGACCTTGATCTCGACGCGGCCCAGCTTGTTACGATGCGTCCAGTTGCCGACGGCACCGTTGATCAGGCCAGAATTGGGCAGGATGACCGACTGGCGCTGGAACGTCTCGATCTCGGTGGCCCGCACGCTGATCTTCTTGACCGTTCCCGACACGTCGCCGGCGACGATCCAGTCGCCGACCTTGAACGGCCGCTCGGCCAGCAGGATCAGGCCGGAAACGAAATTGGAGACGACGTTCTGCAGGCCGAAGCCGATACCGAGCGAGAGAGCGCCGGCCACCAAAGCGAGGTTGGAAAGGTCGATGCCGGCCGCCGAGATGCCGACCAGGCCGGCAAGGGCGACGCCAGCATAGCCGACGGCCAGCCGGATCGAGTTGCGCACGCCGGCGTCGACCTTGCCGCGCGCCATGACGGAGCCGTCGAGCCAGCCCTGGAACCAGCGCGTCAGGAAGTAGCCGATGACGAAAACGACGATGCCGCTCAGGATACCGATGGCTGAAATGGTCACCGACCCGATCGTGACGCCCGTCGCCAGCCGATAGCCCCATGCCTGGATGTCGCCCGGCTGGAAGCCCCACATCAGCAGGATGAGCGGCAGAAACACGACGACGATCATCACGTTGAGCGCGATGCTGACGGCAAGGCCAAGCTGGTCGAGCGTGGTTTCCTCGACATTGCCCTTCCTGGTCATCCAGCGCCCCAGCGAGGATTCGCCGAACCCGCCCTCCGCGCCGATCGCGCGGGCCGAAAGGAAACCGATATAGGCAATCAGCAGGATGGTGCCCGTCACCACGACCTGGAGCGCCACGAAAAGCGCAAGCCCGATATAGCCTAGCAACGCGACGGCGATGACGAAAACGCCAACCGAATAGGCGCTGTAGCGCAGCCAGGCCGGCCACGGCTTCCACACGCCTTCATGAGTGCGAAACGGGCGCACCAGCCCCATCAGGATCAGGATGACGCCGAAGACAACGGCGGCGAGAAAGCTGCGGGCGATGGTGAGGGACAGGGGCGAGCGCAACTGCTCGTTGACCGTCGACAGGAAGCCGTTGAAGCCGATCACCAGCGCCATCGCCGTCGCCAGCCGCACCAGCCAGCGCGCCGGCCCGGATTCGACCGGAATCAGCCGCCAGTTGGGCAGGTGCGGCGACAGCGCGGCGTTGGAAAGGCGGTTGACGCAGAAAACGATGGAGACGAAAGCCGCGAAGGCGTTGAGGAAGACGCCAATGTCGCCGCGCAGCACATTGTAATAATTGAAGAAAAAGATGGTCGATGCCAGGAACACGACCAAGGCGGCGGTGGGCAGCAACGTCGACCAGAAGGTCACCGAAAGCCGGCTGAGATAGGACGGGTCCGCCACCGCCGGATCGGCCACGAACATGCGACCGAAGATGCGGCGGCCTCCGACCATCATCACGAGCGCCAGCCCAAGCGCCGTCAAGGTCGCAGCAAGGACCGCCTGCAGCTTGAACTTGAGGGCAAAGCTGAGCCACGACGAAACCGCGCCGTAGAAGCGGCTGACATCGGTTTTCGCATCGCCCACGACCTTGCCGCTGAACGTATCCGACAGCGAATACCGCTTGGTGAACAGGCTGCGGAACAGCGCGCTGCGCATGGTCGCGATCCGCTCGATCATGCCGCTCACCCGCACGGACAGCGATTGCGCCGAGCCGATGACGGCGTTGATCTGCGCCTTTTCGGCCGTCAGCGCATTGCGCTCGACGGTCACGGAATCGGGCTCGGGCGGCTGGCCGTCTGCCGGCGCGGGGCCGAGTTGCTCCAGCCGCGCGTTGATTTCGGCCGTACGGGTGCGGAAGGCCAGCGCGCTTTCCAGCGCCTTTTGCGAGATGCCTTCGAGCTTCAGCCGGATATCGACCAGCGTGGCATCGTCCACCCTGTCCTGATCCAACTCCTTCTCAAGCGTGTCGGTACTGGTGGCCAGTTGGCTCAGAATAGCCTGCTGCTTGTCGACCAGCGTGGTCGCGGCCGGCGTCGCGCTCTGGGCCACGGCAAGGTGCAGCGTTGTCAGTATCGCAAACGCCAGAACCACGATGAAACGACAAGGGCGAAGTAGCATGATTGACGTGCGACTCACGGGAAGCCATGACGGGTCGGCCTCCTCAGTGATAAAGGTGGCGGCAACAAGGAGCAACCCTGCCTCCGGCAAGGAGGTCGGCCAATCGAAAAGCCATGGCGCAATGCTGGCCCTCGCCGGTGCCGCCGGCCTATAAGGTGCGCCACGCCGCGCAATGACGAACAGGGACGGGGAACAACACGAATGGCGGAATATTCAGCCCTTTCGCTCCTCAAGAACGCCTTCTCGGGAAACCGGGACTGGAAGCCCGCCTGGCGCAAGCCTGCGCCGAAGCCGTCCTATGATGTGATTATCATCGGCGGTGGCGGCCACGGCCTGTCGACCGCCTACTACCTCGCCAAGGAACACGGCATCACCAATGTCGCGGTGCTGGAAAAGGGCTGGCTTGGCTCCGGCAATATCGGCCGCAATACGGTCACCATAAGATCCAACTACATGCTGCCGCCGAACACCCGCTTCTACGAGCACTCGATGAAACTGTGGGAGACCCTTTCCCACGACCTCAACTACAACGTCATGTTCTCGCAGCGCGGCGTGCTGAATCTCGCCCATACGCCGGGCCAGCTCGATGATTACGCCCGGCGCGGCAATTCCATGCGCCATCAGGGCGTGGATGCGGAACTGATGACGCCGGCCGGGATCAAGCGCCTGATGCCGGCGATCGACATCTCCGCCAATGCGCGCTTTCCCATCTTCGGCGGGCTGATGCAGCGCCGCGCCGGCACCGCCCGCCACGACGCCGTCGCCTGGGGCTATGCACGTGGCGCAGACCGGCGCGGTGTCGACATCATCGAGAACTGCGAGGTTACGGGCTTCCTGCGCGACGGCGACCGCGTGGTCGGAGTCTCGACCGCGAAAGGCGATATCAGGGCCGCGAAGGTCGCGGTCGCCGTCGCCGGCTCGACCGGCAGGGTCATGCAGCTTGCCGGCATCGACCGGCTGCCGATCGAAAGCCACGTCCTGCAGGCCTTCGTCACCGAATCGATCAAGCCCTTCCTCGATACCGTCGTCACCTTCGGCATGGGGCATTGCTACATAAACCAGTCCGACAAGGGCGGGCTGGTCTGCGGCGGCGACATCGACGGCTACAATTCCTATGCCCAGCGCGGCAACCTGCCGATCGTCGACGACGTGATGGCCGAGATGCTGGCCATGTTCCCCTCGCTCGCAAGCGTACGCCTGCTGCGCTCCTGGGGCGGGCTGTGCGACATGTCGATGGACGGCTCGCCGATCATCACCACGGGTCCCCTGCCCGGCATGTACCTGAACTGCGGCTGGTGCTACGGCGGCTTCAAGGCCACGCCCGCTTCCGGCTGGTGTTTCGCCCACACCATCGCCCGCGACAAGCCGCACGACCTCAACGCCGCCTTCACGCTCGATCGCTTCCAGCGCGGCATCCTCATCGACGAGAAGGGCCAGGGCGCAACGCCACGGCTGCATTAGGTGGAAAAATGCTGATCACCTGTCCCTATTGCGGCCCGCGCGACGCCATCGAGTTCACCTATCAGGGAGACGGCAACCGCGAGCGGCCCGATCCGGCCTCGCAGAACCTCGACGCCTGGAACGATTACGTCTACGGCCGGCTGAACCCGGCTGGCGACCACAACGAGATCTGGCAGCACTCCGGCGGCTGCCGCACGCATATCCGGGTGGTGCGCAACACGCTGACGCATGTCATTTCAAGCGCGGTGCCGGCGCGCGGCGACACCCATGCCAGAGCCAAACGGCGCGGAGTAAAATCATGAGCGCGCGCCGTACCGACAAGCAGGGCCGCGCGGCGGGCCGCCGCATCGACCGTCAAAGAACCGTGCGCTTCACCTTCGACGGCGTTTCCTATTCCGGCCATGCCGGCGATACGGTGGCTTCGGCCATGCTCGCCAGCGGCGTGACGCTGCTTGGCCGCTCGTTCAAGTATCACCGGCCGCGCGGCTTGCTTTCGGCCGGCGTCGACGAGCCGAACGCGCTGGTCACGATCCTGCGCGGCGAAGCGCGCGAGCCGAACATTCCGGCTACCATGGTCGAAATCCATGATGGCCTGACCGTGGTGAGCCAGAACCGCTCGCCGTCGCTGGCGTGGGATTTCCATGCGCTCAACCAGCTCGGCGGCAAGCTGCTGGCGGCCGGCTTTTACTACAAGACCTTCATGGGGCCGGCGATCGGGCCTTTGAAAGGCACGCGCTTCTGGATGTTCTGCGAGCATTTCATCCGCCGCGCCGCCGGCCTCGGCCGCGCCGGAACGGTCGCGGAAAACATCCGCTACGAACGCATGAACGCCTTTTGCGACGTGCTGGTCGTCGGTTCCGGCCCTGCCGGGCTTACGGCAGCCAAGGCGGCAAGCGACAGCGGCGCGAACGTCATCCTCGCCGAGCTCGATCCGCACTTCGGCGGCTCGGCCAACTGGTCGGACGAGGAAATCGACCTGAAGCCCGCGGCCGACTGGGCCAGGGGCATCGTGGAGGAATTGAAAGGCCGCCGGAACGTGCGCCTGCTGCCGCGCACCACGGTCTGGGGCTACTATGACGGCAACACGCTGGCGGCGATCGAGCGCGTCAGCGACCACAAGCAGGCGCCGGCCAATGGCGAGCCGCGCCATCGCTATTGGACGATCCGGACAAAGAAGGTCGTGCTCGCCACCGGTGCGCTGGAGCGGCCGCTGGTGTTTCCCGGCAACGACCGGCCGGGCGTCATGCTGGCCGACGCGGCCCGCCGCTACGCCAACGAGTTCGGCGTGCTGCCCGGCGGGCGGGTCGCGCTGTTCACCAACAACGACAGCGCCTATCGGGCCGCGCTCGCGCTGAAGAACGCCGGTGCCCAGATCGCGGCCATCGTCGACGTGCGCGCCGAACCCTCCGAGGCCGTCCGGGCGCTGGCACAGGCGACAGGGGCCGAACTTCTTGCCGGCCATGCCGTGATCGGCACCGAGGGCGGCAAGGCGCTTTCCTCCGTCACCGTGCAGCGCTTCGATGCGGACGGCAAGCGACTCTCCGGCGCGACGCGCGCCATCCAGGCCGACTGCCTTTTGATGTCGGGCGGCTGGTCGCCGGCAATCCATCTGGCGAGCCAGGCGGGTGCGAAACCCGAATGGGATTCCGCCAAGCAGGCATTCTTGCCGCCAGCGCCCACGCAAGGATGGCTCGGCGCGGGCGCTTTCACCGGCAGTTTCTCGACAACCGGGGCGATTGCCGAAGGCCATGCCGCCGGGGTCTTGGCGGCCGGCGGGAAAAGCGCCCCCTTCGACCTGCCGGGCGTCCAGCCGGAACCCTTCAACCCCGATCCCGCGCCGGTCTTCGAGATCAGGGCGGAGGGCAAGAGCTTCGTCGACTTCCAGCACGACGTCACCGCCGACGACGTGCGTCTCGCGCACCGCGAAGGTTTTGTCTCGGTCGAGCACCTGAAGCGCTACACCACGCTCGGCATGGCGACGGACCAGGGCAAGAGTTCCAATGTGCCGGGCCTCGCGATCATGGCGGATGCGCTCGGCAAACCGATCCCGGAGGTGGGCACCACCCGCTTCCGGCCGCCCTTCTCGGCCGTTTCCATCGGCTCGATCGCCGGCGAACGTTACGGCGACATCAAGCCGGACCGGCTGACGCCGATGCACGACTGGCATGTAGAACACGGCGCGACCCTGTATTCGGCCGGCCTGTGGCACCGCCCGCAGATCTACGGGCTTCCCGGCGAGACGGTCGAGCAGGCCTACGTTCGCGAGGTAAAGGCCTCCCGCGGCACGGCCGGCATCGTCGATGTCTCGACGTTGGGCAAGATCGCCGTGCAGGGACCGGACGCAGCCGAATTCCTCGACCGCGTCTACACCAACCTGTTCTCGACCCTGCCGGTCGGCAAGGCGCGCTACGGGCTGATGCTGCGCGAAGACGGCATCGCCTTCGACGACGGCACCACCTGGCGGCTCGGCGAGCACGATTTCCTGATGACCACCACCACGGCCAATGCCGGCAAGGTGATGCAGCATCTGGAATATTTCCTCGACGTGATCTGGCCGGAGCTGCGCGTTACCGTCACTTCGGTCACCGACCAGTGGGCGGGCGCGGCCATCGGCGGCCCCAAGGCGCGCGAAATCCTCGCGACCTGCGTCGAGGGCACGGCGGTGGATAACGCCGCCCTGCCCTTCATGGGCATCGTGCATGGGAAGATCGCCGGCGTGCCGGTGATGATCTGCCGGCTTTCCTTCTCGGGCGAGATGGCGTTCGAGGTCTATTGCGGCTCAGGCCATGGCACGCATGTCTGGCAAGCGCTGATCGAGGCCGGCAAGCCGTTCGGGCTGGTGCCCTACGGTCTGGAGGCGCTCGGCACCATGCGCATCGAAAAAGGCCACGTCACCGGCGCCGAGATCGACGGCCGCACCACGGCGCGCGACCTGCATCTCGATTGGATGCTGTCGAAGAAGAAGCCGTTCATCGGTTCGGCGATGATGGATCGCGAGGGGCTGGCCGAAGCCACCCGGCTGCAACTCGTCGGCATCGTGGCGCTGGACAACCGGCCGCTCAACGGCGGCGCGCATATCGTCGAGGAACTCGACCAGAACAATCCGCACGGCTCGATCGGCCATATCACCGCCTGCTGCTATTCGCCGATGCTCGGCAAATACATCGCGCTGGCGCTGGTCAAGGGCGGCTCGGCGCGCCTCGGTACGCGGGCTTTCGTTTCCGACCCGCTGCGCAAGCGCTTCGGCCCGGTCGAGATCGTTTGCAATCACTTCTTCGACCCGGAAGGGAGCCGCATGCATGGCTGATACCGTGGGAATCCCTGACGTGGAGATCGAGCGCCAGTCGCCGCTCGGGCCGGCTTTCCAGCCCGGCTCGCACGGCAATTTCGAGGCTGGCGCCGGTATTACGCTGAGCGAGGTGCAGCCGGACTCGATCGTGCAACTTGCCGCCTGGCCGGGGGAGGAAAAGAAGCTGATCGCGGCCATCGCCTCGGTCACCGGCCTTTCGCTGCCCGACGGCGCAGGCGGCGGCATTTACCGCGACGGGAAAGCCGCGTTCGGTATCGCGCCCGGAAAATTCATGGCGATCAGCGAGGACGAAGACCTCGCGGCGGCCTTCGCCGATGCGGTGCCGGTCGAGACCGGCACGGTCACCGACCTGTCGCATGGCCGCACCGTCATCCGCATCGACGGCCCCAGGGCAGAATGGGTGCTGGCGAAACTCTTCGCCATCAATTTTTCACCGACCGCCTTCCCGATCGGCTCGGCACGCTCGACGGCCCATCACGACATCTTCGCGCAAATCCAGCGCACCGATGCGGAGCAGTTCGACCTTTACGTGTTCCGTTCGTTCGCGCGCAGCTTCTGGAAGGTGCTTTGCCACGCCGCCGAAGAAGTCGGCTATGTCGTGAAATAGGCCAGGCGGGCAATCAGCCGGCGAAGGTGACCCAGTTCTCCAGCGACTCGCGGTCCGTGCGGAAGCCGTTTTCCGGCTTGCTGGTGTCCTCGTAGCCGAGCGCCATGCCGCAGACGACGATTTCCTCGTCCTTGATGTCGAGGATCGGCCTTATCTGCCGGTGGTAAGGCGCAAATGCCGCCTGCGGGCAGGTGTGAAGGCCCCTCGCCCGTGCCGCGATCATGATGTTTTGCAGGAACATGCCGTAGTCGATCCACGATCCCTTGTTCAGCCGGCGGTCGATGGTGAAGATCATGCCGACAGGCGCGTCGAAGAACACGAAATTCCGGTCGTGCTGGGCACGCATGCGGCCCACTTCGCGACGGCCGATGCCGAGCGCGCCGTAGAGCCCGAAACCGTTGGCGCGCCGCCTTGCCTGATACGGCTCGAAGAAATGGTCAGGGTAATATTTGTACTCGTCCCACTCGGCCTTTTCGGCGCGGATGCCGGAACTGAGAATCGCATCGGAAATGCGCTGCCTGACCTCGCCCTTGGTCACGTAGACGCGCCACGGCTGCATGTTTGTGCCGGAAGGGGCGCGCGCCGCAACCGCCAGGATGGCGCGGATCGCCTCGTCGTCGACAGGATCGGGCAGGAAGGCACGCACCGAACGGCGCGAGGTGATCGCTTCGTCGACGATCGCCGTTTCATCATCAATCAGGGGCATGTTTTCCGGTGCCAGCATGGCGTACCCATAGCAAATGTCTGACCGGGCGTCCCCCGCCGCCGTTCACGCCAGTGCCTTTGCACCAAGCGGCGGTCGCCGGCAAGCACTTCTTCCGCGTTCGTGAAATCCCTCTTGATTTTTTCACGCATTCGGCCTCTGATGAAATTATAGGAAGTTTTTTCACGGAATAGTTTCGTGCCGCTGGCAGCATCCTCTCCAAGGCTGGACAATGGCGAGCGCCTGCTTGCCGGCGACATCCGCGCGCTGCGCAAGGCGCGCGGCCTTAAGCTTGCCGAGATCGCGCTGAAGCTCGGGCGCTCCGTCGGCTGGGTCAGCCAGGTCGAGCGCGGCCTGTCGATGCCATCGCTGGAGGATTTGAGGGCGCTGGCGGTGCTGTTCGGGGTTCCGGTCAGCCTGTTCTTCGGCCACGACGTGCCGGAGGAACGCGAGCGTGGCGTCGTCGTGCGCGGCGCGCAGCGGCGCTCGCTTGGCACCAGCGAATCGGGCCTGGTGGAAGAACTTTTGTCGCCCGACCTCGGCGGCAGCTTCGAGATGCTGCGCTCGGTGTTTGCGCCGGGCGCGGAGCTCAAGACCGAGAACGAGCGGCCGACCGAGGAAGCCGGCTATGTCGTATCCGGCATTTTCGAAATCGAGATCGCCGGTGTGTGGCACCGGCTTACCGCCGGCGACAGCTTTCGCTTCGAGCACAAGCCGCATCGCTGGCGCAACCCCGGCCGCGAGCCGGCCGTCGTCATCTGGGTGGTTTCGCCGCCCGTCTATTGAGCTGGTTGTGGAGAGATAAACATGGCCGAACTACCAAGCCGGGCCCGGGTCGTCATCATCGGTGGCGGTGCCGTCGGCACTTCCTCGCTCTATCATCTCGCCAAGGCGGGCTGGAGCGACTGCGTGCTTCTGGAGAAGAACGAACTCACGTCCGGTTCTACCTGGCACGCAGCCGGCAACGTGCCGACCTTCTCGACCTCGTGGTCGCTGATGAACATGCAGCGCTATTCGACCGAGCTTTATCGTGGGCTTGCCGAGGCGGTCGACTATCCGATGAACTACCACGTCACCGGCTCGCTCCGGCTCGGCCATACCCGCGAGCGCATGCGCGAATTCGAGCGCGCCAAGGGCATGGGCCGCTACCAGGGCATGGATATCGAGGTGGTCGGCGCGGACGAGATCAAGCGCCGCTATCCCTTCCTGGAAACGCATGACCTTCAGGGAGCGCTTTACGATCCCAACGACGGCGACATCGATCCCGCCCAGTTGACGCAGGCGCTGGCCAAGGGCGCGCGCGACATGGGCGCGAAGATCATCCGCTTCTGCCCGGTCACCGGCGTGCGCCGCGAGAACGACGAATGGGTGGTGGAGACGACGCAGGGCGAAATCCGCTGCGAGATCGTCGTCAACGCCGCCGGCTACCGCGCGGCGGAAGTCGGAAAAATGTTCGGCCGCCAGGTGCCGATGATGGTGATGAGCCACCAGTACATCCTCTTCGAGGAAATCCCCGAACTTGCCGCATGGTCCAGGGAACAGGGCCAGAAGCTGCCGCTTCTGCGCGACGTCGACACCTCGTGGTATCTTCGGCAGGAAAAGAACGGCATGAACCTCGGTCCCTACGAAAAGGGCTGCCGGGCGCATTGGGCGACCCCGGACGACCCGATGCCGGAGGACTTTTCGTTCCAGCTCTTCCCCGACGATCTCGATCGGCTGGAATGGTATCTCAACGACGCCACCGAGCGCGTGCCGATTCTCGGCACCGCCGGCCTTTCCAAGATGATCAACGGGCCGATTCCCTATGCGCCGGACGGTAATCCGCTGATCGGGCCGATGCCGGGCGTGCCCAACGCGTTCGAAGCCTGCGTGTTCACCTTCGGCATCTCGCAGGCCGGCGGCGCCGGCAAGGTGCTGGCCGAATGGATCACCGAGGGCCAGACAGAATGGGACATGTGGTCTTGCGACCCGCGCCGCTTCACCGCCTTTGCCTCCGATCCGGCCTATTGCGTCGCCAAAGGCAAGGAAGTCTACGCCAACGAATATGTGATCCAGTTCCCGCGCCGCGTCTGGCCGGAAGAGCGCAACCAGAAACTCTCGGCCATCCACGACCGCATCGCGGCGCTCGGTGCTGAGTTCGGCACCGCAAACGGATGGGAACGTGCCTTGTGGTACGCCAAGCCCGGCGACGACACCTCTACGGAAGCCACCCTCACCTTCGCCCGCTCCGGGCCGTGGGAAAAACGGGTGCGGGAGGAATGCCTGGCGGTGCGCGACGCGGCCGGCATCCTCGACCTGCCCGGCTTCTCGCGCTACCGCCTCGCCGGCGAAGGCGCACGCGACTGGCTGGCGACGCAGATCACCGGCGTCGTGCCGAAGCCCGGCCGCATCGGCCTCGGCTACTTCGCCGACGACAACGGCCGCATCGTCACCGAAATGTCGATCATGGCGATCGAGGAAAACCTGTTCTTCCTCATAACCGCCGCCTCGGCGGAACTGCACGACTTCGAGTGGCTGCGGAAGCACCTTCCGCAAGACACTGGAATAACGCTGGAAAACAAGACAGAAGAATTTTCCTGCCAGATCCTGTCCGGTCCCAATTCGCGCAAAATCCTGGCCGAACTCACCGATGCCGACCTTACGCTGCCCTGGCTCACGCACCAGTCCGCTCAGGTCGCCGGGCACTGGTGCCAGCTGGTGCGGGTGTCCTTTGCCGGCGAACTCGGCTGGGAAATCCACACCAAGGTCGCCGACACGCCCGCCGTGTTCGACGCCGTCTGGCAGGCAGGCCAGAAGCACGGGCTGAAGCCGTTCGGCATGTACGCGCTGGACTCGCTCAGGCTGGAGAAAGGCTACCGTGCCTGGAAACAGGACCTTTCCACCGACTACACCGTTTTGCAGGGCGGGCTCGAGCGCTTCGTGAAATGGGACAAGCCGAACTTCCGCGGCAAGGCCGCCCTTGCGGCCGAGAAACAGCAGGGCGTGAAGAAGCGCTTCGTCACGCTCACCGTCGACAACCCCGGCGACTGCGACGCGCCCTATATGGCGACGCTCTGGCACGGCGGCAAAATCGTCGGCGAGACGCTGTCGGGAGGCTGGGGCAACAGGGTGGACAAGTCGATCGCGCTCGGCATGCTGCGTGCCGACCTGAGCGAAGCCGGCACCGAGATCGAAGTCGAGATATTCGGCGACCGCTTCAAGGCCGTCGTGCAGAAGGACGAGCCGCTCTGGGATTCGAAGAACGAGAGATTGCGAGCCTGACATGCCCAAACCGTCGTCCCGCGTTACCGGCCTCGTGCCATCCGGCAAGGATGGCTGGGAGGTGCATTTCGAAGCCGTCACACGCAAGGAAGCTGGCGAGCCGATCATCATCCTGTCGGTCGGCGACCACGACTTCGACACGCCGAAGGAGACGGTGGAGGCCTGCGTGGCGGCGGTGCGGGCCGGCCACCATCATTACACGCAGCTTCCCGGCACCCCTGCCCTGCGCGTGGCGCTGGCGAAGATATCGGCGCAATCGACCGGGGTCGCCACCACGGCCGAGCAGGTGATCGCGACGCCCGGCGGGCAGGCCGCCCTCTACGCCGCCGTGCAGAGCGTGCTCGACGACGGCGACCACGGCATCGTCGTGGCGCCCTATTACGCCACCTATCCCGGCACGTTCCGCGCGGCCAACGCCACCTTCAGCGTGGTCGAAACCCGCCCCGAAAACGGCTTCCAGCCGGATGCGGCGACCATCGAGGCGGCGGTGCGGCCCAACACCCGCGCCATCCTGATCAACACGCCGAACAACCCGACGGGTGCCGTCTATACGCGCAAGGCACTGGAAGGCATCGCCGACATCTGCCGCCGGCACGATCTTTGGCTCTTGTCCGACGAGGTCTACTGGACGCTGGGCGGCGGCGAGCATGTCTCGCCGCGCTCGCTTGCCGGCATGGCCGATCGCACGCTGGTCATCAACTCGATGTCGAAAAGCCACGGCATGACCGGCTGGCGCCTCGGCTGGCTCGCCGGGCCGGAACGGATGATCCAGCTTCTCACCGACCTCAACCTCGTTTCCACCTACGGCCTCGTCGACTTCATCTCGCATGCGGCGGTCGAGGCGCTGGAGAACGGCTACGGGGTGAAGGAAATCGCCGAACGCTACGGCGCGCGCCGCACCGTGTTCCTCGACGCCGTCCGCGGCATGAACAACGTCATCGTGCGCGGCTCGGAGGGCGGCATGTATGTCATGCTCGACATTTCCGCCATCGAGCCGGACGACGAAAAATTCGCCTGGGCCCTGCTCGACACCGAAAAGGTCGGCGTGATGCCGGGTTCGGCCTTCGGCGAGGCCGCTGCCGGCCATATCCGCATCAGCCTGTGCCAGCCGGAGCCCGTATTGCAGGAAGCGGCCGGGCGCCTGCGCCGTTTCGCCTCGAGCTACCGCAGGCAGGTCGCCTGATTTTCCACGAATAAACCAACCCCCAGGGATTCAAAATGGCTGCTCTTCCCACCAAGGCCCGCGTCGTCATCATCGGCGGCGGCGTATCCGGCTGTTCCGTCGCCTACCACCTCGCCAAACTCGGCTGGACGGACATCGTGCTTCTGGAGCGAAAGCAGTTGACCAGCGGCACCACGTGGCACGCGGCCGGGCTGATCGGGCAGCTGCGCGCCACCGCCAACATGACCCGGCTGGCGAAATACACGGCCGACCTCTATTCCCGGCTCGAAGAGGAAACCGGCGTCGCCACCGGCATGCGCCAGTGCGGATCGATCTCGATCGCACTGACCGATGATCGCAAGGAAGAGCTTTATCGTGGCGCCTCTATGGCGCGGGCCTATGGCGTCGATGTCGAGGAAATCTCGCCCTCGGAAGTGAAGAACCGCTATCCGCACCTCGAAATCTCGGACGTGAAGGGGGCGGTGTTCATTCCCAAGGATGGGCAAGGCGACCCGGCCAACATCACGCTGGCGCTGGCCAAGGGCGCGCGCCAGCTCGGCGCCAAGATATTCGAGCAGGCCAAGGTGACCGCGATCCACCAGCGCGCGGGGCGCGTCAGCGGCGTGACCGCCGTCATGAACGGCGAGACGACCACCATCGAATGCGAGCATGTGGTGAACTGCGCCGGCATGTGGGCGCGCGAGGTCGGCGCCTCGGTCGGCGTGCCGGTGCCGCTGCACGCGTGCGAGCATTTCTACATCGTCACCGAAGCCATTCCCGAGCTTGGCCGGCTGCCGGTGCTGCGCGTGCCCGACGAATGCGCCTACTACAAGGAGGACGCCGGAAAAATCCTGCTCGGCGCGTTCGAGCCGGTGGCCAAGCCGTGGGGCATGAACGGCATCCCCGAAGATTTCTGCTTCGACCAGTTGCCGGAAGACTTCGACCATTTCGAACCGATCCTGGAAAAGGCGGTGAAGCGCATGCCGCTTCTGGCCGACGCCGGCATCCACACCTTCTTCAACGGGCCGGAAAGCTTTACCCCCGACGACCGCTACTATCTCGGCGAAGCGCCGCAACTGAAGAATTTCTGGGTCGCCTGCGGCTTCAACTCCATCGGCATCCAGTCTTCCGGCGGTTCCGGCATGGCGCTGGCGCAGTGGATGCAGGACGGCGAGCCGCCTTTCGACCTGTGGGACGTGGACATCCGCCGCGTGCAGCCGTTCCAGGCCAACCGGACTTATCTTTACCAGCGCTCCACCGAAACGCTCGGCCTGCTCTATGCCGATCATTTCCCCTATCGCCAGCCGGTCACCGCGCGCGGCGTGCGCCGTTCGCCCCTCCACGAGCACCTGAAGGCACGCGGCGCGGTGTTCGGTGAAACCGCCGGCTGGGAGCGCGCCAACTGGTTTGCCAGGGAAGGCCAGGAGCGCGAATACCGCTATTCGTGGAACCGGCAGAACTGGTTCGACAACAACCGCGAGGAGCATCTGGCGGTCAGGAACAATGTCGGCCTGTTCGACATGACCTCGTTCGGCAAGATCAGGGTCGAGGGCCGCGACGCGCTCGCCTTCCTGCAACGGCTGTGCGCCAACGATCTCGACGTTGCGCCGGGAAGGATCACCTATACGCAGATGCTGAACGAGCGCGGCGGCATCGAAAGCGACCTGACCATATCGCGTCTGTCGGAAACGGCCTTCTTCCTGGTGGTGCCCGGCGCGACGCTGCAACGCGACCTCGCCTGGCTGCGGAAGCATCTGCGCGACGAATTCGTCGTCATCACCGACGTCACGGCGGCCGAATCCGTGCTGTGCCTGATGGGACCGCGCGCCCGCGAGGTGATCCGGAAGGTGAGCCCGAACGACTTCTCCAACGAGAACAATCCGTTCGGCACCTTCCAGACGATCGAGATCGGCATGGGGCTGGCGCGCGCCCATCGCGTCACCTATGTCGGCGAACTCGGCTGGGAACTGTACGTTTCCAGCGACCAGACGGCGCATGTGTTCGAGGCGCTGGAGGAGGCCGGCGGCGAGTTCGGCCTTAAGCTGTGCGGCCTGCACACGCTGGACAGTTGCCGCATCGAAAAGGCTTTTCGCCATTTCGGCCACGACATCACCGACGAGGACCATGTGCTGGAGGCCGGCCTCGGCTTCGCGGTCAAGACCGGCAAGGGCGACTTCATGGGGCGTGACGCCGTGCTGAAGAAGAAGGAGGCGGGTCTGTCGCGCCGGCTCGTCCAGTTCCGCCTCGCCGATCCGCAGCCGCTGCTGTTCCACAACGAGGCGCTGCTTCGGGACGGCAGGATCGTCGGCAACATCACGTCGGGCAATTATGGCCACCACCTCGGCGGCGCCATCGGCATGGCTTATGTGCCGTCCCGGGGGGAAAGCGAAGCCGATATTTTGGGCTCAAGCTATGAAGTCGAAATCGCCGGCGAGCGCTTCAAGGCCGAGCCATCGCTGAAGCCGATGTACGACCCGAAGGCGGAACGGGTGCGCGTGTAGCACCCCCACCCAGACGGGCAAGCCATCGCGTCGCATAGAGAGGCACTCCCACCCCTAACCCCTCCCCTTTGTGGGGAGGGGTTAGGGGTGGGGGTACTTCACAGGCGAACACCCTGCATTCAAACGGACGGGCCACCACCCTCGCCAACCACAGGGCGGCATCGCCACACGGGTTCCGTTCAGAGACGAAACCGGATCAGAACGGAATCTCGTCGTCCAGGTCGCGCGAACCGCCGCCACCCGAGCGGCCGCCGCCGAAGGAGTCATTCGGGCCGGACTGGCCGAAGTCCGAGCCGCGCCCGTAACCGCCGCCGCCACCGCCGGAATAGCTGCCGACCTGGCCGCCTTCGCCCCCCTGCCCGCGCGCATCGAGCATCTGCAACTCACCCCGGAATTTCTGCAACACGACTTCGGTGGAATAGCGCTCGACGCCGTCCTTTTCCCATTTGCGGGTCTGCAAAGCGCCCTCAAGGTAAACCTTCATGCCCTTCTTGAGGTACTGCTCGGCGACCTTGCCCAGATTGTCGTTGAAAATGACCACCTGGTGCCACTCGGTCTTTTCCTTGCGCTCACCGGAATTCTTGTCGCGCCACGTCTCGGAGGTCGCGATGCGCAGGTTGACGACCATGTCGCCCGAGTTCAGGCGGCGGACTTCCGGGTCCGCACCAAGATTGCCCACCAGAATGACCTTGTTGACGCTACCCGCCATGAATCTTCTCCACGCTCATCCGAAACAGACTTTCGCTACATCTTACAGGGCAGCGGCCAGCCGCGCCGCCCCTCGACGCTCTTTCCCACACTATTTTTGTTCTTCTTATGTTCTTATATCCACCGCTTACTGTCAAGATATTATCCTGGAAAGCCCCTGATCGAGCGTCGTTGCGGGGGCGTGGCCGGGCTGGCCGTATCCGGGCAAGCTCCCTATACTGAAAGGATGATCCGCTTCCTTTCCTTGTTCGCTTGCATCGCCCTATCGGCCGCAGTTGCCCCGGCCTTCGCGGAAGATGTCACACCACCCGCCAACAGCACGCTTCCGGGCGTCGACAAGCCGTATCGGATCGTCAAGCCGCAGGCGCCAGAACCGGACGAACCGGCCGTGAAGACGCCCGGCCAATTCAAGATCGGCGACATGGACGTGCACATCAGCGGCAACGTCACTGTCGATATCGGTGCAGGCCCCCTTCAGCCGCGTGGCCATCGCTGAAGGCATTTTCAGGCAGCCAAGAAGCGGAACAGAGCGCCCGAGCCGCAACAGGCCGTGTTCCCTTCACTCGGAGTGCCATGCAGAATGGCCCCGCCGCTGCCTGAGCATGCGGCCGGGGCCTGTGTGATGTCCCATCACAATTTGCCGGGAGTGGTTTACCGGCGTTGGATTTCGGATGCCCTTAACGGCTTGAGCCGTCGATCCGACTATGGTCTCTGATTGTTGGATTCGGCAAAGCAGCTTTGGAGGCTGAACCGTGTCAACCCGGTAGGCTAGGCCTGCCGTGGCTCCATCATCGCGTGGAGCCTCATGGGACTATCCGGTGGAGTCATACCTCGCTCCTTCCGTCCGTTGGACACCGTCGCCTGAAGTTCGCCTCCGCCGGCCTGCGGCGCCTCGCAAGCGGCTCTCACCAGAACCTGTTCGGTCAAAAGCGAACTTTCCTTGACGGCCCGATGGTGCCCCGCTGCCGCCGCCGCGTCAACAGCGCGAAGGCGCAGGATACAAAATGTGATCGCTCCCCGAACCGCCGGCTGCCCGGGTTTGTCAGTAATCGTTCGTTTTTTGTTCTTTACGCTTGCCCGCCCGCGCGAAAGGCGGTTAAACGCTGATGAAGAAATTCCGGGCCTCTCGACGTGGCGGCGAGAATGCCTACATGAGGGGTTGGCGGCGGCCCGCCGATCCATGACATTCCAATCTGAGGCGGCGAGCGGCAATGGCCGATCATAAATACCTGTCCATTCGCGGAGCGCGCGAACACAACCTGAAGAATGTCGATCTCGACCTGCCGCGCGACACGCTTATCGTCATGACCGGCCTGTCCGGCTCGGGCAAATCCTCGCTTGCCTTCGACACCATCTATGCCGAGGGCCAGCGCCGCTATGTCGAGAGCCTGTCGGCCTATGCGCGGCAATTCCTCGAAATGATGCAGAAGCCGGACGTCGACCAGATCGACGGCCTGTCGCCGGCCATCTCCATCGAGCAGAAGACCACCTCGAAGAATCCGCGCTCGACCGTCGGCACCGTGACGGAAATCTACGACTATATGCGGCTTCTGTTCGCGCGCGTCGGCATTCCCTATTCGCCGGCGACGGGCCTGCCGATCGAAAGCCAGACCGTCTCGCAGATGGTCGACCGGGTGCTGGCGCTGGAGGAAGGCACGCGGCTTTACCTGCTCGCCCCCATCGTGCGCGGCCGCAAGGGCGAGTACCGTAAGGAACTGCTGGAACTGCAAAAGAAGGGTTTTCAGCGCGTCAAGGTCGACGGCACCTTCTACGAGATTGCCGACGCACCGGCGCTGGACAAGAAATACAAGCACGACATCGACGTGGTGGTCGACCGCATCGTGGTGCGGCCCGACCTCGCCACCCGCCTTGCCGATTCCATCGAAACGGCGCTTAAACTGGCGGACGGGCTTTGCGTGGCAGAATTCGCCGACAGGCCGCTGCCTCCGGAAGAGACCGCGGAAGGCGGTGCGGCCAACAAGTCGGCCAACGACACGCACGAACGCATCCTGTTTTCGGAAAAGTTCGCCTGCCCGGTCTCCGGCTTCACCATCCCCGAGATCGAACCCCGGCTTTTTTCCTTCAACAATCCCTTCGGCGCCTGCCCGACCTGCGACGGGCTCGGCAGCCAGCGCGCCATCGACGCCAGCCTGGTGGTGCCGGACGACAATCTCTCGCTGCGGGCCGGCGCCATCGGCCCGTGGGCGAAATCGACCTCGCCCTATTACGCGCAGACGCTGGAAGCGCTGGGCAAGGCCTACGGCTTCAAGCTCGCCGACAGGTTCAGGGACCTCGACGACGAGGCCAGGGACGCCATCCTGCACGGCACGGGCGAGCGGGAGATCGCCTTCCAGTATGACGACGGCCTGCGCTCCTACAAGACCACCAAGACCTTCGAGGGCGTGATCCCCAACCTCGAGCGGCGCTGGAAGGAGACGGAATCGGCCTGGATGCGCGAGGAAATCGAGCGCTTCATGTCGGCTACCCCCTGCCCCGCCTGCAACGGCTATCGGCTGAAGCCGGAAGCGCTCGCGGTCAAGGTCGGGGGCCTGCATATCGGGCAGGTCACCGAAATGTCGATCCGCAAGGCCAACCAGTGGTTTTCCGACCTGCCGACGCAACTGAACGAGAAGCAGAACGAGATCGCGGTGCGCGTGCTCAAGGAAATCCGCGAGCGGCTGCGCTTCCTCAACGATGTCGGGCTCGACTACCTCACGCTGGCACGCAATTCCGGCACGCTATCGGGCGGCGAAAGCCAGCGCATCCGGCTCGCTTCGCAGATCGGTTCCGGCCTGACCGGCGTGCTCTACGTGCTGGACGAGCCGTCCATCGGCCTGCACCAGCGCGACAACTCGCGCCTGCTCGATACGCTGAAGCACCTGCGCGACATCGGCAACACCGTCATCGTCGTCGAGCATGACGAGGACGCGATCCTGCACGCCGACTACGTGGTCGATATCGGGCCGGCGGCGGGCATCCACGGCGGCCGTGTCATCGCCGAGGGCACGCCTCGGCAGATCATGGCGAACCCCAACTCCATCACCGGGAAATACCTGTCGGGCGAACTGGAGATCGCCATGCCGGCCGAACGCCGCCAGGGCAAGAAGGGCAAGCGCATCAAGGTGGTCGGCGCGCGCGGCAACAATCTGAAGAACGTGACGGCGGAAATCCCGCTCGGCACCTTCACCTGCGTCACCGGCGTTTCGGGCGGCGGCAAGTCGACCTTCCTCATCGAAACGCTGTTCAAGGCCGCCTCGCGCCGCATCATGGGTTCGCGCGAGCATCCGGCCGAGCATGACCGCATCGAGGGCCTGGAATTCCTCGACAAGGTGATCGACATCGACCAGAGCCCGATCGGGCGCACGCCGCGCTCCAACCCGGCCACCTATACCGGGGCCTTCACGCCGATCCGCGACTGGTTTGCCGGCCTGCCGGAAGCCAAGGCGCGCGGCTACCAACCCGGCCGCTTCTCCTTCAATGTCAAGGGCGGGCGCTGCGAGGCCTGCCAGGGCGACGGCGTCATCAAGATCGAGATGCACTTCCTGCCGGACGTCTACGTCACCTGCGACGTCTGCCACGGCAAGCGCTACAACCGCGAGACGCTGGACGTCGTCTTCAAGGGCAAGTCGATCGCCGACGTGCTCGACATGACGGTGGAGGAAGGCGTCGACTTCTTCTCGGCGGTACCGGCGGTGCGCGACAAGCTGGAAACCTTGAAGCAGGTCGGCCTCGGCTACATCAAGATCGGCCAGCAGGCGACGACGCTTTCCGGCGGCGAGGCGCAGCGCATCAAGCTCGCCAAGGAACTGTCGCGCAAGGCGACCGGCAAGACGCTCTACATCCTCGACGAACCGACCACGGGCCTGCATTTCCACGACGTCGCCAAGCTTCTGGAAGTGCTGCACGAACTGGTCGAGCAGGGCAACACGGTGGTGGTCATCGAGCACAATCTGGAGGTCATCAAGACGGCCGACTGGATTCTCGACCTCGGCCCCGAGGGAGGCGACGGCGGCGGCGAACTGGTAGCCAGCGGCCCGCCGGAGACGATCGTCGCCGAGCCGCGCAGCTATACCGGCCAGTTCCTGAAAGAGCTGCTGGAGCGCAGGCCCGGCGGAAAACGGGAAGCGGCGGAATAGACCGCAAGGACAATGAAAGCGTGACGCCATGATGAGGAAAGCGGTTTCCGATGACCTCCACGCCGTCGTCACCTTGACCGATCTTGCCTACGCTCCCTGGACTCCGCTGCTCGGCGCGCCGCCCGTTCCGGTCACCGAGGACTATGCGCCACGCATCGAGCGCGGCGAGGTATGGCTGAGGGAAGAAGGCGCGGATACGACCGGGCTCGTCGTGCTCGAACGGCATGCGGATCACGCCATGGTCTTCAGTCTCGTCGTCCCGCCCGCCTTCCAGCGCAGGGGCCTAGCCATTGCCCTACTGCGGTGGTCGGAGGAACAGGCGCGAGACTGGGGCGTTCCGGAGACCAGGCTATTCGCCAGTTCGAAGATGGAACGGAACCTCGCTATCTACGCACGCTACGGTTTCCACGAAACGGGTCGCGGGCCGCATCCTTACCGACAAGGATGGACGATCGTGAACATGGCGAAGCCGGTCGATCGGTCCGCCGCCTGACGCATCGAAGGGAGACAGGACGATGGCGAACTCCGGAGCGATCCGCGCAGGCATGGGCGGCTGGACCTTCGAGCCGTGGGATACGTCGTTTTATCCTGAAAAACTCGCCAAGGCGAAGCAGCTTCAATACGCCTCACGGCAGGTGCCGACCATCGAGGTCAACGGCACCTATTATTCCAGCTTCAAGGAACCGACCTTCGTGAAGTGGGCCAATGAATCGCCCGAAAACTTTGTTTTTTCGTTGAAGGGCAATCGCTTCGTCACCAATCGCCGGGTGCTTGGCGAAGCCGGCGAATCGATGATGCGGTTCCTGGAATCGGGCGTCGCGGCGCTCGGCGACAAGCTCGGGCCGATCCTGTGGCAGTTCATGCCGACGAAGAAGTTCGACCCGGCCGATTTCGAGGCTTTCCTGAAGCTGCTGCCGGAAAAGCAGGATGGCGTAAAGCTGCGTCATGCGCTCGAAGTCCGCAACGACAGCTTCGTCACGCCGGAATTCGTGGCTCTGGCCCGCAAGTACAAGGCCGCGATCGTCTATGCCGACCACGCCAAGTATCCGGCCATCGCCGACATCACCGGCGATTTCGTCTACGCCCGCCTGCAAACCGGCAAGGACGACAACCCCGACTGCTATGAGCCAAGACGCTTGGACGAATGGGCCGCGCGGGCAAAGGTCTGGGCCGAGGGCAAGATGCCGCCCGACCTGCCGCGCGCCGATCCGTCGGTTGAGGCGCCGGTGCGACCGCGCGACGTGTTCGTCTACTTCATCACCGAGGGCAAGGTGCGCGCGCCCTTCGGCGCCATGGCACTGATGAAGCGCGTGGACGGCAGGTAACCTACTAAGCGTCTTGCCCCGCGCCGGCCGCTGTCAGGCGGAGGCCAGCAGCGTGGCGTTGCCGCCGGCGGCGGTGGTGTCGACGCAGACCCCGCGTTCATGCGCATAGGCAGCCGGATAAAGCACTTCGGTGATCAGCGGCACGATCGGCCCGCTGCGCGAGGCGACGGACCGGCGCACGGTCGCCATGACCTCCGGCGCGCCGGAAAAGGCCACGGCATCCACCCGCAACGAGCGCGCCTCGACCGGATCGGTACGGCCATCGATCGCCGCGATCGGCAGGTCCTTGCCGGTCAGGGCCGACAGGACCGTCGCTGCACCGGGCGCGACCGCCAGCACGGCGTTGCCGGCCGCCAGCGCCTGGATCGCCTGCGCCAGCAATGTATCCCCATCCGGCCCCAGGCAAAGCACACGCCCGCGCGGCACCAGCGACAGCGTATTGGCCTCGCCCGTCGGTCCCGGCAGATCAACCTGACCGAACTCCAGGCTTGCCGCGGCGGCCATCGCGGCGCCGCCCTTACCGCGCAAGTGCTTGCGCAACACCGCGATGCGGTCCGGCCGCATCGACCAGCCGCCCATGTCCGGGTCCGGCAGGTTGTCGGCCAGTTCGGCCGCCGTCACCTTGCGACCCTCGACCGGTTGGCCGCCGGCTTCGGCGCCAATGCGGAACCGGCGCAGATAATGCGGCCCGCCTGCCTTGGGCCCGGTGCCGGAAAGCCCCTCGCCGCCGAAAGGCTGCGAACCGACGACGGCGCCGATCTGGTTGCGGTTGACGTAGATGTTGCCGGCATGGATGCGGTCGACGAAATGCTGGACGCGGCCCTCGATGCGCGTGTGCAGGCCGAAGGTGAGGCCGTAGCCCTTGCGGTTGATCGAGGAGATGACCGCGTCGATATCGTCGGCCTCGAACGTCGCCACGTGCAGGACCGGGCCGAACACCTCGCGCTCCATTTCCTCGATGCCGGCGACGCGGAAAATCTGCGGCGCGACGAAACGACCCTCGTCCGGCGACTTCAGCGTGGCGACCAGCCGCCCCTCCATGAACATCTTGTTGCAATAGTTCTCGATCGAGGAACGGGCCTCGTCGTCGATGACCGGGCCGACATCGGTGGAAAGCAGCCAGGGGTCGCCGACCTTCAGCGCTTCCATCGCTCCCTTCAGCATTTCCAGCGTCTTTTTCTCCACGTCCTTCTGGACATAGAGCACGCGCAGGGCCGAACAGCGCTGGCCGGCGCTCTGGAAGGCGGAGGCGAGAATGTCGCGCACCGCCTGCTCGGGCAAGGCGGTGGAATCCACGATCATCGCGTTGAGTCCGCCCGTTTCGGCAATCAGCATGGCGTTGGGGGCGGCGGTCGTGGCGAGTTGCCTTTCGATCAGCTTGGCGACTTCCGTCGAGCCGGTGAAGCAGACGCCGGCGATGCGTGGGTCGGCCGTCAGCGGCCCGCCGACGCTCGGCCCGTCGCCCGGCAGGAGTTGGAGAACGTCGTCGGGGATACCGGCTTCGCGCAGCAACTGCACCGCCCGGAACGCGATCAACGGCGTCTGCTCGGCCGGCTTGGCGACCACGGCGTTGCCGGTGACGAGCGCCGCCGCGATCTGGCCGGTGAAGATGGCGAGCGGGAAATTCCACGGGGAAATGCAGGCGATCACCCCGCGCGCTGTCGTGCCCTGCTCCACCTCGCTCGCTTGCGTCGCGTAATAGTGCAGAAAGTCCACCGCCTCGCGCAGTTCGGCGATGCCGTCGGCAAGGCTCTTTCCGGCCTCGCGGGTGGCGAGTGCGAAAAACTCGACGGCGTTGGCCTCGTAGAGGTCGGCGGCCCGCTCCAGAATGGCGGCGCGTTCGCTCACCGGCCGTTTCGCCCAGGCTGGCTGCGCCTTCGCGGCAAGCGTGACGGCGGCCGAAACCTGGCCGGCATCGGCATCCTCCACCGTGCCCACCAGTTCGTCCGGCTTGGCGGGGTTCACGATCCGCTGCTGCGCGCCTTGCCCGGATGCGGAAGTCAGCGGCTTGGCGTGCCAGTTATACGGCCTGTCGAAGGCGGAACGGGCCTTGTCGAGCGAGGCCAGCGTCTCCGGATCGGTCAGATCCCAGCCCTTCGAATTGCGCCGCGTGCCCTCGAAGATCGCCGAGGGCACCGGGATGTTGGGGTTGCGCGCCGGGCCCTGGTTTTCCACCGTCTCGAACGGGTCGCGCGCAATCACGCGCGGCGCCACCTGCTCGTCGGTCAGTTGATGCACGAAGGAGGAGTTGGCGCCGTTTTCCAGCAGGCGCCGCACCAGATAGGCAAGCAGGTCTGAATGCGCGCCGACCGGCGCATAGATACGGCAGCGGGTGCCTTCGGCCTTGCGCACCGTTTCGTGCAGCGCTTCGCCCATGCCGTGCAGGCGCTGGAACTCGAAGGAATCGCGGTCCTTGGCCATTGAAAGAATGGCGGCGACGGTGTGCGCGTTGTGGGTGGCGAACTGCGGATAGATATAGTCGGTCATACCGAGCAGTTTCTTCGCGCAGGCGATGTAGGAAACATCCGTGTTGGGCTTGCGCGTGAACACCGGATAGCCGGGAAGGCCGAGCACCTGCGCACGCTTGATTTCGGTGTCCCAATAGGCGCCCTTCACCAGCCGCACCATGATCCGGCGGTCGAGTTTCTTCGCCAGCGCATGGAGCCAGTCGATGGCGAAGGCGGCACGCGGGCCGTAGGCCTGCACGACCACGCCAAACCCGTCCCACTCCGCCAGCCTCGGGTCGGCCAGCACGCGCTCGATGACGTCGAGCGACAGGTCGAGACGGTCCGCCTCCTCGGCGTCGATGTTGAGGCCCATGCGGGCGTTGCGCGCCGCCAGCGCCAGCGACAGCAGGCGCTCGGCCATCACCGGCAGCATCGTCTCCTTCTGGGCCACCTCATAGCGCGGGTGCAGCGCCGAAAGCTTGACCGAAATGCCGTGGTTGTAGCGGATGTCCGGCCCGTTGGCACCGGAATCGAGCGACGAGATCGCGTCGGCATAGGCCTTGAGATAGCGCAGCGCGTCGGCTTCCGTGCGCGCCGCCTCGCCCAGCATGTCAAAGGAATAGAGATAGCCTTTCTGGATCATCGGGCGGCCGCGCTTCATCGCCTCCGCGATGGTACGGCCAAGCACGAACTGCTCGCCCATTTCGCGCATCGCCGCGGCGACCGCCTTGCGGATGACCGGCTCGCCGAGGCGGCGGACCATCGCGCGCAAGGTTCCTTCGACGCCGCTTTCCCCTTCGTCCAGAACGCGGCCGGTCAGCATCAGCGCCCAGGTCGAGGCGTTGACGAAGATGGAACTCGATCCGCCCGAATGCGCCGACCAGTCGTGCGGCGCGATCTTGTCGGCGATCAGTTCGTCCATGGTCTCGGCGTCGGGCACCCGCAACAGCGCTTCGGCCAGGCACATCAGCGCCACGCCCTCGCGAGTCGAGAGGCCGTAGGCGGAAAGGAACACTTCCATCAGCCGCGGGTCGGTGGAACCGCGAACCGCGTTCACCAGGCCGACGGCGCGGGCGGAAATCGCCTTGCGCTCGTCCGCGGCAAGGTCGGCGGACTTTACCAGCCGCGACAGGGCTTCATCCTCGTCGGGGAGAAGGTTGGCACGAATCTGCTGGCGAATGGCATCGAGTGCGGGCATGGCGTTCCTACAGCTTCGCTGGCGCGCTCCGACGGCTGCCGAAGCGGGATAACGAAAGCTAGCATAGGGCGGCATCGCCGTCGGCCCAAAGAGATCGACACGACAGGTCATCTGAACTAACGTATGCGTAAAATAACATCCATCCGAACTGCGATAGATATGTCGGAAGACCAGTTGGACCGCATCGACCGCAACATCCTCGTCGCCCTGCTGCGCGACGGCCGCCTTTCCATGGCCGAGCTCGCCCAGCGCGTCGGCCTGTCGAAGACGCCAGTGCAGGCGCGGGTAAGGCGCCTGGAGAAGGACGGTTACATTCGCGGCTATCAGGCCATCATCGACCGCGAGCGCATGGGTGAAGGCCATGTCGCCTTCGTTCAGGTCAAACTGTCGGATACGCGCTCGGCGGCGCTCGACGCATTCAACCGCGCCGTCCAGGGCATCACCGAGATCGAGCAATGCCACATGATCGCATCGAGCTTCGACTATCTGCTCAAGGTGCGCACCCGCGATATCGCCGCCTACCGCCGGGTGCTGGGAGAGCGCATCTCCGCCCTGCCCCATGTCGCGCAAACCTCGACCTTCGTGGCGATGGAAACGGTGAAGGACAAGTAGCCTACAGAACGAGGTTGAACACCACGGAGTCGGTGCCGGCGGCGGCCGAGATGCCGATGTGCAACTGCCACCAGCCGTCCATGGTGAATTTCAGCCCCTCGATGCGGTAGCGCCCCTTTCCCAGATAGTCGCTCGCCTGCGGGCTGCTCGGCAGGCCGTGGCGATGCTGCGGCATGCCGCCGGAAATATCGATGGCCGCATATTCGACCGGCTTGCCGGCCGCCGTCTTCACCGTCAGCAGCCAGGAATGCGCCTCGCCGGGCCTGATACGGCCCCCCTCCGGCTCAAGCGTGACCTGATACAGGCCCTGTTGCGAAAGCCCGCTCTTCCTGAGGCTTGGCGAACCGTCCGTCCCCCATGCGAGGTAGGCGACCACGCCGACCAGTGCCGCAAGCGCCAAGGCCGGCAGGATATGGCGCCATCCAATGGTCAAATCCGGACCCTCGCCCAAATGACAGGCTGCCGTATCGGACAGCGCCCCTCTCTACCCGCGCATTGCGGCGACATGATAACGGGGCGGCTCGATCCGCGCCCGCGCCCATTCCATATGGGGATCGCGCCCGACGTTCGGAAGCCCGACCGTTCGCTCCGCGGAAGGCGGCTCAGGGCATCCGGAAGCGGTATTCGGTGACGTGATGGTATTTCTCGCCAGCCAGAAGGGTCGCCTGCGGGAAATAGGGGCGGTTCGGCGCGTCCGGCCAGATTTGCGGTTCGAGGCACAGGCCGGAAAATGGCCGGTAGCCGAGGCCGCCCAGTCCCGGCCCGGCGGCGGCGATATACTGGCCGCTATAAAGCTGGACGCCGGGTTCGCTCGTCCACATTTCCATCTCGATGCCGGAGGCCCCGCCCTGCACCCATGCGGCCTGCCGCAACGGCCCGCGGCAGGAGGCGAGGCACAGATTGTGGTCGTAGGCCACCTGCTCGCCCTCGATCTCCATGCGCAGCGGGCGCGCCTGGCGGAAGTCGAAGGGCGTGCCGCCGACCGGCTCGACCCCGCCGGTCGGGATCGCTTCGCCATCCACCGGCAGATAGGCGGCGGCGTTGAGCATCAGCCGATGGTCCAGGATATCGCCGGCCCCGCCGTTATCGAGGTTGAAGTAGGAGTGCTGGGTGAGGTTGCACAGCGTCGTCTCCTCCGCCGTGGCGGTGAATTCCACCGACAGCGTGCCGGGAATCTTCAGTCGGTAGGTACAGGTAACGTCCAGCGCGCCAGGGAATCCCATCGAGCCGTCCGGGTCGTGCAGCGAGAGCGTGACGAAGTCCCGGCCGTGCAGCGACACCGTCCATGGCCGGCGGCTAAACCCGTCCGAGCCGCCATGCAGCGTATGCTTGCCAAGGAAATTGCGATCGGTCTGGCGCGGCTCGCCGGCAAGCGTAAAACGCCCGCCGCCGATGCGGTTGGCATAGCGGCCGACCGCGACGCCGAAATAGCAGCCGTCGCGCTCGTAGGCCTCCAGCGTGTCGTAGCCGAGCACCAGCGGCGCGTCGTGTCCGGCGAGCCGCAAATCCTGGAGGGCGGCGCCCCAGCCGACGATGTTGGCGCTGAGCCCGCCGCCCCGTATCGTGAAGCGGCGGACGACCTCGCCCGCCTCCGTCGTGCCGAAGACCTCGCCGTCCTTCATCCCGCCATCCAACCCGTCCAGGAATCAGAGGCCAAGGCCGCCGATGCAGACATATTTGGTGTCGAGATAATCCTCGATGCCCTGATGCCCGCCTTCGCGGCCAAGACCCGATTCCTTGACGCCGCCGAATGGCGCCTCCGGCGTGGTGATGATGCCTTCGTTGATGCCGACCATGCCATATTTCAATCCTTCCATAACGCGGAAGGCCCGGCCGAGATCGCCGGTATAGAAATAGGAAGCAAGGCCGAACTCGGTGCTGTTAGCGAGTTCGACGGCCTCTTCCTCGGTCTCGAACCTGAACACCGGAGCCAGCGGCCCGAAAATCTCGTCCTTCATGAACATCATGTCGGTGGTGGCGCCGGAAATGACGGTCGGCTCGAAGAAGGAACCGCCGAGCTTGTGACGCTTGCCGCCGGTCACCACCTTGCCGCCCTTGGCCGTGGCGTCGGCGATGAATTCCTCGACCTTTTCCACCGCCTTGACGTCGATCAGCGGCCCCTGCTGCACGCCGTCGTCCAGACCCGAGCCGACCTTCAACGCCTCGCTCGCCTTGGCCAGTTTCTCGACGAAAGTGTCGTGGATGCCCGCCTGCACGAAGAAACGGTTGGTGCACACGCAGGTCTGGCCGGAATTGCGGTACTTCGCGGCGATGGCACCGGCGACGGCGCGGTCGAGATCGGCGTCGTCAAACACCAGGAACGGGGCGTTGCCGCCAAGCTCCATCGACACCTTCTTGACGGTCGAGGCCGACTTCTCGATCAGCATCTTGCCGACCTCGGTGGAGCCGGTGAAAGTGATCTTCTTGACGATCGGGTTGGCGCAGATCTCGTCGCCGATTTCGCCGGCCGAGCCGGTGACGATGTTGACGACACCCTTCGGAATGCCGACCTCCTCGCACAGCGCACCCCAGGCCAGCCCGGAATAGGGCGTCTGCGAAGCCGGCTTGACCACGGTCGTGCAGCCGGCGGCGATGGCCGGCCCTAGCTTGCGCGACAGCATCGAGGACGGGAAGTTCCACGGCGTGATCGCGGCGATGACGCCGACGGGCTCGCGCGTCACCAGCACGCGCCGGTCGGCCCACGGCGACGGCACGACATCGCCATAGGTGCGGCGCGCCTCCTCGGCGAACCACAGCACGTAAGCGGCGGAGGAACCGACCTCGCCGCGCGATTCGGTAAGCGACTTGCCCTGCTCCATGGTCAGCAGTTCGGCCAGCGCTTCCTGGTTGTCCATGATGGCGTCGTGCAGCTTTCGCAACAGCTTCGAGCGCTCCAGCGCCGAAGTCTTGCGGAAGGAAAGGAACGCCTGCTGCGCGGCCTCGATGGCGCGGCGCGTCTCGGCCTTGCCGGCTTTCGGCACGGTGCCGAGCTTGAGGCCCGTCGCCGGATTGATCACGTCGACGGTCTGGCCGGAATCGGCCTGTACCCATTCGCCGTTGATCAGGTTGGCCTGCCGCATGAAATGGCTGGTTTTCTGAAGCATGTTGTCACCTCTTCTCGGCGTTCGGCCGCCGCATGGAAATCCGCGCTGTCCGGGACCGGAGCGGCCATTCAATAGCGCGGCACGCGCCCACCGGACAATCATCCCCGCGACTGTAATCGCTGAGCCAGCCCCAGTCGAGATTCAAGGCACGGGCGGTTACGGCGGAGGCAAGAACAACCGAAATTAGAGACCAGAACTAGGTTCGACCCGCGGGCTGGGGTTCATTGGCGATCCCGGCAGGATTCGAACCTGCGACCATCGGCTTAGAAGGCCGGTGCTCTATCCAGCTGAGCTACGGGACCCCATTGTAGCCGCCGCAAGGCGGCGGCTCGCCTGAAAGTCAGTGCGTCCAGGGCGTCCGGCGGTCATAACGGAAATTGTCCGAATAGGAAATCTGGCGCCGCTTGGCTTCCTTCGGCTCGTCGACCCGGTAGGCGAGGCCCTGTTTCTGCGCGTAGGCGACCGCTTCCTCGCGGGTGGGGAAAACCAGCCTGATCTGGCTGCGCATGTCGCCGGAAGACGTGTAGCCCATCAGGGGATCGATCTTGCGCGGCTTCTCGGGATCGAATTCCAGCACCCAATAACCGGTCTTGCCCTTGCCGGACTGCATCGCCGTTCTAGCCGGGCTGAAAATACGGGCGGACATGAAAACCTCGTCGCTGGCCTGATGGTGTCGCCACCACTCTATAGATGCCGGTGCTTACCGTCCAATCGAAGCTACGGCAAGGGCGGCCGGTTTTTACGCTTGCTTTGCCGCAGCTAAATCAATAGCAACACCTCGGTTCGGAGTGTAGCGCAGCCTGGTAGCGCATCTGGTTTGGGACCAGAGGGTCGGGAGTTCGAATCTCTCCACTCCGACCAAAATCCCACACACCTCAGCACATGCGGCGTGCCGCTTCCTTCCACTCCACTCGGATTTTCCGAAGACAGTTGTGGTGGGCGGGGAGGGTATCGAACCCTCGACCATTCGATTAAAAGTCGAATGCTCTACCACTGAGCTACCCGCCCGCCTCGCTTCATTCCCGCGCCGCAACGCCGGCGAGCGGCCTCACTTGCAATGCGCACGCCCCGGAGGAAACCGGGTGCGTGTTCGGTAGAATTGCGAGCCTCCGCAGGCGCCGGCAGGCGCCCGCAAAAGTGGGCGGAACATAGGGAGACTGCTCGATGCGGTCAACCGGAAAAAGCAGCGCAGATCTCCCCCCCTCCCGTGACGAGCGATCGCCCTGCCTTGCCCCTTGATGTCCGGCGAAGGTCCCATACGATGGCGGGCCCAACATTACATCTTGGTAACTTGGCACTGGCTCTGGAACCAATATCTTCGTCTTGCCGTTGTCGAACCACAAGGGACTGAGATTCTTCAGGAGTAAGTTAATGAGAAAAATCGTTTCGAGCGCACTGGCGACCGTATTGTCGGTCTCCTTCCTGGGTGCCGACATGTTGCCTGCGGGCGCGGCTTCCCTGTACGTCCCGCAAGCCAGCGCGGCGCAGTCCGACATAGTGCCCGTCGTCGACAGGCCCAGCCATAGCGGCAACAGGGTATATCTGCCGAAAAAGCGCGACTACCGCCGGCACCATTCGCGTGATCGCGCGCGCTATTGGCGCGGGCATCGCGGTTACGACCACTATCGTCCGGGCTATCGTCGCCATGGCGACCTGTGGTTCCCGCTCGCGGCTTTCGCCGCCGGCGCGATCATTTCCGGCGCCATCGCCAACGACAGCCCGCCGGCTTACAGCGGCAACGCCCACATCCAGTATTGTTACAACCGCTACAAGTCTTATCGGGCCTCTGACAATACGTTCCAGCCCTATAACGGCCCCCGGCAGCAGTGCCGCTCGCCTTATTGAGCGATCGGCAACCAAAAGCATAAAGCCCGCGCGATATTCCTCGCGCGGGCTTTTTCTCGTTCCCGATGCCTCAGGCGTCGCTCAGCGTTCGGCGCACGGCATCGCGCCAGCCCTTCAGCTTGGCGCGGCGGCGGCCTGGCTCCATGGTCGGCTCGAAACGGCGGTCCAGCGCCCAATTTCGCGAAAATTCGGCTGCCTGCGGCCAGGCGCCGGCCTTCGAACCGGCAAGCCAGGCTGCCCCGAGCGCGGTGGTTTCAAGGATGGTCGGCCGGTCGACCGGCGCGTCGAGGATGTCGGACAGGCATTGCATGGTCCAGTCGGAGGCGACCATGCCGCCGTCCACCCGCAACACCGTCTCGCCGGAAGCCCCCTTCCAGTCCCTGCGCATGGCGTCCAGCAGGTCGCGCGTCTGGTAGGCGACCGATTCCAGCGTCGCCCGGGCGAGTTCCGCCGGGCCGGAGTTGCGGGTCAGCCCGAAAATCGCCCCTCGCGCCTCGGCATCCCAGTGCGGCGCGCCCAGACCGACGAAGGCCGGCACCAGATAGACCTGTTGCGACAGGTCGGCCCGGGCGGCAAGCGCGCCGGTCTCATCCGCCCGAGCGATGATCTTCAGCCCGTCGCGCAACCATTGCACCGCCGCGCCCGCCACGAAAATCGAGCCTTCGAGCGCATAGGTGGTCTTGCCGTCCAGCCGATAGGCGATGGTGGTCAACAGCCGGTTTTTCGACCGCACGAGGTCGGCCCCGGTATTGAGCAGGGCAAAGCAGCCGGTGCCGTAGGTGGCCTTCATCATGCCGGCCGCAAAGCACGCCTGGCCGATGGTTGCCGCCTGCTGGTCGCCGGCGACCCCGAGAATCCTTATGCCGGCGCCAAACAGGCTTTCGTCCGTTGTTCCAAAATCATCGGCGCAATCCTTCACCTGCGGCATCAGGCGTTTAGGAATGCCCAGCACGCCGAGCAGTTCGTCGTCCCACTCGTTCCTTTCAATGTCGTAGACGAGCGTGCGCGAGGCGTTGGTTGCGTCGGTGGCGTGCACCTTGCCGCCGGTCAGCCGCCAGATCAGGAAACTGTCGATGGTGCCGGCCAGCAGTTCGCCGCGCTCAGCCCGTTTGCGCGCGCCCTTCACCTTGTCCAGTATCCACGCGATCTTGGTGCCGGAAAAATAGGGATCGAGCAGCAGCCCGGTCTTTTTCGAAAAAGTCTTTTCCAGCCCCTGCTTGCGCAGCTTTGCGCACAGCGGGGCGGTGCGGCGGTCCTGCCAGACGACGGCTGGATGGATCGGCTTGCCGGTCGCGCGCTCCCATACGATCACGGTCTCGCGCTGGTTGGTGATGCCGATGGCCGCAACCTCGGACGCGTTCCTGCCGGCTTTCTCCAGCGCCGCCTTCACCGACCAGACCACGCTCGCCCAGATTTCCTCCGGGTCGTGCTCGACCCAGCCCGACGCCGGATAGTGTTGGGCGAACTCCTTTTGTCCGACGCCCGCGACCTTCCTGCCGGCATCGAACAGGATGGCCCGGCTCGACGTCGTTCCCTGATCGATCGCCAGGACAAGACCGGTCATTTCCCCTCCCGTGCCCTCTGCCGGACAGGCGGGCTGTTACCTGCCCTGCCCGCGCATGAAGTTTTCCAGCGCGGCCGCCTGCCCGTCGTCGAAATGAAGGCCGCGCTTGGTACGACGCCATAGCACGTCTTCGGCCGTCCGTGCCCATTCCCTGTCGATGAGATAGCGCACTTCGGCCTCATAGAGGCCGGCACCGAAGTCGCGGCCGAGATCGGCCAGCGTTTTTGCCTCGCCAAGCAGCGTGCGCGCAAGGGTGCCGTAGAGACGCACCAGGCGGCGTGCCAGCGACGCTTCCAGAAAAGGATAATCGGCGGCCAGGCGCTTTACCTCGGCCTCGAACCCGTCTTGCGGAAAGTCGCCGCCGGGCAGCGGCGCATCCGCCGTCCACGGCGCGCCACGCTTGCCCAGAAATCCCTCGATCTTGCCCAGCATCGATTCGGCGAGCCGGCGGTAAGTCGTGATCTTGCCGCCGAAAGCGTTGATGATCGGCGGGGCGCCGTCGTCGCCCTCGGCCTTCAGCACATAATCGCGGGTCGCTTCCTGCGCCTTCGAGGCATGGTCGTCGTAGAGTGGGCGCACGCCCGAATAGGACCAGACGATGTCCTGCCGCCGCACCGGCTGGGAAAAATACTCACTCGCCGCCGCACACAGGTAGTCGGCCTCGGCATCGCTGATCTCGACGGTGCGAGGATCGCCGGAAAAGTCGCGGTCGGTGGTGCCGATCAGCGTAAACTCGTCTTCATACGGGATGGCGAAGATGATGCGCCCATCCTTGTTCTGGAAGAAATAGGCGCGCGGATCGTCGAATTTCTTCGCCACCACGATGTGGCTGCCTTGGACCAGGCGGACATTGTGGGCTTCCTTGTCGCCGACCACGTCCGTCAGGACATGATCGACCCAAGGCCCGGCGGCATTGACGATGAGGCGTGCCCTCACCTGTTCGGTCTCATGACCGTTCGCGTCCTCGAGGGTAATCAGCCAGTGATCCCCTTCCCGGCGTGCCGCGACAACCTTGGTTCGGGTGCGGATGACGGCGCCACGGTCGGCGGCGTCGCGCGCATTGAGCGCGACCAGCCGGGCGTCGTTGACCCAGCCGTCGGAATATTCGAAGGCCTTGGAAAACAGCGGCTTCAGCGGCTTTCCGGCCGGATCGCTGCGCATGTCCAGCGTTCTGGTGGCCGGCAGCAGCTTGCGCCCGCCGATATGGTCGTAAAGGAACAGGCCGAGCCGCAGCAGCCACGCCGGGCGCAACCCCTTGGCATAGGGCAGGACGAAGCGCATCGGCCAGATGATGTGCGGCGCGTTCTTCCACAGCACCTCGCGCTCCATCAGCGCTTCGCGCACCAGGCGGAACTCGTAATATTCGAGATAGCGCAGGCCGCCGTGGATCAGTTTGGTCGCCTTGGAAGACGTGCCGCTGGCGAGGTCGTTCATCTCGGCCAAGAACACCGAAAAGCCCCGGCCCACGGCGTCACGGGCGATACCGCAGCCGTTGATGCCGCCGCCGACGACAAAAACGTCATAGACCGGTGATGCCCCCACAGTGCCCTCCGATGGTTTCGTATTACAGCATAATCGCCCGACAAGAACGTCGACCGATCTATTTCGAAACCATAACGAGTGTCAAACGAAAAGCGAGGTAGCGGGACTGGCGAGGACGAACCTACGCGCTTGCGGTTTCGACCAGATTCACGTCGGACTCCTGGCAGATCCGGCGGATCGAGGCGATGTCGCAGCGGTCGGTGATGAACGTATCGACCTGCGACAGGTGACCGATGCGGACCGGCGCGTTGCGCTCGAATTTGGTCTGGTCCGAAACCAGAACGACATGCCGGGCATTGGCGATGATCGCCTGGGCAACCCTGACCTCGCGGAAATCGAAGTCGAGCAGCGCGCCGTCATGGTCGATCGCGGAGGCGCCGATGACCGCATAGTCGACCTTGAACTGGCGGATGAAATCGACGGCGGCCTCGCCGACGATGCCGCCGTCGGCCCCGCGCACGACACCGCCGGCGATCACCACCTCGATCGCGGGGTAGACGCGCATCCTGTTGGCGACGTTGATGTTGTTGGTGATGACCATAAGGCCCTTATGGTCCAGAAGCGCCGTGCTCACTGCTTCCGTCGTCGTGCCGATGTTGATGAACAGGGAAGCGTTGTCCGGGATCAGGGCCGCCGCCGCGCGGCCGATGGCTTCCTTCTCCTCGGCGGCGATACCCCGACGCGCCTCATACTCCATGTTCTCGATTCCGGAGGGAAACAGCGCGCCGCCGTGGATGCGCGACAAGAGGCGCTTGTCGCACAGTTCGTTGAGGTCCTTGCGGATGGTTTGGGGCGTTACCTGGAAATGGGCCGCCAGGTCATCGACCAGCACCCGGCCGCCGTCCCGGGCCATCTGCACGATTTCCGAATGGCGCGACGAAAGAAACATAGTTCACTCCACTTTCGTTTTAGTCTTCTAGGGCTAAAAACGAAAGCAGGGAAGGCCTTGTGCGCGGACCATGGGGATCGATAGAGAATAGCGGTCAGAAAGCCCGGAAGGTAACGACCGTAAAAGTGTCCTTGATATCGGGCAAAATCTGCACCTTCTCGTTGACGAAGTGGCCGACATCGACGTCGTCATCGACGTAGAATTTCGCAAGAAGGTCGTAGTTACCGGCGGTCGAGTAGATCTCGGAGGCGATCTCGGCGTCGGCTAGCGCGCTGGCAACCCCATAGGCCTTGCCCAGTTCGCATTTGATCTGCACGAAAAACACCTTCATGGCTTGGTCCTGTTCAAGCTCTCGACCCCATCGGAGTCCTTGTCGCAAACTGCCGCGCGGCTTTCAAGCATTGCCGTATCACCGTGCGGGAATGTCGCCCAGCGCCCAGCCTTCCGAAATTTCCGCGGCGCGGGCGGCAAAGCCCCGCGCCTCGATCGCAGCTCGGATGTCCTGCATCAGTTTCTGGTAGTAGGCAAGGTTGTTCCAAGTCAGCAGCATCGCCCCCAGCGCTTCCTGCGACCGCACCAGATGGTGCAGGTAGGCGCGGGAATAGTCGCGCGCGGCCGGGCAGTCGCTTTCCTCGTCCAGGGGGCGTGGGTCGTCGGCATGGCGGGCGTTGCGCAGGTTGACCTTGCCGCGCCGCGTATAGGCCAAGCCATGGCGTCCGGCACGCGTCGGCATCACGCAATCGAACATGTCGATGCCGCGCGCCACCGACTTCAAAATATCGTCCGGCGTGCCGACGCCCATCAGGTAGCGCGGCTTGTTCGCCGGCAGTTCGGGACAGGTGACGTCTAGCATGTCGAGCATCACCGCCTGTGGTTCGCCGACAGCCAGGCCGCCGACGGCATAGCCCTTCAAATCCATGGCGGCGAGCGCCTGCGCTGAGCGCACCCGCAAATCCGCCGCGTCGCCGCCCTGCACGATGCCGAACATCGCCTTGCCCGGCTGCTCGCCGAAGGCCGCCTTGCAACGCTCGGCCCAGCGCAGCGACAATTCCATGGCGCGCTCGATTTCCTTGCGCACGGCCGGCAGCGCCGTGCATTCATCCAACTGCATCTGGATATCGGAATCGAGCAGCCCCTGGATTTCGATCGAGCGCTCCGGCGTCATCTCGTAGGGCGCGCCGTCGATATGCGAGCGGAAGGTAACGCCGTGCTCGGTCAGTTTTCGCAGCTTCGACAGCGACATGACCTGGAAGCCGCCGCTGTCGGTGAGGATCGGATGCGGCCAACGCGCGAATTCGTGCAGGCCGCCCAGCCTCGCCACCCGCTCCGCACCCGGCCGCAGCATCAGGTGGTAGGTGTTGCCCAGAATGATGTCGGCGCCGACGCCGCGCACCTGCTCCATATACATGGCCTTGACTGTGCCACCGGTGCCAACCGGCATGAAGGCGGGGGTGCGGATCGTTCCGCGCGGCATGGAGACCTCGCCGCGCCGCGCCTTGCCGTCGGTGGCGAGGAGCTTGAAGGAGAAGATGTCGCTCATGGCTGCTGCCTGACCAGCAGGCTGGAATCGCCATAGGAATAAAAGCGGTAGCCGTTTTCGATGGCGTGCGCATAGGCCGCGCGCATGGTCTCCAGCCCCGAAAACGCCGAAACCAGCATGAACAGCGTCGAGCGCGGCAGGTGGAAATTGGTCATCAGCATGTCGGCCGTCCTGAAGCGGTAGCCAGGCGTGATGAAAATATCGGTCGAACCCGACCACGGCTGTACCCGGCCTTCCGCATCCACCGCGCTTTCGAGTAGCCGCAGCGAGGTGGTGCCGACGGCGACGATGCGCCCTCCCCGCTCCTTCGCCGCGTTCAGCGCAGCGGCTACAGAGGCGGGCACGTGGCCGATCTCGGCGTGCATCCTGTGGTCGCTGGTGTCGTCGGCCTTGACCGGCAGGAACGTGCCGGCCCCGACATGGAGCGTCACGAACCGGCGCTCTATGCCGGCGGCATCGAGCGCCGAAAAAAGTTCGGGCGTGAAATGCAGGCCGGCGGTGGGTGCCGCGACAGCGCCCTCCTCGTTAGCGTAGATCGTCTGGTAGTCGCGAAGGTCGCGCTCGTCGTCGTCGCGCTTCGAAGCGATATAAGGCGGCAGCGGGATATGGCCGACGCCATGCAGGGCCTCGTCCAGGAACGGCCCCGAAACGTCGAAGCCGAGCAGCACTTCGCCGGCCTCGCGCTTTTCCAGCACGGTAGCGTCCAACTGGCCGAGGAAGCACGAGTTGCCGTCATGGCCGAAATGCACGCGGTCGCCGGCGGCAATCCTCTTGCCGGGCCGCATGAAGGCCAGCCAGCGGTCGGGCGCGGTGCGCATATGCAGCGTGGCCTCGACCTCGGCCACCGCATCGCCACGGCGTCGCACGCCCTTCAACTGCGCCGGCAGAACCTTGGTGTCGTTGAAGACGAGCACGTCGCCCCGGCGCAGCAGCGACGGCAGGTCGCGCACGATCCTGTCCTCCACGCCCCTGCCGGGCTCGACCAGCAGCAAACGGGCGCTGTCGCGCGGGGAAGCCGGCCTCAGGGCAATACGCTCCTCAGACAGGTTGAAATCGAACAGGTCGACACGCATCAGAGATACCGTACCATCACCGCACCGGTAACCAGAAGCAGCGCCCCGGCGATACGGCCGACCGAGACTTCTCGCACGGCAACCCCCAGCAAGCCAAGGCGGTCCACCGCGATACCGGCGATCAGTTGCCCTGTAATCAGGAAGGCCATCAAGGCCGCGGTGCCGAGGCGCGGAATGAGCACGATGCTGGTCGTGACATACATCGCGCCAAGGCAGCCGCCAATCACGAACAGCCAAAGTTGCGGCTCACGCCACGCGATCGTCGCATCCTGGGTACGGGCGACGACCAACGTCACCAAGCCAAGAACGATCGCGCCGGACAGGAACGATATGGCGGCTGCGGCCAGGGTGGAGCCGAGGCCGCGCGCCAACTCGGCGTTGATCGGCGCCTGGATGGCGACGAACGCGCCCGCCAGCACGCCGAGCAACGGCCAAAGCAACCCCGCCACGATGCCGTTCTCAGGCCGCTACGTCGGCCGCCACCTTCATCGATACGATCTTGTCGGGGTCCTGGACCGGCTCGCCGCGCTTGATCTTGTCGACGTTCTCCATGCCCTCGATGACCTGGCCCCAGACGGTGTACTGGCGGTTGAGGAAGGAAGCGTCGGCAAAGCAGATGAAGAACTGCGAGTTGGCCGAGTTCGGGTTCTGCGCGCGCGCCATCGAGCAGGTGCCGCGGCCATGGTTGACGTTGGAGAACTCGGCCTTGAGGTCCGGCTTGTCGGAGCCGCCCATGCCGGCGCGCGACGGTGCGAAATCCTTGCCGCCCGACTTGCCGAACTTGACGTCGCCGGTCTGTGCCATGAAGCCTTCGATGACGCGGTGGAACACGACGCCGTCATAGGCGCCTTCGCGCGTCAGTTCCTTGATGCGGCCGACATGGCCGGGCGCGAGGTCCGGGAACAGTTCGATGACGACCTTGCCCTTGGTCGTTTCCATGATCAGGGCGTTTTCGGGGTCCTTGATTTCAGCCATGTTCAAAATTTCCTTCTAATATCGGTTCTTTGATTGGATTACCGGGGTTGGACTACTGGCTGTCGGCGGCGATGCGCACCTTGATCATCCGGTCGGGGTCGGTGACGACGCCGTTCTGCGCCTCGTCGCCCCGCTTGATCTTGTCCACCGCCTCCATGCCTCTCTCGACCGTGCCGACGATGGTGTACTGGCCATCGAGGAAGGGTGCCGGCGCAAACATGATGAAGAACTGCGAATTGGCCGAGTTCGGGTCCTGGGCGCGGGCCATGCCGACAACCCCGCGCACGAAATGCTCGCTGGTGGAAAATTCCGCCGGCAGGTTCGGCAGGTCGGAGCCGCCGGTGCCGACCGCCTCGGCGTTATAGCCGTCTTCCATGTCGCCATACTGGACGTCGCCGGTCTGCGCCATGAAACCGTCGATGACACGGTGGAAGGCGACATTGTCGTACGAGCCGTCGCGGACCAGCTTCTTGATCTGCGCCACATGCTTGGGGGCGAGATCGGGGCGCAGCGCCACCGTCACGTCGCCGTCCTTGAGCGTGATGACCATCGTGTTTTCCGGATCGGCGGCAAAGGCCGAATGCGACGCGGTCAACAGGCCGGCAAGAACGACCAGCGAAGCGACGGCTTTCATGAACTGCATCATGCGGGCGAATCCTGTTTCGGGAATTTGGCGATGAGCGCACCGGCCACCGCTGCCGGCACGAAGGGGCGGATGTCCCCGCCCATGGAGGCTATCTGGCGCACCAATGTGGCGGTAATCGTGCGCACGGAAGGGCTCGCCGGCAAAAACACGGTTTGCAGGTCGGGCGCCATGGTCTCGTTCATGCCCGCCATCTGCATCTCATAGTCGAGGTCGGTGCCGTCGCGCAGGCCGCGGATCATGATCGAGGCGTTATTCGCCCTGGCCGCCGCGATCACCAACCCGTCGAAGGCGACGACCTTGATGCGCGCGGCATCCCTGCCGAGTTCCTCACGCGCGGCCGCCTCGATGAGGGCCACCCGTTCCTCGAACGAAAACAACGGTGTCTTGCCCGGATGGATGCCGATCGCGGCGTAAACCACGTCGGCGACCGCCAGCGAGGCTTTCAGCACGTCGAGATGGCCGTTGGTCAACGGGTCGAAGGAGCCGGCGTAAAGAGCGATGCGTTCGATCATGGCAGGTGCTTGTAGAGACAGGCTCGGACAAAGGCAATCGGAGGGACGCGCATGAACGCCAGATGAACAGGCCGATCACACTTGCTTCACGGATGGTTCACTAACGTGACCCTTAGCGACATGAAACCGAATCCCTACTTGAACGTTAACGAGGCAGGAGACTAGGACCATGATGATCTACATGCTTGCCATAGCCATGACCGTCGCCATGCTGGTCGCAACCCTGTTCGGCCTGCACCAGGAGGCGCAACGCATTCAAATCAAGGCTAGGGACCGACGCCCCGACGCCTTCGGTATTCGCCGCCGCTAGGCAGTCCCACCCTGCCGGCACGCCGGCCGGCTCTCCGGTCAGCGTGCAGGGCAGGCCAATCACTTCCCCTCTTCTTCCGGCCCGGTATCGGCCGGCGTCTCACCCGTTCCTTCGTCCTCAGAGTCCTCGTCGGAACTCGGTTCCGAAATCCGTTCGACCGAAACCACCTTCTCGCCTTCGGCCGTGTTGAAGATGGTGACGCCCTTGGTGGCGCGGCTGGCGAAGCGGATGCCGTGGACCGGCACGCGGATCACCGTGCCGCCGTCCGAAACCAGCATGATCTGGTCGTCGTCGCCGACCGGGAACGCCGCCACCAGCCGGCCGATCTCGTCCACCTTGGAGACGTCGGTGGCGCGGATGCCCTTGCCGCCGCGGCCGATGACACGAAAATCGTAGGACGACGAACGCTTGCCGTAGCCGAATTCCGTCACCGTCAGCACGAACTGCTCATGCGCCTTGAGTTCCTCATAGCGCTCGTCGGAAAGCTGCGCCTCCTCGCCGACGTCCTCGTTGGTGAGCGCGATTTCCTCTTCCTCGCCATTGCCGGAAAGCAGCCGGCGTTCAGCGGCCGAGCGCTTCAGGTAGGCGGCGCGCTCGGACGGGCCGGCATCGACGTTCTCGATGATCGACATCGAGATGACCCGATCCGCGTCTCCCATCGCGATGCCGCGCACGCCGACCGAATTACGGCTCTGGAACACGCGCACGTCACTGACCCGGAAGCGAATGCACTGGCCGGAACTCGCGGTCAGCAGCACGTCGTCATTGTCGGTGCAGGTCTCGACGCCGAGAATCTCGTCGCCTTCCTCCTCCAGCTTCATCGCGATCTTGCCGTTGCGGTTGACCTGGACGAAGTCCGACAGCTTGTTGCGGCGCACGGTGCCGCGCGTGGTGGCGAACATCACGTCGAGCTCGCCCCAGCTATCCTCATCCTCCGGCAGCGGCATGATGGTGGTGATGCGCTCGTCCTGTTGCAACGGCAGCATGTTGATCAGCGCCTTGCCGCGCGATTGCGGGCTGCCGATGGGCAGGCGCCAGACCTTTTCCTTGTAGACGATGCCGCGCGAGGAGAAGAACAGCACCGGCGTGTGCGTGTTGGCGACGAACAGGCGGGTGACGAAATCCTCGTCCTTGGTCGACATGCCGGAGCGGCCCTTGCCACCACGGCGCTGCGCCCGGTAGAGCGACAGCGGCACGCGTTTGATGTAGCCGGTGTGGCTGACGGTGACGACCATATCCTCGCGCTGGATCAGGTCCTCGTCGTCCATGTCCGAGCCGGCATCGGTGATTTCCGTGCGGCGCGGCGTACCGAACTCGTCGCGTACGGCGATCAACTCGTCCTTGACGATCTGCTGGATGCGGGCGCGCGACGACAGGATGTCCAGGTAATCCGCGATTTCGGTGCCGATCGTGTTCAACTCGTCGGCGATCTCGTCGCGGCCGAGCGCGGTCAGCCGTTGCAGCCGCAATTCGAGAATGGCGCGCGCCTGCTCTTCCGAGAGATTGTAGGTGCCGTCCTCGTTGATGCGGTGGCGCGGGTCGTCGATCAGGCGGATCAGCGCGTCGACATCGAGGGCCGGCCAGCGGCGCTCCATCAGTTGCTCGCGCGCCGTCTGCGGATCAGGCGCGGTGCGGATCAGCTTGATCACCTCGTCGATATTGGCGACGGCAATCGCCAGGCCGACAAGGATATGGGCGCGGTCGCGCGCCTTTTTCAGCAGGTACTTGGTGCGCCGGCTCACCACTTCCTCGCGGAAGCCGATGAAGGCCTTGAGCATGTCGATCAGCGTCATCACTTCCGGCTTGCCGCCGTTCAGCGCCACCATGTTGGCGCCGAAGGAGGTCTGCAGCGGCGTGAAGCGGTAAAGCTGGTTGAGGATGACCTCGGCGTTGGCGTCGCGCTTCAGCTCGACCACGACGCGATAGCCCTGGCGGTCGCTCTCGTCGCGAATGTCGGAGATGCCCTCGATGCGCTTGTCGCGCACCAGTTCGGCCATCTTCTCGATCATCGTCGCCTTGTTCACCTGATAGGGTACTTCGGTGACGACGATGGATTCACGGTCGTTGCCGCGCGGCTCGACATGAACCTTGCCGCGCATGACGATGGAGCCGCGCCCGCTCGAATAGGCGCTGTAGATGCCGGAGCGGCCGAGCACGACGCCGCCGGTCGGGAAATCCGGCCCGGGAACGATTTCCATGAGGTCGGGCAGGCTCATGCCCGGATTGTCGATCAGCGCCATGGCGCCGTCGCACACTTCCGTGAGGTTATGTGGCGGAATGTTGGTGGCCATGCCGACCGCGATGCCGCCGGAGCCGTTGACCAGAAGGTTGGGGAAGCGCGCAGGCAGCACGCGCGGCTCCTGCGCGGAAGCGTCGTAGGTGTCCTGCCAGTCGACGGTTTCCTTGTCGATGTCTTCCAGCAGCTCGTGCGCCACCTTGGTCAGGCGCGCCTCGGTGTAGCGCATCGCCGCCGGCGGGTCACCGTCGATGGAGCCGAAATTGCCCTGCCCGTCGATCATCGGCACGCGCAGCGACCAGTCCTGCGCCATGCGCACCAGGGCGTCGTAGATCGAGGCATCGCCGTGCGGGTGGTATTTACCCATGACGTCGGCGACGGGCCGGGCCGACTTCACGTATTTGCGGTTCCAGTGATAGCCGCTCTCATGCGCCGCATAGAGGATGCGCCGATGCACCGGCTTGAGGCCGTCGCGCACGTCGGGGAGCGCACGACTGACGATCACGCTCATCGCATAATCGAGGTAGCTGCGCTGCATCTCCTCGATGATGGAAACGGGTTCGATGTCCGTCGGGCCGCCTGCGGCGCCGCTAGATGGATTCTGGTCAGTCAAATTGGATCACGCGAGATAAAGGAATCACTCATTGTTTATATAGGAAGCCGACCGATTTCTCCAACTTTGCCGGCCGTTTTCCAACGCTGATTTCTGTCGGTATTTCAAATGGATATGCGCCATTGCCCGAAACTGCGACAGTTGGCCCGCGCGAGGCTCGGCGTTTCTTTCCAAACATCGCGGCGGCGGCACTGGCGCGGCGTTTTCGAACAGGCTAGCCTGTGGGCGGGGGGAGAGCCGCCAGTGCCGAGTTTAGACAGCCTTTTCAATGCGTTCGTCACGATCCTCGTGACCATCGACCCGCCCGGACTGGCGCCGCTTTTCCTGGCGGTGACACGCGGCATGAACCGCAGCGAGCGCCGGCAGGTTTCCATCCGCGCCTCGATCATCGGCTTTGCGGTGATGGCGCTGTTTGCGGTGGCCGGCGCCTCGATCCTGTCCGTATTCGGCATCACGCTGCCCGCCTTCCGCGTCGCCGGCGGGTTCCTGCTGTTCTTCATCGCCTTCGAGATGGTGTTCGAGCGGCGGCAGGACCGGAAGGAAAAGATTTCCGACGTAGCCATCACCAAGGACATGATCCACAACATCGCCGCCTTCCCGCTGGCGATCCCGCTGATCGCGGGGCCAGGCGCGATCTCGGCGACGGTGCTGCTCTCAGGCTCCTTCCAGGGGTTTGCGGCGCAGGTCGCGCTCGTCGGCATCATCCTGGCCTGCCTGGTCATCACCTATCTGGTGTTCGTCCTTTCCGAGCATATCGACCATTTCCTCGGGCAGACGGGCCGCTCGATCCTGACGCGGCTGCTCGGCGTCATCCTGGCGGCGCTGGCCGTGCAATTCGTCGCCGACGGCGTCAGGGCGCTGGTTACGGGGTAGCGGCGATCAGGCCGAAACCGCCCTCTTGTTGCGGCGTTCGTAGAACATGGCCAGTGTCTCGGCCACCAGCGCCGGTTTTTCCTCGCCCTCGATCTCGATCGTATTGGCGACCGTCATCAGGTACTGGCCCGGCCCCTTGTCTTCCATCTTGACCAGGGTGGCCCGCAGCCTGACCCGTGAGCCCGCCTTGACGGGGCTCATGAAGCGCACCTTGTTGAGACCGTAGTTGAAGGCCGCCTGCGTGTTCTCCGGGATCACGCCCATTTCCTGGCTGAGGCAGCCGATGATCGACAAGGTGAGGTAGCCGTGCGCGATGGTGGTGCGAAACGGGCTCCTTCGCCTCGCCTGCTCCGGATCGGTATGAATCCACTGGCGGTCGCCGGTGCATTCGGCGAACTGGTCGATCCGTTCCTGGTCGACCACCATCCAGTCCGAGACGCCGAGTTCCTGGCCTTCCATCGTCCTGAGTTGCTCATAGGTCGGCGGTGTCCGCTTCATGCCGTTGTTCTGCTCCACTCCTTTAGCCCGCCCTGACACTCAGGCAGGCTACCCACACCAACCCGGTTCGGCTGCCTGGGTTCCCCGTATCGATCCTGTTGGTCCGCGCCCTTAGCGATCAGGCCTTGTTCAACTTCTCGTATCCGTCGCGGACTTCCGCCATGGCCTGCTTGATGCGCTCGCGCAAGATGTCGAGGGATTCGGCGCCGGTCTTGCCGACCAGATCGGCAACCTCGCCGGCATTGCCCAGCGCGCTTTCAAAAGCTTTCCGGGCAAATTCGGTCTGCCTTGCCGCGATCTCGCGCGGGGTCCCGGGCTTGCGGTAGCTGTCGGCCATGGCGGTGGCTTCGCGCAACGATTCCTCCAGCATCTCCCGCTGCCTGGCGATCAGCGAGGCAGCACCGGCGGCTGACGCCTTCGCCGACTTCTCCAGCGCCTCGATGTTCTTGCGATGGTGTTCGAGAATAGCGTCGACATCGATATTCGGAAGCCGCAGGTCATGGCCGAATTTCGCGAACATATCCATGAAGGAAGGTGCTGCCGATTGCTTGGCCATGGTCGTCTTCTCCCTGCGTCAGCCTTGACGGTTGCGAGAATAGACATGGCGCCGCCAGCGTCAATCGAAGAACAGCAACACCTCGGCCGAATGGAGCATCAGCCCGGCAAGCCCGCCGACGATCATGCCGTTGAAGCGGATATATTGCAGGTCGCGCCCGATGTTGATCTCGATCAGCCGGGTCAGTTCGGCGAGGTTCCAGCGTTTCACCTGATCGCCGATAAACCTGGACACGCCGCTCTTCTGGCTTTCCACGAATGACGACAGCGCGACGACAAAACCCCTGTTCATATCGGCGCGGATATCGGCGTCGTGGGTGAGGTGCTTCCCCACCTCCACGAACATGCCGGCGAGATGCGCCCGGATCGCCGAATCGGGCGCCCCGGCATCCTGTTCGATGAAGGTGCGAAGACTTGCCCATGTCGCGTCTGCGATGTCGCGCAGTTGCGGGCGGGCAAGGAAGTCGCGCTTCATCTTCTCGGCGCGCCGGGCGTAGCTCTTCGAGGTCTTCAGCCGTTCGACGAAGGTTTCGACGAAGCGGTCGAACTCCGCCCGCATCGGATGGTCCGGGTCCGCCCTCACCTCTTCCAGCAAGGAGCCGGCGGAGGCGACGATCTTGTTGAGGAGATAGGCGTCGGCGCGGAAAAGGTTGAACAGCGACGGCAGTTCCTCGCGGATTTTCTCGCGCATGGAAGCCAGCGCCTGCTCGTCGTTGAGAAAACGGCCGACCACGCGCGTGAACTCATCGAACAGTTTCTGGTGGCGACGTTCCTCGGTGAAGGCCGACAGCAGTTCGCCCGCCAGCGGCGCAAGTTCGATCCGCTCAAGTTGCTCCATCATGCGCCGGGCGAAGAAGCCGCGCAGGCCCGATTGCTCGATGGCGTCCAGCATCTGCGGCACGAGGCGGGCGACGAAACGCGACAGGCCGGCGGCGCGTTCCCCATCCGAAAGCCAGTCGGCGACAAGCGCCGCGAAATCGACCTCATCGAGTTTCTCCCGGACCGGGCCGGGCGCCAGGAAATTGGCCTCGATGAAGCGGCCGAGATTGTCGGCGATGCGATCCTTGTTCGCGGGAATAATGGCGGTGTGAGGGATCGGCAGGCCGAGCGGCCGGCGAAACAGCGCCACCACCGCATACCAGTCCGCCAGGCCGCCGATGGTGGCCGCCTCGGCGAATGCGGCGACGAACGCCAGCCACGGATAGCGCCCCTGCAGCGACCTTGCGACGGCAAACACGGCGACGCACAGGCCGAGCGAAGCGACCGCGATGAACTTGGTGCGGCGCAACGCGGCAAGCTTTGCGGCTCCGTCATCGAATTCACCGGAACCGGCTGCGGTCTGTAGCATCTTCATGAGCCCTCAGGTGGGGATTGCCGGGAGCGATGCCCAGCGCATCTGTGGCGCGAAAGCAGCCGTGGTGCGCGGGCATTTATCGGGCGTCGCGCCCTTGGCGCTTCTCCTGGCGCGCTTTTGCTTCTATACGCGCCTTTCCGGTCGAATTCGTCAACCGCATCGCTGAGCAATCGAGGAGCCGTGATGGCGAACAGCAACATCGACAACGCCTTTACCGCGCGCAGCAAACTGGGGGCCTCGTCCGAGCCGACCTATGCCGGGGCGCTATCCTTCATGCGGCGCAAATACACCAAGGACGTCAAGGGTGCAGATGCGGTCGTCTGGGGCATTCCCTTCGACGCAGCCGTCACCAACCGGCCGGGCGCCCGCTTCGGGCCGCAGGCAATCCGCCGCGCCTCCGCCATCTTCGACAACGATCCGCAATATCCGTTCGACCGCGACCTGTTCGAGAAGCTGGCGGTGGCCGACTACGGCGATTGCCTGCTCGACAGCGGCAACCACCAGAAGACGCCGGCGACCATCGAGCGCGAAGCCTCGAAGATCCTGAAGTCGGGCGCCTTCCTGCTGACACTCGGCGGCGACCATTTCGTCACCTGGCCGCTGCTCAAGGCGCATGCGGCGATCCACGGCCCGCTGGCGCTGGTGCAGTTCGACGCTCACCAGGACACCTGGCCCGACGACGGCAAGCGCATCGACCACGGCTCCTTCGTCGGCCGCGCCGTCAAGGAAGGGATCATCGATCCCGACCGCTCGATCCAGGTCGGCATCCGCACGCACGCGCCGGAAACGTTCGGGATAAAAATCCTCTACGGCTACGAGATCGAGGAGATGCGGGCTTCCGACATCGCCTATGCCATCGTGGAACGCACGGCCGGCCGCAAGACCTACCTGACGTTCGACATCGACTGCCTCGACCCGGCCTATGCGCCGGGAACCGGCACGCCGGTGGCGGGCGGGCCGTCTTCAGCCAAAATCCTGTCGACGCTGCGGCAGCTTGGCCAGATCGATCTCGTCGGCGCCGACGTCGTCGAGGTTGCGCCGGCCTACGATCATGCCGATATAACGGCCATTGCCGCCTCAACCATCGCCATGCAGTATCTCGGCCTGCTGGCGGAACGGAAGGCGAGGCTCGACGGCGGCGAACCCGGCGTTGATGCTTTGAATCCGGGAAGCGGCATATAACCTTGAACGAACGGCATTTTCTGGCAGGCTGACGGCAATGAAACCGAAAATATTCATCGATGGCGAACACGGCACCACGGGGTTGCAGATCCGCACCCTTCTGGCCGGGCGCGAGGACCTGGAGGTCATCTCGATCCCAACGGAGCGGCGCAAGGAGCGAGAGGCGCGCGCCGAGTACCTCAACGCCGCCGATGTCGCCATCCTGTGCCTGCCCGACAACGCGGCGCGCGAAAGCGTCTCGCTGATCGAGAACGACACCACCCGCGTCATCGATGCCTCGACCGCGCATCGCGTGGCCGAGGGCTGGACCTACGGCTTTGCCGAGATGGACAAGGCGCAGCCTGCGGCGATTGCCTCGGCCAGGCGCGTCGCCAATCCCGGCTGCTGGCCGCAGGGGCCGATCGCCACGCTGCGGCCGCTGGTCGAGGCCGGGCTGCTGCCGGCCGATTATCCGGTCACCATCAACGGCGTCACCGGCTATTCCGGCGGCGGGCGGCCGATGATCGAGGATTACGTCGCCAAGGGCGAGGATGCGCCGGAATTCTTCCCCTACGGGCTGACGCTGCACCATAAGCACGTGCCCGAAATCAAGGCCTACGGCCGGCTTTCCCATGACCCGATCATGCAGCCGGCGGTCGGCAATTTCGCGCAAGGAATGCTGACGGTGGTGCCCCTGCAGCTTGGCGGGCTTGGCCGCGTGCCGCGCGGAGCCGAGATTCATGCGGCAATCGCCGACCATTTCGCCGCCATCGACGGCGGCGTCGTCGAGGTCGCGCCGTTCGAGAAGGTAGAGCGGCTGCCGGAAATCGATCCGGAGCTTTTCAACGGCACCAACCGCATGAAGCTCTATGTCTTCGCCAACGACGACAAGGCGCAAGCCCTGCTGGTTGCCATCTACGACAACCTCGGCAAGGGTGCCTCGGGAGCGGCGGTGCAGAACCTGGGTCTGATGCTCGGCCTTCCTTCTTGAAGGAGCCGCGCGCCTTTCCGCGCCGCTGGAACATCTGCGGCGAGGAACTGATCGCCGAAACATTTTCAAGCCGCATCTGGAAGGTCTTGCGCAAGGACGACAGTGTCGCCGTCGTCAAGGCGCTGAAGCCGTTCGACGACGTCGGGGACGAGTTGCGCGGCGCTCATTTCCTTCGATGGCGGAGCGGCGACGGCGCGGTCCGCCTGCTCGATGTCGAGGGCAGCGACATGCTGCTCGAATATGGCGGCGAGCGGCTGCTGACGAGCGTGCTCGATGCCGACGGCGACGATGCCGCCACCGAAATCGCCGCGGATGTGCTGTTGCGGCTCCACGGCCCGTCGCAGCACCCTGCCCCACCACAGCTTCAGCCGCTGCGCCAGCGGTTCGATGCGCTGTTTGCACGAGCGTGCAAGGCGAGCGGTTCGGGAAACGACGACAGTTATCGGCAGGCGGCGTCGACGGCCGATCTCCTGCTTGAAAGCACTCGATCGGCGCTTCCGCTGCATGGCGACCTGCACCACGACAACATCGTTTTCGGCCCGCGCGGCTGGCTTTCCATCGACCCGAAGGGCGTGCTCGGCGACCCCTGCTTCGACGCCGCCAATCTGTTCTACAATCCGCTCGACCGAGATGCGCTGTGCGCAGATCCGCAGCGAATTACCCGCATGGCGAAAATTTTATCCCAGGCCCTGAAACTCGACCTTTGCCGCCTGCTCGACTTCGCCTTCGCCTATGGCTGCCTGTCGGCCGCCTGGCACGGCGAGGACGGCAACGAAAAGGACGAGTCGCGCGAACTGGCCATCGCCTCGGCGGTCCGCTCGGTTCGCGCCGGCTCCTGATCAGGCTCGCTCAGGCAGCGGATAAGCGCCCTTGGTGCCGCGCCAGTGGGCGGCTGCAAAGCCCAGCACCACCAGCGCGAAAGCCTGATGGGTCAGCGCCACGTCCATCGGTACGTGCATCAGGAGCGTGGCGATGCCGATCGCGGCCTGCGCGGTGACCAGGGCAAACAGCACCACGGAACGGCGCGCATGGGTGGTTCCCGGCTCGCGGCGGAAGGTGAGGATCATCTGCCAGAGCGCCACCAGAAAGACGACATAGGCACCGATGCGATGGATGAACTGCACGGTCTTCGGATTCTCGAAAAGATTGCGCCAGAAGGGCTCGATGATGAACAGGTCGCCCGGTATCAGCCGACCGTCCATCAACGGCCAGGTGTTGTAGGTAAGACCGGCGCGAAGCCCGGCGACCAAGCCGCCGAGATAAAGCTGGATCAGCACCAGAAGTACGAGAAACCCTGCCAGACGCTGCATCGGCCGGTCCGCCGCCGGCTCGGAATGCGGCGCCAGCCCCCGCGCCACCACCATGGTGGCGGTAAAGATGAAGGCCGCCAGCGTCAGGTGCGTGGCCAGCCGGTACTGGCTGACCTCGACGCGGTCGACCAGGCCGGACTTCACCATCCACCAGCCGACCGCGCCCTGCAAGCCGCCAAGCAGCAGGATGCCGACCAGCTTGGGCGCCAACCCGCGCTCGATCCGGCGCGTCGCCGCGAAAAAGAGAAGCGGCAGCGCAAAGATGAAGCCGACGCCGCGCGCCAGCAGGCGATGCGCCCATTCCCACCAGAAGATGGTCTTGAAACCATCCAGGGTCATGTCCTGGTTCATCTGCGCATATTGAGGAATCTGCTGGTATTTCTGGAACTCCTCCTGCCATTCGGCGTCGCTCAGCGGCGGGATGACGCCATGGATGGGCTTCCATTCAGTGATCGACAGGCCAGACTCGGTCATGCGGGTCGCGCCGCCGACGATCACCAGCGAAAACAGCACCAGAAGGACGGCATAAAGCCACCAGCGCACAGCGGCGCGGTGGCGCAAAACACGGTCCTTGCCCGCGACGGATACGGCAGCGGCGGTGGCAGCCATCGAGCTTTTCCCAGACAGATCGAAAATCGGCGCAGTCGTGGACCATCGCGCGGGGCCTGACAAGCCCGCGCGGCGCGGCACGCCGTCGCGCCGCCTTTCCCCGGTTGCGCGGACCTGCGACAGGCTCTATGCGACTACAAAGCAACGGGACAGGAAAATGCCCATTCGCCTGAAAAAGCTGATCGGAACCGTGCTGCTGGTAGCGCTGGTCATCGTCTATGCCGTGGTCGCGACCATCGTGGCGGTGGCACAGCTTTCGCAATCCGGCCCCCTCGTCCATCTCCTCTTCTTCCTGTTCAGCGGCCTGCTCTGGGTACTGCCGGCCATGGGCATCATCAAATGGCTGATCATCGAGCCCGGCCCCAAAAGCTGAAACCCGTACCTTGCCGGTGACCCGGCCGAATCTGCCGGTTTTTACCGGCCATTAACCCTAACAGGGCGATAACGAATCCTGACGATTGAGGCTGGCCATCCCCTGGCTGGCGAGTCGAAGGTCTCTGTCCCGCAATGAAAAGCATTGCCCATCTGTTCAGCGCATTGCTTGCCGTCTCGGCGGTCGCCGGCTGTTCGAGCTACAAGCCGGCGCCGGAGGCCTTCCACAAGGTGCTCAACGAGCCCTACCGCCTCGGCGCCGGCGACCGCGTACGTGTCACGGTGTTCGAGCAGGAAGGCCTTTCCAACACCTACAGCGTCGACCAGTCCGGCTATCTCGCCTTCCCGCTCGTCGGCGCCATCCCGGCGCGCGGCCACACCGCCCAGCAACTGGAAGCCACGATCGCCAACAAGCTGAGCCAGGGTTACCTGCGCAGCCCCGACGTTACGGTCGAGATCGACCGCTACCGGCCGATCTTCGTGATGGGCGAAGTGGGCGCCTCCGGCCAGTATTCCTACGTGCCTGGCCTGACGGTGCAGAAAGCGGTGGCGATAGCCGGCGGCTATACGCCGCGCGCCAACCAGGAAAGCGTCGACATCACCCGCGACATCAACGGCAAGGTGATCACCGGACGTGTCCGGACATCCGATCCGCTGCTGCCCGGCGACACGATCTATGTCCGCGAGCGCCTGTTCTGATGGACCGGCGGCAAGGCGGCCAGAATTACCGGTTTCAACTGAATTGCGGTCGAACACGCGCCCGGTGTCGGGGCGCTGTCCGGCTCACCATTGCGGGTTTTCAGGTATTGCGTAGCCCGCCTCCCATTATCTTCCTGCGACCGGCATCGCTGAGCCGGCCGTGGCCGTAGACGGATAAAACCGTTCCAAAGCAAGCAGTTGTTTCAAGGGTTTCTTAGCTCTCCTTTGGTAGGGAGAGAGGAAGCTTACGGACAACTTTCATGAACAATATCGACGCCCCGCATCGCTTTTCCCGGGAGGCGGTCCAGCGCTTGGAAAGGCCGGCCGACAACAAGCCCTCGCCCGACCTCAATGCGGTTGCGAAGCAGGTCGCCTCCCAGTACCGCCGCGACACCATGTCCCCGGTCATGGTCAGCGGCGTCCTGCGGCTGGTGGAATTTTCGCTTCTGTTCCTGTCCGGTGTAACGATCTACATCGTCTATCTCGGCTTCTTCACCTATCTGGCCTGGGAATACACCCTGATCACGGCCGCCATCTCGCTGCTTACGGTGGCGCTGCTGGACATCGGCGACTGCTACCAGGTGCCGGCCCTGATGCGGCCGCTGCAAAGCTTTACCCGCATCCTCCTGGTGTGGTCGGCGAGTTTCGCGCTGATGGCGGTGGCGGCCTTCCTGTTGAAGGCGTCCGGCAATTATTCGCGGCTTCTGTTCGGGCTGTGGTTCGTAGTCGGGTTCGCGCTCATCTTCGGCCTGCGCCTTTACATGGCCCGGCTGATCCGGCGATGGGCGCGCGACGGGCACATGGAGCGCCGCGCCGTCATCGTCGGCGGCGGCAAGGCGGCCGAGCAGCTTATCCGCTCGGTCGAGCAGCAGGCCTATAACGACATCCGCATCTGCGGCATCTTCGACGACCGCGACGATACGCGCTCGCCGCCGATCGTCGCCGGCTATCCGAAGCTCGGCACCATCTCGGAACTGATTCAGTTCGCCCGTATCGCGCGCATCGACATGCTGATCGTGTCGCTGCCGATCACGGCCGAGGCGCGGGTGCTTCAACTGCTCAAGACGCTTTGGGTGCTTCCGGTCGACATCCGCCTTTCCGCTCACTCCAGCGAGTTGAAATTCCGCCCGCGCGCCTATTCCTACATCGGTTCGGTGCCGATGCTCGACATCTTCGACAAGCCGATCAACGACTGGGATTCGGTCGCCAAGCGGGTGTTCGACATCGTGCTTTCGATCATCGGCATCATCGTGCTTTCTCCCGTGATGCTGGCGACGGCCATTGCCATCAAGCTCGACAGCAAGGGCCCGGTGCTGTTTCGCCAGAAGCGGCACGGCTTCAACAACGAGGTAATCGAAGTCTACAAATTCCGCTCCATGTATGTCGAACAGTCCGACCCGACCGCGAAGAAAACGGTGACCCGGAACGACCCGCGCGTTACCCGCGTCGGCCGTTTTATCCGCAAGACCTCGATTGACGAACTGCCGCAGTTCTTCAACGCGCTGTTCGGTTCGCTGTCGCTGGTGGGGCCGCGCCCGCACGCCATCGCCGCGCAGTCGCACAACCTTCTCTATAACGAGGTGGTCGACGGCTACTTCGCCCGCCACCGGGTCAAGCCCGGCGTGACCGGCTGGGCGCAGATCAACGGCTGGCGCGGTGAAATGGACACCAACGAAAAGATCCGCAAGCGCACCGAATACGACCTCTATTATATCGAGAACTGGTCGCTGCTGTTCGACCTGAAAATCCTGTTCCTGACTCCGATCCGCCTGCTGAACACCGAAAACGCCTACTAGCCGGTCGCCCGATCCTTACCGGCCATTTACGACAATCGGCTAGGACGAGCCTCGCGCAACCGCCAAGGCAAGGATCGTCATGAGCAGAACCCTCACCTCATTCGCGCTGGTGGCCGTACTGACCGGGCTCCTGATGGCGCTGTGCCTCGCGGTGGCGCGCCACGGCTACCCGTTCGGTGCGCTCGGTGCCAAAAGGCTCGACGAAATCGCCAATGCGGCGACGTTCATCCCGCTTGCGGCGATCTATTTCTTCAGTGCGATGCTGATGATGGTGCTGCCGATCCGAGCCGCCGGCATGGTGCTGAAAAACGCCGCCGATCCGCTGTTCTGGGCGGTGGTCATCCTCTTTGCCACCATTGTCGGGACGGTTGCCGCGCAGTGGGCCTTCGGGCAGCGCCAGGCGCCGTGGGTGCTGTGGAACTGGCGTTTCCTGTTCGTCGCGGTCGTTGCGGCCGGCCATCTGTGCATCAACGAGTTCCGGCGAAACATTCTGCTGCGCAGCCTCGCCGTGGTCGTCTTTTTGGCGGCGACGCTTGCCTGCGTGTTCTGGACCTTCAGCCTGTAACCTTCGCCGTCAGACCGGCAGCGAACTGGGACGCGTATCCGCCTCGCCGGGCGGCATCATGTCCTTGGCCATGATGCCGCTGACGCGGCAGAAGGCGGAAAAGGCGCGCTGGGCCTCCTCGGTCGAAACTACGTCGACGCTGGCGCCGAAGCAGGCGTCGAACGCCGCCTGATACAGCGGTCCCTGCCTGCCAGTGGGCCATTCCTGGAGAAAGTCCAGGGCCTGGCCGACGCTGTAGATTTCCTCGATGGAGTGCCCCAAAAGGCCGGTAATGCGCACCGGCACGGCAAAATGCAGCTTGTTCATGGCTCAAATCCCGAACGGTCGCTGTTGGAGCAACGCCGTCCGTCCTTGTTCGTTCCTTGCCGTATTCATATCACAGGATTAAGTCGTCATCGCGGTCGAAAAACCGCGGGCCGTAACCGTGCGAGACGGCGACCGGAACACTTGGTTCTTGAACCGGACGCCTGCAAATGCCAAATCAGGCGGTAGCCGCCGCTTCCGCCCCCAACCAGCCGACAAGAAACATGGTCACCTATCTCGACGCCGCCACCGCCCCGCTCCGCAACACCGGCCAGATCCGCCTCTATGGCGAGGAAGGGTTTGCCGGCATGCGCAAGGCCTGCGCACTGACCGCAAGCTGCCTCGACGAACTGGCCGGCATGGTAAAACCCGGCCTCACCACCAACGCCATCGACCGCTTCGTGTTCGAGTTCGGCATGGACCACGGCGCCCTGCCGGCGACGCTGAACTATCGCGGCTATACCAAGTCCACCTGCACCTCGATCAACCATGTCGTCTGCCATGGCATCCCCGACGACAAGCCGCTTCGGGACGGCGACATCGTCAATATCGACGTCACCTACATCCTCGACGGCTGGCACGGCGATTCCTCGCGCATGTATCCGGTGGGCACCATCAAGCGCGCCGCCGAGCGGCTCATGGAAGTCACGCACGAATGCCTCACGCGCGGCATCGCCGCGGTCAGGCCCGGCGCGAAGACCGGCGCCATCGGCGCGGCCATCCAGGCCTATGCCGAGGGCGAGCGCTGCTCGGTCGTGCGCGATTTCTGCGGCCACGGCGTCGGCCAGCTTTTCCACGACGCCCCCAACATCCTGCACTACGGCACGCCCAGCGAAGGCGTCGAGATGCGGCCCGGCATGATCTTCACCATCGAGCCGATGATCAATCTCGGCCGGCCGCACGTCAAAGTGCTGTCGGACGGCTGGACCGCGGTCACCCGCGACCGCTCGCTGTCGGCGCAGTACGAGCACACTGTCGGCGTCACCGACGACGGCTGCGAGATTTTCACGCTGTCGCCGAAAGGCCTCGACCGGCCCGGCCTGCCGGCCTAGATTGCCCTAAAGGGCAGATCGTTGCCCGGCAGGCATATCCAGGCGGCGCATGAGCAGCGGCAATAACGACGAACGCGGTTTCTTCGGCGAACAGCCGCTGCGAGCCATCGAAAAGGGCGGGCGCAGCGATGCAAAACCGCATTATCTCGGCCATCGCGAACGCCTGCGCGAACGCTTTTCCACGGCAGGCCACCTCGCCCTTGCCGATTACGAATTGCTGGAACTGCTGCTTTTCCGGCTGATTCCGCGATCGGACACCAAGCCGGTCGCCAAGGCGCTGCTGGAGCGTTTCGGTTCTCTCGCCCAGGTGCTCGGCGCCCCGGAATCCCTGCTCCAGGAGGTGAAGGGCATCGGCCCCGCCGTCGCGCTCGACCTCAAGATCGTCGCCGCTGCTGCCCAGCGCATGCTGCGCAGCGAACTGAAGGGACGCGAAACACTGGCTTCGTGGACGCAGGTTCTCGACTACTGCCGCGCCGCCATGGCCTTCGAGGAGCTCGAGCAGTTTCGCATCCTGTTTCTCGACAAGAAGAACGCGCTGATCGCCGACGAGGTGCAGCAGACCGGCACGGTGGACCACACGCCGGTCTATCCGCGCGAGGTGGTGAAGCGAGCGCTGGAACTGTCGGCGACCGCCATCGTGCTGGTGCACAACCATCCTTCGGGCGACCCGACGCCGTCGCGCGCCGATATCGACATGACCAAGGAAATCATCGAGGCAGGCAAGCGGCTCGGCATTGCCGTCCACGATCATCTCATCATCGGCAAGAAGGGCTATGCATCGATGAAGGGGTTGCTGCTTATCTGAACTTGCTCCGCCGGACGGAATCCGCTGTCATTTACCAGAAAGACAAATCGATCGCCTGCTGATTGCCTTTTTCCCCGGTTTTCGGTCTATGTGTCGGCTGACACCTTGTTTCGGCCCTGTTTGCCAACGAAGGGGCCGGCGCCTGACGACAGTTTCAAGCCCTTTTGGGAGACCCCGATGACCATTCATGGCCCGAGCTTTCGCAAGCTTGCCCTCTCGACCTTCCTTCTGAGCCTCCCGTTCAATTCGGCGTTCGCGCAGGATGCCACCGCCGTGGCCGAACAGCTCAAGGCGTCGCTCGCCGCCCAGAGCGTCGATATCAGTTGGACCGGCGTCACCGGCAACGCGTCGAGCATGATCCTGGAAAGCGTCAGCATCAAGCCGGCCGGCGAGAAGGATAGCCTTTCGGTGGGCAACGTCACGCTGGAGAACGTTACCGAATCAAACGGCGACTATGTCGCGGGGACCGTCCGGACCGAGGCCTATACGCAGCGCGAGAAGGATACAGAGATCCGCATCAGCCCGATCGTGTTCCACGACATGACGATACCGGCGGCCGACAGCGCCGCCACGCCGCTCGGATCGCTGATGCTCTACAAGTCGGCGGAGGTCGACAACGTCACCGTCAAGGTCGGCGACAAGACCGCTTTCTCGATGGAGCAGACGCGCTTCGACATCACGCCGCCGGCGGATGGGGCCGCGATGCAATTTTCCGGCGGCGCCAGGAAATTCGACGCCGACCTGACACTGGTCGAGGATCCCAAGTCGAAGGCGGCCATCGAGGCGCTGGGCTACCAGACGATCAGCGGCAGCTTCAGGACGGAGGGCTCCTGGCAGCCTTCCGACGGCAAGCTGGAAATGTCGAAGAACGAGATCACCGTCGACAACGCCGCGACGTTCGGCATGACCTTCAGTCTTGGCGGCTACACGATGGATTTCCTCAAGTCGCTTCAGGAAATGCAGAAGAAGATGGCCGAACAGCCGGAAGGCGCCGACAATTCGGCGCAGGGCATGGTGATGCTCGGCCTGTTGCAGCAGTTGAGCTTCAACAGCGCCTCGATCCGTCTCGACGACGACTCGCTCACCAACAAGGTGCTCGCCTATGTCGGCAAGCAGCAGGGCATGTCCGCCAAGGACATCGCCAACCAGGCCAAGGCGATCGTGCCGTTCGGCATGGCGCAGCTCAACAACCCCGAATTGACGGCGCTGGTCTCGACGGCGGTCGGCAAATATCTGGACGACCCCAAGAGCCTGCAGATTTCGGCCGTGCCGCCCGCACCGGTGCCCTTCGCCCTGATCATGGCCGGCGCCATGGCCAATCCGGCCGACCTGACCAAGACGCTCGGCGTCACCGTCAAGGCCAACGAAGACTGAGGTTCAGGCCTCATCCGCTACGATTGAAAGCCGGTCGTGCAACCAGCATGGCCGGCTTTTTGTCCTACGTCAAAGTTGACGGGAAAAATCATCTATTTGCGCTCCTTCTCTGGAATTGTTCCAAACTATGGGCCATATTGGCTTTCATAAGTTCCGTGCCGAGGAATGAGAAATGCGCCTGACCCGCCAGACCAACTACGCGATCCGCCTCCTGATGTACTGCACGGCCAACGACGGTCGGTTGAGCCGCATTCCGGAGATCGCGTCCGCCTATTCGGTATCCGAACTGTTCCTGTTCAAGATTCTGCAACCGCTGGTGGAACATGGCCTGGTGACCACGGTGCGCGGACGTAACGGCGGCGTGAAGCTTGGCCGCGACGCGAGCACGATCACCCTTTTCGACGTGGTGCGCGTGACGGAAGAAAGCTTCGCCATGGCCGAATGTTTCGAAAACGACGCGAGCGAGTGCCCGCTGATCGATCACTGTTCACTCAATGCCGCGTTGCGCGAGGCGCTCAACGCCTTCTTCGCCGTGCTGGAGCGCCACACAATCGCCGATCTGGTCGCCGCGCGCGCCAATGTGCGCGACCTGCTGGGCATCAGCTTCCCGGAACTCCACGCCCCGGCGGCCTGAGGCCGGCTACAACGCCGCCGTCTGCGGCAGGACGAACGGCACGTCGGCCGAAGGCAGCACGCCTACCGAGAGCCGGCAATCGAACACGCTTTGCATCAAATCGTCGCGCAGCACCTCGCGCGGCGTGCCCGAGGCCGCGAGCCGGCCACGATGCATGACGAAAACCCGGTCGGACACCATCGCCGTCAGGTTGAGGTCGTGCAGGATGGCGACCACGCCCCCTCCCCCCTCGGCGAATTCGCGGGCGATCCCCATGATGATGAGCTGGTGCTTGATGTCCAGGCTGGAAACCGGCTCGTCCAGGAACAGGTAGCGCGGCGCGCCGTCCAGAACCGGCGCCCACACCTGGCAAAGCACCCGCGCAAGCTGCACGCGCTGCTGCTCGCCGCCGGACAGTTCCTGATAGAGGCGGCCGGCAAAGCCTGCAAGATCGACCCGCGCCAGCGCGCGCTCGGGCAGGCGTTCGGCCTCGGCCGCCTTGACGCCGGAGCGGCCCCCGACGAGCCCGAGTTTGACGATCTCGCGCACCGTGAAGGGAAACGCCAGCGCCGTCGCCTGCGGCAGCACCGCGCGCACCGCCGCCAGTTCGGCCGGCTTCATCGCGCCCATGGCGCGGCCGTTGACCGTCACCTGCCCGCCATGAGCAAGTTCGCCCGACAGCGCCTTGAGAAAGGTCGTCTTGCCGGAACCGTTGGGGCCGACCATGGTGGCGATCTCGCCCGGCCGCACCTGAAAATCGATATCGGAAACGATCCGCTTGTTGCCGATCGTCACCGACACGCCCCTGGCTTCGATCATCGCTGTCTCACAGGTCGAGCAGGCCGCGCTTGCGCAGCAAAATCCACAGGAAGAACGGCGCGCCGGCCAGCGCCGTGACGATGCCGATCGGCAGTTCGGCCGGCGCGACGATCGTGCGCGAAACCGCGTCGGCCAGCAACAGCAGGGCGCTGCCCAGCAGCGCCGAAGCCGGCAGCAGGTAACGGTTGTCCGGCCCGATCATCAGTCGCAGCAGGTGCGGCACGACGATGCCGACGAAGCCGATGCCGCCGCTGACGGCCACCGCCGCCCCGACGGCGGCCGCGACGCCGACGATCGCCGTGTATTTCAGCCGCTGCACCGGAACGCCGAGATGGCCGGCGGTCGCCTCGCCCAGCGCCAGCGCGTTGAGGCCGCGCGCCAGGAACGGCATCGCCGCCAGCGCCAGTACGATGACCGGGCCGACGGCGGCGATCTTCTGCCACGTGGCCCCCGCCAGCGAACCGAGGCCCCAGAACGTCAGGTCGCGCAATTGCCGGTCGTCGGCCATGAAGATGAGGACGCCGGTCACCGCCATGGCCAGCGCTGCGAGCGCAATGCCGGCCAGAAGCATCGTCGCCACCGAGGTCTGGCCGTGCCTTGTGGCGACCTGGTAGAGCACCAGCGTCGTCACCAGGCCGCCCACGAAGGCCGCCATCGGCAAAGAGAATGCTCCAAGCAGCGCCGACACCGGCGCGAGAGCGCCGGCGCCGAGCACGATCATCGACACCGCGCCAAGCCCGGCCCCGGCCGAAACGCCGATCAGGCCGGGGTCTGCCAGCGGGTTGCGGAACAGCCCCTGCATGACCGCGCCCGATACGGCAAGAGCGGCCCCCACCAGCGCGCCCATCACCGCGCGCGGCAGGCGAATGTCATAGATGATGAGGCGGTCGCGGGCGCTCAGCGCCGCGTCGCCGACGGTACTACCGAAAAGCCATTCGCGAACCAAACCCAGCGCCGAGGCGTCGGACGCGCCTGAAGTCAGGCTGAATAGCACGGTCAGCGCCAGAAAGCCGCCAAGCGCCAGAAGAACCGTTCGCGCCCTCGCCGAACGGTCCCCCTCATTTGCGTTCCTGCCCATGCCGATCCGCCCGGCGAGTGTCTGCTCGGCCATCGATTGCGCTCAGTTATCGGCCTGCTGGCCGTAGATCGAGGCCGCGAGGTCGTGGATGGCTTCGGCGGTGCGCGGCCCGAAGCCGAGCAGGTAGGCGCCATCCATGCGGATCAGGGTCCGGTTCACGCCCGCCGGCGTCGCCGCGATCGCCGCGTTCTCGAACGGATCGACGGCGCCGTCGGGAGCGCCGCCGCGATCCATCATCAGCACGATATCCGGGCTGGCGGTCAGCACCGCCTCGTCGGTAAGCTGCTTGTAGCCGCTATAACCCTCGACCGCGTTGACGGCGCCGGCTAGCCGGATGATGCCGTCCGCCGCCGTATGGTCGCCGGCCGCCAGGATCTTGCCGCCCTGCAAGGACAGCACGAACAGCACCCGCTTGCGTTCCTTGACGGAAGCGGTGCGGCTCTCGGCCGAATTCAGCCTGGCATCGACGTCGGCGGCGAGCGCATCGGCCTTTTCCTCGGCGCCGAGAGCTTTGCCGACGGCGTGGATCTTGGCCAAAATGCCCTGGTGATCGAAGCTTTCCGGCACCTCGATATAGGGGATGCCGGCCTTCTTCAGTACCTCGACCGCTTCGCGCGGGCCGCTGCCCTCCAGAGCCAGCACTCCGCCCGGATTGACCGACAGCACGCCTTCCGGCGAAAGCTGGCGCATATAGCCGACATCGGGCAGCTTCAACGCCGCCTCGGGGTAAACGCTGGTCGAATCGCGGGCGACCAGCCGGCCCTCTTCGCCCAGCGCATAGACGATCTCGGTCAGCGAACCGCCGATGGCGGCGACCTTCGCGCCATCCGGAAAGGCCCCGGCGGCCTGCCCGGCTGCCGAGCAGGCCGGCGCCGCCAGCACGAGCAGCGACGCGATCGCGGCAGCGTGTGCCAGCTTTGGTAAAAACGCCATCATCCGTCTTCTCAGAGCGTGGCCGCGACAGGGATGCGCGGCAGGTTTTCCACCAGGAAGCGCCAGTCTTCGCGCTCACGGCTCCCCTCCTCGCGCTGGCCAAAGAACTGGATGATCATTTCACCGTCGGCGCCATAGGCTTCGATCGAGGTGACATGGCCGTCCTTGGTCGGCTTGCGCACGGCCCAGGTCTCGCGGATGTGGTCCAACCTGAGATGCAGATGGAACGTCTCGTCCAGGATGTTGATCCACGGCCCCATCGGCTTGATGTTGGCGATCGGCCCGGAATGGATCTGGATGCAACCGCGGTTGCCCACGAAGCACATGATCGGCAGGGACTGGGCCGCGGCGTGACGCAACATCGAACCCACCGCATCGTTGTCGAGCGTCCAGGCATAATCCTGCCCGACGAGCCGAACGGCCTGCCGGCGGCCCAGGTCGAGCGCACGCAACATGCCGAAGAACTGGTGGATGTCGGTTAGCTTGCTCCAGCGCTCGCGCAGTTGCGAAAGATCGACATCGGCGTCGGACGTCTGCGGTTCCGCGGCAGGGTACGGCAATACTTCCAGCATCGAATCCTGGTTCGGCGATTCAAGTTGCGCCACCAGCTTCTGGTAGGCGTAGAGATTCGACGCCGGCCGCAGATGTACCTTATGCACCGCCTCTCCCGCCGCGTCGAAAAATTGCAGGCTGCGGCGGATGGCGTCGCCGTCGCGCTTTTCCACGGCGAAGCCGAAGGCCCATGCCTTGGGGAAAATGCGCAGGTCGATGTCCTTGCCCAGCACCATGGCGTTGTGTGCGCCCGTCACCACCTTGTCGTAGACGCCGATCTTTTCATGGACCGCGCTGTCGTTGCGCGTCAGCGCCATTACCTCGCCGACGGCTTCCAGCCCGGCCAGCAGGGCGTTGGGGTCCGGCTCGAGCCGCAGCACGCCGTCGCCGCAATAGGCGGCGACAAGCTCGGCTTCCGAAATCCCCAGTTCCCCCGCAAGATCGCGCTCACGCGTCTTGGGGTTGTTCGTACGCGCCGCACGAATTTCGTGTGGGGCGGGCTTCACGCGCTGATCCATGGCACCAACCTACTTATTGAGAATGAGCTTGCCCTGACGGGTAATCTTCAGGCGGTAGAGCGAACCGTGGTGCTCGATACCGATCTCGTGCGAGCCGGCAAAAAGCGCGTTGCTGGTCACGGTGCGCACGGCGTTGCGGTCGGCCTCGAGCCGGCCCGGGGCCTGCGTTTCCATGCGTTGATAACGATGGCGGAAGGCGTCGGGATTATGCGAATTCATCGTATCGGCTCCTTTCTCGCCATGGCCGCAGCGAACGGTTGGCGCTTGCAAAATCAATCTTGACTCGAATAATCATGTTTACTAGTCAGTGCAATACCGGAGTAAATGAGTCAACATTTAAGATGCCATTTAACGAGCCGGGCAACGTAAAAATGCGAGCGAGCGTGAAGCCAGCCAGCTGAACCGGAATTTTTTTGGAGTCGGGACATGGGGTTGAATCGGGTTCGTCGCGAGCCGGCGGGGTTTGCGCGGGCATTCGGACGTTCGTCGTCTTATGGAAAAGAGCTGATGCTTGCCGGAGTGGCGGTGATTGCGCTGACCAGCGCCGCCGCCGCGCAACAGGCATCGGGCCAGACGCCTTCGGAAGCACAGGAAGCGCAAACGGCGGAAACCAAGCCGGCCGGCAACGCCACGCTGCTCGACAAGATCCTGCTTCTGAGCCGCACCGGCGAAACAGCCATTGAATCGCTGTCCTCCTCCAGCCACGTCGACCAGGAGCAGATCGACCGGCGGATGGCCTCGACGGTCAACGACGTGTTCTTCGGCGTGCCGGGGATCACCTTGCAGTCGGATGCCCGGCGGGCGGCCTCCAGCGTCAACATCCGCGGCTTGCAGGATTTCGGCCGCGTCGCCGTTATCGTGGACGGTGCCCGGCAGAATTTCCAGCGCTCCGACCACGGCACCCAATCGACCTTCTTCATCGACCCCGAACTGATCAAGTCGGTGGACGTGACGCGCGGCCCGGTCGCCAATACCTATGGATCAGGCGCGATCGGCGGCGTGGTGATGTTCGACACCAAGGACGCGCAGGATTTCCTCAGACCGGAAGAAACGTGGGCTACGTCGCTGACCGGCCGGTATGAAACCAACGGCAAGGGCTGGACCACCAGCGCGACTGGCGCCTACCGTTTCAGCGACAATTTCGACGTGCTCGGCAACATCGTCTATCGCGACTTCTCCGATTACAAGGACGGCGGCGGCGACATCGCCAAGGGGACCGGCTTCGACATGCTCAGCGGTATGCTCAAGACCAGCATCCGTCCGACCGAAAACAGCGAACTGAAACTCGGCTGGATCGGCACGAAGGATAGCTGGACCGAGTTTGGCAAGGCAACGGACCACGCCGTCGACACCAGGCAGAATACCTTCACCGGCCGCTACAACATCACGGACGAAGACAAGAGCTGGCTCGATCTCCACATCAACGCCTCCTACAACAAGGTCGACATGACGCGAACCTATCTGCGCGCCACTACCGAGTTCGACGATACCGGCTCGCCGACCATCGACGTACCGGCAGGCGCACAGGCCACCTATGACCTGGATACATACGGGATCGACATCTGGAATACGTCACGTTTTGAAACGGGCGTAGTCGGCCATGAACTGACCTACGGCGGAGACTGGGTGAGCGACGACGTGGTGACCGCGCGCGCGGCAACCGGTGGGATGGACGTCTATACGCCATCCGGCAAGCGCAGCGTCGGCGGCGCCTACATCCAGGACAAGCTGACCTGGGACCGCATAGAGGTCATTGCAGGCCTGCGTTACGACAGCTACGAATTGAAAAGCGATATCGGCACGACATCGGGGAACCGCTTCTCACCGCGCATCACGATCGGCGTCTCGCCGTTTGAAGCGGCAGGTCTTGACGGCCTCCAGTTCTACGGCACCTATGCCGAGGGGTATCGCTCGCCATCGATCACCGAGACTTTGATGAGCGGCATGCATCCGAGTGGCGTCGCCTTTCCGTTCCTGCCAAATCCCAATCTGAAGCCTGAAACGGGAAAAACCTGGGAATTGGGCGCCAACTATAAAGCGGACGGCGTTTTCCAGCCGGGCGATGCGTTGCGTCTCAAAGCCGCCTACTTCAACAACGACATTGACGACTACATCGAAGGCGTAACGCTGTCAGGTTACGTCCCGGGCAGCGGATGCACCTGGAGGGGTACCCCTCCGATCTGCTCGCAATATCAAAATCTCTCCAATGCAAAAATTCGCGGCTTCGAGTTAGAAGGCATCTATGACGCCGCATGGGGTTTTGCCGGGCTTTCGGCCTCGATCATCAACGGCCATACGGTGAGCTACGAAGGCGAGCGTAACGACCTGGAGAGGATTCCCGCCTCCCAGGTGACCGCTCGGCTCGGTTTCCGCTTCCTGGAGGATCGGCTAACGGTCGGTGGTGAGGTTCAATATAATGGCAAGCCGAAGGGCAACCCGATCGCCAAGGACTATACGCTGGTCAATGCTTTCGCATCCTATCAGGCAAACGATAACCTCAAGGTCGACTTCCGTGTCGACAACCTGTTCGACGCGAAGTATTTCAATCCGCTGAATACCGATACCTCGGCAACGCCGCCGGTGCCGTTTGCCTACGAACCCGGTGTCACCTTCAAGCTTGGTGCAACGATGCGCTTCGGAGGCTAGGACAAGATGAAAACGGCAACCCTTCTTCTTTCGGCAGCCGTGGCAACCGCCCTGACGGGGAACGCGATCGCGCAGGAGGCGGCGAAGCCCGCCTCCGCGCTGACCCTCGAACTCAACGGCGCGCAGCCTTCCGACAAGGGCTGCCGCTTCACTTTCGTGGTCACCAACGACCTCGGCGCCAGCCTGACCAAGGCGGCGTTCGAGGTCGCGCTCTTCAACGAAGCCGGGGTGGTCGACCGGCTGACCGTGCTCGACTTCAAGGACCTGCCGGCCGGCAAGACCAAGGTCGCCCGCTTCGACCTCTCGGGGCTGGACTGCGCCAAGGTGAGCCGCGTCCTGGTCAACAGCGCCACCGAATGCGTCGGCGACGGGATAGCTCCCAGCGCCTGCCTCGGCCAGTTGAAGACCCAGGCCAAGGCCCCCATTTCCTTCGGTCAGTGATCGCACACGAGCAAAGCCTTGGGACTGGAGCCATCCTTCTCGCGCAACACACCGGCCTGGCCCTTTACCGGGAACGGGCTGTTGCCGCTGGAGCCCAGTGATCCCGCGCTCGCCATTCCCCCCGGAGCGTTCCAACTGTCGCCGCGCGACATGCGCGACCCGGGCTCCATCGCCGGCATCGACCCCGCGCTGCGGTCGCCCCGGGAGGACGCGGCGGCCGCCACGACTACCCGGGCGGCCAGCCCCGCGCGTAAATGGCCGATAACCGTCTCCGTTTCCTGCCTGCTCCACGCCGCCGTCGCCATGGCCCTTCTTGCCGCGCCGGCTGCCTGGTACGCCAGCCCAGTCGACCAGGCCGAGATCGCGGGCTCTGAGCAGGCGGGCCTGATGGTGACCGGCAACGCCGACAGCGACCAGATGTCGGCCGGCGACGTGACCCAGATCACGCTGGTGCCGATGGTCGACGCCAAGCCGATCGAAACCGTCGAGGCCGAGCCGGTTCAGCCTGACAGCGCCGTCCAGGCCGTCGAGCACGTCACGGCCGAAGCGCCGACCGCCGAGACGGTGGAACCCGTGACGGATGCGCCCCCGGAGCGGACGCCGGCCGAGACGGTGCAGCCGGAGCAGCCGCCCACCGAGACCCCTGCGCCGGAAATCCTCACCGCCCGGGCCGATCCCGCCGACACCGGCGACGCCGTCGTCCAGCCTTCGCCGCGGGCCGAGCCCGTCGAGCCGGTCGAGGAAACGCAACAGGCGCAGCCACAACCCGCCGAGACTGTGGAGCCGGACGCCGTCGCGACGCCGCAGGTGGTCGCGGTCCTTCCCGAGCCGAGGCCGTCGCCGCAGAAAAGCCCGAAAAAGAAGGCGGAACCGGCAAGGCAGCCGAAGGATACGGCCAAGCCTCCGGAAAAGAACCAGGAAAAGCCGCGGAAGAAGAAGGCCAATGCGGGCGCAGGCGGCGCGAACCAGGCCGATTCCAAGCGCGGCGTCGCCAACGGCAGCGCCGAGGGCAAGGCGGCGATCGCCAGCAGCGGCGGCTCGCTGCCCGGGGTCGGCAACGCGGCCGTCTCCAATTACCCGGGCAAGGTAGCGGCCAAACTGCGCCGCGTGAGCCGCACCATTTCGCGCGCCGCACAGGCCAGCGCGCGCAGCAATGCGCAGGTGTCCTTTGTCGTGGGGGCCGGCGGCGACGTGCGCTCGGTGCGGCTCGTCAAAAGCTCGGGCTCGCCGGGGCTTGACGACGAAGCCCTTTCCATCATCCGGCGCGCCGCGCCCTTCCCGCCCATTCCGGCCGGGGCCGGACGCTCGAACTGGGCCTTCACCCTGCCGATAGGCCCCTATTGATCAACCCCGTCCACAGGCAACTCGAAAGGAAAGCCATGTATATCGCAATGAACCGTTTCCAGGTCAGAGCCGGCCAGGAGGAGGCGTTCGAGGACATCTGGAAGAACCGCAAGTCCACCCTCTCGGAAATGAAGGGTTTCAAGCAGTTCCACCTGCTGCGCAGCGCGTTCAACGAAGAAGAAAACACCACGCTGTTCGCATCGCACACCGTATGGGAGAGCGAGGAGGATTTCGTCGCCTGGACGAAGTCCGACAATTTCCGCAACTCGCACAAGAACGCCGGCACCAGCAAGCTGACGACCTTCGGCCACCCCAGGTTCGAGGGCTTTTCCGCCGTCGAAGGCGCCTGAGAATGCAAAAAGCCCGCCGCGTCGCCGCGGCGGGCTTTTTCCTCCTCCCCTGGCGCGTCCGTTCAGGCGCCGACTTCGTGGTTGGCCATGCGCTCCAGCGCGCGCACCAGCGCCGAATGGTCTTCCTTTGCACCACCGTTGGCCGAACAGGAATTGAACAGTTCCTGCGCCGTGGCCGTGTTCGGTAGCGAAACCCCCAGCGAGCGAGCCCCTTCCAGCGCAAGGTTCAAGTCCTTCGCATGCAGTTCGATGCGGAAGCCCGGCGCGAAGGTACGCTTGATCATGCGCTCGCCATGCACCTCGAGGATGCGAGAGGATGCGAGCCCCCCCATCAGCGCCTGCCGGACCTTGGCCGGGTCGGCGCCCGCCTTGGAAGCGAACACCAGCGCCTCGGCCACCGCCTCGATGGTCAGCGCCACGACGATCTGGTTGGCGACCTTGGTGGTCTGGCCGACGCTGTTGGGGCCGACCAGCGTCACGTTCTTGCCCATCTTCTCGAACAGCGGCCGCGCCCGCTCGAAAGCCTTTTCCTCGCCGCCGACCATGATGGTCAGCGAGGCAGCCTTGGCGCCGACCTCGCCGCCGGAAACCGGCGCGTCGAGATAGTCGCAGCCGAGTTCGTTGATCCTTTGCGCGAACTTCTTCGTGGCGATCGGCGAGATCGACGACATGTCGATGACCAGCTTGCCTTTCGACAGGCCGGAGGCGACGCCGTTTTCACCGAACAGCACCTCGTCCACCTGCGGCGTATCCGGCACCATGGTGATGACGATATCGGCAGCCTTGGCGACGGCATCCGAGCCGGTCACCGCCTTCAGCCCCTTGGCCGTGAGGCCCGCCGGCGGCGCACCGCGATGATCGCTGGTGACGACGCTGCAGCCGGTATCGAGCAGGTGCCCCGCCATCGGCGCGCCCATGATGCCCAGTCCGATAAAACCGATGGTTTCCATTTGAATGCCTTTCCTTCAAAAAACAGCACCCCCACCCCCGTCCTTCGGACCACCTCTCCCCCGGCGCGGGGGAAAGGAAACGAAGTTCCAACGCCGGCGTTTATCCAGCCTGGGTTCCTCTTCCCCAGGCAGGGGGAGAGGTGACTTGCGAAGCAAGACGGAGGGGGGGGTGATTTGTTAGCGTCGATTACGCTGCGGCCTTCCCCGCGAATTCCCTGAACCAGCCGAGGCCGGCCTCGGTGCCCGCCTTGGGCTTGTATTCGGCGCCGATCCAGCCGGCGTAACCGAGCCCGTCGATGAAATCATAGAGGAACGGATAGTTGATCTCGCCCGTACCCGGCTCGTGACGGCCGGGATTGTCTGCCAGTTGCAGATGCGCGATGCGCGGCAGGTTCGCCTCCATGGTACGGGCCAGATCCCCCTCCATGATCTGCATGTGGTAGATGTCGTACTGGATGTAGAGATTTTCCGAGCCGACACGATCAAGGATGCCGAGCGCCTGCCTGGTATTGGTGAGGAAGAAGCCCGGAATATCGCGCGTGTTGATCGGCTCGACCAGAAGCCGGATGCCGGCTTTTTCCAGCCGCTCGGCGGCGAATTTCAGGTTGCCGACGAACACGTCCTCGGCGGTTTTTGCATCCACCCCGGCGGGCGCGATGCCGGCGAGGCAATTGACTTGCGGGCAGCCGAGCGCCCTGGCGTAGGTGATCGCCTTGTCGACACCGGCGCGAAATTCTTCCACGCGATCCGGCAGCACGGCGATGCCGCGTTCGCCACCGGCCCAGTTGCCGGACGGAACATTGAAAAGCACCTGCGACAGACCGTTTTTCTTCAGGCGGGCGGCGACTTCATCCGGCGTGTGGTCGTAGGGGCCGAGATATTCTACCCCCTTGAAGCCAGCAGCGGCGGCCGCGTCGAAACGGTCGAGGAAATCGCGCTCGGTGAAGAGCATGGACAGGTTGGCGGAAAAGCGCGGCATGTTCGTAATCTCCCAAATCAGTCCAGCAGCACGATAGCGGTCGGCGCGTCTTCATTACGCTCGGCAAGGTCCTCGAACTCGGTGATCTTGTCGATTTCGGTGCCCATGGAAATGTTGGTGACGCGCTCCAGAATGAACTCAAGCACCACGGGAACCGAAAACTCCTTCATCAGCCGTTCGGCCTCGCGGAAGGCGCCGGCGAACTCTTCCGGCCTGCGCACGCGCACCGCCTTGCAGCCCATGGCCTCGGCGACCGCGACATGGTCGACACCGTAGCCGGCTTCCGGATCATCCTTGCGGTTCTGGTTCTCGAAGGCGAGGGAAACCTCGTAATCCATTGAAAAACCACGCTGGGACTGACGGATGAGACCGAGATAGGCGTTGTTCACGACGACATGGATGTAGGGCAGCTTGTGCTGCGCGCCCGCCGCCAGTTCCTCGATCAGGAACTGGAAGTCATAGTCGCCCGAAAGGGCTACGATGGTGGCGTCCGGCCGCGCCGCGCGAACGCCGAGCGCTGCCGGCAGCGTCCAGCCGAGCGGCCCGGCCTGCCCGCAATTGATCCAGTTACGCGGCTTGTAGACATGCAGGAACTGCGCGCCGGCGATTTGGCTTAGGCCGATGGTGGAAACATAGGTGGTGTCGCGCGGGAACGCCTTGTTCATCTCCTCGTAGACGCGCTGCGGCTTCAGCGGCACCTGGTCGAAATGCGTCTTGCGCTTCATGGTCTTCTTGCGGCCCTGGCACTCCTTCGCCCAGCCAGACCAGTCGCGCAGTCTGCCTGCCGTCTTCCACTCGGTGGCGACGTCGAGCAGCATCTTCAAGGCCGCCCCGGCATCCGAGACGACGCCGAGGTCAGGCGCGAAGACCCGGCCGATCTGCGTCGGCTCGATATCGACGTGAACGAACTTTTTGCCCCTGGTGTAGACATCGACGGAGCCGGTGTGACGGTTGGCCCAGCGATTGCCGATGCCGAAGACGAAGTCGGCGGCGAGCATGGAGGCATTGCCGTAGCGATGCGCGGTCTGCAGCCCGCACATGCCGGCCATCAGCCGGTGGTCGTCGGGGATCGTGCCCCACCCCATCAGCGTCGGGATGACCGGGACGCCGGTGATCTCGGCGAACTCAATCAACAGGTCGGAGGCGTCGGCGTTGATGATGCCGCCGCCGGCGACGATCAGCGGCCGCTCCGCCTCGTTCAGCATCGCCAGCGCCTTCTCGGCCTGCGCGCGCGTCATCGACGGCTTGAACGGCGAAAGCGGCTCGTAGGCCTCGATATCGAAATCGATCTCGGCCAGTTGCACGTCGACCGGCAGGTCGACCAGCACCGGGCCCGGACGCGACGAGCGCATCAGGTGGAACGCCTTTTGCAGCACCATCGGCACCAGATAGGGCTCCATGACCGTGACGGCCCACTTGGCGACCGGCGAGGCGATGGCAGCGATGTCGACGGCCTGGAAATCCTCCTTGGTGAGCCTGGCGCGCGGTGCCTGCCCGGTGATGCACAGGATCGGGATCGAGTCGGCTGCCGCCGAATAAAGCCCGGTCAGCATGTCGGTGCCGGCCGGCCCGGACGTGCCGAGGCAGACGCCGATATTGCCGGCGGCGGCGCGGGTGTAGCCCTCCGCCATGTGCGAGGCGGCCTCGACGTGACGGGCGAGGATGTGGCGTATCGTTCCCCTGCCCTTCAACGCGGAATAAAGCGGGTTGATTGCCGCGCCCGGCACGCCGAACGCGGTCGAAATGCCTTCCTTTTCGAGAACGAGAACCGCTGCATCGACAGCGCGCATCCTGGCCATCTTTGGTTTCCTCCATCGACCGATGTCGTTTGATGGCGGGTATCCTGACAGCGCTTCTCCTATTTTTCAATTTTTTCAAAATATTTTTTCATTTGTGTTATTTCTCGATAGAGAATTGATTTTACGTGCATTCTCGTTTTTCATATGTACCGAGCATCATAAAAATGAAAAACTTTTTTGATTTCATAACACCGGAAACGGAGACAATCCCGCCATGGACAAGATCGAAAAACGGCAGCGCGGCCGCCCACGCGCCTTCAACGGTCCGGCTGACGTCGGCACCGTGCAGTCGCTCGACCGCGGCTTGCGCATTTTCGCCATCGTCGCCGAAGGGACCGGCCTGTCGCTGAGCGAGGTTGCCGAGGCGTCCGGCCTGCCCGCTTCCACGGCCTACCGGATGCTGACCACGCTGGAGAGCCACGGCATGATCGAATTCGACAAGGCCGACCAGTTGTGGTCGATTGGCGTCGAAGCCTATCGCATGGGTTCGGCCTTCCTGCGCCGCCGCAAACTCGTCGACCGCGCCCGCACCGTCATGCAAGAACTGATGGAAACGACCGGCGAGACGGCCAATCTCGGCGTCGCGGAGGACGATTGCGTCGTCTTCGTCAGCCAGATCGAGACGCATCAGGCGATCCGCGCCTTCTTCCGCCCAGGCACGCGCACGGCCTTTCACGCCTCCGGCATCGGCAAGGCCGTGCTCGCCCATCTCGACAGCGAGCGCGTCGAGGCGATCATCCGCCGTGCGGGGCTGGAGGCTTACACGGAAAAGACGCTTTCCAACCTGCCCGCGTTGCGCGACGACCTCGCCGCCATCAAGACGCGTGGTTGGTCGGTGGACGACGAGGAGCGTAATCTCGGCATGCGTTGCGTGGCCGCCGCGATCTTCAACGAATTCGGAGAACCGATCGGCGGCGTTTCAGTTTCAGGGCCGACCGTGCGGGTAACGCCGCAGCGCCTCGCCCTGATCGGCCCGACCGTACGGGAAGCCGCAGCACAGGTGACCGCCATGATCGGCGGGACTGCGCCGTAACGAGCGCAGCGGCGAAGGAGTTTGGGCTTTACTGGCGTGGCAATTATGCTAACGGGAGCGCCGTGCCGGTTTAGCTCAGCGGTAGAGCAGCGGTTTTGTAAACCGAAGGTCGGGGGTTCAATCCCCTCAACCGGCACCATTTCCCGGTAAAGTCGTGCATTTCTTCATGAATAAAGGGCGGCGCACCGGGTGCACCGCCCTTCGTTCGCATGTCTTCCAGCCGTCAGTAATTGCCGTTGTAGTAGCGCTCGTCGCACGGGGCGGTGAAGATGCGGCCATCGCGGGCACGATAGCGGCACATCTGCTCGCCGCGCGGGGTGGTCGCCGATCCGACGACCGCGCCGAGCAGCGCACCGCTGGCCGCGCCGATCACGGTGCTCTTGGTATTGCCGCCGATAGCCTGGCCGAGAAGGGCGCCGCCCGCACCGCCAACAAGAGCGCCGGTCGTCGCCCGCTGCTGGCCTTCCGTCTGTGCGCAACCGGCAAGCGCCACGCTCATCAGCATCGCTGCCGCAACAGCCATCTTCTTCATAATCATGGTCAGAGCCTCTCTCCTTGGTTCTTGTGGGTTGTGCAAACCTATTGAGGCAAAATGTGGGTGCAGCGGCCAGCCGCTTGCCGGCATATGCATCACGGGCGGCAGCCTCGGCGTCGCCCTACATCAAACGCTCGAGCGGGCACGGGGTTCCAATGGCGTCGCCGCAGCGCGAAGCGGTAGGCAACTGCCGCGAATCCCCCTTTCCGGACTGGCGCACCAGTTCGGAAAAGACGAACGCAAAACTTCCCACGATCAGGAAAACGATGAGCATACGGATGACAAGCAAGGATCGCCCTCGATCGGCCAGCCCCACGCCACCCAGTTCCGGCTACCATAAGCGGCGTTGTTTGACGAGGTATTAAGCCATTTCTTAATGATTGTGCCGGCTCCCTGCGCTTGCCAGGCGAAACGCCGGCATGGACACGCGCCGGCTTCCCTTTGCAGGCACCATGCTCCATGCTAGGCCGGTCCTGCCGTTGCCGTTCCTCACCTGCCGGAAACTATGAACCACAAGAGCGCCAGCCGTTTCGCCTTCGTCTCCTCCGATACGCCCGACGCCAAGACAGCGGTCGAAAGCCTGTCCAAGCGGTACGGGCAGACGCCGCTGGATGAAGCCGACGTCGTCGTCGCGCTCGGCGGCGACGGGTTCCTGTTGCAGGCCCTGCGTGAAACCATGGGGACCGGCAAGAAGGTCTACGGCATGAACCGCGGCACCATCGGCTTCCTGATGAACGAGTATCGCGCCGGAAACCTGCCGGAACGCATCGCCGCCGCCGTCGCCGAGACCATCCGGCCGCTGGAGATGCAGGCGACCACGGCCGACGGGTCGACCGTTACGGCGCTCGCAATCAACGAGGTCGCGCTTTGGCGCCAGTCGTACCAGACCGCCAAGATCGGCATCACGGTGGATGGCCAGGTACGGCTGGAGGAGCTGAGCTGCGACGGCGTGATGATCGCCACCCCTGCCGGGTCGACCGCCTACAACCTGTCCGCCCACGGCCCCATCCTGCCGCTCGACGCCCCGCTTCTGGCGCTGACCCCGGTCAGCCCGTTCCGGCCGCGCAACTGGCGCGGCGCGCTGTTGTCGGACAAGGCGGTGGTACGCTTCGACGTCAGGGAGCCGGAAAAGCGCCCGGTGAACGCCGCCGCCGACCACACGGAAGTCAAGGGCGTGACGAGCGTCACCGTGCGCGAATCGGCCACCGCCACGGCCACGCTCCTGTTCGATCCCAGCCATTCGTGGAACGAGCGCATTCTTTCCGAGCAGTTCCGCTATTGAGCGCGCGGTGATGAATTAAGCACGCCGATTAAGGTTACAGCGCCGCTTCACGGCCGTTTGTGTTGACAAATCGCGGGCTTGCGCCTATCGCGAAACTTGATACCGCAAGCGCGAGGCGCTCGCCGTGGCAGGAAGATGCCGCGATCCTCGAATCAGCCAAAGACAGCCACCATTGTCCTCAGACAGCCAGACCGCTCAAGAAGCGTTGAGTTTCGCAGACCTAGGCCTCTCGCCGAAGGTCCTTTCCGCAGTCTCCGATGCCGGCTACACCCAGCCGACGCCTATCCAGGCAGGCGCCATTCCGCATGCCGTGCAGGGCAAGGACGTGCTCGGCATCGCCCAGACCGGCACCGGCAAGACCGCCGCCTTCGTGCTGCCGATGATCACACGGCTGGAAAAGGGCCGCGCCCGGGCGCGCATGCCGCGCACGCTCATCCTTGAGCCGACGCGCGAACTTGCCGCGCAGGTCGAGGAAAACTTCGTCCGTTACGGCAAGAATCACAAGCTCACAGTCGCGCTTCTGATCGGCGGCGTCTCCTTCGACGAGCAGGAGCGCAAGCTCGAGCGCGGCGCCGACGTGCTGATCGCCACGCCCGGCCGCCTGCTCGACCATTTCGAGCGCGGCAAGCTTCTGCTGACCGGCGTCGACATCCTCGTCATCGACGAGGCCGACCGCATGCTCGACATGGGCTTCATCCCCGACATCGAGCGCGTGTGCAAGCTCATCCCCTTCACGCGCCAGACGCTGTTTTTCTCCGCCACCATGCCGCCGGAGATCACCAAGCTCACCGAGCAGTTCCTGCAGGCGCCGATCCGGATCGAGGTTTCGAAGGCCGCGAGCACCGCGACCAGCATCACGCAGCGGCTGGTCAAGTCAGGCTCCAAGCCGTGGGACAAGCGCGAAGTGCTGCGCGATCTCATCCGCGCCGAGGAAGACAGCCTGAAGAACGCGATCATCTTCTGCAACCGCAAGGTCGAGGTCGCCGAGCTCTACCGCTCGCTGGCCCGCCACGAGTTCGACGCGGGCGCCCTGCACGGCGACATGGACCAGCGGGCGCGCATGCAGATGCTCGCCGCCTTCCGCGATGGCAAGCTGAAGCTGCTGGTCGCTTCCGACGTCGCCGCGCGCGGCCTCGATATTCCCGACGTCAGCCACGTCTTCAATTACGACGTGCCCATCCACGCCGAGGATTACGTCCACCGGATCGGCCGCACCGGCCGCGCCGGCCGTTCTGGCAAATCCTTCACCATCGCCACCAAAAGCGACACCAAATATGTCGACGCGATCGAGAAGTTGATCGGCCAGACCATCGAATGGCATGACGGCGACCTGTCGACGCTGGTCGTCAGCGACAGCCCTGACGAAGCGCCCCGCCGTGGCCGTGGCGCGCCGCGCCGTGCCGGCCGCAAGGACGACGAAGCCCGGCAGGGCCGCAAGCCGCGCGGCGAGCGCAAAGCCGCCAGCCAGGAAAGCGAAAAGGCCGAACCCGTCGCCGAGCCGGCCGAGCGCCATGAGCGCAAGGAAGCGATTCGCAGCGAGAACGCCGAGCGCAAGGCCAAGCCGGAACGTAACGAAAAGCGCCCTGCCCGGCAGCATCAGGAAGACAACGACCGCACCGTCGGCTTCGGCGACGACGTCCCCGCCTTCATGCGCATCGTTGCCAAGGTCTGAGCCCGGCCACCCCCGGCCGGTCTGCGCCAGCCACCCTAAGCCACATACGAAAACGGCCCCTTGCGGGGCCGTTTTCCATTTCGCGTTCATGCCGATCAGGTGAGCGGCGAAAGCTGGATCTCGACGCGGCGGTTCTGCGCGCGACCTTCCGCCGTGGCGTTGGAGGCGACCGGGCGCGTCTTGCCGAAGCCGGTGACGGCGAAGCGGCGCTGGTCGACGCCCTGGCCGGCGAGGTAGTTCGCGACCGACAAGGCGCGGCGCTGCGACAGGTCGAAATTATGCTGGTCGCCGCCGGTCGAATCGGTGTGGCCGAACACGTCGACGGTGGTCTGCTTGTACTTGTTCAGGACCAGCGCCACTGAATTGAGCACCGGATAGAACTGCGCCTTCACCGAATCCTGGTCCGTCGCGAAGGTGATGTCGGACGGCATGTTGAGGAGGATCTGGTTGCCCGAGCGGGTGACGCTGACACCGGTTCCCTGCAACTGAGCGCGCAATTCCGCCTCGTTACGGTCCATGGTGGCGCCGATCGCGCCGCCCGCCAGCGCGCCGATGCCGGCGCCGATCAGGGCATTGCGGCGATCGTTGCCGCCGGCCAGCGTGCCGAGGGCAGCACCCGCGATCGCGCCGATGCCGGCGCCGCCAACGGTGTTGGATACTTTCTGCTCACCGGTATAGGGGTCGGTCGTGCAGGCACTGACCAGGAATGCGGCCGCCATCGCGGCAAGCACGGTCTTCTTCATGAATAGTCCCTCTCCAATTACGGACGCTTCCAGCGCGCCGGTCACCCTTCCCCGCCCTTGTACCATGAAATGCGGCCAAATAAGGAACGGCAAAACCCGTTTACGTGCCCTTATTCCAGATCGGCCACGGCTTCGCCGGCACCGCCCTCGATACGCTGCGACAGCGACGCTTCCATGAAATCGTCGAGATCGCCGTCGAGCACGCTGGACGGGCTCGTGCTTTCGACACCGGTGCGCAAATCCTTGACCAACTGGTAGGGCTGCAACACGTAGGAACGAATCTGGTGCCCCCAGCCAATGTCGCTTTTCGACGCCTCGGTCGCGTTGGCGGTGGCCTCGCGCTTTTTCAGTTCTTCCTCGTAGAGGCGCGAACGCAGCATCTCCCAGGCCTTGGCCCGGTTCTTGTGCTGCGAGCGCTCGGCCTGGCAGGCGACCGCGATGCCGGTGGCGATATGGGTGATACGCACCGCCGAATCGGTGGTGTTGACGTGCTGTCCGCCCGAACCGGACGAACGATAGGTGTCGATGCGGACATCCGATTCGGAAACGTCGATCTGGATGTTGTCGTCGACGACCGGATAGATCCAGACGCTGGAGAACGAGGTATGGCGGCGCGCGTTGGAATCGTATGGCGAGATGCGCACCAGCCGGTGCACGCCCGATTCGGTCTTCAGCCAGCCATAGGCGTTATGCCCCTTGATCAGCAGCGTGGCCGACTTGATGCCCGCCTCTTCGCCGTCATGGACCTCCAGCACCTCGACCTTGAAGCGGCGGCGCTCGGCCCAGCGCGTATACATGCGCAACAGCATCGAGGCCCAGTCCTGACTCTCGGTGCCGCCGGCGCCGGCGTGGATTTCCAGATAGGTGTCGTTGGCGTCGGCCTCGCCCGACAGCAGCGTCTCGACCTGCCGGGCCTTGATCTCGCCCTGCATCGAGCGAAGCGAGGCCTCGGCCTCGGCGACGATGCTGTCGTCGCCCTCTTCCTCGCCCAGTTCGATCAGGCCGACATTGTCGGTCAGCGCCTGCGTGAACTGCTTTACGGCGCCGATGCCGTCTTCCAGTTCCTGGCGCTCGCGCATCAGCTTCTGCGCTTCGATCGGGTCGTTCCAGAGGCTCGAATCTTCCGCGAGCACGTTCAGGTATTCAAGCCGTTTTACCGCCTGATCCCAGTCAAAGATGCCTCCTCAGCAGGGTGATCGCCTGCTTGATTTCGTCGACGATGTCCTGCGTTTCCGCGCGCATACCTGTTCTCTGACCTTGATTGCCTGCACTGAAGGATGGGGATTGGCGGCGATACATAGGCACGCCGCCGGGAAGTGTAAAGCAAAATGGCCGCCGCCGGGGCGGCCATACGCCTGGCCGCCGTCAGTAAAGACCGCCGCCGCCCGACTGGATGGCCTGGTTGGCGCTGGGCGAAAGCTCGGCGCCGTAACCGTTGGAGCCGTCCTCGCCCATGCCGATCACCCAATAGCTGTCGGCAGGGCCGGTGCCGGGCTTGAATGCCTCAAGGATGGTGCCGGCCTGCCCCTCCGCAGCCCGCATGCCCGTCTTGCGGTCGATGGAAATCAGCTTCATGCCGTCCGGCACCTTGAAGTCGATATTGGGCTTGCCCTGGAGTGCCACGCGCATGAAGTCCTTGAACACGGGGGCAGCCAGGCCGCCGCCGGTAGCGCCGTGGCCAAGCCCCTTCGGCTGGTCGAAGCCCATGTAGAGGCCGACCACGAGGTTGGGCGTATAGCCGATGAACCAGGCGTCCTTCTCGTCGTTGGTCGTCCCGGTCTTGCCGGCGATGTGGCGGCCGAGTTCGTTGATCGTGGCGCCGGTGCCGCGCTGCACCACCCCTTCCATCATCGAGGTGATCTGGTAGGCGGTCATCGGGTCGAGCACCTGCTCGGAATTGTCGATCAGTTCCGGCTCGGGCTGGTTCTTCCATTCCTGCGCGTTGCAGCCTTCGCAGCCGCGGTCGTCCTGCTTGAAGACCGTCTTGCCGTAGCGGTCCTGGATACGGTCGATCAGCGACGGCTTGATCGACTTGCCGCCATTGGCCATGATCGAATAGGCCGACACCATGCGCATCACCGTCGTTTCGCCCGAGCCCAGCGCCATCGGCAGGTACGGCGCAAGGTGGTCGTAGACGCCGAAGCGCTCGGCATATTCCACCACCAGCTTCATGCCCATGTCGTTGGCGAGCCGCACCGTCATCAGGTTGCGCGAGCGCTCGATGCCCGAGCGCAGCGTGGCCGGACCGGCGACGCGGCCGTCGTAGTTCTTCGGCGTCCAGGTGGTGTTGCCGCTCTGGATGGTGATCGGCCCGTCCATGATGACGGAGGCCGGCGTATAGCCGTTGTCGAGCGCCGCCGCATAGACGATCGGCTTGAAGGACGAGCCCGGCTGGCGCATCGCCTGCGTGGCGCGGTTGAATTCGGACTGCGCGTAGGAGAAGCCGCCGACCATGGCCAGCACGCGGCCGGTATGCGGGTCCATCGCAACCAACCCACCCTCGACCTTCGGCACCTGGCGCAGCAGGTAGGCGCCGTCGCTGCCTTCCTTCTTCTGGACGAACACGACGTCGCCGGGCTTCAGCACGTCCGCCGGCGACTTGGCCTTGAGCGACTTGCCATCGACGATATGGCGCATGGCGAAGCTCATGTCCTCCTTGGAAACCGTGCCCTCGACGCGCTCCTTGACCAGTTCGCCCGACGCCTGCTTTCCCGGCTGCAAGCCGATGGAGAGGCCGCTCGCGGAACTGTCGAGCACCACGGCCAGCGACCATTCGGGCACGTCGTCCAGCCCCTTGACGGCCCCCAGCGGCACGCCCCAGTCGCCGGACACGTCGATCGTCGTCAGCGGCCCGCGATAGCCGCGCAGCATGTCGTATTTCAGCAGGCCGTTCTGCATCGCCTTGCGGGCAATGAGCTGCAGCTTCGGGTCGAGCGTCGTGCGGACCGACAGTCCGCCCTCATAGAGCGCCGCCTCGCCATAGCGCGCGATGATCTCGCGGCGCACTTCCTCGGTGAAATACTCGCCGGCGAACAGATAGGTGCCGTTGCGCCGGGGCTTGACGCCGAGCGGCTCAGCCTTGGCCTTGTCGCCCTCCTCGCGCGTCGCATAGCCGTTGTCGACCATCTGGTCTATCACCCAGTTGCGGCGCTCGATGGCTCGGTCGGTGTGCCGGAACGGATGGTAGTTGGACGGCCCCTTGGGCAAGGCCGCGAGATAGGCGGCCTCGGCCAGCGTCAGTTCGTTGACCGACTTGTCGAAATAGGTCAGCGCCGCCCCGGCGACGCCGTAGGCGCCGAGGCCGAAGAAGATCTCGTTGAGGTAGAGTTCGAGGATGCGGTCCTTCGAATAGGCCTGCTCGATGCGGAAGGCCAGGATCATCTCCTTGATCTTGCGCTCATAGGTCTGGTCGGAGGTGAGCAGGAAGTTCTTCGCCACCTGCTGGGTTATCGTCGAAGCGCCGACCTGGCGGCGGCCGCTGCCGAAATTCTGCAGATTGACCAGGATGGCGCGGCCAAGGCCAGTAATGTCGATACCCGGGTGGTTGTAGAAATTCTTGTCCTCGGCCGACATGAAGGCGGCCTTCACGCGATCCGGAATGGCCTGGATCGGCAGGTAAAGCCGGCGCTCATGGGCGTATTCGGCCATCAGCGAACCATCGGAAGCGTGGATGCGCGTGGTTACCGGCGGCTCGTACTTGGCCAGAACCTCATAGTCCGGCAGCTCCTTCGTCAGATGGCCGACATAGATCGCCACTCCCGCCGCCACGAGCAGGGCAAGCGTGGTGCCGATGCCGAAAAAATAGCCGATAAGACGAATCATGCCCGCTCCAGTCCATGGTTCGGCGTTTTCCTAGACAAACCAGCCTGTCGCGCAAGGTGGTGGAACGGACCCGATCCGTAATCGCGCACCCATGTCGCCCGGATGTGGGTAAAATACGGCAGCCAAGAAAATCGGCCAGAGGCACCCGAAACAAAACCGCCCCGTGTTGTGCGCATGCAACGGCTCATCTGGCCGTGGCACCGGCGCAAATCCATCCTAGCCCCCTACCCGGGCAGATGCAAAGAGCGCCACCGCGTCGGCAATGCTTTGCGCGGCCTTGCCGCGCCAGTCGGGGTCAAGCAACTGCGCTTCGTCCTTCGGATTGGAAAGATAGCCCAGTTCGATCAGTACGGAGGGCACGTCGGGCGCCTTCAGCACCCGGAACCCGGCATAGCGGTGCGGATTGTTGATCAGCCCGACGCTGTCTGACAGCTTGCCGACGAGCGTGCTGGCAAAGCGCATCGAAAAGGAATGTGTTTCGCGCCGGATCAGGTCGACCAGGATGTCGGCCACCTCCGGGCTGTCGTTCTCGATCTCGATGCCGGCAAGCTGGTCGGACAGGTTCTCGCGGTCGGCAAGCGCCTGGGCCTCGGCGTCCGAGGCCTTGTCGGAAACCGTGTAGACGGTGGCGCCGCGGATGCCCTTCAGGTTGATCGTATCGGCGTGGATGGAGATGAACAGGTCGGCGCCGTGCTGACGCGCGATACGCACGCGCTCGTCGAGGCGCAGGAAATCGTCCCCCTCGCGCGTCAGGAACAGGTCGTATTTACCGGTCGCGGCGAGTTTGTCGCGCAGTTCCCGGGCGAACGCCAGCGTCACGTTTTTCTCGATCGTGCCGCCCGCGCTTTCGGCGCCGCCGTCGATGCCGCCATGGCCGGGATCAAGCACGATGGTGAAGCGGTGGGCCGGGGCGGCGGCCGGCGCTCCCACCCTGTCGCCCTTGTCGACTGAGACCGTCGAGCCCGTGGTTTGCGCCTGCACGGCAAGCGCCTCCTCGAACTCCTTCTCGGTGGCGGAAGACAGATCGGCGACAAAGCGATAGCCCTTGCCATCCTTGTTTTCCAGCACGTCGAAACGATCTACCGCAAACGGGCCTTTGCCGATCAGGACGAGCCGGGCCGCCCTCTCGTCGACCGCGCCATAGCGCACCTGCCTGACCAGCCCGCTGGCCTTCACGGCATCGGGCTCGAAAGAAAAGCGGGTGGCGGGCAGGTCGATCACCATGCGGTCGGGCCCGCGCAGCAGGAACCACCGGACATCGGGCTCGCGGTCGAACTCGACGGTCACCTGCATATGCCCGGCGTCACCCGTCATCGTATAGGAAAGCGCCCGCAAAGGAGCATCGGCGGCCCGGCAGACTGGAACCAGGGCGAGGAAAATCGCCCCCAGCAACAGCAGCAGCGCCACCCGGCCGTCCCTTCCGGCGGCGGACACGCCCTTGCGCAAGATCGCTGTAAACTCCATCTTTGTTCTGGTCGCTCTCGACAGGTCTTTTTTTCTTGCAGGCGTTTCGCCATCACGGGTCAGCCACGAAGCTGATTAACGATTGGTATTCAAAGAAGGTTAACCAAGCCTTTTCAACACGCGAAACCGCAGCGGAACGGCCTTTTTGCCGGCATTGGAAATAGGGTTGCCATCGACCCCGCCAAATCATAAAAGCGACGGTGGATCATCGCAATCCTGAGACCGCCTTTCCACGTGATTTCCGTCGAGGCGAGCCGAAGGGCGGCAACCGCGCATAGCGGCAAAGGCTGCGGGTGATCGCGACGAATTTCGCAGGCGTGCGCCCGTGGCGGGGGAATCGTCTGCGTGAGGAAAACGGCAAGGGATCGTCCCGCGCCGGCTCTGTACGAGCAACAAGCTGGTCCGGACTTCCGGGCTTTGGTTCAATGTTACGCTGATGGCGATGGCTTTACGCGCAATCATGGAAACGTCCGCATCAAACCGCGCCATTGTGGCTGCGGGCGGGCTAGCCGTTGCGCCCGGTCATCCGCTGGCGGACACTCAATTATCCGGCATGCACTCAAGTCCAGGTTCACGGCGGCAGGCTTTGCCCGGCCGGCTGCGGCTGAAGGCTGCCGGGAGGACACGAAATAATGCCCAACAAGATGCTGATAGATGCCTCCCACCCGGAGGAAACACGCGTTGTCGTGGTTCGCGGCAACCGCATTGAAGAATTCGACTTCGAGTCGCAGGACAAGAAACAACTCAAGGGAAATATCTACCTCGCCCGCGTAACGCGCGTCGAACCCTCCCTTCAGGCGGCTTTCGTCGAATATGGAGGAAACCGGCACGGTTTCCTCGCCTTCAGCGAGATTCATCCCGATTACTACCAGATTCCGATGGCCGACCGTCAGGCGCTGTTGCGCGCCGAGGCGGAAGAAGCCGAGAACGACGAGCACGAGGAAGGTGACGGCGACAGCCATCAGGACCGTGACCGTGATCGCAACCGCCGGGGCCGCCGCCGGGGCGGCAAGGGCCGCGACCGCGCCGGCCAGCACCACCAGGCGGATGCCACCGAAGCGGATGCTGCCAAAGAGGACGAAGAAGGCAGCGCCCCCGAAACCGGCCATGAAGGCGACGAAACCGCTACCGAGGTGACGGCATCGGATCAGGCCGTAGACCAGGAAGCGCCCGCAAGTTCGGAAAACCCTGCGGAGGAAGCGTCTGCCGAAGCGGATTCCGCTTCCGAAGACGACAACGGTTCCTCGCAGGACAAGCCCGCCAGCATCGCCGCCAGCGTCGAAGGCGACGTGATTTCCGAGGCTGCCCCGACCGAGGAGAACGGCGAGGCGACGGCCGAGGAGCAGAGCGAGGCAACCTCCGACGACAACGACCGCGGCATGCTCGAAGAAGTCAACGGCGGCAACGGCGACGACCACGAAGTCGAATCGGTCGGTGCCGAGGACGCCCTCGAGGAGGTCCGCAACCGCCGCAAGCCGGCACGCCGCCATTACCAGATTCAGGAGGTCATCAAGCGCCGGCAGATCCTTCTGGTGCAGGTGGTCAAGGAAGAGCGCGGCAACAAGGGCGCGGCTCTCACCACCTACCTGTCGCTGGCCGGCCGTTATTCGGTGCTGATGCCCAACACCGCGCGTGGCGGCGGCATCTCGCGCAAGATCACCAATGCGCAGGACCGCAAGCGCCTGAAGGAGGTCGTGCAGGACCTCGAGGTGCCGCAAGGCATGGGCGTCATCCTGCGCACCGCCGGCGAAAGCCGCACCAAGGCCGAGATCAAGCGCGACTACGAATATCTGATGCGGCTTTGGGAAAATGTCCGCAACCTGACGCTGGAATCGACCGCCCCTGCCCTCGTCTACGAGGAGGGCTCGCTGATCAAGCGCTCGGTGCGCGACCTCTACAACAAGGACATCGACGAGGTTCTGGTCGCCGGCGAGAACGGCTATCGCGAGGCCAAGGACTTCATGCGCATGTTGATGCCGAGCCACGCCAAGGTGGTTCAGCCCTACCGCGAGTCGACGCCGATCTTCGTACGCTCGGGCATCGAGGCACAACTCGACCGCATGCTCCAGCCGCAGGTGACGCTGAAATCCGGCGGCTACCTCATCATCAACCAGACCGAAGCGCTGGTGGCGATCGACGTCAACTCGGGACGCTCCACCAAGGAGCACTCCATCGAGGAGACCGCGCTGCACACCAACCTGGAAGCGGCGGAGGAAGTGGCGCGCCAGCTTCGCCTACGCGACTTCGCCGGCCTCATTGTCATCGACTTCATCGACATGGAGGAAAACCGCAATAACCGTGCGGTTGAAAAACGCCTCAAGGACCACCTCAAGAACGACCGCGCCCGTATCCAGGTCGGCCGCATCTCGCATTTCGGCCTGCTCGAAATGAGCCGCCAGCGCATCCGCGCCAGCGTGCTGGAATCGACCATGAAGCCGTGCCCTCATTGCGGCGGAACCGGCCATGTGCGCTCGGATTCGTCGGTGGCGCTGGCGGTGCTGCGCGCCATCGAGGAATTCCTGCTCAAGGACTCGAAACACCACATCGTGGTGCGCGCGCCGGTAGCGACGGCACTCTACGTGCTCAACCACAAGCGCTCCATGCTGGTGGAACTGGAAACCCGCTTCGGGCTCACCATCACGATCGAGGCCGACGACACGGTCGGCGCGCAGCTTTACGCGATCTCGCGCGGCGCGGTTGCCGAAAAGCCGGCCGGCTTCGTCGAGGTGCGTGCCCTTCCGGTCTATGAGGAAGAGCCGGAAGAGGCCGACATCGAGGTGCTGGAGGACGACGACGACGAAGCGGAGGCTTCCGGCGACGAGGCATCGACCCAGGGCCAGCAGCAGGCCCGCCAGCACGACGACGGCGAAGGCCGCGACCGCAAGC
>JBASAA010000035.1:0-179205 GCA_049650385.1 Mesorhizobium sp.
TCCGCCACCCGCGCCAACGGCGCGCCGGCCGCGCGCGCGGTCGCGAGCGCATCGCCGAGACAGGCGCAGGCCGGTAGACGAACCTCCTGGCCCGTGCGCGCCGGCACGGGCGTTTCCAGCGCCTTGAAAATCCGTGCGACCGACGGCCGGGCCGCCGCCACGGTGGCTTCTGTCGCCAGCACCGCGTGAAGGCTGTCGAGAAATTGCTGAAGGGCGGGATGACGCTCTTGCATGGCTACAGATCCTTCGCCAGGCGCAGCCCGTCATAGATGGCGGCATGGGTGTTGCGCGAGGCCACAGCGTCGCCGATGCGGAACAGCTGGAACGCGCCGGCCGGATTACCGAGGCTCGCCTGCGGTCGCCCCTCGATGAAGGCGGCATGATCGAGCACGCCGAGATTGCTCGATTGCGGCTTCAGCTCGAAATAGAGCTCGTCCAGCGGAACGGTGCCGTGGTTGATCACCACCTGGTCGACCTGCCGTTCCTTGCGCACCCCGCCATAGTCGCTGCCGACGATCGCGACGAGACCGTTGCCCTTCTTCTCCACCGCCTCCAGCCGGTAGGTGACGGTGAAGGTGGTGTCGAGCTTTTGCAGCGCGCGCATATAGGGAACGAGGTTCATGCCCATGACCTCGGGCGCGAACGAGCGGTCGGGCGTCATGATCTCGACCTTGCCGCCGCCTTGCGCGATGACCTCCGCCGCCTGCAGGCCGGCATTGTCGCCCGCGTCGTCGAAGATGAGCACGTTGCCTCCCGGCTTCACGTCACCGGAAATGATGTCCCAGGAGGAGACGACGAGGTCGTTGCCGGCGCTCAGCACCTCCGTATGCGGGATGCCGCCGGTGGCGACGACGACGACGTCCGGCTTTTCCACCAGAACCAGCGCGGCGTCGGCCCAAGTGCTGTAGTGGATCTTCACGCCCCTTGCCTCACACTGCGCCACGCGCCAGTCGATGATGCCGATCATCTCGCGCCGACGCTTGCTCTGGGCGGTGAGCCTTATCTGGCCGCCGGCATGGCTCGCCGCCTCGAACACAACCACCTCGTGGCCGCGTTCGGCCGCGACGCGCGCCGTTTCCAACCCAGCCGGGCCGGCGCCGACGACGACGATCTTGCGCCTCTTTTGCGCCTTCGGCAGGTCGTGCGGGATTTCGGTTTCGCGCCCGGTCGCCGGGTTGTGGATGCAGTAGGCAGCCCCGCCCTGATAGATGCGGTCGAGGCAGTAGTTCGCGCCGACGCAGGGGCGGATGTCCTGCTCGCGCCCCTCGACGATCTTGCGCACGATGTGCGGGTCGGTCATGTGGGCGCGGGTCATGCCCACCATGTCAAGCTTGCCCGAGGCGATGGCGTGGCGCGCCGTCGCCACGTCCTGGATCTTGGCGGCATGGAAGGTCGGGAAATGCGTTGCCGCGCGAATTTCGCCGGCGAAATCCAGATGCGGCGCGCTCGCCATGCCCTGGACCGGGATGACGTCGGTCAGCGCGGCGTCGGTCTCGATATGGCCGCGAATGACGTTGAGGAAGTCGATCAGGCCGGACTCCTTGAATTTTTTCGATATTTCAAGGCCTTCGCTTTTGGTGATGCCGCCCGCCACCGTCTCGTCGGCGGTGTAGCGGACGCCGACGATGAATTCCTGCCCGACCCGCTCGCGGATCGCCCGCAACACGTCGAAGGCAAAGCGCATGCGGTTGTCGAGCGAGCCGCCGTAAGGACCTTCGAGATCGTTGGTCAGCGGCGAGCAGAACTGGTCGATCAGGTGGCCGTAGGCCTCCAGTTCGATGCCATCGAGGCCGGCCGCCTTCATGCGCTCGGCGGCATCGGCGAAATCCCTGACGATACGCTCGATATCCCAGTCCTCGGCCCGCTTCGGGAAGGCGCGATGCGCCGGCTCGCGCTCAAGCGAGGAGGACACCACCGGCAGCCAGTCGCCCTTGTCCCAGCGCGTGCGGCGGCCGAGATGGGTAAGCTGGATCATCACCGCCGTGCCGTAGTCGTGGCACTCGTCCACCAGCGCCTTCATCCACGGCACCACCTCGTCCTTGTAGGCGAGGATGTTGTTGAAGACGGGCGGACTGTCGCGCGAAACCGCCGCCGAGCCGGCCGTCATCGTCAGCGCGATGCCGCCCTTGGCCCGCTCGACATGATAGGCACGATAGCGCTCCTTCGGCATGCCGTCGTCGGGATAGGCCGGCTCGTGTGAGGTCAGCATCAGGCGGTTTCGCAGGGTCAGATGCTTCAGCTTGTAGGGCTGCAAAAGCGGATCGGTCGACATGCCTGGCTCCGGGCTTAACGTGTGACGACACAGAATGTACACCTATGTCATCCATCTTGACTAGAGTGTTTATGCAGTGGTCATTGCTGTACAATCGCGTTGCCGCGACCCGACTGCCCTGCTAGGCTGTGCCGCGATGGACCAGAAAGCAACCGACACGGGCTGGCGCGGCTCGCCCGAAGTGTGGCTGGAAACGGCCTACGCGACGCTGATCGAGGCGGGCGTCGATGCCGTGCGCATTCTGCCGCTCGCCCGGAAGCTGAAGCTCTCGCGCACCAGCTTCTACTGGTTCTTCAAGGACCGGGACGAATTGCTGGCGGCGCTGCTGGAGCGCTGGCGCGCGGGCAACACCGGCGCCATCGTGCGGCAGTCGCAGGCTTATGCCGAGGGCATCGCCGAAGCCATGCTCAACATCTTCGACTGCTGGCTAGACCGCTCGCTGTTCGATTCGGAATTCGAGTTCGCCGTCCGCAGTTGGGGCCTGCAATCCGCCGAGGTGGCCGCGCAGGTCGCGGCGGCCGACGCGGCGCGCATCGAGGCGCTGGCGGCCATGTTCCGGCGCTTCGGCTACAGCGCGCTCGAAGCCGACGTGCGGGCGCGCACCGTCTATCTCGTCCAGATCGGCTATATCTCGATGAAGGCGGACGAGCCTCTCGCCGCGCGCATGCAGCGCATTCCCGACTATGTCGAGATCTTTACCGGGCGGGCGCCGCAGCCGCGCGAGATCGAGCGTTTCCATGCCCGGCATGGTTTCGCCGCGTCCCTGCCCAACAATGGTGTCCCATCATGACGCCTCTTCGCACCATCGGCATCATCGGCGGCAACGGCTGGCTCGGCGGGGCGATCGGCCATGCGCTCCTCGACGCGGGGCTGATCGAGCCGTCCGGGCTGACGCTGTCCTGCCGCGCCGGCACTTCAGGCACCTTCGCCGACCGGCCGCAGGTCGTTTGGACAGCCGACAACCAGGAACTGGTGCGGCGCTCGCAGGTGGTGATCGTCTCGGTGCGGCCGGAACAATTTCCGGCCGTCGCCGTCGACGCCCGGGACCGGCTGGTCATATCCGTCATGGCCGGCGTCTCGATGGAAACGCTGCTTGCCCGCACCGGGTCTGACCGCGTCGTGCGCGCCCTGCCCAACGCGGCGGCGGAAATCGGCCGCTCCTATACGCCATGGTTCTGTTCCGATGCGGTCTCCTTCGATGACAAGGCGCTGGTACAGGCGCTGTTCGAAAGCTGTGGCGCCGCCGACGAGGTGGAAACGCAGGCCGCCATCGACTACCTGACGGCGCTGAGCGGCTCGGGGCCGGCATTTCCGGCGCTGCTCGCCGAGGCCATGCTGAGCCACGCCCGCGCCCACGGCCTGCCCGAAACCATCGCTCGCCGTGCGGTGGCTGGCGTCGTCTGCGACGCCAGCCAATTGCTGGCGCGGCCGGGCGCATCACCCGGTGAAACCGTGCGCACCTTCATGGAATATCGCGGCACCACCGATGCCGGCCTGCGCGCGATGCAGGACGCCGGCTTCACGAAGGCCGTCCATGCCGGACTTTCGGCCGCCGTGGCCAAGGCCGTCTCGATGGCGGAAGCGCAGGCGGACAAGAACAGGAAATAGCGGCACAACGGCCGCCATTTCCCTTGCCAGCACCCTATTTTTCCGCTTCTGCCGCTTCCTGCCGCAACGTGGCGATGAAGCGCCTGGTGCGCTCGCGCTGCGGATTGCCGAAGACCTGGTCGGCCGCGCCGGTCTCGACGACGACGCCGGCGTCGAGGAACACCACCTCCCGCGCGATCTTGGAGGCGAGCCGCAAATCGTGCGTCGCCATCACCATGGTCGTCCCCTCGCCTGCCAGCTTGCCCAGCACGTCGACCACTTCCTGCGCCAGCTCGGGATCGAGCGCCGAGGTCGGTTCGTCGCACAGAAGCACCTTCGGTGATGGCGCGAGCGCCCGCGCGATCGCCACCCGCTGCTGCTGGCCACCCGACAAGGTCGCCGGCCAGGCGTCGGCCTTGTGCGCCATGCCGACCTTTTCGAGCAACGACATCGCCCGCTCGCGCGCCTTGGCCTGCGGCCATTTCAGCACCACCGTCAGGCTTTCCATCACGTTTTCGATGGCGGTCCGGTGCGGGAAAAGCTGGAAATTCTGGAATACCATGCCGGTCTGCCGGCGCAGCCGCTGGATATCCCTTGTCGCCACCTTGCGCCCCGGCCCGAATGCCAGCGTATCTTCGCCGATGCGCACCGTGCCCGAGGTCGGCAGTTCGAGCAGGTTGATGCAGCGCAGCAGCGTGCTCTTGCCGCCGCCAGAAGGGCCGACCAGCGCCGTGACGCTGCCCTCGGCAATAGTGACGCTGACGCCCTTGAGGACGAGATTGTCGCCGAACCGCTTTTCGATGTCGCCAAGGCCGATCATGCGCGCGCCTCCAGGAAGCCGCCGTAGCGGTCGAGCCGGGTCTCCAGCCTGGCCTGCAAGGCCGACAGCACCGAACTCATGGCCAGATAGAGCAGTGCCGCCTCGACATAAAGGATCAGCGGCTCATAAGTAACGGCGACGATGCGCTGCGCCGCCTGGAACATCTCCGGCACGGTGATGGCGGCGGCGAGCGAGGTGTCCTTGACCAGCGAAATGAAGGTGTTGGAAAGCGGCGGCACCGCCACCCGTCCCGCCTGCGGCAGGATGGTGCGGCGCATGGCCTGGCTCCAGGTCATGCCGATCGAATAGGCCGCCTCCCATTGGCCTTTCGGCACCGAACCGATGGCGGCGCGCACGATCTCCGACGAATAGGCGCCGACGTTGAGGGTAAAGCCGATCAGCGCCGCCGTGAAGGAATCGAGCAGGATGCCGGCCGAGGGCAGGCCGTAGAAGATCAGGAAAAGCTGCACCAGAAGCGGCGTGCCGCGAAAGATCCAGACATAGAAGCGCACGATCGCCACCAGCGGCTTCGGGCCGAACAGGCGGATCAGCGCCACCACCAGCCCCACGGTCAGGCCGAAGGCGAAGGAGAGCAGCGTGAGCGGCGCGGTGAACGCGGCTGCGGCCCACAGCAGGGGGCCGAGCGAATCCAGCATCAATTGCAGCCAGTGGGGCACGGGCGACGTCTCCTTGCACAGGCGCCCGTAACGGGCTGGGCGCCGTCGGCGAAAAACAGGTAGCCAATATCACGTGAAAAACGGCGAGCCGTCAAAGACGACCCGCCGCGGAACGCCGGAAAGCCGGGCGGCCTGCGCCCGGCCTCGGCTTACTTGGAAACGTCCTGGCCGAAATACTTGTCGGCGATCTTCTGGTAGGTGCCGTCGGCCTTGATGTCGGCCAGCGCCTTGTTGATCGCCTCGACCAGTTCCGGATCGCCCTTGCGGACGATGACGCCGGAATAGTCGGCGTTCTCTTCCTGCGCGGCGATCTTCACGTCGGCATCGGGCTTGTGCTTCTTGAAGTCGAGGAAGGACAGGCTGTCGTTGATGGTGGCGTCGGCGCGGCCGGTGAGCAGAAGCTGGATCGACTGGTCGAAACCGTCCGTGCCGACCAGTTCGGCGCCGTTCTTCTCGGCCAGCTTGCCGAAGTTCGACGTCAGCGACTGCGCCGATTTCTTGCCCTTGAGGTCGGCGAACGTCTTGATGGTGTCGTTGTCGCCCTTGACGATCAGCACCGCCTTGGAGGCGATGTAGGGATCGGAGAAGGCGTACTTCGCCTTGCGCTCCTCGGTGATGCCCACCTGGTTGATGACGGCATCGTAGCGCTTGACGTCGAGGCCGGCGATCAGCCCGTCCCACTTGCCTTCGAGGAACTCGGGCTTGACGCCCAGCTTGGCGGCTATCGCCTCGCCGATCTCGACATCGAAGCCGACCAGCTTGTTGTTCTCGTCGTGGTAGGTGAAGGGCGCGTAGGTACCCTCGGTGCCGATCTTGAGGACGCCGTCGGCCTTGATCTGGTCGAGGTTCGCGCCGGCGAGGGTTGCGGTAACCGCCAGCGCCTGCACGGCCGTGGCGACGATGAGCGATTTAAGCCATTTCATGTTCTGGAATCCTGAATTTGCGCGGGCGACAGACCGGCGCTTGCGGTGGCGGAATCTGGCAGAGGCACCCGCCCGTTATAAGGAATGAAATTCCATTATATCATAATTCATGGAAATTTCTTCCTTCACGTGCACCACGAACGACGAAAAATTCCAAACCCTTATCAAACTTCCCCACCCTCTGGAACTGTTTCTCCCCGCTGCACGTTACACGGCTCTGAACAGGTCCCTTCCGCGCCGGGAAGGCACAGCGCCCGGTGAGGACAGGCCGAACGTGGAGCGGGAGCGCCAGGATGATGCAGGACGAATCGGGCCGCACCTTCATTCGCGCCGCGATGAAGGCCCCCTATCTGGAGCGTGACGAGGAACACCGCCTGGCCGTGCGCTGGAAACAGGACAGCGACCAGCATGCGATGCATCGGATGGCGGTTTCGCACATGCGCCTGGTCATTTCCATGGCGGTGAAGTACCGGCATTTCGGCCTTCCCACCAGCGACCTGATCCAGGAAGGCCATGTCGGCCTGCTGGAAGCCGCCGCCCGCTTCGACCCGGATCGCGACGTGCGTTTTTCGACCTATGCAACATGGTGGATCCGCGCGTCCATGCAGGATTATATCTTGCGCAACTGGTCGATCGTGCGCGGCGGAACCAGTTCGGCGCAGAAAGCCCTGTTCTTCAACCTTCGCCGCCTGCGCGCCCGGCTCGCCACGGGATCAGAAACCCTGACCAAGGAGATGCTGTACCATCAGGTGTCCATGGCACTGGGCGTTTCCGAAGCGGACGTGGCGATGATGGATTCGCGGCTTTCCGCCCCCGACAGTTCGCTCAACGCCCCGCTCGCCGACGATTCCGGCTCGGCCGAGCGGATGGACTTCCTGATTTCGGAGGAGCCGCTGCCCGACGAGGTGGTCGGCGACACCATCGACGTCGAGCGCCGCGCCGTCTGGCTGAAGGCGGCGCTGCGCGCGCTCAACGCCCGCGAGCTCACCATCATCGAGGAACGCCGGCTGAGCGACGACGGCGCGACGCTGGAGGCGCTGGGCGAGAAGCTCGGCATCTCCAAGGAGCGGGTGCGCCAGATCGAGGTCCGCGCCATGGAAAAGCTGAAGACGGCGCTGGTCGAACAGAACCCGGAATTTCTCGCCGCCTGAGCCGCGCCGGCTATTTGTCGGTAACGATCTTGACCTTGTCGCCGGCCGAGACGCTGGCGCCGGGCGACATCGCGTTCAGCACCAGGAACAGGTCGAGCTTGCGGTCGACGCCGGTCATCATCGCCGACAGCGAACCAACGGTCTGCCCCGGCTGCACGGTGACGACGCGGATATGCAGCGGCTTCAGCGCCGCCTTCTCGGCAGCACTGAGAACGTGGAAGGAACCGCTCACCGCCCTTGCCACCGCGTCGAGCGAGGTGCTGGCAATGGGGGCCGCCGTCAGCAGCCGGTAAACCTGGCCGTTGGCGCGGATCACCGCGATATCGAACTGCCAGCCGTCGGCGCGCGCCTTGGCGGTCGCCGCCTCGTTGCCGTCGATGGTCGTCTCCTGCACGCTGGCATCGTCAAGGCCGGCCACCCAGCCGCTGCGGATATAGTCCGGCAGCGACCGGTTCTTGTCGATCGACACGCCGTCGAAGCGCACCGCCATGTCGCCCGGCCCGGTCGCCGTCACCGCCGCGGCGGAATTGTCGATGATGAACCCGTCCGGCACCGAGAACGAAATGCCGAGCTTGGGGTGCTGGAAGGTGTTGCCGCGCACATAGCCCTCGTCCGGCGTATCGCCGTAGAGCAGGCCGTCTATGCCCGCCAGGAACGAATTGCGATCGACGGTGCCGACACCGGGCGGGCCGAACTCGCGGGCAAGGCGCTGCGCCAGTTCGATGCGCTGCGGCGTATTGGGATGGGTGGCGAGAAAGTCGAGGCTGGCATCGGTCGCGCCGCTGATCGAGCGGAAATCGGTGTAGGCCGACATCGACTGCAGGAAGCGCGCGGCGGCGTAGGGATCGTAGCCGGCCTCGCCCACCGACTTGATGCCGATGGCGTCCGCCGCCAGTTCCTGGTTGCGCGAGAACTGCGCCATGCGAAGCTTGCCGCGAATGAGCGCCGCCTTGGCGGTCGGGCTGTCGCCGAGCACGTCCGATACGACCTTGGTCGCCAGCACTTCCTCGGCTTCCTTCTGCTGCCGCTGCAGGCCGTGGTTGGCGGTGACGTGGCCCATTTCATGCGCGATGACGGCCGCCAGTTCGGCCGAATCGTTGGCGAGCGCCAGAAGGCCGCGCGTGACGTAGAGATAGCCGCCCGGCAGCGCGAAGGCGTTGACGTTGGGCGAGTTGAGGATGGTGATGCGGTAGCTCTGGGTCGGATTGGCCGATACCGTGGTCAGGCTGCCGACCACCTTGGCCACCATGCGCTCGAGCTTGGGATCGGAATATTCGCCGCCATAGGTGGCCAGGATGCGCGGGTGCTGCGCCTTCGCCAGTTCGGCAAGCTTGTTGTTAGCGGTAACGGTATCGACCGTGACCGGTCGGTTCGAAGGCTGGAACGCCGATGCCTGGATGTCGGGCGACGCAAGCTGGCATCCCGCCAGGACCACGGCAAGGCCGGCCGATGCGAGCAGGCGCAACGGCGAAACCAACTTCCGACTATGGGAACCGGTCGACAGAGCGGTTTCCTCTTCTCAACAGGGTTCGCGATCCATTCCCGACCGGCTCATCGTTGCGCAATTCCTTGCCCCTGTTGCAAGGCTTTGGCAGCAAGAATCGGCGGACCGGCCGGAACTAGCCACACTCCACCCGGCATGGCAAGCAAACGCCACAAAGTCCGGATCGGTCATGATCGTAAATTATGTCCGCTTGCGGGCAACATCCCGTGATCGCCCGTTTGCCGGTTCAGACCCGATATAGCGCTGAAACGCCTCGGGACCAGCCCCGCCGAAAAATGTTTCCGCGTCGCCCGCCGCGGCGACCTTTCCATCCTCCAGGAAAACGACAGCTTCGGCGATGCGGCGCGCGTCCTCCGGCTGGTGGGTAACGAACAGCACCGTCATCGCCCGCTCCGCCTGCAGGCCGCGGACGAGATCGAGCATGTCATGCCTGAGCGCCGGCCCGAGCGAGGCGAACGGCTCATCGAGCAGGAGCACCGGGCGTTCGCGCACCAGCACCCGCGCCAGCGCGACCCGCTGGCGCTCGCCGCCGGAAAGCTCGCGCGGCAGGCGCTTCTGCTTGCCGGCGAGGCCGGTGCGCGCCAGCGCCTCCTCCACCGCCGCCCGGTCCGTGCCCGTCAGTTTCAGCGAAGGCGAGCGGCCGAGGCCGACATTGTCCGCCACGCTCAGATGCGCGAACAAATTGTTTTCCTGGAACACCATCGACACCGGCCGCCGCGAAGGCGGGTCGGCCGTCACATCCCTGCCGCCGATCAGCACCCTTCCCGCCTGCGGCGTCTCGAAACCGGCGACGAGATTGAGCAGGGTCGATTTTCCCGACCCGCTCGGCCCCATGACCGCCGTGACCTTGCCGGCCGCAAACGCGACGTCGAAGACAAGCGGCGCCGCGCCATAGCTGAACACGGCCCGGTCCAGTTCAACGGCGGTGCCTGCGCTCATGACGGCGTTTCCTTTCCCAGCCGGCCAGCGGCCAGCATCAAAAGCAGGCACACGAGGCCCAGCCACAAGGCGAGCCCTGCCGCATCCTCGGTCCGGTAGCTGCCCATGCGGGCCAGCAGCAGATAAGGCAGCGTCTGCACGCTGTCGCTGCCGAACAGGGCGATGACGCCGAGATCGCCGAGCGACAGCGCCATGGCGAAGGCAAAGGCGGTGGCGAGCGGGCGGCGCAACACCGGCCAGTCGATGCGCCGCAGGCGGTTCCAGCCGGAAATGCCGAGCAGGGCGCACAGTTTCTCGTGGCGCTCGCTCGCCGCGTCATAGGCGGGACGGATGGCGCGCACGGCGAAGGGCATCGCCATCACCGCATTGACGGTGACGACCATGACCGGCGCGATGGCGAAGACATCGGCGTGGCTACGAAGCAGCAGGAACCAGCCGGCGCCGATGACGATGGGCGGCACCACCAGCACGAAACCCGCGCCGCTGTCGGTCGCCTGCTGGAGCAGCCTGCCGGCCCTGCCCGGGCGGCGCAGCGCCAGCGTCCGACGCGCCGTCACCAGCGCCAGCGACAGGATGGCGGACAAAGACGCCGACAGGAGGGCAAGCACGATGCTGGTCACTGTTGCCTGCCGCACGGCGCTCTCGCCCGCAAGCCGGGAAAGGTCCGCGCCGAGGCCAGCCATGACGGTCGCCGCCATCGGCCCGGCGACGAACAGCAGCGAAAGCAGGATCAGGCCCGCGTCGAAGGCCTTTTCCGGCCTGCTTGGGGATAGGAAGCGGCGCGGCGCCACCGGCAGGTTCGCGTCTCCCGTGGTGTTGGCGCCAAGCCGGGTCAGGGCCAGCACTACGGCGACGGTAAGGACCACCTGAAGGACGGTAAGGGCGACCGCGCGGGCCGGGTCGAAGTCGAAGCGCAACGCCTGGTAGATGGCGACCTCCAGCGTGGTGGCGCGCGGGCCGCCGCCCAGCGTCAAGACGATGGTGAACGAGGTCAGGCACAGCATGAACACCAGCCCGGAGATCCCGGGCAGCGCCTGCCGCAACGCCGGCCACTCGATCAGCCGGAAGGCGGAGCGGGAACCCATGCCGAGCTGGCTCGCCAGCCGCCACTGGTCGGCAGGCACCGTCTGCAGTGCCTCGAGGAACAGCCTTGCTGCAAGCGGCAGGTTGAAGAACACATGCGCGACGAGGATGCCGGAAATGCCGTAAATGCCCGTCCATTCGCGGCCGCCGAGCGCGGAGAAAATACCGGCGAAATAGCCGGCGCGGCCGTAGAGCGAAAGCACCGCCAGCGCCACCACGATGGCCGGCAACGCCAGCGGCACCGCGAACAGTTGCAGGATGAGGCTGCGGCCGGGAAAGCGCGGATTGCGCGACAGCGCGCGCGCCACCAGCAGCGCCGGCAGCACCGACAAGAGCGTCGACAGCGCCGCCTGCCACAGCGTGAACCGCACCACGCGCAACAGATAGGGATCGAAGGCCGCAATCGCGCCGGAAACGTCACTCGTGCCCTCGGCCGCCAGCCCGCCCAGCGCTCCGCCAATCAGGACGGTGACAAAGGCCAGGGCGAAAACACCGGCGGCGATGCGGGGGTCGATAAGGCGAGAGAAAGGCACCACTATCCGTCCCCCTCCGCCAGTCCGGGTATGTTACCCCCACCCCTAACCCCTCCCCGCAAGGGGGAGGGAGATGCGGCGAAAGCCTCGCTCAACCCATCCGCAACTGCATGAAGCAGGTCGCGGCAAAGTCCCCCTTCCCCTTGCGGGGAGGGGTTAGGGGTGGGGGTAACGCAACCCACCATGCTCCCCTCGCAGGCCCCCGGCATGGGCACGCCGGACAGTCCTACTTGCTCATCACGCCGAGCCACTCGTCCACCCAGGCCTTGCGGTTGGCGGCGACTTCCTCGGGCGGCAGCAGCAGGTCCTTGGCCGGCTTCACCAGCTTGTCGAAGGCCGGGTTGAGCGGCTTGTCCATCTTGCCAGCCGGGTACATCCAGTTGGTTTCGGGGATGGCGTCCTGGAATCCCGGCCCGGTCATGAACTGGATGAACTTTTGCGACAGCGGGTTCTTCGCGCCGGTAGTGGTGATGCCGGCGACCTCGATCTGAAGATAATGGCCCTCGGCGAAGGAGGCGGCCTGATAGCGATCCGTCTTTTCCGCGATCATGTGGTAGGCCGGCGAGGTGGTGTAGGACAGCACCATCGGCGCCTCGCCCTTGGTGAACAGGCCGTAGGCCTCGCTCCAGCCCGGCGTCACCGTCAGCACGCGGCCCTTGAGCTTCGCCCACGCGTCCGCCGCCTTGTCGCCATAGACCGCCTTCATCCACAACAGCAGGCCAAGGCCCGGCGTCGAGGTGCGCGGGTCCTGGATGGCGATCTTTTGCGAGGGATCGCCCTCGACCAGTTCCTTCAGGCTCTTCGGTGGGTCCTTGAGCGCCTGCGTGTCGTAGACGACGGCGAAATAGCCGTAGTCATAGGGAACGAACGTGTCGTCGCTCCATCCGCCCGGCACGCTGACGCCGGACACGGGGCCATGCGGCGCAAACAGGCCGGTCGCCTTGGCCTCGACCGTCAGGTTGGTGTCGAGGCCGAGCACCACGTCGGCCTTGGTCGAAGCCCCTTCCAGCTTGACGCGGTTGAGCAGCGCCACGCCATCGGCGACCGAGACGAAGTCCACCTCGCAGCCGCATTGGGCCTCGAAATTCGTCTTCACCTGCGGGCCGGGGCCCCACTCGGCGGTAAAACTGTCATAGGTGTAGACGGTGAGTTTTTCCTTGGCCGCGGCAGGCGCGGCCAGCACGGCCATGACGGATAAAAGCGAAACAAGCATCGTGCGCATCGGCGCCTCCTTCTCATGCGTTGAAAGGAATTGAGGCGTCGGCTTGCCGAAGCATCTAATCCCTCCGCCGGTACAAGCCGGATCAGGTTCAGCGGGTTGGCAGGCTTGCCTCTCAGCCGGTCCGCGAAAAAGCGTCCGGCACCCCGTTAGAGCACTTCAAGACATAGGGCCGTGCGCCGGGATAAGCAAGCCTCGCATCGCCGGCCTTCCGTTTCCGGCAAGGCCCTGCTATGGCGCTGGCCCGATGACAAGCTTCACCATCCTTCTCGGCGGCGACCTTGTGCGCACGCCGCTCCTCGAACGGCAGGTGGCCGGCACCCGCGTCATCGCCGCCGACGCCGGCATCGCCCACGCGGCGACGCTGGATCTCACACCGGAACTGTGGGTCGGCGACTTCGATTCCGTGCCGCCGCGCCTGCCTCCGGCGCTGGCCGCCGTTCCCCGAAAAACCTTTCCGGCGGAAAAGGACCAGACCGACGGCGAACTGGCGATCAATGCCGCGCTCGAGCGCGGCGCCACCGCGCTGGTGCTGGCCGGCGCCTTCGGCGGCGCCCGCGCCGACCATGCCTTCCTGCATCTGGCGCTCGCGCTCCGCCTGGCCGAAGCCGGAACCGAAGTCGTGCTGACCAGCGGCGCGCAGGAAGGCATCCCGCTGCTGCCAGGTGCTGCACGCGCCTTCGACTACGTCGACGGCACGCTGTTTTCGATCCTCGGCTTTTCCGACCTTTCCGGCCTCAGCGTCGAAGGCGCGAAATGGCCGCTGGCCAAGGTCGAGGTTTCCTTCGGCTCGTCGCTGACGCTCTCCAACGAGGTCAGGGGCGGCCTGCACATCACGCTCGGCGGCGGCCGCGCCATGCTGGTCGCCCATCCTGCCCCGCAGACGGAGGGCTGACCATGGCACCGCCCCTGCTGAACCTCGACGGCATAAGGTTGACTTTCGGCGGCACGCCGCTGCTCGACGGCGCCGCCCTCTCGGCTTCGGCCGGCGACAAGATCGCGCTCGTCGGGCGCAACGGCTCCGGAAAGTCGACCTTGCTGAAGATCGCCGCCGGCCTTGTCGAGCCGCAGGACGGCGAGATCTTCCGCCAGCCCTCGGCGACGATCCGCTACCTGCCGCAGGCGCCCGACATGGAGGGTTTTACGACGGTGCGCGCCTATGTCGAGGCCGGGCTCGGCCCTGCCGACGACCCGCATCGCGCCACCTACCTGATGGAGCATCTGGGCCTGAGCGGCGAGGAGCTACCAGGCGACCTTTCCGGCGGCGAAGCGCGGCGCGCGGCTCTCGCCCGCGTCATGGCGCCCGAACCCGATATCCTGCTGCTCGACGAGCCCACCAACCATCTCGACCTGCAAGTGATCGAATGGCTGGAGGAGGAACTGGCGCGCACCGCTTCGGCACTGGTGCTGATTTCGCACGACCGCCGCTTCCTGGAGCGCGTGTCACGTGCCACCGTGTGGCTCGACCGTGGCCAGACCCGGCGGCTGGACAAGGGATTTGCCCATTTCGAGGCGTGGCGCGACCAGGTGCTGGAGGAAGAGGAGCGCGAGCAGCACAAGCTCGGCCGCCAGATCGTGCGCGAGGAGCACTGGCTGCGCTATGGCGTGACGGCGCGGCGCAAGCGCAACATGCGCCGGCTGGGCGAATTGCAGGAAATGCGCCAACGCCACCGCAGCCATCGCGGTGCCGAGGGCAGCGCCACAATGGTCGCCAGCGACGTCGCCGAATCCGGCAAGCTGGTGATCGAGGCCAAGGCGATCGGCAAGCGCTTCGGCGACCTTGAAGTGGTCAAGAACTTTTCCACCCGCATCCAGCGCGGCGACCGCGTCGGCCTGGTCGGGCCGAACGGCGCTGGCAAGACCACACTTCTGAAAATGCTGACCGGCGAACTCGCGCCCGATACCGGCAGCGTGCGGCTCGGCGTCAACCTGGAGATCGCCACGCTCGACCAGAAGCGCGAGGCGGTGGACCCGGCCGAGACGCTGGCGCACTATCTCACCGACGGGCGCGGCGAGAACCTCGTCGTCAACGGCGAACAGCGCCATGTCGTGTCCTACATGAAGGATTTCCTGTTCAAGGCCGAGCAGGCGCGCACGCCGGTGCGGGAACTGTCCGGCGGCGAGCGGGCGCGGCTGATCCTGGCGCGGGTGCTGGCGCGGCCGGCCAACCTTCTGGTGCTGGACGAGCCGACCAACGACCTCGACATGGAAACGCTGGAACTGTTGCAGGAACTGGTGGCGGGCTTTGCCGGCACCGTGCTTCTGGTCAGTCACGACCGCGATTTCCTCGACCGCACCGTGACCAGCATCATCGCACCGGACGGCGACGGGAACTGGACCGAATATGCCGGCGGCTATTCCGACATGCTGGCGCAGCGCGGCGGCGCGCGGCTGGACGACCGCAAGGCACGCAAGGACCAGCCGGCCGTTTCCACGCAGAAGCCGGAACCGGCCGCCCCGAAAGGCCCGGCCAAAAAGCTGTCGTTCAAGCAGAAATTCGCGCTGGAGAACCTGCCGGGCAGGATCGAGGCGGTGAACGACTCCATCGCCCGGCTGGAAAACAACATCGCCGACCCGGCGTTCTACGAGCGCGATCCAGCCTCGTTCCAGAAAACCATCGCGGCGCTCGACAAGGAGCGCGAGACGCTGGCGGCACTGGAAGAGGAATGGCTGGAACTGGAAATGTTGCGCGAGGAACTGGAAGGCTGAAACAGGCGGAGGCAGCCTGCCAACCCTATTTTTCCTGCCGGTATTTCCGTTCGGGCAAGGATTGTGGGTCGGGCGGGGCAGCGGTGCCGCCGTTCATCTCCAGCCGCATGAAGGTGGTGTCGAGCCAGCGCTCGTGCTTGTAGCCCGACCCCTCCAGCCGGCCCTGATGGCGAAAGCCGAGTTTCTCGTGCAGCCTGACCGAAGCACTGGCGGCGGTTCCGTCGCCGATGACCGCAACCAGTTGGCGGAAGCCGAGCGCCTCGACCGCCTCGATCAGCGCCGCCAATAGAAGCCGGCCGACACCCCGCCCTTTGGCTTCCGGCGCAACGTAGATGGAATCCTCAGCGATGAAGCGATAGGCGGGCCGCGACCGGAACGCGCTTGCATAGGCATAGCCGAGGATGTTTCCCGCGCCGTCCTGCGCCACGATATAGGGGTAGCCGTAGGCGACAAGGCCATCGAACCGGCCCGCCATCTCGGAAGTCGTCGGCGGCTCCAGTTCGTAGGTGGCGGTGCCGTTGATGACGGCATCGGCATAAATCTCGGTGATGCGGCCGATGTCCGCCGGGGTCGCAGGCCGTATCGTCAAGGAACTCATGGGCCTTCTCTTACTACCCAAGCCGGGCAAAAGAAAAGAGCGGCTACGAGAGCCGCCCTTCGAATACGTCATGCCCGGCCGGCTCAGCGGCGATCGCCCATGAACTGGAGCAGGAACATGAACAGGTTGATGAAGTCGAGATAGAGCGTCAGCGCGCCCATGATCGACTTGCGGCCGGCGACCAGCTGGTCGTCGCCCTCGAAGTACATTTCCTTGATCTTCTGCGTGTCGTAGGCGGTGAGGCCCGCGAACACCAGCACGCCGATCGCCGACACAGCGAAGGACAGCGCCGAGGACTGCAGGAAGATGTTGATGACCATGGCGATGATGATGCCGAACACGCCCATGATCAGGAACGAGCCCATCGCGGTCAGGTCACGCTTGGTGGTGTAGCCGTAGAGCGAGAGCGCGCCGAAGGCCGCCGCGGTCGCGAAGAAGGTCTGCGAGATCGACGCCGTGGTGTAGACCAGGAAGATCGACGACAGCGACAGGCCGACCAGGGCGGCATAGACCCAGAACGTCGTCTGCGCGGCCGATACGCTCATCGTCTGCACGCGGAACGACAGGAAGAAAACGGCCGCCAGCGGCGCCAGGATGACGACCCACTTCAGCGGCGAGGCGAAGATCGCGTAGCCGAAAGCGGTGAGGTAGGTGCCGTCGCCGATGGCGTAGGCGGTCGGGGTGCTGGTCGTCGCCATCATGATGGTGGCGACCGCGGCAAGGCCGGTGATGAGCAGGCCAAGCCCCATCAGGTTGTAGACCTTGATCATGTAGGCGCGCAGACCCTGATCGATGTCGGCATAGGTGCCGGCAGCGGGCGTGCTGCGAACCTGATAATTGCGTAGTTCAGCCATGGTTTCCTCTATTGCTTCTGCCTCGTCGGGTGTCGGGCCGTCTCACGGGGCCCAGGCTCCGCTGGCGAGACTCCAGCATGCCTGTGGCTGAATATGATGGTTCTTTCGGTCGAGAACAAGACGATAACCGCCCGAAATGCTTCGTGAACGTGGGCGGCCGGCCGATTATCCGGGCCTTTTCGGCAAAGATTACCGGGAATTAACCGAATTTTCCTGCCGGCCGGCGCGGCTCACAGTTCGCGCAGCACCGGCGCTGCCTTCTGGCCGAGGACGCGCCATGTGCCGACAAGGCCGAGCCCGACCGTCAGCACGAGCGCCGCCACCACCGTGGTGAGCGCGACTTCCGGCGAGAAATGCGCGGGCAGTTTCATGATGCGGGCGACGACGAACCATGCGGCCACGCCGCCGGCGACCAGCGAGAACAGCGCGGTGGCGAGCCCGATCAGCGCATATTCCAGCGCGAACGCCGCGACCAGTGTGCGTCGCGTCGCGCCGAGCGTCTTCAGCACCACCGCATCGTGGATGCGCGCGCGGTTGCCGGCGGCGAGCGCGCCGGCCAGCACCAGCACCGAGGCGATCAGCGCCACGCCGGCCGCCGCGCGGATCGCCGTGCCGAGTTCCCCGACCAGCCGGTTGACGACGTCGAGCGCGTCCTTGACCCTAACCGTGGTCACCGCCGGGAAGGCGCGGGTAACGGCGTTGAGCAGGCGCGCATCGTCGGCCACGGTAGCGTCCTTGTCGGCCAGCGTGGCGATCCACGCATGCGGCGCGCCGGCGAAGGTGTTGGGCGAGAAGACCATGACGAAGTTGATGCCGAGCGTTTCCCACTCCACCTGGCGGAAATTGGCGATCCTGGCGGTGACGTTGCGGCCAAGCACGTTGACGGTGATCGTTTCGCCGATCTTCAGGCCAAGCTGGGCGGCTTCCTCGGCCGAGAACGAAACCAGCGGCTCGCCGCTATAGTCCGGCGGCCACCATGCGCCTTCGGTCAGCGTTGCATTGTCGGGCTGGCGGGCGTCATAGGTCAGGCCGCGGTCGCCCTTCAGCACCCATCCGCCCTCGGCCGGCACCGGCAGCTTGGCGACATCGACCCCGTTCAGCGCCATGACGCGGCCGCGCAGCATCGGCACCCTGGCCAGCGTACCCGCCGGAGCCTCCTTCGCGATCAGCGCCGCGAAGGCGTCGACTTCATTAGCCTGGATGTCGACGAAGAAGAAATTGGGCGCCTGTTGCGGCAGGTTGGCACCGATCTGGCGGCGAAGGTTGCCGTCGATCAGCGCCAGCGTCACCAGAAGCGTCAGCCCGAGGCCGAGCGACAGCACCACCGACGGCGTCAGCGCGCCGGGCCGGTGGATGTTGCCGAGCGCGAGCCGCAGGGCGACGAAGCGCGGCCGCGGGCTCCTGGCCGCCAGCCATTCCACCAGCAGGGCGACGCCGCGCAGCACGAGGAAGGACGCAAGCGCCGCGCCGACGAAGATCGCGGCGATCCGGCGGTCCGTGGCAAACAGTACGGCACAGGCGGCAAGCGCCAGCGCCAGACCGAGGGCGGCCGCCAGATAGACGGGGCGGGGCAGCCCCTTGCCTTGCAGGCCAGCCTCGCGGAACAGCGCGGTCGCCGGCACGTCGCGTGCGCGGCCGAGCGGCAGCAGCGCAAAGGCGAGCGTCGTCAGCAGGCCGAACAGGACGGCCAGCAAAAGCGCGCCGGGATAGAAGCCGCCGGCGGCCGGCACCGGGATCACCGAGCCGAGGGCGGCGCTGGCCGCAAACGGCATAAGGGCTGCGAGGGCAAGCCCGGCGACGATGCCGAGGCCCGCGATCATCAGGATCTGCACGAGATAGACGATGAAGACGAAGCCCCCCGACGCGCCGAGGCTCTTGAAGGTGGCGATGACGCCGCGCTTCGAGTCCAGATAGGCGCGCACCGCATTGGCGACGCCGACGCCGCCGACCACCAGCGCGGTCAGTCCGACCAGCGTCAGGAACTGCGAAAACCGCTCGATATTGGACGACAGCGCCGGGGCCGCGTTGGCGCGGGTGCGCACCGACCAGCCCGCTTCGGGGAACGCCTGGTTTGCCTGCGCCTCGACTTGCCTGACGCGCGCATCGCTGGCGGCCGGGGTCAGGCGCAGGCGGTAGATATGCTGGACAAGGCTGCCCGGCTGGATCAGGCCGGAGGCCGTCAGGCCCTGCATCGAGATCAGCAGCCTGGGGGCGAAGCCGAAGCCGTCGGAAATCGCGTCCGGCTCGCTGACCAGCTTGGCGCGCAGTTCGAAACTGGCGCTGCCGAGCTGGACGCGGTCGCCGAGCTTCAGCCCGAGCCGCTCGAACAGGAGATCGGGCGCGGCGGCGCCGAAGACGCCGTTTTTCTCCCCGAACAGTTCGTCATGGCTGAGCGTCGGCTCGGTCTCCAGCCCGCCATAGAGCGGATAGGCGGCGTCGACCGCCTTGGCCTCGACCAGCGCCTGGTCCGAACCGTCCTCCAGCCTTGCCATCGAGCGCATGTTGGCGCTGTGCGACACCGTGCCGAGGCTGCCCAGGAAGGCGCGCTCGGCGGCGGTCGCCGCGCGCTGGGTCAACTGGAAGCGCAGGTCGCCGCCCAGAAGCACCTGCCCCTGATCGGCGATGCCCGCCGAGATGGCGCGCGCCACCGAATTGACGCCGCCGATGGCGGCGACACCGAGCGCGATGCAGGCGAGGAAGATGAAGAAGCCGGAAAGCCCGCCGCGCATCTCGCGCAGCGAAAACCGGACGGCGAGGGAAAGCGTGTGCGGGATCATGCGCGCCATGCCGCTGACTGCGAAGGCCGCTCCCTCATGCCGTCACCCGCGCCAGCACCGGCGCTTCCTCGATGCGGCCCGAGCGCATCGCCACCTGGCGCGAGCAGCGGGCGGCCAACGCAGGGTCGTGGGTGACCAGCACCAGCGTCATGGCGCGCTCGGCCGCCTTGGCGAAAAGCAGGTCGGCCACCTGCCGCCCGGTCGCCTGGTCGAGATTGCCGGTCGGCTCGTCGGCGATCAGGATGCGGGGGGCGGGCGCAAGCGCGCGGGCGATCGCCACGCGCTGCTGCTCGCCGCCCGACAATTCACCCGGATAGTGCGTCACCCGGTCGCTCAGGCCCACCGCCGCCAGTTCCCGGGCAGCGACGCCGAACGGGTCGTCGTGACCGGAGAGTTCGAGCGGAACGGCGACGTTCTCCAGCGCCGTCATGTTGGGAATGAGATGGAAGGACTGGAACACGATGCCGATATTCCTGCCGCGAAACGAGGCGATCTGGTCCTCGCTTCGGGCATTGAGTATTTCCCCGGCGATGCGCACCGTGCCGGCATCGACTTTTTCCAGCCCGGCCAGCACCATCAAAAGGGTCGACTTGCCGGACCCGGACGGGCCGACGATGCCGACCACCTCGCCGCTTTCGACATCGAGGCTGACGCCGTTGAGGACATGCACGCGCGAAGCGCCGTCGCCGAGCGTCAGCGACACGTCTTTCAGCTCAATGACGGCTTCTGCCACGGATAAATCGTCCTATATGGGAGATGGAGGCGAAGAATGCCTTGGTCATATGGGGCCTGCCGCATGGCTTTCAAATATCTGATTTCGGCCTGTCTCGCCCTTGTGTTCGCCGCAAGCCCCCTGGCCCGGCCTGCCGCGGCCGAACCGGTGACGATCGTCGGCTTCGGCGACAGCCTGATGGCAGGCTACGACCTCGCGCCCGGCGAAGGCTTTACCGACCGGTTGCAGGCGGCGTTGCGCGCCGGCGGCCATGACGTCACCGTCGACTATGCCGGTGTTTCGGGCGACACCACCAGCGGCGGCCTTTCGCGCCTCGACTGGTCGGTGCCGGACGGCACCCAACTGGTCATCCTCGAACTCGGCGCCAACGACATGCTGCGCGGGTTGTCGCCCGACATCGTCGAAAAAAACCTCGACGCGATGATGGCGCGGCTGAAGGAACGCAACATCTCCGTGATTCTGGCCGGTATGCTGGCCGCGCCCAATTTGGGCGAAACCTACCGGCAGGCGTTCGACGGCATCTACCCCAGGCTCGCCGCGAAATACGGCGCGCCGCTCTATCCGTTTTTCCTCGACGGCGTGGCCGGCGACCCGGCGCTGCAACTCAGCGACGGCATGCATCCCAACGCAAAAGGGATCGATCGGATGGTCGAGGGCATCCTGCCGACCGTCGAAAAGGCGCTTGCCGCGCTGCCCGGAAACTCCTGAACGCAACCAAAGCGAGGTGAAAGGCTTTCCGTCTCACAAACTTCACAAGCGACCACCACCAATAAAGTCCTTGCCCCACCGTGCCATCGGTGATTCGCTGTCGGCAAGAATTCGATTCGATGAAGGGAGGCTCCCCATGCCGCGTCTTTTCACCGCCCTCGAAATTCCACGCGATGCCGCCCTTTCGCTTTCCCTGCTGCGAGGCGGCCTTCCCGGCGCCCGCTGGGTCGACGTCGAAAACTACCATCTGACGCTGCGTTTCATCGGCGACGTCGAAGGCCATGTCGCCGACGATATCGCCGACGCGCTCGACCGGGTCCACCGGGCTTCCTTCACCCTGGCGCTGTCGGGCGTCGGCGCCTTCGGCCAGAAGAAGCCGCACGCGATCTGGGCCGGGGTCAGCGCCTCTCCCGACCTCGCCGCCTTGCAGGCGGAGATCGACCGCATCTACCACCGGCTCGGCGTTCCCGCCGATCCGCGCAAGTTCATGCCGCACGTGACGCTGGCGCGGCTGCGCAATTCGAGCCCCGCCGAGGTGGCGCGCTACCTGTCGGCGCGCGGCAATTTCTCCACCCTGCCGTTCCGGGTCGGGCGTTTCGTGTTGATGTCCTCGCGCGATTCGGTCGGCGGCGGCCCCTATGTCATCGAGGAGGCATGGCCGCTGTCGGGCAAGGATACGCGCCGGCATCCCGAAAACGGGCGCGAATTGTCGCAACTCCTGCGCTGAGGTAGGGGACGCCCGACCGGCGCAATTCCACCGCTTCGGCTTTCTGCTTGCGGTGGAGCGCTTTGTTCCCCACATCCTGTGCGACGCGGCAATCCGCTACCCCTGTCGGAGACAGCAGAATGGTGCAAAAATCGGCCTTCAATCTCTTCGGTTTCGGCGACAGGGTCGCCGGCGAGGACGAGGTGCGGGCTAATTTCTGGCGCACGGCCAAAAAGGCGGCCTTGCGGCTGCCCTTCATGGAAGAGGTGGTCGCCGCCTACTTCTGCGCGCTGGACAAGAGGACGCCGCTGCGCGCCAAGGCTACGCTGCTTGCTGCCCTCGGTTATTTCGTGCTGCCGTTCGACGCCGTGCCCGACTTCATGCTGGGCCTCGGCTTCACTGACGATATCGCCGTCCTCATGGCGGCGATCGCTGCCGTGCGCGCCCACATCACGCCAGCGCACCGCCTGGCCGCCCGCGAGGCCATCGCCGATCGGGACTGAGCACGCCGCTCCACATCCTCGCAGAGAGCTGACACCCAAAAAGACAAACTCTTGCCGTTTTCTGCCCTTCAAGTCGGGAAAGGGACAGCGCGCCGGTCGCCAGGCAAGGCGGCGGGTGCGTCAATGGTGGCGGTTTGTCGATGGCGGGAGTCCTTTTCTCAACGGGACTTCATCCTTTGGTAACCCAGATTAAATCAAAATGAAGCGAACGGCAGGGCGCCGAGCCGGCCTGTCTCCGCATAATTTGAACTACGGGAAACACGATGCGCGGATTGATTGCACTCATCTCGGGCCTGGGCATACTGGCGGCGGCATCTCCGACCTTCGCCCAGCAGGCGACGAAGATCGGCCAGCACGACGCCTGGGGCACCTACAGCTACCAGGCCTCGGGTGGCAAGGTTTGCTACGTGCTGACGGTCCCCACCGACAAGCAGCCGCCCTCGCTCGACCATGGCGACATGTTCTTCTTCGTTAGCCAGCGACCCGGTCAGCAGGTTTCCTATGAGCCGCAGTTCATTGCCGGCTACAATTTCCAGGAAGGCTCGAAGGCGACGGTCACCATCGACAAGAAGTCGTTCTCCATGTTCACGCGCGGCAAGTCGGCCTGGGTCGAAAACGCCGCCGAGGAGCCGGTGCTGATCGCCGCCATGAAGGCCGGCCACGACATGAAGGTGCAGGCCAAGTCCGGCCGCGGCAACGCCACCAACTATGTCTTTTCGCTGAAGGGCATCTCGGCCGCGCTGAGTTCGATCGCCAACTGCAAGTAGGAAACTACGGCATTTCTTGCGAAAGGCCGGGCCGTCGCGTCCGGCCTTTTCGCGTCGTCGCATGACTCGGCCGCAAAGCTGTGCTATGCGCGGCGCTTGATTTCACGCTCCCTGCCGGACCGGCCTTGCGCCGTCCCCATATAAGCGCCGCCATGACCCTGTCGCTCGATCTTGCCACCCATGCCGCCCGCGAGGCGCTGCGTCCCCTTGCTCCGGCTGAAAAGCCCTCGCTGATCGGCCTTTCGCGCACCGAGCTGGCCGAGGCGCTGGTCGGCGCCGGCGTCGTGCCGGAAAAGCAGGCGCGCATGCGCGCCAGCCAGTTGTGGCACTGGCTCTATGTGCGCGGAGTCTCCGACTTCGCCCACATGTTCAACATCTCCAAGGAACTGCGCGCCGACCTCGACCGCCATTTCAGTATCGCGCGGCCGCAGATCGTCGAGGAGCAGATTTCCACCGACGGCACCCGCAAGTGGCTGTTCCGCTTTCCCCCGCGCGGCGCCGGCCGCCCCGTCGAGATCGAAACCGTCTATATCCCGGAAGAAGGGCGCGGCACGCTGTGCATCTCCAGCCAGGTCGGCTGCACGCTGACCTGCTCGTTCTGCCACACCGGCACGCAGAAGCTGGTGCGCAATCTGACCGCCGAGGAAATCCTGGCGCAGTTGCTGACCGCCCGCGACAAGCTCGGCGATTTTCCCGACCGCGATACGCCGGCCGGCGCCATCGTGCCCGCCGAGGGCCGCAAGGTGTCCAACATCGTCATGATGGGCATGGGCGAGCCGCTGTACAATTTCGAGGCGGTGAAGAAGGCGCTGCTGATCGCCTCCGACGGCGACGGGCTGGCGTTGTCGAAGCGCCGCATCACGCTTTCCACCTCCGGCGTCGTCCCCGAGATCTATCGCACCGGCGAGGAACTCGGCGTCATGCTGGCGATCTCGTTGCACGCCACCAACGACGACCTGCGCGACCTCCTGGTGCCGATCAACAAGAAGTTCCCGCTCGACCAGTTGATCGAGGCCTGCCGGGCCTATCCGGGCCTTTCCAACGCCCGCCGCATCACCTTCGAATATGTGATGCTTAAGGACGTCAACGACTCGCTCGACGACGCCCGGGCGCTGGTAAAACTGCTCAAGGGCATTCCGGCCAAGATCAACCTGATCCCGTTCAACCCGTGGCCGGGCACCAACTACCAGTGCTCAGACTGGGAAACGATCGAGAAGTTCGCCGACTTCATCAATAATGCCGGTTACGCCTCGCCGATCCGCACACCGCGCGGCCGCGACATCCTCGCCGCCTGCGGCCAGTTGAAGTCGGAGTCCGAGCGCATGCGCAAGGTCGACCGGCTGGCGCTGGAAGCGATGATGATCGCGGGTCACGGCGAATAGTGAACCGCGTCCAGCTCTGGCTCGGCCGGCTCGGTCTTGTCACGCTCGGCTATCTGATCGCCGTTCTCGCGGCTTCAGCCGTTCTCGCTCTGGTGATTCTTTTTACCGGTGCCAGTGCCCCGCGACCGCTTGGCTGGAAACTCAGTTCCTTCCCCCTCGTAATGTTAGTCGCGGCCTCGATGACCGTCCGGGTAGCCCTGCCGGGGTTCCTGCTCGCCGTTACGACAGCCGGCATTCTGCGGTGGAAATCGCCGTTGCCCTACACGCTCGCGGGCGGCTTGAACGGCATCATATCGCTCGGCGTCCTATATTCCTTCACCGGAGTAACCTACATGCAAACCGACGAGCTCTTCGGACACTCTGTTCTTACATGCATAGTCGGCGGCCTTGCCGGTGGGCGCGTCTTTTATCCCGTATGCGGCCGCTATCTCGGCGCATGGAGGAAGCCTAGAGCATGAGCCGCGTCATCACCTATATCGGCCGCTTCGCCGTGGTCGTCGTCGCCTACGGCGTGGCAGCGCTGGCGGCGAGCGCCTTCCTGCACCTGCTGGCGCTCGGCGCCTCTGGCCTGCAACCGAGCGAGGCACCGCCCTTCGTCATCGGCTCGCTGTACTTCTCGGTCCCGTTCGTTGCCCTGTTCGTCGGCTATTTCGCCTTCACCCCGGCCGCCGTCGCCATCCTCGTCGGCGAAGTGTCGGGCCAGCGCAACTGGCTCTTCTACGCGATTGCCGGAGGAGCGGTGGGACTGGCGGCCGCCGTGCTGTTCTGGCAGGCCCCGGCGATCGGCTTTGAGAGCGGCACGGGAGCCGGAGGCACCCTAACGACGCCGCGCCTCGCCGCCGCGCTGGCCGGCAGCGGCATCGTAGGCGGGATCGCCTACTGGTTGTGCGCGGGCCGCTCAGCCGGCAACTGGCACAGCGCCGGTGGGCGTAGCGGCTCTATTTCGTCTGGGCCGTCAGGATCTTGAGCGCGAAGGCCGAGAACACGCCGGCAAGCAGGTAGTCGATGATCCGGGTGACCTTCGGGTTCGCCTTCATCGCCGCCGAAAATCTTTCCGCCGCCAGGATCACCGGCGCCGTGATCGGGATGGAGATGGCGATGAACAGCAGCCCGAGGAAAAACAGCTTCGACGGCGCATGCGGATCGTGGGCCGACACGAACTGCGGCAGGAAGGTCATGAAGAACAGGATGATCTTCGGGTTGAGCAGGTTGACGCCGAGGCCGGCCGAAAAGCTGCGCGCGAGCGAAAGGCGAGGCTCCTTGCCGGTTGCCGGCGTGAAGGCCGATCCCTTGGCCAGCGCGTGCCAGGCGAGATAGACCAGATAGGCCGCGCCGAGGATCTTCAGCGCGAAGAAGGCCATCGGTGCGGCAACGATCAGCGCCGAAATGCCGACCGCGACGAGCGTGGTGTGGATCAGGATGCCGGAGAACGCACCGGCCATCGAGGCAAAGCCCGCCCCGCGCCCCTGGCTCAGCGCGCGGCTGACGAAGAGCGTCATGTCCGGTCCCGGCGTCAGCGCCAGGATGACGGTGGCGACGCCGAACTGGAGCAGCGTCGAAATATCGGGAACGAAGGTCATGGCAGGAACACCGGCGGAACGGACGGCCTATAACGCAACGCGGCCCCGCGCGCCAGCTTTCGGGCGTTTTCGCTGCCGCGTTCCTTTTTCCCTGGCCTTGGTGTAACCAGCATGAACGCAACTACCGGGCCGTCTCGCATGCTTCAGATTCGTTCGCTGGCGTTCAATGCCGCCTTCTACGCCAGCCTGATCGTCCAGATGATCCTGTGGACGCCGATCTATTTCCTGTCGCCGCGCAAGCGCGCCTGGTTCATCCCGCGCTTCTGGTCGCGCAGTTCGCTGTGGCTTTACGAAAAGATCGCCCGGACCCGCAGCGACATCACCGGGCTGGAGAACCTGCCGGAAGGCTCCTTCATCCTGGCGCCCAAGCACCAGTCGTTCTGGGACACCATCGCCTTCTTTCCCTATCTCGACGATCCGCTCTACATCCTGAAGCGGGAGCTGACCTGGATTCCCTTCTTCGGCTGGTACATCAAGAAGATGCGGATGATCCCGGTCGATCGCGGCAGCCGCTCGAAGGCGCTCAAGATGGTGGTTTCCTCCACCCGGGCCGAGCTCGAGCGCAACCCGCGCCAGCTCATCATCTACCCCGAAGGCACGCGCCGCCCGCCCGGCGCGGAGCCAGCCTACAAATACGGCATCGTCGAGCTTTACAACCGGCTCGGCCTGCCGGTGGTGCCTGTCGCCCATGTCGCCGGGCTCTACTGGCCGCGCCGGAAGTTCCTGCGCTTTCCCGGCACCATCCATGCCCGCTTCCTGCCCGCCATCCCGCCCGGTCTCGGCAAGGACGAGTTCATGGCGCGGCTGATCGGCGAGACGGAGGCGGCCTGCGACAAGCTGCTGATGGAGGCGGCCGAAGCCGACAATCCGCCCTTGCCGCCGACGGCGGTGGAGCGCCTGCGGCAATTGCGCGATGCCGCCACCGCCTGAGCAGCTTACGCGGAAGCCTTTTCCAGTTCGGCCATGTCCTCGGCCGCCAGTTTCAGCGACGCCGCCCGGATCAGACTTTCGACCTGATCGAGGCTCGTGGCGCTGGCGATCGGCGCGGTGATGCCCGGCCGCGCCATCACCCAGGCCAGCGCCACCTCGGCCGGCACAGCCTTGTGGCGTGCGGCGACGGCGTGGAGTGCCGCCAGGATGCGCATGCCGCGCGGGTTGAGGTATTCCTGCACGCCGCTGCCGCGCGCGCTTTTGCCGAGGTCGTCGCGGCTGCGGTATTTTCCGGAAAGGAAGCCCTTGGCCAGGCTGTAATAGCTGATGACGCCGAGATTCTCGGCCACGCACAGGTCGCGCAGCGGCCCTTCGAACTCGGCGCGGTCGTAGAGGTTGTAGCCGGGCTGCAGCACCGCGTAGCGCGGCAGGTCGCGCAGCCGGGCGACGTCGAGCGCCGCCCGCATCTGCCCGGCGTCGAGGTTGGACGCGCCGATGAAGCGCACCTTGCCGGCGGAGATCAGCTTCTGGTAGGCGCCGAGCGTTTCCTCGTGCGACACGGTCGGGTCCGGCCAGTGCGAAAGATAGAGGTCGACCGTGTCGGTTTGCAGCCGCTTCAGCGAGGCCTCGATGGCCTCGCCGATATGGGCGGCGGACAAATCCTTCTTGCCCTGCCCCATGTCCGACCCGACCTTGGTGACCAGCACCACGCGGTCGCGGTTCCCGCGCGCCTTCATCCAGTTGCCGATAATGGTCTCGGACTCCCCGCCCTTATGGCCTGGCACCCAGCGCGAATAGGAATTGGCGGTGTCGATGGCGTTGAAGCCGGCATCGACGAAACGGTCGAGCATGTCGAACGAGGTTTTTTCATCCGCCGTCCAGCCGAAGACGTTGCCGCCGAAAACCAGTGGCGCGATGGTGAGGTCGGTGCGGCCCAGTCGTCGTGTTTCCAAGGTTCTTCTCCGTTTCGTGGACGCTGGAGGGCGCGGTCCGCCGGGACCGGTGTACCAGCTATGGGCCCAAGCGCCGATCACACAGCCGTGATCTGCCCGCAGACATCCTCCAGCCAGCGGTCGCGGATACCGAGCGCCTGCAGATGTTCGAGGGTGCTCGTCACATAGGCCTCGTTGTCGCCGGACTGGCCAATAGCGCCAGATACCACCGCAGCGGCATCAGCGGCGGCGAGCGCGCCGGCATATTGCTCATGCCCGCGGTCGGCGATGTAGGCGACCGCATCGACCCTGTTGCCGTTTTCCAGCCTGAGCGGCAGCAGGCGCTCCAGATAGACGCCCGTCACCTGCTCACGCGCGCGCAGGTAGGCCACGACCTCCTCGCGCGAATCACCGGGCACCCGGAACGCCATGCCGACGCAGGAGCCACCCCGGTCGAGACCCAGCACCAGGCCCGGCCGGGCAGGAGTGCCGCGATGGACGAAGGAATAGATGCAAAGCGCACGACGGTAACCGAAAAGCCGGGCGCGCTGCGCCTCGATATGGGCGAAACCGGGCCGCCACATCAGCGAACCGTAGCCAAAAACCCAAAAATCGCCCATATCGCAAAGCCTGTTCGTCATTATCCGCGATGTCGCGCCAAAACCGGTTCTTGTCCAGACTGTCCCGTCCCCTGATATGGGCCTCCACGAAACGTTCTTCCAACCTTCATGGATTGCAGAAAACGCCAAGCATGACTCCTCCCCTGACGCAGAAGCCGAAGTCCCGCCGATTTGCCTGGCTTATCGCCATCGTCGTCCTCGTCTTCGCAGCCTATAGCGCCGGCTGGTTCTACCTTGCCCGCAAGGTCAGGGCTGAGGTCGACGGTGCCATTGCCGGGCTTGCCGCGCAGGGCATCCGCGCCGATTGCGCCAACATGGCCGTCGGCGGCTATCCGATCCGGCTGGCCGTTTCCTGCGACAGTGTCGCCTATGAGGACGATGCCGGGAACGTCGCCGCATCGAGCGGCGCGGTGACGGCCGCCGCACCGTTCTACCTGCCGCTCTCGCCCGGCGCCGACATCACCGGTCCGCTGCGCACCAGCGCGCCCGGCATGGCGCCGCTCTGGCTGGACTGGGACCGGATGCACGTCTCTACCGGCCTGATGTGGCCGGCCCAGCGGAGGCTCGCCCTCCAGGCGGAGGGTTTTTCCGGCCAGACGGACCCGCAGGACGACAGCGACCCCGTGCAATTGTTCAGCGCAGCAAAGGCCAAGGCGCAGTTCAGGCCGGCCGAGGATCAGGACCTCGACGTCAGGATCAGCTTCGGCGAATTGCAGGTCGATGCCGAGGCGATCGACGGACGCACGCTGCCGCCGCTCGACGGCATGATCGAGGCAACCGTGAAGAACGGAATGGCCCTGCTCGCGACGCAGGTGGAAAGCCTGCGCGGCCAGTCGCTCACCCTTCGGCAGGTGGCGCTTTCTTCCGGCACCGCCGCGGTTCAGGTTTCGGGGCCGGTCGCTGTCCGCGACGACGGGCTGATCGACGCTGACCTCATGATCCGCATCAAGGACCCGCAGACCGTCGCCACCATCCTGGCTACCGCCATTCCCGAGCAGGAGCGGCAAATCCAGCAGGGTTTCGCCGCACTCGCCTTCATGGGCAAGGAGCCGTCGATGCCGCTCAAGATCGCCAAGGGCAGAATATCGCTCGGCTTCATCCCGCTCGGCAAGATCGGGCCGGTGGAATGAGGGAGTAGGGGAATACTTCCTTACTTGCTCCCTCCCGCCTGCCGCCCGAAGTCGGGCGCATCGGTGTCCTGTCCGGCCTCGATGATCGAGCGGCGCACGGCGCGGGTGCGGGTGAACAGGTCGAACAGCTTTTCGCCGTCGCCCCAGCGGATGGCGCGTTGCAGCGAGGCGAGATCCTCCGAAAAGCGCGCCAGCATCTCCAGGATCGCATCCTTGTTGTGCAGGCACACGTCGCGCCACATGGTCGGGTCGGAAGCCGCCAGGCGGGTGAAGTCGCGGAAACCGGAAGCCGAATATTTGATGACTTCCGATTTCGTCACCGTCTGCAAGTCGTCGGCCGTGCCGACGATGTTGTAGGCGATGATGTGCGGCAGGTGCGAGACGATGGCCAGCGTCATGTCGTGATGGGCCGGGTCCATGGTGTCGATGTTGGCGCCGCAGCGCCGCCAGAATTCCGACAGCTTTTCCAGCGCCGCCGGATCGGTATCGGGCAGCGGCGTGAAGATGCACCAGCGGTTCTTGAACAGTTCGGCAAAGCCGGCGTCCGGACCGGATTTTTCCGTGCCGGCGAGCGGGTGGCCGGGAATGAAGTGCACGCCCTCAGGCACGTGCGGCTGCATCTGCGCGATGACGGAGGCCTTGGTCGAGCCGACATCGGTGAGGATGGCGCCTTTCTTCAGCGCCGGCGCGATCTCTTCGGCGACCGCGCCGGAGGCGCCGACCGGCACCGAGACGATCACCAGGTCGGCGTCGAGCACGGCCTCCTTGGCATCGGTGGTGTAGCTGTCACCGAGGCCGAGTTCCTCGGCGCGCGCCAGCGTATCGGCGCTGCGGGTGGAAATGGCGACATGGCCGGCGAGCTTTTCGCGGGCGATGACGCGCGCCAGCGACGAGCCGATCAGGCCGATGCCGATCAGCGCGATCTTTTCAAACATGGGTTCAGGCATTTGTTTCAGCTTTTCAGGAATTCCGTGAGGGCGGCGACGACGCCGCGATTGGCTTCTTCGGTTCCGACCGTCATCCGCAGCGCGTTGGGAAAACCGTAGCCTGCAACGCGCCGCAGGATATAGCCGCGCGCCGATAGATAGTCGTCGGCCTTCGCCGCCGAGTGCTTCGCCTCACCCGGAAAATGGATCAGGATGAAATTGCCGACGCTTGGCGTGACCCGGAGGCCGAGCTTCGCCAGTTCCCCGGTCAGCCAGGCCAGCCACTGCTCGTTATGCGCCACCGTGCGCTCGACATGGGCGCGGTCGCGCATCGCCGCAACGCCGGCCTCGATGGCGGTCGCGTTGACGTTGAACGGCCCGCGGATGCGGTTCAGCGCATCGATGATGTGGGTCGGCGCATACATCCAGCCGATGCGCGCCCCGCCGAGACCGTGGATCTTGGAGAAGGTGCGCGTCATCACAACATTCTGCGAACCCGCCACCAGTTCGACGCCGGCCTCGTAGTCGTTGCGGCGCACATATTCGGCATAGGCGGCGTCGATCACCAGCAGCACGTTTTTCGGCAGGCCGGCATGCAGGCGGCGCACTTCCTCGAACGGCAGGTAGGTGCCGGTGGGATTGTTGGGGTTGGCGAGGAAGACGATCTTCGTCTTCGGCGTCACCGCCGCCAGGATGGCGTCGACATTGGCGCACTCGTCGGTTTCCTTCACCGAAACCGGCGTCGCCCCGGCGCTTTGCGTATAGATTTTGTAGACGAGAAAACCGTGCTCGGTGAAGATCGCCTCGTCACCCGGCGACAGGTAGGCCTGCGACAACAGCCCCAGCACTTCGTCCGAGCCGTTGGAGCAGATGATGTTGGCCGCATTCAGCCCGTGCACCTCGGCAATCGCCTCGCGCAGCCGCGCGGCCGACCCGTCGGGATAGAATTCGAGGCGGCCCGCCACTTCGCGCGCCGCCTCGATCGCCTTGGGCGAGGCCCCGAGCGGATTTTCGTTGGAGGACAGCTTGTGCACCTTGGCAACCCCCGCCGGAGCGGCGCTCTTGCCCGGCACATACGCCTCGATGGCCATGATCCCCGGGCGTGGCGTCGGACGGTCGTTCTGGGGAAGGGTCATGGCGCGAATTCCGTTGAGATACAGCGGATGCGGCATACAGGCCACGACCCGGATTGTCGAGAGAACCGTTGACGCGACGGCGCGCCGGTCCTACATAACTGCCGATCCGTGGTGATTTGGCCGGTCGGCTTGCAGCCACGTTAAAGAAGTTGCTAAAAAGGCCGAGGATGACAAGTTCGTTCATGCCGGCCGCGTTTTCGCCGCCGGCTTTTTGTTTGGAGCTTGTCCGATGCCGATCAAGATTCCCGATCAGCTTCCCGCCCACGAGGTGCTCGAGCGCGAAGGCGTGTCCGTGATGAACGAGCGTACGGCGCTGCGCCAGGACATCCGGCCGTTGCAGATCGGACTGCTCAACCTGATGCCGAACAAGATCCGGACGGAAACGCAGTTCGCCCGCCTTTTGGGCGCGACGCCGCTGCAGGTGGAACTGACGCTGGTGCGCGTCGGCAACCACCGGGCCAAGCACACCTCCGAAGAACACCTGATCTCCTTCTACCAGACCTGGGAGGAGGTACGGGACCGCAAGTTCGACGGCTTCATCGTGACCGGCGCGCCCATCGAACTGTTGCCGTTCGAGGAAGTGACCTACTGGAAGGAACTCGAGCAGATTTTCGACTGGACGACCACCAACGTCCACTCCTCCTTCTACATCTGCTGGGGGGCGATGGCAGCGGCCTGGCATTTCCACGGCGTGCCCAAGCACACGCTTGAAAAGAAGGCTTTCGGGGTCTTCCGGCATCGCAACAATGCGCCGGCATCCCCTTACCTTGCCGGCTTCTCGGACGATTTCGCCATTCCCGTTTCCCGCTGGACGGAGGTGCGTAAAACCGATCTCCCGCCGAGCGCCGGCCTCGACGTACTGATGGAATCGGAGGCGACCGGCCCCTGCCTGCTGGCGGAGGCAACCGCCAACCGGCTCTATATTTTCAACCACATCGAATACGATTCGACCTCGCTGAAGGAGGAATACGACCGCGACGTGGCTGCCGGCTCGGCGATCGAAGTGCCGCACGGCTATTACCCGGACGACGATCCGTCCAGGCCGCCGCTCAACCGCTGGCGCTCACACGCCCACCTTCTGTTCGGCAACTGGATCAACCGGGTCTACCAGACCACGCCCTATGACCTGAAGGCGGTAGGGAAAAACCCGGCGACCACGGCGTAGAGCAGGCGGGCTTCCTCCTCCTGTGGCGTCTTTGGCCTTTACCCCGCCTTGGCCACCCTCCGGCCGCTGCTTGCCGGCGCCTCGATGGCGCCCGGACGCACCCTGGCCGGCTGGAGCGCTGGGGCGGCCTTGTCCTTGACGATGGTCAGCGTCCGGCCGAAGAAGCCGTTTTCGGGCAGCACCCGGCCGATATTGAGGATCGCGGCGCCGTCGAGATGCTTGCGAAACAGCGCCAGCACCCGCTTCAGCGTATCGGTGTCGAGCGTATCGAGCGCATCGTCGATGACGATCCATTTCGGCCGCCCCAGCGCCGTCGCGGCCAGCATCAGCAGCCGCTGCTCGTCGTCGTTGAGCTCGTGCTCCCAGCGCGCCTGCCGGTCGAGCGCGGCGGAAAGCCGGCCTAGCCCGACCTCGTCCAGCGCATCGCGGATTTCGGCGTCGTCCAGCCCGTCGTTTCCGGCCATCTGGTCGAACACCTCGCGCAACGTGCCGGGCGAGAAATAGGGTGTGCGTGGCACCAGCACCGGCACCTCGTCGCCGGGCAGGCCGATGCGGCCCGTCCCCCACGGCCACAGGCCGGCGATCGCCCGGAAGAACAGCGTCTTGCCGGCCCCGGGGTCGCCGGTGATCTGCACCCGCTCGCCGGCCTCGATCTCGACGCGTGGCTTCGCGAGCCGCGTGCAGCCTTCCGGCGACTTGATCTCCAGAGCGTCGAACGTCATCGTCGCGCTGTCGTTGCGGCCGATTTCGATACGCTTTTCGGTGCCATGCAGCACATCGGTCTCCTGAAGTGCCAGCCTGAAGTCGGCGACGCGCATCAGCGTCGCCCGCCAGTCGGCGATGCCGCCGATATTGTTGATGAACCAGCGCAGCGAGGAATGCACCTGGTTGAAGGCGCCGACCGCCATCATCAGCCCGCCGAAGGAGATGTCGCCGGCGAAATAGACCGGCGCGGCGACCAGGATCGGCGCGACGACGGTGATCCAACCATAGGTGTCGGTAACCCAGGAAAGGTTGATCTGGGTGGTGTAGATGCGCCGGATCGCAGTGAGCAGCGTGGAAAGGTCGAGTTCCAGCCGCCGCCGCTCGCCCGCCTCCCCGCGCACCAGCGCGATGGCGTCGATATGCTCGTTGGCCCGCATCATGGAAAAGCGAAGATCCGCCTCGCGCGCGTAGTGCTCGCTGTTCTGCTGGATCAGCGGCCGCCCGACCAGCCAGCTCAGCCATGAGGCCGAGCCGGCATAGAGGAAGGCCGCCCACACCATGTAGCCGGGTATGGCAAAGGCCTTGCCGTCGACATGGAAGACGAAGCCCGAGGACAACGACCACAGCACGCCGATGAAGGAGACGAGCAGGATCGTCGCCTGCAAGAGCCCGATGCCGAGGCCCGTGGTGAGGTCGCAAAGGTGACCGGCGTCCTCCTGCATGCGCTGGTCGGGATTGACGCCGATGGCGCCGGCCTTGGCGACGAGGAAGGCGCGGTTCGGCCGCATCCACTGGTCGATGAGGTCGAGCGTAAGTGCCTCGCGCAGCCGCAGCCGGATCATCTGGTTGAGCCAGGTCTGGCCGATGTTGAACACCAGCAGCCCACCCGCGATCTCGGCGAAGACGACGAGCTGGTGCAGGAAATCGGGCAGGTCGCGCCGCTGCAGCGCGTCGTAGAACGGCTGGTTCCAGCGGTTGAGCAGGACCTGGCCCCCGGCCGTCAGCAGGATGACGGCGACGATGGCGGCGCAGTAGAGCAAAAGCGTGCGCCGCACCGGAGAGGCGACCAGCGCCTCGCGGATGGTCGCGAGTTGGTCGGCGAGCCGGCTTGGCTGGGCTGCGTCCGGCGTCGGCTCGTCGTCGGGATGTTCCAGACCGATTCGATCCATCTTGGATGGCCTCTCTGTTCGCCGTACCGCCTATGAAAATAGGGTGGCGCGGCGAAGAATGCCGCCGGTCACGCAGGCGGCGGTGCGGCGGCTTGCTCCTGCCGGCGCGCGCCGGTGATCCCCATGCCCGCCACGCCTTGCGGCGAAAGCACCGGCACGAAGACCCGGCGCGACGCGCGCTGGGCGATCGGCACGCCTTGGTAGATGCGCTTTTGCGCCTCGACGATGTGGACGCCCGGGAAGATCGGCCACAGCCGCCGGCCCGCCCGTTCCAGCGCCGCGTGAAACCGCATCATGAAGCGCCGCTGCGAGGGCGGGAACAACAGCGCGTCCGCCCAGGCGGCCGGCGTGAAATTCGCCTCGCGCAGCAATTCGCTGAGTTGCCCGCGCGAGAACGGCCGACCGATGCCGAAGGGTGTATGCTCGAAGCGCGCCCACACCCCTCGCCGGTTCGGCACGACGATGACGACCCGGCCGGCCGGCGACAGCACCCGCCAGATCTCATTCAGCGTCTCGCGCGGGTTTTCCGCATGTTCCAGCGAATGGACGACCAGCATGCGGTCGATGCTGGCATCGACCAGCGGCAGTTCCTCGTCGAACACCAGCGCCGTCGCGCTGGCCTTGCCCGCCGGCCACACCACCGCGCCCTGCGTCGCCGGCATGAAGGCGAACACGCGCTCGGCATCGGCGCCGAAGCGGTCCAGCCACGGCAGTGTGTAGCCCAGCCCGACCAGGCGCTCGTTCGGGATCGCCGTCCACACGCAGGACAGCGCCATCGAAATCGAATGCTCGGTCAGCCGGCCGAGCGGACTTGCATAGAAAGCGCGGAGATCGACGATATCGGCGTGCATGGATCGTGCCTGTCTGGAAGGACGGACGGTAGCCGCGATGCCCGGCTAATTCAACAAAGCCTGACTGCCGGCTCCGTCATGGGGATGACAGGCGTGCCGTGGCATCCTATGTCTGCCGCGTTCACAGGAGATTTTTTGCAATGGCCATCGAGATCGATCAGTTCATGTGCCGGGAAGACAATTTCGGCGTATTGATCCATGACCCCAAGAGCGGCCTGTCGGCGCTCATCGACGCGCCGCAGGAGGCCCCCATCCTCGCCGCCATCGAGCGCACCGGCTGGAAGCCGTCGCTGCTTCTCATCACCCATCATCACGCCGACCATGTCGAGGCCAACCTGGCGCTGAAGGAGCGCTTCAACCTCAAGATCGTCGGCCCGGCGCTGGAAAAGTCGAAGATTCCCGGCATCGACGAAACCGTGGAGCAAGGCTCCGCCGTGCCGTTCGGCGGCGAGAACGCCGAGGTCATCTTCACCCCCGGCCATACCGCCGGCCATGTTTCCTACCATTTCCCGCAATCGAAGGTGCTGTTTGCCGCCGACACGCTGTTCGCGCTGGGCTGCGGGCGGCTGCTCGAATGCCCGCCGCCGGTCATGTACGAGTCGCTGAGGAAACTGGCTGCGCTGCCGCCCGAAACGGCGGTCTATTGCGGCCATGAATACACGCTTTCCAACGCGAAGTTCGCCCTGACCATCGACCCGGACAACGAAGCGCTGCAGGCGCGGGCGAAGAGAATCGAGGCGCTGCGCGCCGAAGGCAAGCCGACGCTGCCGACCACCATCGGCGAGGAACTGGCGACCAACCCGTTCCTGCGCTGGGCCGATCCGGCGATCCGCAGGAACCTCGGCATGGAAAACGCCTCGGACGCCGGAGTGTTCGCCGAAATCCGCAAGCGCAAGGATAATTTCTAGGCCGGAGCCCTGGCGCCCTTGCGCAGGATCAGCGACTTGGCCGCCAGCGCGGCCCCGCCGGTGATCAGCACGCAGGCCGCGAGGATGCGCAGCGACGGCTCGGCGAAGCCGGCCACGATCAGCACCAGCGTCGACAGGAGCGGAGCGGCATAGCTTGCCGCTCCCAGCACCTGGATGTTGCCGCGCTTGACGCCGATGTCCCAAGCGTAGAACGCCGCCCCCACCGGCATCAGCCCGAGGCCGAGCACCGCCAGCCACTGCCCGGCATCGGCCGGCCACACCGTCTGTTCCAGCATCAGGTGGCAGGCCAGCGACAGGATGGAGGTGGCGGCGCAGAACCAGGTGACGATGCTGGTCGGCACCGCCGCGAAGCGCCGCGACAGCAGCGAATAGGCCGACCACAGCAGCGCGCATACCGCCGCCATCGCATAGCCGAAGGCGTAGCGTGCATCGAAATCGAGGCCGCCGCCCCTGGTGACGATGAGCACGGTGCCGCAAAGGCCGAGCAGCGCGCCGGCGATATGATGCCAGGCCAGTTTCTCGCCCGGCATCAGCGCCGAGCCGAGCACGATCAGCAGCGGCCACAGATAGGCGATCAGGCTGGCCTCGACCGCCGGCGCGTTGCGCAAGGCGGTGAAATAGAAGAAGTGGTAGCCGAAGAGGCCGGCAATGCCGATCAGCCACACGACCGGCGGAATTTTCTCCGCCTTCGCCGCAGCCGGCGCGAACAGCCGCGCGACGAGACCGACGCAGGTGCCGATGGCGAAGGTCAGCGCCGAGAGCTGGAAGGGCGGCACGGTGCCGGAAGCATCCGTCAGCAGCGCCAGAAGCGCCCACATCGCCACCGCAGAAAACCCGATCAACGTCGCTCGCGCCATAGCCTCACCCGCCGGCGCGCCAGCGCCTAATCGACTGCTTCGAAGCGCCGCGCATCGAGTGTGATGGTCCCGATCTGGGTCCCGACCGTCGCGCGGACCGGCGCATATATGCCTGTTTTTCCGAGCGGCGCAAACGTCACGTCGATCCGGCTTTTGTCCTGCAGGAACTTGAGCGCCTTGCGCTTCTTGGAGAAGCCCGAAACCGGCACGAAGCTGAGCCGGCAGGTGATCGTCGGCCCTTCATAGCCCTTCACCGAAATGCTGCCCTTGCTGACGAGGGCGAGCTTGAGGTCGGCCCGCATCTCGCCGTCGTAGAGTTTCACCGTGCGCCCGCACACCTTTTCCATCGTGTCGGCACGGATGACGGTGGCCGAAATCGGATCGGCGACGCCGGCGAGATCGCTCATATCGAGCGGCAGCCAGGCGGAGCCGTGCCGCTTCGGCTTCGGAACGACCTCGGTGGAGACGACCTTGCCGCCGTCGAAGCGGATGTCGATGAGCGACTTCTTCTTGCCCGACGTATAGTCGGCGCGGAACTTGTCGGGCTGGATGCCGTCCGCCAGCACCCGGCCGGAGGTCGAGACGCTGCCTTTCGTATCGTCGAATATCTGCGCAAGGCCGGCCGTCGAAACGCTGCCGTGGATGGAGTACACCTCGTTCTCGTAGCGGCTCTTGAAGGTGGCCTTCGCCACCGACAGGCCTAGATACGATACCGTATACTCGCCATTGAACGACTGCGCCGCCGCCGCCCCGGCAGCTCCCGGCGTCGCGACGGCGAGAAGTGCGGCCAGCACGGCGGCGGGAAGGCGGGCAAGGGCATGGCGCATGGGCGTTGTTCCAACTGAATCGGTCATGGCCCGGCGCGGCGGGCGCCGCTTCAAGCCATCGGTTCGTTGCCTGCCGGTCAATTCCGGCGTTAATGTGAAGGCCCGCCGGCAAGCGGGCGCTTGACGAGACGCCGAATTCCACTTATGGAACGCCCACTTTTCCATAAGGTTGCCCGCTCGACAGGCGCGCTATACGGCGCGGGCTTCGAGCCTTGGGCAGACAAGAACTAAAGGTAGCACGCAATGTCCCGCACCTGCGAACTCACGGCCAAGTCTGTCATGACCGGCAACAATGTGAGCCACGCCAACAACAAGTCCCGGCGCCGGTTTCTGCCGAACCTCGTCAACGTCACGCTGATTTCGGAAGCGCTGAACCAGAACGTGCGCCTGCGCGTTTCGGCGGCGGCCCTGCGCTCGGTCGAGCATCGCGGCGGCCTCGACGCCTTCCTCGTCAAGGCCGACGCCAACGATCTTTCGCAGCGCGCCCGCCTCCTGAAGAAGCAGATCGCCAAGAAGCTGGCCGAACAGCCTGCCGCCTGATTTCCGGCGGGGGACGACCGCCTGAAGGAGTGCGCGGCCTGGCCGGCGCACTTCACTGGTTCCATCACCCAGGATAAAAAAATGTCTTTTCTTTCCCGATATCTGCCGTTCGTGGCGGCCATGGCGCTTGTCGTCGTGGCCTCGAACGTGCTTGTGCAGTTCCCCATGCAGGGGTCGGTCGCCGGCCTGTCGCTGGCCGATATCCTGACCTGGGGCGCCTTTACCTATCCGTTTTCCTTCCTGGTCACCGACCTCGCCAACCGCCGCTACGGTCCGGCGATCGCGCGCAAGGTAGTTTTCGTCGGCTTCATGACGGCGGTGGTCTGTTCCATCGTCATTCCGCCGCTGCTTTTCCGCTATCATCTGATCGAATTCGAGACGGCGGCGGACCGGCTGGTGCGCATCGCCGCCGCTTCCGGAACGGCGTTCCTGACCGCGCAGTTGCTCGACGTCACCGTGTTCAACCGCCTGCGCCGCCAGAGCTGGTGGCGCGCGCCGATCTTCGGCACGCTGACCGGATCGGTTTTCGACACGATGGTGTTCTTCACCATCGCCTTCTCGGGTGCATTCGCCTTTGCCGGGCCTAACGACGCCTTCGCGCTGGAATCCGCGCCGCTGCTTGGCATCTTCCCCGTCGAGTCCATGCGCTGGTTCTCATGGGCGCTCGGCGATCTCACGGTAAAGCTCCTGATCGCGATCTTCGCGCTCATCCCCTACCGGCTGATCGTGGCGCGCTGGACCCGCTCGACCGTCACGGCGTAACGGCAAGGGCGCAGCCCGCTTCTCCTGGCATCGGACAAAAACAAACCCGCCGGACGGTGTCTGGCGGGTTCGGAGCCGGGTTAGGCAAGAATGCGCTGTTCGGCTCTGGTTTGGACGTGCGATTGGCGCAGGCCAAACCGGCTACCGGATCGGGACGCGGCCTCAGATCGAGGCGCGGGCGACCTTCTCGATATCGGCGCGGTTGATGCCGAGGTCGTCGAGCTGGCGGGTGTTGAGGCGGTTCAGCTCACGGACGGTTTCGTTGTACAGGCGCCAGTTGCGGAAAGAGCGGATCGGGTTCATGACTTCCTCCATCGGGGTTGTTCAATCTGTTGACGCTCAGATAATTCTTTCACGCCCCGAAATAAATGAATGGTTTTGCATGGCGGCAATGCAGATGCTGCAATGCAGCATTAACGACAGGTTAAGGCTGGATTCGGCCTTCCCCCGCAGGCGGAACCCGTAGCCCCGGCAGCGTTCAGCCCACGTCGAGCACGATCTTGCCGATATGCGTGCCTTCCTCCATGCGCTCATGCGCGCGCCAGGCGTCGTTGAGCGGGAAGATCATGTCCATGACCGGAGCCACGCGCCGGCTCGCCAGCAGCGGCCACACCTGGCTTTCCAGCGCAGCCGCGAGGGCTCCCTTGAACTCGGCGGTGCGCGGGCGCAGCGTCGAGCCGGTATAGGTCAGCCGCTTCACCATGATCTTGGAGACATCGGCGCTGGCGACGGCCCCGCCCTGCGTCGCGATCTGGACGATGCGGCCTTCGACGGCCGCGGCGCTGAGATTGCGGTCGACATAGCTGCCGCCGACCATGTCGAGGATGACGTCGGCGCCCTTGCCGCCGGTCGCTTCCTTGACCACGGCGACGAAATCCTCCTCCCGGTAGTTGACCGCACGGGCCGCGCCCAGCTTCAGGCAGGCCTCGCACTTTTCCGCCGACCCGGCGGTCGCGATGACGGTGGCGCCGCGCGCCGAGGCCAGTTGGATGGCGGTGGTGCCGATGCCGGACGAACCGCCATGCACCAAAAACACTTCGCCGCTTGCCAGCGCGCCGCGCTCGAAAACGTTGTGCCAGACGGTGAAATAGGTCTCCGGCAGCGCCGCCGCCTCGGTATAGGTGAAGCCGGCCGGCAGCGGCAACGCGTTCGAGGCGTGGACGCTGACATATTCGGCATAGCCGCCGCCGGGCGTGAGTGCGCAGACGCGGTCGCCCACGGCCCAGCGCGCAGCCCCTTCGCCGAGTGCGGCCACTTCGCCGGCCACTTCGAGGCCGGGCAGGTCGGATGCGCCCTTGGGCGGCGGATAGGCGCCCTTGCGTTGCAGCACGTCCGGCCGGTTGACGCCGGCGGCATGGACCCGGATGAGGATTTCGCCGGGGCCGGGCCGCGGCACCGCGCGGCGCTCCGGTTTCAGCACCATGGGGCCGCCCGGCGCCGAGATCGCCACCACGTTCATCTTTTCCGGAATTCGCTCACCGTTGCTCATGGTCCGTTCCATTCCTTGTCACCGCGCGCAAAGGCGTGCTTTTGATCCGCGACGTGGCCCTATGTATGCTGATTGGCAAATCAGGCAAACTGTTCGAACCCGGCAATGAGGAACGATCATGGCGATCTTCGACGACGAGCCCGTAAAAAAGCCGAAGCCTCACGAAATCGGACAGGACCTGTCGCTTCTGTCGCAGGACGAGCTTGCCGCGCGGATAGAGTTGCTGCGGGCCGAAATCACCCGGCTGGAGGCGGAGCTTCACGCCAAGGGGGCGACGATGTCGGCGGCGGAAGCGCTGTTTCGGCGCGGCTGACCCGACGCGCGCGCCCGTCGCAGCCGGCACACCAACGACGTTCTCTCCTGAAAGAAAAAGACGGACAGCTTGATGCTTGCAACCTACAGGCCGATCCTTTCCCTCCTGCGCGGCACCGCGTTCCTGCTGGCCGCGTCGGGCCTACACGGCCTGCTTTTGCCGTTGCGCGGGCAGGCGGAAGGCTTCTCCACCACCGCGCTCGGCCTGATGGGCACGGCCTGGGCCGCCGGCTTCGTCACCGGCTGCTTCATCTGCCCGCGCATCGTGCGCCGCGCCGGCCACGTGCGGGCCTTCGGCACCTTTGCCGCGTCGGGGGCCATCGTGGCGCTCCTGACCGGCCTGGTCATCGACGAGGCGGTGTGGATCCTGCTGCGCGCCTGCACCGGCTTCGTCATGGCCGGCGCCTTCATGGTCATCGAAAGCTGGCTCAACGAAAAGGCGACCAATGAAAACCGCGGCACGGTTTTCGGCATGTACATGATGGTGACCTACGCCTCGATCATGGCCGGCCAGATGATCGTCGCCGCCGGCGACGTGCGCTCGGCATCGCTGTTCATGATCACCGGCATCTTCTTCTGCCTGTCGCTGATCCCGACCGCCGTGTCGAGCGCCTCGCACCCGAAGCCGCTGCAAAGCGTGTCGCTCGACGTCAGGGGCCTTTACGCCAACTCGCCCGTCGCCGCCGTCGCCTGCCTGCTGATCGGCATCGCCAACGGCGCCTGGGGAACGCTGGGCGCCGTCTATGGCGCGCGCATCGGCATCTCGACGCCGCAGATCGCGCTGATGATGTCGCTGGTCGTCGTCGCCGGCGCGGCCATGCAGATGCCGGCCGGGCGCATCTCGGACAAGACCGACCGGCGCTATGTGCTCGCAGGCGCCGCCGGCGGCGCCGTGCTTTTCGCCGTCGCCCTGTTCCTGTTCCAGCCGCGTAGCGGCACGTTCGTCATCATCCTGACCGCCGCTTACGGCGCCTTTGCCTACACGCTCTATTCGATCGCCGTCGCGCACGCCAACGACCACGCCGATGCCGCGGATTTCGTCAAGGTCTCGAGCGGGTTGCTGCTGCTCTACGGCTTCGGCACGATGATCGGCCCGCTGCTGGCGGCCTGGCTGATGGACTGGATGCGCCCCGAAAGCCTGTTCCTGGCGACCGCCTTCGCCCATCTTTGCCTGGCCGGCTACACGATGCTGCGCATCGGCCGCCGCGCACCGGTGCCGATCGAGGATCGCGACGCCTTCAAGACGCTTCCGGTGGAGCGTTCGATCACGCCGGAATCGATCCGGCTCGATCCACGCGGAAAAGATGAAACCGGCGGTTGAGATTTGGATGCCTTTGTCGCAAGACTAGGCACATGATGCTGTTAGATGCGTTTGCGGCAATCGCTGATCCCAATAGGCGCTACCTTCTGGAGGAACTGAGGCGCGGTCCCAAGACGGTCAATGAACTCGCCGCCGGGCTGCCCGTATCGCGGCCGGCGGTGTCGCAACACCTGAAAGTGCTGCTCGATGCCGGTCTGGTCAATGTACGGGCAGAAGGAACCCGCCGCGTCTACACCATCGTCAACGCCGGTTTCCTCAAGCTCAACCTGTGGCTCGACCAGTTCTGGGAGGGATGAGTCCCTCCTTCAAGCCCCCTGATCCGAAATCCCATAAGGAATACTTGATGACTACCTTGCCCCTCGACAGCGCCAGAAAGATCATCGACGCCGCCCTTGCCAAGGCCGCCGACCTGAAGCTGAAACCGCTTGGCGTCACCGTGCTCGATGCCGGCGGCCACCTGGTGGCCTTCGAACGGCAGGACGGCGCCTCGTTCCTGCGCTACCAGATCGGCAGCGGCAAGGCCTTCGGTGCGCTGGCGACCGGCGTCGGCTCGCGCGCGGTGGCGACGATGGCGATCGAACGCCCGCATTTCATGCAGGGGCTGTCGGGCGTCTCGGAGGGGCGCGTGGTGCCTGTTCCGGGCGGCGTCCTGATCCGCGATGGAGCCGGCGCCATCCTCGGGGCCGTCGGCATTTCGGGCGATACGTCCGACAATGACGAGGCCGCCGCGATCGCCGGCATCGAGGCCGCGGGGTTCACGCCCGACGCCGGCTGAACCTTGGCCGAAAAGCAAAAGACCGGCCAGTGGCCGGTCTTTGAAGGCATGCGAGCCGGAAAACCGGATCAGCTTTCCTTGGGCTCGAGAACCTGGCGGCCGCGATACATGCCGGTCTTCAGGTCGATATGGTGCGGGCGGCGCATTTCGCCGGAATTCTTGTCCTCGACATAGGTCGGGGTCTTCAGCGCGTCGGCCGAACGGCGCATGCCACGCTTGGAGGGGGAGGTTTTTCGCTTCGGTACGGCCATGGAACTGCTCCAGAACTTGTTCCAAAAGCCCCGCATGCCCTCGTGAAAGGGCCTCATGCCGGGGCCGGAATCTGAGAAAGTTGGCTGCCTATACACGGCCTTTGCCGTTTTGACCAGCGCCGCCGCGGCTTTTTTTTGAACCCGCGCGACCCGTGCGTCGGCTTCAGTTCAGGCAGCCGACATAGGCCCCCGATCGCATCGCCCGTCTTTCGATCAGATTCGCCAGGCGTTTCAGGCCCCTGCCCGGCCGGGCAGGGCTCCTTATCATCGGATTGGGCAGCGCCACCGTCAAAAGCGCCGCCTGCCGGCGCGTCAATCGGCTGGCCGAAACGCCGAAATTGGCCTGCGCGGCCGCCTCGATGCCATAGATGCCGGGCCCCCATTCGGCGATGTTGAGGTAGATTTCCATGATGCGCCGCTTGGACAGGATGGCGTCGAAGTAGACGGCAAGCGGCAGTTCCACCACCTTGCGCACGGTGGCGAGCGGGCGCGACCACAGGAACAGGTTCTTCACCGTCTGCATGGTGATGGTGGAGGCGCCACGCGTCGCCTCGCCTTGCAGGGCGTCGTCGACCACGCCCTTCAGTTCCGCAAGGTCGACGCCGTGGTGGAAGCAGAACTGCCCGTCTTCCGACATGATGACGGAATGCGCCATCACCGGGGCCACGTCGTCGAGCGAAACCCAGCGGCGATCATAGCCGGAGAACGTCGCCAGATCCCGCAGCATCAGCGTGGAGACCGGATGGACGAAGGGCAGCGCGTAGACGAGCGTGAGCACGACCGGGATGAACGCGAGAACGACGGCGGCGGCAATGCCACGCCTTACCCAACCCTTCATGCCGGTGCGGTTCCATCGCCTCGCCCGCGCCGCCATTCCGAGCCTTTCGGTTTCGGGATCAATGATCGGTTCCGACACGCCGCCCCGCCTTTGGTACCTCGAACCGGCATAAAGGGGCTTGGCTGCTTGCGCAACGCCCTTGTGTCGGCTACCGGTCCCGCGATGGGCATCAACGATCAAATCGCGCTGGAGGCGGCGCTCGCCGCACGGGCGGCGGCCGTCGAGGCGCAATTGCGGCTCCTGCTCGACGAGCGCGCCCTTTCCGGCGAAATCAGCCGCCCGGCCCGCCTGGTCGCGGCCATGCATCACGGCGTCCTCAACGGCGGCAAGCGGCTGCGCCCCTTCCTGGTGATGGAAAGCGCCGCCCTCTTTTCGGCCGACGGCGAAGCGGCGGCGCGCGTGGCGGCGGCGCTCGAATGCGTACACAGCTACTCGCTCATCCATGACGACCTGCCGGCGATGGACGACGACGACCTGCGCCGGGGCCAGCCCACCGTTCACAAGGCGTTCGACGAGGCGACCGCCATCCTCGCCGGCGACGCGCTGCTGACGCTCGCCTTCGACATCGTCGCCAGCGACGCGACCGCGCTGGCGCCCGAGCGCAGGCTGGCGCTGGTCCAGGCGCTTTCCCGCGCGGCAGGGGTAGGCGGCATGGCCGGCGGCCAGATGCTCGACCTCGACGCGGAACGCAACCCGCCCGACGAAGCGGGCATCGTGCGGCTGCAGGCCATGAAGACCGGCGCCCTGATCCGCTTTGCCTGCGAGGCCGGAGCGATCGTGGCCGGCGCACCGCCGCGGGACCGCGAGCGGCTGGCCGAGTTCGGCTCGGCCATCGGCCTTGCCTTCCAGCTCGCCGACGACCTGCTCGACCTCACCGCCGATGCCGGCCAGATGGGCAAGCGCACCGGCAAGGACGCCGCCGCCGGCAAGGCGACGCTGGTCGAACTGCACGGTCCGCAGTGGGCGCGCCAGCAGCTTCACGGCCTCGTCGGCCAGGCGCAGGCGCTGCTTGAGCCTTATGGCGCGCGCGCTGCGCTGCTTGCCGCAGCGGCCTCCTTCGTCGCCAACCGCCGCCACTGAGGGCCGGAACGGAATCTTAACGGTAATGGAGCGTAATCCCGCCCGTCCAAGGGGTTGGATGGGGGATAATGCATGCCGGAATACTCATCGTTTATCCGGTCGATCCGGGTACGCTATCTTTCAGGCCTGTTTATCCTGACGCTTTCGGTGGCCATCGGCATCGCCCTGCTCAACCGGGCCAGTTCCTATCGTCACCAGGTCGACCTTCTCGGCGCCCACATGATGAAGTTCGCCGGCGATCTCAACGACGCCTCCAACTTCGCCATTTCGACCGACGGCGCGTGGCGCCCTGATAAGCGCGACGAACTGGCTAAAACCGCCGCCAACCACGCCGCGCGCCTGCTCGACGACATCGAGGTGCTGAAGAACGGACTGGCGGCGATCCGACCCAAGCTGATCAAGAGCACGCTCGACGAACTGAACCTTGCCTCGGTCAACGGCTACCTGTTGTGGTCGGCGCGCGATATCGTGCGCAACCTCGAGACGATGGCGGCGGCCAAAAACATCGGCGACATGCACGCCGGCGAGATCAGCAACCGCAACAGCCTGTTCGCACAGCCCATGCTAAACCGGGCGCGCGCGGCCATCGACAGCGAGCGCCGGCTGGCCGACGCCCACAGCGACCGCCTGCTGGCGCTGGGATCGCTCGGGCTGGCATTCGCGCTGGCCATCGTCGCCCTGTGGATATTCCGGCCGATGGAGGCCGCCATCCGCCGCGCCCTCGCCCAGTCCGCGGAATCCCTGACCAAGGCGGAAGCCGCCGACCGCGCCAAGTCGGAATTCCTGGCCAACATGAGCCACGAGATCCGCACGCCGATGAACGGCGTGCTCGGCATGGCCGAACTGCTGGCCAAGACCGAACTGTCGGCGCGCCAGAAGACGTTCACCGACGTCATCGTCAAATCCGGCAACGCGCTTCTCACCATCATCAACGACATCCTCGATTTCTCGAAGATCAACGCGGGCCAGCTGACGCTCGACCCGGCGCCGTTCCGGCTCGCCGAAGCGGTCGAGGACGTCGCCACGCTGATTTCGGCCCGCGTCGCCGAAAAGAACCTCGAGCTTATCGTGCGTGTCGACCCGACCCTGCCGGCCTTTGTCGTCGGCGATGCCGGCCGCTTCCGCCAGATCATCACCAACCTGCTCGGCAATGCGGTGAAATTCACCGAAAAGGGCCACGTGCTGATCGATGTCAGCGGCGAAATCGTCGACGGCATCGTGCGGATGAAGGTGAAGATCGAGGATACGGGCATCGGCATCCCGGCCGAGAAGCTGCAGAGCGTGTTCGAAAAGTTCGCGCAGGTCGACGGTTCCTCGACCCGCCGCCACGAAGGTACCGGCCTAGGCCTCGCCATCAGTGCCCGGCTCGTCGACCTGATGGGCGGCAAGATCGGGGTCGAAAGCGAGATCGGCCGCGGCTCGGCCTTTTGGTTCGGCATCGACCTGCCCGTCCACCATGCGCATGTGGAGGACGACGGCGTACCGATGGATGTCACCGGCGCCCGCGTGCTGGTGATCGACGACAACCCGGTCAACCGCGAAATCCTGCTCGAACAGTTGCGCAGCTGGGGCTTCGACTGCGCCGCCGCCGAAAGCGGGGCCGTGGGCCTGGCCTTCCTCACCCGGGCGGCTGAGCTCGGCGCCTCGGTCGATTGCGTCATCCTCGACTATCAGATGCCCGGCATGAGCGGTGCCGATGTCGCCAGGGCGATCTCGGCCGACAGCCGCCTGTCGGCCATTCCGGTGGTCCTGCTCACCTCCGTCGACCAGGTCGATTTCGGCAAGCTGGTGCTCGACTTCGGCATTGCCGCGCACCTGACCAAGCCGGCGCGCTCGGCCGTGCTGCTCGGCACCGTCATCTCGTCCATCCAGAAGGCCCGCGCCCAGGCCGGCAAGGCGCGTTTCGAGCGCGAACCGCTCCCCGTCGGCCGGCCGCCGAAAACTGTTTCCGCACCGGCGCCTGCCTTCACGGTGATCCGCGCCACGCCGGCCAGGCCGGCGATCGCCCCGGACACGGCGGGCAACCCCGCGCCGGTCGATATCCTCATCGCCGAGGACAACGAGATCAACCAGCTCGTCTTTGGCCAGATCCTGACCGGCCTCGGACTCAGCTACCGCATTGCCGGCAACGGCCGCACGGTGGTGGAGATGTACCGCATGCTGAAGCCGCGGCTGATCCTGATGGACGTTTCCATGCCCGAAATGAACGGCTTCGAGGCGACCCGCGCCATCCGCGCCGACGAGGCGACACGGGGCGAGGCACGCACGCCGATCATCGGCGTGACCGCGCATGCGTTGAAGGGCGACCGCGACAAGTGCATCGAAGCCGGCATGGACGACTACCTGCCCAAGCCGGTGTCGCCCGACCGGCTGGGCAACAAGATCGGCACCTGGCTCAGCGAAACGGCAGTCGCCCGCACCGCCTGACGCGGCAAGGCAGACTCAGCGGTTGCGCATGACGATGCAGGCGCCGCCGACACTGCGCAGCTTTTGGCAAATGGCGTCGGCGCCGGCGCGGTCGTCGACGCCGATGCGCACCGCATAGACGCCGCGCCGGCCCATCGGCGTGCGCACGCGGCTCACCACCGGTTCATAGGCGGCAAGCAGCGCGTGGAACCGGCCCTGCACCCGCTGCCATTGCCGAACGGCCGCCGCGCGGCGGAAGTTGCCGGCCACCTGCACGCCCCACGGTTTCACGTGGACGGTGGCCATCGCGACCGTCTGCGGCATGATCGTGCGAAGGTTGCGACAGGCCACCGAAAACGTCTCTTTTTCGTCGAGCGGCCGGATGGTGCCGGCATGCGCCCGGTCGGTGAAATTATCGACCGGCTCACCCATCACGTCGAGCACGTATTCCTCGGTTTCGAGCGGCAGGAAGCCGCCGCTCGACAGCCAGCGCGACACGCGGTTCTCGCCGGCATTGTAGGCGGCGGCAGCAAGGCCGAGATTGCCGAAGCCGGCCTTCAACTCGCCGAGATAACGGGCGGAAGCCGGGATCGCCTGCTCGATGTCGAAGGAATCGGCAAGGCCGCGCATCTTCGCCGTGCCGGGCATGAACTGGGCGATGCCTTCGGCACCGACGGGGCTGACGGCATTGGGGTCGAAGCGGCTTTCCTTCCAGATCAGCCGGGCGAAGAAGGCGGCGGGCAGGCCGTTCTGCCGCGCCTGCGCCTCGACGAGGTCGCAGACCCGGCCGACCAGTTTCTGCCGTTCCGACAGTGAAGGGCCGGCCGCCGCCAAGCCCGCCCCCAGCAAGCCGAGGGCGAGCAGCGAGGCCGCAAGCGCCAACCGCATGGGCTTATTCGGCGGCGGCCTTGCCGCCCTGCCCGAAGCGCTGCTCGATATAGGCGGCGACCATCTTCTCGAAGTCCGCGGCAATGTCGGGGCCGCGCAGCGTCGCCGCCTTCCTGCCGTCGATGAACACCGGCGCGGTCGGCGTCTCGCCGGTGCCGGGCAGCGAAATGCCGATATCGGCATGCTTGGATTCGCCCGGGCCGTTGACGATGCAGCCCATCACCGCAACCTTGAGGTTCTCGACGCCGGGATATTTCTCGCGCCACACAGGCATGTTCCGGCGGATGTCCTCCTGGATCGACTGCGCAAGCTCCTGAAACACGGTGGAAGTGGTGCGCCCGCAGCCCGGACAGGCGGCGACGATCGGCACGAACTGGCGAAAGCCCATGGTCTGCAACAGTTCCTGCGCCACCTGCACCTCGCGCGTGCGGTCGCCATTCGGCTCGGGCGTCAGCGAGATGCGGATGGTGTCGCCGATGCCTTGCTGGAGCAGGATGCCCATGGCGGCGGACGAGGCGACGATGCCCTTCGAGCCCATGCCCGCCTCGGTCAGGCCGAGATGCAGCGCGTGGTCGCAGCGCGTCGCCAGTTCGGTATAGACGGCGATCAGGTCCTGCACGCCGCTGACCTTGGCCGACAGGATGATTTTATCCCGGCCAAGGCCGATTTCCTCGGCCATTTGCGCCGACAGGACCGCCGACTGCACGATGGCCTCACGCGTCACCTCCAGGGCGGTCATCGGAAAACCCTTTTCCTGGTTCTCGTCCATCAGCCGGGTGAGCAGTTCCTGGTCGAGCGAGCCCCAGTTGACACCGATGCGCACCGGCTTGCCGTGGCGGATGGCCATCTCGACGATCTCGGCGAACTGGCGGTCGCGCTTGTCCTTGAAGCCGACATTGCCGGGATTGATGCGGTATTTCGCCAGCGCCTCGGCGCAGGCCGGATGGTCGGCGAGAAGCTTGTGGCCAATGTAGTGGAAATCGCCGACCAGCGGCACATGGATGCCGAGCCGTTCCAGCCGTTCGCGGATTTTCGGCACGGCGGCGGCGCTCTCGTCGCGGTCGACGGTGATGCGCACGATCTCGGAGCCGGCGCGATGCAGGGCCGCCACCTGCCGCACCGTGGAATCCACGTCGGCGGTGTCGGTATTGGTCATCGATTGCACCACGACGGGCGCGCCGCCGCCGACCCTCACGCCGCCGACATCGACGCCGACGCTGGCGCGGCGCGGGAAGGGGGAGGAAAAATATCCGGTCATGCCGGCCGCCTCATCTGTTGTTGGCTGGCGCGCACGTTACCTCGCGGTCAAGGGGCGCCGATAGCATTACGATTGTCGCACGGGCGCGTCTGCAGGGTTGTGAATGTAGCTTTCACAAAGCTGCACGTCCCGCCATGAGGTGGAGGACGGCGGCTTGCTTGTCAATGACGGACATCGCCTCCTCTCCCGCTGCGCGGCAAATCGCCGGGGCTGGCCTGCTGTCGGAGCCGTCGGCGGCCGATGTCGTTTTTGCGGCGGTCCCGGAGACCCGGTACGGGCAAGCTGGGGTCCATGAAGGCAACACCATCCAGCGACATTGACGTGACCACGGCACCGGGCGGGCGGCTTTCGATCGCCATTGCCAGCATCATCGTGTCGATGGCCTTGATCGCCGTCGGCAACGGGTTGATGTTCGCCTACATACCGGTCCGGCTTGGGGTCGAAGGGTACGATCCGGTCTGGGCCGGGCTGATCGTCACCGGCCTCAGCGCCGGCGGACTGGCCGGCTGCATCCTGACTGGCCCGCTGGTGCGCCGTGTCGGCCATGCCCGCGTCTTCATGGTGCTGTCGGCATTGATCGCCCTGTCGAACGCGTCGGTCGGGATCGGCACCTACCCGGTGCTGTGGATCGCCGCGCGCGCCCTTTACGGATTTTCGATCTGCGGGCTGTTCATCGTGGCGCAAAGCTGGCTGAACGACGTGGCGCCCAATGCCGTGCGCGGGCGGGTGATGGCGGCATTTTCAGTCTCCTATATCGCAGGACTTGGCGTCGGCTATGCCCTGCTGGCGCTGGTCGATATCCACGAGGCGCAGGCGCCGCTGATCGGCATCGCCTTCACCGCCCTGTCGATCCTGCCAGTCGGGTTGACGCGGCTGGCGCAACCGGCGCCGCCGCTCGCCGCCTCCATCGCGCTTCGCCAGGCCTGGCGCATATCGCCGGTCGGGGTAGCCGGAATGCTGGCGGTCGGCGGCCTTTCCATGTGCATCTCGGGCTTTGCGCCCATCCATGCCACCGCCAAGGGCTACACCCAGGACGAGGTGGCGATGCTGCTGGCAGCCATGCCCATCGGCACGCTCATCCTGCAACTGCCGTTCGGCTGGATATCGGACCGCATAGACCGCCGCTACGTGCTGGCGGCGGCGTCCGCGCTGGCGGTCGTGGCGGGAATGATGGCCATCGGTTTCGACGGGCGCTCGCTCTTCCTGCTCATTCTCGTCTACCTCGTCTGGGACGGCGCGGCGGAATCGATCTACTCGCTGGCCAGCGCGCACGCCAACGACAGGGCGGGCAAGGAGGACATGGTGGCGCTGTCCAGTTCGCTGCTTTTCGCCTGGGCGATCGCCGGTTTCGTGGTGCCGGGGTTCGTTACCGGCTTGTCGATGATTTTCGGCACGCAGGCATTCATCTACGTCCTGATCGTCATCGCCGCGCTCTATTGCCTGTTCGTCGTCCACCGGCTGGTCCGGGTCGACGCGGTGCCGGCGGCCGAAACCGGACAGTTTTCGCCGATGACGGCGCAGGCGCCGCTGCCGCTCGACCTCGCCTTTTCACCGGAAGAGCCCGCTTCGCCCTGACGGACGACGGCAGCGTCTGTCTTGAAACTGCAATGCGACTCTGCCTATCTAAGAAGCGTCACCGCATCTCATGGTGATTTGGTTGTTCTTGCTGCGAAAGGAAAGACACTGAGAACAGCACTTCGGAAGAAGGCCGATATCGTGCCTTCGCCGGCCGGGATCAGCGTAAGTCACGCCGCTTCCCGCGCCATCGACACGGTCCTTGCCAGTCTGGACGATTCCAAGGCCGAAAACGTCATCTCCATCGACATTCAGGGAAAATCGAGCCTCGGTGACTACATGGTCATCGCGTCGGGCCGCTCGCATCGGCATGTCGCGGCCGTCGCCGATCATCTCCTGAAGGCGCTCAAGGACGCCGGCCTGGGGTCCGCGCGCGTCGAGGGGCTGGCCAGCGCCGACTGGGTGCTCATCGATGCGGGCGACGTCATCGTCCATATCTTCAGGCCGGAAGTCCGCGACTTCTACAACCTGGAAAAGATGTGGCAGACGCCCGACCTCGAGGAGGAGACGCTGCACTAGATCGGCAGCGCCTCTAGGCCGGATGAAACTTATCATACATGCCGTGGGACGGCTGAAGACCGGCCCCGAGAGAGAGCTGGCCGGGCGATATTTCGACCGGCTCGAAAAAAGCGGGCCGGCAGTCGGACTGGAGTTTTCCGGCGTGACGGAGATCGCCGAGAGCCGGGCGCAGACCGCGCCCGAGCGGCGACGCGAGGAAGGCCAGCGCCTGCAGGTGCAGATCCAGCCCGGAACCGCGCTGGTGCTGCTCGACGAGCGCGGCAAGAACCTGTCTTCGGAAGACCTGGCGGGGCGCATCGGGCTCCTGCGCGACAGCGGCCGCAAGGCGGCGATCGTGGCGATCGGCGGCGCCGACGGCCATGACGCCTCCTTTCGCGACCAGGCCGAACTGGTGCTGAGCTTCGGCGCCCTGACCTGGCCGCACCAACTGGTGCGGGTGATGCTGGCCGAACAGCTCTACCGGGTGACGACGATCCTTGCCGGGCATCCCTATCACCGGTCCTGATCGAGCCCGAATCGAAGCTCGGGCGGATTTTCGCCCCATTGCCGCGAAATACGATCTTCCAGATCGCATGGCGAACATGGTTGATGGTTCGTTAACGAAGCAGCCCCTACAGTCCGGCTCGCATGTCCGAAGACAGGAAACCCCTCGCTGCCTGCTGGCGCAGCCGCGTTGTCGCGGCGGCGGTGCCTGCGCTTTTGGCCGGGATGCTGCTGGCGGATGCGGCAGCGGCGCAGACCGCGCTTGATTCGAGACCCGATCCGGACCGCAGCCGCGCCGAATACGAAAGTGTCACGCGTGAATTCACCTTGTCGCAGGAACGGCTGGCCAGGCTTGCGGCCGACATCGCGACGGTGAAGAAGGATCATGCCTCGATCACCGCCGCCCTCATCCAGTCGGCCAAGACCGAGCAGAAGCTCGGCCAGGACATCGAGGATATCGGCGCCAGGCTGGAAGGCCTGAAGGGACAGGAGGCGACGGTGCGCGCGTCGCTCGCCAAGCACCGCGACGTGTTGGCCGAGGTTCTGGGCGCATTGCAACGCATGGGCCTCAACCCGCCGCCGGCAATCCTGGTCAAGCCCGAGGACGCCCTATCTTCGGTGCGCAGCGCCATCCTGCTCGGCGCGGTCATTCCCGAAATGCGGGCCGAGACCGATATCTTGGCCGCCAACCTGAAGGAACTGTCGCGCATTACCACGTCGATCGAAGCCGAGCGGGGGCGCCTGAAGGAAAAAGTCGCCGACCAGGTGGCGGAAAAGCAACGCCTGACCCTGCTGCTCCAGGCCAAGCGGAAACTGCAGGCCGATACCGAGCAGGCGCTGACGCAGGAAAAGGAAAACGCGCAGGCGCTGGCCGCGAAGGCGAAAAGCCTCAAGGACCTGATTGCCTCGCTCGAAAAGGACGCCGACGAAAAGCGCGAGGCCGGCAAGGCCCCGGCGAACGACGCCGAACTGGCCGCGCTGCCGGTGCCCGAGGCGAACCGGCTTGCCGCCGCGACGCCGTTTTCCGCCCTCAAGGGGCAGATCGCCCTGCCCGTCATCGGCAAGGTCAAGCGGCGCTTCGGCAGCGGCGACGGCAATGGTTCCACCCTGATGGGTGACATGGTTGCGACACAATCGGGCTCCATCGTAACCGCGCCGGCGGATGGAAAAGTGCTCTATGCGGGGCCATTCCGTTCCTACGGCCAACTCTTGATCCTGGATGCCGGCGACGGCTATCATGTCGTGTTGGCGGGAATGACCGGGCTGAACGTCGCTTCCGGCCAATCCGTGCTTGCAGGCGAGCCGATTGGCGCAATGGGAGAGGCCAGGGTGGCAAGCGCCTCGGCGTCAGTCGATGAAAACAACGTGCCGGAACTCTATGTAGAGTTTCGCAAGGATGGAAAACCCGTCGATCCGGCCCCGTGGTGGGCGGACCGCTTCTCTGGAAGGACGTAATATGCGGAAACTGTCGCTCTTGCTTGCCGGCGCCCTGATGGGCGCATCGGCCATGAGCCTCGTCTACGGCGCGCCCGGCTCGACGGCCAACGCAGCCGGTTCCGAGACCTACAAGCAGCTTGCCATCTTCGGCGACATCTTCGAGCGGGTCCGCGCGCAATATGTGACGCCGCCCGACGACAAGTCGCTGATCGAGAATGCCATCAACGGCATGCTGACCTCGCTCGATCCGCACTCCTCCTACATGAACGCGGAAGCCGCCCAGGATATGCGCGTGCAGACCAAGGGCGAGTTCGGCGGCCTCGGCATCGAGGTCACCATGGAGAACGACCTGGTCAAGGTGATCACGCCGATCGACGATACGCCGGCCGCCAAGGCGGGCGTGCTGGCCGGCGATTTCATCGCCAAGATCGACGGCCAGGAAGTGCGCGGCATGACGCTCAACGATGCCGTCGACAAGATGCGCGGCAAGGTGGCGACGCCGATCAAGCTGACCATCCTGCGCGAAGGGGCCGACAAGCCGCTTGAAATCACGGTGGTGCGCGACATCATCAAGGTCAAGGCGGTCAAGTACCGGGTCGAGAACGACATCGGCTACATGAAGATCACCTCCTTCACCGAAAAGACCTATGACGACCTGCAAAACGCCATTACTTCGATCAAGAAGCAGGTGCCCAACGACAAGCTGAAGGGCTATGTGCTCGACCTCCGGCTCAATCCGGGCGGCCTGCTCGACCAGGCGGTGAGCGTTTCCGACACCTTCCTCGACCGTGGCGAGATCGTCTCGACGCGCGGCCGCGATCCGAAGGACGTCACCCGCTTCGACGCCAGGCCGGGCGACGATATCGACGGCAAGCCGCTGATCGTGCTGGTCAACGGCGGCTCGGCGAGCGCCTCCGAGATCGTCGCCGGCGCCTTGCAGGACCTGAAGCGGGCGACCGTGGTCGGCACGCAGTCTTTCGGCAAGGGCTCGGTTCAAACCATCATCCCGCTCGGCGAGAACGGGGCGCTGCGGCTGACGACGGCGCTCTATTACACGCCGTCCGGCAAATCGATCCAGGGCAAGGGCATCACGCCGGACATCGTCGTCGACCAGCCGCTGCCGCCCGAATTGCAGGGGCGCGACCTGACCCGCGGCGAGTCCGACCTCAAGGGCCACATCAAGGGCGCAGACGAAAGCGACAAGGGCTCGGGCTCGGCCGCCTATGTGCCGCCGGATCCGAAGGACGACCTGCAGCTGATCTATGCCGAGCAGTTGCTGCGCGGCGAAAAGACCGATCCGACCTTTCCACCGAACCCGGACAAGGCGGTCATGAACAACCAGTAGGCCTGCTCCGCGGCCAAACTTGTCTGGCCGCATGGCCGAAGCGATGCGATGCTGCCGGAACCGACAGGTTCCGGCAGTTTGATTCGGGGGAATGGCTTGTGGGTTCGCGCATGAAATCTCGGGCGCGTAGACACCAAGGGGTGCGGCTTGGCTGAACTCAGGGAGATCGAACGGCCGCTCGGGCAGGCGCTGGCGCCGCGCGCAGCGGGAAAGAGCCGGATCGGCAAGGGCCAGGTCATCGCCGGGCTCGCCGTGCTGGCGGTGGTCGGCGCCTCCGCCGCGATCGCGCTACGGGAAAAGCCGTTCCGCAACCCGGCGGCCGAAGCCGTTTCTACACCCGAGGTCGTCGCCGGCACGACGCCGCTGGCTGCGACGCCCAAGGCCGAGCCTGCCCCCGCGCAGGCGAGTGGCGGCGCCAGGATCATCAAGGTGCCGAAGGAAGCGGACGCCCCCCCGACCGGCGGCGCCATCGTCATTCGCGATCCCTCGGCGCTGGGCCAGGATTTGCGGGTCGCCCATCTTCCGGACCGGGCGCTGGTCGAGGACAGCCCCACCGGGCCGCTGCCGATCCGCGCGGCGGACGGCCGCCGGCCATTCGACGTCTACGCCCGCCCGTGGTCGGGCGCGCGGGGGGCGCGCGTGGCGATCGTCATCGGCGGGCTTGCCGTATCGCAGACGGGAACACAGGCGGCCATCGCCAAACTGCCGGCCGAGGTCACGCTGGCATTCGCCTCGCAAGGCAATTCGATCGGCCGCTGGATGCAGCAGGCGCGCAACAAGGGTCACGAGATCGTCATGCAGGTGCCGATGGAGCCGTTCGACTATCCGAACGTCAATCCCGGCCGCAGCACGCTGACGGTGGAGGCCGGTGCGCAGGAAAACCTGAAGAACCTGCGCTGGGTGCTGTCGCGCACCACCAACTACACCACCGTCATGAACTACATGGGCGCGCGGTTTTCCGCCGACAGGGCGGCGATGGAACCGTTCATGGCCGAACTCGGCAAGCGCGGCATCGGCTATCTCGACGACGGCTCCTCGGCGCGCAGCCTGGCGCCCGAACTCGCTGAGCAGGACCGGGTGCCGCTGGCGGTGGCCGATACCGCGATCGATGGCGAGCAGGACCGAGGCGCCATCCTGAAGAAACTCGACCAGTTGGAGGCTACCGCGCGCGCCAAGGGTTTCGCCATCGGCGTCGGCTCGGCCTTCGACGTCACCGTCGACGCCGTCACCGCCTGGGTGGCCGAGGCAAAGAAGCGCGGCATCGAGATCGTGCCGGTCTCGGCCGTGGCCAGCGATCCTGAGAAAGGCTGAACGATGGGCAGGAACAGGACGGTCGACCCCGAAAGCCTGCCCTATCGCCCCTGCGTCGGCGTGATGATCCTCAACGCCAAAGGGCTGGTCTGGGTCGGCCATCGCATCGCCGAGGCCGACAGCGAATATTCCGGCACGGCCAGGCTCTGGCAGATGCCGCAGGGCGGCATCGACAAGGGCGAGGAACCGCTCAAGGCGGCGTGGCGCGAGGTGTTCGAGGAAACGGGCATGGAAAGCCTGACGCTGATCGAGGAAGCGCCGGGCTGGATCGACTACGACCTGCCGCGCGAACTGGTCGGCATCGCGCTCAAGGGAAAATACCGCGGCCAGACCCAGAAATGGTTCGCCTTCCGCTTTCACGGCGACGAACGCGAAATCCGCATCAATCCGCCGCCGGCCGGCGAGAAGGCCGAGTTCGACCAATGGGACTGGCGGCCGATGGCGGACCTGCCGGGCTTGATCGTGCCGTTCAAGCGCCTCGTCTACGACCGGGTGGTCGCCGCGTTCCGGCATCTGGCACCGTGACCTGAAAAACCCGGCGGCGCACCCGACAACGGTGCTTCCATGCAATTGCCGCCATCCGGCAATGGCAAAGCGGAAGAATCCACGAACAATCCGTCGCATTAGCAAGGATCATGCGCCACACTCGTGTTAGAAACATGGTTGTGTCGTTTTGGCCGCCATAATCGGCAGGAAATCGAGTTCGGGCATGAACCAGATTTTGGTGAAACCTCCTGTGGAAACACAGACCAGCCTCGCGGCGGCCGGGGCCGTGCTGACCATCGACCTCGACGCCGTTCGCGAGAATTACCGGCGGCTCAAGGCAAGGCTCGGCAGCAGCGCCTGTGCCGGCGTGGTCAAGGCCGACGGCTACGGGCTCGGCGCGACGGAAATCGCGACGGCCCTGCGCAAGGAAGGATGCGACACGTTCTTCGTCGCGCACGTCGAGGAAGGCGTGCGCCTGCGCGCCGTGCTCGGCAACCGGCCGGCGATCTACATCCTTAACGGCCTGCCGCCCGGCTCGGAGAAAGAGGCGGTCGCGGCCGGCCTGTCGGCGGTGATCAACGGCAGCGAACAGCTTGTCGCCTGGCGCGATGCCGCCCGGCGCGCCGGCCGCAGGCTGCCGACGGCCGTCCAGGTCGACAGCGGCATGGCGCGGCTGGGCCTTTCGCCCGCCGAAGTGGAAGCCGTCGCGGCCAGCGCGGACGCCTTCGACGGGCTCGATATCCGGCTGGTGATGAGCCATCTCGCCTGCGCGGACGAGCCGGAGCATCCGGCCAACCGCGCCCAACTGGCCGAGTTCGAGCGCCTGCGCGCCATGCTGCCGGCCGCACCCGCCTCGCTGGCCAATTCTTCCGGCATCTTCCTCGGCCCCGCCTACCATTTCGATCTCGCCCGGCCGGGAGCCGCCCTTTACGGCATCAATCCCACCCCGGGCTCGAAGAACCCGATGCTGCCGGTGGTGCGGCTGGAGGCCAAGGTGATCCAGACCCGCACGCTCGCCGCCGGCGCCGGCATCGGCTATGGCCACACCGTCGTCACCGAGGGGCCGGTCGAGACCGCCACCATTTCGCTCGGCTATGCCGACGGCTGGCGTCGCCGCGCCATGGCGGCCGCCCATTTCGAGGGCGTGAGCCTGCCTTTCATCGGCCGCGTGTCGATGGATTCGATCATTCTCGACATCTCCGCCCTGCCCGCCGGCCGGCTGAAACCCGGCGATTTCGTGCAGATGATCGGGCCGGCGCAGACGCTCGACCAGGTCGCCGGCCTGACGGAAACCATCGGCTACGAGATCCTCACCAGCCTCGGCCACCGCTTTCACCGCCAATATATAGGCGGTTGAATCCTGGCTCCCCACAATCCATCCCGCTTGACAAGCAACGTCTGGTCACCCACGTTCCATGCATGAGCAACGTCCTTCCGTGCCAGATATTTTTCCGGGTGTGCCCGATCGCGGGAGCGTAGCCCCGGCTCGACCGCGCATTGCGGACGGGCAGTGCGGGGCCCCTTTTCAGAAAATTTCAATCGCTCGAACGTCCCCACCGCCGGTGGTGCGTTCGTTTGTTCCCAACACAAGTCCCGGGCTCTCGATCCCGGGTGCCGGTATGTCGCGTACGCCGCGTTTCGCCGGTCTCGAAGAGGATTGTAACAATGCAGGAAGCAACCAAGCCTCGCGACCAGCTCGCGATCCATGTGGCCGCCGTCGACCATGGCCGGCTGACCGGGCTGGCGCAGTCGGCGCTCGACCGGATTCCGGACATGGCGGAGGATTTGCTGGCGGAAATGGACCGCGCCACCATCACCGACCCGCTGCCGCAGAACGTGGTGCGCATGGGTTCGACGGTGACGTTCCGCAGCGGCAGCGAGGAAGCCAAGCGCATCACGCTGGTCTATCCGGGCGAAGCCGATATCGCCCTGAGCAAGATTTCCATCCTGACCCCGCTCGGCACGGCGCTGATCGGCCTGTCCTCCGGCCAGAAGGTGGTTTGGAGCGCACGCGACGGCAAGGAACGGGTGCTGGAGATCGCCTCGGTCGAGCCTCCCGCCGACGGGCTGTCGTCATGACGGACGACAAGGACAAGGACGTTTTGCGCCCCGCATCCGGAAAGGGCGCGGAGACGGCCACCGAACGATCCGCTCAGACTGGAGCCGGCGCGGGCAGGCCCGCCCTGCGGCTCGTCCATAGCGTGACCTCCGATCCCGCGCCGCAAGGCCAAGGGGTGAACATACGACACTCACGCAACGATGACGACGATCCCGGCCCATCGGCAGCTTGACCGGGCTCGTCAAGGAGAGAGCAAAAAGAATGAAGATACTGGTGCTGGGCGGCGGCGTAGTTGGGGTCACCACGGCTTACTATCTGACCGAAGCCGGTCATGAAGTTACCGTGATCGACCGACAACAGGGCCCGGCGCTGGAAACGAGTTTCGCCAATGCCGGCGAGGTCTCGCCGGGCTACTCCTCGCCCTGGGCGGGACCCGGCGTGCCGGTAAAGGCGGTCAAGTGGCTGCTGATGAAATATGGACCGCTGGTGATCCGCCCGGGCCTCGACCCGCATATGTGGAGCTGGCTCACCAAGATGCTGCGCAACTGCACGGCCGAGCGCTATGCGGTGAACAAGGCGCGCATGGTGCCGATCGCCGAATACAGCCGCGACGTGCTGAAGGCGCTGCGGGCCTCCACCAATATCGCCTATGACGACCGCGCCAAGGGGACGCTGCAGCTGTTCCGCAAGCAGTACCAGCTCGACGGCATCGCCGGCGACATCGAGGTGCTCAAGCAATACGGCGTACCGTTCAACATCCTCGACCAGAACGGCTGCATCGCCGCCGAGCCGGCGCTGGCGAACGTCCGCGAAAAGTTCATCGGCGGCCTGCAACTGCCGGGCGACGAGACCGGCGACTGCCAGATGTTCACCACGCGGCTGAGCGAAATCGCCACGGCCACCGGCGTCAGGTTCGAGTTCGGGGTGACGATTACCGGCATCCGCACCGACAAGGGCCGCATCAGCGGCGTTTCCACCAGCGTCGGGGAAAAGACGGCGGACGCCTATGTGATGGCGATGGGCAGCTATTCGCCGATCTGGATGCGCAAGCTGGGCCAGTCGATCCCGGTTTACCCGATCAAGGGCTATTCGATCACCGTGCCGATCACCGATGCCAAACGGGCGCCGGAATCGACGGTGATGGACGAGACCTACAAGATCGCCATCACCCGCCTCGGCGACCGCATCCGCGTCGGCGGCACGGCCGAAATCGCCGGCTACGACCTGTCGCTGCACGAAGGCCGGCGCAAGACGCTGGAACATTCCGTCGGCGACTTGTTCCCCGGCGGCGGCGACCTCTCGGCGGCGACGTTCTGGACCGGCCTGCGCCCGATGACGCCGGACGGGCCGCCGATCATCGGCGCATCGAAATACCCGAACCTTTTCCTCAACACCGGCCACGGCACGCTGGGCTGGACCATGGCCTGCGGCTCGGCGCGGGTGCTTTCCGACATCGTCTCGGGCCGCAAGCCGGAGATCGACGCCAGCAAGCTCGGGCCCAGCCGATACGCCTCCTGAGTTTACAGGAAAAGCGCGCGCTCGCGTTCGACCGCCCGGGTGATGTAGCCGGCGACGAGTTGGACGCGGCGCAGCGGCCGCACCGTCTCGTGGTAGACCAGCCAGTAGGCGCGCCGGATCGGCCTGACGATATCCACGGGCAGCAGTTCCGGCATCGTGCGCGCAATGAAGGTGTGCAGGATGCCGATGCCGGCGCCGGCGCGCACGGCCTCGGCCTGGCCGAGCGCCGAGGAAATGGCGAAGGTGCTGCGCCAATCCGGGCTGAACTCGGCGTCGTAGTCCAGTGACGGGCTGACGATGAGGTCGGGCACATAGCCGATCAGCGTGTGATTGGAGAGGTCGGCGACAGTCCTGGGCAGGCCGTGCGCCTGCGCGTAGCCGCGCGAGGCGAACAGGCCGAGCGTATAGTCGACCAGCTTTCCGGCCACCAGCCGCCCCTCCGACGGCCGCTCGACGGTAATGACGATGTCGGCCTCGCGGCGCGACAGCGAAAAGGAACGCGGCACCGGGACGAGTTGGATGGTGAGTTCGCGGTAGGTGGCGGTCAGCTCGCCGAGATGCCTCGCCAGGAAAGCGACGCCGAAACCGTCCGGGGCGCCGATGCGCACGGTGCCGGAAATGTCGTCTCCCTCGCCGGCAAGCGTCGAGCGCGCGGCGATCATGTCGGCTTCCATGCGCTCGGCGATCTCGAGGAAGCGCTCGCCGGCCGGCGTCAGTTCACTGCCGGTGGTAAGCCGGCGAAACAGTTTTGCCCGCAGCGCCTCTTCCAGCGCCGCGATGCGGCGCGAGACGGTCGCGTGGTTCAGTTCCAGCCGCTTGGCCGCGCCGAGGAACTGCCCGGCGCGGGCCACCGCCAGGAAGATGCGCACGTCATCCCAGTTCATGGAGCGGAACCGGCAGGCCAGGGGGCCGAGTGGAATTCGGTCATTTCAGGAAAACCAGCGTCTCGAAATTTGCGTCAAATCATATTCCGGATCCGGCCGTATATCAAATTTTGCACAACGGTTGCGTTTCGGCTGGCGTTGCCATCGATCCGGTAAAGACCGACAATGGCTGATCCATTCAGATCGTCAGGGAGCGCGAACATGATCCAGTACGGGCATTATATCGGCGGCAAGAACGTCAAGGGCAATTCCGGCCACGAGCAGGACGTATTCCAGCCGATGGACGGCACAGTGCGTGCCAAGGTGGCGCTTGCGTCGAAGGCGGAGCTCGATGCGGCCGTCGCCAACGCCAAGGCGGCGCAGCCGGCCTGGGCGGCGACCAACCCGCAGCGCCGCGCGCGTGTGTTCATGAAGTTCCTGGAATTGGTGGCGCGCGACAACGACGCGCTGGCCGAGCTGCTCGCCCGCGAGCATGGCAAGACCCTTCCCGACGCCAAGGGCGACATCCAGCGCGGCGTCGAAGTGGTCGAGTTCGCGCTCGGCATCCCGCACCTGATGAAGGGCGAGTACACCGAGGGCGCCGGCCCCGGCATCGACCTCTATTCGGTGCGCCAGCCGCTCGGCGTCGTCGCCGGCATCACCCCGTTCAACTTCCCGGCCATGATCCCGATGTGGAAGTTCGCGCCGGCGATCGCCTGCGGCAACGCCTTCATCCTGAAGCCGTCGGAGCGTGATCCGGGCGTGCCGATGAAGCTCGCCGAACTGATGACCGAAGCCGGCCTGCCGGACGGCATCCTCAACGTCGTCAATGGCGGCAAGGAAGTGGTCGACGCCATCCTCGACCATCGCGACATCTCGGCGGTCGGCTTCGTCGGCTCGTCCTCGATCGCCGAATACATCTATGCCCGCGGCTGCGCCAACGGCAAGCGCGTGCAGTGCTTCGGCGGCGCCAAGAACCACATGATCATCATGCCGGATGCCGACATGGACCAGGCCGTCGACGCGCTGATCGGTGCCGGCTACGGTGCAGCCGGCGAGCGCTGCATGGCGGTTTCGGTCGCCGTTCCGGTCGGCAAGGCCACCGCCGACAAGTTGGTCGAGAAACTCATTCCGCGCGTCGAAAGCCTGAAGATCGGCCCCTCGACCGATCCGAGCGCCGACTTCGGCCCGCTGGTGACCAAGGAAGCGCAGGAGCGTGTCAAGGGTTATGTCGACCTCGGCATCAAGGAAGGCGCCAAGCTCGTCGTCGACGGCCGCGGCTTCAAGATGCAGGGCTACGAGAACGGCTTCTATATGGGCGGCTGCCTGTTCGATGACGTGACGCCGGACATGCGCATCTACAAGGAAGAGATCTTCGGGCCGGTGCTGTCGGTGGTGCGCGCGCACGACTTCGACGAAGCGGTGCGCCTGCCGTCCGAACATGAATACGGCAACGGCGTCGCCATCTTCACCCGCGACGGCGACGCGGCGCGCGAATTCGCCGCCCGCGTGCAGGTCGGCATGGTCGGCGTCAACGTGCCGATCCCCGTGCCGGTCGCATACTACACCTTCGGCGGCTGGAAGCGTTCGGGTCTGGGCGATCTCAACCAGTACGGCCCGGATTCGGTGCGTTTCTACACCAAGACCAAGACGGTCACGCAGCGCTGGCCGTCGGGCGTGAAGGAAGGCGCGGAGTTCGCTTTCCCGACTTCCTGAACCGGGGTGTCGTCCGCCGTTTTCCTGTTTGCGCGTCCTCGCCTTCGGCTGCGGGCGCGCGGGCCGGGCGTGAAGGAAGGCGCGGAGTTCGCTTTCCCGACCTCCTGATCAGGACGGACCTGAACGGCGAAAGGGCGCGGCGGTTGTCGCGCCCTTTTTCGTTGGCGCGCCTACCGCTCAGCGGCGGGCGGCCGCCTCGGCGTGGGCGATGAGCAGCGTCATCAGCCGCTCGGCGTCCTGCGCTGCCACGTCCTCGTCTCCGCCGAGGATCGAGCGGATCAGGCCGACATGGTGCTCGGCTGCCTCGGCGAGCCCCGTTTCGGCCTTGTAGCGGAACCAGAAGCGGCGGCTGTGGGTCTGCAACGGTGCGGCAAGACGGGCGGCGAAGATGTTGTCGGCCGCAAAGGCCAGCGCCTCGTCGAACGCCTTGTCGGCTTCGAGGAAGGCCTGCACGCTGCCCGACAGGGCGGCGTTCTGCATGGCAAGGGCCGCTCCGTGGAAGCGGTCGGCGGCGGCGCGCGTGACATAGCGGGCGGCCGAGCGCGCCAGAAGGATTTCGACGCCCCGCCGGGCGTCCAGCACCCGCACCCAGTCGCCGGCATGCAGCGGCGCGATCGCGATGCCGGCGCGCGGCCTGATGTCGAGCAGCCCTTCCCACGCCAGCCGCTGGATCGCCTCGCGCACCGGCGTGCGGCCAAGCCCCAGTTTCTCGATCAGCGCACCTTCGGTGACGAAGCTTCCGGGGGCCAGTTCCAGCATGACGATCATCCCTTCGAGCCCATGGTAGGCCCGTACCGCCGCTGGCTCAAAAGGTGAATTCCGCTCGGTAACCGTCACATTTCGCTCCTGATATATTTCCTGCATATCATAAACGGATTCTCATTGACAGCGCCGGCATGGGTTAGATATACGTCAGATATATCAGATGCGTGCACCATGCGGACCGGAGGCATCTCGATGTCCCGACCTGTCTGCTCCAGAACATCAAGCTGGCCGAAGTTCATGCCACCAACACCAGCGACCGTGTACGCCTGCCGCTGTTCGGCGAGCACCGCCAGGCCGTCGAAAAGATCATCGAGGAAGCGCTGGCAAAGCGCCGCGAGCTGCCGAAGCCGGAATTGGCCAAGGCGGCGTGGCGTCCTTTCAGCCGTCCTGTCGCGTCACGGGTTCCACCCCCCTCTGGCCGGCAGGCCAGAGGGGGGTGCGACATGGCACGAACCATGACCGACGCCGACAACGACATCGCCGTCATCGGCGGCGGCATCATCGGCATCTGCGCGGCGGCCTATTTGGCGGAGGCCGGAAAATCCGTCACCGTCTTCGACCGCACCGGCCTGTGCGAAGAGACGAGTTCCGGCAACGCGGCCGCCTTTGCCTTTTCGGATGTGCTGCCGCTTGCCCAGAAGGGCATGATCCGCAACCTGCCGAAATGGCTCGCCGATCCGCTCGGGCCGCTTTCCATCCCACCCGCCTACCTGCCGAAGCTGCTGCCGTGGCTGTATCGTTTCTGGCGTGCGGGCGCGGCAGGCCAGTACGAGACCGCGCTCGCGGCGCAAGCCGGCCTGATGGAACTGGCCGAGGCCGAATGGGCCGGCCTGATGGAGCGTTCCGGCACGCACTCCATGCTGCGCGAGAACGGTTCGCTCGAACTCTATGAGAGCGAGGCCGAGTTTCGCGCCTCGCTTCCCGGCTGGGCGGCGCGCGACCGCTTCGGCATCGCCTACCGTCATGTCGAGGGCGAGGAAATGGCCGCCCTCCAGCCCGGCCTGTCGCCGCGCTTCGTGAAGGGCACCCTCGTTCCCGGCTGGAAGACCGTCGCCGATCCGAAACTATTGGGCAAGGCGGTGTGGGCCTATGCGGAAAGACTTGGGGCGCGCTTTGAAAAAGCCCGCGTCGAGCATATCGGGGCCGGGCCAGCCGGTGCCGTCCTCACGCTTGCCGGCGGGGCGGAGTGCAAGGTGGCGACCGTGGTGCTGGCGGCCGGCGCGTGGTCGCATCTCCTGGCGAGGAACCTCGGCGACGCAATCCCGCTGGAAACCGAGCGCGGCTACAACACCACGCTGCCGTCGTCGGCCTTCGACGTGAAGCGGCAACTCACTTTCGGCGGGCATGGCTTCGTCATCACGCCGCTGTCGACCGGCCTGCGCGTCGGCGGCGCCGTCGAACTTGGCGGCATCGAACGGCCGCCGAACTATGCGCGCTCGAAGGCGCTGCTCGCCAAGGCGCAGAAATTCCTGCCGGGCCTCGACCCCCGCGGCGGCCGCGAATGGATGGGCTATCGCCCGTCGCTGCCTGACTCGCGCCCCGTCATCGGCCATGCCCCCCGCCATCGCCCGGTCATCTATGCCTTCGGCCACGGCCATCTCGGCCTCACCCAGGCCGCCGCGACCGCGCGCTTGATCCGCGATCTGGTTCTGGAGCAAACTCCGGCGCTCGATCTTTCACCCTTCCGCCCACAACGCTTCTAGAGGCACCCCGACCATGGCCAGACACTCCTTCTTCTGCGTAGACGGCCATACCTGCGGCAATCCGGTGCGGCTGGTGGCGGGCGGCGGCCCGCGGCTCGAAGGTTCGACGATGATGGAGCGGCGGGCGCACTTCCTGGCCGAGTACGACTGGATCCGCACCGGGCTGATGTTCGAGCCGCGCGGCCACGACATGATGTCCGGCTCGATCCTCTATCCGCCGACACGCGAGGATTGCGACGTCGCCATCCTGTTCATCGAAACCTCCGGCTGCCTGCCCATGTGCGGCCACGGCACCATCGGCACCGTGACGATGGGCATCGAGCAGGGACTGATCACGCCTAAGGTGCCGGGCCAGTTGCGGCTCGACACGCCGGCGGGGCTGGTGACGGCCGAATACCGCCAGGTCGGCGAGCACGTCGAGGAAGTGCGCATCACCAACGTGCCCTCCTTCCTCTATGCCGAGGGCTTGACGGTGGAATGCCCGCAGCTCGGCGAAATCCGGGTCGACGTCGCCTATGGCGGCAACTTTTATGCCATCGTCGAGCCGCAGGACAATTATCGCGACATGGCCGACTATTCGGCCGGCGACCTGATCGCCTGGAGCCCGGTGGTGCGCCAGCGGCTGAACGAGAAATACAGCTTCGTGCATCCCGAGAATCCGGGCATCAACCGACTGTCGCACATGCTGTGGACCGGCGCCCCGACCGTGGAAGGCGCCCACGCCCGCAACGCGGTCTTCTATGGTGACAAGGCCATCGACCGAAGCCCTTGCGGCACCGGCACCTCAGCGCGCATGGCGCAACTCCACGCCAAGGGCAAGCTGAAGGCGGGCGACGATTTCGTCCATGAATCGATCATCGGCTCGCTGTTCAAGGGCCGGGTGGAAAAGGAAGTCACGCTGGCCGGGAAAAAGGCCATCATCCCCTCCATCGGCGGTTGGGCGCGCATGACCGGCCTGAACACGATCTTCATCGACGACCGCGATCCCTTCGCTCACGGCTTCGTGGTGAAATAAGGGAACCGAGCCTCGCCGCAGGCGACGCAGGCGCAAGACCTTTCCGATCAAGCCTTGCAACAATCCACCTAATCAATCGATTTTGATCGCGGTTCCTTCGAAAAATGATGCATATGGGAGTCGAATCAGCAAAGACATTGGGGTATGCCAAAGCTATGGTCCGCCGCAGTCCAAGGGTCGGATGCGAGGAAGCGTTCTGGGGCTGATTGCTGCACAAACGCGTTTCGTGATTGAAAAATCACGTTGCAATCCGGTTTCGAAACTTTACGACTAGGGGAAATACGAAAAGGAATGCGTCCATAGGGGCGACATTCCAGGGGAGCCGCTTAAACATGCAGTACTTCGTCCAGCAGCTTATCAACGGGCTGACGCTGGGATCCATCTATGGGCTGATCGCGATCGGCTACACGATGGTCTACGGCATCGTCGGCATGATCAACTTCGCCCATGGCGACATCTTCATGGTCGGGGCTTTCGTCGCCTTGATTGTGTTCCTGATCCTCGGCGCCCTCTTCTACTCGGTTCCGGTGGTGGTCGCCCTGCTGATCATGATGATCGTGTCGATGATCCTCGTTGGTATCTACAACTGGGTGATCGAGAAGGTGGCCTACCGGCCGCTGCGTGGTTCCTTCCGGCTGGCGCCGCTGATCACCGCCATCGGCATGTCCATCGCGCTCTCCAACTTCGTGCAGGTCACGCAAGGGCCGCGCAACAAGCCGATCCCGCCCCTGATCAGCGAAGTCTACAACATCTACGGCGTCAGCGTGTCGCTCAAGCAGATCGTCATCGTGCTGGTCACCGCCGTGCTGCTCATCGTGTTCTCCTACATCGTCAACCACACCTCGCTCGGCCGCGCGCAGCGCGCCTGCGAGCAGGACCAGAAGATGGCCGCCCTGCTCGGCATCGACGTCGACAAGACGATCTCGATCACCTTCATCATCGGCGCGGCGCTGGCCGGCGTCGCCGGCACGCTGTTCCTCATGTACTACGGCGTCGTGGTGTTCTCCGACGGCTTCGTCCCCGGCGTGAAGGCGTTCACCGCCGCGGTTCTCGGCGGCATCGGCTCCATCCCGGGCGCCGTCATCGGCGGGTTGATGATCGGCTTCATCGAAAGCATGTGGTCGGCCTATTTCTCGATCGACTACAAGGACGTGGCGGCGTTTTCCATCCTGGCCATCGTGCTGATCTTCCTTCCTTCCGGCATACTGGGCCGGCCAGAAGTCGAAAAGGTCTGAGTCCATGACCACCACGACGCTTCCCACGCAGCAGTCCGCCGCCGCCGCGCCCTACGCCCGTGCCTTCCGCGAGGCACTGGTCGCCGGCCTCATGGCGTTCGCCTGCTTCTCTCTCCTGATCGGGCTGAAGACCGACCAGAACATCCGCAACGAACTGGTGCTGGTGCAGCGCTGGGGCCTGCTCGTCATCGTCATCGCCATCACCATGGTCGGGCGCTTCTGCTTCGTCGCCTACCTGCTGCCCTTCATGGCGCGCCAGAAGACGGTGGACACGACGACGGGGCTGCTGCCGGCAAGCGCGGCGTCGCGTTTCTTCCAGTTGCCCTATTTCATCGCCTCGCTGGTCATCGTCGGCGTGCTGTTCGCGGCTTCCGGGTCGCTGGACGGCATGCTCGGGGCCAACCTGGCGGGCTATGTGCGGTTCCTGCGGGCGCTGGCCATCATCTATGCGCTGGCTTCGGTGTTCTATTACTACCGCGCCTTCATCCACGCCCACTTCTCGGCGCTCGGCATCAGCGTGCTTGCGCTCTACCCGGTCGTCGTCGTGCTGGCGCTGGCCATCCTGTCGGGCTCGATGGCGGCCGGTTTCCAGGGCTCGCTGAAATGGGTCGACAATTTCGGCATCCAGATTCTCATCTACGTGATGCTGGCCTGGGGGCTGAACATCGTCGTCGGCCTCGCCGGCCTGCTCGACCTCGGCTATGTCGCCTTCTATGCGGTGGGCGCCTATGCCTACGCGCTGCTCGGGTCGCAATACGGGCTCTCCTTCTGGATCCTGCTGCCGGCGGCAGGCATCATGGCCGCCTTCTGGGGCGTGATCCTCGGCTTCCCGGTGTTGAGGTTGCGCGGCGACTATCTCGCCATCGTGACGCTCGCCTTCGGCGAGATCATCCGCATGGTGCTGATTAACTGGCGCGAGGTCACCAACGGCTCGGCCGGCATCTCGGGCATTCCGAAAGTGTCGTTCTTCGGGCTGATGTCGTTCAACGTCTCCGACCCGAACTACATCTCCAAGGTGCTGGGCATCGCCCAGTCGGGCGCCTACTACAAGATCTTCCTCTATTACCTGATCCTGCTTTTGTGCCTGCTGACGGCCTTCGTCACCATCCGGCTGCGGCGCATGCCGGTCGGGCGCGCCTGGGAGGCGTTGCGCGAGGACGAGATCGCCTGCCGCTCGCTCGGCATCAATACCACCACGACGAAGCTGACCGCCTTCGCCACCGGCGCCATGTTCGGCGGCTTCGCGGGCGCCTTCTTCGCGGCGCGGCAAGGCTTCGTCAGCCCCGAATCCTTCATCTTCCTGGAATCGGCGATCATCCTCGCCATCGTCGTGCTCGGCGGCATGGGTTCGCTGGTCGGCATCGCGATCGCCGCGGTGGTCATGATCGGCGGCACCGAAATCCTGCGCGAACTGGACTTCCTCAAGGTCGTGTTCGGGCCGGACTTCACGCCGGAGCTTTACCGCATGCTGCTGTTCGGCCTGGCTATGGTCATCGTCATGGTGTGGAAGCCGCGCGGTTTCGTCGGCAGCCGTGAGCCGACGGCGTTCCTCAAGGAGCGCAAGGCCGTATCCGCGTCCTTTACCAAGGAAGGGCACGGCTGATGACAAGCAATCCAGCGGTGACGACGAGCGCCATGACTGAAAACATTCTCCAACTCGAACACCTGTCGATGAAATTCGGCGGCCTGATCGCCATCGGCGACCTGTCGTTCGCGGCCAGGCGCGGTGAGATCACCGCGCTGATCGGTCCCAACGGCGCCGGCAAGACGACCGTGTTCAACTGCATCACAGGCTTCTACAAGCCGACCGAGGGCATGATCCGCTTTACCGGCCGGCAGGGCAACGAGTTCCTGCTGGAACGCATGCCCGACTTCCAGATCACGGCCAAGGCGAAGGTTGCCCGCACCTTCCAGAACATCCGCCTGTTTTCCGGCATGACCGTGCTGGAAAACCTGCTGGTGGCGCAGCACAACAAGCTGATGAAGGCTTCCGGCTACACGATAGTGGGCCTTCTCGGCCTCGGCGGCTACCGCCACGCATCGGCCGAATCGATCGAACTCGCCAAGATGTGGCTGGAGAAGGCCGACCTTACCGATCGCGCCGACGACCCCGCCGGCGACCTGCCTTACGGCGCGCAGCGCCGGCTGGAAATCGCGCGCGCCATGTGCACCGAGCCGGAACTTCTGTGCCTGGACGAGCCGGCCGCCGGCCTCAACCCCAGGGAATCTCTGGCGCTCAACACGCTGCTGATGGATATCAAGAACACCACCGGCACTTCGATCCTGCTGATCGAGCATGACATGTCGGTGGTCATGCAGATTTCCGACCATGTGGTGGTGCTGGAATACGGGCGCAAGATCGCCGACGGAAACCCGGAAGCGGTCAAGACCGATCCCCGCGTCATCGCAGCCTATCTCGGCGTCGACGACGAGGAGGTGGAGACCGTGCTGACCGAGGTCGGCGACGACGAAGTGCTCGAGCAACTGGACGCCGGCCCCGATCCCGAGCAGGGGCCGGAGGCTTCCGCATCCATGCTCGCCGGCCCGGTAAGCGACACCATCGGCCACAGGGACGGCGAACGGGTGACCGTTTCGAAGGGCGCGTCGAAAGCCGAACAGGTGGATGCCGCTGCGAAGAAGGTATCGGCCAAGCCCGCGGGGAAGACGGCACCGAAATCGGCCGCAAAGACTGCGGCAAAGCCGGCCGCAACCACCGGAGCCAAGCCGGCGAAGAGCCCGGCTCCGGTCGCGAAGACCGCCGCCAAGCCGGCGGCGCCTGCGAAGGGGATTTCCAACCGGCTGGCCGCGCCACGCGGCGGCAGGCCGGACGACCTCCTGGCTATCAAGGGCATCGGGCCGGTCAACCTGAAGAAACTCAACGAACACGGTATCTTCCATTTCGACCAGATCGCGGCATGGAAGAAGGCCGATATCGAGGCGGCGGAAGCCTATCTCGCCTTCGACGGACGCATTGCCCGCGAGGATTGGATCGGCCAGGCGAAGGCGCTGGACAAGGCCTCGGCCCGGAAGGCGGCGGCGAAAGGCAAGGCGGCACCGGCCGCAGGCAAGCGCGGAGGGCGTAGATAATGGCCGGCAAGACGCTGCTCGATATCAAGGGCGTTCACACCTACTACGGCAACATCCGGGCGCTGAACGGCGTCAATGTCGACGTCCACGAAGGCGAGATCGTGGCGCTGATCGGCGCCAACGGCGCCGGCAAGTCGACGCTGATGATGACCATCTTCGGCGCACCGCGCGCCCGCTCCGGCAGCATCGTGTTTGCCGGGACCGACATCACCAGCATGCCCACGCACAAGATCGCCCGCCTGCGCATCGCCCAGTCGCCGGAAGGCCGCCGCATCTTCCCGCGCATGACGGTGATGGAAAACCTGCAGATGGGGGCGAGCCTCGACAACCTCAAATATTTCGATGAGGACGTCGAAAAGGTGTTCACGCTGTTCCCGCGGCTGAAGGAGCGCATCGCCCAGCGCGGTGGCACGCTTTCGGGCGGCGAGCAGCAGATGCTGTCGATCGGCCGCGCGCTGATGGCCCGCCCGAAGCTGCTCCTGCTGGACGAGCCGTCGCTCGGCCTGGCGCCGCTGATCGTCAAGCAGATCTTCGACGCCATCCGCGAGTTGAACCGGACCCAGGGGCTGACCGTGTTCCTGGTCGAGCAGAACGCCTTCGGCGCGCTCAAGCTCGCCACGCGCGGCTATGTCATGGTCAACGGCAATGTGACGATGAGCGGAACCGGGCAGGAGCTTCTGGCCAATCCGGAAGTGCGCGCCGCCTATCTCGAAGGCGGCCGCTAGTAACGTTGGGAGTGATCGACATGCAGGGCATTCTCCATGAAGAACCCTCCATCTGGCAATTTTTCTTCGTCACCTGCCTGCTTGGCGGGTGGGCGGCGTGGATGACGGGCAAGGCCTGCGCGCAGACCTGGCGGCCGCTGATCAGCCTGTTCCTCTACCTGCTCGGCCTCGGCATCGCGGTGCGCTTCATCCATCACGCGCTGTTCAACGGCACGATGTTTTCGCCGCAATACTATCTCGTCGACACCATTGTCTTGATGATCGTGGGTTTCGTCGGGTTCCAGTACACGCGAACGAACCAGATGGTCTCTCAATACCACTGGCTTTACGAGAGGGCTTCGGTCCTTAGTTGGAAGCCCAAGAGTTGAGGTTCACGATTGCACGGTTCCGGGCACGATTAAGGTGACAAAGTCCGGAAAATCGGCAAACTGCACTTTCTGCGATATTGGGTGGGCATCGCATGAAGGCATCATCCTAGCCCACCCCGTAAATGGGAGCGTTATATGAAAAAGTCACTCTTGTCCGCCGTTGCGCTTACGGCCATGCTGGCGTTCAGTGGCAGTGCGTGGGCGGATGTCCTGATGGGCGTCGGTGCCCCGATCACCGGCCCGAACGCAGCCTTCGGCGCGCAGTTGCAAAAAGGCGCCGAAATGGCGGTCGCCGATATCAATGCCGCCGGCGGCATGAACGGCGAGCAGATCAAGCTCAGCGTCGGCGACGACGTGTCCGACCCCAAGCAGGGCATCTCGGTGGCCAACAAGTTCGTCGCCGACGGCGTCAAGTTCGTCATCGGCCACTTCAACTCGGGCGTGTCGATCCCGGCCTCCGAGGTCTATGCCGAGAACGGCATCCTCGAAGTGACGCCGGCCGCCACCAACCCGCAGTTCACCGATGCCGGCCTGTGGAACACGATCCGCGTCTGCGGCCGTGATGACCAGCAGGGTGACGTCGCCGGCGCCTATATCGCCGAGCACTACAAGGACGCCAAGATCGCCGTCATCCACGACAAGACGCCTTACGGCCAGGGCCTCGCCGACGCGACCAAGGCGGCGCTGAACAAGCTCGGCATCAACGAAGTCATGTATGAAGGCGTCAACGTCGGCGACAAGGACTTCTCCGCGCTCATCGCCAAGATGAAGGAAGCCGGCGTGACCCTGATCTATTGGGGCGGCCTGCACACGGAAGCCGGCCTGATCATCCGCCAGTCGGCCGACCAGGGCCTGAAGGCGCCGCTGTTCTCGGGCGACGGCATCGTCTCCAATGAACTGGCCTCGATCGCCGGCGACGCGGTCGCCGGGACCCTCAACACCTTCGGCCCCGACCCGCGCAAGAATCCGGCCGCGCAGGACGTGGTCGAGAAGTTCCGCGCTGCCGGCTTCGAGCCGGAAGCCTACACGCTCTACTCCTACGCCGCGACGCAGATCGTAGCCCAGGCCGCCAACGCGGCAGGCACCAACGACCCGCAGGAAGTCGCCAAGGCGATCAAGGAAAAGGGCCCGTTCAAGACGGTTCTGGGCGAACTCTCGTTCAACGAGAAGGGTGACCGTACCGACGCCGACTATGTCGTCTACGAATGGAAGAAGGGCGACGACGGCAAGTACAACTACGTCCAGATCGACTAAAAGCCTCCAGGCTTAAAGGAAAATGCCCGGCGCAAGTGCCGGGCATTTTTGTTTGGGCGGTTGCCCCGTACATGCGGTCCCTGTCGGCGCAAGAGCCTCTGTGGACATGAAGGGTGCCCCACGCGCAGGAAAATAAGCCGGCGCGGCTTCTGCGGGCAATTTTGTTTGCACTGCAGCATTTTCGCGCTATGCATTCCCCGCCCATCGCCTGTTACGGAGCACCCCCCTTGGCCATCACCAAAATCCTTGTCGCCAACCGGTCCGAAATTGCGATCCGCGTGTTCCGCGCGGCCACCGAGCTCGGCATAAAAACCGTGGCGATCTGGGCCGAGGAAGACAAATACTCGCTGCACCGCTTCAAGGCCGACGAAAGCTACCAGGTCGGGCGCGGCCCGTGGCTGGCACGCGACATGGGGCCGATCGAGAGCTATCTGTCGATCGAGGAAGTCCTGCGCGTCGCCAGGCTTTCCGGAGCGGACGCCATTCATCCGGGCTACGGCCTGTTGTCGGAAAGCCCTGAATTCGCCGAAGCCTGCGCGGCGGCCGGCATCGTCTTCATCGGGCCGACGCCGGAGACCATGCGCCGGCTCGGCAACAAGGTGGCGGCGCGCAACCTTGCCGTCGAGGTTGGCGTCCCGGTGGTACCGGCAACGGAGCCATTGCCCGACGACATGGCGGTGGTGAAGAAGCTTGCCGCCGAAATCGGCTACCCGCTGATGCTCAAGGCTTCGTGGGGCGGCGGCGGCCGCGGCATGCGCGTCATCCGCACCGAAGCCGACCTTGCCCGCGAGGTGACGGAAGGCAAGCGCGAGGCGATGGCCGCCTTCGGCAAGGACGAGGTCTACCTGGAAAAGCTGGTCGAGCGCGCCCGCCATGTCGAGGTGCAGGTGCTGGGCGACACCCACGGCAACGCCGTCCACCTGTTCGAGCGCGACTGCTCGATCCAGCGCCGCAATCAGAAAGTGGTCGAGCGAGCTCCGGCCCCCTACCTGTCGCAGGAATTGCGGGAGGAACTGTGCGCCTACGCGCTGAAGATCGCCAGGGCGACCGACTATGTCGGCGCGGGCACGGTCGAATTCCTGCAGGATGCCGACAGCGGGAAATTCTACTTCATCGAGGTCAATCCGCGCATCCAGGTCGAACATACCGTCACCGAGCAGGTGACCGGCATCGACATCGTCAAGGCGCAGATCCATATCCTCGACGGCGCGGCCATCGGCACGCGCGAATCCGGCGTCCCGGCGCAGGCGGATATCCGGCTGCATGGCCACGCCTTGCAGTGCCGCATCACCACCGAGGACCCGGAGCAGAATTTCATTCCCGACTACGGCCGCATCACCGGCTATCGCTCGGCGGCGGGCTTCGGCATCCGCCTCGACGGCGGCACCGCCTATACGGGCGCGATCATCACCCGCTACTACGACCCGCTGCTGGTCAAGGTGACGGCCTCGGGCCGCACGCCGGACGAAGCGATCAGCCGCATGCACCGCGCCTTGCGCGAGTTCCGCATCCGCGGCGTCGCCACCAACCTCACCTTCCTCGAAGCGATCATCACCCATCCGAGCTTCGTCGATAATTCCTACACGACCAAGTTCATCGACAACACACCGGAACTGTTCGCGCATGTGAAGCGGCAGGACCGAGCCACCAAGCTCCTGAACTACCTCGCCGACGTGACGGTGAACGGCCACCCCGAGACGCGGGGCCGGGCGCGGCCGAGCGCGAGTGCTGCGGCTCCCGTCATCCCCTGGCTGACCAGCACCGTTCCCGAAGGCACCCGCGACAGGCTCGATGCGCTGGGGCCGCAGAAATTCGGCCAGTGGATGCGCGATCAGAAACAGGTACTGATCACCGACACCACGATGCGCGACGGCCACCAGTCGCTGGTCGCCACCCGCGTGCGCACGCATGACATCGCCGCCATCGCCGGCACCTATGCGCGCGCGCTGCCGCAGCTTCTGTCGCTCGAATGCTGGGGCGGCGCCACCTTCGACGTCGCCATGCGCTTCCTGACCGAGGACCCGTGGGAGCGGCTGGCGCTGATCCGCGAACGGGCACCCAACATCCTGTTGCAGATGCTGCTGCGCGGCGCCAACGGCGTCGGCTACACCAACTATCCCGACAACGTCGTCCAGCACTTCGTCAGGCAGGCGGCGAGCGGCGGCATCGACCTGTTCCGCGTCTTCGACTGCCTGAACTGGGTCGAGAACATGCGCGTCGCCATGGACGCCGTAATCGCCGAGGGCAAGCTATGCGAGGCGGCGATGTGCTACACCGGCGACATCCTCGACCCCGCGCGGGCCAAATACGACCTCAAATACTATGTCGGCCTGGCCGGCGAGTTGGAGGCGGCCGGCGCGCATATCATCGCGGTCAAGGACATGGCCGGGCTGCTCAAGCCGGCAGCGGCGCGCGTACTGTTCAAGGCGCTGCGTGAAGCGACCGACCTGCCGATCCATTTCCACACCCACGACACGTCCGGCCTGTCGGCAGCAACCGTACTGGCGGCGGTGGATGCCGGCGTCGATGCCGTCGATGCGGCAATGGATTCCTTCTCCGGCAACACCTCGCAGCCCTGCCTCGGCTCAATCGTCGAGGCGCTGAAGGGAAGCGAGCGCGATCCCGAACTCGACCAGCAGTGGATCCGCAAGATTTCCTTCTACTGGGAATCGGTGCGCAACCAGTATGCCGCCTTCGAGAACAATTTGAAGGGACCGGCTTCCGAGGTCTACCTGCACGAAATGCCGGGCGGGCAGTTCACCAATCTCAAGGAGCAGGCGCGCTCGCTCGGGCTGGAAACCCGCTGGCACGCGGTGGCGCAGACCTACCACGACGTCAACCTGATGTTCGGCGACATCGTCAAGGTCACGCCGTCGTCCAAGGTGGTCGGCGACATGGCGCTGATGATGGTGAGCCAGGAACTTACCGTCGCCGACGTGGAGAACCCCGACCGCGACATCGCCTTTCCGGAATCGGTGGTTTCCATGCTGCGCGGCGACCTCGGCCAGTCGCCGGGCGGATGGCCGAAGGCTTTGCAGAAGAAGGCACTGAAGGGCGACAAGCCCTACACGGTGCGGCCGGGCTCCCTGCTCGCGCCCGCCGACCTCGAAGGCGACCGAGCGGAAATCGAGGAGAAGATCGGCCGGAAACTGTCGGAGCAGGAATTCGCCTCCTGGCTGATGTATCCGAAGGTGTTTTCGGATTTCGCCGCCGCGCAGGAGATTTACGGGCCGGTCAGCGTGCTGCCGACGCCTACCTATTTCTACGGCATGCGCACCGAGGACGAGATTTTCGTCGAGATCGAGAAGGGCAAGACCCTGATCATCCGCTGCCTCGGCACCGCCGAGGTCGACGAAAAGGGCATGGCGACGGTGTTCTTCGAACTGAACGGCCAGCCGCGCCGGATCAAGGTGCCGGATCGCGCGCATGGCGCCTCGGCGGCCAAGGCGCGGCGCAAGGCCGAACCCGGCAACGACAGCCATGTCGGCGCACCGATGCCGGGCGTGGTCTCCGGGGTTTCGGTGGCGGCCGGACAGGCGGTCAAGGCCGGCGACGTTTTGTTGTCGATTGAGGCGATGAAGATGGAAACCGCGCTGCACGCCGAACGCGACGGCACGGTGGAGGAGGTGCTGGTCAGGGCTGGCGACCAGATCGACGCCAAGGATCTTCTGGTCGTCTTCGGCTGACAATAACGGCTTGACCGGCCGGGGCCGGTGGGGCATCGAACCGGCGCGAAATCATCGCCGCCTCCTGCCGAGTCGCGGCGCGTACACAGTTGGAGACAAAGACATGGCCGACGAAGTAACGGATTCCTCGCAGACGGTCGCCGCCGGCCAGTTGCGCGCTATAATCGAGCGCATCGAGCGTCTCGAAGAGGAGAAGAAGACGATCGCCGACGATATCAAGGAGGTCTATGCCGAGGCGAAGGGCACGGGCTTCGATACCAAGGCGATCCGCACGCTGGTGCGGTTGCGCAAGCAGGACCAGGCCGAGCGGGAGGAGGCGGAGTCGATCCTCGACCTCTACAAGGCCGCTCTCGGCATGGTGTAGCCACAGGTTTCGCCGACACGATTTTGTAGGCCGCCCCGGCCGGGGTGGTCACAATTAGGGCACCTATCGTCTACCCCCAGTCTTTGCTGAAATTGTTCAGGATCCACTCCTTCACGGTCCTGATCGCGATGTTCTGGTTGGGGCGGTTGCGCTCGATGAGGTAGAAGGAGCGGTTGGACTTTTTCCGCTCGGCGAACGGCCGTACCAGCACGCCCCTGTCCAGGTAATACCGGCATGTGACATCATCGCCGATGGCGACGCCAAAGCCGTTCGCGGCCGTTTCGATGGCCAGGAAATCATTGCCCATATAGTGCCTGATCTGCGGCATGGTGCTCATCTTGACGCAGGAAAACCAGGTTTCCCAGTCGTTGTCGTCGGTGGCGTAGAGAAGCGGCACGCCGTGCAGGTCATGGGGCGCCTGCAACCCGGCCGCCACCGCCGGGCTGCACACGGGGAAAAGTTCGACCTCGCGCAGCAGGATCGTCCGGTGGTTTTTCCACACGCCGTTGCCGTAGCGGATGCACAGGTCGACATCCGAGCCGATCACGGCTTTCCATTCCACGGAGGAACGCAGGCCGATCCGCAGTTCGGGATGGCTCGACAGGAGGGGGGTTATGGCCTTGATCAGCCACAGCGTCGTCATCGCCGGCGGGCAGCTTATCACCACCTCCCCGCGGATTTCAGGCGACTGGAGGTCGGCGACGGCATCGGCCAAGAGATCGAACCCCTCGCCCAGCAGCCCCATGGTCCGCAGCCCCGCCGGCGTCAGCGCGAAACGATTGCCGCGGCGGGTAAGAAGGGGTGTTCCGGTAAAGGTCTCCAGGGTCTTGATCTGATGGCTCACCGCGCTTTGCGTGACGCCGAGTTCTTCCGCGGCGCGGGTGATCGAGCCCTGCCGGGCGGTCGCTTCGAAGGCGCGGAGCGAATTCAGAGACGGCAGACGGCGATACGGTATCTGCATGAATTTTTCTCAGGCTTGTCCTTGTGAAATTCTCGCTTGTGCCACCGCTTTTGTCGAGGTCATATGCTCGGACGAAATCCGCAATTCGCAGGATATGCAAGCCTTCGATACTTTTTTGAAGGCTGGCACACCCAGATACGCCGCCCCGAACAGGAGAGGAACCGCCGGAATTGCGCATTTTGCTGATCAATCCAAACAGCAATCGCGATTTTACCGCGGCCATGGACCGCAGCGTTTCGCCCCTTCGGGCGCCCGGCGCCTGCCGGATCGACTGCGTCTCGCTGGAGGGAACGCCGCTCGGCATCGAGACCCAGCGGGACATCGACAGCGTGATCGACCCGCTGTGCCGGTTGGTCGAACAGGAGTCGGACCGGACGGATGCCTTCGTGATCGGCTGCTTCGCCGATACCGGGCTCTATTCCGCCCGCGAGGTCACCACCAAGCCGGTGCTCGGCATCTGCGAAGCCGGGCTGGCGACCGCCCTCAACCTCGGCGAGCGCTTCGGCGTGGTCTCGACGGATGCGGCGACGCTGAATGCCGATTTGCGCCTCGCGCGCGGCTATGGCCTGCTCGAACGCTGCGTCGGGTTCGAGCCGATCAACATGCCGGTGGCGGAGATCGCGACCTCGGAGTCGGCGGCCGAGCGCATGCTCTCGGCGGGCCGCCGGCTCAAGGAGAAGGGGGCCGAGGCCATCGTCTTCGGCTGCGCGGGCATGACGCCCTACCGCACGATGCTGCACGAAACGCTTGGCCTGCCGGTCGTCGATCCCTGCATCAGCGCGGTGGCGATGGCCATCGGCATCGTCGCACTGGCCCAAGGATGATTCCGTGCCCTCGCTGATCGAAAGATTGTTGCCCGACTACGACGAAGCCCTCGACCTCGACGGCTTCTCCGGGAGCCGCCTCGCTTCGCGGCTTGCCGCGATCGCCGAGATCGGCTTGACCGACGACAACGGCTCCTGCCGTCCGGGCTATTCATTGGCCGAGAAGAAGGCGAAGGACATCGTCTGCGGCTGGATGCGCGATGCCGGTCTTTCCGTCCGCCGCGACGCCGCCGGCAACTGCTTCGGCCGCCTGGCCGGCAAAAGCGACCATCTGCCGGCGGTGCTGTGCGGATCGCATATCGACACCGTGCCGAACGGCGGCCATTTCGACGGCGTGCTCGGCGTTCTGCTGGCGCTCGAAACCGCGGAAATGTGGAAGGCGACGGGCTTCGAGCCGGAACGGCCCTACGAGGTCGTCATCTTCTCGGAAGAAGAAGGAAGCAGCTTCAATGTCGGCTGCGTCGGCAGCAGCGCCATCGTCGGCGCGCCGCTGATCGAACAGCTCGCCAGCGTCAGCGACCATGAAGGGCGCAGCTTTTCCGCCGCCGTAGAAGAGGTCGGGCTTTCGCTCGGCGACTTTGCGGCGGCCCGTCGAGATCTTTCGCAGATCGCCGCCTTCGTGGAAGTGCATATCGAACAGGGGCTCGTCCTTGAGGGGCACGGCCTGCCGGTCGGCATCGTCAGCGGCATCTGCGGGCTGGTTTCGCTGGAAATGACCGTGACCGGACAGGCAGGCCACGCCGGGACGACGCCGATGACCTACCGGCGCGACGCGCTGGTCGCCGCAAGCCGCATCGTCGCCGCGGTGAGCGAGCTTCCCGGCCAGGTCAGCGACACCGCCGTCGCCACGGTCGGCCAGTTGAACGTGTCGCCGAACGGCAGCAATGTCGTACCCGGCAAGGTCCGCTTCAGCGTCGACATCCGCGACGTCGCCGCCGAGCCGCTGGAACGTCTGGTGGCGCGCATCGTCGCAACCGCCACCCGGCTTGCCGAGGCGGCCAACGTCGCGCTTTCCTGGACCCGGACTTTTTCGCAGCCGCCGATCGCCGTCGATGAAAAACTGAAGGCGCAGCAGGCGGAAGCGATGCGTGCCGTCAACCTCGCCGCCTTCGAATTGCCGAGCGGGGCCGGGCACGACGCGATGGTCATGGGCGAGCATGTGCCGATGGCGATGTTCTTCGTCCGCAGCAAGGACGGCATCAGCCATAACCCGCGCGAATTCTCGTCCCTGACCGACTGCGCCACCGCAGCGCGCGCATTGTCGCGTTTCCTGACGCGGCTTGTCTCCAACACCGACTGAACCGGATGCATCAATGTTCGATCTGATTGTCAAAAACGGACAAATCGTTGGCGAGAGCAACGTCGTCCAGGCCAATCTCTATGTGAAGGACGGCCGCTTCGCCGCCATCAGCACGGAAGAGATGCCGGCGCGCGAAACGGTCGACGCGGCAGGCCGGCTGGTATTCCCGGGCGCCGTCGATCCGCATGTCCACTTCAACGATCCGGGCATGACCGAGGGCGAAGACTTCTACACCGGCTCCGCCTCTGCGGTCGCCGGCGGCATCACCAGCGTCTTCGAGATGCCGCTCACAGACCCTCTCACCCAGGACGAGCCCTCCTTCCTGTTGAAGAAGTCCGAGGCGTCGAAAAAGTCGGTCGCCGATTTCGGTCTTTATCTCGCGCTGACGCCGGACAATTCGTCCAAGGTCGGCAAGCTGATGGAACTGGAGCCGATCGGCTTCAAGGCCTTCATGTCCTATTCGCCCGAAATCCCGATGGTCAGGGACGGGGAACTGCTCGCCGGCATGCGCGCGATCAAGGCCGCCAATTCGCGCATCGCGGTCCATTGCGAAAACAACGAGATCATCGCCTACCTCACGAAGGAACTCGAGGCCGCCGGACGCCACGACCCGCGCGCCTATACGGAAAGCCGTCCGCCCTATGCCGAATGGGAGGCCGTGCAGAGGGCCGTGACACTCGCCACCGTCATCGGCGTCCAGTTGCATGTCGTTCATTCGAGCACGCCGGAAGGAGCGCAGATCGTCGCCAGGGCGCGCGCCGCCGGCCATCCGATCAGCGTCGAGACCGCGCAGCACTTCCTGTTCCTCGATGCCGAGGACTTCCAGCGGATCGGGGCCTTTGCCCTCTGTAACCCGCCGCTGCGCGAGCCGGGAAATGCCGACCGGCTGTGGGCGGCGCTGCAAAGCGGCGAGATCGACTGCGTAGCCACCGACCACGCCCCCTATACGATCGAGGAGAAGTTGCGCGGCAAGAATTCGGTGTGGACCACGCCGGCCGGCCTCAACCACATCCAGACCGCGAACCAGTTGCTGATCGGCGAAGGCATCAGGCGCAACGTGCCGCTGACCCGCCTGGCGCAGCTTTTCGCCACCATGCCGGCGCGGCTGTTCAACATCTATCCGAAGAAGGGCGCTATCACCGTCGGCGGCGACGCCGACATGTTCCTGTTCGACCCTAAGGAGGAATGGACCGTCGTTCCCGAGCACACCTTCTACAAGCAGAAATGGACCCCGTTCGCGGGCATGAAGGTGAGCGGGCGCGTGAAGCGCACCTGGGTGCGCGGAACCACCGTCTACGAGGACGGCGCGCCGATGGGCGCCATTACGGTGAAGCCCGGCTTCGGGCGCTTCATACCAGGCAAGACCGGCGTCGCCGCCGCGTGACCTGACAGGGACGGGCCCGGCGATTTTCCGGGTCTGAGAGATAACGATCCTACCGGGAGGAAGTCATGGGACTCGAGACCACAGGTAACAGCAACGAGACTGCGCAGCGCCACCCCTTCTGCATCTCCAGGCGTTCCATGCTGGCGGCAGGCGCCGCCGGCATGGCGCTGTCCTTCATGGGCGGGCGCGCCGTGGCGGCCGGCAAGGACACGCTCGTCGTCACCTCCGGCGCCGACGCGGTGACGCTCGATCCGGGTGCGTCCTTCGACGGCCAGTCGCCGCTGCTGTGGCGCGGCGTCTATGAATCGCTGCTGGATTACAAGGGCGACACGCTGGAGTTCGCGCCCTCGCTGGCCGAAAGCTACGAAGTCTCCGACGACAAGAAGACCTATACGTTCAAGATCCGCAAGAACGTGAAGTTCACCGATGGCGAGATCCTCGATGCGGCTGCGGTCAAGTTCAACATCGAGCGCCAGATCAAGATCAAGCTCGGCATCGCCTTCGCGCTGGGGGCCGTCACCTCGATCGAGACCCCGGATAACGATACCGTCGTCCTCAAGCTCAGCGAGCCGTCGGACGGCTTCCTTTCCGCCTTCGCGGCGCTGGTCACGATCGGCATGATCTCGCCCAAGGCCATCCGCGACAACGAAAAGGACGACGACGGCGCCCAGGGCTGGCTGCGCAGCAACATGGTCGGCACCGGTCCCTACATGATGCGCTCCTACACCCAGTCCCAGCAGGCGGTGATGGTGCGCAATCCGGACTATTGGCGCGGGTGGGAAGGCGATCACTTCGAACGCATCATCGTCAAATACGTGCATGAGGCCAGCAGCGCCCGCCTGTTCATCGAGCAGGGCGAGACGGACGTGGCCCTGTTCATGCCCGACGACGTGGTGGAATCGCTCGACGGCAAGCCCGGCCTGACGGTCACGAACGTACCCTCGTTCGACCTCTACTACCTGATGATGAACTGCAAGCACGGCCCGACCGCCGACCCAAAGGTGCGGCGCGCCATTGCCCATGGCTTCAACTACGATGCCTTCATCGATGGCACCCTGCGCGGCAAGGCCAAGCGGGCGCGCGGTCCGATCCCCAGCACCTTCGTCGGCCACGCCGACACGCCGGTCTATGATTTCGACCCGGAAAAGGCCAGGCAGTTGCTTGCCGAAGCCGGCATGCCGAACGGCGGCTTCAAGCTCAAATACACCTATGAATCGGGGTATTTCTGGAAGCGGCCGCTCGGCGAACTGTTCCAGTCGAACATGAAGGACCTCGGCATCGAGGTCGAGATCCAGGAACTGTCGCCGGCAGCCTGGGCGGGCCTCCTGTCCAACCCTGAAACTGCCGATCACTGCTTCGGCGTGGTGTGGTGGCCGACGCTGGCGACGCCCTACGACTATCTGTGGTCGCTGTTCCACAGCGCCGCGCAAGGCAGCGCCGGATACAACTGGGGCTACTACTCCAACCCGGAGGTCGACAAGCTCCTCGATGCCGGCATGGTGGAACCGGACGAAGCGAAGCGGTTCGAGCTTTACGCCCGCGCCCAGCAACTGATCGTCGAGGATTCGCCTGCGCTGTTCGTCTACGAGAAGAACTACCGCATGCCCGCCAGCGACAAGCTGAAGGGCTTCGTTTTCAACGGCATGCGGACGGCGACCCTCGATTTCTATAACCTGAGCAGTTCCTGACCATGGCGGCAGCCTCCTGCAAGGATAGGTCCGAATGATCCGGTTTATCGGCAGGCGGCTGCTCTTCCTGTGCTTCGTGCTCCTCGGCATCAGCGTCATCACCTTCGCGCTGACCCATCTCGTGCCGGGCGATCCGGCACGGCTGATGGCGGGCCAGCACGCCACCGGCGAGCAGGTCAAGGAACTGGCGCAGCGCTACGGGCTGGACAAGCCGGTCGCTACCCAGTTCTGGATCTACATGAAGGGGTTGATGACCGGCGACCTCGGCATGTCGCTGACCAACCGCCGCCCGGTGCTCGACGACCTGCGGCAATTCCTGCCGGCCAGCGTCGAGCTTACCGCTGCGGCCGTGCTGCTGGTCGTGCTGGTCGGGTTGCCGATCGGCCTGCTGACCGGCGCACGGCACGGCAAGGCGCTCGACCATGTGATGCGCTTCGTCACCGTCAGCGGCGTGTCGATGCCGATTTTCTGGCTCGGCATCCTCATGCAGATCCTGTTCTACCAGCACCTCAAGCTCCTGCCGCTCGGCGGCAGGCTGGGCGTGCTCGACATCGAGCCGCCCAACGTCACCGGCTTCTACCTGATCGATACGCTTCTTGACGGCGATTTCGAGACGTTCCGGTCGGCCCTGGTCCACCTCATCCTGCCGGCAACCACGCTGGCGGCGGGCAGCATCGCGGTGATCTCGCGCATGATGCGCGCCTCGGTGATCGAAGTGCTCGACGCCGACTATGTGCGCACCGCGCAGGCCAAGGGCCTGCCGGCCGGCGCCGTGCTGCGCTTCCACGTCTTTCGCAACGCGCTCATCCCGACGACCACCATACTCGGCTTGCAGGTCGGAGCGCTGCTGGCCGGAAACGTGCTTGCCGAAGTCGTCTTCAACTGGCCGGGGATCGGCCTCTATGCCGTCAACGCCATCAAGAACCTCGACTATCCCGCCATCATGGGGGTGACGCTGACCATCTCGGTCATCTACGTGTTCGTCAACCTTCTGGTCGACATCGCCTATGTCATGCTTGACCCCCGCATCAGCTTCGACGGAGTGGCCTGACATGGCCGACGACGCCACCGCCCGGCCGCAGGGCAGGCGCCGCCCGCACGGGCGCAGCCTGGTCCACCGCATCCTCGCCAATCCGCTCAGCGCCGTCGGCCTGCTGCTGGTCGTCCTCGCGGTCCTGGTCGCTGTGTTTGCGCCGCAAATCGCCCCGATGGACCCGATCGCTATGGCGCCGCAGAACCGGCTGCTGCCGCCCGGCAGCACGTATTGGTTCGGCACCGATGACAATGGCCGCGACATCCTCTCGCGCGTCATTTTCGGCGCGCGCTATTCGCTGGTGGCGGCGTTCGGCATCCTGGCGCTGGCCTCGCTCACCGGCACCATCATCGGCCTCGCGGCCGGCCTGTTCGGCGGCTGGCTCGACGAATTGCTGATGCGCATCACCGACATGTTCCTTGCCTTCCCGGCGCTGGTGCTGGCAATGGCGCTGACCGCGGCGCTGGGTCCGAGCCTGTTCAACGCCGTCGTGGCCACCGCGCTCGTCTGGTGGCCGTGGTACGCGCGGCTGGTGCGCGGTCAGGCGCTCCGCCTCAAGCACGAGGCCTATGTCGAGGCCGCCGTCATCGCGGGAGCCTCGCGTCTGCGCATTGCCTGGCATCACATCCTGCGCAACTGCCTGACGCCGCTGATCGTCCAGGTCAGCCTCGACATGGGCTATGCGATCCTCACCCTCGCCGGCCTTTCCTTCGTCGGGCTCGGCGCCCAGCCGCCAACGCCAGAATGGGGCTCGATGGTTTCCGTCGGGCGTGACTATTTCCTCGACAACTGGTGGATGGTCACGTTCCCGGGCCTGGCGATTTTCGTCACGGTGATGGCCTTCAACCTGCTGGGCGACGGCATCCAGGAAGCCCTGTCGCCGAGGACGCCGCACTGATGTCGCCCGGAAACGCAAGGCCGCCCGAAACGGCGAGGGAAAGCTGACATGCGCAAGATCGTCGTCCGCCAGCCGGGAGGCCCGGAGGCCATGCAGGTAGAGGAGTGCCCCGCGCCTGCCCCCGGCCCCGACGAAGTCGCTGTGGACATCGCCTATTGCGGCTGCAACTGGGCCGACGTCATGGTCCGCAACAACAGCTATCCGCACCCGACGCAATATCCCGCCGTTCTCGGCTGCGAGATATCGGGCCGCATCCGTGCGCTGGGCGACAACATCACCGGCTTCGACATCGGCCAGCCCGTCGCCGCCTGCCTGCCGGTAGATGGCGGCTATGCGGATGTCTGCGCCGTCCCGGTCCAGGACATCATCCCGCTGCCGCCGGACATGCCGCTTGACCTTGCCGCCGCCTTTCCGCTGCAAGCGCTGACCGCCTACCTGATGCTGCATGACATAGGGCGCGTGCACCGGGGCTCGACCGTCCTCATCCACGCCATCGGCGGCGGCGTCGGGCTGTGCCTGACGCAACTTGCCGCGAAGGCCGGATGCCGGGTACTCGGCACCGTCGGAACGGCGGGCAAGGACAGACGGCCGCTCGATGTCGGCGCCGAGCGCGTCGTCGACCGCAGCCGCGAGGACTTCGTCGAGGCAGCGCTGGAGTGGACGCACGGCCGGGGCGTCGACTTCGTCTACGATTCCGTCGGCGCGGCGACGCTCGACCGCAGTTTCGACGCGATCCGGAAATTCGGCCACATCGTCAGCTACGGCGAAGCGAGCGGCAAGCCCTTTGCCAATATCTGGGAGCGCATGGTTCCCAGGTCGGCCTCGTTCAGCCGCTTCCATCTCGGCCATGTCGACCCCAACTCGACGGCGTGGACGACGGCGGTCGCCGATGTCGTCGAGGCCATCCAGAACGGGTGGCTGAAAATCTTCATCGAAGAGGTTTTCCCGCTCGAACGAGCGGCGGATATGCACCGGCGCCTCGAATCCAGGCAGGTATCGGGAAAGCTCCTGCTTCGTGTCGCAGGGGAGCTTTAGCCGATCGCGATGCAGCCCGTTCTCTCCGTTTCAAACCTGCGCGTTTCGTTCCGCACCACGGATGGGTGGACGCCGATCGTCCACGGCCTGTCCTTCGACGTCGCCGCCGGAAGCACGCTGGCGATGGTGGGCGGCTCCGGCTCCGGCAAGAGCGTCACCGCGCTCGCCACGATGCGGCTGCTGCCGCCCGCCCGAAGCCGCGTCACCGGGGAGGTCAAGCTGAACGGCCGCTCGCTGCTCGACCTGCCGGAAAGCGCCATGTGCGCCCTACGCGGCAACGAGATCGGCATGATCTTCCAGGAGCCGATGACCAGCCTCAACCCGACGCTGCGCATAGGCTTCCAGATAAGCGAGGTGCTGAGGCGCCACCGGGGGATGTCCGCCGCGCAGGCGCAGGCCGAAAGCATCCGGCTGCTGGAGCGCGTGCAGATCCCTGCCGCGAAGGCCCGCTTCCACGATTTCCCGCACCTGATGTCGGGCGGCATGCGCCAGCGCGTCATGATCGCGATGGCGCTCGCCTGCCGGCCGAAAGTGCTGATCGCCGACGAGCCGACCACGGCGCTGGACGTCACGGTGCAGGCGCAGATCCTCGACCTCTTGCGCACGCTCCAGCAGGAAGACGGGCTCGGCATCCTGTTCATCACGCATGACCTCGGCGTAGTTGCCGAAATCGCCGACGAGATCATCGTCATGCAGCACGGCGAGGCGGTGGACCGGGGCACGGCGCAGGCGATCTTCACCCAGTCCCGGCATCCCTATACGCGCGCTTTGCTTGCCGCCGCGCCAAGGATCGGCTCGATGGCGGGCAAGAGCTCGCCGGAAGGCCTGGGGGCAGTCCCCGAGAGCACGGCTGCCGAGGATATCGCGGTCGCCGGCAAGCCGATCCTCGAGGTACGAAACCTGACGAAGCGCTTCGATGTCCGCAAGGGCATGTGGGGCAAGGTGACGGGCCGCGTCCACGCGGTCGAAAACATTTCCTTCGACATCCGCGCCGGCGAGACGTTGTCGCTGGTGGGAGAATCCGGTTCCGGCAAATCCACGACCGGCCGCTGCCTGATCGGCCTGACCCGACCGTCTTCCGGGACCATCGCGATGCACGGCCAGGACCCTTCCGGGTTGGAAGGCGTAACGACCATCAAATTCCATAACCGCATGCAGATGGTGTTCCAGGACCCCTATGCGAGCCTGAACCCGCGTATGCGCATCAGCGACAGCATCGCCGAACCGCTGGTGGTACAGGGCAGGATGGGCCGACGCGAGATCGATGCGCGGGTCGACGGGCTTCTGGAAAGCGTCGGCCTGTCCAGCGGCATGCGCGACCGTTTCCCGCACGAATTCTCCGGCGGGCAGCGGCAGCGGATCTGCATCGCGCGCGCCTTGTCGATGCGGCCGGACCTGCTCATCGCCGATGAGGCGGTCTCGGCCCTCGACGTGTCGATCAAGGCCCAGATCATCGACCTCATGCTCGACCTGCAGAGGAAGATGAAACTCGCCTTCCTGTTCATTTCCCACGACATGGCGGTCGTCGAACGCATCAGCCACCGCGTCGCCGTCATGTATCTGGGCGAGATCGTGGAGATCGGCGACCGCGCCAGCGTCTTCGGTCGGCCGCAGCATCCCTATACGAAGCGCCTTCTCGCCGCGGTGCCGGTGCCGGATCCGGAGCGGCGCAACATCCGGCCCCGGCTCGACAACAAGGAACTGAAAAGCCCGCTGCGCCCGGTGGACTACCAGCACCGCGCCCTCGCCTACAAAAGCGTCGGGCCGGATCACCTGGTGCAGGAATGGGAATGACGGCAGGCAGCCGAAACCACAAAGAAAGCGAGAATTTCCGATGAGGGGCCATATCGGCGAAACGCGATCCTCCATCCACCGGGACCACGCGCTCATCAGCACCGACAGCCACGAGCGGACGACGCTTCCCGATTGGCCGGGCTGCGAGGTCACCTTTGTCATCACGCCGCAGATGGGTGCCTGCTTCAGCGAATTCTTCGCCGACCTGCCGCAAGGCGCGGCCGTCGGCCCTGCCCTGCCGGGCGTCCAGAGATTCCTGTTCGTGCTGGCGGGCGAGATCGAACTGGCGATCGACGGCGCTTCCCATGTGCTCGGTGAAGAAGCCTACGCCCTGCTGCCGGCTGAGAGCCAGTACGAGATCAGGGCCGCCAAAACTTCCCGGCTCGTCGTGCTGGAGAAGCGCTACATGAGCCGCGCCGGGGCAGAGCCCCCACCGGCCGTGATCGCGCGCGCGGCAGACATCGCCGGATCACCCATCGAGGACGGCGCGCTGGTGCTGCAAAAGCTTCTTCCTGAAGACTCTGCCTTCGACTGCGAAATCAACCTCATGGATTTCGTTCCCGGCGGCTCGCTGCCCTACGTCGAGACCCATTTCATGGAACACGGGCTGCTGTTCCTCAACGGCGGCGGGATCTACCGGCTGGGCGCCTCATGGTATCCGGTGGAAAAGGGCGACGTGATCTGGATGGGTCCGTTCGAACCGCAATGGTTCGGCGCCATCGGCAAGGCCAATGCCCGCTACCTGATCTACAAGAACTGGAACCGCGATCCGCACCGCACCTGAGGCCGGCGGCTGTCACCCCATGCGTTCGGACACATAGGAGCCGGGCGATGCCGGGAACACGACGGTCCGGGTTCCGTCGAGGAACACACGGCCATGGATATGGGCATGGATAGCGCGGGCGAGAACCTGGCTCTCCACGTCCCGGCCGAGGCTGACATAGTCGTCGGCGCTCTGGGCATGGGTGACGCGAACGATGTCCTGCTCGATGATCGGGCCTTCGTCGAGGTCGGCGGTGACGTAGTGCGAGGTCGCCCCGATCAGCTTCACGCCACGCTCGAAAGCCTGCTTGTACGGGTTCGCGCCCTTGAAGGACGGCAGGAAGGAATGGTGGATGTTGACGATGCGGCCCGACATGGTCCTGCACATCTCGTCGGACAGGATCTGCATGTAGCGCGCCAGCACGATCAGTTCGGCGCCGGTCTCCCTGACGATCCGCATCTGATGCGCTTCGGCTTCGAGCTTGTTTTCCTTGGTCACCTTGATGCAGTGGAACGGAATGTCGTGGTTCATCACAAGCTTCTGGTAATCCATGTGGTTGGAGATGACGCCCACGATGTCGATCGGCAACGCGCCGATGCGCCAGCGATAAAGCAGGTCGTTCAGGCAGTGGCCGAAGCGCGACACCATCAGGATGACCTTGCGCTTGGTCGCCTCGTTGAAGAACTCGGCCTCGGCCTCGTACTTCTTCGCGATCTCCGCGAAGCCGTCGCGCAGGTCCTCCAGGGAGCGGCCTTCTTCCGACTGGAAGCTCACCCGCATGAAATAGCGGCCGGTGTCAGCGTTATCGAACTGGGCGCTGTCGGAAATGTTGCAGCCATTGCCGGAGAGATAGCTGGCGATCGCCGCGGTAACGCCCCGGATGGAAGGGCAGGCGACGCGCAAGGCAAAGCGATTGTCTTTCGGGGACATTGAGGGCTCCTCCAGGATCACCGCTCAAGCGGCACTGATGTCGTTGAGGCGGCAGAACGCCGTCACCGTGTTGGAAAGCAGGCAGGCGATGGTCATCGGCCCGACGCCGCCGGGAACCGGCGTGATGGCGCCCGCATGCCCTGCCTCTTCGAACGCGACGTCGCCGACGATGCGCGACTTGCCGTCCTGCTCGACGCGGTTGATCCCCACGTCGATGACGACGGCGCCCGGCTTGATCCAGTCGCCCCGCACCAGCCCGGGCCGCCCGGCCGCGACGACGAGGATGTCGGCCGTCCGGCAAAGCTCGGCGGTATTTTTCGTGCGCGAATGCACGACGGTCACGGTGCAGTTTTCGGCGAGCAGAAGCTGCGCCATCGGCTTGCCGACGATGTTCGACTTGCCGACCACGACCGCATGCAGGCCGGCGAGATTCGAGCCGAGCCGGCCCTTCAGCAGCATCATGCAGCCGAACGGCGTGCAGGGAACGAGCGCGGGAGAGCCCGTTGCCAGCCGCCCGGCGTTGGAGACGTGGAAGCCGTCGACATCCTTGTCCGGGTTGATTTCCTGGATGACGGCACTAGCATCGAGATGGGCGGGAAGCGGAAGTTGGACGAGGATGCCGTGGACTTGCGGATCGACGTTCAGCCTGTCGATCAGCGCCATCAGTTCCTGCTGCGTCGTTTCCGCGGGAAGCTCATATTTGAAGGAGCGCATGCCGGCCGCGGTCGTCTGGCGGTGCTTCGAGCCGACATAGACCGTGCTTGCGGGGTCGGACCCGACCAGCACGACGGCAAGGCCCGGAACCTTGCCGGTGTTCTCCTTCAGGGTTTCGACCTTGAGTCTGATATCGCCGAGAAGTTCGGCGGCGAACTGCTTGCCGTCGATGATGGTGGCGCTCCTGGCTATCCTGTCCATTCCCATGGCAATACCTTTCGCTTGCCGCACAGCGCGAGCGACGCGGCTTTGCGGGGCATGTTTTCCGAGAGGGTGCCGCACCACGACCATGGTGCGGCACCTGACCGACTAGAATGGTCCGCCTGCGCGGCTCAGGAGGCGTAAACCGGGAAGGCCCTGGTCAGTTCGGCCACTTTCGCCTTGGCGCCCGGCACGACGTCGTCGGCCTTACCGGCGGCTTCGGCCTCGATGAGGTCGGCGATGATGTTGCCGAGGGTGCGAAGTTCCTCTTCCTTCATGCCGCGCGTCGTGGCGGCGGAAACACCGAGGCGCATGCCTACCCACTCCGGCGGTCGCGGGCTGTCGTTGGGGATCGCGTTCTTGTTGGCGGTGATGTTGGCCCGCTCCAGAAGCGTCTCGGCCTGCTTGCCGATCAGGCCCTTGCTCGACAGGTCGACCAGCACGATATGCGTATCGGTGCCGCCGGAAACGATGCGGATTCCGCGCTCGATCAGGGTCTGCGCGAGAACACGGGCGTTGGTCTTGACCTGCTGGGCATAGACCTTGAAATCGGGCCGCAGCGCTTCGCCGAGGCAGATGGCCTTCGCCGCCAGCACGTTGCTGTGGAGCGAGCCCTGGACGCCGGGGAACACCGCCGCCTGCAGCTTCTTGAACCACTCTTCGTTGTTGGTGAGGATCAGGCCGCCGCGCGGGCCGCGCAGGGTCTTGGTGGTCGTGCAGGTCACGATGTCGGCATGCGGGAACGGCGAGGGATGGACGCCGCCGGCGACCAGTCCGGCAATGTGGGCCATGTCGACGAGGAACCAGGCGCCGACCTTCTTGGCGATCTTGCCCATGCGTTCGAAATCGAGCTCGCGCGGATAGGCCGAGCCACCGGTGATCAGGAGCTTCGGGCGCACCTCTTCGGCAATCCGTTCGAGATTGTCGTAGTCGATGACCTCGGTGTCGGGATCCACATTGTAGCTGTGCGATTCGAACCAGCGGCCGGAAAGATTGCTCTTCATGCCGTGCGACAGGTGGCCGCCGGCGGCCAGGTCGAGCGACAGGACCTTTTCGCCGGGCTTGAGCAGCAGGAAGAAGACCGCCAGGTTGGCCTGGGTGCCGGAATGCGGCTGCACGTTGGCGTAGCCGCAGCCGAACAGTTCCTTCGCGCGATCGATGGCGGCCTGTTCGACCACGTCGACGAACTGCCCACCGCCATGGAAGCGGTTACCGGGATAACCTTCCAGCGTCTTGTTGGTCATCTCGTGACCGAGGGCATCGAGCACCGCGCGGCTGACGATGTTCTCGGAAGCGATCAGCTCGATCTGGTCCTGCTGGCGCTTGCGTTCGTTGTCGAGCGCCCCAGCCACCAGGGGGTCGCGCTCGTGAACCGACGCGTTGAAATACGCTTTCGTTTGCTCGTTTTGCTGGGTCATGGCCTGTCTCCCGGAATAACCGCTATTGTTGGTTCGTGCCGGGAAGCTAGTCGGGCGCTAACTCCAGAAAAAGTTAATAATATTTGCACATGCGTTCTGATTTGCTAATCATTGGCTTCCAGCCAGGAGATGAGTGATGGACATTGCGCGGTTGAGGGCGTTACGGGAATTGTCGATCCGCAAGACGATGGCGGCGGTCGCCGAGGCGCTTTACGTCTCGCCGTCGGCTGTCTCGCAGCAGATCGCCCTCCTGGAACAGGAAGTCGGGATCGACCTGATCGAGCGGCGCGGCCGCGGCGTCGAACTGACGGTCGCGGGGCGGCAACTCGTCGAGCGTGCCGAGCGCATCCTGGTCGAGCTGGAATCAGCCCGCGCCGATATCGCGGAACTGAAGAAGGTGATTGCCGGCGAACTGCGCGTGGCCGCCTTTCCCTCGGTGGCGGCAGCGCTGGTGGCAGGCGCCATCCACGACCTCCGCCGGCTTCACCCGCGGCTGAACGTCCAGTTCGACGAGATGGAGCCGGCCGAAAGCCTCGCCGCGCTCCGAAGCTGGCAGACGGACCTCGCGGTGATCGACGATCTCAACGTGCCGCCCGGCGCGCTGGACCCCAACATAGAAACGGTCCCGCTTATCGAGGACGTGTTCAACGCCATGGTGTCGCAGACGCACCCCCTCGCCAATCGCGCCACCGTCACGATGAGCGAGCTGAGGGACGAGCGTTGGGCGCTGGATACGGCGTCGTCGACCTATAACCGCATGATCACCGACGCTTGCCAGGAAGCGGGCTTCACGCCGAATATCGTGGCGCGGTGCAAGGGCTTCGAAGTGACCATCGCCCTTATCCGCGCAGGCTACGGGGTCTCGATCCTGCCGGGTCTCAGGGCAAGCTACGACCTCGAGGACGTATGGGTCTGCAAGATCGTGCCGGAGATCCGCCGCAAGATTTCCCTCGCCTTCCGCAAGGGCGAAAAGAAGAGCCCCGCCGTGCAGGCTTTCATCGCTCAGGTCAACGAGCGCGCAGGAGCACGCCGCCGGTTTTCGTCCGGTCTCGGAAGGCGCAACGAAGCACAGGCCGAGTCGGTGCCTGACGACGCCGTCAAGGCTTGATGATGTCAAATCATCAATTTTTCTAAGCGGTACATAAAGCAGAATTAAGTAGACCTGAATGGAGGCCCTACCTATCGTCCGCGCGTCGATTAGTATGGGTTTGCGGACCGGACGTCCCAACCTTAGGCCAACGGCGGGAACACCAGCTTCAGAACGGCAAAAGCCGCTGTTGCCTATCGCCCATTCAAATTCGGCAAGCTTGGCCATCCTGCACATCCTTGCAGGTCACTCGCGATAGGGGAATGCGATGAAACTCTCGAAACTACTGCTGGCGGGCGTGTTTGCAGGCTTTGCACTTGCCGCAACCCAGGCTTCGGCTGCTTCCGTGCTCGACAAGGTGAAGGAACGCGGCACGCTGAACTGCGGCACCGACAACACGGCGCCGGGCTTCGGCTACCTCAACACCACGACGGGCCAGCTCGAAGGGCTTGACGTCGATTTCTGCAAGGCCGTTGCCGCCGCGGTGCTGGGCGATGCCTCGAAGGTCAAGTTCGTCACCGTTACCGACAAGAGCCGCTTCGACGCGGTCCTGACCAACCAGGTCGACGTGGTTTTCGCGCATACGACCATGAAGCCGGCCCGCGAATCCGCGATCGCGATCGATTTCCTGCCGATCAACTTCTACGACGGCACCGGCATCATGGTGAAAGCCGACTCCGGCGTGACGAAGTTCGACGAACTCGACGGCGCGACGATCTGCACCACGCAGGGATCGGCGACCGAGACGGTTCTTACCGCCGCCTTCAAGGCGCGCGGCTGGAAGGATTCCAAGGTGCTCACCTATGAGAACCTCGAGAAGCTTTTCGCGGCCCTCAATTCCGGCCGCTGCAACGCGATGAGCACCGACAAGTCCGCGCTCGCCGCTTGGGCCGGCAACTCGCCGAAGCCCGCCGACTACCTGATCCTGCCCGACACGCTTGACAAGTCGCCCTTCGCCGGGTTTGTCGCCGCCAATGATTCCAGGTGGCGCAACGCGCTGCGCTGGATCAGCTTCGGCCTGTTCCAGGCCGAGGAGTCCGAGATCACCCAGGGCAACCTCGATGAGAAGCTGAAGAGCGAGGACCCGTTCGTCCAGAAGTTCCTCGGCGTCGGCGGCGGCTACGGCAAGGATTTCGGGCTTTCCGATGACTTCGTCGCGCAGGCGATCAAGGCCGTCGGCAACTACGGCGAAATCTACAACCGGAATCTGGGACCGGACACCAAGATGTTCCTTGACCGCAAGGGTACCCCGAACTCCCTGTGGACCCACGGCGGAGCCGTTTATTCGCCGCTCTGGAACTAACCCCCTTACCGCAAAGCCGAGGCAGGGTTCCCCTGCCTCGGCTTTCTCATAGAAAGACCGGGGCCATGATATGAACGCGGATCAAGCGGCCCAGTGGAGGGGCGACGACAAGCGGCTGGCGGCGCGCCGGCGGCGCAACCGGATTCGCTATCACGCCATCCAATTCACCATCGTCGGTGTCGCGATCGTGCTGGTTGCGCTCTTTGCCGTCGCGGTCAAGGACGGCCTGGCGCGGCACGGCATCAAGTTCAGCTTTTCCTTCCTCGGCAATACAGCCGGGTTCGACATCAGCGAAGGCAGGACCTTCGTCATCGGCGAGGATTCCTGGCCGGCCTTCGTCGGCTTCACCTCCAATCTCTCCATCGCCCAGGCCTTCGTCACCGGCATCGTCAACACGATCAAGGTCGCGGTTCTCGCGATCGTCCTGAGCACGCTGCTCGGCACGCTGCTCGGCGTCGGCCGGCTTTCGACCAACTGGGTCGCCCGCAACCTTTGTTTCTGGTGCGTCGAGTTCGTGCGCAACACGCCGCTGCTGATCCAGCTCGTCTTCTGGTATTTCGCCGTGGTCCTGCACTTCCCGCCGATCGCCACCGCCGCGAAATTTTACGGGATCGTCATCAGCCAGCAGGGCCTTTATCTGCCCGCGCTCGTCTGGCAAGGCGGCGACTCGCCCTATGCCATCGCCCTCGGCGCCGTCTTTTTCGTCGCGCTGGTCGGAGCGTTCGTCGAAAAGATCCGTCCCTTCCGCTGGTTTTGCATCATCGCCCTGGTCGCCGTGCCAGCCGTCATGTTCCTTGCCGGGATCATGGAACTGGACTTTCCGGTCGCGTCGAAATTCAAGGCGAGCGGCGGCACCGGCATAAGCCCCGAAATGGCGGCGCTGCTGCTCGCCATCGTCTTCAACAGTGCGTCCTATATCGCCGAGATCGTGCGCGGTTCCATCGATGCCCTGCCGAAGGGGCAGTGGGAGGCCTCCGCCTCGCTCGGTCTCGACCGGCGCAGCACCGTCAACGACATCATCCTGCCGCAGGTGTTCCGGGTGGTGCTGCCCTCTTTCGGCAACCAGTATATCAGCCTGACCAAGAACACCGCCCTCGGCATCGCCATCGGCTATCCGGATCTTTTCAACGTCTACGGCACGATCGCGAACCAGACGGGTCACAGCCTTGAAGGCATCGTCATCGTCATGGTGTCCTACCTGATCCTCAGTTGGATCATCAGCGCCGTCGTCGGCTGGGCCGACCGGCGGATGGCCAGACAGGGAGCCATGCGATGATCGCCAAATCCCTGAAATGGTCGCGGCACAATCTGTTCGGCAAGCCCTTCGACGCGCTGCTGACCCTCATCGTCATCCCGACAGTCCTGTGGCTGGTCTACGAGGCCGCCGCCTGGGCGCTTACCAAGGCGCAATGGGACATCATCCCCCAGAGCCTGCGCGTCCTCATGATCGGCATCTATCCGGCCGACCAGGCATGGCGGGCGTGGATCGCGGTCGCCATCATCGCCGCCCTGCTCGGCATGGCGCTGGGCTGCGTGTTCGCCTTCAGGGCGCGCCATGCCGGTTTCCTGGCCCTCGTTCTGCTGGCGCTGGCCGTGGCGACCGGCGTCAACGACCTGTCGAACCTGCTGTTCCTAGGAGCCTCGGCCGTCCTGTTCGTCGGCGGCTGGATGCTGACCTCCTGGGTGCCGCTCTCGCGAAAATTCCTCGTGCCGGCGAGCTTCATCGGCCTGATCGCGATCTTCGCCATCATGGCGCCGCCCGGCGCCAACCTCTGGGGCGGCTTGCTGCTCAGCATTCTGCTCACCCTCGTCACGTCCATCGTGACGCTGCCCATCGGCATCCTGCTTGCCTTCGGCCGGCGCAGCCGCTTCTCGAGCGTGCGCTGGATCTGCACGGCCTATATCGAGGTCATGCGCTCGGTGCCCCTGATCATGGTGGTCTACTGGATCTGGATCCTGATGCCCGTGCTCACGCCGCAGCTCACTTTCTCGGACGTGGTCCGCGGCATGATCGGCTTCACCATCTTCTATTCCGCCTATGTGGCCGAATATGTGCGCAGCGGCCTGCAAGCCGTGCCACGCGGCCAGACGGAGGCGGCGCGCTCGCTCGGCATGAGCGAATTCGACATCAACCGGTCCATCATCCTGCCGCAGGCGATCCGCGTCGTGGTGCCGCCGCTCGTCGGCAACGTGCTCGACATCTTCAACAACGCGCCGCTGGTCTTCATCATCGGTCTGACCGACTTCCTGCGCGCGGGCCAGATGATCCTCGCCAATCCGCAATACGGCGACCGGACCTATGAGGTCTATTCGTTCCTCTTCGTCACCTACTTCCTCGTCGGTTCCGTGATCACCTTCGTTGCCCGCAAGCTCGAAGCCCATCTCGCACGAGGCAGCCGATGACCAGCCGCAACCCAGGAGCCGCTCCCATGGATACCATCGTCGAGATGAAGAGGCTTAACAAGTTCTATGGCTCCCATCACGTCCTGAAGGATATCGATCTTTCGGTTTCGCGCGGCGAAGTCGTCGTCGTCCTGGGCGCCAGCGGCTCCGGCAAGTCGACGCTGATCCGCTGCGTCAACGGCCTGGAGATGTACCAGAACGGCAGCCTCGTGGTCGACGGCTACCCGATGCCGGTGGAGGAGGACCGCCTGCTCGGCGGCGAAAAGGAACTGGTGGCGATCCGCAAGGGTGTCGGCATGGTCTTCCAGCAATTCAACCTGTTCCCGCACAAGACGGTGACCGAAAACATCACCATCGCCCCGATGCGCGTGCGCAGAAAGTCGAGGGAGGAGGCGGAAGCGACGGCGCTGAAGCTTCTCGACCGCGTCGGCCTGAAGGCGCATGCCCACAAATATCCGGCCCAGCTTTCGGGCGGCCAGCAGCAGCGCGTCGCGATCGCCCGCTCGCTCGCCATGGAGCCGGGCCTGATGCTCTTCGACGAGCCGACATCGGCGCTCGACCCGGAGATGATCGGCGAGGTGCTGGACGTCATTCGCGAGCTCGCCGCCGATGGCATGACGATGATGATCGTCACGCACGAGATGGGCTTTGCCCGGGACGTCGCGGACCGCATCGTCTATATCGACCAGGGCTCGATCCTCGAGATCGGCAAGCCGGACACCTTCTTCGACAACCCGACGAACGAGCGCGCACGCACTTTCCTGGCGCGGGTGCTCAAGCACTGAGGCTCGTACCGTCTGCCGAGAGCAAAGCTTAGCCCGGCAATCCGCGAGGCGAAGTCAGGACGGTTCCCGGCTCGCCCGCGACAGGCCGAACCGCGACGGCCGCCTCACGATGATGATGCCGGCGAGCACGATGATGAGCGAGCCGGCGAGCGTCGGCAGGTCGAGCCGCTCGCCGAAGACCAGCACCCCGAGCGCGATGCCGAACAGCAGCCGCGTGTACCGGAACGGCGTGACGACCGAGACCGCCCCGGTGCGCATCGCCTTCATCAGCGCCGCATAGGCCAGGACGCCGCAGGCGACGGCCGTCGACAGGAAGGCCGCCGCGGCAGCGTCGGGGACGATGAAAGCCTCCCGTTTCCACAGCAGGGCATAGAGGGCGCCGGCAACCACGATCGCCACGAAGCCGTAGACGCCTAGAACGGAGGTCGTGACCGAGCGGGGAGCAGCGCGGCTGGCGAGGTCGCGCCCCGCGAAACCCAGCATGCCGATCAGCGCCAGGATCGACAGTGCCGAAAAGCTTTCCGCGCCCGGCCGCAGCACGATCAGCACCCCGGCAAGGCCGACCAGAATGGCCAGCCATCGCTGCCAGCCGACCTGCTCGCGAAAGAGCACCGCCGCGCCGAGCACGACGACGATGGGCGTCGCCTGGAGGATCACCGTCGTGGCCGACAGCGGCGTCAGCGCCAGCGCCAGCACGTAGAACAGGCGCGCGGTCACCTCGAAGCAGGCGCGAATGCGCATGGCGCGCGACAGGATAGCCGGGCCGAACAGGGGTTCCCGCCGCGCCATCGCGGCGATGGCGAAAACGACAGTCCCGCCGAGGCCGAACAGCACCAGCACTTCCGCGATCGGCAGGTGCGCGGAGGCCGCCTTGACCATCGCATCCTCGCCCGCGAAGATCGCCATGGCCGCGACCATCCACAGGCTGCCCACGAGGTTCGCCTTGCCGTCTCGTGCGATGGTTTCGGTCATGGCCATAGTTGCGTGCGCGTTATCCTCCGCTCGCCGTATCAGCTATCCCCGATCCCGCGATAGAGGACTCGGCCGGGATTTTCCCGGATAGCACGCCAGCCGCCGGTCAGCGGTTGGCCGCGGCTGTTTGCAGGAAATTCTCGAACTGCTGCTGCGGGACGAAAGAGCCTCCCGTCGTCCAGATCACATGAGTTGCCTGCGGCAGGTGGTTGCGGATCTGCTGATGGTCGCAGAACTCGCGCCCGCGCGGATGCTTCACGATGAACTGCGGTCCGGCGAACCCGGCGGTCGCGGACGGTTCGAGGCGAATGCCCTGCGTCTCGTGCGCGAGCAGCAGCCATCGGAACAGCGAGGGGTCGTCGACGGTAAAGACGCCGGCCAGCATGTTGCGCATCACCGTGGCGACCAAAGCCGACATCCGCGCCACCGCCATGCCGTCGGCCTCGGTCTTGTTGGTGAGGCCGACGTCATAGACCGAGACGAGTTCCTTCGACCCGCTCATCATCTGCACCAGCGCGCAGGGCGACTGAACCGGCTCGACGAAGAAGCAATGGACGTTGTCGCCGAACACGGCTTTCGCCCCATAGGTTACGCCGCCCGGGGCGCCGCCGATGCCGCAGGGCAGATAGAGAAACAGCGGATGCCCGGCGTCGACGACGAGGCCGCGATCATCGAGCTGCTTCGCCAGTTCCATGGCTGCCACGCTGTAGCCGAGGAAAAGCTGCCTCGACTGCTCGTCGTCCACGAAATAGATCTTCGGATCAGCTTCGGCGGCAATGCGGGCATTCTCGACAGCCGAGGTGTAGTCGGCATCGTGGCGCACGACCTCGACGCCGAGGTTGCGCAACCGGTCCACCTTCCAGGCCTTGGCGTCCGACGACATATGGACCGTGGCCTTGAATCCTAGGGCGCGCGCGGCAATGCCGACGCTGAGGCCGAGGTTGCCGGTGCTGCCTACGGCGACCGTGTAGTGGGAAAAGAACGCCTTGGCTTCGGACCCGGTAAGCTGCCGGATGTCCTGCCCTTCCTTGAGGAAGCCCTCGCGCCGGGCCAGTTGCTCGGCGAACACGAAAACCTCGTAGACGCCGCCCCGCGCCTTGATCGATCCCGCGACGGGAAGGGCGCTGTCTGCCTTGACGAAGAGGTTGCCGAACTCGGCGTCGCCATAACCGGCAGCCTGCCGCAGGTCGGTCAGCTCGATCAGGTCCGAGCGGATGACGCCGCCAGTCGTGGCGAGTTCGGGAAAGCAGGTTTCCAGGAGCGGCGCCAGGCGTTGCCAGTTCATCCGCGCGGCCTCGACATCTTCCGGCCGGACGGGAAGCGACGGATCGTCGATCGCGCCTTTCCGGTAGAGGGGGTTCACCCATAGCGTCGGTCGCGCGGACGTCACGTCGCCGCTGGCTGGATCGTTCGGTAGGTGAAACGCCATGTCAATTCCCAAGCTGACGGTCTATGAGACTGGCAAGTTATTCGAATAGTGGCATTCAAAAAAGTTAATAGTTCTGGGCTGCACCGTTAGCTGCATGAATGAATTGCGGCCTACAGAGGGGTGAGGTGAGGCAAATCGACCGCGGCTCACCACGCTATTGATGAGGATCGTAGTCAACTTTAAGATCGCGGCATCTCGATCCCGGAGCAGCGCATGACCGGCCTCACCCGCAGAACCGTGTTGAAAGCCTCGGCCGCCGTCGCGGGCAGCTTCGGGTTGGGCTGGCTGGCCAATGCGGCCGGCGCGGCGCTGGCAGCGCCCGAGCCGAAAATCCTGAAAGCGACGCCGACCACGGCACTGCTGACCGGCTCGACGCCGACCCAGAAAGTTCTTACCTATGGCGACGCCGGCATGCCGCCGGTGCTGCGCATGACCAAGGGAAAGCCGTTCGCGGCAAGGCTGGTCAACGGCCTCGACGAGCCGACCACCATCCACTGGCACGGCGTGCGCGTTCCCAACAAGATGGACGGCGTGCCGTTCATGATCCAGCCCTATGTCTACACCGGCGACCATTTCGACTATGCCTTCACGCCGCCGGATGCCGGTACCTTCTGGTATCACCCCCACTGCAACACGCTGGAGCAGATGGGGCACGGCCTGACCGGCGTCATCGTCGTGGAGAACCCGGGCGATCCCGCGTTCGACGCGGAAGTCGTGCTCAATCTGCGCGACTGGCGCCTCGACGGCGACGGGCGGTTCCTCGCTCCGTTCCGGGCGCGCGACGCCGCCAGGGGCGGCACCTACGGCACGGTGCGCACCGCCAACTGGCAGGCCGAGCCGCGATACGACGCGCCAGCCGGCGGGCTGGTGCGGCTACGCGTGGCGATCACCGACGTCACCCGCATCTATTCCTTCCGCATGCAGGGCGGGCAGGCCACGGTCATCGCCATCGACGGCAACCCGGTGCCGCAGCATTTCCCGCTCGACCTCCTGCAACTCGGGCCCGGCCAGCGGCTGGACCTGGCGGTGCGCATGCCCGACGAGGAAGGCGCGGTCGTCGGCCTCGAGGACATTCGCGGGACCAGGCCGGCCATGCTGGCGACGCTGCGGGCCGTCGGCACCTCGCTGAAGCGCGACCTGGGCGACCTCGCGCCGCTCGAAGCCAACCCGGTCGGGAAGATCGACCCTTCCTCGGCAAGGCATATCCGGCTGGTACTCAGCGCCACGGCCGAGAATGTCGCTTCCGACAGCATCTGCGGTTCGCTCGGCTACAGTTTCTGGGCCATCAACAAGGTGCCGTGGTCCGGCGACACGCCCGATCCGACCGCCCCGCTGGCCGAACTGAAGCTTGGCAAAAGCTACGTCATCGACATGGAAAACCCGACGCCGCGCGCGCACCCGATCCACCTGCACGGCATGAGCTTTACCGTGCTGTCCTCCTCGACTGGATCGGTGCTGCCGCTGGTCACCGACACCTACCTCATCCAGCCGGACGAGAAGGTGCAACTGGGGCTTGTCGCCGACAATCCGGGCGACTGGCTGTTGCACTGCCACATCATCGAGCACCAGAAGACCGGCATGACCAGCTATCTGCGCGTCGTGTAAATCTGGTCGGCAGGTTACGCGGCCGCTGCCGCCTCTTCCGTCGCGATGAAGCGGGTCAGTTCCTTGACCAGCCGTTCGGCATCGCTCCTGCTGATCTTGAGGTTGATGATCTCGTCATCCTGCCCCGCCAGTTCGAGGCTGCCAAGGAGCGGGCTTTTCGAAAGAAGATCGATCTCGTAGCCTTCGTATTTGGCGACGATGGTATCTGCGCTGCACATTTCCTTCCTCCTTACGGGACAAGCAAACCACCAACGCAGGTGGCAGGCAAGGAAGAAATGCCTCCCCCGACGCTACCCGGTGATCGCCCCCTCGTTGGCCGGGCGGGCAAGCGCTGAAAACTTGGCCAGCACGCCACGCGTGTAGCGTGGCGGCGGCCGCTTCCACGCAGCGCGGCGGCGCGCGATCTCGGCTTCCTCGACATTGAGTTGCAGCAGCAACCGGTGGGCGTCGATGGTGATCGTGTCGCCCTCCTCGACCAGCGCGATGGTGCCGCCTTCATAGGCCTCCGGCGCGACATGGCCGACGACCATGCCCCAGGTGCCGCCGGAAAAGCGCCCATCGGTGATAAGGCCGACGCTCTCGCCAAGGCCGCGCCCGACCAGCGCCGAGGTCGGCGCCAGCATTTCCGGCATGCCCGGCCCGCCCTTCGGCCCGAGATAGCGCAGCACCAGCACGTCGCCCGGCCTGATCCTGTCGGCCAGGATCGCCTCCATCGCCGACTGCTCGTCGTCGAAAACGCACGCCGGGCCGGTGATCGCCGGGCTTTTCAGGCCGGTGATCTTGGCCACCGCGCCGTCCTCGGCAAGGTTGCCTTTCAGGATGGCGAGATGCCCCTCGCGGTAAAGCGCCTTGTCGATCGGCATGATGACCTGCTGGTCGGCGCGCGGTTCGTCGGGGACGGTCGCCAGCTCCTCGGCCAGCGTGCGGCCGGTGACCGTCAGGCAGTCCCCATTCAGGAGGCCGGCGTTGAGCAAGATCTTCAGCACCTGCGGAATGCCGCCGGCCTGGTGCAGGTCGACCGCCATGTAGTGGCCGGACGGCTTCAGGTCGCACAGCACCGGCACCTTGCGGCGCACGCGCTCGAAATCGTCCAGCGTCCACTCGATCTCGGCGGCATGCGCGATGGCGAGATAGTGCAACACCGCGTTGGTCGAGCCGCCGATCGCCATGATCAGCGCCACCGCGTTCTCGATCGATCGCCGCGTCACGATATCGCGCGGCTTGATGTTCTTTTTCACCGCCTCGACCAGCACGCGGCCGGATTGGGCCGCACTTTCGAGCTTCTCCCGGTCAGGGCTGGCCATGGTCGAGGAATACATGAGCGACAGGCCGAGCGCCTCGAAGGAGGAACTCATGGTGTTGGCCGTGTACATGCCGCCGCACGATCCGTTGCAGGGACAGGCATTCTGCTCGATGCCCTCGAAATCCTCCTCGCTCATGGTGCCGGCCATGAAAGCCCCGACCGCCTCGAAGGCGGAAACGATGGAAAGGTCCTGTCCCTTCCAGGTGCCCGGCTTGATGGTGCCGCCATAGACGTAGATGGCCGGCGCGTTGGCGCGCAGGATGCCGATCATGCCGCCCGGCATGTTCTTGTCACAGCCGCCGAGAACCAGCACCCCGTCCATCCACTGGCCCTGCACGCAGGTTTCCACGCAGTCGGCGATCACCTCGCGCGACACCAGCGAATATTTCATGCCTTCCGTGCCCATCGACATGCCGTCGGAAATGGTGGGCGTGCCGAACACCTGCGGATTGGCGCCGGCCTCCCTGATGGCGGCGATCGCCGCATCGGCAAGTGGTTGCAAGCCGGCGTTGCACGGGGTGATGGTGGAATGGGCGTTGGCGACGCCGATCATCGGCTTGTCGAAATCGGCCTTCTCGTAGCCCAGCGCATAATACATGGCCCGGTTGGGCGAGCGTGCCACGCCCTGCGTGATATGTTTGGAGCGTTCGTTGAACGGCATGGCGAATCCTCGTCTGGTGCGCATGGGCATGAACAGGCCGGGCTGCGCCGGTCACCTGCCCACGCCGTGCAATTGCCGGGGCAACGCCACGTCGCCGAAATCGATGACGGAGCGGCGAAGGACATTGCCTCTGCTGTCGAGTGTGACGCGTGCGCGGCGATTTTGAAAGAAAAAGCTCAGGCGGTACTCGCCCTCGTGATCGTCGATGCCGCGCTCGCAGATCGACGTGACGGCCTTGTTCCGCATCAGTTCGGGAACATCCTCGGCGGCAACCCCCAGAAGGCTTGCGACCAGCGCGGCGTCGACGACGATGTCCCGCTGGGCGGATTCTACCCCGACGTCGGGTTCGGCTGTCTCCGGCTGCGACGGAGCCGGCGCCGTGCCGCCATGTGCCATGTTCACCCTTCCTTCCGCTCCGCCTCGGCTTCTACCTTGGCCCCATACATCAGCGACAGGTATTTTTCGCCGCGGTCGCACAGGAAGGTCAACACGTTCTTCAGATGCGGGTATTTCCGGCGTATCTCGCGCGCGGCCCAGAAATTGGCGCCGCTGCTCGGCCCGACGAAATGGCCCTGGACGCTCGCCAGCCACTGGGCTTCCTCGATGGCGACGGCACTGTCCACGCAGATGACCTCGTCGATCTCGGCGCGGTGCCGGTCATAGAGGGTCGGGATAAAGCCGTCGGAAATGCCCTCTATGCGATGGTCGGCTGCAATGCAGCATTCGATGGTACGGCTCTCGCTGGGCTCCATTGCGAATACCTTGAGGGCGGGATTGTGCCATTGCCGCAGCGCCTGCGCGGTGCCGATCAGCGTACCGCCGGTGCCGACGCCCTGCACGACGGCGTCGATCTTCAGGCCAACCGGCAATTGCGCGACGATCTCGCGCCCCAGCCATTCGCGGTTTTCATCGACGTTCCATTCGTTGTCGAACTGCGCCGGGCAGAAGTGGCCCGGCAACTTGCCGAGCCGCTTTGCTTCCTCGCGCGCCTCGTTGACCTGAAAATTGCCAACGAGGCGGATTTCGGCGCCGAAGCCGCGCGAGATGCGGGCGCGCTCGTTGCTGTAGCCGTCCGGCATCACCACGATCATCCGGTAGCCTTTGGCGGCCGCGACCATCGACAGCGCATTGCCGGTGTTGCCGCTGGTCGCCTCGACGATGGTGCCGCCGGGCTTGAGCAGCCCCTCGGCCTCGGCCCGCTCGATCATGTAGTTCGCCATGCGCGCCTTGATCGACCCGGACGGGTTGAAATACTCGGCCTTGGCGTAGATGCCCTCCGACAGCAGCACCAGCGGCGTGTCGCCGATACAGTCGAGAACCGAGGTTCGTACCGGCGTCGGCGCCGATGACCCGGGAACGGCATCCTGCCGTTCGGCCAGCTTCAAACCTCTGTTCGCCGTCATCGCGATCTTTCTCCTGTCGGCAAGCCGCCTCTTTCCGGGTGCAACCAGCATAGCGGCCAAAAGATATATCTAATATGTATATTATAATCGTCGAGGAATTGCAATGGCAGCGCCACGGGCGAAGCCAGCCTCGACATCCCCATGCGAAAACATATATCGTTCAGACATGTTATCGAGCGGCCGTGGGGTTCACGATGCGAGTAACCGACTTTTCAGACTATGCGTTGCGTCTGCTGATGTATGCGGGGGCGCAGGGCGACAGGCTCATCACCATCGAGGAGACGGCGAAACTGTACGGCATTTCGCGCGCCCATTTGATGAAGGTGGCCAACCAGTTGACCCGCGCCGGCTTCCTCAAGGCGGTGCGCGGCCGCTCCGGCGGGCTCACGCTTGCCATGGCGCCGCAAAAGATCGGCCTGGGCGCGGTGCTGCGCGCGACCGAACCGGACTTTGCCCTGGTTGAGTGCTTTCGCAAGGACAACAATTGCCTCATTACCCCCCGCTGTCGCCTGCGCGGCATCCTGCACGAGGCGTTGGCGGCGTTCATCGCCACCGTCGACCGCTACACGCTGGCCGACCTGATGCTCAACCCGCGAGATTTCGGCCTGCTGCCTGCGGCGTGATCGCACGGGCGCGCGCCTTCACCTTGCACGAGCTTCCCATAAAAGATATATTATAGATACATCTTTTAACCGGCACGCCAAAGGGAAGGAAAAGACCATGGGCGAACAGGTTTCGGCAGGCGAACGTGTGATCGACGTCAGGCAGATCGATCCACGGCATCGGCACCTCGTCATCATGCAATTGTTCGAGAACCTGCCGGTCGGCGAGACGCTGCAACTGGTGGCGGACCACGACCCCAAACCATTGCGCTTCCAGTTAGAAAGCCGGTACGGGCCGCAATGCGCCTGGGCCTATCTCGAGGAAGGACCGGACAGCTGGCGCGTGCGGCTGTGCAACATTCCGGAGCGGGAGACGTCCGATGTTTAGCGTCCCCGCCTCCATCGTCGCAGCCATGCGGCGCGCGCTCTCCGTGCCCCACTCCTTCGAAAGCGCCGGGGATGCCGAGCCGTCCGGCACGGCGCTTCGCGAGATGATCTTCAAGGCGGCCGGCCAGTCTCTCGGCGAATGCCCGCCCTGGTTGCTGATCGCCATCGAGCAGGCCGGCCGTGAAACCGTTCACAGACGGGGGCTGCAGGAAAGGATGCCACCATGCTGACCAATTCGCACGACTTCGTCCGGCCTTCCGGCGACGAGGAACGCGCCTGGCTGGAATCGCTCGTCCGGGAGGACTTCGCGCGGCACCGGGTCGGCGAAACCTTCGACGACATGAAACGGCGCATGCCGTTTTCGCGCGAGGACCAGGGCCTTTACCGCGAGTGGATGGCGCTCGCGGCGGCGCGGGCCGAAGCGTTGGCCGCCGCGTCGGATGCTACCAGGTCAGGAAGAACATCGCCTTCGCCAGGAACACGATGATCACGACGTGGGTGAAGACGCTGAGGTGAATGAGCTTGAAATGCCGTGACCTGAGCTTGCCGCGGGCGCTCAGCGTCAATGCCGTTATGAAATGAACCAGCACGCTCAGCGCCAGCACGATCTTGATCGTCAGAAGCGTGGCGAAGCTGCTGTCGAAGGGATGCGCCAGTTCCTCGCGATAGCCCCAGGCCATACCGATCCCCGCACCGTAGAGCACAAGCATGACGAAAGGCATCAGCCGCCTCGCGCGCCTGCCGATCGCGGTTTCGACCGTCCGCATCGTCTCGCGCCCGACCGGTTTGCGGATGCCCTCGAGGATCAGCACCTCGAAGAAGACCGTGCCGACGAACAGGATGGCGGCATAAAGATGCAGGGTGACAAGAATGAAATGGCTCATGGCTGCGCTCCGGTGCCCATGAGCCTGCGCCTTTTCCGGCTCGATCATTGTCCGATCCGCGACATGCGCGCGAAACCGGATTTCCGCCCCGAATAAAACCTTTCTGCCATCCGCCATCGGCGGATGCATCGTCGCGGGCATTGCGAAACAAAAATCCATGCACCCGCGCCCGGCCGGGCGGGGCGCCCGGCGGCAACCCTTGACCGGCCCGGATATCACCTACCCGGATGGCAACGGGCCGCCGCTGCGGACTTTTGTCAGTCTGGCGTCAATGGGCCGCCGGCTGCGCTCTCAGCTTTTCAATCGCGTCCTTGAGGGCCAGCTTGCGTCGCTTCAGATCGACGATTTCGAGATCGTCGACGGAGGGATGGTTCATCGCGGCATCGAGCTCGCGCTCGATATCGCCATGCTTCCTCTGCAACTCGTCAAGATGGTTGGCAAGAGACATGATTGGGGCTCCCTTTCATGATTTCCTCGACATCCGCCGCCAGGACGCGTCCACCGCAGGTTCGCTTCTGTGACGGCACGATGACAGTCTGCCATCATCCCATGGCAATGTCGAATGGCCACTCGCGCATTTCCCGACAATGTGAAATATGGTAGCTTTACCCGGCTGACCTTCCTGGTTCGGCTACCCCGCAGACACCGCTCGCAGCAGGCGACGCAGACAGTTTGAAGGAAAAATGTCCGAGCAGGAACAGGCCGATATTCGCCTCGAATTTTCGCGGTTGAAGCAGGATCACGCCGATTTCGACGCGGCCATCAACGCCATGATCGCCGTTGGCTGCGATCCGTTGCAGATCCAGCGGATGAAGAAGAAGAAACTGTCCCTCAAGGACCGGCTGAAGGCGCTGGAAGACCGGATCATCCCCGACATCATCGCCTGACGCCCGGCAGCGGCGTTCTTGCCGGCGCGGGCCATTTCCGCTACGCCGAAGTCCAAAACCACCGGAGTATTGTTGTGAGCGATCGACGCGCCGATGTCGCCATCATCATGGGCAGCCAGTCCGACTGGGCGACGATGCGCCATGCCGCCGAAACGCTCGCCGCGCTCGAGGTGCCACACAAGGCGCTGATCGTGTCGGCTCACCGCACGCCGGGCCGGCTCTACGACTTCGCCACGAACGCCAGGGCGGTCGGCTACAAGGTGGTGATCGCCGGAGCCGGCGGCGCCGCGCACCTGCCCGGCATGACGGCGGCGATGACGCCGCTGCCGGTGTTCGGCGTGCCGGTCGAATCGAAGGCGCTGTCGGGGCAGGATTCGCTTCTTTCCATCGTCCAGATGCCGGCCGGCGTCCCCGTCGGCACGCTCGCCATCGGCAAGGCCGGCGCGGTCAACGCCGCCCTGCTCGCCGTCGCCGTGCTAGCGCTCGCCGACCCGCCGCTGGCCGCGCGGCTCGACGCGTGGCGCAAGGCCCAGACCGACCAGGTCGCGGCCGAGCCGGTGGACGCGCCATGAGCCTGCCCGCCGGATCGACCATAGGCATCATCGGCGGTGGCCAGCTCGGCCGCATGCTGGCGATGGCCGCCGCCCGCCTCGGCTATCGCATCGTCGTCCTCGAGCCGCAGGCCGATTGCCCGGCAGCACAAGTCGCCAACCGGCAGATCGTCGCCGCCTATGACGACCCGGCTGCTCTTGCCGAACTGGCGGCGGCAACGGCGCTGGTCACCTACGAATTCGAGAACGTCCCGGTGGACGCGGCAAAGACGCTCGCCGCCCGGGTCCCCGTCTACCCGCCGCCCCGCGCGCTGGAAGTGGCGCAGGACCGGGTGACCGAAAAGACATTCCTCAACGGCATCGGCGTCCCCACCGCCGCCTTCTCCGCCGTTTCCAGCGATGCGGAACTGACCGAGGCGCTGCGCGGCTTTGGCGGCAGCGGCGTGCTGAAGACGCGCCGGATGGGCTATGACGGCAAGGGCCAGCGCGTCTTCCGCAACATGGAGGCCGGCGGCTATGCCGGAACCTACGAGGCGATGGGCTCGGTGCCTCTCATCCTCGAGGCGCTTGTCGATTTCGAGCGCGAGATATCGGTGATCGCCGCGCGCGGCGTCGACGGCACGATCGCCGCCTACGACCCGGCCGAGAACGTGCATCGACACGGCATCCTGCACACCTCCACCGTTCCCGCGGCGATTCCGGCCGCGACCACGGCCGCCGCACAGGCCGCGGCAAAAGCCATCCTGGCCGAACTCGACTATGTCGGCGTCATCGGTGTCGAATTCTTCGTACTGGCCGACGGTTCGCTGCTGGCCAACGAGATCGCTCCGCGCGTCCACAATTCCGGCCACTGGACCGAGGCCGCCTGCGTCGTCTCGCAGTTCGAGCAGCATATGCGCGCCGTCGCCGGCCTGCCGCTCGGCACCCCCCGCCGGCATTCGGACTGCATGATGGAAAACCTGATCGGCGACGACATTTTCCGCATGGCCGACCTCCTGGCCGAGCCGGACGTGCTGGTGCATCTCTACGGCAAGGCCGAGGCGCGGCCCGGCCGCAAGATGGGGCATTTCACGCGCATCGCCGCCCGCACCTGATTCATTGCGCCTGGTGGGGGACGGTGGTTGACACGGACGAGATTCCTCGTCTATGTGCCGGGCACAAAATCGGCGTGTCTTCGGGCGTGCCTAAGCATCAAGACGACAGGCAAGACCATGAAGATCAAGAACTCGCTCAAGGCGCTGCGCGCCCGCCACCGCGACAACCAGCTGGTTCGCCGCAAGGGCCGCGTCTACCTCATCAATAAGTCCGCTCCGCGCTTCAAGGCCCGTCAGGGCTGAGTTGCCGCCGTCTCGACGGCACTCACGCGAATTTCGGTTTGACGTTCCGCCGGCCGGGAATAGATTCCCGGTCATGCGGAGCTTTTTTGCATTCCTGACCGTTCTTGCCCTCGCCGCCGGCCCGGCCCTCGCGGCGCGAGCCGACACGCCGGCCGATGCGCCGGCGACTTCAGCCGCCAAGACCCGGCAGGCGCGGCTCGACAAGCTGTTTTCCGACCTCGGGCGCGAGCGCAACGAAAAGGCGGCCGAGCGCATCGCCGGCACCATCTGGCAGGTATGGCTGGATTCCGGCAGCGCCAACATCAATCTGATGATGCTATGGTCGCAAAAGGCGATGGAGGCGCAGAAGTTCGACGTCGCGCTCGACTTCCTCGACCAGGTGACAACGCTCGACCCGACCTATGCCGAAGGCTGGAACCGCCGCGCCACCGTTCATTACATGATGAAAAGCTACGCCAAGTCTCTGGCCGACATCGAGCGGACGCTGCAACTGGAGCCGCGCCATTTCGGCGCGCTTTCCGGCATGGCGCGCATCATGGCCGATACGGGCCATAAACAGGCGGCACTGGACGCCTGGCAACACGTATTGGCGATCTACCCGATGATGCGCAGCGCACAATCGGAAGTCTCGACGCTTTCCGAAGAACTGGCCGGCGAGGGTATCTGAGAGCCGCGGAGGGCGACGGCTACCGCCCGCCCTCCGTCGAGCCGACATAGGCAATGCGCAGCATGTTGGTGGAGCCGGGGGTCCTCAGCGGTACGCCCGCGGTGATGATGACGCGGTCGCCCGGCTCGCCGAACCCCTCGTCCAGCGCGATCCGACAGGCGCGGTTGACCATGTCGTCGAGGTCGGTGGCGTCGGGCGAGACCACGCAATGCGTCCCCCACAGCAGCGACAGCCTTCGCGCCGTGTTGACGATCGGCGACAGCGCGATGATCGGCGTCTGCGGTCGCTCGCGCGCGGCCCTGAGCCCGGTCGTGCCTGACGCGGTGTAGGTGATGATGGCACACAGGTTCAGCGTCTGGGCGATTTCGCGCGCGGCAAGCGAGATGGCGTCGGCGCCGGTCGCCTCGGGAGCGGCGCGCTGCGCGTCGATGACCGCCGCATAGGTGGGATCCTGCTCGACCTTGACGGCGATGCTGTTCATGGTCGCGACCGCCTCGACCGGATAGGCGCCGGCGGCGGATTCGGCCGACAGCATCACCGCATCGGCGCCCTCGAACACGGCGGTCGCCACGTCCGAGACTTCGGCGCGGGTCGGCACCGGCGCCGAAATCATCGATTCCAGCATCTGCGTCGCCACGACCACGGGCTTGCCCGCCTTGCGCGCCTTTCGGGTGATCTGCTTCTGGATGCCGGGCACCGCCTCCAGCGGCATCTCGACCCCGAGGTCGCCGCGCGCGACCATGATGGCGTCGGACAGATCCATGATCTCTCCCAGCCGCGCCACCGCCTGAGGCTTCTCGATCTTCGACATCAGCAGAGCCCGCCCGCGCGCGATCTTGCGCGCCTCGGCAAGGTCCTCCGGCCGCTGGATGAACGACAGCGCCACCCAGTCGACGCCGGCGTCCAGTACCGCGTCGAGGTCCTTGCGGTCCTTTTCCGTCAGCGCCCCGACCGGCAGTTCAGTATCGGGCAGGCTGACGCCCTTCCTGTCGGAGATGCTCGTTCCGGCAAGCACCGTGCAGGCGATCGACTTGCCGTCGCAGGCCACCGCCCGCAACGCCAGCCTGCCGTCGTCGATCAGCAGCCGATGGCCGGGCTGGACCGAATGCAGGATTTCGGGGTGCGGAAGATAGACGCGCTCGGCAGTGCCCGGCTCGGGATTGTCGTCGAGCGTGAAGGTCTGTCCGACACTCAGGGCCTCCTTGCCGTTGGCGAACTTGCCGACCCTGAGCTTCGGCCCCTGCAGGTCGGCCAGGATGCCGATCGGCCGGCCAACCGCCGCTTCGACCCCGCGGATGCGCTCGACCAGCGTGCGCATCAACTCATGGTCGGTATGGCTCATATTGATGCGGAAAACGTCGGCGCCGGCCTCGAAAAGCTTCCTCAGCATCTCCTCGGACGAGGAAGCGGGACCGATGGTGGCGAGTATCTTGACCTTGCGGTTGCGTCTCATGGACTCCTGCTTTCCGGGGGACTCTTGTTGTCGGCGGCGCCCTCGGCGCCGGGGGCGGACTGGTCGGTCAACTGGACCATCCAGCTCGCCTGTTCGCCGGTGTCGTATTCCTGGAAGCCGGCGCGCTGGAATCCGCGGGCGACGCAGTCGTTGACGCCGGCAATCTTGAACTCTTTCTCGGCCACGCACATGTTGATCGGCCCATCCCAGCGGCCGCCACGCTCGGCGTCTTCTGCATAGAGATAGTAAAACCTTGATGACAGCGGCCCTTCAATGAGGGTCTTGCAGCTTGAGCCCTCGATGTGCCACCAGCCTTCGGTGATCCACCCGGCCTTGGCGCGGTAGCCGATGCCGACGCCGACCAGGTTCTGCGTCGCGTTGCAAACGCGGAAATCCGCACGGGCCGGCGCCGCCGAGGCCATCACCGCCAGCATGGCCACCAGCGCGGCGCAGGGCACGCCCGCCGCCGCGCCCACGCGCAGCCTGCCGGCGACCATCGCCCCCAAAACCCTCGATAACGACGCAATCATATGGCCCTCACGCCTCTTTTCGGAAAAGTCCCGGCGCATGTCAACGCGCCGGAACAGTGAAATCCAATCGATTTAGATGAATGCAGGCCGGTCTTTGCCTCGCGTTCGACCCGATCTTTGCAAAAACCTTGTCCAAACAACGGCATTGCGCCCAACTTCCGTTCGTGGAATGACGCTACCACCGCCGCCGGACGACAGATGCAGCCATTTTCCCGCTCATGACCCGATCCACAGTTTTCGCACCCTTCGAGGTCATTGAAGGCGACCGCGGGCGCGGCATCGTCCTGGTCGCCGACCATGCCGGCCGCGACCTGCCGGAAGACTATGGCGACCTCGGCCTGCCGCGCTCGGAGTTCGACCGCCACATCGCTTACGACATCGGCGTCGAGACGGTGACGCGGGAACTTGCCGCGCGGCTGTGCACGCCGGCGGTGATCGCGAATTTCTCGCGCCTCCTGATCGACCCCAATCGCGGCGAAGACGACCCGACGCTGGTCCGCCAGCTCTATGACGGCACCGTCATCCCGGCCAACTATCCGATGTCGGCGAAGGAGCGGGAAAATAGGCTCGACCGCTACTACCGCCCCTATCACGACGCCGTCGGCGCCATGATCGCCTCGGTGGCGCAGGCGTCCGGCGTGCCGCCCTTCATCCTTTCGGTGCATTCCTTCACGCCCGTCCTGCACGGCCGGGCGCGGCCGTGGCACGTCGGCATCCTGTGGGACACGGACGGACGCGCGGCACAGCCGCTGATGGACAGGCTCGCGGCCGACAAGGACCTCGTCGTCGGCGACAACGAGCCTTACGACGGCGCATTGCGCGGCGACACCATGTTCCGGCACGCCATCGTCAACGGCTTCGCGCATGCGCTGGTCGAGATACGGCAGGACCTGATCGCCGACCGGCAGGGCGCGCTCGCCTGGGCCGGGCGGCTGGCGCCCATCGTTGAAGAAATCAACCGCCGGCCCGATATACATGAGGTAAGGCGGTTCGGTTCCCGGACCGGCCCAGTATGACGCAGACGGGTATGACGGAGATGGCGATGACCGAACTCAGCGAGGAACAGAAGCGCGATTTCGAGGCCGCCGCCTTTCGCCGGCTGGTCGGGCACCTGCGCGAACGCGGCGACGTGCAGAACATCGACCTGATGAACCTCGCCGGCTTCTGCCGCAACTGCCTGTCCAACTGGTATCGCGAAGCCGCCGAGACGGAAGGCGTCACACTCTCCAAGGAAGAATCGCGCGAGATCATCTACGGCATGCCCTATGTCGAGTGGCAGGCACAGAACCAGACGACGGCATCGCCCGACAAGCTGGCCGCCTTCGAGACCAACCGGCCGAAAGACCACTGAAGCCCCCGGCGGCTGGATCAAGCACTCGCCGGCCCGGCGGCTTGACTTCGACCTGAACCGATTTAGGTTCCGCCTCACCGCAACCTCCCGGAAGCCGCCCCAACGTGCCGAATACCTCGCCAACCGAAGCGATGCCTGACGCCCGCCGGGGTCGCTGGGCCGTCGCGGCCATGTTCTTCGCCAACGGCTTCCTGACCGGTAGCTGGGCGCCGCAGATTCCGGTCCTGCTGACGCGGCTGGAAATCAGCCGTTTCACGCTCGGCCTGCTGATCCTGCTGTTCGGCGTGGGCGCCATCACCGCCATGGTCTGGTGCGGGCACCTGATCGCGCGGCACGGCTCGCGCGCGGTCGTACGCTGGTTCAGCCTGTGCGCCGGCTTCGGTCTGCTGCTGGTGGCGCTGGCGCCGAGCGTCGCGATGGCCGCCCTCGCCATGATCCTGTTCGGCGGTGTGATCGGCGGCATGGATGTCGCCATGAACGCCAATGCCGTTGCCGTCGAGCGAAAGCTCGGGCGCGCCATCATGTCGTCCTCGCACGGCTTCTGGAGCCTCGGCGGCTTCGTCGGCGGCAGCCTCGGTGGCTTCGCTATCCAGCATTACGGGCACCTCACCCATGCGGCCGCGGCGGGTGTGCTGGCCCTGATCGTGGTCGTGCCGGCGATGCGCCATCTCGTCGGCGAGGACAAGCCGGTAACGCAGGGCCATGCCCGTTTCACCTTCCCCAGAGCCGCCGCCATCTACCTGATCGGCATCATGGCGTTGTTTTCGATGATCCCCGAAGGGGCGGTGCTCGACTGGTCGGCGCTCTACCTGCGTCAGGAACTCGGCACCGACCTCGCCACCGCCGGCTTCGCCTTCGCCGCCTTCTCGGGTGTCATGGCGCTGATGCGCTTCTTCGGCGACAGGGTGCGCAACCGCTTCGGCGCGGTGAAGACGCTGCGCATCTCCGCCCTGCTCGCGGCGGCCGGCATGCTGGTGGCCGGGCTTTCGCCCTATCCGTGGTTGGCGATCGCCGCCTTCGCCTTTTGCGGACTCGGCACCGCCAACATGGTGCCGATCGCCTTTTCCGCCGCCGGCAACCAGAGCGGCCTGTCGTCAGGCGCCGGCCTCAGCGTGGTTTCGACCATGGGCTATTGCGGCATACTGGTGGCGCCCTCGGGCATCGGCTTCCTTGCCGAGCACACCGGCTTCGGCCCCGTCTTCGTCATGCTCTCCGGCCTTCTGGTCGTGGTATTCCTGATGGCAGGGCTCGCCCACCGCGCCGACTTCGTCTCCACCCGGTAAGGCCGCTCTACAGCCTGCCCATCAGGACCAGGATCAGCACCACGAGCAGCACCGCGCCCACGATCCCGGACGGGCGATAGCCCCACTCGCGCGAATAGGGCCAGTTCGGCGTCGTGCCGACAAGAAGCAGGATCAGGACAACGATCACGATGCTGGTGAGGGTCATGGACGCTGGTGCCCCGCGCGGTTGAAGTGCACGACAATGCGCGAGGCCGCCCGGTTGTTCCCGCTCGGCCCTTTTCCCGTGAACGCACCCTTGAGAGGCGCGCTATTCGGCCGGGTGGACCGCCTCGGCCGCCGGCCCGGCCTCTTCTTGCACGCGTCGCCGGAACAGCCGGCTCCACCAGCTCCGCCGCGCGCCCGGCCGGACCTTGTCGCGGGTGAACACCATCAGCATGGACGGCGTCACGATCAGCGTCAGCACCGTGGCGAAGGACAGGCCGAAGACGATGGCCGAGGACAGCGAGATCCACCACTGCGTCGAAGGGGCGTTGATCGTCGTCTCGTGGTGGAAGATTTCCAGCCCGAGCCCGAAGGCGATCGGCAGCACGCCGAGGATGGCCGACACGGCGGTGAGCACCACCGGGCGGGCACGCTCGCGGCAGGTCTGCAACACCGCCTCCAGCTTGTCCCAGCCCTCCTCGCGCAGCCGGTCATAGGTGTCGATCAGCACGATGTTGTTGTTCACCACCACGCCGGCCAGCGCGATGACGCCGATGCCCGACATGACGATGCCGAAGGTCTCGCCGGTGATGAGCAGGCCGAGGAACACACCGATCGTCGCCATGACCACGCAGGACAGCACCAGCCACACGCTGGTGAACTTGTTGAACTGCGCGAGCAGCACGATGAAGATCAGGAAGATCGCCGCGCCGAACGCCTTGGACAGGAAGGCGGAAGCCTCCTCGCTGTCTTCGTTGGAGCCGGCCAGCTTCCAGCGCACGCCGCCCAGGTCCATCTCGGCGACCGCCTTGGTGACTTCCTGCTGCACCGCCGCCACCTGGCGGTCGGCGGCGACATTGGCCTGCACTACCACCGTGCGCGCGCCGTCGATGCGGTTCAGCGTGCCGACGCGCGGCTCGGCCCGGCGCTGGACGAAGTTCGAGATCGGCACCGCGCCCTGGCTGGTCTGCACCCGCAATTCGTCCAGCGTCGACAGCGTGCGCTGGTCTTCCGGCAGGCGCAGGCGGATATCGACCGCATCGTCGGCGCCGGCCGGCCGGTATTCCGAGAGCTTGAGGCCGTTGGTCACCAGTTGCACGACCGTGCCGACCGAACTCGGGCTGATGCCGTACTGCGCCGCCTTGGCGCGGTCGACGTTGAGCGCCCAGTCGACACCGGGCGGCGGCAGGCCGTCGGAGACGTCGATGACGCCGGGGATCTTGGCTATATGCGCCGCCACTTCGCGCGCCTTGTCGTTGAGACCGGCCGGATCGGCAGCCGACAGCCGAAGCTGGATCGCCTTGCCGGTTGGCGGGCCGGCTTCCGGCACGCGCACCTCGACGTCGATGCCGGGCAGGCCCGCCATCGCCTTGCGCAAATCGTCGAGAATCTGGTTGGCGGGCTTGCGCTCGCGCCAGTCTACGAATTCGTACTGGATGACCCCGACCACGTCCTCCGGAATATCGGCACCGCCGCCCTGCGTCTTGCCGACGCGCGTATAGACCGACTTCACGCCCGGCCAGCCCAGCAGCCGCTTCTCGGCTTCCGTGGTGGCGGCGTCCATTTCGGCCAGCGAGAGATTGCCGCGCGCATGCACGTAGAGCAGGCCGTAGTCCGGCTCGACGCTCGGGAAGAACTCGACGCCCGCGCCGAACTTCGAATAGGAGAACTGCACGCCGACCAGAAGCACGACAGTAAGCACCAGCACGGTCTTGGGGAACCGCACCGCGTGCCTGACCAGCGCCATGTACCAGCCGTCGCGGTGGTCGTCCTCGTGATGCTTGGGCGCCTTGGCGAACATCGCCCCCAGCGTCGGGGCGAACACCAGCGCATAGAGCATCGAGGCCGCCAGCGTCACGATCAGCGTGATCGGCAGGTATTTCATGAAATCGCCGATGATGCCCGGCCAGAACAGAAGCGGCGAGAAGGCGGCGATGCGCGTCATGGTGGCGGCGATGACCGGTCCGGCCATGCGCCGGGCGGCAAGCGCGAAGGCCTCCTCCTTCGGCATGCCCTCGCTCATGCGCCGTTCAGCGAACTCGGTGACGATGATGGCGTCATCGACCAGCATGCCCACCGCCAGGATCAGCGCGAACAGCACGATCATGTTGATCGTGTAGCCCATCAGCGCCAGCAGCAGGATGCCGATCAGGAACGACGAGGGAATAGCAAGCCCGATCAGAAGCGAGGCGCGCCCCGACAGCGCGTAGAGGATGACGATGAACACCAGGATGACGGCGATCATCACATGGTTCTGCAGGTCGCCGAGCAACTGGTTGACGAACACCGACTTGTCCTGCGTGTAGGTCACCTCCGCGCCTTCCGGCAGGCTCTTGACGAAATTGTCGGCGACCGCCTTCACCTCGCCGATGGTGTCGATCAGGTTGGCGCCGATGCGCTTCTTGACCTCGATGGCGATGGCCGGCTTGCCGTCGAGCCGCGTCACCGTCTCGGCATCCTTGAAGGTGGAGCGCACGGTGGCGATGTCCTTGGCCTGCACCACCGCGTTCGGCCCGGTGACCACCGGCAGGTTGGCGACATCCTCCGGCGTCTCGATCAACGACGGCACCTTGACCGCATACTTGCCCTGCGAGCCTTCGAGATTGCCGGCGGCGACGAGGTTGTTGGAGGCAGCCACCCCCTGGATCAACTGGTCGAGCTGCAGCCCGTAGGACGACAGCTTCACCGGGTCGATGACCACCTCGACCAGATCGTCGCGCGCGCCCTGCAGCGAGCCTTCCAGCACGCCCGGCACTTCCTCGATGCGGTCGCGCAGGTTGCGAGCCGCTGCCGTCAAGGCGCGCTCCGGCATATGGCCGGAAAGGGTAACCACCATCACCGGGAATTCGGAGATGTTGACCTCGTTGACGGTCGGCTCCTCCGCCGCCTGCGGCAGGTCGGCCTTGGCGTCCTGCACTTTGGAGCGCGTGTCCTGCAGGGCGGTGGCCAGATCGACCGACGGCTCGAACTCGACCAGCACGTAGCCGCCGCCCTGGAAGGCGGCCGAACGCATTTCCTTCAGGCCCTTGAGGTTCTTCAGCCTGGTTTCCATCGGTCTGAGCAGCAGCCGCTCGGAATCCTCCGGCGAGATTCCCTGATAGATCAGCCCGACATACATCATCGGGATTGGCACGTCGGGTTCGGCTTCCTTCGGCACCGACTGGTAGGCGACCGCCCCCGCCAGCAGCAGGAACACCAGCACCGATATGGTGAGCCGCGCGTTGCGGATCGCGAGCCTGACGATATCCATGGCTACTGGGTCCCGGCCCCGGCTTCACCCGCCAGCTTGCGGACGGTTTGCGCATCCGCCTCGACCGGCTCGACGACATCGCCTTCGGCCACCAGCTCCTGCCCTGAAACGATCACCCGCGCATCGTCGGGGATGCCGGCCAGCACCAGTCCCTTGGGCGTATCGTCGATGAGGTCGATGGGAAAGAACACCACCTTGTCGTTGCGGTCGACGGCGCGGATGCCGAGATCGCCGTCACCGCTCAGCGTCACCACCGAGCGCGGCAGCATCACGGCATCGGTCGGCGCCGTCCGCAGCGTGATTTCCGCCGTCATGCCGGCCGGGATGGCCCCGTCCGGATTGGCGATCGCCACCTCGACGCGGAACGTCCGCGTCGCCGCCGAGGCGTCGCGGCTGATGTAGCGCAGCCTGCCGGTAACGGTGTCGCCGTTGACCAGCCGCACGTCGGCCGCGTCGCCGACCTTGACGAAGCGCAGGTCGCGCTCGCTGATCTCGCCGCGCGCGATCACCGGGTCGAGCGCAAGCACGGTGGCGACCTCGCCGCCCTGCATGATGGCGCTGCCCAGTTCGACCGGGATACGGTCGACGACGCCGTCGAACGGCGCCTTCACCTCGTTGCGGTCGAGTTCGGCCTCGGCGGCGCGCAACCCCGACTGCGCGGCGATCAGGCCCGAGCGGGCGGTATCGAGTTGCAGCGCCGGCAGGTTGCCCGACTTGGTCAGGCGTTCAGCGGCCGAAAGTTCCGCCTGCCGCTGCGCCAGCAACTGTTTGGCGCTGTCCACGGCGGCAACCTTTTCCTCCGCGTCGAGCATCAGGATCAGGTCGCCCGCCTTGACGTGCTGGCCCTGCCGCACCGGCAGCCTGGCGATGACGCCGCCGACGCGTGTCGCCAGCACCGCGCGCTTGTCGGCTTCCGTGACCCCGGAAATGCGGATGGCGCGCGCATGCATGGCGCGCGGCGGCTTCACCACCGCGACCGTGCGCACCGGCGCCTTGACCTCGGCCTCCTGCTTCCCGGCCGCTTCCTGCTTCTGCGGGTCGGCGGCACTTCCCACCGAGGAGAACTCACCGGTCGCCACCCAGGCGGCGAAGCCGACGAGCACGACGAGGGCGGCAAGCTTGTGAAACCTGACTTTCGGCATTGTCGTCCTTCCGGTGTGCGGACCTTCGGCCGATGGTTCGGCGATGCCCTCATATGGGCACGCGTCCGCTTCCTTCAAATGAACGTGATCGGCGGAGGGCGCCTTCTACAGCAAAGTCATGGCCTGAAACAGTCAGAAAAGTTGATCGGTTCATCAGGACGCGGAGGTCGCCGGCGTGCCTTTCACCGGCATGGCAGCAGGCATCGGAACGAGCAGGCTACCCTTCGAAGCCACGCCGAGGCCGCAAGGAAAATTTACCGCCGCCGGCACGAACAAAACTTGACTACAATAATCATATATTGATAGCTGACGGAAAATCCGTTGGAGAAAGCCATGAAGTCCATCCTATCCGCCCTTACCGGCGCCGTTGCCCTCACCGGCATCGCCCTGTCGCCGGCGCTCGCCCAGGAAGACGGCATCATCGTCTACAACGCGCAGCATGAAAGCCTGGCCAAGGAATGGGCCGAGGGCTTCACCAAGGAAACCGGCATCCAGGTCACGCTGCGCAACGGTGGCGACAGCGAGTTCTCCAACCAGATCGTCGCCGAGGGCGCCGCCTCCCCGGCCGACGTCTTCCTGACGGAAAACTCGCCGGCCATGGTGCTGGTCGAAAACGCCGGCCTGTTCGCGCCGGTGGACGCCGACACGCTGGTGCTGGTTCCCGAGCAGTTCCGCCCGTCGAGCGGCAAGTGGATCGGCATTGCCGCGCGCAGCACGGTGTTTGCCTACAACAAGGAAAAACTTTCCGCCGACCAGTTGCCCAAGTCGCTGCTCGACCTGGCCGATCCGAGCTGGAAGGGCCGCTGGGCCGCCTCGCCTTCGGGAGCCGACTTCCAGGCCATCGTCAGCGCGCTTCTCGAACTCAAGGGAGAGGAAGCGACCGCCGCCTGGCTGAAGGCGATGAAGGAAAACTTTACGGCCTACAAGGGCAACGGCACGGTGATGAAGGCCGTCAACGCCGGCGAGATCGATGGCGGCGTCATCTACCATTACTACTGGTTCGGAGATCAGGCCAAGACCGGCGAAAACAGCAAGAACGTCGAGTTGCATTATTTCAAGAACGAGGATCCGGGCGCCTTCGTCTCGATCTCGGGCGGCGGCGTGCTTGCCTCCAGCAAGCATCCCAAGGAAGCGCAGGCCTTCATCAAGTGGATCGCCGGCAAGGGCGGCCAGGACATCCTGAAGAATGGCACGTCTTATGAGTACGCGGTCGGCAACGGCGCGGAATCCAATCCCAAGCTGGTGCCGCTTGCCGATCTCCAGGCTCCGAAGATCGATCCCTCGAAGCTGAATTCGAAGAAGGTCACCGACCTGATGACGGCAGCCGGCTTGCTTTAGCCGTCGCACGGCCTAAAAGGGCAACCCAATGCGCTCCCGCGGGACCAACCGCGGGAGCACTTACGTTTCAACATGGCGCACGCCGATGACAATACGCCGCCTTGCCGCTTCCCGGGCTCTCGCCTTCGCGGTGCTTGCCTCCTGATGCCGTCCGCGCTTCCCTCCGCGGAAATGGTTGCGCCGCTCGCCCTGGCAGGCGGCCGCACGCGCCGGTGGCTGCCGCTGTCATGGATGACCCTCGCGGCCCTCTTCGTCTCGCTGTTTGCACTGCTGCCGCTCGGCTTCGTTGTCTTCATGGCCATCCAGAGCGGCTGGGAGACCGTATCCGCGCTGGTTTTCCGGCCGCGCGTCGGCGAACTGCTCACCAACACCATCTCGCTGATGGTGCTTAGCGTGCCGCTCAGCATCGCGCTTTCGGTTGCGCTGGCCTGGTTGACCGAGCGCAGCGACCTGCCGGGCGCGCGCTGGTGGGCGTGGCTCTCGGTCGCGCCGCTGGCGGTTCCGGCCTTTGTCCACTCCTATGCCTGGATCACCCTGATCCCTGGCCTGCACGGGCTCGGCGCCGGCGTGCTGGTGTCGGTGATCGCCTATTTCCCGTTTCTCTACTTGCCGATCGCAGCCTCCCTGCGCCGGCTCGATCCGGCACTGGAAGACGCCGCCGCCTCGCTCGGCCATGCGCCATGGCGTGTCTTCCTGCGCGTCGTGCTGCCGCAACTGCGGCTCGCTATCTGCGGCGGCTCGCTGCTGGTCGGCCTGCACCTCTTGGCCGAATACGGGCTGTTCGTGTTCATCCGCTTCGACACCTTCACGACGGCGATCGTCGACCAGTTCCAGTCCACCTTCAACGGCCCGGCGGCCAACATGCTGGCCGGCGTGCTGGTCACCTGCTGCCTCGTGCTCCTGGCGATCGAGGTGCTGGTGCGCGGCGAGGAGCGCTATGCCCGCGTCGGCTCGGGGGCTGCCCGGCATCTGCCGCCGGTGCGGCTCGGCCGCGCCACCCTGCCCTGCCTGGTGCTGATGGCGCTGGTTTCAGTGCTGGCGCTCGGCGTGCCGTTCCTCACCATCGGCCGCTGGCTCGTCGCCGGCGGGGTGCAGGTATGGCGGCTGGACGAGATCGGCCTGGCACTCGGCCAGACCATTTTCCTGGCGGTTGCCGGCGGTGTGCTGGCGACGGTCGCCGCCATCCCCATGGCCTGGCTGTCGATCCGCGCGCCGGGGCCGCTGCAACGCCTGCTCGAGGGCTGCAACTATATCGTCGGCTCGCTGCCCGGCGTCGTCATCGCGCTGGCGCTGGTGACGATCACCGTGCGCGTGGCGATGCCGCTCTACCAGACCGTCTTCACCATCGTCACCGCCTATGCGCTGATGTTCCTGCCGCGTGCGCTGATCTCGCTGCGCGCCTCGATCGCGCAGGCGCCGGTCGAACTGGAGCGGGCGGCGAGCAACCTCGGGCGGCGTCCGCTCAACGCGCTGTGGGTGACCACGATCCGGCTTTCCGCGCCGGGGGCTGCGGCCGGCATGGCGCTGGTGGCGCTCGGCATCATGAACGAGCTCACCGCAACCCAGATGCTGGCCCCCAACGGCACCCGCACGCTGGCGCTGGCCTTCTGGGCCTATAGCGGCGAGATCGACTACGCGGCCGCCGCCCCCTATGCCCTGATCATGGTGATGGCGTCGATGCCGCTGACCTGGCTGCTCTATGTCCAGTCAAAGCGGATGGCCGGGCGATGAGCTTCCTCGAATTCCATGCCCTCGAAAAGCGCTACGGCCCCGTCGCCGCCCTTTCCGGCGTCGACCTCACGGTGGAGGCGGGAAGCCGCACGGCGATCGTCGGCCCATCGGGCTGCGGCAAGACCACCCTGCTGCGGCTGATCGCCGGGTTCGAGGCACCCGACAGCGGCCGCATCGAACTCGACGGCGAAGTGCTGGCGCAGGACGGCGCCGGCGTGCCCGCGCACCAGCGCAGCATCGGCCTGGTGGCGCAGGACGGCGCCCTGTTTCCGCATCTCACCATCGCCGACAATATCGGCTTCGGCATCAACCGGCACGAAGCCGGCCGTGACGCCCGCATCACCGAGCTCGCCTATATCGTCGGGCTGGACAAGGCGATCCTGAAACGCCGGCCGCACGAACTCTCCGGCGGCCAGCAGCAGCGCGTCGCGCTCGCCCGCGCGATGGCGGTGAAGCCGCGGCTGATGCTGCTCGACGAACCGTTCTCGGCGCTCGACACCGGCCTGCGCGTTTCCATGCGCAAGGCCGTCGCCGAACTTCTCGAGGCGGCGGGGATCGCAACGATCCTCGTCACCCACGACCAGGCGGAAGCACTGTCCTTCGCCGACCAGGTGGCGGTGATGCGTGACGGCAAGTTTTCGCAGGTGGGTACGCCGCGCGAGCTCTACCTGCGGCCGAAGAACCGCATGGTGGCCGAATTCCTTGGCGACGCCATCATCCTGCCGGCCAGCCTTCGCGACGGCTTCGCGCAATGCACGCTCGGCCGGATCGCCGTCGAGACGAAGGAAGCGCGCGACAATGCGCGCATCATGCTCCGGCCCGAGCAGTTGCTTCTGAAACGGACCGCCCGCGAGGGCATGTCGGGTACGCCCGACATGCTGTTCGGCGAGGTAGTGGAACTGGAATTCGGCGGCCCGACCTGCATGGTCGCGGTGCGCCTTCTCAACAATCCCGACCCGCCCGACGCGGCGGCGATCGCCAATACGCCGCTCGTCCTGCGCAAGCCGGGCATGGATGCGCCGACGGTGGGCGAGATCGTGCGCATCAGCGTCAGCGGCAAGGCGCATGTATTTGCCTGAGACCAGGGCCTGAGATCGGTCCTGATATCTGGGTCTGACACCGGCACGGCACGGTCGCTCCCGTGAACGGGTTTGGCCAGCCAAAGCAGTTCACGCTTGCGCGGGGCTGCGCCCTCTGATTCCTTGGCACCGCATTGCATCAACCCGATTCGCCTGTTCTCAGCCCGGTAAGGAAGCCGATCGCTGGCCCTTTCTAGAGGATTTCCAGTCATGAACACCAAGCCCAGGCCGGAGATTGCGGAAATGAGGCCTAAGATCACCGTGATCGGGGTCGGTGGCGGCGGCGGCAATGCCGTCAACAACATGATCGCCAAGAAGCTGGAAGGGGCGGAATTCGTCGTCGCCAATACCGATGCGCAGGCGCTGGCCATGTCCAAGGCGACCCGGCTGATCCAGCTCGGCGTGCACGTGACCGAAGGGCTCGGCGCGGGATCGCTGCCGGAAGTCGGCCAGGCGGCGGCGGTGGAATCCATCGACGAGATCATGGATCATCTTTCCGGCACCCATATGTGCTTCGTCACCGCCGGCATGGGCGGCGGTACCGGCACCGGAGCGGCGCCGGTGATCGCCAGGGCGGCGCGCGAGGCCGGCATCCTGACGGTGGCGGTAGTGACCAAGCCTTTCGCCTTCGAAGGCAAGCGGCGCATGCAGGCGGCCGAGCAGGGAATCGAGCGGCTGCGCGAAAGCGTCGACACCGTGATCGTCATCCCCAACCAGAACCTGTTCCGGGTCGCGGACGCCAAGACGACGTTTGCCGACGCCTTCGCCATGGCCGACCAAGTGCTTTATTCCGGCGTCGGCTGCATCACCGACCTGATCGTCAAGGAAGGCCTGATCAATCTCGATTTCGCCGACGTCAAATCGGTGATGCGCGACATGGGCCGTGCCATGATGGGGACGGGCGAGGCCACCGGCGACGGACGCGCCAAGGCGGCCGCCGAGGCAGCCATCGCCAACCCGCTGATCGACGAAACCTCCATGGCCGGGGCCAAGGGTGTGCTCGTCTCCATATCCGGCGGCGCCGACATGACCCTGTTCGAGGTCGACGAGGCCGCGACCCGCATCCGCGAGGAAGTGGACCAGGACGCCGACATCATCGTCGGCGCCATCTTCGACACCTCGCTGCAGGGGAAGTTCCGGGTTTCCGTCGTCGCCACGGGCCTGAGGCCGGAACTTTCCATCGCCTCGTAGCCGCGCCTGCCGAAAACCGATGACCTTCGCGGCCGATCGGCCTATCGTCTGCCGGACAAGCAGACGTAAAGGCAGGGAAAATGGAATCCACCAGCAGCGCAAACCCGGCAACGGAAGGCGAAATCGGGATTTTGCAGCGCCGCAAGATCGAAGCCGCCATCATCGCGCCCATCTATGAGGGCATGGTTCGCGAAATCGGCGAGGTGCGCGCCCAGGCGATCCTCGACGAAGCCATCAGCAAGGCGGCCATCGACGCCGGCGCGTCGTTCGCGGCAAAGACGGAAGGCGGCGCCAATCTGCTCACCTTCCAGGCGCTGCAATCGCTGTGGACCAAGGACGACGCCCTCCAGGTCGAGGTCGTGCGCGCCGACGCCACGCATTTCGACTACAACGTCAAGCGCTGCCGCTACGCCGAAACCTATCGCGAAATGGGCCTCGGCAAGATCGGGCATCTTCTGTCGTGCAACCGCGACGGCGTTTTCTGCCAGGGCTACAATCCCGACATCAAGCTGAAGCGCACGCAGACGCTGATGCAGGGCGCCGACCACTGCGACTTCCGCTACACCTACGAGCCGGGCGGCGACAAGCCCTGAGCAGCAGCCGGCCTCAAGTCCCGCAGAACGTCTGCAGCACCCGCTCGTCTTCTCGCGGCGGCAGGGCATAGGCCGCCATCCGCGGCTGTTCGTCGAACGGTTTTCCGGTTGCCGCCAACATCTGTTCGAACGGGCCGAAATCCTCGTTTTCGACCGCCGCCCTGATCGCCGCCTCGACCTGGTGGTTGCGCGGAATATATTTCGGGTTCGCCGACAGCATCGCCTCACGGCTGGCGTCGATATCCTCGCTTTCCAGCCGGGCGCGCCAGCGGACCGCCCAATCGTCGAACGCCGCAAGATCCATGAACGACTCGCGCGTCGCCCCTTTGCCCGCCTGCCCGTCAATCTCGCCCGATAGACCCCGGAACGTCAGAGTGAAATCGGCACGGCTCGCCGCCATCAACGAAAACAGGTCACCGATCAACTGGATGTCGCCCTCCTGCTCGGTAAGCAAGCCCAGCTTGCGCCTCAGCCCGCCATGGAACGCCGCCTGGTAGGTCGGCTGGAATCCCTTGAGCACGCCTTCCGCCCTGGCGATGGCTGCGTCCTCGTCGTCATCGAGCAGCGGCAGAAGGGTTTCGGCAAAGCGCGTCAGGTTCCAGGCGGCGATGCGCGGCTGGTTGGCATAGGCATAGCGCCCCTGCACGTCGATGGAACTGAACACGGTCGCCGGGTCATAGGCGTCCATGAACGCGCACGGCCCGTAGTCGATGGTCTCGCCGGAAATGGTCATGTTGTCGGTGTTCATCACGCCATGGATGAACCCGACCAGCATCCAGCGCGCCGCCAGCCCGGCCTGCGCCGCAATCACTGCCTCCAGCAGCCCGAGATAGCGGTCGTCACGGCCGGCGAGCGTCGGGTAGTGACGCTCGATCACATAGTCGGCCAGCGTCCTCAGCGCCTCGACATCGCGGCGCACGGCGAAGAACTGGAAGGTGCCGATGCGCACATGGCTGGCCGCGACCCGCGTCACGACCGCTCCCGGTAGCCGCGTCTCGCGATAGACCGGATCGCCGGTCAGCACCGCCGCCAGCGTGCGCGCGGTCGGAATGCCGAGGGCGGCCATCGCCTCGCTGACGATATATTCGCGCAGCACCGGGCCGAGGGCGGCACGCCCGTCGCCGTTGCGCGAAAACCGCGTCGGTCCCGATCCCTTGAGCTGGATATCGCGACGCTGCCCCATGGCGTCGACAACCTCGCCGACCAGCAGCGCCCGCCCATCGCCGAGCTGCGGCACGAAATTGCCGAACTGGTGGCCGGCATAGGCCAGCGCGATCGGCTCGGCGGTGTCGGGAAACCGGTTGCCGGCAAGCATGGCGAGACCGTCCGCGCTTTCCAGCCAGGCGGGATTGAGGCCAAGTTCGGCGGCAAGCGGCCGGTTGACGCGGATGAGGCGCGGGGCCGGCACCGGGCTCGGCTCCTGCCTTGCGAAGAAGCGGTCGGGGAGCCGCGCATAGCTGTTGTCGAAAACGGGCGGCGTCGGCTGGCCGCCCTGCTCCCGCTCGATGGCCCTGGCAGCATTTGCTTCCGGCATGGAAACCTCGCTCTTGCCGGAAAAAGACCGGCAACTGCCCCAGACATAAGCGCGGACGGGAATCGTCACAAGGCCGGCAGGCATCCGCCGGGCCTGTCAGCCTCGGCTCAGGCCTGTTCGTCGGCCAGCGTATTCTCGATCGCCGAGATGTTCAGCTCGAGCTGGGCGACGCGTTGCAGCGTGCTCTGGCTGGGCAGGCCGTTCGACTGGGCGGCGACAAGCAACAGCCCCTTCTGCTCCTCGCGCAGGCGTTTGGAGAGATCGTCCAGTTTGTCGCGCTCGTGGGATTTCATGGCTTGGCTATACCCCGGGACGCCGGCCGGCTCAAGATGCCTGCTCCGCCGGCAACCTCGATCAGCCGATGCGCTGCTCCGTCGCCGCATCGAACAGGTGCACCTTGTCGGGCTGCACCGAAAGGCTGACCGGCGAACCGGGCGCCCGGCGCTCGCCGCGCGGTACCACGGCAACCGTTTCGAAGGTGCCGACGCGCGCATGCACCTGCATGTCGGCGCCCGTGGTCTCGCACAGGACGACCTGGCCCTTGATACCGCCCGCATCGGCAATGCCGAGGTCGTTCGGGCGCACGCCGAGGATGACCTTCTGGCCCGCCTTTGCCCCGACACCCGGCGAAAGGTCGATGGAAATGCCTTCGGCGACGAAACGTGGAACGCCAGCGGCCTCGACCGTGCCCTCGAAGAAATTCATCGACGGCGAGCCGATGAAGTCGGCGACGTATTTCGAGTTCGGCCGCTCGTAGACCTCGTCCGGCGTGCCGATCTGCATGATCTTGCCGGCGTGCATGAGCACGATCTTGTCGGCCATGGTCATGGCCTCGATCTGGTCGTGGGTGACGTAGATGGTGGTGGTGCCGAGCCGGTTGTGCAGTTGGCGGATTTCCAGCCGCATATGCGCACGCAGCTTGGCGTCGAGGTTGGACAGCGGCTCGTCGAACAGGAAGACTTCCGCCTCGCGCACCATGGCGCGCCCCATGGCGACGCGCTGGCGCTGGCCGCCCGAAAGCTCCTTCGGGTAGCGGTCGAGATAGGGGGTGAGATTGAGGATTTCGGCCGCCCACTCGACCTTCTTCCTGATCTCGGCCTTCGGCACCCTGGCCACTTCCAGGCTGAAGCCGATATTGTCGAACACCTTCATCGTCGGGTAGAGCGCGTAGTTCTGGAACACCATGGCGATGTTGCGGTCGCGCGGGTGCACGTCGTTGACGCGCCTATCGGCGATGAACAGGTCGCCCTTGGTCACCGTTTCCAGCCCCGCCGTCATGCGCAGGAGCGTGGTCTTGCCGCAGCCCGAGGGGCCGAGCAGCACGACGAATTCGCGGTCGGCGATGCTGAGCGAGATATCGCGCATCACCTCCACATTGCCGAAGACCTTGGCGATGTTCTTGTATTCTACGGTTGCCATTCGCTCTCTCCGGAACCGGCCCGTCAGTATTTCTGACGGGTAGGCGTGATGACGATCTCCTGCACCAGCGCGTTCTGCGGTATCTGGTAGGCATGCAGCATGAGGCCCGCGACATGCTCCGGCCCGATGCCGCCGCCCATCCTGGCCTTGTTGGCCTTGTAGTTGGCAAGCGTCGTCGGGTCGAGCACGCCGCCCAGCACTTCCGTCTCGATGACGCCGGGCGAAAGCACGATGACGCGCACGTCGTAGTCGGAAAGGTAATCGCGCAGCGATTCCGAGATCGCGTGGACGAAGAACTTGGTGCCGCAATAGACGGTGTGGTCGGGATAGACCTTGCGGCCTGCGATCGAGCTCATCATGAACAGCGTGCCGCGGCGGCGCGCCATCATGCCCGACATCACCGCATGCACCGTGTTCAGCATGCCCTTGGTGTTGATGTCGATCATCTCGTCCCATTCCTCGGGCGGCTGGCGACCGATGTCGGCGAGCCGCGCGATGCCGGCATTGGCGAACATCATGTCCACCGGCCCGTATTTTGCCTCCGCCTCCTTCACGGCGGCGGCGATTGCCGCGCGGTCGCGGACATCGACCTTGCGCGCCATGCTGTCGGGAAGGTCGAGCGCTTCCATGCGATCCAGCCGGCGCGCCATCATCAGCACCGGATGGCCGGCCGCCGAGAATGCCCTGGCGACGGCCTCGCCGATGCCCGAACTCGCTCCCGTCACTGCCACCAATGGTTTATCGGCCATGGGTTCCCCTTGCATGATTGGACAGGCCGGGGCGGCGGCGTGCGCCGCCCCGGTGAAGAAAGATCAGCCCTTGGCGACGATGTCGTCCACCTGGGCCTTCAGCGCGTCCATGGTCTCCTTGGCCGAGCCCGACTGGCCGGCGAAATACTTGCCGAGCGCAACCGGGATCGTGTCGCTGGAGATTTCCGCCCAGGCCGGCAGGTCCGGCTCGGAGCCCATGTAGTTGGCGATGGTGTCGCGCACCACCGGCAGGTGGCGCGTGGTGCCGGCGCCGACGCGGGCATTGGCCTTGACGCGCGGGTCGTCGTAGACGCTGGTGCGCGTCGGGCCGGTGCCGCCGCCGAGCACGGTGATCAGCGCCTGCGTGTCGGCGCAGGTCGCCCACTGCATGAACACCCAGGCCGCGTCCGGCGCCTTGGAGTATTTCGACACCGCCAGCGACGAGCCGCCCTGGTGGCCGACGCCGGGGATTTCGCCGAAGGCCGTATCGCTGACGGTCCGAAGCGCGGTGGTCGGCTTCGGCGGCACGATCGCCTCCATCAGGCCCGAGACCTTGGAAGCCTTGGGGTCGTCGAAGAACGGGAAGAACTCGCCCCACGACAGCATCGAGGCGGCGACGCCCTGCGCCACCGACTGGCCCTCGCCGTCCCAGGTCCAGCCGTCGACGCCGGGCGGCATGGTGGCCTTGAGCTTGTCCCAATAGGCCATCGCCTCGAGGCCGCGCTCGTCGTTGCCGCAGAACTTGCCGTCCTTGTCGAAGACCGAGCCGCCATGGCCCCAAAGCCACGCCGTCCAGTCGCATTCGAGGCTGTAGTGGCCCGACTTCATCTGGCCACTGGTGCCGTAGACGTTCGGTCCCTTGGCGTCGGTGATCGCCTTGGAGGCGTTGAGCAGGTCCTCCATCGTGGTCGGAGCCGGCAGCTTCAGCTCGTCCCAGATGTCCTTGCGGTACTGCATGATGAAGATCGGAATGTCGTAGGGCACGCCGACCATCGTGTCCTTGTACATGGCGATGCCGTCGACCAGCGGCTTGAGGAAATCGTCGATATTGTAGTTGGGCATGGCGAGGTCGGCGTTCTTCAACTGCTCGCGCGGGTCGAACACGTCCTGGCTGAAATTGGCCGCCCAGCTCTGGTCGATATAGTAGAGGTCGTAGGTGCCGAGGCTGGAGGCGACGTCGAGCGTCAGCTTCTGCAGCACCTGTTCCAGCGGCAGCACCTCGATCTCGATCTTGATGCCCGAGGCTTCCTCGAAATACTGCTTGAGCTGGGTAGCGATGGCGTTGGACGGCGGCGTCGATTCCGTCGCCAGTTTCAGAGTCGTGCCGGCGAACGGCTTGCCGACATCGGCCAGCCATTTCATCACTTCGTCGCTGGGCTTCAGGTTCTGTTCCTGGGCCTGCGCCTGGCTCATCGTGTAGAAGGGGCGCGCGCCGAGGCCCATGCCGAGGACGCCGGCGCCGAGACCGAGTTTCCCGGCGGCACGCAGGAAGGTACGACGGTCCATCTGTCCCTTGACGAAGCTGTCGGTGACAGAGGCGAGATAGGCCTTTCTGATGCTGTCTTTCATTGTCTACTCCTCCGTTTCAATTCGCGTTTGCGAAGGCTGCGAATTTGAGCCTTTCCCCTCTATTGTTTCAGCGAGCCCATGGTGAGCCCGCGCACCAGGTGCTTCTGAACCAACAGAATGAAGATGAATGCAGGGACGATCGAGGCAGCGCCGAGTGCCGCCATGTTGCCCCAGGCCGTACCGATCGAGGTGACAAAGGTCGAGGACACGACCGGCACCGTCTTCAGCCCGGTGGTGGTCAGCGTCAGCGCGAACAGGAATTCCGTCCAACTGAAAATGAAGCACAGCACGGCGGTGGCGGCGATGCCGCCCTTGGCCATCGGCAGCACGATGCGCCGGAAGATGAGGAAGCGGCTGGCGCCGTCGACGATGGCGCTCTCGTCGATCTCGGCCGGAATGTCGTCGAAGAAGCTCTTCATCAACAGCACGGCCAGCGGCAGGTTCATCAGCGCATGGATCAGCACCATGCCGGTGAAGGTGTCGAGCAGGCCGAAACCCTTGTAGATGAAGAACATCGGCACCGCGACCGCGACCGGCGGCATCATGCGCGTCGACAGCACCCAGTTGACGAAGTGATGGCGGCCGCGAAACTGCATGCGCGACAGGGCGTAGGAGGCGAGCGTGGCGATGACGATGGCGACGAGCGTCGACAGCGTCGCCACCACGATCGAATCCCACAGCCGCGGCGCCATGAAGAAGTTGCCGCCGCCGGGCGTCACCGTGACGCCGCCAGCCCCCAGCGAGATGCCGAACACCTTCTGGAAATTGTCGAAGGTCGGCGTGAAGTGGAACAGGTTCGGCGGCCGGCTGAAGATATCGTTGCCATATTTGAACGCCACCGAGGTCCAGTAGTAGATCGGGAAGAAGAACAGCCCGACGACGACCCAGGCGGCAAGGGTGCGCAGCGTGCGCGAGGCGATCGAAGCATTCATCTCACCACCTCACCTTGGCGACCTTGATGAACAGGCTGGCGACGACGAGGATGATGACCAGCGTGACCAGGCTGAGCGTCGCGCCATAGCCCCATTTGACGAAGCTGAACGTCTGCTGCCAGGCATAGAGCGACAGCGTGTAGGTCGAGGTTCCCGGCCCGCCCGAGGTCATCACGAAAACGTAGTCGAAGACACGGAACAGGTCGATGCCGCGGATCAGCACCGCGATGGCGATCACCTTCGACATCATCGGCAGCGTGATGCGCCGGAAGATTTGCCACTGCGAAGCGCCGTCGATCATCGCCGCCTCGTAGGGCTCGCGCGGCAGCGCCCGAAGGCCGGCGAGGAAGATCAACACCATAAACGGCGTCCACTGCCAGATTTCCGGCAACAGCACGCCGGCAAGCGCGGTGGAGGCGGTCGCCAGGATCGGATGCGCCGGATCGAGCAGGCCCGTCCATTGCAGGAAGTAGCTGATGACGCCGAATTGCGGATCTTCCATCAAAAGATACATCATGCCGGCGATGGCCGGCGGAATGACCAGCGTCATCGTCAGCAGGCCGCGCAGGAAGCCGAAGCCGAAGCCGTCGCTGTCGAGCAAAAGCGCGATCGCCATGCCCAGCACCAGTTCGATGGCAAGCGCCACCGCGAAATAGACGAAGGTGATGGTGAGCGACTGCCAGAAGCGCGCGTCCTCCCACAACTGCACCCAGTTGCGGGTGCCGACATATTCGAGCGCGCGCCGGCGCGGCGCATATTCGTGGAAGCTGAGCCAGATGTTGTAGAACAGCGGATAGACCGTGAATACGAGCAGGATCGCCACCAGCGGCAACAGCCAGGGCAACGGATGATCCGAGATCACGAAACGTCTTACCTGGGCAGCTTGCACGTATCCCTCCCAAGACGCCCGGCCATGCCGCGCGCGGTTGCTGGTGTCCTGTGCACTTGTCGGAACGCTAGATCGTCGGCCAGCCGGTGACAAGACGCGACGCCGGGAGTGGCCACGACAAGGCCGCGCCTTCTGCCGGCGCCCTTTCCGCAATCCCTCTCCGCTCTCCTGTCCTGCACGACGCCTCCCACGTTCATGCGTTCCGGTTCAGCCTGCGCCCGGCCGGCGCCGCGCCAACAGCATGTCGGCGATCTCGACGAATCCGGCACCGCCGCGCCCGCTGGCGACGAATGCCGGTTCGGCCTCGATGCGTCCGGCAAAATCCCGGACGTTGGCGACGCCGCAGGCATTCGGGAAAAAGCCGAACATCGGTGCATCGTTCGGGCTGTCGCCGACGAACACGTAGGCCGCCTTATCAGCGTCGAGGTCGACGCCCAGCCGCTCGGCCGCGAACCGCCGCGTCATCGATAGCTTGTCGTATTGGCCGAACCAGCCGTTGACGTGGATGGACGAAATCTTGGCGACCGCGCCCTCCTCCTCGAAAATCTGCTTGATGTGCTGAACCTCGCCCGGCGGTAGCGCCGGCACGTCCTCGCGGAAGTCGATGGCGAGATCGGCCTCGCGATAGGCCTGGTCGGCCGAAACCGCAGCACCCGGCACCTCGGCCAGCACGCGCTTCTCGATATGATCGAGCCGACGCTTGTTGTCGGCCCGCTCGGCCGCGCTGGCAGTGAAGACGCGCACCATTTTTCGCGTCGCTTCGTCATAGGCGAAATAGAAGGCGCCGTTTTCGCCGACCACGCCGGCCACCGGCCAGAAGCGTGCGACCATGTCGCACCAGCCCGCCGGCCGGCCGGTGATCGGCACGACCGCAAGCCCCGCCTCGCTCAGGCGTTCCAGCGCGCCATAGGCCGCAGCCATCAGCCGCCCCTCGGTGGTGATGGTATCGTCGATATCGCAAAAGACGCCGCGAATGGAAGCGGCCGCATCCGCCGGGAACTCGCTCAGCGCGCGCATCCGCATCCTACGCTTCCCCGCGCGCGAAATCCTCCAGCATCCCGGCATCGGCGGCGATGTCCAGGAACGAGAAGCGGTTGCGCATTTCACGGCAGTGCACCACCGCCTCGTGATAAAGGTCGGGGGAGGCGCCGAGTTCGGCCGCCGTCGTCGGGCCGCCGGTCGACTTGAGCAGACCGACCATTTCATCGACGGGCAGCATGAACGCCTTGAGTTCCTGGCGCAGTTGCGGCCACAGCCCCTGCAGGCGCTCGTTGAAGGCGGCGGCACCCCGTTCGTCGAAAGCCTTCTTCTTCAACTCATCGAGGCACTGCGCGGCGGAAGCGCCCATGCGGCGCTCCATGTCGGCGGCGTCGATCTTCGTCGGCTTGACGACCGGCGGCTTTTCCTCGGAAAGCATTTTCTGCTGCAGACGCGCCATGGTCAGCGAGGCGACGCCGACCTGCGTTCCGTGCAGCGTTCCCGGGTGCCGGTCGCCGGCAAAGCAGTCGATATAGTGCGAGATCTGGTGCTCGCCCATCGAGCCGTGGTTGGAAACGCCGGTGAAGGAAACGCCGAGCCCGCACAGCGTCAGCACTCGGTAGAGATAGCCGTTGGCCTCGACGTCATGCTCGGCCAATTTGGCCGCGCGCTTGTTGAGCTCGGCCTCGTCCTTTTCCTGGATGAGGAAGGGAACGCGGTGATAGTCGGTGCCGAGCAGGCGATGCGACATCCACCAGTCGATCTGCGCGACGGAACGGCAAAGGCAATCGCCGAAGCCTGCCGCCGACAGGTAGGTGGGGGCGGCGGCGGAGACGCCGAGGTCGACGAAGAAGCCGGACGGGCCGTGCGAGGGCAGCGACACCTTCAGCCCGCTTTCGAGCGTGATCGAGGCGGTGGTCGAGGTATAGCCGTTCATCGAGCCGGCGGTGCCGAACACGCAGTAGCGCCGGCCGGTGCGCCCGGTCACGAATTTGCTGAGGTCGTTGACGGTGCCGGAGCCGACCGCCACCACCGCCTCGGCGCCGGCCAGCTTGCCGGTCAAGCTCTCGACATTGGCCATGTCGGCATGCGGGTGGTCGAGGACCACGGTCTCGACCGGACCGAGCGCCTTCAATTCGCGCGCCACGCGCTCGCCGAGCGCGTCATAGGTGGCGCCGTCGGCAACGACCGTAAAGCGCTTGCCGAGATCGAGCGCCCCGACCAGCTCGGCCGCCCGCCCGTCGAGGCTGTCCTCGATGACGATGCGCTCATAGGGGACGACTGCCTTCTTGCCGGTTTCCGGGCTGGTCCAGCGACCGTCCAGGATCTCGTCGATCAGGCCGGTCCAGGAACCGGATGCCGGTTTGGTCATCGAACGCACTCCTGCCCAGAGCCCATTTGCCGATGGCGTCCATCGGCGCCGAAACAATTGTCACCCACGAATGCCTTTTGTCAATGGATTTGTCGCCGACCCTTGACATGTTTCCTTCGGCCGGTCGACAACAGCGTCATGGACGCTTCTGACGCCACCAGCACGACGCGCAACGCCGCCTCGCCGCCACCGCCGGAATTCGACGGCGCCGTAGCGTGGGCGGCCTGGCTCTATTACGTCGACCAGCTCAACCAGAGCGAGGTGGCGAAGGCCATGAACGTCTCGCGGGCGAGCGTCGTCAACTACCTTCAGGAAGCGCGCGAGACCGGCCTCGTCTCCGTGCAGATCGACCAGGAGGCTTTTGCCCGCACGCTGGAATCGCGCGCCCTGATCGAGCGCTATGGGCTCGCCAGCGCGGCCGTCATCCCCGACCTCAACCGGGGCGATACCGACCAGCGCATCGGCGAAGCGGCGGGCAGGCTGCTCGCCTCGATGATCGAAACCGACGACACCATCGGCGTCGCCTGGGGCAAGACGGTGCTGGCCGCGGCCCGCTCCATCTCCGGCCCCCGACGCGCCAGGAACCTCAGCGTCGTCCAGTTGTGCGGCAGCTCGATCGGCACCAGCGACTTCTCGCCGGAATTCTGCACTTCGCTGATGGCGAACCGCCTCGGCGCGCGCTGCATCAACCTCCTGGCGCCGGCGATCGTCTCCAGCGAGCGGCTGCATGACGAGTTGATGCGCGAGCCGATGCTGGTCAACCAGTTCCGCATGATCCACGCCGCCGGCAAGGTCATCTTCGGCGTCGGCGACGTCGGCCCCGAAAGCACCTACGCCCGCTCGGGGATTTCCGACGAAGCGGGGCTTGCCGGCATGATCGGCCAGGGCGCGGTCGGCGTCATTATCGGCCGGCTGATCGATGCCGAGGGGTGCCCGCTGCCGAGCCCGCTCGAAGGCCGCACCATCGGCATCACGCTCGACGAACTGAAAGCCATGCCGGTCCGCATCTGTGCCGCCGGCGGCCCACAGAAGACCGAGGCGATCCGTGCCGGCCTCCGGGGCGGCTACGCCACCCACCTCGTTACCGACATGGCCACCGCGCGCGCCTTGCTGGAATAGCGCCTCTCGAACCCGGAACAGACCATGAGCAGCATCGGCGATCCCCTGGTTATCGGCCTCGACAGTTCCACCCAGTCCTGCAAGGCCATTGCCTGGAACCGGAACGGCAACGCGGTGGCCGAGGGCCGCGCACCGCTGGAACTGGCCAGGCCGAGGCCAGACTTCGCCGAGCAGGAGGCCGGCGACTGGTGGCAGGCCGCCACGATCGCGCTGCGGCAGGTGACGGCGGCCGTCGATCCGGAACGTATCGCCGCCATCGCCATTTCCAACCAGCGCGAGACGGTGGCGCTGGTCGACGCCGAGGGCAACGCCATCGGGCCGGCGAGCGTGTGGCTGGACGAGCGCGCCGCCGGACTGGTCGACCGTTTCGCCGGAGAATTCGGCCGCCAGCGCCTGCATGAGATCACCGGCAAGCCGATCGACGTCACGCCCGTCGTCTACCGGCTGAAATGGCTGCGTGAAAACGAGCCGGAGCGGCTCGACCACGCGGCAAAAATCCTCGACGTGCACGGCTACCTGACGATGAGGCTGACCGGCACGCCGAGCGCAAGCTGGACCAGCGCCGACCCGTTCGGCATCTTCGACATTTCCCTTAAAGAATGGTCCGGGCCAATCCTCGACACGCTCGGCATCGCGCCCTCGCAACTGCCGGCGGTGGTCCGCACCGGCACCCGCGTCGGCGCGGTCCATGCCGGGGCGGCGGCGGCAACGGGCCTGATGCAGGGCACGCCTGTCATCGCCGGCGGCGGCGACGGCCAATGTGCCGGCCTCGGCTCCAACGCCGTGCGCGACGGCGTCGTCTACCTCAATCTCGGCACGGCCATCATCGCCGGCATGTGGTCGCCCAATCCCGTCTTCGGGCCGTACTGGCGCACCATGACCTCGCCCACCGGCAACGGCTACTTCCTCGAAGCCGTGCAGCGGGCCGGCGCCTATTTCATCAACTGGTTCGTCGACATGTTCGCCGGCGGCCGCGCCGATCCTGCGGTCTTCTCCCGGCTGGAGCGCGAGGCGGCAGGCGTCCCCATCGGCTCGGACGGGTTGCTGGCCGGCACCACGCTGGTCGGCTGCATGGACCCGCACTGGGACATGAACGCGCGCGCCAGCTTCATCGGCATGCACCCTTCCCACACGCTCGGCCATTTCTACCGCGCCGGGCTGGAGGCGATGACCCTGCAGAGCGCCCGCGCGCTGGAGGAAATGCGCTGGCAGGGGCTCGCGCCGAGCCGCATCGTCGCCATCGGCGGCGGCGCCAACAGTCCGCTGTGGACCCGCATGGTCGCCGATTCGACCGGCATCCCGATCCAGAAGGGCCAGAGCGCCGAAGCCTCCTCGCTCGGCGCCGCCATCAGCGCGGCCGTCGGCATCGGCTGGTTCGACAGTTTCGAAAAGGCCGCCGACGCCATGACCAGCGTCGCCGAGACCATCCTGCCGGACCCTTCCACCCGCGACGCCTGGGCCGCCCTTTCCCGGCGGCAGGCCGAGGTGTTTCCCGCGACCCGCTTCGCCTGGCGCGGCTGAAACCCCGCGTCAAAAACACCAGGCACCTTGATGTAGTCCGCGCGCGCCCTAAGTCGGCTTTGCCTCCCCCGCCGGCAGGCAGAATTGCGGCCCGGGATCGGCATGCCGTGAACAGAGCCGCCCGCCATGGAACTCGATCCGCTCTTTCTGTCCCGCCTTCAATTCGCCTGGCTGATCGCCTGGCATATCCTGATGCCGGCACTGACGGTCGGGCTGGCGTCCTTCATCGCACTGCTGGAGGGACTCTATTTCTTCACCGGCAAGGAAATTTATTTCCGCATCTCGACCTTCTGGATCAAGATCTTCTCGGTCGCCTTCGGCATCGGCGTGGTGTCCGGCATCATCATGCCCTTCCAGTTCGGCACCAACTGGAGCCGCTATTCGGACGTGACCGCCAACGTGCTGGCGCCGCTGTTCGCCTATGAGGGACTGACGGCCTTCTTCCTGGAGGCGGCTTTCCTCGGCGTGCTCCTGTTCGGGCGCAAGCTGGTGCCGGCCTGGGCGCATTTCTTCGCCGCGCTGATGGTGGCCTTCGGCACGCTCCTGTCTTCGTTCTGGATCCTTGCCGCCAACAGCTGGATGCAGACGCCGGCCGGCTACCAGGTGATCGACGGCCGCTTCTTCCCGACCAACTGGTTCGAGATCGTCTTCAATCCCTCCTTCCCCTACCGCTTCGCCCACACCGTCGTCGCCTTCTACATCACCACCGGCTTCGTCGTCGTCGCGGTCGACGCCTACCTGATGCGCAAGCGGGCGAACTCGGCCGAAGCCCGCACCATGATGTCGATCACGCTGTGGCTGCTGACCGTCCTGGTGCCCCTGCAGATCCTGCTCGGCGACCTGCACGGCCTCAACACGCTCGAGCACCAGCCGGCCAAGGTCGCGGCCATGGAAGCGAACTGGGAAACCACGAGCAGCATGCCGCTGATCCTGTTCACCGTTCCCGACGACGCCACGGCCAGCAACCGCTTCACCGTCGAAGTGCCGAAACTGGGCAGCCTGATCCTCACCCACAGCCTCGACGGCACCGTGAAGGGCCTGAAGGATTTCCCCGTCGATCAACGGCCGCCGGTGGCGCTGCCCTTCTACGCCTTCCGCGCCATGGTCGGCATCGGGCTGCTGATGCTGGCGCTGGTGGTTTCGAGCTGGTGGCTGCGCTGGCGCGGGCGGCTGTTCGACAGCCCCGCCTTCCTTCGCGCCTGCCTGTTCATGGGGCCGATGGGCTTTCTCGCCGTGCTTGCCGGCTGGACCACAACGGAGGTCGGCCGCCAGCCATGGGTCGTCTACGGCCTGTTGCGCACGGCAGACGCCGTCTCGCCGTCGCTGACCGGGCGGGACGTTCTGATCTCGCTACTGTTCTACATGGTCACCTATCTCATCATCTTCCCGGCCGGCGCGTGGGTCATGCTGCGCATCGTCCGCAAGGGTCCCCAATCCGCCGACGAGGAGCCCGAGGAAGACCCGCTGATCGAGGGCGGGCGGCCGAGCCAGCCGGTCACCGTCGAACTCACCCCGCACGGAGGCGCTTGATGGACACGGTGTTCAGCTTCGTGCCGATCTGGGCGGCCATTCTGGCCGCCGGCATCTTCTTCTACGTCCTGCTAGACGGTTTCGACCTCGGCGTCGGAATCCTCTACGGCTTCGAACCCGACGTCCAGTCGCGCAATCTCGTCATGAACTCGATCGCGCCGATCTGGGACGGCAACGAAACCTGGCTGGTGCTCGGCGGGCTGGCGCTGCTGGCGGCGTTCCCGCTCGCCTTCGCCATCGTCGTGCCGGCGCTGTATTTCCCGGTGCTGGTCATGCTGCTTGCGCTGGTCTTCCGTGGCGTCGCCTTCGAATTCCGTTTCCGCGACGTCGCGCACAAGACCTTCTGGGATCATGGCTTCTGCTACGGCTCGGCCATCGCCGCCTTCGCGCAAGGGGTGATGCTGGGCTCCTACATCCAGGGCTTCCACATCCAGGGGCGCGAATTCGTCGGCTCGTCCTTCGATTTCCTGACGCCGTTTTCCCTGCTCACCGGGCTGGCGCTCGTCTTCGGCTACAGCCTGCTCGGCGCCGGCTGGCTCATCCTGAAAACGGAAGGCGATATCCAGGAACGCGCCCGCCGGCACGGCCGCGTCAGCCTGATCGGCGTCCTCGTCGGCATCGGCATCGTCAGCCTGTGGACGCCGCTGGTCAGCGCGCCGATCGCCGAGCGCTGGTTCTCCTGGCCGAACATCCTGGTGCTGGCGCCCATCCCGCTGCTGACGCTGCTGGCGGCCTTCCTCGTCTGGCGCGCCCTGGGGCGCGACACGCATGCCGGCCCCTTCATCGGCGCCGTAGTGCTGTTCGCGCTATCCTATCTCGGCATCGCCGTCAGCCTGTGGCCCTATATCGTGCCGCACAGCTTCACGCTGTGGGAAGCGGCGTCGTCGAACTCGACGCAGGCCTTCCTGCTGGTCGGAACCCTGTTCCTGCTTCCCGTCATTCTTGTCTATTCGGGCTGGTCGTACTGGGTATTCCGGGGCAAGGTGCGCCACGACATCGGCTATCACTAACGCCGCAGCGCTACCAGGGCGGCTTACGGATTGCGGATCATGGCGGCGCCGAGGATCGGCCCCGGCAACCCGTCCTTGCCCATCGCCTGCAAGAGCACGGCGCAGCCGCCCCTTTTCGAAATCTCGCTCATCGGCAGTTCGTAGCGCTGCGCCTTGCCGTGCCACATACCGGCGGTCTGGATATCGGAGACGGCGTTCCAATAGGTCTCGCGCCGGCCGCTGTTCTCGCCCTTGCCGATGCTGATCGTCTGCGGCGGATCGAAATAGACGACGACGACATGGGCATCCACCGGCGTCGCCGGATCGATGCCAGCGTCACCCGCCTCGATCACCACGCCGTCCCCTTCCTGGGTGACCTTGATGGGAACGCGCATGCCCTGCGCGCTCTTGTCCATATGGGCGAGCGTATCGGCGACGGCGGAACGGCTGGCGCCGTTGACATGGGTGCGCCCGTTGATGACCGCTTGCGGCGTATAGACCGAACGGGTGCCGAAAGCGCGCATATAGGCATATTGGCGCTCGGTGTTCTTCTTGCTGCTCAGCGTGTCCTTCCAGCCGAGATAATCCCAGTAGTCGACGTGATAGGCCAGTGCGACGATGTCCTTCCTGGCCACGAAGTCGGCGAAAAGCTCGTCGGCCGGCGGGCAGGAACTGCAGCCTTGGCTGGTGAAGAGCTCGACCACGCCCAGCGGTGTCTCGGGCTTGGCCGCGCTTGGCCGCGCAACATCGGGCTGGCCGGCCAGCCCTGCCCCTGAAAACGCGCAAAAGGCCAGCGTGGCAGCCGCCAACTGCACCATTTGTCGAGATACCATGGCCGTTCCAATTCCCGCCGGCGGTACCGGCTCTTCTTCTCATTGCTAAAATATGTGGCAGAAGCGGCAGTCAATCGGAAGTCACGTTGCGGTGAAATTTTTCACCCGCCCAGACAAAACGGCCGGAGCTTTCGCCCCGGCGGTTGTTCAGTCTGCCCGATACGGAACGGCTTATGCGGCGAGATCGCGCAGCACGTATTGCAGGATGCCGCCGTTCTTGTAGTAGTCGAGCTCGTCCAGCGTATCGATGCGGCACAGGATCGGCACGTTCTTCACCGTCCCGTCGCCGTAGGTGATCTTCGCGACCGCCCGCTGGCGCGGCTTGATCGTGGCGAGCCCGTCGATCTCGACCAGTTCGTCGCCCTTGAGGTTGAGCGAGGCCCAGGACGTGCCTTCCTCGAAGGTGAACGGCACCACGCCCATGCCGACCAGGTTCGAGCGGTGGATACGCTCGAAGGACTGGGCGATGACGGCGCGCACGCCGAGCAGGCTGGTGCCCTTGGCCGCCCAGTCGCGGGACGAGCCGTTGCCGTATTCGACACCGGCGAAGATCACCAGCGGTACGCCTTCGCGCTGGTACTGCATGGCCGCGTCGTAGATCGATTCCTCTTCCTTCGAAGGGTAGTGGATCGTGTAGCCACCTTCCTTGCCGTTTTCGCCCAGCATGTGGTTGCGGATGCGGATATTGGCGAAGGTGCCGCGCATCATCACCTCATGGTTGCCGCGCCGCGTGCCGTACTGGTTGAAGTCGGCCACGCCGACGCCGTTGTCGGTCAGGTACTTGCCGGCGGGCGAGGCCGCCTTGATCGAACCGGCCGGCGAGATGTGGTCGGTGGTGATCTTGTCGCCGAACAGGCCGAGCACGCGCGCGCCCTTGATGTCGGAAATCGCGCCCGTCGACTTGCCCATGCCGACGAAGTACGGCGGGTTCTGCACATAGGTCGACTGGTTGTCCCAGGCATAGGTCTGGCCGCTCGGCGCCTTGACGTTCTGCCAGTTCTCGTCGCCCTTGAAGACGTCGGCATATTTGCGCGCGAACAGTTCGCGCGTGACGTTCTTCTCGATGAACTCCTGGATCTCGGCGGAGGTCGGCCAGATATCCTTGAGATAGACCGGCTTGCCGTCCTTGCCTTCGCCGATCGGCTCCTGGGTCAGGTCCTTCGTCACCGTGCCGGCCAGCGCATGCGCCACCACCAGCGGCGGCGAGGCGAGGTAGTTGGCCTGCACGTCGGGCGACACGCGGCCCTCGAAGTTGCGATTGCCCGAAAGCACCGCCGCCCCGATCAGGCCCTTGTCGTTGATGGTCTTCGAGATCGGCGCCGGCAGCGGGCCGGAATTGCCGATGCAGGTGGTGCAGCCGAAACCGACGAGGTTGAAGCCGATCTGGTCGAGTTCCTTCTGCAGGCCCGACTTCTCCAGATATTCGGCCACGACCTGCGATCCCGGCGCCAGCGAGGTCTTCACCCACGGCTTCTGCTTGAGGCCGAGCCGGTTGGCGTTACGCGCCAGAAGGCCGGCGCCGATCAGCACGCTGGGGTTGGAGGTGTTGGTGCACGACGTGATCGCCGCGATCACCACGTCGCCGTGGCCGAGATCGTAGTCGGCGCCTTCGACCGGGTAGCGCTTGTGCAACTCGGCCGCCTTCTTGTACTCGGTTTCCATCGCCTTGACGAAGCCGGCCGGAATGTCCTCCAGCGCCTGACGGCCCTCGGGGCGCTTCGGCCCGGCCATGGAGGGCACCACGGTGCCGAGGTCGAGTTCCAGCGTATCGGTGAACACCGGATCGGCCGAGCTGTCCTCGCGCCACAGGCCCTGCGCCTTGGTATATTCCTCGACCAGCGCGATGCGGTCCTCGGCGCGGCCGGACATGGTCATGTAGCGCAGCGTCTCGACATCGACCGGGAAGAAGCCGCAGGTCGCGCCGTATTCCGGGCCCATGTTGCCGATGGTGGCGCGGTCGGCCAGCGTCATGTTGGAGAGGCCCGGGCCGAAGAACTCGACGAACTTGCCGACGACGCCCTTCTTGCGCAGCATCTGGGTCACCGTCAGCACCAGGTCGGTGGCGGTGACGCCTTCCTTGACCTTGCCGGTGAGGCGGAAGCCGATGACTTCCGGCAACAGCATGGAGACCGGCTGGCCGAGCATGGCCGCCTCCGCCTCGATGCCGCCGACGCCCCAGCCGAGCACGCCGAGGCCGTTGATCATCGTGGTATGCGAATCGGTGCCGACGCAGGTGTCGGGATAGGCGACGGCCTCGCCGTCGTCAGCGTTGGTCCACACCACCTGGCCGAGATATTCGAGGTTGACCTGATGGCAGATGCCGGTGCCGGGCGGCACCACGCGGAAATTGTGGAACGCCTGCTGGCCCCATTTCAGGAACTTGTAGCGCTCCTCGTTGCGCTTGTACTCCAACTCGACGTTGCGCGCGAAGGCCATCGGCGTGCCGAATTCGTCGACGATGACCGAATGGTCGATGACCAGGTCCACCGGCACCAGCGGATTGATCTTCTGCGGGTCGCCGCCGAGCGACACCATGGCGTCGCGCATGGCCGCGAGGTCGACAACGGCCGGAACGCCGGTGAAGTCCTGCATCAGCACGCGCGCCGGCCGGTAGGCGATCTCGACGCCGGCGGTTCCCTTGTCGGCGAGCCAGGCAGCCACCGCCTCGATCGACGCCTTGGTGACGGTGCGGCCGTCCTCGTTGCGCAACAGGTTCTCCAGCAGCACCTTCATCGAATAGGGCAGGCGCGAAATGCCGGCCAGCCCGTTTTTCTCGGCTTCCACGAGGCTGTAATAGACATACTCGGTGCCCCCTGCGGTCAGGGTGCGGCGGCAATTGAAACTATCGAGAGATTTGGACACGACGTGCGATCCCATTCTGGTCAGTTCGGCCTAGGAACGGACTCCGATGGCATGCAATCACGCGCAAGGGTGCGGGTACGGCCATTTCCGCTGTCCGCCCCGTGCGCTCATGCCTTGCGGCATGGCGCCGATTCGGCGCAATAAAGGTTGCCTTCCCCGACCGCTGGGGTTGGTATGCCGGATATAGAGAAGTTTCTGGAATAGTTCTAGACACATAGTTGCCATTTTTGCTTGGGTGCCGGCGCGCGGCGCCCGATTTCAGGCCAAGGGGAACTCATGCGGCTCATCGCCGAGAATCTGAGCGGCGAACGCGGCGGCGAGACGGTTTTTTCCGGCATCGGCTTTTCGCTGCGCGAGGGGCAGGCCCTTCTCGTCACCGGCCCGAACGGCTCGGGCAAGTCGACCCTGCTGCGCATCGTTGCCGGCCTGCTGCCTGCGGCCGCGGGGCGCGTGCATCTGCGCGAGAACGACGACTTCTCGTCCGTCGCGGGCAATTGCCACTATCTCGGCCACCACAACGCGATGAAGCCGACGCTGAGCGTGGCGGAAAACCTCGCCTTCTGGCGTAATTTCTGCGGCGACGTGCGCCTCGACACCGGGGAGGCGCTGGAAGCGGTCGGTCTCGGTGGCATCGGCCACCTGCCTTTCGGCTACCTCTCGACCGGCCAGCGCCGGCGCACCGCCATCGCACGGCTCCTGGTCTCCTACCGCCCGTTATGGTTGCTCGACGAGCCGACTTCGGGCCTGGACAAGGCTTCAGAAGGGCGGCTGGCCGGGCTGATGCAGGCGCATTGCCGGGCAGGCGGCATCATCGTCGCCGCCACCCACCTGCCGCTGGGGCTGGAGCAGGCGGAAGAACTGAGGATGGGTGGAGATGCCTGAACTCCTTTCCACCGGGTATGCCGCGCCATGCTAGCCCTGTTCCTGCGCGACCTGAAACTTTCCGTGCGCGCCGGTGGTGGGGCGTTGACCGGCGTCATCTTCTTTCTCGCCGTCATCGTCACCATTCCCTTCGGCGTCGGCCCGGACCTCAACCTGCTTGCCCGCGTTGGCCCCGCCATCCTGTGGATCGGGGCGCTGCTGGCTTCGCTGCTCGGTCTCGACCGGCTGTTCCAGGCCGAACGCGACGACGGTTCGCTTGATATCCTCGTTCTTGCCGGCGACCGCCACATGCTGGCGCTCACCGTTCTGGTCAAATGCCTTGCCCACTGGACGGCGAGCGTGCTGCCGCTGGTGATCGCAGCCCCGCTGCTCGGCCTGTTCATGAACATGGAGCCGATCGGCATCGGCGCGACCGCGCTGACGCTTCTGGTCGGCACGCCGGCCATCGCCTTCGTCGGCGCTGTCGGTGCGGCCGTCGCGGTGGCACTGCCGCGCGGCGGCCTGCTGATCTCGGTGCTGGTGCTGCCGCTGGCCATCCCGGTGCTGATCTTCGGCGTCTCGGCGAGCTATGGCGCGGTCAACGATCCCGACCCGTTTCTGCCGCCTTTCCTCATTCTCGCCGCGCTCACCCTGTTCTTTGCGGTGATCGGCCCGCTGGCGGCGGCACTGGCGCTGCGGCACGGCGACTGATTGCGCCAGCAGTCACGCAACGCTAAGGGAAGTGATGGACGTTCGGAAAAGTTCAATCGGCAGCAAAACCGCCGCAGCGAGGCGATCGGCATGAGCACCCACGCACTCTACGTCACGGCGGCCTACGCCATCACCGCCGTAGCGCTGGTCGGGCTGATCGGCTGGGTGCTGATCGACCAGCGAGCGCGCAAGCGCGAACTGGCGGCACTGGAGGCGGCCGGCATCCGCCGCCGCTCCGACAGGACCCACGCACCCGGAACGGGGGCATCATGAGCGTGGAACCCGCGACGGAGGCGAAGCCCAGGCGCCGGCTCCTCGTTCTCCTGCCGCTGCTGGTCTTTCTTGGCCTGGCCAGCGTGTTCCTGGCGCAATTGCTTTCGGGCCAGGACGGCACGGAAATCCCGTCGGCGCTGATCGGCCAGCCGGCGCCCGCCACGCAACTGCCGCCGCTGGAAGGCTCAGGCCTTCCCGGCCTCGACAGCGCGCAATTCGCCGGCAAGGTAACCGTGCTCAACGTATTCGCGTCGTGGTGCGCGCCGTGCCGCCAGGAGCATCCGGTGCTGATGGGGCTGGCGCAGGACGATCGCTACGTGATGGCCGCCCTGAACTACAAGGACAAGCCGGAAAACGCACGCCGCTTCCTCGGTGATCTCGGCAATCCCTATCGCTCGATCGGCGTCGACGAGGCCGGCCGCACCGCCATCGACTGGGGCGTCTATGGCGTGCCGGAAACCTTCGTCATCGGCAAGGACGGCGCGATCGCCTACAAGCATGTCGGGCCGCTGACGCCGGACTCCATCCGGTCGGCCCTGCTTCCGGAAATCGAGAAGGCGCTGGCCCGGCCGGATTGATTTCCGGCCCGGCGCGCCCGCGGCTACAGGTCAGCCGAAGATTTCCCTACGCACATTGTAGAGCATTTCCGCGCGGCTGCCGTTCATGTCGGCAAGGTCGCGGTCGCTCAGGCTGTTGATTTCGCCGACAAGCTGGTTGTAGCGCTTGCGCTTGGCAAGATGCGCGCGGGCATCCTTGAACAGGGTGTTGAAGATCATGGCAGGTTCCTTTCTGCACCATCGTGGTGCGATCGTTCCTCCCGAATGGCTTGCAGATCATGACATAGGAAATGTGCGCTGCAAAAAGAATATGCCGCAATGCAGCATTGCACCCCGCGCATGGCGCCTTAACAAAGCCTTGCGTAAAGGCGCGGCTACTTCTTCGCTTCGCCGTCCAGTGAATGGCGCATGATCAGCGGCATCTGGCTGATGGTGAACAGGATGGTGATCGGCATCGTCGCCCAGACCTTGAAGGCGACCCAGAAGTCGGTCGAGAAGTTGCGCCACACCACTTCGTTGAGGATCGCCAGGAAGAAGAAGAACAGGCCCCAGCGTAGCGTCAGCTTGCGCCAGCCTTCGGCGTCGAGTTGGAAGGCCGAATGGAACACATAGCCGAGCAGCGACTTGCCGAAGGCCAGCCCGCCGAGCAGGATGACACCGAACATCGTGTTGACGATGGTCGGCTTCATCTTGATGAAAACCTCGTCGTGCAGGTAGAGCGTCAGCGCGCCGAAGACCAGCACCACGATGCCCGACACCAGCGGCATCAGCGGCAGGGTGCGGGTAAGCACCCATGAAACCGCCAGCGCGATCGCCGTCGCGCCCATGAACAGGCCGGTGGCGATGAAGATCGGGCCGCCGAGTTCAGCCAGCATCGGAAACTTTTCGGCCAGCCACTCGCCGCGCGCATTGGCGAAGAAGAATACCATCAGCGGCCCGAGTTCCAGCACCAGCTTGAGCACCGGGTTGACGCTCTCCTTTTTCGTGTTCCGCGGATCGGCGGGGTCGCGTTCGAGAATGGGGGTCATGCTCATGCGACTCCTGCAATGGCCTTGGCGAACTCGCCGGCTGAAAAGGGCTCCAGATCGTCCACCTGCTCGCCGACGCCGATGAAATAGACCGGCAATTTGTGCTTGGCGGCGATGGCGACCAGGATGCCGCCGCGCGCCGTACCGTCCAGCTTGGTCATCACCAGCCCGTTGACGCCGGCGACGTTGCGGAAAATTTCGACCTGGTTCAAGGCGTTCTGACCGGTGGTGGCATCGACGGTCTGCAACACGGTATGTGGCGCCTCCGGGTCGAGCTTGCCCAGAACGCGCACGATCTTTTCCAGCTCCGCCATCAGTTCGGTCTTGTTCTGCAAGCGCCCGGCGGTATCGATGATGAGCACGTCGGAGCCGGCTTCCTTCGCCCTCTCGAACGCGTCGTAAGCGAGGCCGGCGGCATCGGCGCCCAGCCTGGTGGCGACCACCGGCGAGCCGGTGCGCTCGCCCCAGATTTTCAGCTGCTCGATGGCTGCGGCTCGAAACGTGTCGCCGGCCGCCAGCATCACCGAAAGTCCGCCTTCGGTCAGTTTCGCCGCCAACTTGCCGATGGTGGTGGTTTTGCCGGTGCCGTTGACGCCGACGACCAGCACGACATGCGGCTTGTGGGAAAGGTCGAGTTCCAGCGGCATCGCCACCGGCCCCAGCACCTTTTCCACCTCGGCGGCCATCACAGCGCGCACGTCGGCGTCGGAAACCTCCTTGCCGTAGCGGCTGGCGGCCAGCGCGTCGGTGACCCGCAACGCCGTCTCGACGCCGAGATCGGCGCGGATCAGCACGTCCTCGAGGTCCTGAAGCGTATCCTCGTCCAGCTTGCGGCGGGTGAAGACACCGGCGATGTTGCCGGAAAGTTCTTTCGACGAGCGCGCCAGCCCGTCGCGCATGCGCTGGAACCAGGATTTCCTGGGCTGCGGCGCCGGTGCCGCGACAGGCTCCGCCTTCTGTTCGACCTTTTTGGCGACGGTGACCTTGCCAGCTTTCTCCGCCGGCTCAACCGTCTTCTCAGACGACTTTGCCCGCGCTTCGGCCGGTGGAAGAGGCACTTCAGCCGGCGGGCTCGGCACCTCGGCCGGGGTTTCCGGCGCGGGAACCTCCTGCGGCAGCGACGGCGCTTCCGGCGGTGGCGTTGCCGGAACCTCCGGGGGCGGCGGCACTGGTTGCTCGGCGGGTGCGGGAGGCGGCGCCTCCGGCACCTCGACGGGCACCGGCTCTTCTTCCGGCACGGGCTCTACCGCCGGTTCGGGCTCGGGTGCAGGCTTTTCGTCGGGCGCCGGTTCGACCGGTTTCGGCTCCGGCGGTATCTCGACCGGGGACGGCTCGGGCTCGACCACCGGAGGCGGGCCGGGCTGCGGTTCCTCGACCGGCGGTTCCGGCGGGGTCACAGGAGCAGAATCCTCCCACCGCAGGAACGCCGGAGCGGGTTTATCATTAGTCGGCTTCAGGTCTTCCAGCGCTTCGAGGTTGAGCGGCGGCAGCGATACAGCTTCGTCAGCCGGCTTGTCCTCGACCACTTCCTTCCTGCCGAAGGAAAAGACTTTCTTGATGAAACCGAAGGCCATGCGAACTCTTCTCAGGCCGCTTGTGCGGCAAGCGGGGTGGCTGTCAGCCGCGCGCCGTCATGGCCGGTAATGACCGTCTCGACGATGTCGCCCGGCGCGCCGGCATCGATGGCAGCCAGGGTGAACCCGGCTGTGCGGCCGAGGCCATCGCGCTCGATCAGAATGGACTGATGCGTGCCGACAAGCGACGCGAGATGTTTTGCGTAGGCGGCGTCACCGGCGGCACGCAGGCGGGCTGCTCGTTCCTTGACAACCTCGCGCCGCACCTGCGGCATGCGCGCGGCCGGCGTGCCCTGGCGCGGCGAAAACGGGAATACGTGCAGATGCGTCAGCCCGCACTCCTCGACGATCTTCAGCGAGTTCTCGAACATGTCTTCCGTTTCGGTCGGGAAGCCGGCGATCATGTCGGCGCCGAAAACGATATCGGGGCGCAGCCTGCGCACCTCGGCGCAAAAGCGGATGGAGTCGGCGCGTAGGTGCCGGCGCTTCATGCGCTTCAGGATCATGTCGTCGCCCGCCTGCAACGACAGATGCAGATACGGCATCAGCCGGTGTTCATTGGCGACGACGTCCAGCAATTCCTCGTCCACCTCGATGGAATCGATGGAGGAAAGGCGCAGCCGGCGGATGTCGGGCACCTGCTTGAGGATGGTCTTCACCAGCCGCCCGAGCTTCGGGCTGCCCGGCAGGTCGGCGCCGAAGCTGGTCATGTCGACCCCCGTCAGAACCACCTCGGCGTAGCCATTACCCACCAGCCGCTTGACCTGCTCGACCACGCCGCCGATCGGCACCGAGCGCGAATTGCCGCGGCCATAGGGGATGATGCAGAAGGTGCAGCGATGGTCGCAGCCGTTCTGCACCTGCACGAAGGCGCGCGCCCTTCCCTCGATGGCATCGACCATGTGGCTCGCCGTCTCGCGCACCGAAAAGATGTCGTTGACGCGGGCCTTCTCGAAATCGTTGACGCCGAAATCCGGCAGCGCCCGGTAATTGTGGCTGTGCAGCTTTTCCTCGTTGCCGAGCACGAGATCGACCTCGTCCATGGCGGAAAAGTCCTGCGGCGCGGTCTGCGCGGCGCAGCCGGTGACGATGATGCGCGCATCAGGGTGCTCGCGCCGCGCTTTGCGGATCGACTGCTTGGCCTGCCGCACCGCTTCGCCGGTGACCGCGCAGGTGTTGATGATGATGGCGCCGCCTTCGAGTTCGCCAAGCCCCGCATTCTCGGCTTCGCGGCGCATCACTTCCGACTCGTAGGTGTTGAGCCGGCAGCCGAAGGTGACGACGTCGATGCCCATCAGGCGGCACTTTCCGCGTCGCGCGTCCACGCGCCGGTAGCCGGATCGAAGTGGCCGGAGAACTCCCATTCGGCAGCACCGGTCAGCACGACATGGTCGTCCTCGCGCCATTCGACGCGCAATTCGCCGCCCGGCGCCCGCAAGGTGACGTTGCGCCCGGTGCGCTTCGTTCGCGCGGCGGCGACCACGCTGGCGCAGGCGGCGGAGCCGCAGGCCCTGGTCAATCCCGCGCCCCGTTCCCAGGTGCGGATCGTCATCGTCCCGGGCGACGTCACCTGCGCGATGGTGATGTTGGCGCGCTCGGGAAAGATCGGGTGGTTTTCCAGAAGCGGCCCGAAACGATCGAGTTCGTAGGACCAGACGTCGCGGTCGACCCAGAAGATGGCATGCGGATTGCCCATCGAGACCACCGACGGCGAATGCAGCACCGGCGCATCGATCGGGCCGATCTGCAACTCGATCATGCGGGTGTCGCGAAACTCCTCGGCCAGCGGAATGTCCTGCCAGCCGAAACGCGGCCTGCCCATGTCGACCGAGATCAGGCCGCCGTCATGCTCCTCGGCGTTGAGGATGCCGGCCACGGTCTCGAAGGTGAAAATCTTCTGGCCGGTCTCGGCGGCCAGCGCCTGCACCACGCAGCGCGTGCCGTTGCCGCAGGCCTGCGCGCCGCTGCCATCGGAATTCAGGATGTCGATGAAATAGTTCGTGCCAGGGGTGCGTGCATCGTGGATGGCCATGATCTGGTCGAAGCGCGTCGCGGCATCGGCGTTGAGCGCAACCGCCGCCGCCGCGCTGACGCTGTCGGCACGGCCGCGCATGTCGGCGACGATGATCTCGTTGCCGATGCCGTTCATCTTGGCGAAGGGAGCCGCGCCTGCCATGGGTCCAAAAACTTTGTCCTGTTTCGGGCCTATATGGCGGAAACGGCCGGCAATTACCAGTGAAAGTGCCTACCAGACCCCGCCGCCCGCCAGGGCGAACAACAGCAGCACCACGGCCACGATCGCCAGCAGCACGGCGATGAGGAAGGAGGCCAGCCGCGAGGCCGTTCCGGCAACGCCGCGATAGCCGAGCGCGCCGGCGATCACGGAAATAACGAGAAGGATCAGTATCCATTTGATCATGTAGAGTGTTCCCCGCTGCGATGGAGAAACAACGCGGAAGGTGCAGCCACGTTCCAGTACCCGCCTCCGAAATGTAACAAATCTGCAACAGGCGGCGACGCAAACGCTATTTTAACCATATCCGGTTGAAATTTGGCCACCTTGCCCTTGTTGGTAGGCAAAGCATCGATGGACAGGCGCCCACCAGGGACGCGGAGGTAGGCATGAAATTCTCGAAAACCGGTCTGGCGGCGCTGGCATTGACCGCGCTTGTGGCAAGCGGCTGTTCGAGCACGCGTTTTTCCTCGATGGATTCCACGCGGCCTGAACCGTTGCAGGCAGCGCCTTCCGGCACCGTAACCTCCAACCAGTTGCCCCCGCCCTCGGGCCCGGCCCCGACTGACGCCTCGCAGTTCCCGACCGCGCCGCAGAATTCGCAGGTAGCGGCCCTGCCGCCTGACGGCTCCGCCCCGGCGACGGCAACGGACCTCACCCCTTCCAGCGTTGCCGGCGTCTGGAACGCCAGCGTTTCCGGCCAGAGCTGCAAGGTAGCAACCCCGCAGACGAAATTCGGCCAGGGCTATCGCGCCGGGCCGCTGCGCTGCCCCGCGCCGCTCGACGGCGTGAAGTCGTGGAACGTGTCGGGCAAACAGCTTTCGCTCTATGACGCCGACGGCGGCACGCTGGCGCGCCTGTATTCTGCGGGTGGAGAAAACTTCAACGGCCAGACCTCGTCCGGGCAACCGATTTCGCTGACGCGCTGAACGCGACCGGATAGCGCAACAAAGCAGGCGGCAGCGTGACCCAGCATCTGCGTGACGGCCTTGAGACCCGCGCGACCGTCCGGCAGCGCTATAACCACGCCGTATCCGGCGGCGGCATCGAGCGCGACGGCGCGCAGGAGCATATCGTCGCCCTGCTCGACCGGCTGATCGACGAGATTTCGACCAAGCGGCTGGCCAAGAAGTCCAGTGCGCTGGGCTGGCTGTTCGCCAGGAAAAGGGCGATCGAGCCGGTCAAGGGTCTCTACATCCACGGCGGCGTCGGGCGCGGCAAGACCATGTTGATGGACATGTTCTTCGACCTGGTTCCGGTGCGCCGCAAGCGCCGTGTCCACTTCAACGACTTCATGGCCGATGTGCAGGACCGCATCCAGAAGCACCGGCAGGCACGCAAGGACGGCCTCGTCAAGGAGGACGACCCGATCCCGCCGGTGGCTCGCACGCTTGCCGACGAGGCCTGGGTGCTGTGCTTCGACGAGTTCTCCGTCACCGACATCGCCGACGCCATGATCCTGTCGCGGCTGTTCTCGGCGCTGTTTTCCAACGGCGTGGTGCTGGTCGCCACCTCCAACGTCGCCCCGCGCGACCTCTACCGCGACGGGCTGAACCGCCAGTTGTTCCTCCCCTTCATCGCCATCCTCGAGCGCCACGCGGACGTGGTTTCCCTCGACACCAACAAGGATTACCGGCTGGAGAAGCTGGCGCGCATCCCGGTCTACCTGACCCCGGCCGACGAAGCCGCCGACCGCACCATGGACGAGGCATGGAACGCCATGACCGAGGGCCGGCCCACGGCCGAGAAAACCCTGACGGTAAAGGGCCGCAAGCTGGCTGTGCCTCGGGCGGCTGGCGATGCCGCACGCTTTTCCTTCGCCGATTTGTGCGAAAAGCCGCACGGCGCGCGCGACTTCCTTGCCATCGCCGGCCGCTACGCGACCGTCTTCATCGACCACGTCCCGGTTCTCGGCGAAGGCAAGCGCAACGAAGCGAAGCGCTTCATCCTGCTGATCGACGCGCTCTACGACCATCACGTGCGACTGGTGGTGAGTGCGGCCGCCGCGCCGGCTGACCTTTATACCGCGCGCACCGGCACCGAGACGTTCGAGTTCGAGCGCACGGCGTCGCGGCTGATCGAGATGCAGAGCCGCGACTGGCTGGAAGGCTGGACCGAACGCCGGAACCAGCCGCCCCGCCCGGCCGCCGCTGCCGCTGCCGCGGCATCCGGCCGGGCCTGACCATCCTTTCGCCGGGTTCTTCACCGTACATCCGCCCGGCCTGCCGTGCAGACGATCACAAGAGCGTCATCGTGATCCGATACTCTTCCGGTCCCGGGCAAACGGGTGTAGGCCTCTGCAATAGCAATATTTTTGACGTTTACGTAATTCCCGTCAGTTCTAACCGATTGAAATTATTGCATGGGAAATAACCGTTGAATCTTCTACCCAGCGGGGCTATTGGGTGCGGCGAAATCGCGCGGTCCCCGCGTCGATCGTCTCCTTTTGACGCCAGCGTGGCGCCGTCACAGTTATCAAGGGAAACAATCCTCACATGGCACGCAAAAAGATAGCGCTCATCGGCTCGGGCATGATCGGCGGTACGCTCGCCCACCTCATCGGCCTCAAGGAACTCGGCGACGTCGTCCTGTTCGACATCGCCGAAGGCATCCCGCAGGGCAAGGGCCTCGACCTCGCCGAATCCTCCCCGGTGGAGGGTTTCGACGCCAGGCTGACCGGCGTCAACGACTATGCCGGCATCGAGGGCGCGGACGTGTGCATCGTCACCGCCGGCGTGCCGCGCAAGCCGGGCATGAGCCGCGACGACCTTCTCGGCATCAACCTGAAGGTGATGGAACAGGTCGGCGCCGGCATCAGGAAGTACGCCCCGAACGCCTTCGTCGTCTGCATCACCAACCCGCTCGACGCCATGGTGTGGGCGCTGCAGAAATTCTCCGGCCTGCCCAAGAGCCACGTCGTCGGCATGGCGGGCGTGCTGGACTCGGCCCGCTTCCGCTACTTCCTCGCCGATGAGTTCAAGGTCTCGGTGGAAGACGTCTCGGCGATGACGCTGGGCGGCCACGGCGACGACATGGTGCCGATGGTGCGCTACTCCACCGTCGCCGGCATCCCGCTGCCCGACCTGGTCAAGATGGGCTGGACCAGCCAGGAAAAGCTCGACGCCATCGTCGAGCGCACGCGCAAGGGCGGCGGCGAGATCGTCAGTCTGCTCAAGACCGGCTCCGCCTATTACGCGCCGGCCTCCTCGGCGGTCGCCATGGCCGAGAGCTATCTCAAGGACAAGAAGCGCGTGCTGCCCTGCGCGGCGCATCTTTCCGGCCAGTACGGCGTCAAGGACACCTATGTCGGCGTGCCGGTGGTGATCGGCGCCGGCGGCGTCGAGCGCATCATCGAGATCGACTTCAACAAGGCCGAGCAGAAGATGTTCGAAAAGTCGGTCGAAGCCGTGCAGAGCCTGACGGCGGCCTGCGTCAACATCGCGCCGCAACTGGCCAAGAAATAAGCGGGAGGCTTGCCGATGAACATTCATGAATATCAGGCCAAGGCCCTGCTGAAGGGTTTTGGCGCTCCGGTGGCCGAGGGCGTTCCCGTATTCAAGGCGGGCGAAGCGGAAGCCGCCGCCAAGAAGCTGCCCGGCCCGCTCTATGTGGTGAAGAGCCAGATCCACGCCGGCGGCCGCGGCAAGGGCAAGTTCAAGGAACTGTCCGCCGATGCCAAGGGCGGCGTACGGCTGGCGAAGTCGGTCGCCGAAGTGGTCGCCAACGCCAACGAGATGCTCGGCCACACGCTGGTGACCAAGCAGACCGGTCCCGCCGGCAAGCAGGTCAACCGCCTCTACATCGAGGACGGCGCCGATATCGAGCGCGAGCTCTACCTGTCGATCCTGGTCGACCGCACGGTCGGCCGCATCGCCTTCGTGGTGTCCACCGAGGGCGGCATGGACATCGAGACGGTAGCGCACGACACGCCGGAAAAGATCGTCACCCGCGCCATCGACCCCGACAAGGGCGTCACCGCCGAGGATTCGGCAGCGCTGAACGCGGCGCTGAAGCTTTCCGGTGACGCCGCCAGGGACGGCGAAAAATTGTTCCCGGTGCTCTACAAGGCCTTTGTCGAAAAGGACATGAGCCTGCTCGAGGTCAACCCGCTCATCGTCATGAAGAACGGCCACCTGCGCGTGCTCGACGCCAAGGTCTCGTTCGACAACAACGCGCTGTTCCGCCACGCGGACGTGCTTGAGTTGCGCGACACCACCGAAGAGGACGAGAAGGAGATCGAGGCGTCGAAATACGACCTCGCCTATGTCGCGCTCGACGGCGATATCGGCTGCATGGTCAACGGCGCCGGCCTCGCCATGGCGACGATGGACATCATCAAGCTCTACGGCGCCGAGCCGGCCAACTTCCTCGATGTCGGCGGCGGCGCCAACAAGGAGAAGGTGACGGCGGCCTTCAAGATCATCACCAAGGACCCGGCGGTGAAGGGCATCCTGGTCAATATCTTCGGCGGCATCATGAAATGCGACGTCATCGCCGAGGGCGTGGTGGCGGCGGTGAAGGAAGTCGGCCTCAAGGTGCCGCTTGTCGTGCGCCTCGAAGGCACCAACGTCGAACTCGGCAAGAAGATCATCGACGAAAGCGGGCTCAACGTCATTTCGGCCGACGATCTCGACGACGCCGCCCAGAAGATCGTCAAGGCCGTGAAGGGGAACTGAACCACGATGTCCATTCTCATCGACAAGAACACCAAGATCCTGGTTCAGGGCCTGACCGGCAAGACCGGCACCTTCCACACCGAACAGGCGCTGGCCTATCACGGCACCCAGATGGTCGGCGGCATCCACCCCAAGAAGGGCGGCGAGACGTGGGAAGGCTCGAAGGGCGAGAAGCTTCCGATCTTCGCCAGCGTCGCCGAGGGCAAGGAAAAGACCGGCGCCAACGCCTCGGTCGTCTATGTGCCGCCGGCGGGTGCCGCTGCCGCCATCATCGAGGCGATCGACGCCGAGATCCCGCTGATCGTGTGCATCACCGAGGGCATTCCGGTGCTCGACATGATCAAGGTCAAGGCGCGCCTCGACAAGTCGAAGTCGCGGCTGATCGGCCCGAACTGCCCGGGCATCGTCACGCCCGACCAATGCAAGATCGGCATCATGCCCGCCAACATCTTCCGCAAGGGCTCGGTCGGCGTTGTTTCCCGCTCGGGAACGCTTACCTATGAGGCCGTGTTCCAGACCACCAATGCCGGCCTCGGCCAGTCCACGGCCGTCGGCATCGGCGGCGATCCGGTGAAGGGTACCGAGTTCATCGACATGCTCGAGATGTTTTTGGCCGACGACGAGACCAAGTCGATCATCATGATCGGCGAGATCGGCGGTTCGGCGGAAGAAGACGCGGCCCAGTTCCTCAAGGACGAGGCGAAGCGCGGGCGCAGGAAGCCGATGGCCGGCTTCATCGCCGGGCGCACGGCCCCTCCAGGCCGCACCATGGGCCATGCCGGCGCGGTCATCTCCGGCGGCAAGGGCGGCGCGGAAGACAAGATCGCGGCCATGGAATCGGCCGGCATCAAGGTCTCGCCTTCGCCGGCCCGGCTCGGCACGACGCTGGTGGAAGCAATCAAGGGGTGAGGAGTGATCCGGCGCAGCCGGATGAAAAGCCCCAGATGGGGCTTTTCAAGCGACGAACGCCCGAGGCCGCGGCCGAAGGCCGGTAGAAAAGGAGCCGGAGCGAGAACTCCGAGACGATCATGGCGCGACAAGATCAAACCAACGACCAACTCTCCCTCACGTCGTTCCTCTATGGCGGCAACGCCGACTACATCGAGGCGCTCCAGGCCGCCTATGAGGACGATCCCGCCTCGGTCGATCCCGAATGGCAGGCCTTTTTCGCCTCGCTGAAGGACGACGCCGGCGACGTGCGCAAGAACGCGCGCGGCGCTTCGTGGAAGAAGCCCGGCTGGCCGCTCGTCGCCAACGGCGAACTGGTGTCGGCGCTCGACGGCAACTGGGGCCTGGTCGAGAAGGTCATCGAACGCAAGGTCAAGGAAAAGGCGGCCGCCGCCGGCACGCCGGTTTCCGACGCCGACGTCCACCAGGCGACGCGCGACTCGGTGCACGCCATCATGATGATCCGCGCCTATCGCATGCGCGGCCACCTGCACGCCAAGCTCGATCCGCTCGGCATCGCCGGCGAACTTGAGGACTACAACGAGCTTTCGCCGCAGAACTACGGCTTCACCGAGGCCGACTTCGATCGCCCGATCTTCCTCGACAACGTGCTCGGGCTGGAATTCGGCACCGTGCGGCAGATGCTGGAAATCCTCACCCGCACCTATTGCTCGACGCTGGGCGTCGAGTTCATGCACATTTCCGATCCCGAGGAGAAGGCCTGGATCCAGGAGCGCATCGAGGGTGCCGACAAGGAGATTTCCTTCACCCCCGCCGGCAAGAAGGCGATCCTCCAGAAGCTGATCGAGGCTGAGGGCTTCGAGCAGTTCATCGACGTCAAGTACAAGGGCACCAAGCGCTTCGGCCTCGACGGCGGCGAATCGCTGATCCCGGCGCTGGAGCAGATCGTCAAGCGCGGCGGCCAGCTCGGCCTCAAGGAGATCGTGCTCGGCATGGCCCACCGCGGCCGCCTCAACGTGCTTTCGCAGGTGATGGCCAAGCCGCACCGCGCCATCTTCCACGAATTCAAGGGCGGCTCCTACGCCCCCGACGACGTCGAGGGCTCCGGCGACGTGAAGTACCACCTCGGTGCTTCATCCGACCGCGAATTCGACGGCAACAAGGTGCACCTGTCGCTGACAGCCAACCCTTCCCATCTCGAAATCGTCGACCCGGTGGTGATGGGCAAGGCGCGCGCCAAGCAGGACCTTTTGGCCGCCCGCAGCCGCGAGGAAATCGTGCCGCTGGAGGAGCGCGCCAAGATATTGCCGCTGCTCATCCATGGTGACGCCGCCTTCGCCGGACAGGGCGTCATCGCCGAAATGCTCGGCCTGTCGGGCCTGCGCGGCCATCGCGTCGCCGGCACCCTGCATTTCATCATCAACAACCAGATCGGCTTTACCACCAACCCGCGCTTCTCGCGCTCGTCGCCCTATCCGTCGGATGTGGCCAAGATGATCGAGGCGCCGATCTTCCACGTCAACGGCGACGATCCCGAGGCCGTGGTCCACGCCACCAAGGTGGCGACCGAATTCCGCATGAAGTTCCACAAGCCGGTGGTGGTGGACATGTTCTGCTATCGCCGCTTCGGCCACAACGAAGGCGACGAGCCGGCTTTCACCCAACCGATCATGTACCGCTCGATCCGCACCCACAAGACGACGGTGCAGCTCTATGCCGACAAGCTGATCGCGGAAGGTCTCGTCACCCAGGCCGAATTCGACCAGATGAAGGCCGACTGGCGCACCCGCCTCGAAGAGGAATTCGAGGCCGGCCAGCACTACAAGCCGAACAAGGCCGACTGGCTGGACGGCGCGTGGTCGGGCCTGAGGACCGCCGACAACGAGGACGAGCAGCGCCGCGGCAAGACGGCGGTGCCGGTCAAGACGCTGAAGGAGATCGGCAAGAAGCTGACCGAGGTGCCGAAGGGCTTCGAGGTCCACCGCACCATCCAGCGCTTCCTCGACAATCGCCGCCACGCCATCGAAACCGGCGAGGGCATCGACTGGGCGACGGCCGAGTCGCTCGCCTTCGGCGCCATCCTGCTCGACGGCAACCCGATCCGGCTTTCCGGCCAGGACAGCGAGCGCGGCACCTTCTCGCAGCGCCACTCCGTGCTCTACGACCAGCGCGACGAGAACCGCTATATCCCGCTCAACAACCTGTCGGCGGCCCAGGCCGGCTACGAAGTCATCAATTCGATGCTGTCGGAAGAGGCGGTGCTCGGCTTCGAGTACGGCTATTCGCTGGCCGCCCCCAAGGCGCTGACCCTGTGGGAAGCGCAGTTCGGCGACTTCGCCAACGGCGCGCAGGTGCTGTTCGACCAGTTCATCTCGTCCGGCGAACGCAAGTGGCTGCGCATGTCGGGCCTGGTCTGCCTCTTGCCGCACGGCTACGAGGGCCAGGGGCCGGAGCATTCCTCGGCCCGTCTGGAACGCTTCCTCCAGCTTTGCGCCGAGGACAACATGCAGGTGGCGAACTGCACGACGCCGGCCAACTATTTCCACATCCTGCGCCGGCAGTTGAAGCGCGACTTCCGCAAGCCGCTGATCCTGATGACGCCGAAGTCGTTGCTGCGCCACAAGCGGGCGGTTTCCACCATCGCCGAGATGTCCGGCGAAAGCTCGTTCCACCGCCTTTTGTGGGACGACGCCCAGTACCTGGACAACCAGGCCATCAAGCTGGTCAAGGATTCCAAGATCCGCCGCGTCGTCCTGTGCACCGGCAAGGTCTATTACGACCTATACGAGGAGCGGGAGAAGCGTGGCATCAACGACGTCTACCTGCTGCGCGTCGAACAGCTCTATCCGTTCCCGGCCAAGGCGCTGATCAACGAGCTTTCCCGCTTCCGCAACGCCGAGATGGTGTGGTGCCAGGAGGAGCCCAAGAACATGGGTGCCTGGTCTTTCATCGACCCCTATCTGGAATGGGTGCTGGCGCACATCGAGGCCAAGCACCAGCGGGTACGCTACACGGGCCGCCCGGCCGCCGCTTCGCCGGCCACCGGGCTCATGTCGAAACATCTGGCGCAGCTTGCCGCGTTCCTTGAAGACGCGCTCGGCGGCTGATTGGCAACCGGACAGAAATACGGAAAAAGCACAATGGCTAACGAAATCCGCGTTCCCACTCTCGGCGAATCCGTCACCGAAGCGACCATCGGCAAGTGGTTCAAGAAGGTCGGCGACGCCATCGCCGTCGACGAGCCGCTGGTCGAGCTGGAAACCGACAAGGTGACGATCGAAGTCCCGGCTGCCGCCGCCGGCACGCTGGCCGAGATCGCCGTCAAGGAAGGCGAGACCGTCGAGGTCGGCGCGCTGCTCGGCACGATCTCGGCGGGCGGCACAGCCCCGGCACCGAAGCAGGAAACGGCGGTGGCCCAGGCTTCCGCCCCGACCGCCGCCGCCACGACCGGGGAAGCGGCCGCGCAGACTGCCAGGACCGCCGGCGAAAGCCCGATCGAGCAGCGCACCATGCCCCCGGCCCCGGCGGCGGCGAAGCTTTTGGCGGAAAACAATCTCTCGGCCGACCAGGTGAGCGGCTCGGGCAAGCGCGGCCAGGTTCTCAAGGGCGACGTTCTCGACGCGCTTGCGCAAGGAGCACCGTCGCAGCCGGCGGAAGCCCCGAAGAGCGCGGCGGCAGCCGTTGCCACTGCCCCGCGTGCGCCGTCTTCGGAAAGCGATGCGCCGCGCGAGGAACGCGTGCGCATGACCAAGCTGCGCCAGACCATCGCGCGCCGCCTGAAGGAAGCCCAGGCCACCGCCGCCATGCTGACCACCTTCAACGAGGTGGACATGAAGGCGGTGATGGATTTGCGTTCCAAGTACAAGGACGTGTTCGAGAAGAAACACGGCGTGAAGCTCGGCTTCATGGGCTTCTTCACCAAGGCGGTGACGCATGCGCTGAAGGAAATCCCCTCGGTCAACGCCGAGATCGACGGCACCGACATCATCTACAAGAACTTCGCCCATATCGGCGTCGCGGTCGGCACCGACAGGGGCCTCGTCGTGCCGGTGGTGCGCGACGCGGACGCCATGTCGATCGCCGAGATCGAGAAGGAGATCGGCCGCCTCGGGCTGGCCGCACGCGACGGCAAGCTCTCGGTCGCCGACATGCAGGGCGGCACCTTCACCATCTCCAACGGCGGCGTCTACGGCTCGCTGATGTCGACGCCGATCCTCAACGCGCCGCAGTCCGGCATTCTGGGCATGCACAAGATCCAGGAGCGTCCCGTGGTGATCGGCGGCCAGATCGTTGTGCGCCCGATGATGTACCTGGCGCTCAGCTACGACCACCGCATCGTCGACGGCAAGGAAGCCGTCACTTTCCTGGTGCGGGTAAAGGAAAGCCTGGAGGACCCGGAAAGGCTGGTTCTGGACCTGTAACGACAGCCGCCGGGCGGAGATCGCAAGGAGGTTCCTATGGAAGCCGCAGCCGCATCGACCGAGATCGCCGTTCTCGGCTGGAGCGTCGTGCTCCTGCTTGCGCAGATCATCCTGCAGGCCGTGTCGATCTACGATCTCGGGCCGTATCTGCTCGGGCCGCGCGACGACAACCGGCAGTCGGGCAACATCGTTGCCGGCCGGCTGAAACGCGCGCTGGAAAACCTGCTCGAAACCTATCCGGCCTTCGTGGCGCTGGCCCTGGCGCTGGCGCTCACCGGCAAGACCGGCGGCATCGCCGCAACGGGCGCTTGGCTGTGGCTCGCCGCCCGCGTCGTCTATGTGCCGCTCTATGCCTTCGGCGTACCGGCGGTGCGCACGCTGGCCTGGGTGGTTTCGATCGTCGGCATCCTGATGATGCTCTCCCGGTTGATGAGCTGAGCGTCCCCGGCATGATGGCACGCCGCAAAGCGCCGCCCCTCCGAAAATCCACCGGCGCGCTGCTGATCTGCGCCCTGGCGCTGGGTGCGCTGCCAGCCCGCGCCGCCTGCCCGATCGAACTTGCCGTCTACGGCGACAGGGACAGTGCCGCCGGCATCGATTTCCGGCCGACCGGCGAATCGGCCGTGGTGACCAACAGCTTCAAGATGGTGCTCGACAACGGCGTGATGCTCGACGGCCTGGTGATGTGGAGCGACGGCATCGCCCGGCCTTATGCCTCGCTGATGTACAACTGCCCCGACGGCGACGTGACCGGCAAGGAACTAGAGGCCTGCACCCTATGGGAAGGCATCGTCTACGCCGCGGACGAAACAGGCAAGGTCTCGCTGCTTCCGGGGGAGAGGCAGGACGCGCCCCAGACGCTGGTTTTTCCCGATCTCGGCCCCACGCTGGAATTGTCCTCCGCCTATGGCGAAGGCGGCTTTTCCAGGGTGCCATGGGACGTTTTCACCTTGAAGGGTTGCCAGGAATAAATGGCCGCGGGTGGCGCAAGCGTGTTGCCTCGCATAGATTGACATGCCGGGAAGCCGGCAAGAAGGGATTGAAACAACATGACTTATGACGTCGTCATTATCGGCTCCGGCCCCGGCGGATATGTGTGCGCCATCAAGGCCGCACAGCTTGGCCTCAAGGTCGCGGTGGTGGAAAAGCGCGAGACCTTCGGCGGCACCTGCCTCAACATAGGCTGCATCCCCTCCAAGGCGCTGCTGCACGCATCGGAAATGTTCGCCGAGGCCGGCCATTCCTTCGACACGCTGGGCGTCGAGGTCGCGCCGAAGCTCAATCTGGCAAAGATGATGGCGCACAAGGACGCCACCGTCTCGGCCAACGTCAGCGGCGTCGCTTTCCTGTTCAAGAAGAACAAGATCGATACCTTCCGCGGTACCGGCCGCATCGTTGCCGCCGGCAAGGTTTCCGTCACCGGCGACGACGGCAAGGCGCAGGAGGTCGAGGGCAGGAACATCGTCATCGCCACCGGCTCCGAGGTCGCCGGCATCCCGGGTGTGGCGGTCGATATCGACGAGAAGGTGATCGTCTCCTCCACCGGCGCGCTGACGCTGGCGAAGGTGCCGGAAAGGCTGATCGTGGTCGGCGGCGGCGTCATCGGGCTGGAACTCGGCTCGGTATGGGCGCGCCTCGGCGCCAAGGTCACCGTGGTGGAGTTCCTCGACACCATCCTCGGCGGCATGGACGGTGAAGTGTCGAAGCAGTTCCAGCGCATGCTGGCCAAGCAGGGTTTCGAGTTCAAGCTGGGGTTTAAGGTGACGGCGGTCGCCAAGGGCAATAAGGGGGCCTCGGTCACCTTCGAACCGGTAAAGGGCGGCGATCCCGAGACCATCGATGCCGATGTCGTGCTGGTCGCGACCGGCCGGCGCGCCTATGCCGACGGGCTCGGCCTGAAGGAAGCCGGCGTCGAAACCGATGAGCGCGGCCGGGTCAGGACCGACGCCCACCTGCAAACCAACGTGCCGGGCATCTGGGCGATCGGCGACGCCATCGCCGGGCCGATGCTGGCGCACAAGGCCGAGGACGAGGGCGTAGCGGTCGCCGAGCGCATTGTCGGCCAGGCAGGTCATGTGAACTACGACGTCATCCCGAGCGTGGTCTACACCAGCCCGGAAGTCGCCTCCGTCGGCAAGACCGAGGAAGAACTGAAGAAGGCCGGCGTCGACTACAAGGCGGGGAAATTCCCCTTCACCGCCAATGGCCGCGCGCGCGCCATGCTGCACACCGACGGCTTCGTCAAAATCCTGGCGGACAAGAAGAGCGACAAGGTGCTCGGCGTCCACATCGTCGGCTTCGGCGCCGGCGAGATGATCCACGAGGCGGCGGTGCTGATGGAATTCGGCGGTTCTTCGGAAGACCTCGCCCGCACCTGCCACGCCCACCCGACCATGTCGGAAGCGGTGAAGGAAGCCGCGCTCGCCACCTTCTTCAAGCCGATCCACATCTGAGACTGCCCTGAAACGCCGCAAGGCAAACGGCCCGCCATTTCGGCGGGCCGTTTCGTTTCATGCACCCCCGGTCAGTTGGCCGGTGCCGGCTGTGCCGGTTGCGCAGGCGCGGGCTGCGCTGGGGCAGGCGCCGGTTCCGCCGGAGCGGGTGCAGGCTGAGCCGGCTCGGCCGGAGCCGGAGCGGTTCCGGAAGGTGCTGGCGTGGTGGTGGAGGGTGCGGGTTCCGTGGTGGAGGGTGCGGGTGCGGGTTCCGTGGTGGAAGGCGCCGGAGCGGTCGTGGACGGAGCCTGCTCGGTTGCGGCCGGCGGATTTTCCGGCGGGGCCGAAGTGCCGGCTCGCCCGAAGATGTAATACGCGACGGCCGCGAGGATGATGACGATCACCACGATCAGCCAGATGCTGCCGCCCGAACCCGACGAGACGCGGTTGTTGACTACCGGATCGGCCCGAGGGGGAACCGGGTTGAGCGGATCGTCCCGCAGGGGATCCAGCGGATCGATGTCTCTCGGTTTATTCGCCATGACAAAGTCCTCCGTGATTGAAAAGCAATCGATCGTTGCCTGTCAACGCACGATGGACGATTGGGTTTCATCGCCCAGGAAATTTGCCTGCCGCGACGTGACGGCAGCCGGGCAGATCACTCCGGCGGCGTGCCGTTTTCGGCCAATACGGTGCCGGCCAGATAGAGCGAGCCGCCGATCAGGATGCGTGGCGGCACCTCGGCGGGGTCCCAGGTATCGCGCAGCAGCATCAGTGCGTTGGCGACCGAACTCACCGGCTCGGCCGACAGGCCGGCCTCGGTTGCCCGCGCCGCCAGTTCGTCGTTCGGAACCCCGGCGTCACTGAAACTTCCCGGCACCGTGTAGACATGGCGCACCAGCCCCTTGAAGGCGTGGAAATAGCCGCTCTGGTCCTTGGTGTTGATCATGCCGGAAATGAGAAATAGCGACCGGGGATTCTTTTCCTCCTGCTCGGCCATCGCTTCTGCGATGACCATGCCGGCATCGGGATTGTGGCCGCCGTCGAGCCAGATTTCGGCTCCCGGCGGGGCGAGGTCGACCAGCCTGCCCTGTGCCAGTTTCTGCATGCGGCCGGGCCATGAGACCTCGACCATCGCCTGCTCGACCGCTCGCTCGCTGATCGTCAGGCCCGCCGCCTTGATCCCGGCGATCGCCGCGGCCGCATTGGCGAACTGGTGGCGTCCCGGCAGCCGCGGCGGCGGCAGGTCCATCAGCCCGTCGGTGTCCTGGTAGACCATGCGGCCGTTTTCGCCATAGGCGAGAAAATCCTGCCCGTAGACCTGCATCGGGCAGTCGAGCCTTTCGGCGGTCTCGATCAGGACCTGCCTTGCAGCGTCGCTCCCCTGCGCGCCGATCACCACCGGGCAGCCGCGCTTGATGATGCCGGCTTTCTCCGCCGCGATCAGTTCGACGCGGTCGCCGAGATAGGCCTGATGGTCGAGCGATATCGGCATGATCACCGATACCGCCGGCGCGGGAATGACGTTGGTGGCGTCGAAGCGGCCGCCGAGGCCGACCTCGAGGATGACGACATCGGCCGGATGCTCGGAAAACAGGATGAAGCCGACGGCGGTCAGGATTTCGAAGACGGTGATGGTTTCCCCGCCATTGGCGCGCGCGGCGCGCGCGATCGCCTCGGCAAAGACCTTGTCCTCGACCAGCCTGCCGCCGCCTTCGGCGCCGAGCCGGTAGCGCTCGTTCCAATGCACCAGGTGCGGCGAGGTGTGGGTATGCACGCGGTAACCGGCGGCCTCCAGCAAGGCACGCGAGAACGCGGCGCAGGAGCCCTTGCCGTTGGTGCCGGCGATATGGATAACCGGCGGCAGCCTGTCCTGCGGATTGCCGAGTTTGTCGAGAAGCCGCCTCACCCGGTCCAGCGACAGGTCGTAACCCTTCGGATGCAGCGAAAGCAGGCTTTCGATTTCACGTTCAGCGGCAAGAATGGTCATCATAGCGGCCCGTAGACGAAAGCCCGAGGCATAACACGAACCGCCACCCTGGCCATGCTGGACAGCCGGGGCGGCGCTGAATTCAAGACCCCGCGTCAGACGCCTGGGCGGGCTTCCGGCTTGGCAACCGCGGGCGGCAGGATTTCCGGTTCCAGCGACTCTGGCGCCTCGGGCAGCTTCAGCAGCATCTTCAACAACCGGGCGATGGTGGAACGCATGTCCAGACGCGACACAACCATGTCGACCATGCCGTGTTCCATCAGATATTCCGAGCGCTGGAAGCCATCCGGCAGCTTTTCGCGGATGGTCTGCTCGATGACGCGCGGGCCGGCGAAGCCGATCAGCGCGCCAGGCTCGGCAATATGCACGTCGCCCAGCATGGCGTAGGAGGCGGTGACGCCGCCGGTGGTCGGGTTGGTGAGCACGACGATATAGGGCAGCCCCGCTTCCTTCAGCCGATCGAGGGCGACGGTGGTGCGCGGCAACTGCATGAGGGACAAGATGCCCTCCTGCATGCGCGCGCCGCCGGAAGCGGCGAACAGGATCAGCGGCCGCTTGCGCTTCAGCGCCGTCTCGAAGCCATGCACGATGGCCTCGCCCGCCGCCATGCCGAGCGAGCCGCCCATGAAGGCGAAGTCCTGCACGGTCACGACCACCGGCAGTCCCTCGATCGAGCCCAGCGCATTGACGATGGCGTCTTCCAGGCTGGTCTTCGACTTGGCTTCCTTCAACCGGTCGGTGTAGCGCTTCTCGTCACGGAACTTCAGCGGGTCCAACACGACCTTCGGGTTTTCCAGCGTCTCGAACTTGCCGTCATCGAAGAAGAATTTCAGCCGCTCCTTGGCCGAAATCTTCATGTGGTGCCCGGATGACGGAATGACGTACTGGTTCTCTTCCAGATCCTTGTGAAAGACCATTTCGCCGCTCTCGGGATCCTTGATCCAGAGATTTTCCGGCATTTCGCGCCGCCCCAGCATCGAGTTGATCTTCGGGCGGACGAAATTGGTGATCCAGTTCATCGCGTTGGCTCCAGTCCCTGCCGTTGTCCAGAGAGGTAGGAAAACTATTCGGCGGCAGCAAGGCGGGACGCGCGCACGCCCTGTGCCAGCCCGCTCACCAGCGTCGCCACGGCCTCGGCCGGATCGGCGGTGCGCTCGCCGTTCGGGCCGAGCACGTTGGCGACGGCATTGACGATGGCCGTGCCGACGACGACGCCGTCGGCCGATGCGCCGATCACCCGCGCCTGCTCCGCCGTCTTGACGCCGAAGCCGACGCAGACCGGCAGGTCGGTGTGGCCCTTGATGCGCTTGACGGCATCGGCCACGCGGTCGGTGTCGGCCAGCGCCGAGCCGGTGATGCCGGTCATCGACACATAGTAGACGAAGCCGGAAGTGTTCTGCAGCACCTTGGGCAGGCGCTTGTCGTCGGTGGTCGGCGTCGCCAGCCGGATGAAGTTGATGCCGGCGCTGAGCGCCGGAATGCACAGTTCCTCGTCCATTTCCGGCGGCAGGTCGACGACGATGAGCCCGTCGATGCCGGACGCCTTGGCATCCTTGAGGAACCGCTCGACGCCATAGATGTAGATCGGGTTGTAATAGCCCATCAGCACGATCGGCGTCTCGTCGTCACCCTTTCGGAAATCCGTCGCCATCTGCAGCGTCTTGACCAGCGTCTGGCCGGCTTTCAGCGAGCGCAGGCCCGCCGCCTGGATCGCCGGGCCATCGGCCATCGGGTCGGAGAACGGCATGCCGAGTTCGATGATGTCGGCGCCCGACCGGCCGAGCGCCTTCATGATCGACAGCGAGGTGTCGTAGTCCGGGTCGCCACCCATGAAATAGGTGACCAGCGCCGGGCGGCCCTCGGCCTTGAGCTTCGCCATGCGGCGATCGATGCGGGTCTCGGTCATGTCAGATCTCCATGCCCATCATCGAGGCGACCGTATGCACGTCCTTGTCGCCGCGTCCCGACAGGTTGACGATGACGATCTGGTCCTTGTTCATCGTCGGCGCGATCTTGACCGCCTGGGCGATGGCATGCGCCGATTCCAGCGCCGGGATGATGCCTTCTACGCGGGTCGTGAGTTGGAATGCCTCCAGCGCCTCGTCGTCGAGGATCGGCACATAGTCGACCCGCCCTGTGTCGCGCAGCCAGCTATGCTCCGGCCCGACGCCGGGATAGTCGAGACCGGCGGAAATCGAATGGCCGTCGAGGATCTGGCCGTCCTCGTTCTGCAGCAGGTAGGTGCGGTTGCCGTGCAGTACGCCGGGCCTGCCGGCATTCATCGAAGCGCAGTGCTCGATGCCGTCCAGCCCGCGCCCGCCGGCCTCGACGCCGACGATCTTCACATCCTTGTCGTCGAGGAAGGGATGAAACAGGCCGATGGCATTCGAGCCGCCGCCGACCGCCGCGATGATGACATCGGGCAGCCTGCCCTCCTGCTCCAGCATCTGCGCGCGCGCTTCCGAACCGATCGCCGACTGGAAGTCGCGCACCATCTCCGGATAGGGGTGCGGACCGGCGGCGGTGCCGATCAGGTAGTAGGTATCCTCGACATTGGTGACCCAGTCGCGCAGCGCCTCGTTCATCGCGTCCTTGAGCGTGCCGTGGCCGGCGCTGACCGGCCGCACCTCGGCGCCCAGAAGCTTCATGCGAAAGACGTTGGGGCTTTGGCGGGCGACGTCGGTGGCGCCCATATAGACCACGCAGGGGAACCCGAAGCGCGCCGCGACGGTAGCCGAGGCAACGCCGTGCTGGCCCGCACCCGTCTCCGCGATGATGCGCTTCTTGCCCATGCGCTTGGCAAGCAGGATCTGGCCGAGGCAGTTGTTGATCTTGTGCGAGCCGGTGTGGTTCAGGTCCTCGCGCTTGAAATAGACCTTGGCACCGCCCAGATGCCGGGTCAGGCCCTCGGCGAAGTAGAGTTTTGAAGGCCGCCCTGCATAATAGGTGGACAGATTCTTCAGTTCGGCCTGGAACTCGGGATCGTCCTTCGCCTCGTTCCAGTGCTGCTCCAGTTCGAGGATCAGCGGCATCAGCGTCTCGGCGACGAAGCGGCCGCCGAAAATGCCGAACATGCCCTGTTCGTCGGGTCCGGTACGGAAGGAATTGGGCAGTGCCGGCTTGTTCATCGCCGATCTCCTTGAAAGCCGGATGTCAGGCGGCGCGGTTGTCGGCGGCCGCCTTGACCGCCCGGAAGAATTGCTCGATCAACGCCGGATCCTTGACGCCCGGCGCACTTTCCACCCCCGATGAGACATCGAGGCTGGGAGGGTTCGCAAGCCGGAGTGCTTCGCCGATATTGCTGGCGTTGAGCCCTCCGGAAAGCATGTAATCGATCCTGGCGTCAAGGGCTGCCAGCAGGCGCCAGTCGAAGGCCACGCCGTTACCGCCGGGAAGCACGGCGTCTTTTGGCGGCTTGGCGTCGAACAGGAAGCGGTCTGCGACGCCAAGATAGGGCTTTATCCCCGCAAGATCGGAGCCTTCGCTGACCGACAGGGCCTTCATCACCGGCAAGCCGTAGCGCGCCTTGACGGCTGCGACCCGCTCCGGCGTTTCGCGCCCGTGAAGTTGCAGCATGTCGGGCCGCATCCCGACGACGATCTCGTCAAGGAAAGCATCGGTGGCGTCGACCGAAACGGCAACGGCCTTCGCCCGCCCGCGCACGGCCTGGCGCAGGCGCCCGGCCTCGGCCGGATCGATATTGCGCGGGCTTTTGGCGAAGAAGATGAAGCCGACATGGCTCGCCCCACCGGCCAACGCGGCGGCAAGCGCGGCATCGGTCTTCAGCCCGCATATCTTGATATCGAAAGCCATGCCGCGCAATTGGCATGAAACGGCCGAAGAGTCGAGGAAAAGCACACCCTCGCCGCCAAGGCGGGGGCAGGTCGGCCGATGCAGACGGGCGTCGACACGAAACCGAGGCGGCGGCGGCTTCGGCAAGGAAGTCGCCGGCGTCGCAAAACTTTTGTGCAGACAGCTTGCATTTCGGAAATTCAGCCGCTAGTGAACACCTCGCCCGCGCCGTTGGTAGCCCATCGGCCGGCGGCCGTATCTAGACGGTCCAATGCGCGCCCGTAGCTCAGCTGGATAGAGCACCAGACTACGAATCTGGGGGTCAGAGGTTCGAATCCTTTCGGGCGCGCCATTCAAGCCATTGAAAACACTGGATAAATCGACATCGACGCGGAGCCTGCGTCGAGGGGCTTTTGCCCCGTTTTCTCGCCTAGACCAAGTGCAGATCAAGTTCGTCCGTTTTTCCGGCCGTTTTCTCGCCTGAAACCTGCCGTGAGGGGCAGGCGCTCGCCGCGCTGCCTCCCTTGCCATTGCCTCCCCGGCCGCTTCCGCGCCGTTCCTGTGACTTCTCTCTGCATCGGTCGGACTGCCCGCTAATGGGCGGGCGCAAGCGTGCCTCGGGCACCCAGCTAGGCATTCCTGAAACCCGCTGTCTCCCGTCTCCAGAACGGCCGCAATTAGGCGCCCGACAAGGAGGCCAAAATGGCAAAGAAACAGGAAGCAGCACCCGCGAAGCACCCCCAAACGCCAGCGGTATCGCTGAGGTGACCGACAAGTATCTGGAGTAGCTCATGGAATCCCCTACCCACAAAAATCGCATTCTTGAAATGAGTAGGGCGGGGGCGGATTGACCAACAACTCCCATATGGGACTTGACGGCCAATTTCTCGGATTCATCGGAGGTTCAATCAGACTTCCCACCTAGCGTGATCACCGTTCGTGTAGCAGTTCCACCGGCTTCTAGTGGTCTGCCCTGAAAATAGCCCTCCCTGAAGTAGGCTGTTAAGCCTTGGCGAGGACGTTGGAATGCCCGAGAAGAAGCACAAGCGCGAAGAGATCGTCGCGAAGCTGCGCCAGGCCGATGTTGTTGGACACCGCTGCACGCGCGAGGCAGGCCCCCTCTCCGCCGGCATGAAGCTGCCGCCCAATTTTATAGAAAATTTACCCGCTGGCATTTCCGCCTCGATCCCGATGCGGAAGTGCTCATTGTCGACTGATTTCGTGTGTCCTGAAATTTCGGTTGGGCCCGGATACATTCGGAATCTCGTTCCGTATGCAATAATCTTTCGTATTAGCGCAAAAAAATTCTCTTCCCAATCGGATAAATGGCGATACAGTAACTATATGTGGCTTCTCGAAAGGAACGTTGAGCCAATTTGTTTATATTTCGATAGAGATTGCATATGACTTATTTTGCCCATTCCGGTTCTCCGGGAAAAGACGAAGGGCAATTGCTTTGCGCCCATCTGAAAGAGACCGCCTGTCTGGCGGCGAAATTCGGCGCTCCCTTTGGCCTTGAGCGGCTGGCCTTCATAACCGCGCTGTTCCACGATCTCGGCAAATACGATCCGCGCTTTCAGGAGCGTTTGGCGGGAAAGAACATCCAGGTCGACCATTCCACGGCCGGCGCCGTCGTCTTGCGCGATCTGGCGAAAGGGATGGACCCATATAGCCGGCTGGTGGCGGAGATGGGCGCCTACGCCATCCTGGGGCATCATGCCGGCCTGCCGGACCGGAACACCTCGGAACCTTCCTGCTACGAGATGCGCATCAGGGGATTTCAGGACGGGCGGCTCGATCCGGTCTGGAAGAGCGAGATCGAATTCGATCTCGACGGCATCGCGCCGGACTGGCTGAAGCCGATGATCCGGCGCGACAATCCGCATCTCGGCTTCGACCTCTCGGTCGTCGGCCGGATGCTGTTTTCGTGCCTCGTCGATGCCGATTTCAAGAACACGGAAGAATTCTATACCCAACTGGAGAAGCGCGAGGTGGACCGCGCATGGCCGGCGTTGCAGGCCTTACTGCCGGCGTTTCATAGCCGGTTCGACGCCCATATGGCCGGTCTGGACCAGGATGGCGACCTCAATCGGCTGCGCCGTGACATCCTTGCCCATGTGCGTGGCAAGGCCGGCCTGCCGCCCGGCCTGTTCACCCTGACGGTGCCGACCGGCGGCGGCAAGACGCTGGTTTCACTCGGCTTCGCGCTGGACCATGCGGCGGCCCACGGTCACAGCCGGATCATCTACACCATCCCGTTTACGTCGATCATCGACCAGACGGCCGACATTTTCCGTAGGGTTCTCGGCGACGACGTCGTTCTTGAACATCACTCGGCCATCGAGGAAGACGAGGCGGTGGCCCGGCGCGAGTGGCCGACTAGCCGCGACAAGCTGAAATTCGCCATGGAGGATTGGGCGGCACCCATCGTCATCACCACCAATGTGCAGTTCTTCGAAAGCCTGTTTGCCGCGCGAACCTCGCGGGCGCGCAAGCTACATAATATCGCCGGCTCGATCATCATCCTCGACGAGGCGCAGACCATTCCGCGCCCGCTGCTGAAGCCCTGCGTGCGGATGCTGGATTCGCTCGCCCGCCTGTTCGGCTGCACGATCGTGCTGTGCACCGCCACCCAGCCGGCGCTGGGCAAAACAGGACCGGGCGGTGAACCTGGTTTCCCGGACGGGCTCGACCTCGATCCCGGCCGCGAGCTGGCGCCGGACCCCGAAGAGCTTGCCGGCCGGCTGCGCCGTGCCCGCATCACGCCGGGCGGCGAACGGGATAACGACGCGCTCGTCACGGCGCTCGAAGGCGAACCCCAGGCGCTGGTCATCGTCAACAGCCGCAAGCACGCGCTGGAGCTTTACAGGCAGGCGCAGCAAGCGGGACTGGACGGACTCGTCCACCTGACCACGAGGCAATGTGCGGCGCACCGGCGGGAGATTCTCCGTGGCGTGCGTGGCCGGCTCAAGGACGGACAGCCCTGCCGCGTCGTCGCAACGAGCCTGATCGAGGCCGGCGTGGACGTGGACTTTCCAAAGGTCTGGCGCGCCGAAGCCGGCTGGGACCAGGTCATGCAGGCTGCGGGGCGTTGTAACCGCGAGGGCAAGCGACCGCTGGAAGACAGCATCGTCACCGTGTTTTCGGCGCCGGATTATCCGCCGCCGCGCGAAATCAAATCGCTGATCGGCGACACGACGCGCGCGCTGAAGGATTTTCAGGGCAACACGCAGTCGCTGGAGGCGATCCGGAAGTTCTTCGGCGAAGTTTATTGGCGCGCGGGGCCGGAACTGGATCAGAAGGAGATTCTTCCCGCCTTCAAATTCGGCGGCAGCGGCACCGATTTCGCTTTCCGCGAAGTCGGGCAGAAATTCCGCATGATCGAAAGCGACATGGTGCCGGTTATCGTACCTTGGGATGAGAAGGCCAAGGATGCGGTGGATAAACTCAGGATCGATAAAATCCCGTCTGGCTTAATCGCGCGGAAGTTGCAGACTTATGTCGTGCAGGTTCCCAAAAAAGCGCGGGAACTACTGGTTCGCTACGGCCACGTCGCGTTCGAATCGCCGACGCTGCGGGCGGATCAGTTCGCCGTGCTGCAGGCGGAGAGCCTGTACGACCCGGAGGTGGGGCTTCTCTGGGAGTCGCCGGAATATCTGGCGGTGGAGAACACACTGATATGATCGCTTTTGGCCCGCGCACGTGGCCGCAAAGAATCTCAGGGGGCGGAAAAGATGGCTTACGGTATCCGGCTCAAGGTCTGGGGCGACTATGGCTGCTTTACGCGGCCGGAAATGAAGGTGGAGCGCGTCTCCTATGATGTGATGACGCCTTCGGCCGCACGCGGCGTCCTCGAGGCGATCCATTGGAAGCCGGCGATCCGCTGGGTGGTGGATGCCATCCATGTGCTGAAGAAGCCGCAATTCCAATCCATCCGCAGGAACGAAGTCGGTTCCAAGGTGCCGGCGGGCAAGGTCAAGAGCGCCATGAAGCGCGGCGATCTCGAGGGCCTGCAACTCCTGGTCGACGAGGATCGCCAGCAGCGCGCCTCGACCGTGCTGGTAAAGCCCTGCTACGTCATTGCCGCGCATTTCGAACTGACCGCGAAAGCCGAGGCCGACGACAGCGAGGGCAAGCATCTCGACATCTTCAACCGGCGGGCGCGGCGGGGGCAGTGTTTTCACCAACCCTGCCTCGGTACGCGCGAATTCGCGGCGAGCTTCGAACTGGTCGAGCCGGACGGCCCCATGCCGGAGCCGGAGGAGAAGACCCCGCAGCTTGGCTTCGGCACCGAGCGCAAGCTGGGCTTCATGCTCTGGGACATCGACCACCAGGCCAAGGGCAGGCCCTCGATGTTCTTCGACGCCGTGCTGCGCGACGGTGTCATGCAGGTGCCGAAACCCGGTTCGCCGGAGATACGCAGATGAGCATTCTCGCTTCGCTCGCCAAGGCCTATGAGAGGCTGCCCAACGCACCGCCTTTCGGGTATTCGCTGGAAAAGATCGGGGTCATCGTCGGCCTGAACGAGGACGGGTCGCTGGCGAGCGTTACGCCCTGGTTCGACGGCGAAGGCAAGAAACGCAAGCCGCGTATGATGCTGGTGCCGCAACCAGTGAAGAGGGCCTCCAACATCGCGCCCAATTTCTTGTGGGACAAAACGGCATATTCACTCGGGGTGACTGCCGGAGAAGGAGCGCGAACTGCGCGCGAGCACGCGGCTTTCATTGAGCGCCATGAAAAGGAACTGGCGGGAACAAATGATCCCGGACTGAAGGCTTTCCTCCTATTTCTCAAACAATGGTCTCCGGAGCAGTTCGCCACGCCCCCGTGGAGTGACGAACTGAGAGACCAGAATATCGTCTTTGCTCTCGAGTCTGATCGTCTTCAGAACCTCTGGCTGCATGAACGCCGGGCCGCCAAGGAGCTTTGGGCGCGAGTGTCGGGAGGCGCTGGGGAGAACCGACAAATCTGCCTTGTTACAGGGCAGCCCGGGCCGGTTGCGAGACTGCATCCGTCGATCAAGGGCGTGTGGGGTGGACAAACGGCCGGGGCATCCATTGTTTCCTTCAATCTAAATGCTTTTACCTCCTATGGCCATGAGCAGGGCGACAACGCCCCCGTTTCGGAAGCCGCGGCCTTTGCCTACACCACCGCCTTGAACACCTTCCTAGCGGACAAGAGGCACCGCTTGCAGATCGGCGATGCTTCCACCGTGTTCTGGGCGGATTCGGAAGACGCGGAAGCCGCGCTGCTGGCCGAGGCCGCGTTCCCCGAATTCTTCGACCCGACCAAGGACGAAGCCGATGACGGCACGACAAAGGATGTCAAAATCCTGCTCGAACGCCTGCGGAAAGGTGATCAGCAACTCGGTGAAGAACTGGCGCTGAAATCGAGCGAACTCGCCGGCAAAGTCGAGAAGGGCGTGCGCTTTTATGTTCTGGGGTTGGCGCCCAACGCCGCGCGCATCTCCATCCGTTTTTATTACGAAAGCGACTTTCGCGAGTTGGCGGCGAACTACCAGCGCTTCATCGACGACATGCGTGTCGAGCCGCCGTGGCGCGATCCCTATGCGCCGCTCTGGCGCTATCTGGTTGAAACGGCAGTATTGGGCAAGCGTGAGAATATTCCGCCCAATCTCGCCGGCGAATGGATGCGCACGATCCTTGAAGGGCAACCCTTCCCGTTGACCCTGCTTTCGGCGGTGCTGTCGCGCATTCGCGCCGATGGCGAAGTCAACGCGCTGCGCGCCTCCATCCTGAAGGCCGTGCTGATCCGAAATTTCAAGAAGGAGGTTCCCGTGGCACTCGATTTGAGCGAGACCGGCAAGGGCTATGTGCTGGGCCGGTTGTTTGCGGTCTACGAAGAAATCCAGCGCGCGGCCCTGGGTGGTAACGTCAACGCCACGATCAAGGACAAATATTACGGCTCGGCCTCGGCAACGCCGCGCAAGGTGTTTGGCTTCCTCGAGAGCGGGTCCGCCAACCATCTGGCCAAGCTGCGCAAGGTCAACCCCGGCCGCGCCGTCAATTTGCTGAGGCTGCAGGACGAAATCATGGACCTGATGCAGCCGGGGAACGGCCCATACCCGGCGTTTTTCTCGGCCGACGAGCAGGCGTTTTTCGGCCTCGGCTACCACCACCAGCACAGTGACTTCTTCAAGTCCCGCAAGGGCAACCAGACCGACGCTTCGGGGGAGACTGCATAATGACCGCCATCGCCAATCGCTACGACTTCGTCCTGTTGTTCGATGTCGCCAAGGGCAATCCGAACGGCGACCCCGATGCCGGCAACCTGCCGCGTCTCGATCCGGAAACCAATCATGGGCTGGTGTCGGATGTCAGTCTGAAGCGCAAGGTGCGCAACTATGTCGAACTGGCGAAGGCGGGTGTCGAGGGGCACCATATTTACGTAGAAGAGGGTGCCATCCTCAATGAAAAGCACCGGCAAGCCTACAAGGACGCGCGGCCCGGCGACACCAAGGTGGAAAAGGATGCCAAGCTCAATCCGAAGGATGACGCGGAAGCAAAGCAAATCCGCGACTTCATGTGCCGTAACTTCTTCGACGTGCGCACCTTCGGCGCCGTGATGTCCACGGGCATCAATGCCGGTCAGGTTCGCGGTCCGGTCCAGATAACCTTCGCCAATTCGATCGAGCCGATCCTGCCGCAGGAAATCTCCATTACCCGCATGGCGGCGACCAACGAGGCGGAAAAGAAAAAGCAGGCGGAGGGCGGCGAAGAGGGCAATGAGCGTGTCGATAACCGCACCATGGGCCGCAAATACATCGTGCCTTATGCGCTTTATCGCGCGCACGGCTTTATTTCCGCCAAGCTGGCCGAGCGCACCGGCTTTTCCGATGACGATCTTGGCCTCCTGTTCGAGGCGCTTTGCACTATGTTCGAACATGATCATTCCGCCGCGCGCGGCGAGATGGCCACGCGCAGGCTGATCGTCTTCAAGCACGGCAACGCCATGGGCAATGCCCCGGCTCACGCCTTGTTCGAGCGAATCAGCGTTGGCCGCAACATCGACGGAGACTTCAGGCCGATCGACCGGAACATCGACAACTACCCGCCGGCCCGTGCCTTCTCCGACTACGCCGTCACCATCGATCGCGACAACCTGCCGGAAAGGGTCGAGATCATCGAGCTATGCGGCTGACGCCATGAGCGAAGTCGGCGTGATGACGGAAGAGAGCGAACCTTTTCCGCTCTCCGCGTTGCAGCACGCCGTCTATTGTCTGCGCCAGGCCGCCTTGATCCATATCGAGCGCGCCTGGGCCGACAACCGCTACACCGCGGAAGGCCATGTGCTGCACGCCGTCGCCGACAAGGGCGGGTCGCGCAAGGCGCGTGGCGTGCGCCGGGTCATGACGCTGCCGCTTTCCTGCAAGCGGCTGGGCTTTGCCGGCACGGCCGACCTTGTCGAGTTCCACCCGCGCCCGGATGGCGGCGAGACGCCTTATCCCGTCGAATACAAGCGCGGCAAGCCGAAGCTGCACCGCGCCGACGAGGTGCAGCTTTGTGCGCAGGCGCTATGCCTGGAGGAAATGACCGGACAGCCGGTGCCGGAAGGCGCGCTGTTCTATGCCGAGACCAAGCGGCGGGTCGTGGTGCCGATCGATGGCGAACTGCGCCGCCTGACGGAGGATACCGCAGTCGCTTTCGCGGCCGTATTCGCTTCCGGCACCACACCGCCGCCCACGACAAGGCGCGAGCGTTGCCGCGCCTGTTCGCTGAAGGAGATTTGCCGGCCCGACGCTGTCTCCCGCCCGGCGAAAGCCTGGCGAACGCGCATGGTGGAACGCCTTGCTGCCACAGAGGCGGACGCTCCATGAAGAAACTGCTCAATACCATCTACGTCACCACCGAAAACGCGGCCCTGCGCAAGGACGGCGAGAACCTGGTCGCCGAGGTGGAGGGCGAGGAGAAGGCCCGCGTGCCTTTGCACATGCTTTCCGCCGTCGTGGTTTTCGGCCCGATCTTGCTGTCACCAGCCCTGATTGCCGCCTGCGCCGGTGCCGGTATCTGCATCGCCCTTCTGGACCGCAACGGCCGCTTTCGGGCGCGCATCGAGGGGCCGACCTCCGGCAACGTGCTGCTGCGGCGGGCGCAATACCGGATGTCCGACCGGCCGGAAGACATCGTACGCTCGCTGGTCGTCGGCAAGGTCTCCAACCAGCGTGCGGTGCTTATGCGCGGGCTGCGCGATTATGGCGAGGACATGGAGGTCGACGTCCGAAACACCATCACGGCCGTTGTCGGGCGGCTTGCGCAAATCATGCGGCGCGTCGAACTGGCCGGCGAAGACATAGACCGGCTGCGTGGCTCGGAAGGCGAGGCGGCCAACCTCTATTTTTCCGTTTTCGATCATCTGATCCGCGCGCCGGACCCGGAACTGCGCTGGACCGGCCGCTCGCGCCGGCCGCCGCTCGATCCGGTCAACGCCTTGCTTTCGTTCCTCTACACGTTGCTCACGCATGATTGCCGCAGCGCCTGTGAAAGTGTCGGCCTGGACCCTTCGGTCGGTTTCCTGCACCGTGACCGGCCCGGCCGGCCGAGCCTCGCGCTCGACCTCATGGAGGAGTTGCGCCCGGTGCTCGTCGACCGGCTGGCCCTGTCGCTGATCAACCGGCGCCAGTTGCGGGCGCGCGATTTCGACCGCAGCGACAGCGGCGCGGTATTGCTCACCGGCGAGGCGCGCAAGACGGTGCTCAGCGCATGGCAGGAGCGCAAGCGCGAAGAGCGTCAGCACGCCTTCCTGGAGGAGAAGGCGCCGCTCGGGCTGGTGCCCTACCTGCAGGCACAGATGTTGGCGCGCCATCTGCGTGGCGATCTCGACGCCTATCCGCCCTGGTTCTGGAAGTAGTTTTATGCTCGTACTTGTGACCTATGACGTCGCCACGTCCACGAACAAGGGTTCTGCCCGGTTGCGCGCCGTCGCCAAGGCCTGTCGCGATTACGGGCAGCGGGTGCAATATTCGGTGTTCGAGATCGAGGTCGACCCGGCACAGTGGACGAGGTTGAAAGCCCGGCTCGAAAGCATCATCGACCCGGCAACGGACAGCTTGCGCTATTACCATCTTGGTGCAAACTGGCAGCGCAAGGTGGAGCATGTCGGCGCCAAGCCGGCGGCGGACCTCGGCGGCACGCTCATCGTTTGACTGGATCGTTCCCCGTCAGGCCTGTAACGGGAGACGTGCGCGAACCCTAAGCGTGTCAACGTTTCCCGGTGGGTTCGCACCAAGTCCAGCTCTTTGAAATCGTGAAGAGTTTTTACCAACAGGGCTGGCTTGCCGCGCCGCAGGCCACGTTCGCCCGTACCTTCGCGACGGACCGGCTATTTGCCAAAGCCTTCCGGTGATTTAGAGGGAGGCAGTCGCCCGCCACGCGCGGGCGCGGATCGAAACACCGGAAGGGGCGCCAATCAGTTGGGTGGCGATGAACGTCGCCCGCCACGCGCGGGCGCGGATCGAAACCGAAACGATCTCATCCATGCGCGCGT
>JBASAA010000036.1:0-2521 GCA_049650385.1 Mesorhizobium sp.
CTAAGGCGGACATCTACGCCTCGATCACGTATTCGACCGCCTCGACCATGCGCCTGCACATGGCGTCCGCGGAGAGCGAGCGGTTATATAGCGCCAGCCCGGCCCGGCCAAGCTCCGCCGCCTTTTCCGGCTGGGTCGCCAGGTCGAGCAGAATTTGCGTCAGTTCTTCATGAGAGCGGTAGGTCCGCCCGGTAAACCCGTCGATCACCCATTCAAATTCAGGTCCCTGCCCGATGTCGGCGCGCGCAACGACGGGAACGCCGTGGCCGAGTGCCTGGGCCGCACTCAAGCCGATATTAGCGGAAATAAAGGCGATTGCTTCCGCGAAGAGTTCAGCAAGGTCGCCTTCCTTCCACACCTCATCGTGGAATTCCACCAGATCGGCAACGCCGTATTGTTGCGCGGCCGGGCCGTATGCGGCCTCGATGTTCGGCCCGACAAGGACCAGTCTAATATACTGCGGCAGTTCGTCCCTCACCATGGCCAGCGCCGCCAGCGTGTCCTCTATTCTCTTTCGGGCCTGCGGCCTACCTATGTGCAAGAAGCTGCGCCGTGCCCGCGTGGGCGCGCCACCGACTTGCATGGTGTTGCCGGTAAAGAACACCTTTTCGCCTGGAACTCCGGTCTTGATGAGTTGTTGGGCGGTCGCTTGCGTATAAGTGAGCGTCGCCGCCGTCCGCTTGTGGAAAGCACGGCGCATCAGCGCGGCCAGGAGGCTCCTGCCATAACCCTGGCAATACAGGATCGTTTTCTTTGGACGAGCGATCGCATAATAGTAGCTGTTCAGGTTCCTGGCGTCGAAACCCGTTATGACGACGTCGTATTCAGCTATGTCCCCGCGGAAGCGATTATAGACGAATGGTCCGAATTTATACGACTTTCCCTGGATGAAATTGAAACGGACGTTCTCGATCCGGCCGTTCGTCCCGAAGCAGGCGACATCGAGGTCGACCTGCTCCGACAGCAAATTGAACACAGGCACCCGATAGGCCGCCAGCCTGTTCATCTGCACGAGAACGCGGGGACGCTTCGTGTTCATGTCAGGGGTCCCATTCTCAGCTTCAGGCTGCGTCCCATGAAGAAGACGGTTGCGATCACCCACGCCGTCATCGCAAGCCCCGCGGCGGCGGCAACGCCGGCGGCGCCGAAACGGGCGCCGAGGAGCGGGCCGAGGAGGAGCAGCAATAGCAGGCCGCAGCCCTGCGCCATCACCAGGATTGCCGTTTTTCCCGACAGGTTGGCGATGTTGGTGACCGATCCGAAGCAGGCGTTGACGAACCGGCCCGCGCACAGGATCAGGGCCAGCAGCCAGGCCTCGGTCCCGACCGCGCCGAACATCGTTTCGAACGGCCAGGGACCTGCGAGCAACGGCAGGAAAGCGACCACGAAAAATCCGAACGACAGGCGGGAGGAAGCCGTGGCCAGGCGCTGGAGCGACGGCTGATCCTGCCTTTGATACGCGACCGCGATCTGGGGCCCGTAGATGACGTTGGCGAACAGCACCCCGGTTCCCAGAAGCATGGCGTACTGGGCGCCCGCCTTGTAGGCGGACACGGCCTCGACCGACACGTAGCGCGAAACGATCATGATATCGAAAGTGGTCAGCGCGGTCGATACGAGGCCATAGAGCAACAGCGACGGGTAAGCCCTGAAGTAGGCCCGGTAGCCTGCCAGGTTCCCCAAGGAGATCCGCGAAGCCGACCACGGCCCCATAGCCGCCAGTACGGCGCAGACGAGAAACAGGACCAGAAGATAGCCCGTGGCGAGAGCCGGAAAGGTGGCCGCTCCGAGAAGCCAGAGGGCAAACGCGGCCAGGGCGATGCCGACCGGTTTGAGGATTCCCTCCGGCACGAGGGCCGCAATCACCTTGCCATTGACGCGCGCCAGTCCGCCCAGGAAGTAAACGGCGCCGCCCAGACCTACCGCGCAGGCAAAAACCAGTCCGTTGTCGAGGGGAAGGTTCAAATGCCCCGACGCAAAAGGATGCGCCAGCAGCGAAAGCACGACGACCGACAAGGTCGCGCCCACGCCGAACAGGACCAGGCGGCCAAGGGACTCGGGATCGTCGTCCGCGCGGTGCACCGAGCCAAACCGTATCGCGAGCACCTGCATCGGCCCGAGAGCGGCGCCCGCGACGAACTGCGCCGCGGCGAGGAAAACGAAAAACTTGCCGGCCTCGTCGGCCGGGAAAAACCGGACGATTGCCGTCACCGACAGCAGGCTGCCGGCCGCCGCCAGGACCCGCCATGTCGTCAGGCCGGCAACCTTGGATATCCTGGCCCCGCCTAGCGCGGACCGAACTGCGGCGGCAAATCCGGATAGGGGAAAACTCGTGCCCAAACGACCGCCGCCTACCTCGCCCCGAAGCCGGTCAGCATGATCCGGATCGTGCGCAGCGCGACGACGAGATCGAGCCAGGGGGAGAAATTCTTGATGTAGTAGAAATCGTAGTAGAGCTTCTGGTGGACCTCGCTGACGCTGGCCACGTGGCCCTGGTTCACCTGCGCCCAGCCCGTCACGC
>JBASAA010000037.1:0-5588 GCA_049650385.1 Mesorhizobium sp.
GGGTAGCGGCTTGGCGCGCAGGATCTCCGGACGGCACCACGGCGATCCGCGCGCTACCGATACCCGTCGCGGCAAGGACGCCTATCGCCCCTCGCGCGACGAAATCCTGCGCTACATCGCCGAAAACCCGGACCGCTCCGGCAAGCGCGAGATCGCCAAGGCGTTCGCGTTGCGCGGCGACGACCGCATCTGGCTGAAGGACATGCTGCGCGACCTCGCCGACGAGGGGCTTCTGGAAAAAAGCCGCAAGCGCCACATCCGCCCCGGCGCGCTGCCGCACGTCACAGTGCTCGAAATCTTCGGCCGCGACAGCGAAGGCGGCCTGCTGGCGCGGCCGATCGACTATCAGGGCGAACAGCCGCCGACCGTCGCCCTGCGCTCGTCGCGCGGCAACGGCGGCCCGGCCCCCGGCATCGGCGACCGCGTGCTGGCGAAGACCTTCCCGACCGACGACCAGACCGGCCCGGCCTATACAGGCCGGGTGATGAAGCTGTTCGAGAAGCGCTCGGAAGCCGTGCTCGGCATCTTCCGCGTGCTCAAGGACGGTACCTTCCGTATCGAGCCGGTGGAGCGTCGACAGCCCGAACTGATCGTCGACAAGGAATTCCAGAACGGCGCGAAGAACGGCGACCTCGTCGAGGTCGAAGCGTCGAAGGCCGGACGCTACGGGCTGCCGAAGGCCAAGGTGCTTTCGGTGCTGGGCTCGCTGACCAGCGAGAAGGCGGTCTCGATGATCGCCATCCACGCGCACGACATCCCGCACATCTTCCCGGCGGACGTGCTGGCGGAAGCAGAGGCGCTGAAGCCGGTCACGCTGGAGAAGCGCGAAGACTGGCGCGACGTGCCGCTGGTCACCATCGACCCGGCCGACGCCAAGGACCATGACGACGCCGTGTTCGCCGTGCCCGACACCGACGAGAACAACGTCGGCGGCGTCATCGCAACGGTCGCCATCGCCGACGTCGCCGCCTATGTGCGGCCGGGCACGCCGCTCGATCGCGAGGCGCTGAAGCGCGGCAATTCGGTCTACTTCCCCGACCGCGTCGTGCCGATGCTGCCCGAGCGCATCTCCAACAACCTGTGCTCGCTGCGCGAAGGCGAGGACAAGCCGGCAATCGCCGTGCGCATGACGTTCTCGGCCGAGGGGCGGAAAATCAGGCACTCCTTCCACAGGGTGATGATGAAATCGGCCGCCAAGCTCGCCTACCCGCAGGCACAGGCGGCCATCGATGGCGTAACGGACGACAAGACCGGCCCTATCCTCGACACCGTGCTTCGCCCGCTGTGGGACGCCTACGCCGTCCTGAAGCGCGGCCGCGACGCGCGCCAGCCGCTGGAACTCGACCTGCCGGAACGCAAAATCCTGCTCAAGGACGACGGCACCGTCGATCGCGTGGTGGTGCCGGAACGGCTCGACGCCCACAAGCTGATCGAAGAATTCATGATCCAGGCCAATGTCGCGGCGGCCGAGACGCTGGAAGGCAGGAAGCAGGCGCTGATCTACCGTATCCACGACGCGCCGTCGCTGGCCAAGCAGGAATCGCTGCGCGAATTCCTGCAAACGCTGAGCCTGTCGCTGGCGCGCGGCGCGCAGATGCGGCCGGCCCAGTTCAACGGCATACTGGAGCGGGTGCGCGGCGCCGACAACGAGGCGCTGGTCAACGAAGTGGTGCTGCGCTCGCAAAGCCAGGCGGAATATTCGCCGGCCAATCTCGGCCATTTCGGCCTCCATCTTCGGCGGTACGCCCATTTCACCTCACCGATCCGCCGCTATGCCGACCTGATCGTGCATCGCGGGCTCATCGCCGCGCTCGGCCTCGGCCCGGACGGCCTGACGCGGGACGAGGAGGCGAGGCTGGAGGATGTCGGCGCGCTGATTTCGGCTGCCGAGCGGCGGGCGATGGCGGCCGAGCGCGACACGGTCGACCGGCTGATCGCCGCCCACCTCGCCGAGCGCGTCGACGAGCGTTTCGACGCGCGCATCTCGGGCGTGACCAAGGCGGGACTATTTGTCCAATTGCCGCAGTACGGCGCCGATGGCTTTATCCCGGTGTCAACGCTGCAGGACGATTACTATATATACGACGAGACGGCCCGCTCGCTGTTCGGGGAACGGACCGGAAAAGGATACCAACTGGCCGACCGCGTCGAGGTGCGGCTGGTCGAGGTGGCGCCGATGGCGGGAGCCATGCGCTTCGAAATGCTGAGCGAGCCGAAGCCCCTGCCCGGCTCGACACGCTCGTTCCACAAGACCAGGGGCAGAACGCAGCGCGCCCGCGCGTCGCAATCACGGCACGGCCGCCCCGGCGGCAGGAGACGATGACATGAGCGTATCGGCAACGGAACAACAGGTGTTCGGCGGCCAGAACCAGTCCGGCCGCATTCCCCGCCCGCTGGGCCAGGCAATGAAGTTCGGCTTTTCCGGCCGTTGCCCGCACTGCGGCGAAGGAAAGCTGTTCCGGGCCTTCGTCAAGCCGGTCGACAAATGCGCCGTCTGCGGGGAAGAACTCTTCCATCACCGCGCCGACGACCTGCCCGCCTATCTGGTGATCGCCATCGTCGGCCACATCGTCGTCGCCGGCTTCATGGCCGTCGAGATGACCACCTTCTGGCCGATGTGGCTGCACCTCGTCGTCTGGGTGCCGCTGACGATCATCCTGGCGCTGGCGTTGCTGCAACCCATCAAAGGCGCCGTCATCGGCCTGCAATGGGCATTCTATATGCACGGATTCGGCGGCGAGCCCGACCACTTCGAGGAACATCCCGAAGCCTGATGCGGCCCCTGGCGCAACCGGCGCGCGGACAAGGCATCTTTCGCCCGGCCCGCGTTTCCGCTAGGGCGTGCCCCGCATGAGCGAGATGACCCGCACAGAACTCGACGACGCGGAGCGCCACGATTTCGCGCTCGGTCCCGGCCCGTTACGGCCGCGCGATGCCGCGACGCTGATCCTGCTCGACCGCACCGGCGGCGAGGTTTGCGTACTGATGGGCCGGCGCAGTTCCCGCCATGCCTTCATGCCCGGCAAGTTCGTTTTTCCCGGCGGTCGCACCGACCCCGCCGACAGCCGCATCCGCACCGCGACGGGCCTGCACCCGGACGAGGAAACCAGGCTTCGCGCCGGACCGGGCCGCACCAGTTCCACCCGCGCCCGCGCCATTGCGCTTTCTGCCATCCGCGAAACCTACGAGGAAGCCGGACTGCTGATCGGCCGCAAAGGCGCGTTCTCCACGCCCCGGCCTGACTGGCGGGGTTTTGCCGACTATCAGGTCCAGCCGTCGCTGGAAGCGTTGCGTTTCATCGCCCGCGCCATCACGCCGCCGGGGCGCGTCAGGCGCTACGACACCCGCTTCCTCGGCGCCTGGCGCGAGGACGTCGCGGTCGAACTGCCCGCCGGCGGGCCGACCAACGAGTTGGAGGAACTGGTGTGGCTGCCGCTGGGACAAGCCCGGCAGGCCGATATACCAGCGATCACCCGAATGATACTGGAGGAACTGGAAAAGCGCCTGGCGATCGATTCGGATCTCCGGCCGGGAATGGCCGTGCCGTTCTTCCACATGGTGGGAAACCGCTTCGTGCGGGATCTTCTGTAGCAGTCGAGTGTCCATGGCCGCCGAAACCCGATCCGAACTTGACGAACGCGTGCACTGGCTGCCGATGATCGCCGCGATCTCGGCCATCAGCGTGGTCGGTATCGCCATCGGGCTCGGCATGCCGCTGCTCAGCATCATCCTCGAAACGCGCGGCCACTCGGCTTCGATGATCGGCCTCAACACCGCCGTCGCCGGATTCGCCTCCATCGCCGGCGCGCCGCTGGCGACGCCGCTGGCGCGACGCATCGGCGTCGCCTGGGCGATGCTCGCCATGATCGCCACCGGCGCGCTGGCGTTCGTCGGCTTCTATTTCGCTCCCGATTTCTGGATGTGGTTCCCGCTGCGCATCGTATTGCACCTGTCGCTGACGGTGCTGTTCATCCTGTCCGAATTCTGGATCAGCGCCTCGGCGCCGCCGCACCGGCGCGGGCTGGTGCTCGGCGTCTACGCGACCGTGCTGTCGCTCGGTTTCGCGGCGGGGCCATGGCTGTTCTCGCGCCTCGGAAGTTCCGGCTTCCTGCCGTTCGGGGCCACCGTCCTCCTCGTGACGCTGGCGGCCATCCCGGTTCTGGCGGCGCGCAACGAAAGCCCGGTGCTTCACGTCGACGGCGAGGAAACCGGCGGTTTCCTGCGCTATATCTGGCTGGTCCCCACCGCGACTTTCGCGGTGCTGGTGTTCGGCGCGGTCGAAACCGGCGGCTTCGCGCTGTTTCCGGTCTATGGCAACCGCATCGGCTATTCCGAGGCGAACGCCGCGCTGCTGCTCACCATGATCGGGCTCGGCAACGTACTTTTGCAAATCCCGATCGGCATGATCAGCGACCGTATCGGCGACCGCCGCTATCTCCTGCTCGTCTGCGCGCTGGTCGGCCTGCTGGGCGCCGCCTTCATGCCGCTGATCGCGTCGAACTGGCACCTGATGTCGGTGCTTTTGTTCGTCTGGGGCGGCGTGGTGGCGGCCATGTACACGGTCGGCCTCGCGCATCTCGGCTCCAAGCTTTCCGGCCACGAACTGGCGTCGGCCAATGCGGCTTTCGTCCTGTGCTACGGCGTCGGCATGGTGCTCGGCCCGCAAGCAGTCGGCATCGGCATGGACATCGCCGGGCCGAACGGTTTCGGCTGGGCGCTGGCCCTGTTCTTCGGCATCTACATCGTCGTGGGGGCCGGGCGAATCATCGTGACCAGCGCGCGGCGCTGACACATCCCTTGCTTCGTGCTGAAAATCCTGTATAGAGCCCGCCATCTGCCGGTCCCAGCTGGGGGCTGAACGGAGGGCCGAAGGTTTTTCAAAAGAAAACCTTCGCATGAAGTCCAAAGGGCCTTCTGCCTCCCGTGTCTCCGCTCTCGACCATCTCGTCGTGCTCCTTTCTTCCCCGCATCCTCGAAACGAGGCTTGCCGGGTCAGAGAAGTTGCAGAGGCTCTCGCCGCCGGGACCGGAAGAGAAACGAAGAAAGGGATTGGAACAATATGGCTCTTTACGAACATGTGTTGCTGTCCCGGCAGGATCTGTCGCAGCAGCAGGTCGATGAACTCGTTGAACGTTTCAAGGGTGTCATCGTCGCTGGCGGCGGCTCGGTCGGCCGGGTCGAGAACTGGGGACTGAAGTCCCTCACCTACCGGATCAACAAGAACCGGAAGGCCTACTACACGCTGATGGACATCACCTGCCCGCCGGCCGCCCTCCACGAAATGGAGCGCCAGATGGGCATTTCCGAAGACGTCCTGCGCTTCATGAGCATCAAGGTCGAGAAGCACGAGGACGGCCCCTCGGCGATGATGCAGAAGCGCGAAGAGCGTTCCGAGCGCGGCAGCTTCGGCGACCGCGGCCCGCGTTCGTTCGGCGATCGTGACCGTGGCGACCGGGATCGCGGCGACCGTGGCCCGCGCCCGCAGCGCAGCTTTGAAGGGAGCGCAGAATAATGGTCGACATCAACCAGATCCCGACCCGGCGTCCGTTCCATCGCCGCCGCAAGACCTGCCCGTTCTCCGGCGCCAA
>JBASAA010000038.1:0-131173 GCA_049650385.1 Mesorhizobium sp.
GCCCCCGAGCGCCGCCGACCCGGCAGCGACGATGGCGTCGATCGTACCGCTCGAAGTTGCCGTGACTGTGAGCGCTCCGGTAGCCTTGATGGAACTGCCGCGCACATAGGCCTGGACCTGGTCTGGATCCGAAGCCCCATGGCCGATCTCGTTGACCGCCACCGCCGCGCCGAACGAGGCGGCGCCGCCGACAGTGCCGCCGCCTCCGAGCGAAAGCGACACCGCGGCCGTTTCGGCCTTGACCGTCGAGGAATTCGTCGCCGTCACCGAGACGGAACCCGCCTCCTTGATATCGCTCGCCTCGATGAAGGCGTTGGTGTTCGTGGCGATGGTGTTGAGCGCGACGGCCCCGCCGCCGCTGAACGAGATGCCCGTGGTTCCGCCGATGGCGACCGACACGGAAGCGGTGGCGACTGTCGAATGCACATTGGCCGCGTTCTCGGCGCTGACGACGACGCCGCCCGCCGTGGCTTTCACGCTGTCGGCGTTCTCCAGATAGGCGGCGACGTTGTTCTCGATCCTGTTTTGCGCCATGGCGAAGCCGATCGACACACCCACGCCCGTCGTGCCGCCGATGGCCGCGGCGAGGCTGGCGGCACCCGCCAGCACCTCGATCGTCGTCGCGTCCTTGGCCGCAATGCTTATCGAATCGGCCGAAACGCTCGAGGCATCGGCGATATAAGCCTGCGTCGCGACCGCGACGAAGTTCAGCGTATAGACACCAGCGACGCTGACCCCGACCCCGGTCGTGCCGCCTCCGGCGATGGCCACGGAACCGGCCAGGACTTCGGCATGGATGGAACCCGAGGAATTGGCATCGACCGTGACCGCGCCATCGCTCGCGATGGCCGTATTGCTGATGAAGGCGCGAACGCCCGCCGTGCCGTTGGCGGCCAAAGTCGCATTGCCGGTCGGCAGGGTCTGGCCGCTTTTCGTATCTTTTACCTCTCCGACCGACCAGTCGCCGATGCGGTTGACGGCGACCGACGCGCCGATGGAAGCGCCGACGCCGTTGTTGCCGCCCGCGAGGGCGGCCGATGCCGTGAGTACCTTGGCGGTGATACTGGAGTTGCTGACGGCCTCGACATCGACGCCGCCGCTTTTGGTGATATTGCTATTCGAAACCGACGCCTCGGTATCGACATCGACGATGTTGGTGACGGCCGCGCCGGCCCCGCTCACCGCGACGCTGTTGTTGGGCGAAAGGCTGGCCGCGACCGACGCCGAGGCACCGATCGCCTCGATCGTGGCTTCGTTGCCCGCCTTCACGCTCACCGCCCCGTCCGAAGCGATATCGGCTTGGCTGATCGTAGCGGCAACGCTGCCCTTGATGTCGTTCAGCGCTACCGCGAGGCCGATGGAAACCGCGACCGCGTTGTTGCCGGCGAGCGACGCGGCAAGCGAGGCGGCGGCCGCGGTCGAGTGGATTTCGCTGGTGTTGAGCGCCTCGACATCGAGGCCGTCGTCGCCGGCCGTGATCGTCGAACGCCCGTTGCCGTTCTCGCCGCTGTCGATCGCTGCCGTCGTATTGGCGGCGATGCTGTTCTGGACGAAGACGCCGCCGGCGCTGACCGTGATGCCATTGCCCGAGCCCGACAACCCGACCGCCACGGAACCCGCCACGGTAAACGCGTCGATGGTCTGGTCCGACGTTGCCGATACCCCGACCCCGGAGCCGTCGACGCTGGAATTTCGGATGCGCGCCTCGGTCTTCAGCGGCTTCGCCTGGCCGGCCTCGGCAATGCTGCCGGAATAACCGACATAGTTGAAGGCGAGCACGATGCCGACCGCGATCGCGGTGCCCGACGAATTGAACCCGCCGGCCACGGAAGCCGCAGCCGCCGCGATGGTGGCGTCGATATCAGCGGAATTGGCCGCCGACACGGTGACGGCGGCCGTTGCCTGCACGTCGCTGTCCTGTATCAGCGCCGAGGCGGAACCAAGGATGGTGTTGAAGGCGATGGTGCCGGCGACGCCGACGGCCAGCCCGCTGCCGGTGCCGGCCGCTACGGAAACTGCCGCTGCCGCCGCCGTGGCGTCGATCTTGCCTTCCTGCACGGCCTCGACCGTGACGGCGCCCGCGTCCATGTCCGATACGCCATCGATCTTCGCCGTGACGCCGACGTCGATGGCGTTGCGCGACACCACCAGCCCGATCGCGAAGGACTTCCCGTTGGCGCTTTCGCCATAGGTGTAGTCGATGGAGATCACCGGCGAGACGACATAGGAGGAAATCTCGCTGCGGTTGATGGCCGAGACGGTCACCAGCCCGCCGGCATCGATGCCGTCCGAGTCCTCTATGACGGCCTCGACCGAGTTGATGACGCGGTTGAGCGCAAATACGCCGCCGACGCTGACGGAGGTCGAGCCGCCCTCCACCGGTCCGCCGCGCACCGTCTTGACGTAGTTCGATATCTTAGCGTCGATCGTCTGCGCAGCCACCGCCGAAACCGTCAGGTCGCCGCCGAGATCGGTGGTGGACCCGGTGATCTTGGCACTGACCTGCGCGTCCGGGTCATGGCCGTAGATGGTATCGACCAGGTTGGTGCCGACCAGGGTGTCGACGGCGTTGAACAGGAAGTTCTGTCCTTTGAGCCCGATGGTGTTGAAGGCCAGCGTGATGCCGGCGGCGGTGCCCTTGGCGATGGTGTCGGCGTCGATGGTGGCGTCGATCCCAGTATCGCTTCGAGCGGTGACGTCGAGGTCGGCGCCCGCGACGGCGCTGCCATCCACAAGGGCGGTGGCGTGGCCGACCACGTTGTTGGTGGCGATGACGCCGTTGACGGCGATCGACTTGCCCTTGGCGCTGCCGGTCGCTTCGACGCGCGCCGTGGTGTTGGCCGTAATCATGCCCGACTGCAATGCCGAAACCAGCATATTGCCGGTGGCAACGATCTCGGCCGCGGTTACCCGGGCCGAAGCGCCGCTATCGATGCTGTTCAGCGTGGCGATGCCGCCGGCCGCGATCGCATCGCCGCCGGCAAGACTCGGCACCAGATTGTCGTTGATCCAGTTGACGATGTCCTCGGCGATGAACTTTGACCAGTTGCCGTCGGAGAAATCGATGCCGGAGAGGTCGACCGTCGCGCCGTCGGGGCCGTTATAGACCCATTTCTCGCCTTCCGCCGGGCCGTCGAGGCCCGTCGCGTCGTCGATGTAGACGAGGTCGCCCTTGTGCACCGTCTGCGAGCCGGACTTGGTGGTGAACTGGTAGCTGCCCAGCGCGGAGTTGATCAGGTTGGCGACGATGGAAGCGCCGTAGTCGTTCTTGATCTCGGCCAGCGCCAGCACGTTGCCTTCCGCGGTGATCGCGGCGTCGTCGGCCGAGGAAACGGTGATGGCCGGGCCCTTGACCTGCGCGGCGGCAGCGCCGCTGTTGTCGATGACGGCCGAGGATTCGCTGGCGATCTTGTTCAGCGCCAGGATGAAGCCGAACGCCTTGCCGTCCGTGCCCGAGATGGACGTGGAGGACGACGTGGATTCGTTGCCGACCGAAGCGTCGATGACGGCCTTGTTGTCGGCGGTGACGGAAACGTCGCCCGCCGCGTCGATGTCGGAATCGACGATGGCCGCCGCGGTCATCGCCGGGTTGCGCAGGCCGAAGGCGTTGGTGATCGTGTTGTCGCCGAGCAGGGCGTCGACGCCGTTGAACAGGACATTGCTGGCGCCGTAGCCGATCGAGTTGAAGGCCAGCGTCACGCCGGCGGTGTCGCCGCCGCTGGTATAGGCCGAACTTTGCGTGTCGGCCTCGATCGAGGCGGTGTTTTCGGCGGTCACGCTCACGTCGCCGGCGCTGGTCACCTCGCTGTCCGAAATCGTGGCGGTGGCGCTCGACTGCACGATGTTGGTGGCGATGGTGCCGTTGATCGCCAGCACCTTGTCCTCGGGCGTTTCTTCCTTGGGATCGTCCGGCGTTACCGGGTTGGCCGGATCGGCGTCCGAGCCGGGCTTGTGATCGGTGCCGGGATCGGTGTCCTTCGGCTTGCCGTTCTTGCCGTCGGTCTTGCCGTCGCCGTCCCAGTCGATGGAGCTGCCGCCCGAGGCGGAAATGGAACTGTCGACCTTGGCGCTGATGCCAGCGCTCTCCCGCGCCAGGACCTGCACGTCGCCGGAAGCGGCGGAAACGGCCGCGCCTTTGATCGAGGCATCGGCGCCGCCGCGCACGTCGTTCATGACGATCAGGCCACCGACCGCCTGCGACGGCGATTCCTTCAGGTTCAAGTCCTGCAACAGGATCGTCGCCTTCGGGTCTTCCTTCCACAGGCCCAGGTCGGTGAAGTCGGTGGCGGCGAGGTCATAGGTGCCGCTCTTGCCCATGAAGATGTAGATGCTGCCGGCGTTGCCGCCGATCAGCGTCCAGTCGGCCGGATCGAGATCGTCGACGCCGGCGTCGGCCAGCGCCTCGAGGTCGATGGTGCCGTCCGCGCCAGTGTATTGGTAGATCGGGCCGCTGTCCTCGCCGTCCGGGGCCGCGAACTGCACCATGTCGCCGTTGGCGATCGAGAAATTCGACGGCGGCAGCACCTGGTCGAGATTGATGACCACGTTGCCGGCATAGTCGTCGGCAAGCCGCACGCGGTCGCCATATTTGAGGTTGCGAACCTTGGTGCCGTCCGGGTCCGGGTTGGTGTCGTAGTCGGCCGGCGCCAGGTCGTTGATCGTCTCCTGGATGATCGAGGCGCCGCCGTCATTGGTCACCGATGTCTCGGCGACCAGCTTGACGTTGGAATAGATGCCGGACGAATCGTCCGCGGTGACCGAAACGGTGCCGTCGGCTGCGATGGTTTTGCCGGTCGTGCCGCTGTTGTCGATGATGGCCCGGGCAGCGCCCGAGACCTTGTTGCCGGAGATCACCGCGCCGTAGGAGGAGCCAGACGCGCCGAACAGCGAAGCCGTGTCGGTCACGGCGGCGTTCGAGACCGTGGCGTTGATCTGCGCGTTGTTGAGCGCCGAGACGGCGATGTCGCCGCCGGCCCCGACAGAGCTTTTCAGGATGGAGGCCGTGGCGTCGGCGCCGACATTGCCGTCGAAGGCGTCGTCGGCCAGATAGGGCGAGCCGATCAGCGTATCCAGCGTATTGAACAGGAGGTTCTGCGCTTCCCAGCCGACCGAATTGTAGGCCAGCGTCACGCCGACGGCGGTCGCGCCCGAGAGGCCGGTGGAATAGAGCCGCGCGTCGATGCGCGCCTCGTTGTCGGCGCTGACCGAAACGTCGCCGCTTGCCGTCACCGTGCTGTTTTCGATGCTGGCCGAAGTCTTTCCCAGGACGACGTTGGTGTCGATCTGGCCGCTGAAGCCGAGCACGTCGCCCTTGCCGGTGATGCCGCTGCCGCCGCCGGCCTCCACCGTGTTGGTGGTGTAGGCTGTAATCGTCGACTTACCGGTTGCCGCAACGTCGACATCGCCGCCATTGGCGGCAACCGTCGCGCCCTTGATATACGCTTGCGCATCGCCGCGCGTGTCGTTGTAGGCGATCGAAAGGCCGATCGCCTTGCCGTTGGTCTTCACCACGTTGCCGACGTTGGGGAAGAAGATGTCCTCGTAGTCCGAGGTCTCAAGCTGCTTCCATGGCCCCGTCGAATAGTCGACCGTGGCGAGATCGCCGGTGAACGGCGTGCCGCCGGTATATTCGTAAACAGCGCCCTCGTTGACGCCGTCCGAAACGTCGTCGTAGTCGAGCGCGACGCGCACCTTGTCGCCCTTTTCGACGGTGCGCACGCCCGATTTGGTGGTGTAGTCGTAGCTGCCGAGGCCGAGCTGGTCGGCCAGCCCGGAGACGACGCCCTTCAGCGCATCGACCGTGCTTGCGGGCAGCGCGGTGGAGACGACCGAGATATCGGCGGAAATCGTCGCGGCGTTCGAGGCTTCGACGCCGACCCCTCCGCCGGCCTTGACCGTCTTCGCCGAGGCGCCGGTGTTGTCGATATAGGCCGAGGCGTCGGCCGAGACCTTGTTGCTGGCAAGAATGCCGCCGGCGGCAAGGCCGCTGACGCCGGATTTCGCGCCGACGGCGAAATCCTTGTTCCACTCCATTTTCGATTCATTGCCGGTGGTGGCGCTGATGCCCGCCTCGTTGACGGCCGATACCGCGATGTCTCCGCCAACATCGATGCTGGAATCGGCGATGAACGCGGTGGTCTGCACCGAGGGCGCCTCACCCAGCACCTGGCTGATCTCGGGCGAGCCGATCAGCGTGTCGATGGCGTCGAACAGAAGGTTCTGCGGCTGGTAGCCGACGGCGTTGAAGGCCAGCACGAAGCTGTAGGTGTCGCCCGAACTGTAGGCCTGGCTCAGCGCCGTCGCGTCGATCGTCGCCGTGCTCGCCGCGGACACAGTCAGGTCGCCGCCGGTCGTCACGCTGCTTCCCCCGACCGAGGCCGAGGCGCCGCCCAGCACGGTGTTCGATACCGAGATGCCGCTCTTGGCGCCCCAGGAATCGACGACGCTGGTGTCGGTGGCGCTGATGGTCGCCGATTCGTCGGCCGTGACGCTGACGGCGCCGGCGGCTGTCACCACGGTGCCGGTCAGTTGCGCCGTGACCTCGCTTTTCACCTGATTGCGGTCGAAGATGCCGCCGAGCCCGGACGCGTCGCCCGAGACTGAAGCCTCCGACATGCCGGCGGCGAGCAGGCCCGACTTGACGATGCTGGCCGGGATCAGGTCGTCGGTGTTGAGTTTCTTCCACAGGCCGAAATCGTCAAAATTCGCGGTCGCCAGATCGACCGCCGCACCGTCCGGCCCCATATACTGGTAGACGGCGCCCGGTTCCCCGGTGCCGGCATAGTCGTCGGCCTCGCTGATGCGCACCGTGTCGCCGAGGTTGAGGTGCGGCGTGCCGGACTTGGTGGTGTAGTCGTAATCGTCGAGGATCCGCGCGGCGATCTTGTTGACGATGTTGACGCCATTGCTGTTGTCGAGCTGCGAGGAGACGCCGAGCCCGGTCGTCGCGTCGATCGAGGCGCTGTCGGCGGCCTGCACCGCGACCGTTCCGGCTTGTACCGTGCCGCCGCTGATGAAGGCTTTGGCCGCGCTCGACACCTTGTTGCCGGAGATCACCGCCGCATAGCCGGTCGCCGCACCGTCGAACAGCGCCTCGACATTGGCCGAGGCTTCGTTGTCGATGGACGAGGCGACCATGGCGCCGGAAACCGCGTTCACCAGCACGTCGCCGTCCGAAGCCACGGTGCCGCCGGTGATGGAAGCCTCGACCACGAACGGGTTTTCCGTGCGCAGCCGGGTGTTCTGATCGCCGACCGCGCCGGCGACATCGGCGACCACGTCGCCGAGCAGCGTCTCGACCGTGTTGAACAGGAAGTTGCCGCGCTCCCAGCCGATCGTGTTGTTGGCGATCTGGAAGGCCCCGGCCGAATTGCCCTCGGCCATCGCAACCGTCGACAGATGCGCGTCGATCAGCGAGCGGTTTTCCGCCCACACCGTCACGTCGCCGACCTTGTCGAGGCTTGTACCGAGTTTCGAGTTGACGATTTTTGCCGAGGTCTCGCCCTGGATCAGGTTGGTCGCGACCATCGCCGCCTGCGCATTGGTGCCGCCGGCCTTGAACAGGAAGCCCTTGACCGAGCCCAGCGCCTTCTGGACGAGGGAATCCTGATTGAAGGGACCGCCGCCCTGCGCTTCGCTGAATACGTCGGCATCGGCCAGGATCGAGCCGGTCGAATCGGCAGTGACCGAAACCGAGGCGGCATTAATCATTGCCTTGTCGATCAGGGCGGTCGCGCCGCCGCGCACGTCGTTGAAGACGATGGCCGCGCCGATCGCGGTGCCGCCGGTAGCGCGGATGTTGGTGCCATCGGTGAGAATGGAGAGGCTGGGTTCGGCCTTCCACAAATCCACGTCGGTGAAGTCCACCTGGCCGGGATCGGTGAGGTCGAGGTGCAGATTGTCCGCACCAAGATAGGTATAGGTCTGCCCCGGAATCCCGCTCAGCGCCACCCAGTCGTCGGTCGAGAAATCGACGGCCGTGGCGCCGTGGTCGAAATCGATGTGGGCGTCAGGGCCGTTATATTTGTACAGATGCCCGGAGCTGCCCAGCGCCGAGACATAGACGATGTCGCCGGTCTTGACGTCGATCGCGCCGGTGTAGCCATCCGTCCTGACGTCGTAGTCGAGGCCGACGGTGGTGCCGTAGGCTACCGACACGACCCTGCCATCGGTCAGCAGCCGGTCGGTATCCGGCTTCTGGCCATCGTCGAACCACTCGCTCAGCGCATGCAGGCCGCCGTCGCTGGAAGTGATCGCTCCGGTGGCGATCTTGGTGTTGGAGTTGATCGTCGTATCGTCCCGGGCAGAGACGACAAGATCACCGCCCGCACCGGCCGCCTTGGAGGTCGTTCCGCCATTGATCGTCGCCGAGGCCAGCCGGCTGACCTGGTTGCTCGCCAGCACCCCACCGATCGACTTGGCGCTGCTTGACACCACGCCGCCTTCGGCCACGTTGCGCGCGACGTTGCTGACGGTGGAATTGACCACGCCCTTCGACACGGCCATCACCATCAGCGCCCCGGCCGCCGCCACGACCGAATCGGAAATGGCGGCGCTTACCTTCACCGGCTGCTCGTGGGTCCAGAAGGTGGTGCCGAGGATGGTGTCGAGCGTCGCCCTGGCGAGGTCGGCCGCCGTCGTGCCGATATCAAAGCCGATGACGTTGAGGGCCTCGAGGCCGGTGACGGCGTTGGAGGACGCCATGCCGAGGCCGACCGGACCACGGCCGTCTATGTTCACGTAGATCGTCGCGTCGACGAAACTGTCATCCGTCGCGGTAACGGCAACATCGGCGGCGCCGGTCGTCGTCACGGTGCTGCTCTCGATGGCGGCGGTGGTCGAGCCGTTGACCACATTGACCGCCAGCACGCCGGCCACCGCGTTCTTGACGACGACGGGGTTGCCATCGGTGTCGGTATCGGCATCGACCCCCACCGGAGCGGTGGAGGAATAGGCGAGCAGATTGGTCTGGTTCGTCGCCGAGACCGTCACCGTGCCTTCGCTGTCCACGTCGGATTGCGAGATCGACGCCGAGGTCGTCTTGTTCACCATGTTGATGACGCTGACGCGCGCGACCTGCGCCGAAGGCGCGGGCTCGGAGGCGTCGAGGCGCGGCTGGAACGGGTTGGCGATGGCGATGAAGGTCGAATAGTCGCCCGCCAGCACCGAGACGCCACCCGCGCCCGCGTCGATCACGCTTTCGGCAACGGTCGCGCTGGTCTCGCCGGTGACCCGGTTTTCGGAATCGAGGCTGGTGGCGCTGTAGGTCGTATCGCTGCCGGCGCTGACCATGAGGCCGCCGGCCTTCACGGTCACGCCGCGCACCAGCGCCGCGGTCTTGTCGGTGGCGACATTGGTCGTCGCGCCGAGGGCGTTGGAGACGATGGCGTTGCGAACCTCGCCGGTGCTGCTCGCCCCGATCGCGACGTCGCCCTGCGCATCGATCGTGGTCGGCTTCGCGGAGACGATTCCGGTGGCCTGCCCCACGGTGACGCTGGTGGTCCGGTCTATATCGGTGTCGGAACTGATAGCCGAGAAGACGACGATCCCCTTTGCGGCAGGGATCAGGTCGTCTTTTTCCGTCTGCAACATCACCGCGACGCGGCTGTCGTCGGCGGCAGCGACCTGCACGCCGCCTGCGTTGCCGGTCTGGGTGACGCGGCTGGTGGCGTCGATCGACACCGCCGTGGTGTTGGTGACATCGACTTTGGAGGAGACCTGCGAAGTGCCGAACCCGTCGATGACGTTCTTCGCCATCGTTGCCAGGTCTTCCATGGCGATCTCGCCGCGCCCCAACGCGTCGCTGAAGGCTTGCGAGGCGGTGTTGAAGTCCCCGTTCGGATCGTCGGCCTCGATCTGGTCGCGGAGATCCTGCGGCAGGCCGGTAAGGTCCAGCACGCTGTCAGGGACGACCACTTCCGTCAGCCCGAGCAGATTGGGAATCGGCACCGCGGAAATCGCCAGGTCGACATCGACGGCCGTACTGGCGGCGATGTCGATCGAAGCGCCCGTGACGGACGCGGTGCCGGCCAGTGTCACGCTCGACACGTTGGTCAACGTGGCCTCGATGGTGCGCAGGTCCGCCTGCGCACTGCCGTGCGCCTTGACCGTATTCGAAACCTGCGACGAGATGTTCACGGTCCCGTCCGCCGACAGCGAGCCGGCTATGGTGACGGTCGCGGAGGTCGCCTTGGTGGCGCTGAGCGTCGCCCCGGCCGCAGCGGCGTCGAGTGAACTGCGCGCCCAGTCCACAGCCCGGATGTCGATCGACTCCGCCCTTATGGAGGCCGACGGGCCGATGTTGATTTCAGCGGCGCTGAGGCCGAGATGCCCCAAACGCGCGGCGTCGGCCTCGACGGCGATCTCATCGCGGGCATCGACCATCAGCGAGAGGCCGGCTGCGTCCGGCAGCGAGGCGATGGTGGTCTTGCCGGCGTCCTCGCCGAGATAGAGCCACACCTTGCCGGTGCTGGTTATCGCCTGCGCCGGGCCGCCGCCGATGCTGAGATGGAGTTTCCCGTCCGAGACGGTGATAGCGACGTCCTTGCCCTTGGCGGCGCCCGAGTGATCCTCGATCGTGACCCCGCCGCCGACGGCGAACGGCTCCATGTTTTCGAAAACGAGCGTCGAGTGATTGTTCAGCCCGACCGAGCCTGAGCCGTTGGCGCCGAGCACGGCGCTGTCGGCCACCGCCGTGACGCCGTCATAGACGATGGTGTCGTTGCCGCCGAAGCCGCCGTCGATGGTGCCGGCGAGACTGCCGGCCGCCTTGATCGTGAACGTGTCTTCGTTGTCGTCGCTGCCCCGCAAATTCTCCGTTTCGTGGAAATCCACGCCGACCCGCGTGCCCCGGACGCTGCCGGCGCCATCGCCGTCCAGGGTCCAGGCGACCTTGGAGGAAATGTCGAAAGAACTGTCGAAGACGACGTTGTCGTCGCCATCGCCGCCATAGAACGAAATGACCTTCGGCAACGTATTGCCGCCAAAGGAATCCTCGTCGATCCTGAGCGTATCGTTGCCGGAACCGCCGATGATGGAAATGCTGTTGATGGTGCCCAGGTCGCCGAAGGCGAGCACCTTGCCACCATTCGTCTGGTCGATGATCTGCACGCGCTGGATAGCCGGGGTGCCACTTTCGGCCGCTTGCACTTCCTCGAACAGCCGCACCAGGATTTCATGGTCGACGCTGGGACCGTCGGTAGCCAGGTTGACGTTGAGGTCGGCATTGAGCAGAAGGCGCGGCTCCAGCGGGTCGAAGACCAGCCTGACGCGGTCGGCCAGTTCGCGCTGCACGCGCGATCCCCTGGCCAGACGCGCCAGCTTGGCCTTCAGTATTTCCGAAAGCTTCGCCCGCCGATGCGAAATCGGCCTACCGGTAATGCCTTCCGACTTGAACGGAAACGCCATCTTGGCTCACCCCCGTCCGCACCGGTCCTCCCTACGAGATCCGGCCGGACGCCCAATGTCCCTGCCTAACTTCCATGCCCGATACCAAAAAGGGCGCAGTCCATGCGCCCTTTTTCAAATCATGCGTCCGCGGGTTCCGGCGCGGTCTCCTGAGTGGGCGTTTCGTCTTTCACCCCCACCGCGCCGGCGCCCATGCGCTCCGCCGTACTCGACAGATGCCGCATCGACTGCAAATGCAGATAGATCAGTTCCAGATCGTCGGCCTGCGCAAGCTCGGCCAGCCGGTCGCCCGGCAAGGCCTTCAGCCGGTCGCGGTTGACCGCGAGAAAGCCGGACAGCATCAGCAACTTGCCGTCGCGCAGGGTGAAGCGGGCCTGCATCGATTCAAACAGGCCGAGGTCGTTCAGGCGCTTGGTCAGCGCCTGCGTGCGCTGGAACTGCACCTGATAGGCCTGGAGGAAGCCAAGCACGTTCTGCAGATACAGCGTGCGCTCGCCGTCGCCGTCGAACAGACGCTCGCCGCGACCCTTGCGGTTGCAGCCCTCGAACTCCTCATCGACGCAAAGCGTGAAGTTCGCCCCGTCGTCGGTGCTGGAAAAAACGAAGGGATAGCGGCGCAGGAACGCCGGGACATAGCGCCCGGCCCACGATCCGTCCTCGTTGACGTAGAGGTTCTCGCCGTCGCGCACGCCCAGCAGCACCACCGGGATGATGTTCTCGCCCTCGCCGGCGAAAACCACCGCATATTCGGCAGCGGCATTGGAGAACTCGGCCGCCATCAGCGGCACCGAATTGACCTCCCGGGCGAAGGAAAAATTATTGCCGGTCTTGACCGAGAGATCGCCGTGGTTCTGGCGCGACACCGGCACTGCACGTTCGTAGATCAGAAGTTGCTTTGCCATTCTCCCCCCGCCACAGGGTAAAAAGCCGTCAGCGTTTCGCCCGGCCCTTACCTGCACTTAAATTCAGTAGACTCTCCATTAGGAAAGTAGAAGATCATTCGCCTGAGCGCAACTGCTTATTGAACCGCCGTTCAGCGGAATCAACCGATCGGCGTGGTCGCCGAACTTCTCGATATAGGCGGTATTCAGCCCCAGGCACTGGGTCGAGGCGCAGCGATCCCTGTACGGACACTGGAAAAAACCGTTCCTGGCGAACTCGTTCCAGAAGGCCGGATCGATGTAAAGCTGCGGCTGGTCGTTGACCAGAAGGGCCGAATCCGCGCCCAGCAGGCACTCGGGAAAGTTCTTGATTTCCACCGAGCGGCCGAGGGCCTGGGCCTTGTGCGCAGCTTCCTTCAGATAGGGCAGAACGTCCAAGTGATTGGCAATAAGCCCTTTTCCGTCCGTCTCCGCCATCGGGAAATAGAGCCAGAATTCCATCTGCGTCAGCCGCTTCAGATGCGCGAGCCTGTCGACCACGGCCGGCAGCAAACGATAGCTCTCCTCGGTCACCACGGTATTGGTGATGGTGGCGACGCCGGAATACTCGTCGAGGATTTCGAGCCCGCGCAGGGTCTTGTCGAACGAGCCCCTGACCGTGGTTATCGCGTCGTGGGTGGGGGCGTCGCAGCCGGCGACGCTCACGAAAAATTCATCGACGCCCGCCTCGACCAGGCTGCGGCTGTAGGCGGGACGGCCCAGATGCATGCCGTGCGTCTGGATGCGCACGTGCTCGAAGCCGGCTTCGCGCGCCTGGCGCGCCAGGTCCGGCAGGTCGCGGCGCAGCGTGATCTCCGATCCGGTGAGGATCAGGCCGCTCCACTGCCGGGTACGCCGGTTATGGTCCAGCAGCTTGTGGAAGCTTTCGTCGCTTTCCGGGGCAAGGCGGTCCATCGTCCCCTCGATCATGCAGTGAACGCATTTGAGGTTGCAGCGGAACTCCATCGTCAGCGAGACGTATTTGGTATGGTCGTAGATCGCCATGGCGCGCCCGTCGGAAACCTATACGACGCCGTAATAGGCGCTCTTCAGGATCTCCAGCCTTCCATCGACCATACGGTAATCAATGCCTACATCATAGAGCATATGGTCGAGCCGATCCCGGTGAGAGACAAGAAAATCCCGGATGGCGGCAGGATAACCCAGCCTTTCCGTGAACCAGATCAACGGATCGACCGGGATGCGAGAGAAATAAATGCCGTCATTATATTTCTTGTTGGCGACGACGACGACGCCACAGTGATCGGCGAGTTCCGGCCACAGGATGGACGAGATGTCGAGCCCGTCGAGATCGACATGCGCCGAAGCCGCGACCTTGCCGACGATGTCTTCCCAGTTCTCTTTGGCGTCGAAGAAATAATAGAGGTTGTCGAAGCGCAGGCCCGACCGGGTAAGTTGGTAGGAAAGACCCGACGAAACATGCCCGCTCGGGTTGCCGAGGTAGACACTGATCTCCTCGATCTCCCGTTCGCCCCGGCCAAGCTCCGCATCGAGGTCGATCGAGAACATGAAATAGGGCCGCTTCCGCGACAGCGTAAGCGCCGAGGGCGCATAGGGCGCCAGCGCGCCCAGCACCCGCTCGATCGATACCTGGCGCTCCAGCCGCTCGTAGTCGTAGAAATAAAGTTCCCAGCTATAGGCATCGCCCTTCTGCTTGAGGCCCCAGACGGTCTTGAGCGGGCCGATCCCGTCCCGCACCGCGCGAACCATCTCGCCCAGCCGGGGCGGAGCGCCAAGCGCGTCGAAGGACTGCCACAGCAGCGTCGAAGACCGCAGCTTGCCCGCCGTCGGGGCCAACGGCTTGTAGGGCCACAGGCAATAGTCGAACTGCATGTCGCCGGGCTGCGTCCAGTCGAGCAGATCAGCCACGGCCCGCCCCCCGTCTCGCGGCGACGCCGAAATAGAGCGTGGCGAAATCCCTGCCGTCGCGGCCCATGCCGCCGGACAGGTGGCCGAGCGGCTCGCCCCCGATGCGCGACAGCAGGCCGTCGATCTCCGGCGGCGCGATGGCGTAGGCGGCCGCCATGCGCCTGACCGGTTCTTCCACCGAGGCGACGCGCAGGCCGGCCGAATAGAAATTGATGTCGAAGGAACGTCTCGGCGAGCCCTCCTCCTGCACCTCCATGAAGAAGATGCGGTCGTCCGGACAGCGATGGCGCGCCGCCTCGATCATCGCGAGGGCGGCATCGACCGAGGCGAAGGCACCACCGGCGGGCCGCAGGCCGTCGAGCCGCCGCCCGATAGCCTCGACGCCGCGTGCCTCGGCCGGCCAGACATAGCGCGAAACCCTGGCCGAGCCGGGATCGTCGGGCCGCCATTTGACGGCGAGGTGGACCAGTTCGTTTGCCGGCTTCGCGCCCTTGGCCAGGCCGCGCCGGACGCGCCCGGAAAACTCGGCGTAGATCTTGTAGAGGCCGGCCTTGCCGCCCTCATAGCCGAAATGAACGATCTCGGCCTCGCCGAGATGTCGGCACAAGAGGTCGAGCATCGCCTCCGGCATGGCCAGTTCGCCGGCGATCCGCCTGAGGCCCGCAGCGGCATCGGCCCCGAGCGAATCCTTGTGGACGATGGCGAGGAAGCGGTCCTCGTTGATGGCGCCGGCGCCGAGCTTGACCGAGCGCTCGAGACCGAAGGGACAGTCCAGCGCCTCGACCAGCGAGAGCATGCGCTGCCCCTCCGCCTCGATCGGGGTCCGTTTCGGGTCGCCTGCGGCCGCGAACAGGTCAAGGCGCTGCCGGATCGCCGCCGCCGCCTCGTCGGCCAGCCTTTGCGGCGTGGCGCGGCCGTCCATGACGATGTCAGCGCCCGGCCGCACGCGTTCGCGCTGGATGGTATAGGTGCCCGCTATGAAGCCCGTGTAATGCGCCAGATAGGATTCCAGCCATCCGACGAAGGCCGGCCCCTCCTGCGCGGCATGCGCTCTGCCCGCCGCCGCTCCGATCTTGCGGGCAAGCGCGATGTCGGGCGGCGTATCGACCCAGATCAAGGTATCGATCAGTTCTCCCGTCGCCCGATGCGCCCGACCGAGCAGCGTATCGAGCAGGATGCATTTCGGGCGTGGCGTTGCTTCCGACAGGCGGATCATCTCCTTGACCAGCGGCTCCAGCATGATCTCGTCATAGTCGGAACCGCGCTCGATCCAGTCGCGCACCCTGGCCGACGGCCAGTTGGTGACGGTCTCGTAGTCGTCATAATGCAGCGCCGGCACGCCGAGTTGTTGCTGCAATGCCCTGGTCAGGGAGGTCTTGCCGCTGCCCGGATGGCCCGATATCGCGACGATGGGCGCTCGGTTCATGACGGCCTCTTTCTCGCGGTGACGAGCGCGAACGGCATCTCGATACCGACCGTCTGGACAGTGATATCGACGAAGCCGAGTCTGTCGAGTTCGGCCGCATAGAAATCCGGCTTGCGGAAGAACGGCAGGAAGACGAGGTTGGCGACCATCGAATAAGGCAGCCGCGCGCCTCTCATTTCGATCGGCATGCGCTCGAAGATCACCAGGCGCCCGCCCGGCTCCAGCGCGTCGGCGGCCTTGCCCAGGAACGCCATGGCATCGCTGTCGGGCCAGTCGTGCAGCACCGACTTGAAACTGACGACATCATGGCCGGCCGGCAGGGGATCGCGCCTCAGGTCGCCTTCGCGAAAGGCGATGCGCGCCGCCTGCGGGAACTCAGCCACATGGCGGCGGCCGAGCGCGCAGACGACTGGCAGGTCGAACACCGTCGCCGTCATCGAAGGGTTGCGTTCGCAGATTTGGCGAACGAACTCGCCGCTGTTGCCGCCGACATCCATGACGGCCCTGGCGCCGGCTAGGTCGAGCCGGTCGAGGCAGGCCGGGGCCTCGTAGCGGGTGAGCGTCGAGGTGTAGTTTACCCACTCAGCCGTTGCGGCGAGGTTGTCCGGCGTCACCTCCATGCAGCGGTCGTAGCGGAACAGTTCGAACACCTTGGCCTCGGCCATGAAGCGGGGAACGTCGCACAACAGTTCGGCAAACAGGCCGTGCACGTCCGGCGCGACCAGATTGACGAACCACAGCTTCGCCTCAAGCAGGTCGCGATACGCCAGCGCGCCCTGGAAATCCGGCGTCAGGCGAAGCGGGTCCCCGCCGCGAGTAACGCCGTTGCCCGCCAGCACTTGCAGGAAGAAGCCGAACGCGGCCTCGGGCATCGCCGCAAGCCGATGAAGTTCGTCCCTCGCCGCCACCCGTCCGCCGTCGAGCCGATCGACCAGCCCGGCCGAGAAGGCGAGCGCCAGCGCCCGAGCCTCGATCTCGGTCTCCAGGAACCGGTCGACCTGTCGTATCGGATCGGCGCCGGTCACGGCCGAACTCCGGATTTTCCTCGACCATCCGGCAACGCACCAAGCTCCCTCTCGCGGATCGTCGGCAATCCTGCTCGATTAAAAATCATTGTTGCAGATTAGACACGGCATCCGGCAACCGTATACCGATCGGCCCTTTCCAGCGTCGATTTTTTGACACGATTTTGAATCGCGTGTTAATTCCCATAGCTCTGGGCGAGGGAAAACACCATGGTTCGCAATCCATTCACCGCGTCGGTTGCGCTCGCGGCGCTCTTGTACGCCGCCTCGCCGTCACTCGCAGCCGATCAGGTCGTCGCACCGCCACAGGAAGCTTCGGGCCCGTCCTGGACCGGCTTCTACATCGGCGTCCACGCCGGCGCAGCCTTCGGCAACATGGGCTACGACATCGCGCCGTACGACTACCAGCTCGGTGCCGAGGATTTCGCCTATGGCGTCCATGGCGGCTTCGACTACCAGTTCAACAACCGCTGGGTCGCCGGCTTCGAGCTGGGCTACACGCAGCTTGGCGCCGACTATTCGCCGTTCACCGACAATGTCCTGGTCAAGGCCAACTCGCTCTATTCCATCAGCGGGCGCGCCGGCTACCTGCTGACGCCGCAGACGCTGGTCTATGGCCGGCTGGGTTACGCCGGCATCCGGCTGGAAGCCGAGGAAGGCTTTTTCGACACCGCCAGCAAGACCGTCGGCGCCGCGCAGTTCGGCATCGGCGCCGAAACCTTCCTGTGGGGCAACGTCACCGGACGGGTCGAGGCGAACTATTATCATGCGCTCAGCAAATTCCGCATCAACGACGACAGCGAGGTTTTCGACCCACATTACTTGCTGGTGACGGCTGGCCTCGCCTATCGATTCAACGCCGACCGGGGCTCCGCCTACCCTGCCGAGGCCGCGCCCGACCTGAACTGGAGCGGTTTCTACGCGGGCGTCGCCGGCTCCTACAATTTCGGCGTCATGCATCGCGAGATCGACGAGGCAGGCTCCACCGTCGGCCCATTCGGCTCGCAGACCTTCGGCGGCGGCGCTTTCGCCGGCTACAATTTCCTTTTCGGCTCGTCCTACCTGCTCGGCGTCGAGGCCGGCGCGGAATATCTTTCCGCCCGCTTCGACGACCCCGCCAGGAATTCAGGCGATCCTGCCGGGCCGACGCTTTTCGGCACCGTCAAGGGTGTCCTGTCGCTTTCGGCGCGCGCCGGCTATTTCGCGACACCCTCGACGCTCGTCTACGCCAAGGGCGGCTTCGCCGGCCTGTGGACTGACGCCAACGACGAATTCTTCGCACTCGACGGCGGCGGCAGCAAGATGCTGGCTGCATTCCAGGTGGGCGCAGGCATTGAATCCGCTCTGACGGACAAGTGGAGCCTGCGGGTAGAAGGCCTCTACACCAAGGCTTTCAACGGCCTCGTCACCGCCAATAGCCAGCCTGACCAGAACGAGCTGAAACCGTCGCTGCTGACTGGAAAGATCGGCCTCGCCTATCATTTCTGAAGGCCGCCGGCTTGCCGCGAGACGGCATCGACACGAGGAATTCATTTGACGAACGCGGCTTCCGACCGCGACTTTTCGGCAGCGACAACAGGGCGGGAACATCATGGCCAAGGCAGCAGCATCCGCGACGGCGGCGAAATCGGCAAAGCCCGGCAAGGACGGCGACAAGGCGCCCAAGGGCGTGCGCTGGCTGGAAGAGCAGATGGCCACCCATTTCGCCAATGTCGTCAACGTCCAGGGCACGAGGGAACAGGTCGACCTGTTCTTCGGCACCAACCGGACCTGGAACGTCGAGGACGGCGGCTCCGTTTCGGTGGAACTGTCCAACCGCATCATCCTGACGCCGCTGGCGGCCAAGCGGCTGTGGACGGTGCTGGGCGGGGTCCTGCGCGAACACGAATCCCGCTACGGGGCCCTCAACGTCGAGTAGCGACTAAAACGATGGCCAGGGTCACGCGAAGCGACGATGCGGTCAAGGCGCGTGACGCCGCGTCCGCCAGTTCGCTGACGCTGCTTGCGCCGGCGCTGTGGAAGCGCCTTTCGGAAGCGCGGACCTTCGAGGATCTCGCGACGGCGTGGCTTGCCCTGCAATGCAGCATGATCCCCGGGGCTTCGCAGGGGATCGTACGTGTCGAGGCACAGGGCGGCGGCCTGCGCCTGCTGTCGTCATGGCCCGAAGCAGGCGACGAACCGGCGGACCTGTGCACCACGTCGGAGCTGTCCCTGTCCGAACACCGCGCCGTGGCGCGAGGGGCCACGGCCGATTCCGCCGCCAGACCTTCGGTGGCGTTCCCGATCCTGCTCGAGGACACCGTCATCGCCGTGGTGGCGGTCGCCATCGACATCCCCAATCCAGCCGAAGCCAAGGACGCGATGCGGGCGGCGATCCGCCAGATCCAGTGGGGCTCGGCATGGCTTCGAGACCATCTGCGCGGCCAGAGGGCCGTGACCAGCGTACGCCAGCTCGACCGTTCGCGCGCCACGCTCGACCTCATCGCCTCCATCCTCGACCACCAGCGCTTCTCCCCGGCGGCCATGGCGGCAGCCACCGAACTGGCGATTCGTTTCGATTGCGCCCGGGTCAGCATCGGCTTCATCCGCCGGGGCGCAGCCCGCGTCGTCGCCATATCCCATACTGCGCAGTTTGGCCGCCAGATGGGCCTGGTGCGCGCCATCGGCGCGGCCATGGACGAGGCGATCGACCAGCGTTGTTCGATCCTCTACCCGATCGGCGCAGACGAACCCATCGCCACCCATGCTCATGGCGAGGTTTCCCGGCTGCAACAGGACGGCCAGGTGCTGACCGTGCCGATCTTCGTCGTCGACGCGTTCATCGGCGCCATCACCTTCGAGCGCCGGCGCGACCATGCCTTCGAGCCGGAGAGCCTGCATATCCTCGACATGATCGCGACCGCCATCGGTCCCATTCTGAACGAAAAGCGCCTGAACGACCGCTGGCTGATCACCAAGACCGGTGAATCGCTGTGGCAGCAGGTCAAGCGGCTGCTCGGACCTGGCCATACCGGCCGCAAACTGGCCGCAGTCGGCCTCGTGGCCGCGCTCGCCTTCGCCTATTTCGCCACCGACACCTACCGGGTCAACGCCGACGCCCAGATCGAGGGTTCGGTTCGCCGCGCGGTCATCTCCTCCTATGACGGCTTCATCCAGGAGGCGAGCGCGCGGGCGGGCGACGTGGTGAAGGCCGGCGACGAACTGGCCACGCTCGAAGACCGCGAACTCGCGCTGGAGCGGCTACGCTGGGCGACCCAGAGGCAACAATACAGTTTCGAATACGACAAGGCGCTGGCGACGCGCCAGCCAGCCACCATCAACATCGTCAAAAGCCAGATCGAACAGGCCGATGCGCAACTCAAGCTGATCGATGAGCAGATCGCGCGCACGCGCATCGTGGCGCCGTTCGACGGCCTGATCGTGTCCGGCGACCTCAGCCAGCGCATCGGCGGCTCCGTCAGCCGTGGCGAACTGCTCTACGAGATCGCGCCGCTGACCGACTACCGCGTCGTCATGCAGGTGGACGAGCGCCAGATCGCCGATGTCAGCGAGGGCCAGAAGGGCGAAGTCATCTTCGCCTCGCTGCCCGACGAACGTTTCGACCTGACCATCGGCAAGATCACGCCGGTGGCGCAGGCCAGGGACGGCAAGAACCTGTTCCAGGTCGAAGGCAGCCTGACGCAGGCCTCGCCGCGGCTGCGGCCGGGCATGATCGGCATCGCCAAGATCGCCATCGACCGGCGCCGGGTCGTTTCCATATGGATGCGGCCGGTGCTGGAATGGTGGCGCCTGGCAAGCTGGCGCTGGATGTCGTGACGTGGCCAAGTCACTGTTCAGCCCCTCCTGGTATCGTGTCTCGGAGCTGAAATTCAGGCTGCGCCGGCATGCCCAGATCCACCGGCAGAGCTTTCGCGGCGAAATCTGGTACGTCTTGCAGGATCACCAGACCGGGCGTTTCCACCGCCTGTCGAGTTCGGCCAACCTGATGATCTCGCTGATGGACGGCAGGCGCACGCTGCACGAAATCTGGGACCTGGTCGGGCGACGTGCCGGCGACGACCCGCCGACGCAGGACGAGGTTATCAACCTGCTTGCCGAACTGCATTCTTCCGACCTCCTGCAGGGCGAGTTGCCGCCGGATTTCCAGGAACTCAACGAGCGCTCGACCAAGCACGCGCGCAGCGAGATCGTGAACAAGCTGCGCAACCCGATCGCGCTGCGCATGCCGCTGTTCGACCCCGACCGCTGGCTGACCCTGACCATGCCGCTGGTGCGGCCGCTTTTTACCATCTACGGCCTGCTCGCCTGGCTGGCGTTGGTCGGCACCGGCATCGTCCTGGGGGTGATGCATTGGCCGGAACTCGCTTCCGACGCCTCGGACCGCCTGCTCAGCACCGGCAACGTCGCCCTGATCCTCGCCATCTATCCGCTGATCAAGCTGCTGCACGAGGCCGGCCACGCCTATGCCACCAAGGCGTGGGGCGGAGCCGTGCACGAAGTCGGCGTGATGCTGCTGGTCCTTATCCCGGCACCTTACGTGGACGCGACCTCCTCGACCGCGTTCCGCGAGCGGGGCCGCCGCATGGTCGTCAGCAGCGCCGGCATCATGGTCGAGTTCGCGCTCGCCGCCGGAGCCATGATCTTCTGGGTCAACGCCGAGCCCGGCCTTGCCCGCGCCGCCGCCTTCAACGTGATGCTGATCGGCAGCATCTCGACGCTTTTGTTCAACGGCAACCCGCTGCTGCGGTTCGATGGCTACTATATCCTCGCCGACCTGATCGAGATCCCCAATCTCGGCACCCGCGCCAACCGTTATTTCTGGTATCTGGTGCAGCGCTACTTCCTCGGCATCGCCGACATCGACAACCCGGCTTCCGCGCCGGGAGAGCGCAAGTGGCTGCTCGGCTATGCGGTGCTTGCGTTTCTCTACCGCGTCCTGCTCAGCCTGATGATCGCGCTGCTGGTGGCGACGAAGCTGTTCTTCATCGGCATCCTGCTCGCCATCGCCACGGTCTTCGCCACGCTGGCGATGCCGGTCTTCAAGGGCCTGAAATTCCTGGTCACGTCGCCGCGCCTTCAAGACCGGCGCGGCCGCGCCATGGCCCTGTCCGGCGGCGTGGCCGCCACCTTGCTCCTTCTGGTGTTGGCGGTGCCGATGCCCTACGCGACGGTGGCGCAGGGGGTGGTGTGGATTCCCGACCGCACCGAGGTGCGGGCGGATACCGCCGGCATCGTCGCCGAAATTCTGAGCCCTCCCGATTCGATAGTCTCGCCGGGAACGCCGCTGCTGCGGCTGGAAGACCCCGGCATCACCGGCCGCGTCGCCCTGATCGAAGCGCAGCGGCACGAGTTGCAACTGCGTTACGAAGCGATGCGGTTTTCCGACCGCGTGGAGGCCGATGTCATCCTTCAGCAGATCAAGAACGTCGACGGCGTTCTGGCTTCCGTGAAACAGCGGCGCGACGGGCTGGTGGTGAGCGCGCATGATACGGGGCGCTTCGTCCTGCCCAAGGCCGCCAACCTGCCCGGCCGCTTCCTCAACCAGGGCGATCTCGTCGGCTATGTCGTGTCGTCCGCGACGCCGCAACTGCGGGTGATCGTGCCGCAAAGCGACGTCGACCTGGTACGCGCCCGCACCGATGGCGTCGATGTGCGCTACGCCGGCGAAACCGGCGATACGGTGCCCGCCCGCATCAGCCGCGAAGTCCCGGCCGCCCAGTTCGACCTGCCGAGCCTGGCGCTTGCCGTTGAGGGTGGCGGCAACGTCGCGGTGCGCTCGGCCGATGACGGAAGCGGCAAGCCGCGGGCGCTGGAAGGGCTGTTCGTGTTCGACGTATTCCCCGAGCGCGCGGCGCAGCACCTGCTTCTGGGAAGCCGCGTGTTCGTCCGCTTCGACCACGGCAGGGAACCGCTGATCTGGCGCTGGATGCGCACGGTGCGCCAGACTTTCCTGAGCCACTTCAATGTCTGAGGTCGCCCTTCCCAGGCCGCCGCTGCCCATCCTCTACGCGGAGCGCAAGGACGTCCAGCGCGCGCCGCTCGACGAATATGCCTCGCATGTCCTCGCCTATGGCGTGGTCGCGGGCGCCGGGCGCCGCGCCCGCCGGCTCGCCGGGATCGTGCCTAAGGCGGATGCCTTCGAGGCCGAAATGCGGGCCTTGTCGGACGAAGCGCTGCGCCTTCGGGCGCGGCAGGTTTCCATTTCGCTGCGGCGCAACCACGGCTTTCCCGAGCCGGTCGTCGGCGAGTGCTTCGCCGTCATCCGCGAACTGTCGGCGCGCCTCACCGGCCGGCGCCACTATCCGGTGCAGATGATCGGCGCCTATGCGATGATCCGCGGCTATCTCGCCGAAATGGCGACCGGCGAAGGCAAGACCCTGACGGCGGCGCTCGCCGCCGGCACCGCGGCCCTTGCCGGCTTGCCGGTGCATGTCGTCACCGTCAACGACTACCTCGCCAAGCGCGACGCCGAACTGACGCAGCCGATCTATGACGCGCTCGGCCTTTCGGTCGGGGTCGTCGTGGGTGGGCAATCGATGCTGGAGCGGCAAACCGCCTACCGCGCCGACATCACCTATTGCACCAACAAGGAACTGGCTTTCGATTACCTGCGCGACCGCATCGTGCTCGGCCAGCGGGACGGAAACCTGCGGCTGAAGCTCGAAGGCCTGCAGGAGGAAGCGCCGCGCTCGGCCAGGCTGCGCCTGCGCGGCCTGCATTTCGCCATTGTCGATGAGGCCGACAGCGTGCTGGTCGACGAGGCGCGCACGCCACTGGTCATCTCGGGCGAAGCCAAGGGCGAGATCTCCGCCGAGGCCGCGCACGAGGCGCTCGAACTCGCCGCCTCGATGCGGGAAGGCGTCGACTACCTGCTTCTGGCCGAGCAGAAGCGCGTGGTGCTGACCGACGCTGGCCGCGACCGCACCGCCGACTTCGCCGAGGCCCATGGCAAGGAATGGCGCGGCGTGATCGTGCGTGAGGAATTCGCCCGTCAGGCCCTGTCGGCGCTGCATCTTTTCCATCGCGGCGAGGAATATCTGGTGCGCGACGGCAAGGTGCAGATCATCGACCAGCACACCGGTCGCCTGATGCCCGACCGCGCCTGGTCCGACGGCCTGCACCAGATGATCGAGGTCAAGGAAGGCTGCAAGCCCTCGGCGCGGCGCACCACCATCGCGCGCATGACCTACCAGCGGTTCTTCCGCCGCTACACCCATCTTTCCGGCATGACCGGCACGGCGCGCCAGGTCGCGCGCGAGTTCTGGACCGTCTACCGCCTGCCGGTGGTGGCGATCCCCACGCATCGGCCAAGACAGCGCAAGAACCTGATCGACCGGGTGCTGCCGACCGAAGAGGCCAAGTGGCGGCTGGCCATCGAGCGCATCACGGAACTGCATGCGCGCGGCGTCCCGGTGCTGGTCGGCACCGGCTCGGTCGCCTGTTCGCTCGCCGCCAGCAAGCATCTGGCCGAGGCCGGGCTCCCCCACCTTGTCCTCAACGCCGCGCAGGATGGCGCGGAGGCCGCCATCGTCGCCCAGGCCGGCGAGATCGGCCGCATCACGGTCGCCACCAACATGGCCGGGCGCGGCACCGACATCCATCTCGCCGACGGCGTGGAGGAACTGGGCGGCCTGCATGTCATCATGATGGAACGCCACGAGGCGCGCCGCATCGACGACCAGCTTGCAGGCCGCAGCGGCAGGCAGGGCCAGCCGGGCTGTTTCCAGGCGATCCTCTCGCTCGACGACCCGCTCGTCGACTTCGCCGCCAGCCGGGCGTTCAGGACGCTGGCGCGGACGACGGTGCCCCTGCTCGGCGAATGGCCCTCGCGCTGGCTGCTGCGCCATGCCCAGCGCCGGGCCGAGCGCGTGCATGCCGGCATGCGCAGGGACCTGCTGAAATCCGACGAAAAGCAAAGCCGCACCCTCGCCTTCTCCGGCCGCCCAGAGTGAACCCATGAAGCCCGTCGCCTCGCTCGCCACCGCCCTCCTGCTTCTCGCCCCGGCCATTGCCAGCGCCGAGACGATGACCTTCGATTGCGTCGCAGAGCCCGCGCAGCGCGTCCAGATCGGCACGCCCGTCACCGGGCTGCTCGCTGCCGTCGAGGTCGGTCGCGGCACCCGCGTCCAGCCCGGCGACGTGGTGGCGCGCCTCGAATCGACGGTGGAGGAAGCCAATGTGGCGCTGGCCAAGGCACAGGCCGATGCCGATGAGGCGGTGCGCGCTCAGCAGACGCGGCTGGCGCTCGCCGAGGCGGACCTCGCCCGGTCGAAGAAACTGGCGGTCTCCGGCTCGGTCTCCGTCTCCAAGGTTCAGGAACTGGAGGCGACCGTCGAAATCGCCAAGCGCGACCTCGACACCGAGCAGCGCAAGACGCTTCTGGCCAAGATCGAGCTTCAACGGCAGCAAGCGCTGCTCGACCGGCAGAGCATCCGCAGCCCGATCAAGGGCTTCGTCGCCGACCAGAGCCTGCGCGCCGGCGAGTTTGTCCGCCAGGACAGCCCGATCATGACCATCGTGCAGATCGACCCGCTCTTTGTCGAAACCTACGTACCCGTCGCGCTGTGGGGCAAGATCACCGTCGGGTCCCAGGGCTCGGTCGTCCTCGACCAGCCCGACAGGCAAAGCCGCAACGCGCAGGTGACCGTGGTGGACAAGATGTTCGACGCCGCCAGCGGCACCTTCGGCGTGCGGCTGGAGCTTCCCAACCCGGACGACCTGATCCCGGCGGGCCAGCGCTGCCAGGTCGACTTCGACGTACCGGCGCAGCCACCCGCCGCCGTGCCCCTCCAGTAACGACTCGGATCCAGGTCACCTGGCCGCAGGCTGGACAACCACATTGTCGATCAGGCGGGTCTGGCCGAGCCATGCCGCGACCAGAAGGCGAGCAGGCCTGTCCGCCCGCTCCAGCGCAGAAAGATCGGCTTCCGAGCGTAGTTCGACATATTCGACCTCGCGGAAGCCGGCGGCGAGGATCGACCGGCTGGCCGCTTCCAGCATAGGCCCGGCCGGCGCGCCCGCCGACAGGTTTCTGGCCGCTTCATTAAGGATCGCGACCAGTTTTGGCGCGATCGACCGCTCACTGGCCGTGAGGCGGCCATTGCGGGAGGAGAGCGCCAGCCCGTCCGGCTCGCGAACCGTGGGGCAGCCGACAACCTCGATCGGCAGGTCAAGGTCGCTCGCCATGCGCCGCACGACGTGAAGCTGCTGGAAATCCTTTTCGCCGAAGAAAGCGATGTCGGCGCCGGTCTGGAGGAACAGTTTCGCGACGACGGTGGCGACGCCATCGAAATGCCCGGGCCGCTTTGCCCCGCAAAGTCCCTCGCTGACGCCTGTGACCGAAACGGTGGTGGCGAAGCCCGGCGGATAGATTTCCGGGGCATCCGGCACATAAAGCAGATGCGCGCCGAGCGGTCCGAGTTTGGCCGCGTCGTCCTCTTCCGTGCGCGGATAGGCGGCGAGGTCGGCCGCACTGTTGAACTGTTTCGGGTTGACGAACAGGGTGACGACGATCCGGTCCGCCTGCGCCAGCGCGGCGCGCACCAGGCTCAGGTGCCCTTCATGCAAGGCCCCCATCGTCGGCACCACCGCGACGCGCGCCTTGTCCTTTCGCCAACCGGCGACAACCGACCGGAGTTCCGCCAGCGTACGAACGATCGGCACGCTCATGGCGAAGGCGCCTTTGCCGCCCCCGCGTAGACGTGTTCCGCCCCGGGAAAGCTCCGCTCCCGGACATCCTTGGCGTAGGCGGCCATGGCGGCGTCGGCGGCCATGCCCAACTCGGCGTAGCGCTTGACGAATTTGGGCTGGAACTGCGTGAACATGCCGAGCATGTCGTCGACGACGAGGATTTGCCCGTCGCACGCGGCCGAAGCGCCGATGCCGATCGTCGGCACCGCCAGATTCGCGGTTATGGCGCGGGCCAGCGGCTCTGCCACTTTTTCGATCACGACCGAAAAGGCGCCGGCTTCTGCTACCGCCCGCGCATCGGCCAGGATGCGGTCGCCGGAATTCCCAAAACCCTGGACCTTGTAGCCGCCGAAGACGTTGACCGCCTGCGGGGTAAGCCCGACATGCGCCATCACCGGAATGCCGCGGGCAGTGAGAAAGCGGATGGTGTCAGCCATCGCCTGCCCGCCTTCCAGCTTGACCGCCGCGCACCCGGTCTCCGCCATCAGGCGGGCGGCGCTGCGAAACGCCTGTACCGGACCTTCCTCGTAGGAGCCGAACGGCATGTCCACCACCATCAAGGCATGCTCGATGCCGCACCGCACCGCCTTACCGTGCATGACCATCATGTCGAGGGTCACGCCCAGCGTGGAATCCAGCCCGTGCAGGACCATGCCGACGCTGTCGCCGACGAGCACCACGTCGCAGTGCCGGTCGGCGATGCGTGCGATCGGCGTCGTATAGGCCGTCAGGCAGACCAGCGCGGCCTGCCCCTTGCGAGCCACGATATCCGGCGGCGTCAACGCCTTCCCGACAGATGTTGCGCTCATCTTCCTTCCCCTACGTCATCTCGTAAGGGTTGCACAATCTGACGCAATTGCGAAGGAAATTGTGCACTGCGGAAGAAAGATTGCCCGCGTCAGCCCCGGAACCTGGCCAGGCCGGCGAGATCGGGGGCCGAGAACAGGCCCGTCGCCCATTCCGCAAGCTCGTTCGTCCGGCCGTCGTTCCATCCGCCATAGGCGCAATTGGCGCGGAACTTGGCGGTTATCTCCTCGAGGCCGAGCCGCTCGCGGACACCGCCGCGCAGATGCGGCTGGTGCGCCTCGAAGGTGCGCCCGTCGTCGAGGGTAACGATGACGGTGCCGGTATAGTTGCGCGGGTATTCGTCCTTCGGGTCAATCTCGTAGGATACCCGCCCGGCAAGGTCGAGGATTGCAGGATCGGCGATGCGGGCATCGGTGAACTGGCCAAGGCCGGCAGCCTGGTCGACGAGGCCGACGGCGACGCCGAACGGTACGCTGAACTTCGCCGAATACGGCGTCGACGGCTTGCGCTTCTCGGCCAGCGGCTCCCAGAGGCGATGCACGGTTCCTTCGCCGACCTTGCACAGCACCGAGGCGATGCGGTCGACCGGCAGGCCCTCGCGCGCCAGCCGGATCGCGCAATCGATGAAGGGCTGGACCATCGTCCCGCACGCATAGGGCTTGAAGGCGATGCGGCCGCAATGCCAGTCCTCGCCGAGGTCCGCCGTGATGCGGGCCAGGTCCGGCTGGATCGTGTCGACGCCGAAGGCGAAGAAGAAGCCGTGCTCGCCCTCGAACACCGTGCGCGGGCCAAGAAAGCCTTCACGTCCCATCAAGGCCGCGCGGATACCGCTCTGGGCGGCCCAGCCGGGATGCAGGCGCTTGGTCCAGGTGCCTTCGGAAAGATACTCGATGATGCCGGAAGCCATGCTGCCGGCCACGCCGAGCGCATCGGTCATCTGCCGGGCGCTCATGCGCAGCGTGACGGCGACGGCGGCGGCAGCGCCAAGCGTGCCCGCGACAGCGGTCGGGTGAAAGCCGGCGCGGTGCTGCGCGGTCGGCGCCACGATCGCCATGCGGCACATCAGTTCGGCGCCGACGACGATGCCGCGCAGCACGTCCTCGCCGGACGCGCCGAAGCGTTCCGCCGCCGCCAGCGCGGCGGGAATGACCACCGCGCTGGTGTGCATCGGCGAGCCTTCGAAAGTATCGTCGTAGTCCTCGCCATGCGCGGCGGTGCCGTTGACCAGCGCCGCACCGGCCATGTCGAACCCCTTGGCCTGTCCGAAAGCGGTGCAGGCACCGGCGCCTTCCCAGCTATTGACCACCGCCTTCGTGTAGTCCTCGTCGCGCGCCGATACGGCAAGGCCCGCATGGTCGATCAGCGCGCAGGTCGCGGTCTGCCGCACCTCGGGCGGGATGGCGCCGACTTCAAGCGCGGCTGCCCATTCGGCGAAGCGCTCGGCAACCGAAGAGCCAGGGGCTGGTATGTCGTGATGTGCCATTGAATTCCATCCAGTTGACCAAGAGGGGCGCGGCGTGGCGGGCCAGACCCATCACGCCGCAAGAGTATCACCCGGTTGCGCTGCCTTCAGGCGGCGGCGACCTTGCGGAAGCGCCGGACTTCCGTCACCAGCGCCAAGACGATGATCAGGCCGGAGCAGATCAGCAAGCCCAGGCTCACCGGGTTCTGGAAGAACACGATGTGGTCGCCGTTGGTGATCAGCAGCGAGCGCCGGTAGTTGGACTCGATCATGTAGCCGAGCACGACGCCGAGGATCAGTGGCAGCGCCGGGAATTTCAGCGCCCGCATCACGTAGCCCAACACGCCGGTGGCAAGCACGATGCCGAGGTCGAACAGGCTGTGGTTAATCGAATAAATACCCGAAAGAACCAGCACGAAGATCGCGGCGGTGAGATACGGCTTTGGGCGGTTCACCAGCCAGATGCAGGGCGTCAGCACGACTATACCGAATGCGAGCATCAAAAGATTGGCAAGGAACAACCCGCCATAGAGGCCGTAAACCAGGTCGGGGTTGCTCGAAAGGAGCAGCGGACCGGGCTGGATGCCGTGGATCAGAAAACCACCCAGCAGGATCGCCATCGAGTTCGATCCGGGTATGCCAAAACTCAGGGTCGGCACCAGGGCGCTGGCCGTCACGGCATTGTTGGCCGCCTCCGGCGCGATAACCCCTTCCTCGGAGCCCTTGCCGAATTTTTCCGGTGTCTTCGACCACCGCTTGGCCTCGTTATAAGCGAGGAATGCCGCAACTGTACCACCCGCACCCGGTATCGGGCCTTCTGCGATGCCAAGCCCGGTGCCGATGGCCTGCGCGCGCCGCAACTCCCACAGTTTCTTCAGGCTCGGCAGCTTGAGTTTGGTTCCGGTACCGACCGAGCCGTCCATCGCCGGATCGTCCTTCTCCGTCACCTTGCTCATCAACTCTGCTACGGCAAACACACCGAGCATGATGAAGATGAAGTGGATACCTTCGAGCAGGTTAGGGTCGCCAAAGGTGAAACGTGCAACGCCCGACAGCGGGTCGGTGCCGATGGTCGCCAGCATCAGGCCGATGACGCCGGCGATGAGGCCCTTGACGAGCGAGCCCTCCGACAGCGAAGCAATGATGCTCAGGCCCAGGAGGCCGAGCGCGAAATAGGCCGGCGGGGTGAACATGAGGGCCAGACTGGCAAGCGGCTTGGTCAGCAGGACCAGGAAGATGAGGCCTACCAACCCGCCGATGGTGCCGCCGACCAGCGACAGGCCAAGCGCCTCGCCACCACGGCCCTGCTGGTGCATGGTGTAGCCGTCGATGACCGTCGCCGCCGCTGAATTGGTACCGGGCGTACGGATCAGGATGGCGGGAATAGACCCGCCGTATTCCGCGCCGATATAGGTGGCGCCGAGCAGCACGATCGCCGCCAGCGGCGTCATGTCGAAGGTGAACGGCAGCAGCAGCGCCATGGCGATGGACGGAGAGATTCCGGGCAGCGCGCCGCCGAGAATGCCCCACATGACGCCGCTGGCCGCCGCGACGAGCACCGGCAGCGACGTGAGGGCCGCCAACGCGTAATTCAGGCCTTCCATGGATGTGTCCGATCGTGATCCAGAGTTGTCATGTTGGCGGTCCTTGGGCCTAGCCGAGAAGCGTGGGCCACAGGCCGGCGGGCAAGGGCACCTGCAGGACCCTGACGAAGATGATGTAGAAGGCTGCGCCACCGACGACGGCGAAGACCAGCGTGCGCCACGAGGGCTTGAGCCCGCAATAGGTCGACACCACCAGAAGCAGCAGGGCGGCCGAAACGGCGTAGCCGAGATGGGGGAGCAGCGCGAGATACACTGCCCCGATCGCGATCAGGCCGAACGCGCGTGCATGGCTCTTCCAGCCGTGCGGGTTGTCGTCCCCGTCCGCTTCCACCGGCTTCGCAACCGCGCCTGCGCGCCTTTCCTTGCGCATATAGGCAAGGGTCTGGGCCGCAAGCGCCGCCGAAAGCACCGCCAGCGATATGGCGAGCAGCTTGGGCAGCCCGTCGGCACCGACCTGCCCGCCAAGCCGGCTCTTCGGCAGCGCGTCCGCCCCGAACCAGTAGGCGACAGCGAGGGCAAACAGGACCCCCGATGAAACAAGCGTCGCTCTCATATCCGTTCTCCCGAGGAGGCCTCGATTATTCGACGATGTTGTATTCCTTGAAGAATACCTTCATCTCCTCGGCGAATTCCTTGGTCAGGGCGCTGGCGTCCCCGTGGTTGAGATAGGCCTTCTGGACGCCTTCGGCTTCGTACCAGGCCTTGAATTCTGGGTCTTCGAGCAGCTTGGAGATGCCCTCTTCCCAAGCGGCGATGACGTTGTCGGGAAGCCCCTTGGGACCGGCGATGCCGCGGAACTTGCGCACGACCAGGTCGATCCCCTGCTCCTTGGCGGTCTTGACGTCGGGAAACTGGGAAAGCCGCTCGTCGGTGTAGGTGGTGATCAGCCGCAGCGCACCGGCGTCCAGTTGGCCGCGCAACTCTGCGATCTCGCCGATACCGGCCTGGGCGGTGCCGTTGAGCACGCTCAGCATGACGTCGCCGCCGCCGTCATGGGTCAGGATGTTCATTTCGGTCCCGGTGACGGTCTTGAGCTTTTCCATCACCTGCCTGTCGAGCGAACTCGGCGTGCTGACGGCGACGACGAGCGCATTGGGCCGCGCCTTGGCGTCGTTCACCAGGTCGGTCAGCGACTGGTAGGGGCTGTCCTTGGCGACGAAGACGACCTGCGGGTCGTAGAACATGTTCACGACCGAATCGAGATCCTCGTAGGTCGCTTCCGGCTTGCTGAGCAGCGAGGTGATGACGTAGCTCGGCGTCGTGCCATAGAAGGCGCTGCCGTCCTTCGGCCCGTTGGCCAGCGTGGCCATCGCCTTGGCGCCGCCACCGCCGCGCACATTCTCCACCACGAAGGTGGTGCCCATGATCGGCGACAGGTGCTTGGCAAGCTGGCGCAGGAACACGTCGGTGCCGCCGCCGGGGCTGGAGTGAGTGATCAGCTTGACCGTCGATACCGGATAGTCCGCAGCGGCAGCCGGCGCCACCATGAGACCGATTGCCGGAATGGCCGCAAGAACGGCACCCAACCATTTATGCTTCATTTTCGTCTCCCATTCCTCGGTTTGTAAACTGAAAACTGACTTTTGTTGACAATTCTGAACGGTTAACCGCCATAAATCAAGCCGCCTATGCGAGATAAAGGCCGCCATTGACGTGAAAGGTCTGGCCGGTCACGAACCCGCCGGCCGGCCCGCAAAGCGTCATGATCACTTCCGCCACGTCCGCAGGCGTGCCCTCCTGCCCGACCAGCGGGCTTGCGCCCCCCGGCAGCGAAACACCGTGCCCCGAGGTCTTGGACCGCTTGCCGCCGATGCGGCCCGGAGCGACGCAATTGGCGGTGATGCCCGACGGGGCGAATTCGACCGCGAGCGCCCGGGTAAACCCTTCCAGCCCGGCTTTCGCCGCCGCGACATGGGCGCGCCCGATCGCCCCGGTATGGGCGCTGACACCGCCGATATTGATGATGCGCCCGTAATTGCGCCGGGCCATATGCGGGATGGCGGCACGGCTGCACAGAAATGCGCCTTCGAGGATGACGGACATGATCTCGCGCCAGTCGGCCAGGCTCATTTCGGTGAGCGCCGCCTCGCGCCGGATGGCCGCGTTGTTCACCAGGATGTCGAGCCGCCCGAAGCGGTTCATGATGGCCGCGACCATCGCGGCAACGGCCTGCTCGTCGGTGACGTCGGCCAGATGCACCATCGCGGGAACGCCAAGCGCCTCGACCTCGCGCGCCGTCGCCTCGGCTTCGTCGCGCGACGAGCGGGCGTTGATGACGACGGCGGCCCCTGCCCTCGCGAAGGCAAGCGCCGTGGCGCGCCCGATGCGCCGCACGCTGCCGGTGACCAGCGCCACCTGACCGTCGAGCGAACGGTCCCGGCCACCCTGCCCCGCGCCGCCTCCGGCCGGCATTCCGTTATCTGTCATTCGCCCCCCTTTGGTCCCGCCCGACCCGGCAGGCTGCCACCTATCATCGTAGCCGTCCAACAATGTATACAGAAGTGTGCAATAAGCGCAACCTTCTTCAATGTATTATCCTCGCTAGGCGGAAGGGGCGCGCCCGGCCATACGATCGAGCATGGCCGCGATGCCGTCGAACAGGCCGATGCGCTTGAAAAGACGAAAGATATGCTGACTGAACGCGTTGACGATAAACGAGCGCACGACGTGGAACGCCGTCACCAGCCCGACATTCAGGTGCAGGATCTGCGCCGTCAACGCCATTTCGGCCAATCCGCCCGGCGACGCCGCCAGCGCCATGCTCGACAGGTCGAGACCGGTCGCCAGATACAGAAGCACCGCATAGACGAACAGCATCGACGTCATCAGCACGATGAACAGCACGGCCATGACGCTGACGCGCGGCAGCTTGACGAGGTTCTCGCGGTTGAAGCGGGCGCCGATGGCGATGCCGATCATGAACTGGCCAAGGGCGTAGAGCACGTACGGCACCCGCCCGTCGACAAGGCCGCTGGCGGCGATGGCGCCGGCGCCGATCAGGCCTCCGATCATCCACGGATTGTTGACGCCGGTGAAGCGCATCAGGAAAACCGCCGCGCCGGTGCAGGCGAAGACGAACACCAACTCCGGCAGCGGCAGAAGCGGGCGCCCGGTGGCCTGCGGGATGCCGCCGTCGATGCCGAAATGCAGGAGCAGCGAAGGCAGGATACAGACCAGCAACGCCACCCGGATGGTTTGCGTCATCGCCACCGGTTCGCGCTGCGCGCCTTCCTTTTCGCCGGTACGCGCCATTTCGGCGAGGCCTCCCGGCGTCAGCGAGAAGAAGGCGGTGGGAATATCGACGCGGCTGGCGCGGCTGAACGGCACGCACAGCAGGCCCGTCGCCAGGATCGACACCAGCGCGGTGAGCAGCATGACCGGGAACCAGATCACGATCATCTCGAACGCCGCCACGGTCAGGCTGAGCCCGATCGAAGTGCCGATCATCAACTGCCCGAGTTGCCGGCCACGCCGGGGAGCGATGACCTGGACACCGCGAATGGAACCGATGGCGGTCGGCACCATCGGCCCGAGCACCCAGGCGAGCGGCACCCCGCCCTTCGACGCCAGAAAGCCGCATAGCGCGGACACCAGAAGAACCACGGCGGCAGGAAAGTGTCTCATGGCTTTCTGTCCTGTCGAATTCAACGTTACGGGCAAACCCTTTTGGGGGTTGGTCAGGCAGCGATCCGCGCCAGTTCGGCGACGTCCTGCATCTGGTCGAGGCGGCCAATCGCGTCGCTCAACCGGGCGGCCGCCTCGGCCCCGATAACGGGAACCGCATTGGCTGTAAACTTGGCGTGCAGGGCGGCATCGCTCATCGGGTTGTCGGCGGTCCCCGACGCATGCTCGACCCGGTGCGTGAACCGCTCGCCACCGGCCAGCCACACGGTGGCGCTCGCCTGGTCGCGGGCAAGTTCCTCCTGCGCCTTCACCTCGATCAGCGACGCCAGCGCCGGCACATCCTGCCGCGCGGTGCCGGCATCGGAGAACTGGTCGACGCCCGCCGCGCGGTCGAGGAACGAAACGGCCGCCGTATAGGTCAAACTGAATTTCGACTTCAGCCCGGAACGCGGATTGGCGACGCCGGTGATGGAGATGGCCGCCGGGTTGACCTGAAGCTCGATGCGGCTGACGCGCGCGCCCTCGCCTGCCTGGTTACCGAGCGCGATCATGGCATCGATGGCCGGATGCAACACCACCCCGCAGGCATAGGGCTTGTGGCCGTTGCGGACGATCTCCCAGCGGCCGCCAAGCTGGTCGAGAAGCGCGGCCTCGTCGGTCTCGGCGCTGTATATCCGGCAAAAGCCGCGCTTGCCTTCGAGAATCTCGTCGGAGCCGTCGTAACCGTTCTCCGCGAGCAGGGCCGCCAGCAGGCCGTTCGACGCCGCCTTGCCGGCATGCAGGGACTTCGCCATCGTCCCCCGGTTCTGCTGCATGCCCGCCGCCTGCGTGGCGGCGAGCGCGATCGCGTTGGTGGTGCGCCCGGCGTCGAGCCCGAGCACGCTGGCGACGGCCGCCGCCGCCGCGATGGTGCCGAGCGTCCCCGTCAGGTGCCAGCCGCCGGGGTGGTGAAGCGGGGCCGCCCGCCCGACGCGCACGCCGGCCTCGAAGCCCAGTGCATAGGCGGTCATCAACTGCCGGCCGGTGATCTTGCGGGTTTCAGCCACCGCCAGCAGGGCCGGCAGGATCGGCGAACTGGCATGGAGAATCACCCCGCCCATATGGGTGTCGTCGAAGTCGAGGATGTGCCCCATCTGGCCGTTGGCCATCGAGGCTTCCAGCAGACCCATGCGTCGCCCGTGGCCAAGCACGGGGGCGGCCTCGCTGGAGTTCAGCGCGGCCAGTGTGCGAATCAGGGTATGCGCCGTCGCATGGCGGCTGCCGGCAAGCGCGCAGCCGATCCAGTCGAGGATGCCGCGCCGCGCGGCTTTGCGCGCATCCTCGCAAAGATCGTCATAGCCGGCGGCGGCCACGAACGCCGCGAACTGCCGGGTCAGCCCGAGGCCGAGCGGAGCCGCCCCATAGTCGACCATCGCACGGCCTTGATCCGTCATGCCTGATGCCTCATCACCTTGTGCCTGTATTCCCGAGAGCGACGCCGCTGCCCATCGGCGCCGATTGACTTGCGGGCCGGGCACCCATTATTGCATACAAATGCATACCGAATGCAACACTCGATATCCGCAATCGCGAGGAGCCGGCAATGCCGCATTCTGACGGGTCTGGTATTTCGCCTCAGGCGCACCGGCTGGCCGCCTATGTATCGGCGGCGCTCGACACGCCGCTGCCGCCCGAGGTCGCGCTGAAGACCCGGTGCCATATCCTCGATACGGTCGCGGCGATCGTCTCCGGCTCGCGGCTGAAGGTCGGCAGGCTGGCCACGGCTTTCGCCGAGGCGCAGGGCGGCAAGGCGGAGGCGACCCTCATCGGCACGGCACAGCGTGTCCCGGCGGTCGTGGCAGCGCTCGCCAACGGCATGTCCGGGCATGCCGACGAGACCGACGATTCGCACCTGCGCGGCCGCTTCCATCCGGGTTGCGGCATCCTGCCCGCCGCTTTCGCCGCCGGTGAAGCCTGCGGCTCCAGCGGTGAAGACCTCATCCGCGCGGTCGCGCTGGGCTACGATATCGGCGCGCGCGCGGTGATGTCGCTCGGCTTCGCCCGGCCCGACACCGCCCTGCACAGCAGCCATAGCCTCGGCCCGCTTTTCGGCGCGACGGCCGCGGCGGCCGCGCTCTATCGCCTCGATCCGACGCAGGTCCGCCACGCCTTTTCCTATGCGGCGCAGCAGGCATCGGGCATCCCCTTCTGGCAACGCGATTCGGAGCATGTCGAGAAGGCGTTCGACTTCGGCGGCATGGGCGCGCGCAACGGCATGACCGCCGTGGCGCTGGTCGCCGCCGGCTTTACCGCCGTCGACGACCCGTTTTCCGGCCGCCACAGCCTGTTCACGGCCTTCGGCGAAAACCCGGACCCGGAGGTTCTCGTCGCCGACCTCGGCACGCGCTTCGAAATCCTCGACGCCTCGATCAAGAAATGGTGCGTCGGCTCGCCGATCCAGTCCGTCCTCGACGCGGTCAGCGCGCTCATCGCCGCGCACGACATCCGCCCGCAGGAGATCGCCGGCGTCACCATCACGGTGCCCGACGACCGCATCCACATCATCGACAACCGGACGATGCCCGCCGTCTGCGCCCAGCACCTGGCCGCGCTGGCGCTGAGCGACGGCACCGTCACGTTCGACAGCACCCACGACGAAAGCCGCATGAGCGACCCGGCGGTGCTTGCCGTGCGCAGCAAGATCCGCCTGCTGCCAAGCGCGGAACTGACGGTGGCACGCCCGGCAAGACAGGCGATCGTCGAGATCGAACGAATCGGCAAGGAAACCGTGCACCATCACGCCAGGGCCGTGCGAGGAACCCCGGACAATCCGATGGACGTGCCGGAGATCGTGGCAAAGGCCGAAGACCTGATCTCACCGGTCATGGGCAAGGCGCGCGCCGATGCGCTGATCGCCGCCGTGCTTTCGCTCGACACGCTGGAGACGGTGCGAGACCTCGGCCCGCTGCTATCTTTGCAGGACAGCGGCCGCTGATGGAAAATCCGCCCGATTTGTCCGGCATGACAGTGCCACCCATTCACGCTATGGGTAATTTCACAGGTGACGGCAGGCGCGGCGGATTGTTTTCCATGACGGATCGGGCTGGACGATGAGCAAAGGTCCCGTGGACCCCAAGCTGCGCGGGGAATCCACCTATGCGCAACTCAAGGACGAGATTGCGACGGGCAAGATGATGCCCGGCAGCCGGGTGCGCGAGGTCGAAATCGCCGACCGCCTCGGGGTCAGCCGCACCCCGGTGCGGGAGGCCCTGCGCCGCCTCGAAGCCGATGGGCTGGTGACGCATGCCCCGCATATGGGCGCGGTCGTGGCGACGCTGGACCACAGTGCGGTGATCGAACTCTACGCCATGCGCGAAATCCTCGAAGGTACGGCCGCCCGCTTCGCCGCCCGCCATGCCTCGGAGGTGGAAATCCAGGACCTCGCCTATCTCGTCGAGACGGAAATGGACCGTGCGGAGGACCCGGCCGCGCTGGCGCAGATCAACCGTGCGTTCCACTCCGCGCTCTACCATGCCGGCCACAACCAGTTCCTGCTCAAGGCGCTGGGCGCGCTTTCCGATGCCATGATCCTGCTCGGCGGCACGACGCTGGCGGTCGACAGCCGCTCGACGACCGCCCACGAGGAGCACACGGCCATGGTCAAGGCCATCGCCGCGCGCGACCCCGATGCAGCGGAAGAGGCGGCGCGGGAGCATATCCGCAACGCACAGCGGGTAAGGCTGAAGCTGCTGCGGGCGGCCATGGTCGACAACCGCTGACAGCCCGGCCGCAAACCGCCCTGAGCTACCTTCGCCCCGCCGCGGGCGCGCCGAAGAATTCCCGCCTGGCATCGTCACCGACCAGCCGCAGCCGCGCCAGATGGCGCAGCAGTCGCCGCGGCCGCGCCAGCGCCTCGCGGCTGAGGAAGTACTTCTTCACCAGGCTGGGCGCCTTGCTGTGCGAGCCGCCATGCGCCACACGGTAGACCGCGCCGCGAAACGGAAGCGGAACAAGCGGCGTGCCGCGTCCGGCCAATATATCGGCGATGCGCACATGGCTGCCGAGCATCGTCCTGATCCAGTCGAGCGAGACGTCCTCGAACCGGCCGGGCAGGTCATAGAGGTCGGCACGCACGATCAGCGAAGTACCGCACAGATGGTTGAACTCGTCGTAGCCGAGCAGGAGCCGGCCGCCATCGTCCCAGATATAGCCGCGCTCGATGGTCCAGCCGTTGGCCTGCGGGTTTTCGGCCACGTGGCCGGCGATGCGGGCGCTGACGAAATCGTCGTCGTCGACGATCATGAAGAAGCGGCTGTCGCGGGCGGCGAGCATCCCGGCCAGCACCCGGCGGCCCTTGTCGGCGCGGAACGCGTCGTAGACGGCCTCGATGTCGGCCTCCCCCATCTCGTGCAGCCTGTTGGGCGGGAAGGTGACGCGCACGACGTCAAAGCCGGGCGGCAGGGTCGGCAGGTCGGCGCCCTCGTTGGCGACGACGAGCGCACGCCAGCCCGGATGCGCCTGGCTGGCGATGGAGGCGGCGGTCTGCGACAGGTTCGCCTTGAGCAGGCCCCAGTCGCGCGCGTTGTCCTGGTGACGGACGGGGATGATGAAGGTCAGCATCGCTCGCTCCGCGCTCACGCCGCGATCTTGCCGGCCGTATCGTCGGCGGCCTGCTTCGCCCAGTCGATGCCGTCGCCCAGCGACTGCGCCCGGTAGGACAGATCCGTCCCGCCCGAGAACGCGGCCATGAAGCGGCGCACCTTGCCGTAGCTGTTGTCGAGCACCGCATGCGGCCGGCCGATCAGCAGCGAGCAGATATGGACGTGCAGCCGGTCGGTGACGATCGCACGGCCGCGCGAAATCTGCCTTATGCCGCGCCGGAAACGGTTGTGCGCGGCGGCGTCGAGCTTGGCGAGCCTCAGTTCCGCCGGCTTCAGCGACAGCAGCGCCGACGCGGCCCCGAACGCTTTGGAGGCCTGCACGCTGCGCGGCGATTCCGTTATCCAGTCCTCGACCGGCAGGTCGGGCCAGGCCGAAAGATCGGCATCGCCCGCCTTCTCCCGATCCGCCCGCAGCATCGCCAGCACCGGCAGCACCGGCTCAGCCGGCGCCACCGGGCCGATGGCGAAGGCCATGTCCGGGCAGAGCTTGACCGCGCAGTCGAAATGCCTGTCGGCAAAGGCCTTGGATTCCTCGTCGCGGACGAGCAGCGTGAAATTCCTGTGTTTGCCGATGACGCGCGCGCTTTGCTCGATACGCTCCGGCGACTGATAATGGATCGACTGCGGAAGCTGGACGACGGCCCGGTCGGGAAACAGGTCCAGCACGCGTTCGCGAAAATCCTGGTGCGCGCCCCAGATGTCGCCAAAATTGCCGCCGCCATGGATGAAGATCGGTCCGCTCGGCATCGCCCGCTCAAGCTGCCGGGCCGAGAAATCATCGAGCCGCGAGACATAGGCCGGCCGCTTGCCGTGGCGGGCGGCGAGATAGGCCATCTCGCCCAGCCAGATCGCCGAATCGCCGCAATTGCGGATGTCCGGGAAGTCGAGGATGGCCAATGGCTCCCCGGCCGGAACGTGGTCCTTGAGGCAGTCGTGGATGGCGGCCTCGAGCCTTGCGATCAGCGCCAGCCGGGATTGCGTTTCCATCGTCTCTTTCTCCATTCGATCGCGACCGAAGCCTGTCCTCAGGCCGGGCGCAGCTTCGCCAGAACCTTGCCGAGAATGCGCTGCACTTCCGTTTCCGGCCCCTGCGGGCGGCCCGTCAGTTCCCACAAGAGGAAAGTGGCGGCGCAATAGAGGAAGCCGCCGAGCGCCACCAGCGTCGCCAGTTGCAGTGCCAGCATCGGCCGGTCGGCGGTGTGGGCAAGCTGGCCGTTCGCCAGCGCCACGCCCGCCGCCATCACCGCGACGCTGACGAGCGCGCGCAGGTTCGCCTGCACTTGCCGCCTCACCGGCAGGTCGATGAGCCGCCGCACCAGCACCATGTTGACGGCGGCGCTGGCGAGGCCGGTGAATACCCGGCCGACGACGACGCCGGGCAGGCCGGCGACGAGCAGGCCGGCGATCATGATCGGCACCCGCACCAGCAGCATCTGCGTGTCGCGGACGAACAACAGCCGCGTTTCGCCCCGGGCCATGCCGAGCGGCTGCACCAGCGACCCCAGCGTCTGCAAGGCGAACACCGAAGCCAGCGCCTGGATGATGAAGATCACCGGCGCCCACTTCTCGCCGAGCGCCAGCCGCACCAGCGGGTCGGCGACGACGGCGACGCCGATGCCGGCCGGCAGCGCCACGGCGGTGAGCAGCGCCTGCGCGCGCTGGTAAGCGGCGGCAAGGCGCGCCGGATCGTCCCTGATGCTGGCGAAGCCGGGATAGATGGTCTGCGTCAGCGGCATCGTCGCCTCGCGCGTCGGCATCATGGCGAGATTCGAGCCGACCGAATAATAGCCCAGCGCCGTGTTGCCGAGCATCTTGCCGACCAGCAGATAGTCGAAGCGCCAGTTCAGCGTGTTGACGATCTGGCCCGCCGTCAGCCACGCCGAGAAGGAGAAAAACTCGCGCATGTGGCGGAAGCAGACTTTGGGTCGGAAAGGCAGCACGAGATAGGACACTGCGACATTGGTGGCCTGCGTGACCAGCGTGCCGATCACGAGCGCCCAGTAGCTGTGGTAAAGGATGGCGATCGCCACTGCCGCGATGAAGCCGGTGAGCTTCTGCGAGACGGCAAGCACGAATTCCTGCCAGAAGATCAGGTCGCGCTGATACATGATGCGGCGCGGGTTGGTGAGGCCGCTCAGAAAGACACTGAGGCCCAGCGCCAGCATCACCCCGGTCAGCCTCGGCTCGTTAAACAGCAGCGCCGCCGGCCTGGCGAAGGCGGCGAAGAACAGCGCCAGCACCAGCCCACGCAGGGCGTTCAGGGTCCAGGCGGCGCTGAAATGCGTTTCCGTCGGCGCTTCGTGGCGGATCAGCGCCTCAGCCAGCGAAAGTTCCGTCACGGTCGACACGATCACCAGAATGGTCATGCCGAGCGCGACCACGCCGAAGTCGGACGGCGCGAGGTTCCAGGCGAGGATGAACGTGCTGAGCGCCGCCAGCCCGTTGACGATGGCGCGCGCGAAGGAGAGCCACAGGCTTCCCTTGATCAGGCGTGCGGTGACACTGGCCATGCGCTACCCCGCCCTCGACCGGGCCGGCTGCGCGTCGCGTGTGATGGCGCTGCGCGAGGGGTCGAGGCCCCGGCCGGCGTTGAACAGGAAAAGCAGCTTGCGCGACCGGTCGATGAGTTGCAGGCCGACGATGGCGCCAAGCACTGCAAGCAGGGGCAACGCGAAGAAGGTGACCGCAAACAGGTCGCTGCCGTAGTTGCCGAACAGGCGGCGAAACGGGATCGCCGCGAAATGGAAGAAGATCGCGTGGCTGCAAAACAGGAAGAACGCGTAGGGCTCGAACCGGAGGAAGCCGGCGGCGAAACGCGAGCGCAAAATCACGTCCGTCAGCAGCCAGAATCCCGCCGCCATGGTGATGCGCAGCAAGGTGTCCAGCGTCAGGCGCAGCGTATCGTCCATCTCTCCGAACAGCACGTTCTCGACCCTGAACGTCAGGTAGAGGGCGACCATGACGGCGAGGCCGGGGAGCAGCCAACGCGCGGTGTGGTCGATGGCGGGTTCTGCCGTCCTCGACAGGCGCAGCCACATGCCCAGCGCGAAGAACAGCATGAGTTGCGGCCGTTGCAGCAGGTAAAGGTCCTCGCCGAACAGCGTATAGACGACGAGCAGCCCGATGGTGGCGACGGGAAAACGCTTCAGCGCGGCGTAGAGGAGCGGCGAAAACAGGCAACAGACGAAAAGGTCGCGAAGAAACCACAAAGGCACGTCAAGCGGCCACCCGGTGAAGGCGAACAGCGCGTCGGCCATGCCGAGCGCGGTAAAGTCCGGCATGTCCTGCCACTTGCCGCGCAGCAGGCCGTAGAGCGTGAGCAGCGCCAGCATCAGGAGATTCCACGCCAGCAGCGGCACCCCCAGCGTCTTCAGTTTCGACACCAGAAGCGGGCGCGCTCCGGCCTTGGCGAGGCTGGAAACGATGAAGAAACCGGAGACGACGCTGAGCAGCGAAACCGAGCTCAAGCCCGCCAGCCGCGTCAGGACGAAATAGACGAGATCGAAGAAGGAAGCGTCGCGATCGTAGACATTTCCCCCGATCCCGGGCGGCACGTGGACGAAGGTCATGAAAAAGATGCAAAGGCCGCGCGCGATCCTGATGCGGTCGGACATCGTCCGGCGAACCGGCTCCAGCGACGGAGCCGGAACCGCGAAGAAGCTGCGAATGGACACGATCGTCTCCTCGATCGGCTTGCTCATTCCGGACCGCCGCGCAGGACGGGCCGCTCGACCATGGTGAAGAAGAAAAGGACCTGCCGTTGAAGGCGTTGACCGAGTTCCTGGCTATCGCCCGTCGCGGCGCGGGGCCGAAGCGGGCGCGCCTGCGCCTCGACCTCGGCGGCACCGCTGTCTATGCGGTCGGCGACGTGCATGGCTGCCTCGACGAGTTGCTCACGCTGGAGGACGCCATCGTCCGTGACGCGGAAGAGGTGCCCGGCCGCAAGCTCATCGTCATGCTGGGCGACTATGTCGATCGCGGCCCCGCCTCGGCGCAGGTGCTCGACCATCTCGTGGCCGCGCCGCCGCCGGGCTTCGAGCGCATCTGCCTGACCGGCAACCACGAAATGGTCATGCTGGACTATCTCGAAGGCCGCACCAGCCGCGCCGCCTGGCTGGCCATGGGCGCCGAGCCGACGCTGCTTTCCTACGGCATCGACCCCGAGCGCCTGCATCTCGTCTATGGCAGCGACCGGCGCATCGACGACGTGATCCGGGCAGCGATCCCTGCCGGGCACGCCGCCTTCCTGCGCTCGCTGCCGATCATGATCGAGGCCGAGAACTTCCTGTTCGTGCATGCGGGCATCCGCCCCGAACTGCCGCTCGACCGGCAATCCGACCGCGACCTCGTCTTCATCCGCGACGAGTTCTACAAGGCAGCCCACCTGCTTTCGCGTTATGTTGTGCATGGGCATACGCCCGTCACCGAAGCCCGGCGTGACGGCATGCGGGTCAACCTCGACACCGGCGCCTGCTTCGGCGGCAAGCTGACGGCGCTGCGCCTGTGGCAAAACAGCGGCCGCTATCTCACGACCTGAACGCACCATCACGCCGTCTCCATCCGGTTGGCGGGCCGATCCGGCGCCTGCGGCTGCTCGATATAGTAGGACGTGTAGCGATCCAGGTACTGCTCGGCGCTGCCGGACAGGCCATAGCGCGGCAACTGCTTGATGTCGGTCTTGTTGAGGACGAGGCCGAGCGTCTTGGCGGCGATCTGCGGATCGGCCTGCAAGGCCGAGCGTACCAGCATGCGCGGCGTCGCCCCCCATTCCGCCACCAGCACGAAGCCGTCGGCCAGCGGCGCGAACGCCCTGGCGTCGACCACCGGCCCGAGCGGCGGCAGGTCGACGACGATGTAGTCGAAGGACTGCCTGGCCTGCTCGATGAGGTCGCGCATGCCGGGCCCGGAAATGAGTTCGCCGGTGTGCGGCAGGCGGCCGCGAATGACCGTGGGCAGGATGGCGAGCCGGGTCTTGCGGTCCACCAGGAGCGCGCTCTGCCAGCGCTGATCGCCGCCGACCACCGCCTCGACCAGCCCTTTCTCCGGCACCAGCGGCAGGCTGCGGCTGAGGCCCGGATTGCGCAGGTCGCCGTCGATCAGCAGCGTCTTTGCGCCGTTGGCGGCCAACAGGCCGGCGAAATTGGCGGCAACGGTGGTCTTGCCTTCGTGCGGCAGCACCGAAACGAAGCCGATGACCTTGCACGACTTGCGTTGCAGAACGACATCGCTGGCGAGTTTCACGTTGCGCAGCGTCTCGGCGAAGGACGAGGCCGGCGCGTTGATCGCCACGCGCAGGATACGCGGGATCGTGGTTTCCCGCGCCGACTGCGCCTGCTCCACCCCCGCCGTGCCGTTGGCCGATGCGCGGTTTCGGAAAGAGGAGCCGACGATCGGCAGGTAGCCGAGGAACTTGACGTCGAGCGCCTCCTGCACATCCTCCGCGGTACGGAAGAAGCGCTCGCGGAATTCGCGCAGCGCGCCTGCGCCGGCGCCGGCAAACAGACCGAGCACCAGCGACAGGCCCAGTACCAGCGTCTTGCGCGGGCTGGACGCGGCGGTCGGATCGCCGGCCTGCGAGATCACGCGCGCCTGCGCGATCGGAAACGAACGCTGCTGCGCCGCCTCTGAATAGCGCGCGAGGAAGGATTGATAGAGCGTGGCGAGCGCCTGCGCCTTCTGCTGCAGGCCCTGCAACTCGACGCCGGACTGACCCGACTGCGAACTCTGGGTGGACAGGTCGCCGACATTGGCGCGCAAGGACGCCTCGCGCGACTTCGCCACCTCGTATTCGTTGCGGTAGCTCTCCGTCAGCCGGTTGAGTTCGCCGAAAATCTGCCTGGTGATATCGGCTTCCTCACGACGCAGCGCCACCGCCTGCGGGTGGTCCTCGCCATAGCGCGAAGAAATGTCCTGCTCGCGCTTGGTCATGCTGAGGTAGCGGGTCCTGAGATCGGTCAGCACGGAGGTGTTGGTGCCGCTGCTGCCCTTCTCGATCGGCACCGTGGCGTTCTTGACCGCGTTTTCCGGGCCTCCGTCGACGATCGCCTTGAACTGCGAATAGCGCGCCAGCGCGTTGGCGGTGTCGGCCTGCGCCAGGATCAACTGGCTGTTCAAGTCGGAAAGCTGCTGGTCCGACACCAGTTCGCCGCGCGCCGCCGTCAACCCATGGGCTGCACGGTATTTTTCGACCTCCAGCGCCGCTTCCTGCGAACTTTGGCGCAGGTCGTCCAGCCGCCCCTGAAGCCAGACAGTAGCGCGCTGGGTGGCGTCGAAATTGGCGTCGAGATGATCGGACAGATAGGCGTCGGCATAGGCGCGCGCGATCGAGCCCGCCAGCTTCGGGTCGTTGGCCGAATAGGACACGTTGATGACGAGGCTGCGGCCGACCCGCTCGGCGGTGAGGTTCTGTTGCAGGATCGCCACCGCCCGGCCGATCTTGCCATCCTCGACCGAACCGGTGGAAGCCGGCCGGCTGGAGAACAGCCCCAGCATGCCCTTCACCACGGACTTCGCCCAACCGACCGGGGAAACCGGCGGATTGAGGAAGACCTCGTTGTCCTGAAGGTTCTCGGCCTTGACCACGGCGCGCGCCAGCCGCGCGGATTTCAGGATCTCGACCTCGCTCAGCACCGTCGCATCGCCTTGCGGCGCGAGCGGGGGCGACTGCCTGTCCTCTGCGAATTTCGTCAGGCTGTCGTCGAGCAGGATGTTACCGGACGCGGTGTAGACCGAGGGCGTGAACAGCAGGTAGACGACGCCCAGCGCCAGCCCCAGCGCGCCGAACAGCGCCACCACCCGCATCTGCCGCTTTGCCGCGGCCAGCAGGCGGTCGAGGTCGATGAAACCATCCGGCTCCTCTGCCGGAATGGGCTTGCTCAGGGGAAAACGTCCGTGGGTCATGACTTTACCGGTCCGTCGTCTGGCGGAAAATGACAGCCACGGCCGCGAAGGCCTGACCCCCGGGGCCGTGGCTGACGCAAAGTTCGAATCGATCAGGCCGCTTCGCTCTGCCGTGCCTGCCCGGCGACAAGCGCCTCGATCGGCTCCAGCACCAGGCCCCGGATGTCGTCGCGGGCCAGCGCGAAGGCGACGTTGGCCTGGATGAAGCCGTCCTTGGAGCCGCAATCGTACATGCGGCCGTCAAAGGGGCTGGCGAAGAAATCCTGCGTGCCGGAAAGGCGCAGCATCGCATCCGTCAACTGGATTTCGCCGCCGGCGCCACGCTCCTGGTTGTCGAGCAGGCCGAAGATCTCGGGTTGCAGCACGTAGCGGCCGTTGATGTAGAAATTGGAGGGCGCCGCCGACGGTTCCGGCTTCTCGACCATGCCGGTGATGGAAAAGCCCTTGCCGATGGCGGGACCCTTGCCGACGATGCCGTAGCGGCCGGTATCGAGCGGGTCGCACTGCTCCACCGCCACTACGTTGCCGCCGGTGCGCTCGTACAGGTCGATGACGCCGGCGAGGCAGCCGCGCTCGCCGAAGGACACCATGTCGGGCAGGAGCAGCGCGAACGGCTCGTCGCCGATGACGTCGCGGGCGCACCAGACCGCATGGCCGAGGCCGTGCGGCGCCTGCTGGCGGGTAAACGAGACGGTGCCGGGCCGCAGCTGCATGCGCTCTAGCGTCGAAAGCTGCGCGGTCTTGCCCGAGCGGGAAAGCGTGTCGAGCAATTCCGGCTGGATGTCGAAATAGTCCTCGATGATATGCTTGTTGCGGCCGGTGACGAAGACGATGTGCTCGATACCGGCTTGCAGCGCCTCGTCGACGGCGTACTGCACGACGGGGCGGTCGACGATGGTCAGCATTTCCTTCGGCATCGCCTTGGTGGCGGGCAGGAAGCGCGTGCCGAGGCCGGCAACCGGGATCACTGCTTTTCTGACTTTTTTCATCACATTCCTGTTCCAGTTGGCCCCCTGCCAAACTCGAATGTTTCAGTGGACCTCGCCGCCTTCGCTGACGCCGTCAGCCGGCGAAGCCTCGCCGCGATCGGCATCCTGAGATGGCGCAAGGCCGCCGGATCGCTGAGCGCGACGCCCGCCGCCTTCAGCGGTGCGCGCTGCTTGAGGTGGCGGACCAGCGAGAGAAAGGACGCGCCCTGCCGCAGGCTGCGGGTGCGCCGCGCCTGCGCCGCCAGCGCGGCCTGGTCGAGATCGTGGCCGCCGACGAACGCGGCGTCGGCCCGAAGCATCGCCTCGACATGGTGCAATTCCAGCACCCGCGAGACCGAGCCGGCCCGCACATGGTAGCGGTAGCCGGCATTGGGATCGATCACGCAGCGCGCCCCGCGCGCCAGCGCCGAGGCGAGGAACAAATAGTCCTCGCCGATGCGCAGCGTCTCATCGTAGCGCAGGCCGGCCTGGCGCAGGAAACGCCGCTCGAACACCGGTTTCATGTATCCGTAGGAAAAAGCGTCCTCGAACAGCAGGCTGGTGCCGATCAGTTCCTCCAGCGAAAGATAGGTGCGCGCCGCGAGCCGCTGCGGCGCGAACATGGGCTCCCCGGCTTCGGCGTCGCTCTGCACGACTTCCAGATTGTCCACGGCAATGGCGGCGCCGAACACTTCCGCCTGGCGGATCATGCGCGCCAGCCTGTCCGGATGGACGGTATCGTCGGCGTCGAGCACCGCCACGAAGCGGCCCGCCGCAATCGCGAGCCCGGCGTTGCGGGCACAGCCCGGTCCGCGGTTCCTGCCCAGTTCGACCACCTGCACGAGATCGCCTGGATACCGCGCGGCCACCGCCACCGTGCGGTCGCTCGAGCTGTCGTCGATGACGACGACTTCCACCGAAACGCCGCGCTGCGCCAGCGCGCTTTCGATCGCGCGGCCGATCGTTTCCTCGGCGTTGAAGGCGGCGATGAGGAAGGTGGCGTCAGGCCGCATGGCGCTTCCCCTCGACCGGGACTTCCACCGATTCTTCCGGCACTGCATCGTCGCCATATTGCCGGATTTCGCGGACGCCCAGCAGCCCGACGATGACGCCGACATGCAGGATGCCGCGCAGGACATAGCGGTTACGGTTGCCGGTGGAGGCAATGAAGAGGAGTGCGGCGCTCAGGCAATAGCCCGCCTTGGCCAGAGCCAGAAGGCTTTCGCGCGCGAGGGCGGGCGGCGAGCGCCCCTCGGCGGCCAGCCGTCCATGCGTCTGGCCGCTGCGGAAGCGCCGCATCGCCAGCCAGCGGACGCTCGCCCGCGCCGCCGGCACCTGTTCGCGCGCCGCTGCGTCGGGCGCATAGGCGATGCGACCGCCGGCCCGATAGAGGCGGGTGAAATAGTCGGTATCCTCGCCGCCGCTACGGCCGAGAGGCAGGCTGAAGCGCCGGCCCGCGACCACGGGCGAGGCCAGCCGCAGCAAGGTGTTGCCGGCATAGCCGGTGCGGATCGCGCCATCGACCAGGGTCGGATAGGTCGAGTGGAAATCGCCCTCGCGCATCCAGCGCGGCGCGGCGTCGTCATAGAAGGCCAGCACCGGCGCCAGCACGGCGTCGGCGCCCGAGGCGTTGGCCACCGACAGGAACTCGGTCAGCCAGTCGCTCGACACCACCTCCTGGTCGTCGTCCATGAAGATCAGGAAGTCGCCATTGGCGGCTTCCAGGCAGGCATTGCGGGCCAGCGAGATGTTGGACGCCGGGCAGTGGACATAGAGCATTTCGAACGGCAGGCCGGCAGCGAGCGCATAGACCAGCGCCCGGGCGCTCGGCACCGAATCGTTGTCGGCGACGATGACGCGCAGGCCGATCTGCGGCGGCACCTGCAAGCCGGCGAGCGAGCGCAGCGTCTGTTCCAGTTGCGGCCTGCGAAACGTGCAGATGCCGATGTCGATGCGGACGGAACGGTTCATGGCGCGCTGGCTCCCCGCTTCCAGGAAAGGGCAAGCTGCATCCAGAATCCGGCGGACCAGGCCAGATGCATGACCATCGCCGAAACGCCTGCGAGCGGCCCGTAGGGGTCGCGTTCGGCCAGCGCCAGCCAGACGCCATAGCCGAGGCAGGCGGCGACCCACACGCCGGCAGGGATCAAGGCCGAGAGACTGACAAAGGCGAGCAGCGCGCCGGCCACCACCGGCAGCACCATCAGCGGCAGCATCTGCCGCAGCCGGGGCACGGCCCGGTGCTTGAGGCTGTTCTTCGCCCGGCCCCGGCCGTAGCCGAGATATTGCCTGAACAGGCTGCCGACCGAAGCGCGCGGAAAATAGGTCATGAATGTCTTGTCCGTCATCCAGATCCGATAGCCGGCGGCCCGCAGCCGGAAGTCGAGTTCGGCGTCCTCGTTGTGACTGAAGCTTTCGTCGTAGCCGCCGACCGCGCGAAAGGCGGCAATGCCCATCAGCGCATGGTGGCCGTGGTCGACCCAATGCCCGCGAATGCCGGCGCGATGCGGCGAGCCGCCATTGCCGAGCCGCGAGTTCTGTGCCGTCGCGGTCGCCCGCTGGAAGGCGCCGGTGCCTTGCGTGACCATCGACACCACCACCGAATCGGCCCCGGTGTCGTCGGCCTCCGCAATCAGCCGGTCGCAATAATCGTCGGGATAGCCGCCATGCGCGTCGATGCGGACGAACCGGGCAAAGGCATCGCCATGGGCGGCAACGGCCAGATTGACGGCCGCGGCCTGCAGCCGTAGCGGGTTGTGCAGCAGGACCACGCGCGGTTCCCGCGCCGCGATCTCTTCCACGATGCGAACCGTGCCGTCCGTGCTGCCGCCATCGGCGACGACGACCAGCATGTCGAGCCGCCGCGCCGGACCGGCCAGCCACGCAAGCAGGCCGCCGATATGGGCGGCTTCGTTCAGGCACGGGACCACCACCATGCAGTGCTCGGCCGGTGCGGCTTTCATGAGGCCCATCTGCTTGTCCTCGGTCATGCCGCTTCCTCCAGCAGGACTTCGCCCACCGCACGCGAGCCGGCAACGGCTTCCAGGCGCTCGACCAGTGCGCGGCAATCGCCGATGCCAGCCACCCACTCGGCTCCGTCATGGACGGCCACGCGCTGCCGCAGGGCCGCATAGCTTTCCGGGCCGATGCCGGCCAAAGCGGCCTCCATCCCGTCCACGGACGCGTCTTCGAGCAGGACGCCAAGCCGACGCTCGGACAGGAAGCGCGCCGTCTCGGTGCCTGCCATCGCGATCGGGACGACGCCGTAGCGGCAGCCTTCGTAAAGACGATTGGGCAGCAGCCAGGCCGAATTCAGCCCTTCCTCGAAGAAGTCGATCGCCCAGGAGAAATGCACGTCGCCATAGATGGCGGCGAGATCGTCAGGATTGCGGTAGGGGCCGCCGAAGCGCATATGCGGCTCGGCCGCGACGAAGCCATCGAAATCGGCGAACTCGCGATAGGCGGGACGGCCGCGAAGCACGACCTCGAAGCGGCCTTCGGCCTGTCGCGTGAAGGCGGCGAGCAGGTCCAGCGATTTGCGGCAGCGCAGCGCGCCGAACCAGCCGATGCGCCACGGTTCGCCGGCAGCCGGCGGCACGGCTTCCCGAGCGGGAGCCTGCGGCACGCCGAGTTCAAGCACCTTGTTCGGCAGCAGCATGACCGGCGCCCCGGACTGCCCGAAGCCGGCGAAATAGCCGCGCACGAAGGCTGGCGAACTGGTGAGCAGCAGGGCCGCGTCGCGGCCGAACCAGCGTTCGATACCGCGCATCGCCGTGCCGACCGGGCCCCGGTCCAGCAGCAGACGGTGGATGTCGAGGCATTCGTAGACCAGCGGAATGCCGCCGCCGAAGACCGCCCGGGCACGGTTGGCAAGCGCCAGCATTTCGAGATTGCGGCCGATGATGACGTCTGGCCGGGAAACATGGCGGAGCTTGCCCGCCAGCGCCATCGCGGCGGTCGCCACCGAGGCCAGCCGCTGCGTGAACTGGCCATCCTCGGTACGGCCAAGCTCGATCGCGGGCGCGCCATCGGAGTGGGCCGGCGCCTCGCCGCGCCGGAAACCGGCCAGCGTCACCGTGGCGCCGCCGGCTTCCAGCATCACCACGCGGCGATGCACCGCCGGATCGGCCAGGTTGTGGACCAGATAGAGGATGCGCAGCACGGCCGGCCTCCTACTGCGACTGCGTCTTGCAAACGATGGATTCGGGGAACTGGCAGGCATCCCCCTCCGCCGTGAAGGAAACGCGCTCCACTTCGGCGGCAAGCGGCTGGCCTGGATCGGTGAACGTTCCCATCCACGACTGCAGCGTGTCGCTGCCCCAGACGCTCAGATAGATCTTGGAAGGATGGCTGGGCAGTACGTCGGGATCCGTGACCTCACCGGTCAGCTTGCCGTCGACATACCAGGCGATGCGGTCCTTCTGCCAGATGAAGGCATAATCGTGAAAATCCTTGTCCGCGCCGCCCGACACCTCCACCAGGTCGGCCGGGCCACGGCTCTTGCCATCGACATAGCGGTTGATCTGGACTTTCGAGGGGTCCTTGCCCAGCACCTCGAAATCGATCTCGTCATGCGGCTGCTTGTGGACCGGGCCGATATAGCTGAAGAACCCGGTGTTGAGACCGGAACCCGCAACCGCCTTCATGCGCGCCTCGAAGGTGCCGTAGCCGAAACGCTGGTTGGTCTGCACCTCGCCGCAGACATAGTCGCGCTCCTTGCTCTTCTCCTTGACGAAGCCGAGCTTCAACCGGCCATCCTTCACGCTCACCTGCTTCTTGGACCAGGTGCAATTCTGATGATCGCCGTTCGCCCAGCCATCGGAAACGTACCAGCGCGAAGCACTGAACTTGTCGAAATTCTCGACGAAGGACTTGCCTTCCGCAGCCTGGGCCGGCGCGGCGAGGAAGGCCGCGACCGGTGCCGCCGCCAGCCCCGCCAGCATCCATCTGAAGCGGTCTGAAAGAGTTCCGGAATGCAAGGTCATCGTGCCGCCTTTCGCTGTGGCGCCGCCTCCCTTCGGCGCCCGATTGGGGTTGTTCGCTGCGGTGCAATAGGACTGCCGCAGGCTGATAATGTGGCGTGCGCCGTTATTGCCGGAGGCGGGGCGGTAACTTTTTATGATCGCCGTTAAGCGGGTGGCCGGGCGAAAAAAGCGCTGCGGACGGTCGACCCCTTCCGTTTGCTGGAGAACGCGGCCGATCGGGCGGCAGCCCTCCGTTCACGATTGCCGTCGCGCCGGTGCGGCGGACCGTGACCCGGGCCATCGATGCGCGCTGCGCCCCCGGCACCCGACAAATTTCAGCCCGAATATACTGGTCTTGAAAGCCACGCTTTCCCCCGGTTGCCCCCCGGGGTGCCCCAGAGGACGAAAGGACGACGATGAAGTGCAGCGTCATCATCCCCTATTACCAGCGTGAGCCCGGCGTCCTTCGGCGCGCGCTGAAATCGGTGTTTTCGCAAACGCACACCGATTTCGACATCATCGTCGTCGACGACGCCTCTCCCTCGCCGGTGGAAGCCGAAGTCGGCGCGCTCACGCTCGAACAGCGGGCGCGCATCGCCGTCATCAAGCAGGCCAACGCCGGCCCCGGCGGCGCGCGCAACACCGGCCTCGACCACGTTCCGGCCGACAGCGCCTGCGTCGCCTTCCTCGATTCCGACGACGAATGGACGACTGGCCACCTGAAGACGGCGACCGAGGCGCTTTCCCGCTTCGACGCCGATTGCTTCTTCGCTTCCATCCAGGGCAGCGAGGCCTTCTACTATCATTTCGGCGTCACCGACCTTGCCGGCAGCACCGCGATCGAGCGGCTTTGCGACGACCCGCCGCTGGTGGAAATCCCGGACCTTGCCAGCGTCATGCTGCGGAACTGGAGCTTCCTGCACCTGTCCTGCATGGTCATCGGCGAGCGCCTGTTGCGCACCACCCGCTTCGAGGCCGCGCTTCGGCTGGCGGCCGAGGACGTGCTGTTCTTCCACGACTGCATCCGGAGTGCGCGCCGCGTGGTGCTTGGCGAGAGCATCGGCGCGATACGCGGCGAAGGGATCAACATCTTCCACGGTGTCGCCAGCGATTCGCCGCAATTCCTGCAACAGCAGTTCAACACCTGGGTGGCGCTCGACCGGCTGGAAAGCCGCTCCGGACATCACCCTGAAGACCGCGCCTCGATCCGCTCCTACAAGCAGACGGCACGGCGGCAGGCGCTGTGGGGGCAGGCCAGACTGATGCGCGGCCACCGACCGCCGCAAATCGGCCTTCTGGCTCAATGGGCCTGGCGCGACCCGCAGATCTTGCGCAGCGCCGTCGAACTGGCCATCGCCAAGATCGCCGGATAGAGCCAATCATGCAGCCATTTCACTGGGAATCACAGCACGGCAATTTCGGCGACGACCTGAACTTGTGGCTGTGGGACTTCCTGCTGCCGGGCTTTCGCGAGGTACACCCCCAGATGCTTCTGGTCGGCGTCGGCACCGTGCTCAACCAGAACCTTCTGCCGCAAGGCCGCAGGAAACTGGTGGTCGGCAGCGGGTTCGGCTACGGTGCCGTGCCGGACTTTTCCGATGGCGGCGAATGGGACATCCGCTGCGTGCGCGGGCCGCTGACGGCCGCAAAGCTCGGGCTCAATGAGGCGCTCGGCATCGTCGACCCGGCGGTGATGGCCGCCGACATGCCGGAGTTCCAGGGCCTGGCGAAAATCCACGAGGCGATCTTCATCCCGCACTGGGAATCGACGCTCGGCGGCATCTGGCCCACCGTTTGCCAGGCCGCCGGTCTTACCTATGTCGATCCGCGCGGCGAGGCGAAATCGGTGATCGCGGCCATCGCCGGGGCGCGGCTGGTGGTGGCCGAATCCATGCATGCGGCCATCCTCGCCGACGCCTTGCGCGTGCCTTTCGTCGCCGTCACCACCTCGCGCCAGATCAACAGCTTCAAGTGGCAGGACTGGGCGTCGTCGCTCGGCCTTTCCTACCGGCCGCGCCACGTGCCGATCTCCTCGCGGGCGGAAGCGATCACCAAGGGCGCGCGCTTCTGGGGCGTCGATTTCGAGCGCAAGGCGGCAGCCGCCGATCCGGGCATGCGGCATGCACCGGGCGAAACCGCGACGATGACACGTGCCCAACCGTCCCGCTCGTCATTGCGTTCGGTGGCCAAGCACGTCCTGGCCGCCCCTTCCGTGCTGGCCCTGCGCCAAGCCCGCAAGGCCGAGCCGCAGCTCAGCGCCGACGCCGTACTGGCGGAGAGCAAGGAGCGGTTCCGCGCCGTCCTTGCCGATATCCGTCGCGCCTATTTCTGAGCGGCGCGCGCTCCGAGCAGATAGCGCGGCAGCGGCCTTTCGGCCGGCCTCATCCTCTCCTTAAGCCCGTCCAGCTTGTCGGCGCCGACTCCGCCGACGATCGCCGGCAGGGCGAAGGGATGCGACAGGGCGTGCAGCCCCGCCGCCGCAAGCCCTTTTTTTGCCTTCACGTCGAGGAAGCGGCGCAGTTCGTAGCGGGCGCATATATGGCGCTCGTGCCGGCGCAGTGCCGCCCGGGCGGCGCCGTTCACCGTCGGCAGGGTCAGCATTGCGCGGTCGGCCTCGCGGAGGTTTTTCAGGTCGGCGGTCGCGTGCCGGCCGCTGAGCGAATCGGCGCGCACCACCGCTCCGTAGCCGCAGCCGTGGACCACCTTGTAGCGGGCTCCCTTGATAAGGGCGCGCGCATAAAGGTCGTAGTCCTCGCCGAGCCGCAGGCTCTCGTCGTAGCGAAGCCCCTTTATGTCGAGGAAAGCCCGCCGCATCACCGGTTTCAGGAAGCCGATCTCGCCGCGCGAGGCGCCGCGCCGCGAAATATTGCCGGCGATGAACGACGCCGCATCGAGGAAGCAGGGCTCGGCCTCGAAATCCGGCACCTCGGGTTCGGGAGGTTCCGCATCGTCCGCCTCGACGAACACGACATTGTCCGCGACGAAATCCCAGTCGTCTTCGCCAAGGAGCCTGCCGAAGCGGCCGGCGAGGAAAAAGTCGTCGGCATCGAGGATGGCGATCAGGGGAGCGTTCGAATGCGCGATGGCGTGATTGCGGGCATAGGACGGCCCCTGGTTGATATCGAGGCGCAGAATGCGCAGACGGCCGCTGGCGTCGTCGGCGCCGAGGGCGGCCTCGGCCGTGCGGTCCGCCGATCCGTCATCGACCACCACCACCTCCGCGACATGGTCGTCACGCAAGGCGGAGGTGACGGCGCGCCCGATCGTCCGGGCGGCATCCTTCGCCGCAATGATGACGCAGACTGTGGCGGTTGAAGCCATCCGTACCTCTCACTCTGTTCAATCCCGCCCGCCGCGCGGACCGGTGACAGACACGAAAGGCGTTTTGATGGCCGCCCGGAAAAGACCCCTGCGCGTCAGCGCAGCGCCCGGGGGTCCTTCTTGGCGGCTGTGGGCGCAGGTTCCTTGCGCGCCTCGGCCGCGGCCTTGCCGCGAGCGGGCGAGCGCCAGACCATTACCAGGATCGCCACGAAATAGCCGGCCTGAACGATCACCGCGCAGATCGCGGTATTGATCAGCGTCGTCCGGAAGGATTGCGTCGCGACATAGGTGACGACGGCAAACACCGCCAGCGCACCGATGAAGCCGCGAAGAAACAAGGCAAAGGACATCTCAGTCCGTCGTGCCGCGACAGTACTGCATACCATGATAGTTCACGCGCAAGTCTACCTCCCGCCGAGGAAAACGCCGCTGCCGCGTAGCCGTCACATGCGATATCGGTAGTCTGTGCCGGAGGCGCAAGGTCGATCCACAGCCGTATAACCAAGCATATAAAACGCCGGAACGGCAGGCAACATGCAACATATGCCTTACCGGGCCAAACCGGGTTTTCCCCTGGTCTCCGACGCGGGGAGAGGTCTTTGCCAAGCGCGCACGATGCAAATTCCACGTTGATTATATACTGTTCACATCGGCGTTTAATTTAATCCTGTCGTACCATTCCGTGGCCTTGATTATGGAACGTTACAGTTTTATTTCTCGACACTACAATAACCACTTAAGTCATCAAATTCTGTTTCTAAATAAAACGGCAAATCTCCCGCCGAGATCCATCCATGTGACCGCGTGACACAATTTATGATCATCATTGGATTCGCCTGACCTATTTTCATCGCACCTGCGTCATATCTCCCGTCCTATCCATAAGCATGTTGCGTTGCAGCATTTGCATCTGACGATCTACATCGCGGAGCGGCAAGAATGTCACAGACGAGACTGGCAGAGAGACTTCCCCAAGCGTATCCGGAGGAGGACGAGTCGCCCCCGATCGGCGGCACCTTCAAGCGTTTCTTCGACATCACGGCGGCGCTGGCAGGCCTCACCGTCATCAGTCCGCTGTTCCTGATGCTGATACTGCTGGTCAAGTTCTCGGACGGCGGGAAAGTGTTCTACGGCCACCGGCGAATCGGCCGGAGCGGCAGGGTGTTCCACTGCCTCAAGTTCCGCACCATGGTCGAGGACGGCGATGCGGTGCTCGCCGCCTATCTCGCCAGGAACCCGCAGGAGCGAGAGGAGTGGCTGGCCACGCGCAAGCTGCAGAACGATCCGCGCGTGACCCGCGTGGGCGCGGTGCTGCGCAAGCTCAGCCTCGACGAACTGCCGCAGATCTTCAACATCCTGCGCGGCGAGATGAGTTTCGTCGGACCGCGTCCGGTGGTCCGCGACGAGTTGAAGATGTACGGCACGTCCGCCAGCTTCTACCTGAAGTCCCGGCCCGGCCTGACCGGCCTGTGGCAGGTGAGCGGCCGCAACGACGTCTCCTACCAGGCCCGCGTTGCGTTCGACCGGCACTATGTCGAGAACTGGTCGTTCGTCTTCGACCTGAAAATCCTGATCCGGACGGTGCCGGCGGTGTTTTCGTCGCGCGGCAGCTACTGAGCGCGACGACGCTCACCGACAGGCCAAGCAAAGGAAGCCCGGATTTGATTCGCATGTTGCAAAAAACCCGCGCCCTGCTCGCCGTCGGCGTCCTGCTGATGGCGACGCCGGTTCTGGTCCAACAGGCGCAGACCGAGCCGTACCGCCTAGGGACCATGGACAAGCTGCGCGTGCGGGTCGCCGAATGGCAAAGCGCCGAGGGCGCCTTCCGCGACTGGTCCGCGGTCAGCGGCGACTACGGCGTCGGGCCGGCCGGGACCATCTCGGTTCCCTTCGTCGGCGAACTGGCGGTTGCCGGCAAGACCACCGAGGATGTCGCCACCGCGATCAGTGACGGCCTGCAACAGAAGCTCGGGCTTCCCGATCGGCCGGAGGCCTCCGTCGAACTGGCGGAGTTCCGGCCGATCTTCGTTTCCGGCGACGTGCAGACACCCGGCCGTTACCCCTACGACCCGCAACTGACCGTTCTGAAAGCGCTTAGCATCGCCGGCGGCATGCGCCGCTCGGAGTCGGGCCAGGGCGGCGCGCGCGATTTCATCACGGCGCAAGGCAACTACGACGTCATGGCCTCGCAGCGTGACGGCCTGCTGGCCCGCCGCGCCCGGCTGGAGGCCGAGGCCGAGGGCAAGGACCAGATCGATTTTCCGCCGGAACTCGCCAAGACCGCAGCCGGCAAGAAGCTGATGGCCGACGAAACCAACCTGATGCAGGCGCGGCAGAAGCGGCTGCGGCTGCAACTCGCGAGCCTCGACGACCTCAAGCGGCTGCTGCAGGCCGAGATCGAATCGCTACAGAAGAAGATCGCCACGCAGTCCAGGCAGACGGACCTTTCCCGCGAAGAGTTGAAAGGGCTCGGCAACCTCGCCGGCAAGGGCCTGGTCGTCAACCAGCGCGTGCTGACGCTGGAACAGACGATCGCCGAACTGGAGGGCAAGCTGCTCGACATGGATACGGCCATCCTGCGCGCCAAGCAGGACATCGCCAAGGCGACGCAGGACGCCATCAGCCTGCAGAACGACCGCGACACCGAAATTGCCCAGACCCGTCAGCAGACGGAATCCGACCTGGATGCGCTCAACCTCAAGATGGGCATGTATTCCGGCCTGATGACGGAAGCGCTGGAACGGGCGCCCGACGCCGCCCGCAACGCCGGCGGTCGCAACCCGCCCGAGACACATTACACAATCGTGCGCACGGACGGCGACGGCAAGGCCGGCGAGGTCGAGGCCGACGAGAACACGCCGGTGCTGCCCGGCGACGTCATCAAGGTGGAGGTCACGCCGTCAGTCGTCAACTCCAATTGACCTTAGCCGCAGGAACGGACCGGAGCCCAAGCAGTTCCGGAAGGGACCGATGAGAATCGTCAAGGCCAGATTCGTCAATCCCGACCACAATCTCTGGTACGGGCTTTTCGCGGTAGCGGTCTCGATCTTCGTGTTCGCCTACTCGATCCGCTTCGGCAAGGTCTCCATCCTCGCCTATTACGGGCTGTGGCTGCCGCTCATCCTCGTCGATTACCGCAAGGCGCTCGGCAGTCCGGGCGACCTTGGCTGGATCGCCCCCTTTGCCGCATTCGCCTGCCTGTCGGTGTTCTGGTCGGCGGCGCCCGGCGTCAGCGCCCGCGCCTCGGTGCAGTTCGCCTCACATGTCGTGTGCGCGCTGGTCGCGGCCCGCACCGTTTCCGTCAGGACGCTGACGCTCGGGCTCCTGCTCGGCATCCTGCTCGTCCTGTTCTTTTCGCTGGCCTTCGGCCAGTATCACTACGACCCACTTGACGGCAGCTACAGTTTCGTCGGCGCTTTTCCGTCCAAGAATCAGCTCGGCCTGTTCGCGTCGCTCGGCGTCTATTTCGCCTTCGCCGCGCTCGTCGTGCTGGGCGAGCGCGGACCCCGGCGAATCGTGGCGCTCGCCTGCGGCGCCCTGTCGGCCGTGATGCTGCTGAAGTCGCAGTCGGCGACGTCGATCCTCGCGCTGGCGGCGGTGCTGGCGATCATGACCTGCCTCAGGCTGGGCGTGATGTTTTCCCCCAACGTGCGAAGGGGCGCGCTGCTGGCCGGCACGATGCTGGCCGTGGGGATAGTCCTCGCCGGGCTCAATCTCGGCGGCCTCGACCTGCTGCTGGCGGCCTTCGGCAAGGACGCCACGCTGACCGGGCGGACCTATCTGTGGTCGCAGGGCTGGGCGGCCGCCGCCAATGCCCCGTTCTTCGGCGTCGGCTACCAGGCCTATTGGGTGCAAGGATTTTCCGAAGCCGAACGGCTGTGGGAGGAATTCTACATCGGCAGCCGCAGCGGCTTCCATTTCCACAACACCTTCATCGAGGTGGCGGTGGAACTCGGCCTCGTCGGAGTGGCGCTGCTGCTGGTGGTGATGCTGCGCACCTTTGCCGGGCACATGCGGCGGGTTATCGGCGATGTCCATAACGGGGATTCCCTCGTCCTGTTCGGCGTCGTCGCCATGCTCATGGTGCGCGCCTTCGTCGAGGTCGACGTGATCAACCCCTATGTCGTCGGCTCGTTCCTGCTGTTCTACGCCGCCGGCCGCCTGGCGGTTCCGCGCGGCGTGCGGCGGCCCCTCTTCCAGACCTCGGCGCGGCGGCGGCAGCGCGCCCTGCCCGGCTCGGCACCGTGAAACGGCTATACGCCATCCAGTATCTGCGCGCCGTCGCGGCGCTGGGCGTCGTCGTCTTCCACGCGGCCGAGCGCACCGGAACGCATTTCGCCATCGGCGCGGCCGGCGTCGACATCTTTTTCGTCATCAGCGGCTTCATCATGTGGGTCCTTGCCGGCACTCGGACGACGACGCCGGCCGCCTTCCTGCGCGAACGCATCAAGCGGATCGTGCCGCTCTACTGGATCGTCACCGGCGTGATGATCCTGGGCGCCCTCTTCGGCCTGTTTCCCAACCTCCGGCTTACGCCGGGCTACGTTCTTTCCTCGCTGTTCTTCATCCCCAGCCGCTCGCCCGGCGCCGGCGACATCTGGCCGGTGCTGGTGCAGGGCTGGACGCTGAACTACGAGATGTTCTTCTACCTGCTGTTCGCGGCCTCGCTTTTCCTGCGGTCCCGGTGGCGGCCGCCGGCGCTCACGATGCTATTCCTCGCGCTTGTGGCAACGGGTTTGTTGACCGACCCGCAAATGTCAGCCCCCAGGATCTGGACCGACCCGCTGCTGCTGGAATTCCTGCTTGGCATGGCGCTCGGCGAAATATGGCTGCGGGGCGTGATTCCGCCGTCGGCGTGGGGCGGCGCGCTGGCCGCTTTCGCCGTCGCCGGTTTTGCCTTCGTCGGCATCACCTATCGAGGTTTCATGCCGTTCGTTCTCGGGCCGCTCGCCGCCGCCCTCGTCCTCGGCGTCCTGGCTTTCGAGAAAAAGGAGAAGGTGGCGCGTGTGCCGCTGGCCGCCTATTTCGGCGATGCGTCCTACTCGATCTATCTGTGGCATACGCTGGCTATTTCCGTGGTGGCGAAGGCAGGGCCGATGCTGGCGCTGCCGCCTTTCCTCACGTTCGTGGCCGCCGTCCTGTGCGGCACGGCGATCGGCGTCGCCGTCCACGAGATCCTCGAAAAGCCCATCGCGGCCTTCATGAAGGCCCACCGGCAGCGCCTCAAAGCACCGGCGCCATCATCCCAACCGCGTTCTGCACCAGGCGCGTGTGGAACGGCCAGGCCCTGACGGTGTCGAGCGCGACCGGGTGCGAGACGCTGAGATAGGCCTGCTGGCGCGAACGGATAGCGGCGGTCACCTCCTCGTCGGCGACCAGAAGGTTGTTCTCGAAATTGAGCTGCATGCTGCGCCGGTCCATGTTGGCCGAGCCGACCAGGGCCATGGTCCCGTCGATGGTCATCGACTTGGCGTGAAGCAATCCCAGCGGATACTCGTAAATCCGCACGCCGTTGGAAAGCAGGTCAGCGTAGCTGCTGCGGCTGGTGGCTTCGACCAGCCAGGAATCGTTGTGCCGGGGAAAGACGACGGTCGTCTCGACACCCCGGCGCGGGGCGGCGCACAGGGCGTGCAGGACCGCCTCGTCCGGCACGAAATACGGCGTCGTGATCACCAGTTCCCTGCGCGCGGTATAGATCGCGCTGGCGAAGGAATCCGACATCGCATCACCGCACGTCATCGGCCCGGTGCCGTACATCTGCGCCACACTGCCCGGTTCGAAACGCTCGGGTGGGGGGCCGGCCGCTGCCAGTCCCTGCAGCGGCTCACCGGTTTCGGCGATCCATGTGCACAGGAACAGATATTGCGCCTGACGCACGACCGGCCCTTCGCAGCGCAGGAAGATATCCACCCACGGCGCATATTTCGGCTTCACCCGGAAGGCGGCGTCGGCGCAGTTCTGGCTGCCGCAATAGGCGATGCGGTTGTCGATGACGGCGATCTTGCGGTGATTGCGCAGGTCGACGCGCCCAAGCGCGAGGTGCCCGAGGCGCGGGATGTCGCTCAGCATCGCGACCAGGGTCACCCCCGCCTCGCGCAATTGCCGCCAGCGCGGGCCGCGGATGAAGGCGCGCGAGCCGAGGCCGTCGGCCATCACCCGGCAGCGGACCCCACGGCGCGCAGCCGCCGCGACGGCGTCGGCGACCTTGCCGCCATTGTCGTCGTCGAGCCAGATATAGAAGCTGATATGGACATGCTCGCGCGCCTGCCCGATGTCGCGCACAAGGGCTTCGATGGCGCTGTCGCTGTCGCGCATCGGCTGGTCGGGGGCCGCTGCCGGATCGCCAAGGAGCACGATGCGGTTGCCCGCCACCGGGCCTAGCCCGTTGATCGACCGGCAGAGGTCGAACTGGGCGGCTGCCTCCGGCGCCACGGAAGCCGGCGCATAGGCCGCATCGTCCGGCCGCGCGGTCTGTTGTTCCGCCAGGCCCAGCCTGCGCATGCGCTCGCGCCCGATGCTGGTTTCTCCGAGCAGCAGATAGGCGATCACGCCGAGCAGCGGCAGGAACATGATCACCGCCACCCAGGCGACACGGGCAGCCGGTGCCCGGTTGGGGCGGGTGATGGCGCGCGCCACCGTCACGAGATGGATAATGAACAGCGACAGGTCGAATACCGCCAGCACGCTCGGGTGAAAGGCATCGAACAGGGCCGCCATCGTGTCCTCCGTCTCAGCGAGTGGCCGGCAGGCTAGCGCGTTCGAGCCACGCCCGACAACCGGCTGGCATCCGTGCCTGTTCGGATCGGGTCCGAAGGGCTTGGACAGGCCGGCGCTATTGCCTATACCCGTCGAGGACAAACCCGGCGCCGGCGTCTTCGTTCGCATCGGCACGCAATGGGAAGGGCAGATGGCAGCGACGAAACCGCCGGCGAACCGCTCGCTGCACGAACAGCTCCTGCACCAATTCCGCAGCGACATCATCTCGCAGCGCTGGCCGCCGGGACACCGCCTGCCCTTCGAGACCGACCTCGCCGACAGCCACGGCGTGTCGCGCATGACCATGAACAAGGTGCTGACGCAGCTGACGCGCGAGGGGTTCCTCGTGCGGCGGCGCAAGCTCGGCACCGTGGTCGCGCGCCCGCACGCGCAGGCAGCGGTGATGGAAATCGCCGATATCGCCGCCGAGGTACATGCGCTGGGGCAGGCATACCGGTTCGAGTTGCGGGATCGCAAGCTACGTCCGCCGCGCCCCGACGAGATCGCCGGGGCGGGCATCGAGGAGACTTCGAAGCAGCCGGTCCTCTACCTTCTCGGCATTCATTTCGCCGACGAACAGCCCTTCTGCCGCGAGGAACGCATCATCAACCCGGAGGCCGCGCCCGGCGCCCTCGACCAGGATTTCTCCACCGTCGCGCCGGGCCAGTGGCTGTTGCAGGAAATTCCCTGGAGCTCGGCCGAACACCGCATCCGCGCGGTCGGCGCCGGCGGCGCGGTGGCGCGCGACCTCGGCTTGCAGCCGGGGGAAAGCTGCCTCGAAGTCATCCGCAGGACCGAGATTTCCGGCAAGTGGGTGACGCTGGCGAGCCAGACCTATCCCGGCGACCGCCACGAACTGACGGCGCGTTTCGAGCCGCGTACCGAGGCCGGCTGATCCCGTCCGACAGTCAGCCGGCTATGAGCACGTCCAGCACCGGCGCGCCGGCAAGCGCCGCCACCCGTTCGGGAGCGGCGGCACCGAGGTCTATGAGGTCGAGCCGCGCCAGCCCGGCCCGGCCCTCCAGCAGCAGGGCAAGCCGCGCCTCCTGGCCTGCGGCCCGGCGGCCAAGGTCGAGCGGGCCACGAACCACGGTCGCCGTCAGCGGGCGGCGCACCATGACGTTGAAATCAAGCAGCGCGGGACCTTCCAATCGCGCTGCGGCAGGCGCGTCGCCGGAAAAGGCGAAGGGCTCGCTTTCGGCGTCGAGGCGGCGTTCCCGATCGCCCACCGTCAGGGCCATTGCGCCGCCTTCCAGCACGGTCAGCACCCGGTCGATGCCGGGGAATGCGGAAAACGGGCCGGAGGTCGCGACAATGGCCGTGCTGATACGCCAGTCGAAATCCTCGAAGCCCGCGCCCGCCGGCGACACGACAATTTCGGCGGTTTGCCCGCCGCCATTCTTCCAGGGACGGAACACTCGCTCCGACAGCCGGAAAATCCCTGTCGCGGTCATGGTTTCACCTCTCCGATGCGCCTGCATCCTGCCTTGCCGGCCCGGCCATCCGCAAGGCTCAAATCGAGCCGGAAAGGGCCGCTAGAAACTGGCCGTTGTCGGCCTCGGTGCCAATGGAGACGCGCAGCCACGTCTCGTAACCCGGCTGCTTCCACGGCTTGACGATCACGCCCTTGTCGAGCAGCGCTTCGGCGAGTTCGACGGACGGACGGGCAGCGTCGAAGAAGAGGAAATTCCCTTTAGACGGCAGCACGCGCAGGCCAAGCGCTTCGATGGCGGCCTTGACGCGGGGCAGTTCGCGCCGCACCAGCACTACGGCATCGGTCACCGATGCGGGATGGTCCAGCGCCGCCTCGGCCGCCGCCTGCGCCATCAGGTTTACGTTGAAGGGCGTGCGGGCAAGGTCGAGCCCGCGCTTCAGTTCGCCGCTGTTGGTCATGGCGTAGCCGACGCGCAGGCCAGCCAGCCCCCAGGCCTTCGAGAAAGTGCGCAGGATCACCAGCGGCCCGCCATGCGCCGCTAGCCGCGTCTCGCCGGAGCCGTAGTCATCGCCCTCGGCATATTCGTGATAGGCCTCGTCGAGGCAGGTCACCGCCTCTGGATGGACGGCGTCCAGCACGCGGCCAAGCTCCTGCGGCGACAGCCACACGCCGGCCGGGTTCATCGGGTTGGCGAACAGCACCAGCCGCACCGGCTGCGCCACCGCCCGCACCAGCGCCTCGACATCGATGCCGCCTTCCGGCGTAAGCCCGATGCGGATGACTTCGGCTCCCATCAGCCGCGCATAGTCCTCGTGAAGCGGGAAGGACGGGTAGAGGGTCACGACCTTGTCGCCCGGCCGCAGGATGGTGCGCGCCAGGACGGCCAGAAGGTCCTCCGAGCCGTTGCCCAGCACCAGCCGATCGACGGCAATGCCGTGGCGCGCCGCCAGCTTCGCGACAAGCGCGCGGCCGACGGGATCGGGATAGACGGCGATGCGCTGCAAGGCCGCTTCGAGCACCTGCCGCACCGCCGGATCCGGCCCGAGCGGGTTCTCGTTCGAGCCAAGCTTGGCGACACGGGTCACGCCCGGCCGGCTCGCGACTTCCGCGACGGTCAGGCCCGCATTGTAGGGCGTAAGAGCCGCCAGTTCCGGGCGCAGATACGATGAAGGCAAGGACATGGTTCGGCCTCTCAGGGAGCGATGATGTGCTGGCACCCTAAGATAATATGTATATACTTGTAAAGATGGAGGACGCGGATTTTCCCGCCGTGACCCGGCGATTCCGGCCTAATAGCCCCGGGTCAGGCCGTTCTCGTTGGCGACGTGGTGGCCGGGCTGGAACGCTACCCGGACGATGGTGATCGGACCGAGGTCGTTCCAGGTGATGCGGGAAAGGATCAGCAAGGCCTGCCCCGGCTGCGCCTGCAACAGCCGTGCGTCGCGCCAACTGGCACTCTCGGCGGAGAACGCCAGTTCCGCCCGCAGGTAGGGCGCGTTGCGCACCAGCCATTCATTGGCGTTCAGTTGCCACAGATCGACCCCGGCAAGGCTTGGCGCGGCACGTGGGTTGATCCAGCGATCCTCCAGTTGGAAGGGCTGGCCATCGGCATAATGCACGGCCCGCATATGGACCAGCACTTCGCCTTTCGCCAGGCCGGTGCGCTCGGCCAGCGCATCGGGAACGGGGCTTGCGCGCTGCGCGACGACGCGATGGCTGTAGGCCATGCCGGCCTGCTCCACCTGCTCGCGCACGATGGAAATGGTGAAGGTCGCCTTGCGCACCGGATCGACCGCGACGCGCGTGCCGGCCCGGCGACGCCGGTCGAGAAGCCCTTCGTCGGCCAGCAGTTGCAGCGCCTTGTTGACGGTGGCGCGCGCCGCGTCGAACTCGATCGCCAGGTCGGCCTCGTCCGGGATGCGATCGCCCTGCCGCCATTCGTGCTCGACGATGCGGCGGCGCACCTCGCTGGCGATATGCTGCGCCTTGGTGGAGGCGGAACCGGCTGGCTTGTCGGTCACATCCGTTCCTGCAACCGGGCGATGCAAGCGAGATAGTCGGCCGTGATCCGGTCGTGGTCCGGGTGACGACCGCCCTGCACGACATGGCGGCCCGCCGCCCAGACATCCCGTACCAGCCCGTCGTGGCCGGCGAAGATCAGGCTGTCGAGCAGCGCGTCACCCTTGCGGCCGGCAAGCACCGGATTGTCCAGCGAAACCGCGCACAGGTCGGCCCACAGGCCGGGAGCGATAGCGCCGGTTTCGCGCCCCGCCGCCGTCGCGCCGCCATCGAGGCCGGCTTCGTAAAGCACCCGGCCGGTGGAGCGGCCCGGCTCGGCCAGCACCGCGCGGGCGGTATCGCGCAGGCGCTGGCTGTATTCCAGCGTGCGTAGTTCCTCGGTGAGCGAGATGCGGACATTGCTGTCGGAACCGAAGCCGAGACGGCCGCCCGCCTCCTTCCAGATCGTGCCGTTGAAGATGCCGTCGCCGAGGCTGGATTCGGTGATCGGGCACAAGCCCGCGACGGCGCCGGTCGCCGCCAGCCGGCGGGTCTCGTCGCCGGTCATGTGGGTGATGTGGATCAGCGTCCAGCGGCGGTCGGGACTGTGGTTGTCGAGCAGCCATTCGACCGGGCGGCGGCCGATTGCTGCCTGCACTTCCTCGATCTCCGGGATCTGCTCGGCCAGATGCATGTGCAGCGGCCTCTGCGGGCGCAGCCCTTCGCAGACGGTCAGCGCCTCGGCGCCGACGGCGCGCAGCGAGTGCGGCGCAACCCCGATGCCGGCATCGGCCGGCAGATGCCGAAGGGCCGCTTCCGCCGCGTCGAGCAGGGTAGCGAATTCATCCGGCGTCGTGCCGAAACGCTGCTGGCCCGGTCCGAGTGGGCGCTGGTCGAGGCCGCCGAACTGGTAATGCACCGGCAACAGGGTCAGGCCGATACCGGTACGGGCGGCGGCGGCGGCGATGCGCTCCGACATCTCGGCGATATTGGCGTAGTGCTTTCCGCCCAGTTGGTGGTGCAGGTAGTGGAATTCCACATTGGTGGCGTAGCCGGCTTCCAGCATTTCCATCTGCACCAGCGCGGCGATCGCTTCGACGTTCTCCGGCGTCAGGTGGTCGAGGAAACGATACATGATCTGGCGCCATGTCCAGAAAGTGTCGCGCGGCTGCGGCCCGCGCGCCTCCGAAAGGCCGGCCATGGCGCGCTGGAAGGCATGCGAGTGGAGATTGGCCAACGCCGGCAACAGGAGGCCGACCTGTTCGCCGGCGGCGGCCACCCCGGCCTCGACTTTGGCGATGCGGCCATCCGCGCCGAGATCGACACGGACGTCGTCCGCCCAGCCATTCGGCAACAGTGCATGGCGTGCCCAAAGTGTCGTCATTATTCCGATCTCCTCTCGTCGTCTCGACTCGGAAGCGACGTGGATAAGTTTAGACATAGAGCGAGAATAAGTCTAGACATAGAAATGCGATTATGTTTAGACTTAGAAAAATCATGGACAGGGTAGGAGCGTGCCGGATGCAGGTTCTCAGCAATGCCGCAGTCGCAATCGTGGACGAGGGTGAGACGGGTTGCCGCCTCGTCGAGCGCGCCTCGATCGTCATCGACGGCAGCGCCATTGCCTGGGTCGGCGCCGACGCCGATCTGCCCGCCGCCTGGCGCGATGCGCCGTCCCGCGACCTCGATGGGCGCGTGGTCACGCCCGGCCTGATCGACTGCCACACCCACATCGTCTATGGCGGCGACCGCGCCCGCGAATTCGAGATGCGCCTTGAAGGCGCCAGCTACGAGGAGATCGCGCGGGCCGGCGGCGGCATCCTGTCTTCGGTTCGCAACACCCGCGAGGCGAGCGAGGAAGAGCTTCTGGCGCTGGCGCTGCCGCGCGTCGATACGCTGCTTTCCGAAGGCGTCACCACGCTGGAGATCAAGTCCGGCTACGGGCTCGACATCGCCACCGAACTGAAGATGCTGCGGGTCGCGCGCCGCATCGGCGAGGCACGCCCGGTGCATGTCGTCACCACCTGGCTCGCCGCCCACGCTTTGCCGCCGGAATTCAAGAACGACCGCGCCGGCTATATCGACAAAGTGGTCATCGCCGGCATGGACCAGGGCCATGCCGAAGGGCTGATCGACGCGGTCGACGGGTTCTGCGAGGGCATCGCCTTCTCGGTCGAGGAAATGGCGCGCATCTTCGAGCATGCCAAGGCGCTTGGCCTGCCGATCAAGCTGCATGCCGAGCAGCTTTCCGACCTGCACGGCGCGGCGATGGCGGCCGATCACGGTGCGCTTTCGGCCGACCACCTCGAATATCTCGGCGCCGACGGCATCGCCGCCATGGCCAAGGCCGGAACCGTCGCCGTGCTTTTGCCCGGCGCGTTCTATACGCTGCGGGAAACGAAATACCCGCCGCTGCAGGCGCTGCGCGAGGCCGGCGTGCCGATCGCACTCGCCACCGATTCCAATCCCGGCACTTCGCCGCTCACCTCTCTCCTGTTGACCATGAACATGGGCGCGACGCTGTTTCGCATGACGCCGGCCGAGTGCCTGCGCGGCGTGACCCGCAACGCGGCACGCGCGCTGGGCCTTTCCGACCGCGGCGTGATCGCGCCCGGCGCCCGCGCCGACCTGGCCATCTGGGACATCAAGCATCCGGCCGAGCTCTCCTATCGCATCGGCTTCAACCCGCTGCACACCCGCATCTTCGGAGGCCACTATGTCTGAAATCGTCCTGACACCCGGCAAGGTCACGCTGGCCGACCTGGAGCGCGTCTGGCGCGAGGGGCTCGCCGTGCGGCTGGCCGACAGCGCCCGCCCCGGCATCGCCGCTTCCGCCGCCCGCATCGATGCCGCCGCCAGCGGCAACGTGCCGGTCTATGGCGTCAACACCGGCTTCGGCAAGCTGGCCTCCATCAAGATCAAGGCCGAGGATACGGCCACCCTGCAGCGCAACCTGATCCTGTCGCATTGCTGCGGCGTCGGCGAGAACGTCGAGGAAGAGACGGTGCGCCTGATCATGGCGCTCAAGCTGCTCTCGCTCGGCCGTGGCGCTTCAGGCACCCGCCCCGAAGTGGTCGCACTGATCGAGGCCATGCTGGCCAAGGGCGTGCATCCGGTGATCCCCTCGCAGGGTTCGGTCGGCGCCTCGGGCGACCTCGCGCCGCTGGCGCACATGGCCGCCACGATGCTGGGCGAAGGCCGCGCCACCTACAAGGGCGAGGAAATGGCGAGCGCCGAGGCGCTGGCCGCCGCCGGCCTGAAGCCGGTGGTGCTGGCCGCCAAGGAAGGGCTGGCGCTGATCAACGGCACGCAGGTTTCGACCGCCTTCGCGCTGGTCGGCTTCTTCGAGGCGTTCCGGGCGGCGCGCAACGCGCTGGTGTCGTCCTCGTTGTCGACCGACGCCATCATGGGTTCGACCGCGCCCTTCCTCGATGAAATCCACCAGTTGCGCGGCCATCGCGGCCAGATCCTTTCCGCCAAGGTCATCCGCGAGCTGATGGACGGCTCGGAAATCCGCGAGAGCCACCGCGTCGGCGATACCCGCGTGCAGGACCCCTACTGCATCCGCTGCCAGCCGCAGGTCACCGGCGCCTGCATCGATCTGCTGACGCAGGCCGGCCGCACGCTGGAGATCGAGGCCAACGCCGCCACCGACAACCCGTTGGTGCTGATCGAGAGCGACCAGATCGTCTCGGGCGGCAATTTCCACGCCGAGCCGGTGGCGTTCGCCGCCGACCAGATCGCGCTGGCGATCGCCGAGATCGGCGCCATCTCGCAGCGCCGCATCGCGCTGATGGTCGATCCGGCGCTGAGCCATGACCTGCCGCCCTTCCTCACCCCGGCACCGGGCCTCAACAGCGGCCTGATGATCGCTGAAGTGACCTCGGCGGCGCTGATGAGCGAGAACAAGCATCTCGCCACCCCCTGCTCGACCGACTCCACCCCGACCTCGGCCAACCAGGAAGACCACGTTTCCATGGCCGCGCACGGCGCACGCCGGCTGAAGCGCATGAACGCCAACCTCGCCCAGATCGTCGGCATCGAGGTGCTGTGCGCCGCCGCCGGCGTCGAGTTCCGAGGCCCGCTGAAGACGTCCGCCCCGCTGCAGGCCGTCATCGCGCGGCTGCGCAAGTCGGTCGCGGCGCTCGACCAGGACCGCTACATGGCCCCCGACCTCGCCGAAGTCGCCTCGCTCGTCCGTTCCGGCGCGCTGCTCGAAGCCCTGCCGAAAGGCATGCTCGACGAGGTTCGCCCGTGAACCCGGTCGAGGTCGTTCGCGGTAACGGCCCGCTGATCCTTGGCCTGCCGCATACCGGCACGTACCTGCCCGAGGCGATCCGCGCGAAACTCAACGCGCGCGGACGCATCCTCGCCGACACCGACTGGCATATCGAGCGCCTCTACGACGGGCTGCTGCCGAACGTGACGACGGTGCGGGCGACGTTCCACCGCTATGTGATCGACGCCAATCGCGGGCCTGACGACGCCAGTCTCTATCCCGGCCAGAACACCACCGGCCTGGTGCCGGTAACGGATTTCGACGGCGAACCGCTCTGGACCGAGGAGCCGGACGCCGACGGGATCGCCCGGCGCAAGGCGGATTTCCATGCGCCCTACCATGCCGCACTGGCCGCCGAGATCGAGCGCGTGAAGGCGAAGCACGGCGTGGCGATCCTCTATGATTGCCACTCGATCCGCTCGCATATCCCGTTCCTGTTCGAGGGCACCCTTCCCGATTTCAACATCGGCACCAATACCGGCGCGTCCTGCGACCCGCGCATCGAGGCGGCGACCCTCGACCTGTGTGCCGCTTCCGGCCGCACCCATGTGCTCAACGGCCGCTTCAAGGGCGGATGGACCACGCGCCATTACGGCCGGCCCAGGGACGGCGTCCACGCCATCCAGATGGAACTGGCGCAGTCCACCCATCTCGCGACCGAGATCCCGCCCTTTGCCTATGACGACAAAAAGGCCGCCGCGCTGCGCGTCACCCTTGGCGCTATCCTCGCTAGGCTTACCACCCTCGCACCGGAGTTGAAGGCATGAGCGGTCCGCTTGCCGGCATCAAGGTCCTCGACCTGTCGCGCGTCCTTGCGGGGCCGTATTGCACGGCGCTGCTCGCCGACCTGGGCGCGGAGATCATCAAGCTGGAGCCGCCGGCCGGCGACGATTACCGCCATATCGGCCCGTTCAAGGACGGTGAGAGCGCGCTGTTCACGCTCAACAATCGCGGCAAGAAAAGCGTCGTTCTCGACCTGAAGAAGCCGGCCGACCTCGAACTGGCGCAGGCGCTCGCCGCCCGCGTCGACGTGGTGGTGGAGAATTTCCGCCCCGGCGTCGCCGCCCGGCTCGGGCTCGGCGCCGAGGTGCTGCGCAAGGCCAATCCGCGGCTGATCTATTGCTCCATTTCCGGCTTCGGGCAGGAAGGCCCGTTCAAGGACCTGCCGGCCTACGACCTCGTGGTGCAGGCCATGTCCGGCCTGATGGCCGCGACCGGCGAGGACGGCGGCGCGCCGCTGAAGACCGGCGAGAGCATCGCCGACCTGATCGCCGGCCTGTTCGCAAGCTGGTCGATCATGGCGGCGCTCGTCCAGCGCAACGCCACCGGACAAGGGGCGGCGCTCGACATCGCCATGTACGACGCGCTGTTTTCCATGCTGACCACCAGCCACGCCCAGCATTTCTACGGCGGCGTGCTGCCCGGCCGCGTCGGCAACAGGCACCCGCTTTCCACGCCCTTCGGCTGCTTCACGACCAGCGACGGGCAGGTGGTGATCGCCGTGCTGAACGGCGGCCAGTTCCAGCGTCTGGCGGGGCTGATCGGCAAGCCGGAAATCGCGGCCGACCCGCGCTTTGCCTCCGACTCGAGCCGCACCGAGCATGAGCCGGCGCTGCGCGCCTTGATCGAGGCCTGGTCCAGGGGGCTGACCACAGAGCAGGCTGTGGCGGCGCTCGCCGCCGAGGGCCTGCCGACCGCGCCGATCTGGGACATCGCGCAGGCTGCCGACAACGAGCACGCCGCGACGCGCGGGCTGGTCAGCACGCTGGCGCACCCCGTTCTCGGCCGTACGCCGATCGTCGGCCAGCCGGTGCGCTTCGACGGCGCAAAACCGGTGGCCGCGACGGCCGCGCCGCGTCTCGGCGGCGACATCGAAACCGTGCTAAAGGAATTCGGGTTGGAGGCGCTACGCCATGCAGATTGACGACGCCTGGCACATGCTGTCGGAAGAGGAGCGCCTGTTCTGCGAGGTGCTGGAACGCATCTGCGCCGACAAGATCACGCCGCTTGCCAGCGAGACCGACGAGACCTCGCGCTTCGTGCATGCGCAACTGGCGACGCTCGGCGAAGCCGGCATGATGGGCGCCAACCTGCCGGAAGCCTATGGCGGCAGCGGCATCTCCGCGCCGGCCCTCTTGCGCGCCGTCTCGATCGTCGCCGGGGCCTGCGGCTCGACCGCCTCGGCGCTGACCGCGCATTACCTGGCGACCGATTCCATCCTGATCGGCGGTACGGAAGCACAGAAACAGGAATGGCTGCCCAAGGCCGCCAGCGGCGAAGTGCTCGCCGCCTTCGCGCTCACCGAGCCTACCGCCGGTTCCGATCCCGCCGACATGAAGACGCGGGCGCGGCGCACCGAAAAGGGCTGGCACCTCAAGGGCACGAAATGCTTCATCTCCAATGGCGGCGTCGCCGACGTCGTCGTGGTCTATGCGGTCACCGACCCCGAGAAGGCGCATCGCGGCATCTCGGCCTTCCTCCTGCCCAAGGGTACGCCTGGCTTCGAGGCCGGAGCGGCGGAAAAGACCATGGGCCTCAAGGGCGGTCATGTCTTCACGCTCAACCTCGACTGCGAATTGCCTGAAAGCGCGCTGCTGGGCGAGGAGGGCAAGGGTTTCCGCACCGCCATGCAGGTGCTCGACAACGGCCGCATCGAGGTCGCCGCGCAGTGCCTCGGCCTTGCCGGCGCCGCGATGAATGCGGCGATCGCCTATGCCAAGGAGCGCGTCATCGGCGGCCTCGCACTGTCCGAGCGGCAGGGCATCCGCTGGATGATCGCCGACATGGGTGTCGCCTATCGCTCGGCGCTGCTGCTGTCGCAGGATGCGGCGCGCCAGCGCGACCTGGCGCATGAGCATGGCGGACGTTTCTCGCTGGCCTCGTCCATGGCCAAGCTCGGCGCCTCCGAGGCGGCGGGCAGGATCGCCGACACTGCGCTGCAACTACACGGCGGTTACGGCTATACCCGCGACTTTCCCATCGAACGGATCAACCGGGACCTGCGCATCATGCGCATCTACGAGGGTTCCAGCGAAATCCAGCGCATCATCATTTCCGGCAATATGCTGGCCTGACAGGAGGCGAACCGTGAGCAGCAACCCAAGACACAATACCCGCGACATCTTCCCCCCGACCGGTCCCGAGATCACCGCCAAGAGCTGGCTGACCGAGGCGCCGATGCGCATGCTGATGAACAACCTGCATCCCGACGTCGCCGAGAACCCGCACGAGCTGGTGGTCTATGGCGGCATCGGCCGCGCCGCTCGCACCTGGAAGGATTTCGACCTCATCGTCGGCGCGCTGAAGAAGCTGGAAAGCGACGAGACGCTTCTGGTGCAGTCGGGCAAGCCCGTCGGCGTCTTCAAGACCCACAAGGACGCGCCGCGCGTGCTGATCGCCAACTCCAACCTGGTGCCGCACTGGGCGACGTGGGACCATTTCAACGAACTGGATAAGAAGGGCCTGGCCATGTACGGCCAGATGACGGCCGGCTCGTGGATCTATATCGGCTCGCAGGGCATCGTGCAGGGCACCTACGAGACCTTCGTGGAAGCCGGCCGCCAGCACTATGACGGCAACCTCAAGGGTAAGTGGATCCTGACCGCCGGCCTCGGCGGCATGGGCGGCGCGCAGCCGCTGGCGGCGGTCATGGCCGGCGCCTGCTGCCTGGCGGTGGAGTGCGACGAGACCCGTGCCGACTTCCGCCTGCGCACCCGCTATGTCGACGCCAAGGCGCACACGCTGGACGAGGCGCTGGCGCTGATCGAGCAGTGGACCAAGGCTGGCGAGGCGAAATCCGTTGCGCTGATCGGCAATGCGGCAGAAATCTTCCCCGAACTGGTGAAGCGCGGCGTGCGCCCCGACATCGTCACCGACCAGACCTCGGCGCACGATCCCGTCCATGGCTACCTGCCGCTCGGCTGGAGCGTCGCCGAATGGCGCGCCAAGCAGGAGAGCGACCCCAAGGCCGTGGAAAAGGCTGCCCGCGCCTCCATGAAAAGCCATGTCGCCGCCATGGTCGACTTCTGGAACAAGGGCGTGCCGACGCTCGACTACGGCAACAACATCCGCCAGGTCGCGCTGGAAGAGGGCCTGGAAAACGCCTTCGCCTTCCCCGGCTTCGTGCCGGCCTATATCCGCCCGCTGTTCTGCCGCGGCATCGGTCCGTTCCGCTGGGCCGCCCTGTCGGGCGATCCGGAAGACATCTACAAGACCGACGCCAAGGTGAAGGAGTTGACCCCCGGAAACCATCATCTGCACAACTGGCTGGACATGGCGCGCGAGCGCATCTCCTTCCAGGGCCTGCCGGCGCGCATCTGCTGGGTCGGCCTCGGCGACCGCCACCGCCTCGGCCTCGCCTTCAACGAGATGGTACGCAACGGCGAGCTCAAGGCGCCGATCGTCATCGGCCGCGACCATCTCGATTCCGGCTCGGTCGCCTCTCCCAACCGCGAGACGGAAGCCATGAAGGACGGGTCCGACGCCGTTTCCGACTGGCCGCTGCTCAACGCACTGCTCAACACCGCGTCGGGCGCGACCTGGGTGTCGCTGCACCACGGCGGCGGCGTCGGCATGGGCTTTTCGCAGCATTCGGGCATGGTCATCTGCTGCGACGGCTCGGAAGACGCGGATGCGCGGCTGGCGCGCGTGCTGTGGAACGACCCCGCGACCGGCGTCATGCGCCATGCCGATGCCGGCTATGAGATAGCGATCGACTGCGCTCGCGAGCACAAGCTGAACCTGCCGGGTATTCTTTAAATCTTTCGTGCGCCGCCGGTCTCTGGCGGTGCGCGACAAAATCCAATAGCTAGTCGAACTGGCGATGGTCGCTCAGTTCATCAGGGAGAGTACCAAATGAAGTTTTCCACGACACTCAAATCGGCCTTGTTCGGCCTTGCAGCACTTGGCCTTGCCGTGCCCGCCATGGCCGACCAGCTTTCCGACATCAAGGCGGCCGGCAAGATCGAAACCGCCACCGACATGCACTACGCGCCGTTCGACATGCTCAACAACGGCACCTATGAAGGCATGACCAAGGACCTGTTCGACGGCGTCGCCAAGGAACTAGGCGTCGAGCCGGTCTACCAGGACATTCCGTGGACCGCCGAACTGCCCGGCCTCGAGGTCAAGAAGTTCGACATAGTCATCGCCCCGGTCACGATCACGGCCGAGCGGCTCGAGCGCTACGCCTTCACCCTGCCGATCGCCGACGCCACGGTTTCGCTGGTGCGCGCCGCCGGCAACACCGAGCTGAAGAAGCCGGAAGACATCAAGGGCAAGACCGTCGGCGTCCAGCAGGGCACCGCGCAGTTCAAGCAGCTCCAGGCCTTCGGCGACAAGCTCGGCGGCGTCAGCGTCAAGGAATACGGCACCACCGACGAGGCCTATGCCGATCTCGCCGCCGGCCGCCTCGACGCGGTTGCCGGCTCGCTGCCGAACCTGACCTACCTGGTCAAGAGCCGTCCCGAGACCTTCGCGCTGTTCGAGCCGGCCCAGTTCGGCGAGCCGACCTACTTCGCCTGGGTGGCGCGCAAGGACGCCGACAGCGAAAGCTTCGTCAAGGCCGTCAACGACGCCGTGCTCAAGATGACCGACGACGGTCGCGTCAAGGCGATCCAGGAAAAGTGGCTCGGCACCTATACCGAACTTCCGCGCGAAGTTCCCACCAAGTAACGGCCAAGTAACGACGAGTTGCGGGCGGGAGCGATCCCGTCCGCAAGTCTCGCGGCAATCGGAGCACCGATGTTTTCGATCTCCACCTTTCTGAACAGTTTCGAGCCGCTCTTCTGGGCCGCTCGCTATACGCTGTTGATTTCGGGACTGGGCATTGCGCTCGGGCTGGTCGTCGGCGCGCTCATCTGCGCGGCCGCGCTGTCCCGCATCACCTGGCTGCGCCGGTTTGCGGCGGTTTGGGTCAGCTTCCTGCGCGGGGTCCCACTGCTGGTCCAGCTTCTTCTTTGCTATTATCTCCTGCCGGTCATCGGCATCAACGTGCCGGCGCTGGTCGCCGCCGTGGTGACGGTCGGCATCTGCTCCAGCGCCTATGTCTCCGAAATCTGGCGCGGCGCCATCATCTCGCTGCCCATCGGCCAGACGGAAGCGGCGACGGCCATCGGCATGCGCCCGCGCGACATCTGGAGCCGGGTGATCCTGCCGCAGGCATTCCGGATTTCGCTGCCGGCGCTGATCAACGAACTGATCCTGCTGGTCAAGGCCTCGTCGCTGGTGTCGGTCGTCGGCATCCTTGAGGTGACGCGCGCCAGCCAGGCGCAGGCGGCCACCACCTTCCGCCCGCTGGAAGTCTACATCGCCGCGGCCTGCATCTACCTGGTCATCAATCTCTGCTTCGCGGCGCTCGGTCGCTATCTCGAGCACAGGATGGCTGTGTAATGGACCTGAGCATTCTGCTGCAATACTGGCCGATCCTGCTGAGCGGCTTCGGGCTCACCATCCTTTGCTGGCTGCTGGGCACCGTCTTCAGCATGGCGCTGGGCCTCGTCATCTCGCTGATGCAGCGCTACGGGCCGCGCCCGCTTCGCTGGCTGATCCAGGTCTATATCGAGATCATCCGCGGCACGCCCTTCCTCGTGCAGCTCTTCGTTCTCTACTACGGCGGCCCGCTGCTGGGCTTGCGCCTCGACGCGCTGCCGGCGGGCATCCTCGGGCTCAGCGTCTATGGTAGCCCCTATTTCGCCGAGATCTTCCGCGCCGGCTACCTGGCGGTGCCGACCGGCCAGCTCGAGGCGGCGCGCGCCATCGGCATGTCGGAGCTCACCATCGTGCGCCGCATCCTGATGCCGCTCGCCCTTGTGTCGGCGCTACCGTCGCTGGTCAATTTCGCCATCATCCTGACCAAGGAGACGGTGATCCTGTCCATCATCACCGTGCCTGAACTGATGTATTCGGTGCAGCGCATGTCCACCGAGACCTTCCGCTACCTGGAAGCCAATTTCATTCTCGCGCTGTTCTTCTGGCTGCTGGTCGAAACCATCTCGCGCTTCGGCCGCAGGCTGGAAACGCACATCACCAAACATCTGATCGAAAGGACGTAGGATGGTCGAAGCCTCATCCGTCGAGATCCATAAGGTCACCAAGTTCTACGGCCCCTTCCAGGCGCTGAAGGAAGTTGACCTGTCCATCCAGCCGGGCAAGGTGACGTGCCTGATCGGGCCTTCCGGCTCGGGCAAGTCCACACTGCTGCGCTGCATCAACTTCCTCGAGGAATACGATTCCGGCGAGATCACCATCGACGGGCAGCTGATCGGCTACGCCACGCCCGGCGGCCGCAAGATGCCGGGCCGCAAGCTGCGCGAGATGCGCCGCTCGATCGGCATGGTGTTCCAGCAGTTCAACCTGTGGCCGCACATGACGGCGTTGCAGAACGTCGCCGAGGGCCTGATCCGCGTGCGCGGCCTGCCGAAAGCGGACGCCGAGGCCCGGGCGGCCGAGGCGCTGAAGAAAGTGGGGCTTGCCGACAAGATGGCCAACCACCCGGCGCGCCTGTCCGGCGGCCAGCAGCAGCGCGTCGCCATCGCCCGCGCCATCGCTATGGAGCCGCGCCTGATGCTGTTCGACGAGCCGACCTCCGCGCTCGACCCGGAACTGGTGGGCGAGGTGCTGAGCGTCATGAAGACGCTGGCTTCCGAGGGCATGACCATGGTCGTGGTGACGCACGAAATGGGCTTTGCCGCCCATGTGGCGGACCAGGTGGCCTTCATGGAAAAGGGTGAGCTGGTGGCCGTGGACGCCCCGAGCCATATCCTGCACAACCCCGAAGACCCGCGCATCCACGCCTTCCTGCGGACCTATCACGAGCGCAACAGCTTCTGAGCGCCATTGCAGGCGCAGCCGCGCTCTGGCACTGATGGCATTCCCTTTTTGCCGTCAGTGCGCGTGATGGAGGCGCCTCAGCCATGGTGGAACTCAATTGGCAAAGCGCCTCGACGCTCGCCCGCATGATCCGCGCGGGCGAGACGACGGCAAGCGCGGTGATGGGCGCCCATCTCGACCGCATCGCGGCCCGAGAGGCCGAGGTCGGCGCTTTCGCCTGCCTCGACGCCGAGCGCGCCATGGAGCTTGCCGAAGCCGCAGACCGGCAGCCGGCCCAGGGGCTGCTGCACGGCGTGCCCTTCGCCATCAAGGACATCATCGATACGCAAGACATGCCGACGGAATGCGGCAGCGACCTTTATGCGCATCGCCAGCCGGCGCGTGACGCCGCCTGCGTGCGCAAGATGCTCGACGCCGGCGCCATTCCGCTCGGCAAGACCGTCACCACCGAATTCGCCTATTTCCGGCCGGGCAAGACCGCCAATCCGCACAACCTTCGGCACACGCCCGGCGGATCGTCGTCGGGTTCGGCGGCTGCCGTCGCGGACGGCATGGCGCCGCTCGCCTTCGGCACGCAGACGGCGGCCTCGCTGATCCGGCCGGCGGCGTTCTGCGGCGTCTGCGCCTTCAAGCCGACGACCGACACGTTCGACGTCAGCGGCGTGCTGCCGCTCGCTCCCAGCCTGGATACGCTCGGCTTCCTGGCCCGGCAGCCCGAGGATTTCAGCCTCGCCTATGCCGTCATGACGGGAAGCCCGTTGCCCGCGCCCGGCGCCTTCACCGGCACCAGGCCCCGCATCCGCCTGATGCGCGGACCGCACTGGCAGGAGGGGTCGGCGGAGATGCGCGAGGTCGTGGCCCGCGCCATGCGCATCCTGTCCGAGCAGGGTGCCGAGACAGGAGAGGTCGACCATCCGCCCCTGTTTCGCGAAATGACGGACGCGCAAAAAGCCGTCATGGCCTATGAAGCAGCCAGCACCCATGCGCGCCTTTACGACGAGAACCGCGCCGGCGTCAGTGACCAGTTCGCAGAGTTGGTCGAGGCCGGCCGCAGGATCACGGCCGAGCAGTACAGGGCGGCGCTCGATACCCGCGACCGGGCGAAGCCGCTGGCGGAAGCCTTGTTCGCCGACTGCGACGCACTCCTCGTGGCCTCCGCCCCCGGCGAGGCCCCGCAAGGCCTCGGCTCGACCGGCGACCCGCTTTTCAGTCGCATGTGGACCTTGCTGCAACTGCCAGCCGTGGCGCTCCCGCTCGGGATCGGGCCGCAGGGCCTGCCGCTCGGCATCCAGTTGATCGGCCGCCGTAACGGCGACGAAGCACTGCTCGCCGTCGCGAAGTGGGTTCACGACCGCTTCGCCGCCTCGGCCTGAAAGGCGCTTGACGGAGGCAGGCATTGGCCGCAGAGGCAGCGGAACGGCTGACGCATTGGAACGAAGAAGGTCGGGCTACCGCGATGATCGAAATGGCGCCGGAAACGGCAAGGGGGCTGGAGTTGGGCATCGACGGCTGGCTTGAGACGGTTGCCGCGCATTTTGGCCGCGCATGGCCGATGGAGCGGCTGGTCGGCGAATACGACCTGAACTTCCGGGCGCGGGGCAGCGACGGCCCCCTCATCGTCAAAGTGATGCGCGCCGGTTGCGATCCCGCCTACGTCGCCATGCAGATCGACGCGATCCGCCATGCCCTCTCCGTCGATCCGCGCCTGCCGCTGCCGGAAATCGTCGGCGAGCCTCTCACCCTGCGCGACGATAGCGGGCAGGAGCGCATCGCCTGGGCGCAACGCGCCCTGTCCGGCAAGCCGCTCGGTGCGCTCGCGCCGCAATCGCTGCCGCTGCTGGAAGAACTCGGCCGCGCGGCGGGACGGCTCAGCCGCGCGCTGCAAGGGTTCGAGCACCCGCAACTCGACCGCCCGCAAAAATGGCGCCTCCCCGACGGCGGCTGGATCGCCGCGCATCTGCCGCTCCTGCCCGAGGCACGCCGTCATCTCGTGCGGGCAGCGCTCGACGCCTTCGAGGAGCTGCGCCCCGCGCTTGAGCGATTGCCGCAGCAGGCCATCCACAACGACCTCAACGACTGGAACATCCTGGTCCGCCAGGAGGTCGCGCTGCAGCCCGCCGTCGCCGGCTTCATCGACTTCGGCGACATGACGCGCGCGCCGGTAATCTGCGATCTGGCGATCATAGCGGCCTATGCGATCCTCGATCGCCCTGATGCCGAACAGGCGATGGCGGCGCTCACGGCCGGCTACCATGCCGCTTTTCCGCTGACCGAAGCCGAACTGGCGATGCTGTGGCCGCTGGTGCGGATGCGGCTCGCGGTCAGCGTCGTCAATTCGACCGTCGAGGCCAAGACCAAGCCCGGCGACCCCTACGTCACCATATCGCAGGCCCCAGCCTGGCGGCTCCTGGAACGCACCGACCTCGACGCATCGCGCATCCTGCAACGGCTGCGGCTCGCCTGCGGCCTGCCGGTCACCCGCGAGGCCCCGGCGATCCTCGCCTGGCTCGCCGCCGAGCGGCACCGCTTCTCTCCGGTCGTCGACGCCGACGTCGCGGCCTTTCCGGTCCACGACCTTTCGCCATCGGGCAGCCTGACGCCGGAAAACCCCTTCGCGCTGACCCCGGCCGAGGCGGCGACGCTCGGCGTGGCCGAGCCGTGCTGGATCGGACGCCATGGCGAGCCGAGGCTGATCTACACCGAACCCGCCTTCGTCGGCCCGACGAAAGCCGCCAATCGCCGTACCGTGCATCTGGGCGTGGACCTTTTCGCGCCGGCCGGCACGGCGCTGCGCGCTCCGCTGGCGGGCACGGTAATCACTGCGGGAAGCGAGGCCGGCGCGCAGGGCTATGGCGGCATGGTCGTGCTGCGCCACGACACGCCGGCTGGTGCCCTGTTCACGCTGTGGGGACACCTGGCCGCCGATTGCGCCCGGCTGGAGCCCGGTGCGCAGGTCGCCGCCGGCGAGGTTTTCGCCCATATCGGGACGCTTGCGGACAACGGCGGCTGGGCGCCTCACCTGCATCTGCAAATGGGCTTCGACAACGACCGCGACTGGGACGGAGTCGCCGACGCCGACGACCGCGCGGCGCTGCTGGCCCGGTTCCCCAACCCGGCGGCGCTGCTCAACCTCGCGGACGCCCACGTCGCCTTCGCCGCGACCGACGAAGCCGAATTGCTGGACTACCGGCAGGCGCATTTCGCCGCGAACCTGAAGCTCAGCTACCGCCAGCCGGTCATGTTCGTGCGCGGCTGGAGACATCACCTGTTCGACCAGTGGGGCCGGCCTTATCTCGACGCCTACAACAACGTCCCGCATGTCGGCCACGCCCACCCCAGGATCCGCGCCGTGGCGGCGGACCAGCTGGCGCGCATGAACGCCAATACCCGTTACCTGCACCCCGCCCAGCGCGCGTTCGCGCAGAAGCTGATCTCGAAGATGCCGGCGGGGCTGGAGATGTGCTTCTTCGTCAATTCAGGCTCAGAGGCCAACGAACTGGCGCTGCGCCTCGCCCGCGCCGCTTCCGGCGGCCACGACATCGTGACACCCGACCACGGCTATCACGGCAACACCACCGGCGCGACGGCGATCTCGGCCTACAAGTTCAACAAGCCGGGGATGGGCGGGCGCCAGCCCTGGGTTCACCTGGTCGACGTGGCCGACGCCTATCGCGGCCGCTTCCGCGCCGACGATCCGGCCTGCGGCGAACGCTATGCCGCCCAAATCGACGGCGCCCTCGAAGAGATCGCCGCCGCCGGCGGCCGCCTCGCCGGATTCATCGGCGAAGTATTCCCCAGCGTCGGCGGCCAGGTCATCCCGCCCGCCGGCTATCTCGCCTCGGTCTATGCCCGCATCCGCGCCGCGGGCGGCATCTGCATCGCCGACGAGGTCCAGACCGGCCTCGGCCGCCTCGGCGACACCTATTTCGCCTTCGAGCAGCAGGGCGTCGTTCCCGACATCGTCGTGCTGGGCAAGCCGATCGGCAACGGCCACCCGCTCGGGGTGGTGATCACCACGCGCGAAATCGCCGACCGCTTCGGGCAAGGCGCCGAGTTCTTCTCCACCTTCGGCGGCTCCAACCTGTCGTGCCTGATCGGCAAGGAGGTGCTGGACATCGTCGACGACGAAGGCCTGCAACGAAACGCCGCCATCGTCGGCAACCGCCTTCTTTCGGGGCTACGCGCGTTGCAGGACCGCCATGCCTGCATCGGCGAGGTGCGGGGTTTCGGGCTTTTCACCGGCGTCGACCTCGTGGAGGACCGCGATAGCCGCGCGCCGGCCACCGCGATCGCCGACCACGCCATCAACCGGCTGCGCGAGATGCGCATCCTGATCGGCCGCGAGGGCCCCGCCGACAACGTCCTCAAGATACGCCCGCCGCTCACCATCGATGCCGAGGGCGTCGATACGATCTGCTCGGCGCTGGACACGGCGCTGGCCGAAATCCAACCCTAGAACGGCACGATCCCCCGCAGGATGCCGCTCGCTCATCTTGCTCTTGAAGCGCGGATCATGCCTATATGACGCCATCAACCGGCGCTAATATGATTGCCCGGCAGGGGCTCCCGGACCATAAGCACTTCCATGCTAAAAAGAATCTCGATTTTCGCCAGTGGATCGTTGATCGGCGCGGTCATAGACTATGTTTCGACCATCTCGCTGAACAATATCTTCGGTGTCGACCCCGCCGTCGCTCTTGGACTGTCGATGATCCTGAGCTCCTGCGTCGTCTTCCTGTTCCACCGGCACATCACCTTTCCCGAAGCGCACGGAAACACCGGTTACCGGTTTCTCCTCTTCCTCGCCGTGACCTTGCTGGTCTTCATGCTGCGCGCCGTGCTCCTGAAGGCGTTCCTGTATGCGGGGCTGGCCCTGGCGATAGCGCTTTTCCTGGCGATCGGGCTCGCGTCGCTCATGAATTTCGTCATTTCCTCAACCGTGACTTTTTCAAAGAAATTATCATGACGAAGAAGATACTTTGTATCGTTGCCCCCATTTACAACGAATCCCTGTCCCTGGCCGATTTCCTCGAAAAGCTCTCCACTGAGGCCGACAAGATAGAGGAAGAATTCTCGATCCGGGTCGACTACATATTTGTCGACGACGGCAGCCGGGACGATTCCTTTCGCCTGCTCAGGGAGTATGATTTCGGCAAACGGCACATTCGCCTTCTCCAGCTATCCCGCAATTTCGGCAAGGAAGCTGCGCTCTCGGCCGGCATCGACGCCGCCGGCTACGCCGACGCGGCGGTGCTGATGGACGCGGATCTGCAGCATCCGCCGGAAATGATCTCCGACTTCGTCCGCATCTGGCTGACCGATGGGGCGGACAGCGTCTATGCCTACAAGGCAAGCCGCCGCCAGTCGGAAGGGCTCATGAAGGCCGCTCTGGCGCGGACGTTCTTCTGGGTCATGAACCGCAACCTGCGCTACAAGATCCACCAGGATGCCGGCGACTTTCGCCTGATCAACCGGCGGATCATGACCGCCCTGCATAGCCTGCCGGAGACGGACAGGTTCATGAAGGGGCTCTATGCCTGGGTCGGCTTCCGCCAGGTCGCCCTACCGTTCCAGCCGCCGCCACGCCTGAAGGGAACCAGCCACTACAACCCCTTGCGGCTGCTGTCGATGACGCTCGACGCCATCACCAGCTTCACCACGACGCCGTTGCGCCTGATGGCGATGGCGGGAATCGCGATCGCCACGTTCAGCGCGGCATACGGCATCTACGTCATCGTCCAGCACTTCTTTTTCCCGACGGTTCCCACCGGCATCGCCTCCGTGCTGGCCCTGATCGCCTTCTTCGGCGGCATCCAGATGATCTTCCTCGGCCTGCTCGGCGAATATGTCGGAAAATCCGTCCTCGAGGCCAAGAAGCGGCCGATCTACATTCTGGCCGAAGACATCAGCCGGGGGGAGGATGCGCTTGAGGATCGCGGATGACTTCGGCCTGGGGCGCCGGCACGACCAAGTCATCCTTTCGCTGATCGAGGCCGGCCGGCTCGACGGCACCTCGGTCATGGTCAACGACGCCATCGAGCCCGGCGCGCTGGCGCGGCTGCAGGCCCTGCGGCAGGCCGGCGCGAAGGTCGGCCTGCACCTGAACCTCACGCAGCCCTTTGTCGGCGGCACCCAGACCTGGCCGCTGGCCACGCTGATGCAGCCGCTGCCCGGCAAGCGGTTGCTCGACGCAGCTGCGGCTTCGTTCGACCGTCAGGCGCGCGAGTTCGTCTCGCTTTTCGGCTCAGGCCCCGATTTCTACGACGGCCACCAGCATTGTCACTGTTTCCCGGCGATAGCGCCGCTGGTAACGCGCCTGCCCCGCGAGCCGGCAAGCTGGGTGCGCGTTCCCTTGCCCGCCGCCTGGCGGGAGCGGATGCTCAATCTTGCGGCCGGCGGGCCGAAGGTGGTTTTGGTCATGGCATTGGCCGCGCGGGCGCGGGCGATCTTCTCCGCGGCCGGCCTGTCAGTGAACCGCGACTTTTCGGGCTTTCTCCGTCTCGACGACCCGGCAAGCGTGCGCAAATGGCTGCCGCGCCTGTTGGCCGCAGCGGGCGAGGAATGCCTTTTGATGCTGCATCCCGGCGATGCATACGACCCTGTTCAATGCCCCGGCCATGCCCCGGAAAGCCGCGCGGCCGAAACCGAAATCCTGCGTGAAAGTGCTCTACGATGACAAGGAACCGCGCCGTTCTCTGGGGATTGGTCCTGCTGCTCGCCGCCCGGCTTTTGGCGATGTTCCTGGTGCCCCTGACCGATTCGACGGAAGCCCGTTACGCCGAAATCGCCCGCAAGATGGTGGAGACCGGCAACTGGATCACCCCCCAGTTCGACTACGGGGTGCCGTTCTGGGCAAAGCCGCCGCTGCACACCTGGCTGTCCGCGCTCGGCATCGAAGCCTTCGGCCCGTCACCCTTTGCCGCACGGCTCGGCATCCTTGTGTCCGCCATCGCCACCCTGGCCATCCTATGGATGTGGGCGTCGACCTTCACCGACCGGAAAACCGCGTCGATCGCAACGCTGGTCGCCGCCAGTTCCGCCGTGTTCTTCGTGTCGTCCGCCTTCGTCCAGACCGACATGGTGCTGACGCTCGGCGTCACCGCCAGTATGGCGGGCTACTATGGTGGCATCAGGGGAAGCCGCGCCTGGGGATGGCTGTTCTTCCTCGGGCTGGCCATCGGCCTCTTGGCCAAGGGGCCGATCGCCGTCATCCTGTCGCTGCTGCCGATTTTCGTCTGGGTGGTGTGGTACAGGCAGTGGAAAAATCTCGCTCACCTTCCCTGGATCGCCGGGACGGTGGCCTGCCTCGTCCTGTCGGTGCCGTGGTACGTGGCGGCCGAGATCGCGACGCCGGGCTTCCTGCACTATTTCCTGATCGGCGAGCATATCCAGCGCTTCCTCCAGCCCGGCTGGAAGGGCGACCTTTACGGTGCCGGGCGGGAGCATTTCCGGGGCGCGATCTGGCTGTTCTGGATCGGAGCCGCCCTGCCCTGGAGCCTGTCGCTTCCGGTGCTGGCCTGGCGACTGCGAAAAGGCGGCGCGGCGCAGGCGGAACAGGCTCCGCTCCATCTCTATCTTCTCCTGTTCGCCATCACGCCGATGGTGTTCTTCACCGCGGCCGCGAACGTGCTGCTGGCCTATGTGCTGCCGGGGATACCGGCGGCAGCCCTGCTGGCCGTCCTGCTCTGGCAGCGCACCGGTTCGTCCGGCGCGCGGGAACTGACCCTGGGTGTTGCCGCCATGCTGCTGATCTCGCTCGGGCTCAGCATCGCCTGCCTGACGCCGGCCGGCCGTTCGGCGTTGCCGACCGAAGCCTATCTGGTCGCGGCCTATCCGGGCCAAGGCCGTCTCGCCATCCTCGAAGCGCGCAGTTTCTCGGCCGAATTCTACACGCAGGGCAAGATCACCCGGATCGGCACCCCGGCCGAACTTGCCCAGTGGCTCGCCCCGGGGGACGGCGTGCTGGTGCCCAAACGAAAGCGCGAGGCGGCCATGGCGGCCGTCGGCGATACACTGCAATTCGTCGCCGAGGACCGGAAATACCTGCTCTTCGTCAAGTGCTGCAAGGAATAAGCCGACCTTCTTCCCGCGCGGCTCGCTCCATCCGCAGGCAGTAGCCGGCCCGGCGACGGGGTTGCCGCCTGCACGAAATTATTGTACACAATAATTGTATCCGTATCAGGCTTCGAGCGGGAGGACGTCGGGCCGGGGCGGCAAGGCGGGGGAAGAGGCACGGGGGGCGGACAGTACCCGGTGCGTCGCCCGCAGCCGGACAATCATGCGCCCCGGTGCCGGGCAGGAGCAGAACCATGCATCGTCTTTCATCCATCCTTGCCGCGATCGCGTTGATCCTCGTATCCGTTCTCGCCACCACGACAGGAAAAGCCATGAGCAGTACCCCCCTGCATGCCGCCGCCAAGGCCGGCGATGTCGCCGCCATCGAAAAACTCCTCGCCGGCGGCGCGCCGATCGACGCGCGAGACGGCAGCGGCGCCACGGCCCTTTTGGCGGCCACCCACGCCAACCGTGTCGAAGCCGCCAGGGCGCTGATCGAGGCGGGCGCCGACGTCAACGCCAAGGACGACATCGAGGACAGCCCGTATCTTTACGCCGGCGCGCGCGGCCATCTCGAAATCCTCAAGCTGACGCTTACGCACGGCGCCGACCTCAAGAGTACCAACCGCTATGGCGGCACCGCGCTCATACCGGCGTCGGAGCGCGGCCATGTCGAGACCGTGCGCGCACTGATCGAGGCCGGCGTCGATGTCGATCATGTAAACAAGCTGCATTGGACGGCACTGCTGGAGGCGATCATCCTGGGCGACGGCGGCGAACGGCATCACCGGATCGTCGACCTGCTGGTCAAGGCGGGAGCCGACGTGAACCTCGCCGACAGCAAGGGAGTGACGCCGCTCCAGCACGCCCGCGCGGGCGGATACAAGGCGATCGAAGCCATTCTCGTGGCCGCCGGCGCACATTGAAACAGGAAACCAGGCCATGACCGAAGACTATCTCCGCGAAGCCATCGAACTCGCACGCGCCAATATCGGCAAGGGCGGCCGCCCGTTCGGCGCCGTGCTGGTCCGGGACGGGGCAGTGCTCGCCACGGCAGTGAACGAGATTCACACCACCAACGACCCGACCTCGCACGCGGAAATGAACGCCGTGCGCGACGCCAGCCACAAGCTCGGCTCGCCGGACCTCAGCGGCAGTGCCGTCTATGCCAGCGGCCACCCCTGCCCCATGTGCATGGCGGCGATGCGGCTTTCCGGCGTCGAGAAGGTCTTCTACGCCTATTCCAACGACGACGGTACGCCGTTCGGGCTTTCGACAGCGGCGGTCTACGAGGACCTCGCCAAGCCTTTTGCCGAGCAGTCCATGACGATCCGCCATGTGCCGGTGCGGCCGCAGGGCAAGCCGGACCTCTATGCCGAGTGGACCGAGGCGCGGAGCAGACAGGCCTGACCATGGCTTCCGAGGAACCTTCGCGCGCTGCGCGCGTGCTGCTGCTGGCGGCCGTTGCCCTGGTGGGCCTCAACCTGAGGCCGTTCATCACCGGCATCGGGCCGCTGGCGGCCGATATCGCCGCGCAGACCGGGCTCGACCTCAAGGGCATCTCGCTGCTGACGCTGGTGCCGATGTTCCTGATGGGTATCTTCGCCTTTGCCGGCCCCTTCCTGCAATCGCGCGTCGGCGCGCGGCGCTCGGTCATCGCCTCGCTGGTCGTGCTCGTCATCGGCTCGCTGCTGCGGCTCACCGCGACGCAGGGCTGGCAGATGGTGGGAACGGCCGCGCTGCTGGGGGTAGGCGTGGCGGTCATCCAGGCCGTGTTTCCCGGCATCGTCAAGAAGCAGTTCCCGCACCATGTCGGAATGGTCATGGGGCTTTATTCGGCCGCACTGATGGGCGGCGGCGCGCTCGGAGCGCAGGCCGCGCCGCTGGTGGCAAACGCAACCGGAGACTGGCGCAGCGGCCTCGCCTGGATGGCCATTCCGGCGGTGCTGGCGCTGCTGCTGGCGGTCTTTACCCTACCGCGCGACAACGCCGCCGCCAGCGGCCGGCTGAGCGCGCTCGCGCTGCTGCGGCGACCGCGCGTCTGGCTGCTCATGGCTTGTTTCGGCCTCGTCAACGGCGGCTACTCGACCGCCGTCGCATGGCTGGCGCCTTTCTACCGGGAATACGGCTGGAGTGCTGCCGCCAGCGGTACGCTGATGGCGGTCATGGCCATTTTCCAGGCGCTGGCGGCGCTGTTCCTGCCGATGCTCGCGCGCAGCAACGACCTCAGGCGCTGGCTGTGGCTGACGCTTGCCATGCAGGCTTTCGGCTTTGCCGCGCTGGCATTCTGGCCGGAGGCTTCGCCGGTACTGTGGGCGGCGATCCTCGGCGCCGGGCTCGGCGGCTGCTTCTCGCTGTCGATGATCGTCGCGCTCGATCACCTGCCCGACCCGGCCGAGGCGGGCGCGCTGTCGGCGCTGATGCAGGGCGGCGGCTTCCTCATCACCGCGCTACCACCATGGATCGTGGCGGCCCTGCACGACGCCACCGGCGGCTTCACCGCCGGCTGGCTCCTGCATCTGGCCTGCGCTATCGTGGTCGCGGGGCTGTACTGGCGCGTCTCCCCGGCAGGCTATGCCAAGGCTATGAACGTCGCCCTGCACGACGCCCCGCCGACCGCCGACACGCGCGTTCCTTCCTGAGCCACGTGCGGGCCGCTCCGGCCCGCACGAAAGGGTGGCGACAATTGGCCACGATGCGCTACAGGAAGAAGAACCGCGAGGGGTAGAGATGACCGAGGCTTTCATCTGCGACTATATCCGCACGCCCATCGGCCGCTTCGGCGGCGCACTGTCGTCGGTGCGCACCGACGATCTCGCGGCCGTCCCGCTGAAAGCCCTGATGGAGCGGAACGCGACCGTCGACTGGCAGGCCGTGGACGACGTCGTCTACGGCTGCGCCAACCAGGCCGGCGAAGACAACCGCAACGTAGCGCGCATGGCGCTGCTCATCGCCGGCCTGCCGGAAACGGTGCCCGGCGCCACGGTCAACCGGCTGTGCGGCTCCGGCATGGATGCCGTCATCACTGCCGCGCGTGCCATCAAGGCCGGCGAAGCCGACCTGTTCATCGCCGGCGGCGTCGAATCGATGAGCCGCGCGCCCTTCGTCACGCCCAAGGCCGATACCGCTTTTTCGCGCCATGCCGAGATTTTCGACACCACCATCGGCTGGCGTTTCGTCAACCCGCTGATGAAGGCGCAGTACGGCATCGAGTCGATGCCGGAAACCGCCGAGAACGTCGCCGAGGAATACGGCATCCTCCGGCCGGACCAGGACGCCTTCGCCGCGCGCAGCCAGCAAAAAGCGGTGGCCGCCCAGCAGAACGGCCGGCTGGCCAGGGAGATCATGCCGGTGACGCTCCCCCAGCGGAAGGGCGACCCGGTCGTCGTCGACCGGGACGAGCACCCGCGCCCCGGCACCACCGTCGAGGCGCTTTCCAGGCTGCCGACGCCGTTCCGGCAGGGCGGCACGGTGACCGCCGGCAACGCCTCGGGCGTGAACGACGGCGCCGCCGCATTGATCGTCGCCTCGGAAGCGGCGGTCAGACGGCATGGGCTGACGCCGATCGCCCGCGTCCTCGGCGCGGCGGTGGCCGGCGTTCCCCCGCGCATCATGGGCATGGGGCCGGTCCCGGCGACGAAGAAGCTGTGCGCGCGGCTCGGCCTCGAGCCCGCCGATTTCGACGTCATCGAACTCAACGAGGCGTTCGCCTCGCAGGGGATAGCGGTGCTGCGGGAACTCGGCATCCCGCAGGACGCCGCCCACGTCAATCCGAACGGCGGCGCCATCGCGCTCGGCCATCCGCTCGGCATGTCGGGCGCGCGCATCACCGGAACGGCGGCGATCGAACTGCGCGAGCGCGGCGCCAAGCTTGCGCTCGCCACCATGTGCATCGGCGTCGGGCAAGGCATCGCCATCGCGCTGGAGCGCATCTGAACCGCGCCCCCTTTCCTTTCCCGCCGTGCCTCGCCTATACTCGGTCACCTTCAATCCATCTGGTGAATAATGCCACCCGTCAAAAAGGAAATCCGACCGTCCAGCCGCGCCGGTCGTGTACGTGCGCCCGCCTTCGTCAAGAACCTGCGCGGCGTCCGAAACTGGAAAGAAGCCAGCGCCTGGCTGGAATACCGGGGCATCGAGGACATCGAGTGCATCACGCCCGACCAGGCCGGCATTCCCCGCGGCAAGATGATGCCGTCGAAAAAATTCACCTCCAACACCTCGCTGGCGCTGCCGTCGGCCGTGTTCATGGCGACGATCTCGGGCGGCTACCCGGAGGACGGCAACGGCTTCCAGTATCCGGAAGACGACGGCGACCTCAAGCTGATGCCCGACCTGTCGACCCTGACCGTGGTGCCCTGGGAAGAGGACCCGACCGCCGCCGCCATCTGCGACCTCGTGCATCAGGACGGGCGCTCCGTCGCGTTCGCGCCGCGCAACGTGCTGAAACGGGTGATCGGCGCCTATGACAAGCTTGGCCTGAAGCCGGTGGTGGCGCCCGAGATCGAGTTCTACCTGGTCCAGAAGAACCCGGACCCCGACTATCCGCTGACCCCGCCGGTCGGCCGCTCGGGTCGCGCCATCGGCGGCGGCGCCGGCTATTCCATCGCCGGCGTCAACGAGTTCGACGAACTGATCGACGACATCTACCACTTCTCCGAGAGCCAGGGACTGGAGATCGATACGCTGATCCACGAGGAAGGTGCCGGCCAGCTCGAGATCAACCTGCGGCACGGCGATCCGGTCGAACTGGCCGACCAGGTGTTCATGTTCAAACGCACCATCCGCGAGGCGGCGCTGAAGCATGAGATCTACGCCACCTTCATGGCCAAGCCGATCCAGGGCCAGCCGGGCTCGGCCATGCACATCCACCAGTCGATCATCGACAAGAAGACGGGCAGGAACATCTTCACCGCCGACGACGGCTCGGAAACCGGGGCCTTCACGCATTTCATCGGCGGCATGCAGAAGCATGTGCCGAACGCGCTTGCGATGTTCGCGCCCTATGTCAATTCCTACCGGCGGCTGACGCAGGGAGCCTCCGCGCCCGTCAACACCATGTGGGGCTACGACAACCGCACCACGGCGTTTCGCGTGCCACGCTCCGACCCGGCGGCGCGACGCGTCGAGAACCGCATCCCCTCGTCGGACGCCAACCCCTATCTGGCGATGGCCGCCTCGCTCGCCTGCGGGCTGATCGGCATGAAGAACAAGGCCGTGGCGACTCCACCGGTCGTGACCACGGCCAACGAGGACCAGATCGACCTGCCGCGCGGCCTGCTCGAAGCGGTGGACCTGCTGGAAGCCGACCACGAGCTCTGCGAGATGCTCGGCAAGCCCTTCACCACCACCTATGCCGCCATCAAGCGCGCCGAGTTCGAGACGTTCATGGAAGTGATCAGCCCGTGGGAGCGCGAGTATCTGTTGCTGAATGTGTGAATGGTTGGGATGAATCTCGTTAGCATGTTTGGCAAGCGTCATATCCGTGGCGAGCCACGACGATCACGTTTGCCTATTCACCATTCGCCATTCGCCATTCACTGATTCATGTCCTACCAATCTCCCATCTCCCCCGGCCGCTCCTGGTACGAAGACACCGCCGGGCCGAGGCCGGCCTATCCGGCGCTCGACGGGGGCCGCACCTGTGATGTCGTCATCGTCGGCGGCGGCTTCACCGGGCTCTCGGCGGCGGCGCATCTGGCCAGGGCCGGCGTTGATGTCATCCTGATCGAGGCCCATCGCTTCGGCGACGGCGCTTCCGGGCGCAACGGCGGCCAGTTCGGCACCGGGCAGCGCGCCTGGGCGGAAGAGATGGAAGCCGACTTCGGCTTTACCCGCGCCAAGGCGCTGTTCGACCTGGCGGAGGAAGCGAAGGCGCATCTCATGGATTTCGCCGCCGCCAACGCGATCGATATCGACTTCGTTCCCGGCCAGCTATCGGTGGCGCACAAGCGGCGCTACGTCGACGGCTACAAGGCCCATGCCGAGATCATGGCCAACCGTTTCGGCTATCCGCACCTCTCTTTCATGGATGCGCGCGAAACGGCCGAGCGGCTGGGCTCGCCACGCTATTTCGGCGGCGTGCGCGACACCGGCACCGGCCACATCCACCCGCTGAAGCTGGTGATCGGCACCGCCCGGGTGGCGGCGCAGGCTGGAGCGCACCTGTTCGAGCAGACTCCTTCGACCGGGATCACATCGGCCGGCGGCAAGGTACGGGTGACGACGCCCTCAGGCACCATCACGGCACAAAAATGCTTCGTCACCGTCAATGCCTATGGCGGCGATCTGGATCCGGTGAGCGCCGCCCACATCATGCCGATCGGCTCCTTCATCGGCGCCACCGTGCCGCTCGGCGACGACACCCCGGTGCTGCCGGGCGGCGAGGCGGTGGACGATTCCCGCTTCGTCGTGCGCTATTTCCGCAAGGCGAAAAACGGGCAGCTCCTGTTCGGCGGCCGTGAAATCTACGCCGTCAGCGACCCCAAGGACATCCATATCGGCATCCGCAAGCAGATCGCCGAAATCTACCCCGGGCTGAAAGACGTCGAGATCACCCATGGCTGGGGCGGCTATGTCGGCATCACCCTGCCGCGAACGCCGTTCGTGCGCGAAGTCATGCCGAACGTGATTTCGGCGGGCGGCTATTCCGGCCACGGCGTCATGCTGTCGAACTTCATCGGCAAACTTTATGCCGAAACCGTCTCGGGAAACCGCGATCGGCTGAAGCTGATCGAAGACCTCAAAATCCCGCCCTTCCCCGGCGGCACGAAGTTGCGTGCGCCGCTCCTTTTCCTCGCGCTCAACTGGTACGCGCTGCGCGACCGGTTGTGAGCCGAAGCGGCTCGATGGCATCGAGGTGGTTGACGATGCTTTCGAATTCCTTAACAAAGGCGTAGTGATGCCACAATCTTCGGTCTAGGGTACCGCAACCAGACAAGAACCAGCGATACAGGCTGGCCGGGTCCTTGCCGTTTTTGACAGCACGAGGCGAAAACAGGCTCCGACCTTCGGTGGAGAAGGCAGGTAGTGAAGGGGTTCTTCATTTTCGGCAGACCCAAACGGCGACGCCTGGCGATGACGTTCGGCTATGAATGCCGCCCATCGTTCTGGCGCAGCGTGCGGTCGAACTCGCATCTGGTCATCGCCGGACTGGGCACGGCCTCGTTCCTGGGCATTGCCGGGCTGGCGCTGTGGCTGGCCATGCCTTCGGACGAGCGGGCGGCCTTTGCCGATACCAGGCAGGAAGCCGCCGAAAGCCAGCTTACCACCACCGCCGAAACCGTAGCGCCGGAAGCGCCTGCCCCCCAGGCCGCGCCGCGCGGCGACGAGGTCACGCCCGAAACCGCTGCCGCGGAAGCGCAGCTTCCGACGCTCAAATCCAACAATATCCGCTGGAAAGATCCCAACGCCCCGGACAAGCCGGCACCCCAAGCCCAGGCCGCCCGGCAGGCCGTCGACGCCCAGGCTGGCGCTGGCGACGCAAAGCCGCAGGAAGAGGGCGATGCCTCGCCGCTCGCGGCCTTCGCCGCCGCCAACCGCGCCCAGGTGGGCGGCAGTGCCACCACGGCCGGGACCAAGCCGGACACGGCTGCGACGGCTGCCATCCCGAGCGCGAAGCCGAAGACCGATGCAGCACCCGCCAAGGAGGCTAGCGCCAACGGCCGCACCGTGCATGCCGTCACCATGCGCTCCGGCCCCAAGAAGGGTGCGTCGGCGATGACGACCGTTCCCGCCGGAACGGCCGTGCAGGTGATCAGTTGCAGCCAGTGGTGCGAGATCGTCTACAAGGACAAGCGCGGCTGGGTCTACAAGAGCTACGTCAAGCGCGACTGACGCAGCATCCGCCTGCCGGGCGAGCCGTCAGATGCAGCGACCGCCATCCACCTCCAGTGCAACGCCGGTAATGAAGCTCGCCTCGTCCGAGGCGAGCCACAGCGCGGCGTTGGCGATATCGAGCGGCGTGGAAAGCCGGCCGAGCGGGATCGAAGCGCGGAATTTTTCGCGGATTTCCGGCGTGTCGGCGCCCATGAATTTTTCCAGCATGCCGGTCTGCCCGGCCACCGGGCACAGGCAATTGACGCGGATGTTCTTCGGCGCAAGCTCCACGGCCATCGACTTGGTCGCGGTGATCGCCCAGCCCTTGGAAGCGTTGTACCAGGTCAGCCCCGGGCGGGGCCGCAGGCCGGCGGTCGAGGCGGTGGTCAGGATCACGCCGCCGCCCTGCTTTTCCATGATCGGCACCACCCGAATCGCCGCGTGGTAGATCGCCTTCATGTTGACGGCGGCGATGAGGTCGAACGTCGCCTCGTCGACGCCCAGCATGTCGCCGTTGCGGTGGGTGTAGCCCGCATTGTTGACCATGACGTCGATGCGACCGAACTTCTCCATCGCCGCGTCGATCATGACGTCGAACTCGGCCGATTGCGAAACGTCCACGGTAACGGCAATGGCCGCCTCGCCGATATCGGCTGCGATCCGCTCGGCTCCCTTGCCGTTAAGATCGGCGACGACGACCTTCGCGCCCTCCTCGGCGAAGCGCCGGGCCATGCCTTCGCCGAAGCCGGACGCGGCCCCCGTGATGATCGCCACCTTGTTTTTCAGGCGCATGATTTTCACCCGTGGTTGAAGACGATGGTCTTGGTCGTGGACATGTCGTAAAGCGCCTCGAACCCCTTTTCCCGGCCGTGGCCGGAGCGCTTGAAGCCGCCGAAGGGCAGTTCGATGCCGCCGCCGGCGCCATAGCCGTTGACGAACACCTGGCCGGAACGCACCCGCTTGGCGACGCGGTGCTGGCGGCCGCCGTCACGGGTCCAGACCCCGGCGACCAGCCCGTAGTCGGTGCCGTTGGCAAGGCGGATCGCCTCTTCCTCGCCGTCGAAGGCGAACAGGGTCAGCACCGGTCCGAACACCTCTTCGCGGGCGATCGTGGCGGCGGGATCGACCGCGCCGAACAGCGTTGGCGCGAAATAGAAGCCGCCGGCCGGCGCATCCGCTTGGATCGACCCGCGCGCCAGCACCGGAACGCCGGCCTGCTCGGCTTGCTCGACCATGGCGGACACACGCTGCCGCTGCCTGGCGCTGATCAGCGCGCCGAGGTCGAGGTCGGCGTCGTGCGGGCCGGCGACCAGCGCGGCAAACCGCTTGGCCAAAGCCGCCGCCACTTCGTCATAGAGCGGCCGCTCGATCAGGACCCGGCTGCCGGCCGAGCAGGTCTGGCCACCGTTCTGGATAATGGCGTTGACCAGCACCGGCAGCGCCTTGTCGAGGTCGGCGTCGGCGAACACGACCTGCGGCGACTTGCCGCCCAGTTCCATGGTGACGCCGCGGTTGTTGCCGGCCGCCGCCCGCTGGATGGCCGCGCCGGTGGCGGGCGAGCCGGTGAAGGTGACGTAGTCGACGCCGGGATGCGCCGAAAGGGCCGCCCCTGCCTCCGCCCCGAGCCCGGTGACGACATTGAACACGCCTTCGGGCAGGCCTGCCTCGAGCGCCAGTTCGGCGATGCGGATCGCGGTCAGCGAAGCGTCCTCGGCCGGCTTCACCACCAGCGCATTGCCCATGGCGAGCGCTGCGCCCGCCACCCGGGCCAGGATCTGCAGCGGGTAGTTCCATGGAATGATGCCGGCGACGACGCCATGCGGTTCGCGCAGCGTCAGCGCGGTATAGCCGTCGAGGAAGGGAATGGTGTCGCCGTGGATCTTGTCGCCGGCGCCGCCATAGAATTCGTAGTAGCGCGTGGTGGCGGTGACGTCGGCCCTGCCCTGTCGCGCCGGCTTGCCGGTATCGCGCGATTCCAGCGCCGCCAGTTCCTCGCCATTCTTCTCGACCAGCAGGCCGAGGCGGGTAAGGATGCGCCCGCGCTCCACCGCCGGCATCCTCGTCCACGGTCCCTCGTCGAAGGCCCGGCGCGCCGCCTGCACCGCCCTGTCCACATCGGCCGCGCCGGCCCGCGGGACCGAGGCGAAAACCTTGCCATCCGAAGGGCAGACGACATCCAGGCGCTCGCCCGAAAGCGAATCCACCGGCTTGCCGTCGACCACCTGCATGAAGGCGCGATCCTGCGCGACGCTCGCTGAAAGGTGAGAACCCATGCCCTTTTTCTCCTTTGGCTTCTCCCGCTCGAACCCTATGTTGCACAGGCGAAGGCACGGTGACTATCGCCCATCGGTCTGCCGCCGTGCTGGACCAGTGACCGTTTTGATGCTGTGACACCATGGCACTGGTCAATCTAAATCGATTAGATTATATCAACTCCGGCAAGATGAGCCGGCGCCGGAACGGACACCAATGACGAGCCAGATTATTCCCGTGGACCCTTTCGATTTCATCATCTTCGGCGGCACCGGCGACCTTTCGGAACGAAAGCTGCTGCCGGCGCTCTACTACCGGCAATGCGACCATCAGTTCTCGGAGCCGACGCGCATCATCGGCACCTCGCGCTCCAAGATGAGCGACGAGGAATTCCAGGCTTTCGCCAAGAAGGCGATTTCCGAGCACGTGGCCAAGGAAGACATCGACGCCAAGGAACTGGCGAAGTTCCTGGAACGGCTTTCCTATGTGGCCGCCGACGCCGTCAGCGGCACCGGCTTCGACCAGTTGAAGAAGAAAATCGGCGATAGCGACCGCATCCGCGCTTTCTATCTCGCCGTGTCGCCCTCGCTGTTCGGCGACATCTCGCACAAGCTCAAAGAGCACAAGATGATCACGCCCAATTCGCGGATCGTCGTCGAAAAGCCGATCGGCCGCGACCTCGCTTCGGCGCATGCGCTCAACGACCTCATCGGCAGCGATTTCCACGAGAACCAGATCTTCCGCATCGACCACTATCTCGGCAAGGAGACGGTGCAGAACCTGATGGCGCTGCGCTTCGCCAACGCGCTCTACGAACCCTTGTGGAACTCGGCCCATATCGACCACGTGCAGATCACGGTGGCTGAAACCGTGGGGCTGGAGGACCGCGTCACCTACTACGACAAGGCCGGCGCGCTGCGCGACATGGTGCAGAACCACATCATGCAACTGCTCTGCCTGGTGGCGATGGAAGCGCCCTCTTCCATGGATGCAGATGCCGTGCGCGACGAGAAGCTGAAGGTGCTGCGGGCGCTGAAGCGCGTCAACGGCACGGAAGCGCCCAAGGAGACGGTGCGCGGGCAATATCGCGCCGGCGCTTCCGCCGGCGGTCCGGTGAAGGGCTATGTCGAGGAGCTGGGCAGCGAAAGCAACACCGAGACCTTCGTCGCCATCAAGGCCGAGATCGCCAACTGGCGCTGGGCCGGCGTGCCGTTCTACTTGCGGACCGGCAAGCGGCTGGCTACCCGTGTCTCGGAGATCGTCATCGAGTTCAAGCCGATCCCGCATTCCATCTTTGCCGGTGAAAGCGCGGGACCGATCTTCCCCAACCAGTTGGTCATCCGCTTGCAGCCCGACGAGGGCGTCAAGCAGTTCATCATGATCAAGGATCCGGGTCCGGGCGGCATGCGGCTGCGCCAGATCCCGCTCGACATGAGCTTCGCGCAATCGTTCAAGGGGCGCTCGCCGGATGCCTATGAGCGCCTGATCATGGACGTGATCCGGGGCAACCAGACGCTGTTCATGCGGCGCGACGAGGTCGAGGCGGCGTGGAAATGGATCGACCCGATCCAGAACGCCTGGGCCGCCGGCCAGCAGGAAGTGCAGGGCTACACGGCCGGCACATGGGGTCCCTCGGCCTCGATCGCGCTGATCGAGCGCGACGGGCGTACCTGGCACGAAAGCAACTGAGCGGCATGAAGGGCAACTTTTCCTGGCACGGTTTTGCGACCCGCGACGAACTGGCATCCGCCTTCGCCGCGGTCGTCGCCAGCCATCTGGCTGAGGCCATTGCCGAACGCGGCGAGGCGTTCCTCGCCGTTTCGGGCGGCACCACGCCGGCAAAGTTCTTCGCCGCTTTGTCCACGCAAGCCATCGCCTGGGAAAAGGTAATCGTGACACTGATCGACGAGCGTTTCGTGCCGGCAACATCCGAGCGCTCGAACGCGGCGCTGGTGGCGGGCAACCTGCTTCAGCACGACGCCGCTGCGGCCAGATTCGTACCGCTCTACCACGAAGCGGAAAACATCGAGGCGGCGGCGGCCGAGGCCGACCACGCCTTGCGCAAGCTGGCATGGCCGCTCGACGCCGCCGTGCTCGGCATGGGCAATGACGGCCACACCGCCTCGTTCTTCCCCGATGCGGCGAACCTGCCCGTCCTGCTCGATCCGGCCTCGCAAAGGACTGTCCTGCCGGTTCATGCGGCAAGCGCCGGCGAGCCGCGCCTGACGCTTTCGATGACCCGGATCGTCGAGGCGCGCTTTTTGGCGCTGCATATCGAAGGCACGGAAAAGCGGGCGACCTTCGAGGGAGTGATGGAACCCGGCCCCGCAAAGCCGATCCGGACCGTCATCGACGCCTCGCCGAAGCCGGTCGAGGTTTTCTGGGCGCCCTGACGCGCCTGCACGCCCCTACCCTCGAGCGGTGACGGCAAAGGTGGGGTGCTTCGTAGGAACGCCACGTCGCCGGGATAGCGCCATGACCGCCAGACACGACATCGAAATCATTACCGACCGCATCCGCGAGCGTTCCAAGGCCGGTCGCGAGACCTATCTTGCCCGCATCGCCGCGGCCTCGGGCGGCACCGCCAACCGCGCCGTGCTTTCCTGCGGCAACCTCGCCCACGGCTTCGCCGTGTGCAGCCCCTCGGAGAAGGTCGCGCTCGGCGGCGACCACGTTCCCAACCTCGGCATCATCACCGCCTATAACGACATGCTGTCGGCGCACCAGCCGTTCGAGACCTATCCGGCACTGATCAAGCAGGCGGCGAAGGAAGCCGGCGGCATCGCCCAGGTGGCGGGCGGCGTGCCGGCCATGTGCGACGGCGTCACGCAGGGCCAGCCGGGCATGGAACTGTCGCTGTTTTCGCGCGACGTGATCACCATGGCGGCGGCCATCGGCCTGTCGCACAACATGTTCGACGCCGCCGCCTTCCTCGGCGTCTGCGACAAGATCGTGCCCGGCCTGCTGATGGCCGCCCTTTCCTTCGGCCACCTGCCAGCCGTGTTCATTCCGGCCGGGCCGATGACCAGCGGCCTGCCCAACGACGAGAAGGCCCGGGTCCGCCAGCTTTACGCGGAAGGCAAGGTCGGGCGCGCCGAACTGCTGGAAGCGGAATCGAAGTCCTATCACGGGCCGGGCACCTGCACCTTCTACGGAACGGCGAACTCCAACCAGATGCTGATGGAGATCATGGGCCTGCACCTGCCGGGGGCGTCCTTCATCAATCCGGGCACGCCGCTGCGCGACGCACTGACGAAGGAAGCGGCGAAGCGCGCGCTGGCCATCACCGCGCTCGGCAATGCCTATACACCGGTCGGGGCGATGATCGACGAGCGCGTCATCGTCAACGGCGTCGTCGGCCTGCACGCCACCGGCGGCTCGACCAACCACACCATCCACCTGATCGCGATCGCGGCCGCGGCCGGCATCAGGCTGACCTGGCAGGACATTTCCGACCTGTCGGAAGCCGTGCCGCTTTTGGCGCGGGTCTATCCGAACGGGCTCGCCGACGTGAACCATTTCGCCGCTGCCGGCGGCATGGGCTTCCTCATCCGCGAACTGCTCGACGCGGGCCTGCTGCATGAAGACGTGCAGACCGTGTTCGGCGAAGGCCTGCGCCCCTACGCCATCGAGCCGAAGCTCGGCGCCGATGGTTCGGTGGCACGCGAGCCCGCGCCCGAAACAAGCGGCGACGAACGCATCCTGGCGCCGTTCCCCAAGGCCTTTCAGCCGACGGGTGGCCTCAAGGTGCTTTCCGGCAATCTCGGCCACGCCATCATCAAGACCTCAGCCGTCAAGCCGGAACGACGCGTCATCGAAGCTCCGGCCAGGGTGTTCGACGACCAGGCCGAACTCAACGACGCCTTCAAGGCCGGCGAACTGACGGGCGATTTCATCGCCATCGTCCGCTTCCAGGGGCCGAAGGCCAACGGCATGCCGGAACTGCACAGGCTGACGACCGTGCTCGGCGTGTTGCAGGATCGCGGCCAGCACGTGGCGCTGGTGACCGATGGGCGCATGTCCGGCGCTTCCGGCAAGGTGCCCGCGGCGATCCACGTCACGCCGGAGGCGCTGGAGGGCGGCATGATCGGCAAGGTGCGCGACGGCGACATCGTGCGCCTCGACGCCGAGGCCGGGACGCTGGAACTCAAGGTATCGGATGCGGAACTGGCGCTGCGCCCGGCGCCGGTCGCCGACCTTTCGGCCAATGCATTCGGCTTCGGCCGCGAACTGTTCACCGGCTTTCGCGCCATGGCCACCCGGGCAGACCTCGGCGCCAGCGCATTCGGAACGGCCTGAGGCGCTAAATGCCGATCAGTAGGTCGTGCGCCGTTCTTCCGACGGCGGGCGGCCGAATTGCTGCCGGTAGCTCTGCGCGAAATAGGAATGCGAGGTGAAGCCGGTGGCGATCGCCACGTCGAGGATCGGCATGTTGGTCTGCCGTAGAAGCTCGCGCGCCCGCTCCAGCCTCAGGCGCATGTAATAGCGGCCGGGCGTCATGGTGAGGTGGCGCAGAAACAGCCGCTCCACCTGCCGCACCGACAGGCCCGCCGTCCGCGCCAGTTGCAAGGCCGATAGCGGCTCATCGAGATGGTCGGCCATCAGTTCGACGATCTTGCGCAGCTTGTCCGACTTGCCCGTCAGGTCGCGCTCCGGTCCGACGCGCTGGCGGTCGCCGGCCGAGCGGATGCGCTCGTGCTGGAACTGGTTGGCGACGCCGTTGGCAATGGCGGGCCCAAGGTCGCCGCGCACGATCTCCAGCGCCAGGTCGATCGAGGTGGTGCCGCCGGCGCAGGTATAGCGCTTGCGGTCGATCTCGTAGACGTTGCCGGTGCAGTCGATGTCGGGAAAGCGCTCGACGAAGCCGGCACGGTTCTCCCAGTGGATGGTGCAGCGGTAGCCTTCGAGCTGGCCCGCCTCGGCCAGAAGGTAGGAGCCGACCGAAAGCGCCCCCAGCGCGCCGCCACGGCGGCCCCAGCTACGCAACGCACCCAGCACCTTGCTCTTGCCGGGGAACTCCGTGGTCAGCCCGACCGCAACGAACAGGATGTCCACGGGCGGAACATCGGCCACCGCATAATCGATCTTGATGGGGATGCCGTTGGAGGCCATGACGGCCTCGCCGTCGGCCGAAACCGTGGTCCAGCCGTAGAAATCGCGGCCAATCAGGCGGTTGGCCGAACGGAACGTATCGATCGCCGCCGCCAGCGAAAACATCGAGAACTTGTCGACGAGAAGGAAAGCGAACTGCCGACCGCCCTGGATGGGATCGATGCTGATCGGCCGGTCCAAGGGGGCAGGTACTGTCGGCAAGGCAGGCGCTTTCGGTCAGTCGGACGGGAATCAGAAGGACGGGCGTTTCAATCCTGCGGCAAGATAAGCGGAAACGAGCGTGTTGGCCATCAGCATGGCGATGGTCATCGGCCCGACGCCGCCCGGCACGGGCGTGATGGCGCCGGCCAGTTTCTCGGCCTCGGCGAAATCGACATCGCCGACCAGCCGCGTCTTGCCCTCGCCCTTTTCCGGCGCGGGAATGCGGTTGATGCCGACGTCGATGACGGTCGCGCCCGGCTTGATCCAGTCGCCCTTGACCATCTGCGGCCGGCCGACGGCGGCAACCAGGATATCGGCGGTGCGCGCCAGCGCCGCCAAATCCTTGGTGCGGCTATGGGCGACGGTGACGGTGCAATTGGCGGCAAGCAGCAGGTTCGCCATCGGCTTGCCGACAATATTGGAGCGGCCGAGAACGACCGCATTGAGGCCGGACAGGTCCTTGCCGCGCGCCCGCTCGATCAGAAGCATGGAGCCGGCCGGCGTGCAGGGCACGAAAGCCGTTTCGAGCTCGCCGGTGCCGAGCTTACCGACATTGATGAAGTGGAAGCCGTCGACGTCCTTTTCCGGCGCGATCGCCTGGATGACCTTGCCGGAATCGATATGGTCGGGCAGCGGCAGTTGCACGAGGATGCCGTGGATGGAGGCATCGCGGTTGAGATCGTCGATCAGCTTCAGCAGCGAGGCTTCGGAGGTTTCGGCCGGCAAGGCGTGCTGGATGGACAGGAAGCCGCACTCCTTGGCGGTGCGCGATTTCGAGGCGACATAGACCTGGCTCGCCGGGTCCTCGCCGACGATGACCACGGCGATGCCGGGCTGGGGGCCGTTCTTTGCAACCAGATCGGCCGTCATGGCCTTCACCTCGTTCACAACGTCGGCTGCGACGCTTTTTCCGTCGATCAGTTTGGCCATGCCTGGTCTGTCCTGCTGTCGGCGCACGCCGAGGGATGGCCCCTCGCGGGATCGTGCTTGAAGTTGAAGGTTCATCGCATATTCGTGCGGTGTCGCGCAAATACGCCAGACCCAGCATTCCACGAAAATACCGGGGCGCAATACCGCCCATGCGCCGCCCGATGCCGTAAACTCGAAATCCAGGCCGTTTTACGGGCCTTCCCTCGCGGAGCCCGAGGCTCTAAAGAACGGCTTTCTTCGGAGGATTCCAATGACGATCAGGCTTGTTCTCGCCGGCTGCGGCAATATGGGTTACGCCATGCTCTCGGGCTGGGTCAGTTCGGGCAAGCTCGCGGCGAGCGAGGTCTTCGTGGTCGAGCCGAACGCGGAACTGCGCCAGCGCGCGGAGGCGCTCGGCTGCCGGGCCGCCGCAGACGCCGGCGCCATTCCCGCCAACGCCGTGCCGCAACTCGTGGTGATCGCGGTCAAGCCGCAGGTCATCCGCGAGGTAACCAGCGCCTATGCGCGCTTCGGCGACGGCCGCACCACCTTCCTCAGCATCGCCGCCGGCACTCCGGTCGCCACCTTCGAGGACGTGCTCGGCGAGCGCGCCCCGATCATCCGCTGCATGCCCAACACGCCGGCCGCGATCGGCAAGGGCATGATGGTGCTCTACGCCAACGCGCTGGTTTCGCAGGAGACCGGGCAGGCGGTCGCCGACCTGCTTTCGGTCAGCGGCGAGGTGGCGACCGTTTCCGACGAGAGCCTGATGGACGCGGTCACGGCCGTCTCCGGCTCCGGCCCAGCCTATATCTTCCACTTCATCGAGGCCTTGACGGCCGCCGCCAGGCACGCCGGGCTGCCGGAAGATACGGCGAAGCTGCTCGCCAGCCAGACCGTCTACGGCGCCGCCTGCCTCGCCGCCGAAAGCCCGGAGGAACCCGGAACGCTGCGCGAACGCGTCACCAGCCCCAACGGCACGACGGCGGCGGCGCTCGGCGTGCTGATGGGCGAAGATCGCCTCACCAGATTGCTGACGGAAGCCGTCGAGGCCGCAAGGCTGCGGGCGATCGAACTGGGGAAGTAGCCGCTCAGCCCTTGCCGTAGAGCATCTCGTCCTGGCGCTTGCGCAGCGCATAAAGCCGCGTCGTGGTGTCGGGCAATGCGTTGGCGGTGGTGAGCAGTTCGCCCTTCCTGACCGGCTTCAGCACCTTGCCGCCTTCCAGCAGGCCCACCGGGACGGCATTCTGCGCGCGCGCCTCGCCGACCGTCATCGTCCAGGAACGGTAGCAGGTCTCGCCGATGGCATCGAAGGTCTCGCCGGCGGCGAGGTCGCGCTTGGCGACCGCGCAGACTTCGGCCACCGGGCGCGGCAGCGGCACCATGTCGGGCTTGCCGTGCAGCATGATGCGCGCCGCCGTCAGCGGCACCTCCAGCGAGGTCAGGTGATAGGGCCGGAAGAAGCTGTAATAGGGGCCGTGGCCGATATGCAGGTCGTCCATGCGCTCGATGATGCGCGGATGCGTCGCCTCGACGATGACGAAGACGCCGGGTGCAACCCCCTTGCCCACCGTATAGTCGACCACGCCCTTTTTGGCGAGCAGGCCGCCGTCCTCGCGCGGTATCAGCACCCTGGCCAGCGAATCGCGGTCGGCCTTCGGGCCGTGCATGCCGGGCACGTCGGGCACCAGGCCGGTGGCGTTGGCGATGGCGCACATCTCGACCATGGTCTTGGAGCCGTCGACGAACTCGACCAGCATGCGCGGGTTCATGTTGCGGCGCTCGGCCTCCGTCCGATAGTCGTCGGGCACCGCATCGTGGTTGAGCGGGTTGTTCTTGCCCTTGCCGGCGGCAACGATGGTGTAGCCCAGCGCCGTGGCGAACTCGATCAGTTCCATGCAGGAGGAGGGCTCGTCGCCGGCGCCGACCGAATAGACGACGCCGAGCCGGTCGGCCTCCTGCTTCAACAGGCAGCCGATGGTGACGTCGGCCTCGACGTTCATCATCACCAGATGCTTGCCATGCTCCATCGCCGACAGGCAGAAATCGGCGGCGACGCCCGGCTTGCCGGTGGCATCGATAACCACGTCGATGAGCGGGTTGGTAACCAGCATCTCGTTGGAGGTGATGGCGATTCTGCCGGTCTCGATCGCCTCGCTGACTTTCGAGGACGTGTCGGCCTCGCGCGCCATGGTCTCGTCGCCATAGGCGACGCGGATGGCGTTGCGGGCGGTATGCGGGCGGCGCGTCGAAATCGCACAGACCGAAATGCCCGGCATCAGCATGCCTTGCGTCACCAGGTCGGTGCCCATCTCGCCGGAACCGATGACGCCGATGCGCACGGGCCGGTTCGCGGACGCCCGCTCGGCTAGTTCGCGGGCAAGACCGGTGAGGGTGACATTGGTCATGACGACATCCGCTGCTGGCGCGGCATGGTGCCCGCAAGCCGAACTCACGCCGTTTTCGGGAAAAGGCACGGTGCGGCCAGCGAGAGAAAATTCCTCGATCCGCCCCTGAAAGCCTTGAAATCAGGGCATCCGGCTTCGGCCGAACGCGGGTTGTGTACCAGCCCCGCGACCCGGCTGCAAGGTGTCATCTGAAGGCCGCTCGGCCGCTACCAGACCCGCCGCCGCGCCGGCCTGGACCGGGTGGCCGACGGTGCGCGAACGCATGCCGCGAAACGGCTTCTCGACCAGTTCGTGAAGCAGGGCCGCATAGCCGACAGATAGCGCGCCCGCGACGATCAGGACGGCCATCGTGGACGCGCCTTGCCGCCCGAGCGCATCGATGAAGACGTCGTGGCTCAGGTAGATACTGTAGGAATATATCCCTATCCGGCGCGCAATCGGCCAGTTCAGCGGCCGGAACGGCAAGGCCGAAGGCCAGTGCACGGCATAGAAGAAGAACGGCATCAAGGCCAATCCCTGTAGCGAATAGCGGAACGTCGAGCGGAAGAAGTCGCTGGAAACGACGAACGTTGGCAGCAGCAGGCAGACCGCGGCGGCGAGGATCAGCCATGCCGCCCGGCCCTCCGGGAGGCGGAAGCCGCGCCATTCCAGAAGCGCCAACAGGCACCCGAACAGGATCGAATCGATGCGCGTGTCGCTTGAAAAATAGATCGTCCATTCGTCGGCGCCCCACAGGGCGATACGCGCGCAGCGCCAGACAAGCACCAGCACCACCAACGCGACGATATGGCGGATGCCGATCGCGCCCCTGAACAGCAGGATGAAAAGCAATGGAAACAGCAGGTAAAAATGCTCCTCCACGGCAAGGGACCACAGGACCCCGGTGCCGCCGAGCCCCTCATGCGCGGGGCCGTAGAGATTATAATAGTTGCTGAAGAAGAAGATCTGGCTCGCCAGCGAGCGGGCGTCGATCTCGCCCGAAATCAGGCCGAACCAGCAGACCACCGCCGCGAGCGCCAGCGTGACCAGCAGCGGCGGCAGCAGCCGGATCGCCCGGCGACGGTAGAACGCCGACAGCGAAATCGAGCCGTAGCGATCGGCCTCGCGGGTAAGCAGCGTCGTGATCAGGTAACCGGAGAGGAAAAAAAAAGCGTCAGGCCGAAACTGGCGGGTACGAAGCGCGACAGCCCGGCATGCGAAAGGAACACGATCAGGATCGAAACCGCGCGAATGCCGTCAAGCGAGGGAATGGCCTTGCCCGCAGCGGCCGGTGCCGGGGCGCGCGGTCTCCCGCCAAATGTTTCAGCCATCACGCTCATGCCAATTTCCGCCGAAGCCTCGCGACAAGGACGATACGAGGCTGCCGCGCGAAAGAAAAACCCCGTCGCCTCCCCAAATCGGCGACACCGGCCACAGCCATTGTGATGAGGGACCCGCCCGCCCGATACCGATAGAATGACTGGAGAAGCCGCCGCCGGCGCAGGAAGACGATGGAGGCGTGGTGACACGCTATGGCCGCATCCGCCTGGGCAATGTCTCGCTTCCCTGGCGCGGGATCGAGTGCTGGGGGGTCCCGATCGCCCTCTACCTGCAAAGCGATGCGACAGGCGGCCTCAGTGCGAACGTGATCCTCCTGCCCGCCTTTGCCATCACCGTCATGCTGGTCGCCAACAACATCGAGCAGATCCTGCTGACACTGCGGCATCGCCCGCTCATCACCTTCCTGTTCGTGCTGCCGTTCCTTTCGGTGGCCTGGTCGGCCAGCGGCTCGATCAGCCTGCGCCGGGCACTTGCGCTCACGCTCTCCATGGCGCTCGCCTATCTCATTGCGATCCGGTTCACGCCGCGGCAGTTCCTGTTTGTCATCGTGGCAGCCCTTTTCCCCGCCCTCCTGTTCAGCCTCGTCCTGCTCGTCGTCGCACCTTCCACGGTACGGATGCCGGACGGCAGCATCAGCGGCTTGTTCTCGCACAAGAACCTGCTCGGCTGGCATGGGGCCGTGGCGCTCCTGGCTGGCGCGATCCTGACATGGGAGGGGACGATTTCGCGACGGCTCGGGCTGATCGTCGTGGCGACAAGCCTGACCTGCCTGCTGGCGTCCGGCTCGGCGACGGGCCTGCTGTCGGTGCTGGTCGCTCTTTTGCTGGTGCTCTTCTTCTGCCAACTCAAGCGCCTCAAAGGAATCGGGCGGGTGGCGCTCGTCCTCCTTGCGCTGCATGGGGCGGGAGCGGCCTATTTCATCGGTTCCGAGATCGTCGTGCCTTCGCTCGCCGCCCTCGGAAAGGACACCAGCCTTACCGGGCGCGTTCCGATGTGGAGGCTGGAGGACGAGGCCATCGCGCAAAAGCCCCTGCTCGGCTACGGCTACCAGGCATTCTGGAGCGGCGGCAGCAGCGCCGGCTGGAAGATCAAGGCGGAGATCGACTGGGGCAGCCCCAACGCGCATAGCGGATACCGCGACATATTGCTGTCGTTCGGGCTCTTGGGCTTCGTGCCGTTCATGGTACTCGTCGTCCGCACGCTGGTAAAAGGCGCTTGCCTGCACATCGCAGCGCCGGACAACAGCTGGCTCGGGCTCAATGTGCTGATCGGCATGCTTTTGACGATCAACGTCACGGAGAGCATCTTCTTCATGCCCTACAACTTCCTTTTCATCATATTCGTCGCCGCCCTGCTGATGATCTCCATCCGCAAGCCCGACTTCTATGTGCAACGCCAAGTCACCGGATTCTCACCGGCCACCGCCGCGCTGTCATACAGCCGGCGGTGACCGGCACGCCCGGTCTGATCGCGGAATGGAAAGGAAACTGGTGCTGCAAGAGAGGATTGAACTCTCGACCTCTCCCTTACCAAGGGAGTGCTCTACCACTGAGCTACTGCAGCGTCGCGGGCTGTTTCCTTGATTTTGATGGTTTCGTCAACAGGTGAAAATGCGACTCTTTGCAGAAGATGACGCAACTACGCCGGAATATCCGGCCGCAACGCCCTCGGTGGCGCGTTGCAGCGACACAGGGGCGCCGGCCTCGACCGTGGCCGAACACCACCGGCATCCGACCAAGCCGGATAGCGCGGAATAGCTTGCCGTGCGGGCACGCGCGCGTAGATTACTTGTGGATCGGCGAATCTGCGCTGTCGGATCGACATGCGCTCGCCACAATCGCGACCATGACTGCCCACGAGGGTCGGGACGACTATATGGCTCATAAAGACAGCGAAGCCAACGATGCCACCGCGCAACGCAGGGCGCGGCTGGCCGAGGCGTTGCGCGCCAACCTGCAGAAGCGCAAGGCGCAGGCGCGTTCGCGCCGGGCGGGCCAGGCCGACACCAGGCCCGAAGGGCTCGGCGCCGCCGGCCGGGAGGAAAAAGAGTGATCGCGGGATCGCCGTTGGCGCATGCAGCCGGCAATCCTATTTCTTGAACCGGGGACACCGATAGTCTAGAGGACCTCCCTCAACCGATTGAAACCGGCTTGCCTGCCGGAAAGGCTGCTTTTCATGGATCGCATCAGGATTGTCGGCGGCAACAAGCTGGCCGGGACCATTCCGATTTCGGGCGCGAAAAACGCCGCCCTCCCCCTCATGATCGCCTCGCTGCTGACGGACGACACGCTGACGCTGGAAAACGTGCCGCATCTGGCCGACGTCGAGCAACTCATCCGCATCCTCGGCAATCACGGCGTTGACTATTCGGTCAACGGCCGGCGCGAGAACCAGCGGGCGGGCTATTCGCGCACCATCAACTTTTCCGCCCGCACCATCGTCGACACCACCGCGCCCTACGAACTGGTGTCGAAGATGCGTGCCTCGTTCTGGGTCGTCGGGCCGCTTCTGGCGCGCATGGGCGAGGCAAAAGTATCGCTGCCCGGCGGCTGCGCCATCGGCACGCGCCCGGTCGACCTGTTCATCGAAGGGTTGCAGGCGCTGGGCGCCGAGATCGACGTCGAGAACGGCTACGTCATCACCCGGGCGAAGAACCGCCTGAGGGGCAATCGCTACGTCTTCCCGAAGGTTTCGGTCGGCGCCACCCACGTGCTGATGATGGCGGCCTCGCTGGCGCGCGGCGAGACCGTGCTCGAGAACGCCGCCCGCGAGCCGGAGATCGTCAACCTCGGCGAATGCCTCAACGCCATGGGCGCGAAGATATCAGGCGCCGGCACCTCCACCATCACCATCGACGGCGTCGACGGGCTTTCGGGTGCGCGTGTGCGCGTCATCCCGGACCGGATCGAAACCGGCACCTACGCCATGGCGGTCGCCATGACCGGCGGAGACGTGGTGCTGGAAGGCGCGAAGCCGGACCTGTTGCAGTCTGCGCTCGACGTGATCGGCCAGACCGGCGCCGAAATCACGCCGACCAACGAGGGCATCAGGGTGCGCCGCAACGGCGCGGGCATCTCGCCGGTCGACATCACGACCGAGCCGTTTCCCGGCTTCCCGACCGACCTACAGGCTCAGTTCATGGGCCTGATGACCATGGCAAAAGGAAAATCGCGCATCACCGAGACGATCTTCGAGAACCGTTTCATGCATGTGCAGGAGTTGGCGCGGCTTGGCGCGCGCATCACGCTTTCCGGCCAGACGGCCGTCGTCGAGGGTGTGGCTGCACTGAAGGGCGCGCCGGTGATGGCGACCGACCTGCGCGCTTCGGTGTCGCTGGTCATCGCCGGGCTCGCCGCCGAAGGGGAAACGACGGTCAACCGCGTCTACCACCTCGACCGCGGCTTCGAGCGCCTGGAAGAGAAGCTTTCCGGCTGCGGCGCGACCATCGAACGTATTTCCGGCTGACGCGTCATGGTTGCGCTACCGGCGGAGACCGCCTAACAAAAGGCTGACAGCAACCTTTTCGCAGGTGCGAAACACGCATGGACGCCCTCAAGCTCATCGCGCTCGATGAACAGGACCTCGGCATCGTCTCCGCCTGCGCGCAGGATGCCGTCATGCGGGTCGGCGACCTCGAATACCTGCCTGCGGCCAAGCGCTTCATCCTGCCGATGAACCGTTTCGCCTGGGAGCAGAAATCGAGTTTCTTCCGCAAGCACAACGAGCGCCGGCAAAGCGTACTGCATTTCGACCGGGTGCTGGGCGTCAAGCTCAGCGGGATCTCCCGCGACAAGCCGGCCGAAGTGCTGTCGCTGCTGGCGATCAGCTTCGTGCCGATCCGCGAGCCGGCCGGCATCGTCGAACTGATCTTCGCCGGCGATGGCGCCATCATGCTCGAAGTCGAATGCATCGAGGCGCGCCTCGCCGATCTCGGCGGCGCCTGGGAGGCCTCGCGCCCCGCACACGGAATCTGAAACTCCATGGCCATCACCCTTCGCCGATCCGACGCCGATTTCGAGCAGCGCTTCGCCGCCTTCCTCTCCACCAAGCGGGAGGTGTCGGCGGATGTCGACGCGGCGGTGCGCGCCATCCTCGCGCGGGTACGCGCCGAAGGCGACGCGGCGCTGATCGACTACACGCGGCAGTTCGACCGCGCCGACCTCGACGCGCTCGGCATCGCCGTATCGAAAGACGCGATCCGCCAAGCCTATGCCGAGGCCGATCCGGCCACCGTCGAGGCCCTGAAGCTGGCGCGCGAGCGCATCCATGCCCATCACAGCCGCCAGATGCCGAAAGACGAGCGCTACCGCGACCCGATCGGTGTCGAACTCGGCTCGCGCTGGACGGCGATCGAGGCTGTCGGGCTCTACGTGCCCGGCGGCACGGCAAGCTATCCGAGTTCGGTGCTGATGAACGCGGTGCCGGCGCGGGTCGCGGGTGTGGAGCGCATCGTCATGGTGGTGCCGGCCCCCGGCGGCGCCATCAACCCGCTGGTGCTGGTCGCCGCCGATCTCGCCGGCGTTTCCGAGATCTACCGGATCGGCGGCGCGCAGGCCATCGCAGCCCTTGCCTACGGCACGCAGACCGTCAGCCCGGTGTCGAAAATCGTCGGGCCGGGTAACGCCTATGTCGCAGCGGCCAAGCGACAGGTGTTCGGCACGGTCGGCATCGACATGATCGCCGGGCCGTCCGAAGTGCTGGTGATCGCCGACGGCTCCAACGATCCGGACTGGATCGCCGCCGACCTTCTGGCGCAGGCCGAGCACGACACGGCGGCCCAGTCGATCCTCATCACCGACGATCCCGCCTTCGGCCGCGCGGTCGAGCAGGCGGTGGAGAAGCAACTGACGCGGCTGTCACGATCCGAGACGGCCGCGGCCAGCTGGCGCGACTTCGGCGCGGTCATCCTGGTCGATTCCTTCGAGGCCGCGCTGCCGCTCGCCAACCGCATCGCGGCCGAGCATGTGGAACTCGCCATCGACGATGCCGAGTCCTTCCTTTCGCGCCTGCGCAATGCGGGCGCCGTGTTCCTCGGCCGCCACACGCCGGAAGTCATCGGCGACTATGTCGGCGGTTCCAACCACGTACTGCCGACGGCGCGTTCGGCCCGGTTCTCGTCGGGCCTTTCCGTACTCGATTTCGTCAAGCGCACCTCGGTCCTGAAGCTTGGCGCCGGACAGTTGCGCAAACTTGGACCGGCGGCGATCGCGCTGGCGACGGCGGAAGGCCTCGACGCCCATGCGCGCTCCGTCGCCATAAGGCTGAACATGTAGCCGCCATGTCGAACAAGGCCGCCGACCACGCCAGGCTGATCGACGTCGAACTCGACGAGACCATCAGTCGTTCGACCCCCGATATCGAGCATGAGCGGGCGGTGGCGATCTTCGACCTCATCGAGGAAAACAGCTTTCGCCCGGTCAACGACGACGGCAGCGGGCCCTATACGCTGAAACTGTCGCTGGCCGAGCGCCGGCTGGTCCTGGCGATTGGGCGCGCGGACGGCGATCCCGTGGTGACGCACATCCTGTCGCTGACGCCCTTCCGGCGCATCGTCAAGGACTACTATCTGATCTGCGAAAGCTATTATGACGCCATCCGCTCCTCGACGCCAAGCCAGATCGAGGCGATCGACATGGGCCGGCGTGGCCTGCACAACGAAGGCTCGCAAACGCTGATGGACCGCCTGTCGGGCAAGATCGAGATCGATTTCAATACCGCGCGCCGCCTGTTCACGCTGGTTTGCGTGCTGCACTGGCGAGGATAAACTGTCCAGCCGCCACCCTCGCTCCATCCTCTTCATGTGCGGCATGAATGCCGTACGCTCGCCGATGGCCGAGGCGCTGACGCGTAAAATGCTGCCGGCGACCGTCTTCGTCGCCTCTGCCGGGGTGCGCAGCGGCGAACGCGATCCGTTCGTCGACGCGGTGCTCGCCGAAGAGGGGCTGTCGCTCGGCGACCATCGCCCGCGCACGCTGGACGATCTCGAAGACGACTATTTCGACCTCATCATCACGCTGGCGCCGGAAGCCCACCATGCGGCGCTGGAACTGACACGCTCGCTGGCGGTGGAGGTCGAATACTGGCCGATGCCGGACCCGACGACGATCAGCGGAACCCGCGAACAGATCATGGCCGGCTATCGCGACGTGCGCGAACGCCTCAAGGCGCGCATCGGCCAGCGTTTCGGCACCGCCGGCCAGCAACCGTCCCCTTGATTAAGCGTGTTCACAAACTGCGGATTATACTATAGGTTCCGCGCAAATTCGCGGCCAGCCGCCGCAATGCCATCCAAGAAAAGGGTTCGAATGCCGAAGGAAGAAGTCCTCGAGTTTCCGGGAGTCGTCACGGAATTGCTGCCCAACGCGATGTTCAGGGTAAAACTCGAAAACGAACACGAAATCGTCGCCCACACCGCCGGGCGCATGCGCAAGAACCGCATCCGCGTGCTTACCGGCGACAAGGTACTGGTCGAGATGACGCCCTACGACCTGACCAAGGGCCGCATCACCTACCGTTTCAAGTAAGACACACGATCGGGACGGCCGGACCGGATGAGCAGTTCGCAGACGCTTGTGCTTGCCTCGGGGTCGCCGCGCCGCATCGAACTGTTGCAGCAGGCGGGCATCGAGCCGGACCGGATCCTTCCGGCCGGCATCGACGAGACACCGCTCAGGGCCGAGCACCCACGCTCGCTGGCCAAGCGCCTGGCGAAGGAAAAGGCCGAGAAGGCGCTGGCGGCCCTGACACGGGAAGCCAGCCCTTTCGGCGGCTATGTCCTTGCCGCCGATACGGTCGTCGCGGTTGGCCGGCGTATCCTGCCCAAGGCCGAAACGGCCGACGAGGCCACCTATTGCCTGCAATTGCTCTCTGGCCGGGCGCACCGGGTCTATACCGGGGTTTGCCTGATCGCCCCCAGCGGCAAGCTGCGCCTGCGCCTGGTCGAAACGCGGGTGCGCTTCAAGCGGCTGCCGCACGAGGAGATCGCCGGCTACCTGGCCAGCGGCGAATGGCGCGGCAAGGCGGGCGGCTATGCGGTGCAGGGGCTGGCCGGGTCGTTCGTGATCAAGCTCGTCGGCTCCTACACCAATGTCGTCGGGCTCCCCCTCTATGAAACCGTGGCCCTGCTCGCCGGCGAAGGCTACAAGATCCACGCCAACTGGCCATCGGGCGAGCGCTCGTGAGCGAAGGCGAAAAAGCCAAGGTGACGCCGCTTCGCCCAAGGCGCCCCTGCCCCGAATGCGGCAGGCCCTCGGCACGCGACACCTATCCGTTCTGCTCGGTGCGCTGCAAGAATGTCGACCTAAACCGCTGGCTGAGCGGCACCTACGTTATCCCCGGCAGCGACAGCGAAGACACGCCGGAGCAGGACTGACCGGGCCCGATTCGAGGCCCGCCGCCGGGCTGGAAAACAAAGCCCTGGAAGGCTTTGGATTTCTTCGTCGAAATCGCCTTCGCAGCGCTGGACAGGCTTGATTCTCGTGCTATAACCCTCGCGCTTTCAGGGGGCGCGGCGGCGCCGCTGAAAGAACGGATGCAGTTTCCCCATGCATCGGCGTTGGTTGGCCCAGGTAGCTCAGGGGTAGAGCAGCGGACTGAAAATCCGCGTGTCGGTGGTTCGATTCCGCCCCTGGGCACCAAAGTTCTGAATTTCTCCTTTCTTTTCAATATCTTAGTCGAAAAAAGTGTCCCACTTTTTTCTGATTTGGCAGAAAGTGGGACAATTATCGGCTCGGCAGTGCGGTCGAACGCCTGCTTTGCCAGATGCCTTTGACGGGCCGCCTTCGTGTATCTGCCGACCTCTTTCGAAGTCTGGTGGCCGGTGATCGCCATGATCTCGTGCTCGCTGGCGCCTAGGTCTGCAAGACGTGCCGCAGCGGCCTTCCTAAGCCCGTGAGCGGTGCAATGAGGAAGTCCAGCCTCGTCGCATCGCGTCCGAAACCAGTTGCCGAATCCATTAGCCGAGAACGGCTTCCGAAACTCAGTCACAAGGAACGTCTCCTCCCCGCATGGGGTGGAGTCGATGATCGACTGAAGCTCTGGCCGAATCGGTATCTCCAGGTAGACGGGCTTGCGGTTACGGTTCTTCTGCTGCGTGAAGCACAGCCAACCGTCATTGACATGGGGCGGACCGAACAGCACGGCATCGGAACGGCGCTGCGCTGTGTACAGCATCAGGGCGAGCGCCAAACGCGGCATGGTGCCGATCGGGTGGCGTTCCTCGAATTTCTCCACCTCGGCCAAGGTCCAGCTATGGAAGCCAGTTGGATTGTTGCTGGTCAGGTACTCGACTGCAGCGGCCGGGTTAACCTTTGCGAGGTCGTTCTTGACGGCATAGGCATAGACTTGGCGCAGGGCCTTGATAATGCCGTTTGCCGCTTCTGGCGTGTCGGTGCGCGCATCGCGCCACTGCCGGATATGGCGCGGCTCCAGTTCGGCATACCGCTTGTCACCGTGCTTGCCGCAAAGCTTTTCGAGAATCAGGCGGCGAACGCGCTGCGTCCGCGTATCCAGCTTCTTGAATTCCGCGCTGGTGTAGTATTGCTGGATAAGCCAGCGGACGGTTCCCTTGCTGGCCGGTACGACCTTGGCGATCTGCTTGGGCTTTCCGAGCAACGCAGCCTTATGCTCCTCCACGAATGCTTGGGAGCCCACCGGCTCGCGCAGGCGTATTTTCTTTCCTCCAGGCACACGGACATAAACCCGCACGTTCCCGTGCCGGTCGACGTCTTCGACCGTGTGCTTAAGTTCAATCTCGCCGGTGCCGTCGAGAAGTCGAAACTTCGCCAAAGCAGTCTCCCGCGTCGTCCCATTCATTTACAGTTTGTCGATCAGGCAGATCGTCGAAAGCTAGATCGATTTTCCGTAGATCCCAAATGACGCGCGCGCCTACCAGCTTCGGCTGGGGCATAGAGCCATCTGCAACCATGCCGTCCCACTTGGTCGGTGAGACGCCCACATACTCTGCCGCTTGGTCGCGACTGAGCCCGCGAGGTGGACAACCCATAGGAAGGGCACCGCGTTTGTTATCGTTGTCGTGGCGCATCAGGCGGCGTCCTCCCAATCCCGCTTTTCGATTGGCACGAAAGTGGGCGGGGTGAAGCCCTCGTCCTCGTATTCTTTTCGAATGAGGCGGAAGGTTTCCTTCATGCTCGCACAATCTTCGCGCAAGTTTGCATTCTCTTCCAAGAGCTTTGCTTTGTCGGGGTCGTCATAGGCCTTGAACGCCGCGGGCATATAGCCGTCCATCCCAGGATCCACAAAGCGCGACATGCCCATAGCATCAAGGATTCTGGAGGAAGCATAGTACTTGGGAGTCAGTATCTCGAATAACCGATCCCATTCTTCCACTGTAAGCCTACCTCGGATGATGGTTGCCGCCTCTACCGCCATTTCCCATGCGCGGTCTTGCTCCTCGCGATAACGGCGTTCTCGCTCCGCATCTTCAAGTTTTGCTTTTTCTCGACGTCGTCTCTCTGCGGCTTTTGCAGCGGGCGAGCGGGCTTCTAATCTCGCCTGTTCCGCAGCCTTCCGCTTCTTATCCCGAGCGTCCGCGAGCAAGACGTCCACGTCGCTTAGCTTCACGAGGCTGCCCGTATCAATCTTCTCGGCCACGGCGGAAACGACGCTTTCCGGCGTCGACTTCGCGGCAAGCTTCAACACGGCGGTCGGCTGCAAATGCGAAATCAATTTCGCATTTCTATCAACCCTCGACCATTCGGCGGCCCGCATGTACATCTGCGCCAGACGCGGGGCGATACCAACATCGCGTTCCAGCCACGTCAGGAATACGCCGTGGCTGCACTCTTCTTTCGCCCACAGCAGGGTCTTGCCTATCTCAACCATCTCGCTGGCAATGCCGGCATGTCGGCGCCGGATGTCGGTGGCAGCCTTCATAAGGTCGGCAGATACATCTCCGACTGCCCCATCGACGGTGATAACGTCATTGCACATGTTGCCCTCCGGAAGTGTACGTTGCCGTCTCTTGGCACTTCCATGAAGTGAAATCTGCGTATCTGCGTCAAGGGCTGCCCGCCGCCATTTCTAGCGACGGGCCGGGTTGTGGTGGTTCCCGGGTGGAGCCTGCGGCCGGATTCGAACCGGCATCCATCCATTACGGTTACGAGATTAGAAGTCCCGTCCGATACGCAGGCAAACTTTAGGCGCGCTCCAGCTTGTAAATGAGCGCCGCCAGTACATCGTCCAGGCGCTGGCACAACTCCCGCACCTCTGGGCTTGCCGTCGCCATCTTGCGCCGGTTCGCTCGGCGTTGGGCGCGAAGTTCGTTGATCTCGGCGGCGGCGGTGCGGGTCATGGCAGTATCGACGTCTCGTCGCTTCGATCCTTCCCCCACGCGCTCCGCTCGGTGCGGTCGGTGTGGTAGTAATCGCGGATCGTTTCCGGGCTGAGGCCAAACTCGCGCTCGATCCAACGAATTATGGTCCCAACTTCCCGCGCGATGTTATCGTCTGTTAGGCACTGAAGTCGCTCGTCAGTAAGGTGCGACAGCGCGCAGGATGCGGTCGAGGCAATCAAACACAGCTTCAAGATGGCCGCGGCCGGGCTGGTGCAAGCCTGCCACGACATATCTTCTTCCAGCGCGTATCGGCACTCGTCGAGTGGCGTGTACGCTGCTTTTTCACTCGGCGTGCTGCAGGCTCGGATATTGTCTCGGATCAACTCGACAATCTGGTCTGCCCTCGGGGTGGGAGATATCTTGGTATGGGCGTTCATGTGGCGACTCCTTTCGAAAAACAAAAGGACTATCGTTTTACGTAAACCATAAGTCAACATGTTTTTCGAAAGGAATTGCGTTTTTCATTTTGGCATGGCAAGCCCTTCTGTATGACACCTTCACAGTGCAAAGCGGCGCGAGCCTTGAAAGATTGGACACAGGGCGAGCTTGCCAAGGCCGCTGGCGTCAGCGACGTGACGATCCGGAATTACGAGAATGGCAAAACGTCCCTTCAGCCCGCCAGCCTTCAGGTAATTCGATTGACACTGGAACAAGCCGGCATTGCTTTCCTTGCGGACGGCCAGCCCGCTATCGGTTCAGGCGTATCTATAAAGAAAGATTGACTCCCCATCCCACCAAGGCGCACCGTGGCGTCGGGAAAAGGGAGGGGAAGATGGTTGCAGAGTTGGCGGCGGTACTGGGGTCGATCAAAACTGCGGCCGACATGGTCAAGGGTTTGCTTGACGTGCGCGATGCTGCGATGGTTCGGGAAAAGGTAATCGCACTTCAATCTATAATTCTAGATGCTCAGAACAGCGCGATTGCGGCGAACGAGCGCGAGACGAAGCTGCTGGACAGCATACGCTCGTTGGAACAAGAAGTAGCTCGCCTCAAAGCATGGGATGCTGAGAAGGCCGGATACCGCCTTCACGACGTTGGAGTCGGAGGATTTGCTTATGTTAGCCAAGTAGACGCTAACGCCGCCACACCACAGCATTGGCTTTGCGTAAAATGTTTCGACCGTGGAGAAAAATCTCTTTTGCAGGTTCAGGGCAAATCTCCCGACAAAAGAAGCAATTATTATGAATGTCAGACCTGCCACTCCAAGATCGTTGTTCCTTGGTCCCGAAATCCGACTAATTACCCACCTGTTAGCAGCGATACGTGATGTACGGTTGGACCGCATCTCCACCCACCTCCCTAAAACCTCACATTCCGCCTCTGCGCATCACGCACCGCCGCTATCACGCGGCTTGCCGCGTAGGCAATCGGGCACCATGCAACGACACGCTTGGTCAAGGAGGTAATTCCGTTGGGAACGATCATTGGGATCAGCGGCAATTTCAGTCGGCCGTCGAAGACACGGAGCCTTGTGGACGCGATCACAGGCACTGCCGCCGCTGAACTTGGCTGGAACGCGCACGTGTTCGACCTTGTGGACGCGGGGCCGTCCCTTGGTACCACCTTCTGGCGCAAGGGAGCGCCTCTCGAGCTCGACCGCATCTGGACGGCCATCGAAACGTGCGATGCGCTCGTGGTCGGGTCCCCGGTCTATAAAGCTTCCTATACCGGCTTATTGAAGCACCTGTTCGATGTCATGGATATGAACGCCCTTCGTGGACGGCCGGTCCTAGTCGCAGCAACCGCCAAGGCGCCGAGCCACGAACTGATGATCGATCACCAGCTTCGGCCTTTGTTCGCCTTCTTTCGTGCGATGGTCGTGCCTGGATCGGTTTTTGCGTTGGACCAGGACTTCAGGCAGGAGAACGAACCGACAGGATACATCTCAGTGATAATTTCCGGCTCGCCGGTTTCCGCTGCGGAGGTCAGAGCCGGTATGGTCGAGGTTGGTACCTTAACCACATTGCAGCCATATCCCTGTTCCATCAGGAATGATGCGACAGAGGTTATGATGGCAGAAGATGCCCAGTTCATATCCGAAATAGTGACCTTGCCGCACCCCGCCTGAGCGGCGGACACGGACAGGATAAGGCCGGTGATTGCACCGCCTGCGAGTTGCGTGAATTGTTTCATGATTTCCTCCTTCTTGGACCGTTTTATTGAGCGGCAACGAGATCAACCGGCACCGTTCCGGCGTGGGTTGGTCTGGCGTCATGTAAGAGCCCACGCGGACGTAGGTTGTCGGGGTCATGGGGAGAATCGGCGATCACCTTCACGGCGTACCGATTGCCAAGGATGGTTACTTCAAGGGCTGTTCCAGGCGCAGCGAAATCCGGCGGCAGATAGGCCAAAGCCAATCCGGTCCCAACAAAATGGCCGAAAGCGCCGGATAGTGTGCGGCCTACGATCTTGTCACCAGCATGGATCACCTGATTGCCACCGGGTTCGACATCGCTTCCAGCACAGTCGATGGCGAGCGTGACCAGCTTGCGCGCCACAGGCCTCATGCGCTCGGCCACGACCGCCTCGCATCCAGTGAAGCTGCCCTTGTCCGCACGGGCAAAACGGCTCATTCCTGCCATATCCAAAGTGTCTTCACCGGTCAGCTCGACTCGGACCGCGCGATAGGATTTCTCAAGCCGAAGCGAATCGAGAGCCCGGAAACCGACATGGCGTAATCCATAGGCTACCCCAGCGGTTTCGATCTGGTCGAGCAGATGGTGCTGGAAAGCGATGGGGTGATGGAGTTCATAGCCCAGCTCCCCGACATAGTTGACCCTCAGCACACGGATTTCGCTGGCCCATCCCAGATCGCATTCACGCCACCCGAACCAAGGGAAGGCGTCGTTGTCCAGCGGCGTATCGGTTAACTCTCCCAGCAGGCGCCGCGCATTCGGACCAGCCAGAACAAAGCAACCCCAGCCCATCGTCACGTTGCGGATATCCACCTGCAGGTCGGGTGATGCGGCCCGGTGCAGCAAATCCTCGTCGTGTCGTTCCGTTAGGGCAGGTCCCACCAGATAGAACCGATCCTGGGCAAGCCGAGCGACCGTGAACTCCGCAGCAACTTTACCGGAGGGCGTCAACGCGTGGGCAAGCGCCACCCGGCCGGCAGAGGGCATGCGGTTGGCAAGGAAGCGGTCGAGAAACGCTTCCGCACCGGCACCGGAGACCTCGAACTTGGCAAAGCTCGACAGGTCGATCAGCCCGACAGCTTCGCGTACCGCACGACACTCCGTCGCAACGTGGCTAAAGGCCTCGGATCGACGGAAAGTCAGGGTTTCGGGCGTTGTGCTTTCGGGTGCAAACCACTGCGCGCGCTCCCATCCGCCGGTCTCATGCCAAACCGCGCCCGCCTTTGTTAGCCTGTCGTAGCAGGGACTGGTCTTGGCCGGACGCGCCGCCGGCATTTCAAGGTTTGGATAGTGGATGTCGAAGATATGCCCATAAGTTTCCCGGTTCTTCAGGAGCGTATGGTTTTTACCGACATGACGGCCATATCGGCGGGGATCAACCGGCCACATGTCGACCGATGCCTCGCCTTCAGTGATCCATTCGGACAGGTAGTGTCCGGCACCGCCAGCTACAAGAATCCCAGCGGTAAACCCCTCAGCTAGCCAGAAGTTGCGTAACCCCGGTGCGGGGCCGATCAGCGGAGACCCATCCGGCGTGTGCGCGATGGGGCCATTCACCACACTTTTGATGCCAGCGCTGCCAAAGACGGCACAGCGCGTGATCGCACCTTCGATCTGGCGCTCGATACGTTCCAGTTCAGGCGGCAGCAGATCGGCACCGAAATCCGGGGGCACTCCATGGACCGCCCACGACGGCGGATCGTCGTCATAGGGGCCAAGGATCAGTCCATCATTTTCCTGGCGCAGGTAGAATTTTGCTCGATCATCGCGCAACACAGGAAGCTCGACCTGATCAGCAGCGCGGCGCTGCCGAACCTCTTCGATACCATCCGTCACCAAATACTGGTGCAGAACTGGAATGGAGGGCAGGTTCAACCCGACCATTTGGCCCGTTTGCCTGGCGTAGTTCCCAGTGGCAGCAACGACATGCTCAGCCACGAAATCGCCCTTCGGCGTTGTTAGATGCCACTCTCCGCTAGAAAGTTGCGTTATCGCGGTCACTTCGGTCTGGCGATGGATCTTCGCCCCTCTCGCACGCGCACCTTTGGCCAGAGCCTGAGTGAGATCCGCCGGTGCGATATGGCCGTCCTGCGGATGATAGAGAGCGCCGAGGACATCGCTCATATCGGCAAGCGGCCACAATTCGGCGGCCCGCGCCGGAGAGACGATCTCGCAATCGATCCCTAGCGATCTGGCGAGGCCGATATAATGCTCGTATTCGTCGAGCCGGTCGCGCGATGTCGCGAGTCTTAGCTGCCCGCATTTATGAAATCCGACATCCTGGTCGGTTTCCGCCTCCAGCCGGCCGTAAAGCTCAAGCGAGCGCAAATTGAGCTGACTGAGCGTATAGTTGGGATGGTACAGTGGTAGCAGGCCCGCAGCGTGCCAGGTCGAGCCGGCTGTAAGTTCCGTTCTTTCCAGTAGTATGCAGTCTGACCAGCCGCGCTGCGCCAAATGGTAGAGGATGCTGGTACCGACGACACCCCCGCCAACAACCGCCGCCCTTACGTATGTAGTCATTTACTCTTTCCCAGATTGGAGACCGCAATTCTGATCTCGTTTCTTTCTGTCTTAGACATCGCTGTATAGCGACGGACGTCCTCGCATTGTTTCGTTGAAGGACGAACTCAGCGAAGCGGAGCCCGCCGCACGTCAGATGAAACTCCTGGCGAAGCGCATCGAGTTACACAGGGTGAAGTTAGCCTTGTAACGGCGTGGGCATCGAACAGCTTCGATTCACTTACAGCGCCGCTGGTGGCAGATTGCAGCGGGTGCGCCATTTTTCCTGGCGATGAACTGCATATGCGAGCCCTCCGGTGTGCACGGCTTGCTCCACGAAGGATTGGAATAGTGGCTTTGTCCATGACTACCTCTCCCTCACCGCAGAGATCCGGGACGGGAAGCCCTGCGCCCCTGCTTCTGACGGAAGTGACATTCAGGTTAGTTGTGCGTGGAGGTCTTGTGACCTTGAAAAAATATCTAGCTTGCCGTAAGAAAAAATTCATGGCTGACTTGGTCAATTCCTTGCCACTTCGCGCACTTGTTGCCTTTAGGGCCGCTGGTGAGCACCTGAATTTCACGCGCGCCGCGGATGACTTGAACGTGACCCGCGAGGCGATCAGCCTGCAGATACGCACACTTGAGACTCATCTGGGTGTGAGGCTTTTTCAGCGGCTCCATCGTGGCCTGGCGCTCACAGAAGCGGGGCAGCGGTTCTTTGGCGCCGTGAAGCTCAGCCTAGACACGATCGATATTGCCGTGGAGGAATTGCGATCGATGCAGGGCAAGTCCACCGTTTCCGTCACAACAACGATGGCGTTCGCCTCCTCCGCGCTGATTGCGCGTCTTCCAGTCTTCCACAGTGCCAATCCCGGCATCGATATCCGGGTCATCGAAAGCGACGAATGCCGCGACCTCGATCGGGACGGTATCGATCTTTCGATCCGCTACGGCGCGGGAAATTGGCCCAACGTCTCAGTTACTCATCTGTTCGACGAAGAGACTTTCCCAGTCTGCAGCGCGAAAATGGCGGCCGAAAATCCTGATCTGCGCGATATGGAGAACATCCCAAAGCACAGGCTTCTTCACCTGAGCGGTATTGCGCATCAGTGGGAGGACTGGCGACGCATGCTGGAAATGGCCGGGGTGAATTATTCCGGTGAACTGGGCGGCCTCTGGTTCTCCAACTACGGCAATGTTATCCAAGCCGCACGCGACAGCCATGGTATCGCGATTGCGTGGCGACATGTGGTCGAACGCCACCTAATGTCGGGTGAACTTGTCAATCCGACCGGAAGGATCTTCAAAACGGGACGCGGCTTCTATTTGTTACAGAGTCAATCTAGGCGGCTTTCCCCAGCAGCGCAGAAACTTCACGACTGGCTGCTTCAGGAGTTCAGGAAACGGCAGTGATGCAGAGTGGCTGCTCAAAGCAAAGACGGTTGATAAGTCCCGCCAATCTGGGCGAGCGCCTGTCGTTGCAGCAAGTTGCGATGGGCGACGTCCACTATAATGTGGGGCAAAACGAGGATTATTTCTTCTTCCTAAGTGAAAATATATTATTTATCAATGTCATAGCACGATAAATGGCGGAGAGGGAGGCGGTGCGGTTGCCACAAGCACAACTCAAAAATAGGGGTATGTTTGGGGGTATACCACGAAACACTCTCTAATTTTCATCTTATTTTCCAGATAGATATGCATCTAATTGCATGCCGCCCTTGGCACCATCACCCCTTCTCAGCCAGTTTCAAACTGATCACAGCGTCTCGCAAAACGCCTTATTTTCAACCGCTTGGCGATTTTTACCGTCGAAAGTTGTCTCATCCTGTCTCAATCAGTTCACGACTTCTCACTGATTTGACGGTAGCGTTGTCGGTGATTTAGGAAGGTGTGGGAGGTCGATACCGTCATGCCGATCACCGATGTAACCGTTCGCGGCGCTAAAGGAAGCGGCAAACCTTATAAGTTGGCAGATGGCGGCGGCCTCTATTTATGGGTCAGGTTGCCAAGACTGCGCGAATATTTGGAGGCCGTCCGTTTCCTGCCAATGGTCCATCATCGAGATGCTTAAGGCAGCGCGCCGCGTAGGATTGCCGCCGAAGCCATGGCGATGATCACGGTTGGAAGCATGGGCAGCCGCGTAGCAGCGATCAGCGTGATCGCGAGCGCGACAAGATCGGCGGGACGCTCGCTGACGAAGTGCGGAGCGATGATGGTGATGAGAACGCAGCCGGGTGCGCCTTCCAGCACCGCCGTCAGCCGCGGGCTGAAGGTGCGGTTGCGCAGGAAGACATAGCCGCCGAGCCGCGTCAGATAGGTGACGGTTGCCATCAGGACGATCGTCAGGGCGAAGTGCGTATCCAGCATCACGGTTTCGCCAGCACCCACGCGGCGACAACGCCTGAGATCGCCCCGGCGGGCACGTACCAAGCGCCCGGTATAAAGAGGTACGTCGCGCCTGCGATAACGAGGCTGACCAGCCAAGGCCGGGCAGCAGCGGGCCCCTTCCACATCCCCGCCAGCATCACAATGAAGACCGCCGGGAATGCCATGTCGAAGCCGAAGCGCTCGACATCACCCAGAATCGGACCGGCCACAGCCCCGACTGTGGTGAAGACGATCCAGCAGAGGTAGAGTCCGAGCGCGGCGCCCAGATAGTAGCCGACCGAGAAGGTGCCCACCTTACGGGCATCCGCAAGACCCAAGGCCCAGCTCTCGTCGCACATCAGGAACAGCAAGCCGTAAGCTTTGCGCTTCGGCATCCCCCGCAGGAACGGCGCGAGTGCGGCGCTCATAAGCAGATGGCGTGAGTTCACCAGAAATGTGACGGAGACGATCAGCAGCACGTAAGGGGGCGACGTCCAGAGCGCGAGTGCGGCGAACTCGGAGCCGCCGCCAAAGTTCAGCCCGGTCAACAGCGGCACCTCAACGGCGCTGAATCCCTTCTGGATGGCTTGGGAACCAAGCACGAGTGCAAACGGCACGAAACCCAGCATGATGGGCAGCGCGTCCTTAAGGCCCCGCAGGCACTCATAGCGGCGAAACGCGAACGTCTGCACAGTAGAGGCGATGGAGTCAGGCATCGGCATTTCCAGCAAGTGAGGGGGCATTCCTACCCTCACTAGCTCGCAATTTGCTTGCGAAGATAGCGAGCTTTGTAGAATATTTGGCAGCACGTGCCACCAGGTGCTCAAATGACTTACGAGGATGCCAATGCAGCTCGACTCTATCGACCGCGCCATTCTCAAGGTCCTCCAGAAGGAGGGGCGGATTCAGAACGTCGAACTGGCAGACCGTGTCGGTCTGTCTCCTTCGCCGTGCCTCCGGCGAGTTCGACTGCTTGAGGATGCGGGCGTAATCGACCGCTACGTGGCCATCGTCGACGCGGCCCAGGTTGGCATGGGGCAGACCATGTTCGTGCGCGTGTGGCTCAACGGGCAGGACCAGGAAACCGTGGATGTGTTTGTGGAAGCTGTGATGAGGCTCCCCCAGGTCGTTGAGTGCCACCTCATGGCTGGGGACAGCGACTTTCTCCTGCGGGTCGTCGCCCCGGACCTTGAGGGGTATAGGAAGTTCCAGATCGAACATCTCGGGCGGATATCCGGTGTTAGGAACATCAAGACCGAGATCCCGATGCAGAAGATCAAGCAGTCGTCCGAAGTGCCGATCTGACCACAGCTCCATGAGCGGGCGCTTCCACCCTTCCAAGGCCTCGCTGACAAGCATGCCCGCGTGATCGCCTGGAGCCGGGAGGCCAGCCCGGATATCGGGGAGTACGGGCCGCCAGTGACGCTACTCGTCTCGGGTGATGTGCCGGAAATGGAGTGAAAGTGAGGAAATGCTGAAATACACCTATCCCGATGGGACGCATTGTTATCGAGCAATCCATACTGCGCATGCCATCTTTCGAAATGATGATGGCAAGCTAATCGCTCGGGCCGAAAAAGCGGACCGCTCTGGCATGTACGAATTCGAGATAAAGGGCTTCGAGGTTCTGGTCCGGGCGTTTTTACGATTGAGTGCTTGTCCGTAAAAAGCAAAAATTCCGCGCATCCGTCAGGACACGCAAGCAGAGATCAAAATACTCGTGCCAGATTAATGAAACCGCCCACCTGATTGTAATCGTAAATATCGATATTGCTCTCACGCTTCTCATAGAACACATTCAGCTCCGGGCGTACGCCGTGCCATTCTAACCGGTCCCAGGAAATGGAAAGCGCTGGCTTCCATGTGACATCTTCGCGCTTCTTTCCCCAAAAAATGTCGTAGTCCTGAAACACCGTCTTACTCAGAGTCAGTTGTGGCGTTAAGTTCACCCCGCCCACGCTCAGGGCAATTCCGAAATCGATCTTCGGGGTTACGTAAGAGTAGTAGGAGTTTCGGGCATCAAGATGCTCCAAGGACAACCGACCAAACACGGTGGCATTCGATAGAAAGGTCCAGTCTCCAAAAACGTAGGGGCGATAGAAGCCGCCCGAGGCGCCTTCGTTGTGGGACTTCATGTACCCAACCTGGCTGCCCACCCCGAAGCCCGCTCGGTTTGAAAGCCTGAATCTTTTCCACACTTCCACGGAGGGCAAGACGTAGTAGTCGTCTTTGCCGACGCCGGCATCCAACGCTGCTTGAACGAAGAGTCCCTTCGTCGACGGTACCTGTCGGGCGACGGCGAACTGGAACTGGCCCTCGTTGAGGTCGCTATCCTTGTAAAGCCGGGCTGCACCGTAGAACTTTGTGAGCAAGCCATTCTGCCACAGCTTCTCCACGCTTGCCCAAGGTTCCACGCCGTAGGCGACCTTTTTGGGTACAGGAGGTTGGTAGTCCAAGGAACCGGCCAGCAAAGGCACGTAGTACGAGCCTTCCTCTCCTACCCTTGAAGGATTGCTGCTCGTCACCATTCGAGCGCCATAGCGTACACGCATGACGCGCAATTCCGCTTCCCGCATGAATGGTATAATATTGCGTTTTACAGTCTGAGGCGTTCCGGGCTGCTCGTAAATCTCCCGGAATTGCGCGATAGATTCCGGGTATTGCCCAGCTAGGTACAACGCGCGTGCCAGTTCGAGTTTTACGCGGGGAGTGGGCGCCTGACTCAACAAACTTCTAAAATTGTCGATTGCGACGTCATAACGGCCCGCACGCTCCGCCGCCAAACCTTCCTTGAAGAGGGCATCCAAACGCTCTGAGTCCTGAGCGGCGTGGGCCGCAACGCAGGTCAGAGAAAAGACAAGCGCCGCGGCTGTGAGCTTCATGGCTGCCTGACGGCTCCAAATCCGCCCCTTAGATGCTCATCCACACCATCGAGGCTGAAACTACCGCCCGCTTCTGTGGCTGCCGGACCGTAGAAGCGGCCGTTAGCCGTGCCAATCATTCCCGCCGTGTTTACATCTCCTTGGAAGCCGTTGCTTCCGGAAGTGTACGTAAGCGTACCGTTCATATCCAAGCCGGCGGCGGGACCGGTCTCACCCAACTGGCTATCCGAGGTCTGGAACGCGATCGAGCGGTTTGCAAAATCGACATCGAGTTGCGCTTTCGCGGTCATCACGTCGGTCGTGTCTCCGCTGTCAGTAACATAAATACCTGCAGCAGTGCCTTTGAACGTCGCTGTCCCGGCTGTATCAACCGCAGCGGCTTCGGTTGGAGTTCCGACGCTGAAGCCCCCGCCGTCTTCCACCGAACCGTCACCATCATAGGTTACCCAAGCCCCATAAGTCTGGTACTCAAAACCATTCTCTTCCGGCTTTGCAAACCCGACTGAGGCCGATCCGTCTTTTCTGTCCGCTATCATCAGACCAGGCGGAGCATCCGGGTTTTCCTCCGAATTTTTAGTGTTCCAGGTTCTGGAAACGCCATCAGCCGTCAGCTTGACAGATTTAAGATCGCCATCTCCGTCGTAAGCGACATCGGCCTTCACGGGATCCCCGTTCACATCAGACCCATTGATCGTCTTCGTCGTGTTCGGCTGTATCTCTGAAAAACCTACGAAGGAGGTACTCCCGCCCGGTCCAGCTGGTCCACCGGAGCCCCCGCCACAGGCGGCCAGCAGCAACGGTGCGGTTGCGATAGATAGAAGATTCAACATTTTTCTTGATTGCATCATAACCCCCAAGCAGCGACCAAAAAGACCAAGGGATATGACGTCATGGCATTCCATACGAAGATGAAGCTATCGTTCACTAGCAGATTTCCCCGCCGCCAGTGATCTGTATTCCCCGAGCCTTGTATAAGGCTAGCAACTCAGCATTGCATTGTCATTATATTTTTTCAGTAGCTTGTACTGTCTGTTCGAGCGGCTTACTCGTCAACATTAAAAAAGATCGCCCGCCACCCTTTCGGCAGCGGGCACTAATGAGCGGCAATGAGAACTATTGGATCAGGGCGGCGGCCGGCCGGTCATCGAATACCAATAGCCGGCAGCCCCGGCGGCGGCGGCCAGCAGCGCTTTGCCCGATGCGCGATCGCCGCGCGGAATGTGCTAGATTTGTCCAGAAGATTGCGCCGACGAACTAGCATTCTGACCCGTCTTTTTGCACCCCGCGCCACGCCGGGTTTTTACTGCGATTACTCCAACCACCTGTTTTCGTTAGCGTATCCGACTCAAATCTGTCCAGAAGGTAACACCCCCTACAGTTTCGGCTGCTCATGGTGACCCGCCGTATACCGGAGTACGGTCCTGGCCCGCCGCGTTTAACATCTCCGGCCCGGCAGCATCATCTGTTACTGTGCCCGACGCGGTGCACGCCACTGGGATACCATACGTGGTGATGCCCCGGCCGGAAGTGGTTGCGATAGTGACTCCCGCCCAGGAAGACAGGGCCGGTATCATAGTAATAGCCGTCGTAATAGTAGGCGCCGTAAGGACCGCCGACGTCGACGCACCCCGTCAACCCGAGAACGGAAACCGAGAGTACCGACGCGATCAGGATTGGTTTCACCAACATCGGAATGCCTCCTCAGATGCGGATCAGACCAAGCATAACGCGGCTGCGATGCGCGTGTTGCATCACGTTCAGGAGACCGGAGTTTGACCGGTCTGGCCCCATCCGCCTGCCCGAAGATCATGCACGCCTTTCGAACCGTTTCGAGGATGTTCCATTCTCCTTGCGAGTTCGCCGGAAAGCAAAGGACGCCGCCCGCCCAGGCCAGGTCGATAGAGGAACGCTTGCCCGGAACTTCCTTGTATCGCATTAGTTTAACGGTCTCGCGGTCGGGACGGAAACAACCGGAAAGGCGCTTGGATGAGGTTGCACCAGAGAGGCGTGGACCTTCTTGTCGATTTGATGGATGCGGAACAGCACTTCGACACGATCAGCCGCGATGAACTGCGCCGTCTCATCAGCGAGGCCGTGGTCGTCTTCGGCCAGATCCTTGAACGGGATGTCCCTCAAGAGCCGGACATGGGGCCTTCCATCCCACATCGCTGAATCGATCGGCTGATGAAACCGAGCCGGCTCCTTGCCATGCTGGCAGGCTCTCCACCACGATCTTCGGGGGATTGCCCATTTGCCTATCTCTGCCAGAAATGCGGCTTCAGGAAGCAGGACGGCGGCCATGGCGCTGCATGATCTCCAGAAGGGCTGACGGGATCGCCTCCATTTTATCGCGGCTGTCGACGGTGCCGGACATGCCATCGGCCGCCAGCACGGCGTTGATGACGGCTTCCTCGGCCGGCTCGGCCTTCTGTTATCCGACACCATCGTCGTATTGGGCGCAAAGGTGTATCGGCGCATCGAGGCGATGACGCGCCTGCAGGATATTTTCGGCGACGTCGAGAAAATCCAGCCGCCTCGATCCGGCGGGCCGCTTGCCGCCATTCCGACAGCGATCATCCCGATTGACGGATGCCGCGCCGGCGTGCCCAATTGCGGGAAGGCATGAGGGAGACAGGCCGATGCTGAACGCCGCACCGTCGAAGATCGCCAGCGACTGGCTCGCCGGATTTTGCCGCGCCCTCGGGGAAAATCCGCGCGCGGCAGTGGACGGCTTTTTCCTGGAGGATTCCTACTGGCGCGACCTGCTCGCCTTCACCTGGAACATAACGACAATGGAGGGCCGCGTCGCCGTCGCGGACATGCTGGAAGCGACGCTTGAATCCGCGTCGCCTTCCGACTGGCGCATCCGCGGTGAGCCGACCGCCGACGACGACGTGGTCGAGGCATGGTTTTCCTTCGAAACCGCTGTCGCCCGCTGCGAAGGCATCCTGCGGCTGCGCAACGGTCGCTGCTGGACGATGTTCACCGCGATCAAGGAATTGAAGGCATATCCGGAGAAGAAGGGCGCTACCCGCCCACTCGGCGTTCGCCACAAGGCCGACCCGAACCGCGAGACGTGGTCGGAGAAGAAGCGGCGCCAGCAGGCGGAGTTCGGCATCAGCCGGCAACCCGAATGCCTCATCATCGGCGGCGGCCAGGGCGGCATCGCGCTCGGCGCGCGGCTGAAACAGCTCGACGTGCCGACCCTGATCGTCGAGCAGAACGAGCGGGCGGGCGATTCCTGGCGTCGGCGCTACCGCTCACTCGTGCTGCACGACCCCGTCTGGTACGATCACCTGCCCTACATCCCCTTTCCCGAACACTGGCCGGTGTTCACGCCCAAGGACAAGATGGGCGACTGGCTGGAAATGTACGTGAAGGTGATGGAACTCGACTACTGGACTTCCACGCGCTGCGTCTCGGCTTCGTACGACGCCAATGAGCGCCGGTGGACGGTCGAACTCGATCGTTCCGGCGAACGCATCACGGTCAGGCCGAAGCAACTGGTCTTCGCGACAGGGGCCTACGGCCCTGCCCGCGAGGTCGACCTGCCCGGCATGGACCGCTTCGCGGGCGAGGTGCTGCATTCCAGCCGCTACAGCGACGGGAGCCGTTTCCGCGGCAGGAACTGCGTCGTCATCGGCGCCGCGAGTTCGGGCCACGACGTTGCCGTCGACCTGTGGGAAGCCGGCGCCAACGTCACCATGATCCAGCGTTCGCCGACCACGGTGGTGCGCTCCAGCACGCTCATGGAAATCGGCTTCGACACCTATTCCGAGCAGGCGATCGAACGCGGCATCTCGGTGGACAAGGCCGACACGATAACGGCCTCGATGCCCTTCGCCCTGGTGCCGGCGGGGCAGAAGGCGCTTTATGACCGCATCCGGGAGCGGGACCGCGACTTCTACCGCAAGCTCGGCGAAACCGGCTTCCTGCTCGATTTCGGCCATGACGAGACCGGCCTGCTGATGAAGGCCTACCGGACGGGCTCGGGCTACTACATCGATGTCGGCGCCAGCGACCTGATCATGGATGGCGAGATCAGGGTCAAGAGCGGCAGCGGCATCCGCTCGCTGACCGAAAACGGCGTCGTCATGGAGGACGGCGAGGAAATCCCTGCCGACGTCGTCATCGCCTGTATCGGCTACCATTCCATGCACGAGACGGTGGCACAGGTCGTCTCCCGCGAGGTCGCCGACCGCGTAGGCCCATGCTGGGGCCTCGGCTCCGGAACGCGCGGCGACCCCGGCCCCTGGCGCGGCGAATTGCGCAACATGTGGAAGCCAACCGCACAGGAAGCCTTGTGGCTCCACGGCGGCAACCTGGCGCTGTCGCGCTATTATTCGAAATTCGTCGCGCTCCAGGTCAAGGCGCGGGTGGCCGGCCTCGACACGCCCGTCTATCCGCCGCCGGCCGGATGATCCGGCAGGCGGCGTGCAGTCCCGTTTCCCGGTGCGCGGCGCTGCGGGTCAGCCCTTGAACTGGTAGTCCTTGATGGTCGCCGGCTTCATCTCGATGGAGAACCCCGGAAGCGTGGGCGGCATATAGGCGGCATTCTCGATCACGCAGGGATCGAGGAAATGCTCGTGCAGGTGATCGACATACTCGATCACGCGCCCCTCCTTCGTGCCGGAGACGGCAACGTAGTCGATCATCGACAGGTGCTGGACATATTCGCACAGGCCGACGCCGCCGGCATGCGGCCACACCGGCAGGCCGTACTTGGCTGCCATCAGAAGCACCGCCAGCACCTCGTTCAGCCCGCCCATGCGGCAGGAATCGATCTGCACCACGTCGATGGCGCCGCCGGCGATGAACTGCTTGAACATGATGCGGTTCTGGCACATCTCGCCGGTCGCGACCTTCATCGGCGCCACCGCTTTGCGGATCTTGGCATGGCCGGCCACGTCGTCGGGGCTGGTCGGCTCCTCGATGAAATAGGGCTTGGCGAAGGCAAGATCCTTCAGCCAGTCGACGGCCTGGTCCACCTCCCACACCTGGTTGGCGTCGATCATCAGCACACGGTCCGGGCCGATGACCTCGCGGGCGATCCGCAGCCGGCGGATATCGTCGGCCCGGTCGGCGCCGACCTTCAGCTTGACGTGGTTGAAGCCCTGGTCGACCGCTTCCTGGCACAGCCGCCTCAGCTTCTCGTCCGAATAGCCGAGCCAGCCGGCCGAGGTCGTGTAGCAGGCATAGCCCTCGCGCTCGAGCGTGGCGATGCGCCCGGCCTTGCCGTTCTCGGCCTTTTTCAGGATTTCGAGCGCCTCCTGCGGGGTGATCGCATCGGTGAGGTAGCGGAAATCGACGATACGCACGATCTCCTCAGGGCTCATCTCGGCCACCAGCCGCCAGACCGGCTTGCCCGCCTCCTTCGCCCACAGGTCCCACACGGCGTTGACCACGGCGCCGGCCGCGAGGTGGATCGCGCCCTTGTCGGGACCGATCCAGCGCAACTGGCTGTCGCCGGTCAGGTGATGCCAGAAGCGGCCCGGGTCCTGCCTGATCCAGTCGAGGTCCAGCCCGACGACGCGGTGCCGCAGCGCCTCGATCGCCGCGCAGCAGATCTCGTTGCCGCGGCCGATGGTGAAGGTCAGGCCGTGGCCGTGGACGCCCGCCTTGTCGGTGTCGAGGATGACATAGGCGGCCGAATAGTCCGGGTCCGGGTTCATCGCATCCGAACCATCGAGGCTGAGCGAGGTGGGAAAGCGCAAATCGAAAGTTCGAAGGCCGGTGATGCTGGTCATGAAAATCGTCCCGCCAGGCTCAGTTGTCGTTTCGGAAAGTCTGTTTCTGGTTTCCCAGGCCCTCGATGCCGAGTTCGACGATGTCGCCGGCCTTGAGGTAGCGCGGCGGCTTCATGCCGAGCCCGACGCCGGGCGGCGTGCCCGTCGAGATGACGTCGCCCGGGT
>JBASAA010000039.1:0-47660 GCA_049650385.1 Mesorhizobium sp.
TCATGCCGTGGATCGCCGCTTCCAGTTCGGCGGCGGTGAGGTCGGCCGGAAAGTTGCGCTCCTCGAAGCCGATGCCGGCCTGCTCGGCCTTGGCGCGCTGGTTGCGCACATAGACGCCGACCGCCTCCACGTCGCCCACCGTGATCGACACCAGCTTGGGCGGAAAACCTTCCGCCGTCGCTTTGGCCGCGTCGCGCGCAACCTCGGCCATGATGCGCCTAGCGACCGGGCCGCCCTTGAGGTAGCGGGTATCGTCGGGAAGAGACATGGCGAACCTTATGCGGCGGGGTTGATCCGCCGCCGACATAGCAGGCCGGTGGCGGTAGCGGCAGTGCGAAAGCGACACGTCCGGTTTCGATGCGACCGCGAGGCAATGGAATCGTTGCGGCCCACGCGTGCCGCCAAACGAAAGGCCAGCGCGGCGAACCGGCGCTGGCCTTCTGGCGGACCTTGTCCCCACAAGGCCCGTCCCCCGTTGTTGCGGAAACCTACATCACCACCACGGTGGCGCCGACAGGGACGCGCTCGTAGAGGTCGACCACGTCCTCGTTGCGCATGCGGATGCAGCCGGACGACACCGCACCGCCGATGGTCCAGGGCTGGTTGGTGCCGTGGATGCGGTAGAGCGTCGAGCCGAGATAGAGCGCGCGTGCGCCGAGCGGATTCTCGATGCCGCCGGGCAGGAACGTCGGCAGGTAGCGGCCCTTGGCCTTCTCGCGGGCGATCATTTCGGCCGGCGGGCGCCAGTCCGGCCATTCGCGCTTGGCGGAAACCTTGTGGGTGCCGGCCCATTCGAAGCCGGGCTTGCCGGTGCCGACGCCGTAGCGGCGCGCCTTGCCGTCCTTCTCGACCAGATAGAGGAAATTCTCGCGCGTATCGATGATGATGGTGCCGGGTTTCCGCGAGCCGTCATAGGCGACTTCCTGCGGCAGGTAGATCGGATTGATCTGCCGCCTGACGGCCTTCTTCGTCGGCGCGGGAACGGCGGCGGTGCGCATGCCGTCCGGGGTTGGCTGAGCCTGCCTTTGCAGGCCGCGCGCCTGTTGGCGCTGGGCCGGCGCTTCCCGGGCCGGGCGCACCACCACGCCTGGCTGGCGGCCGAGCTGGATCACCCACGGCGCGGAAAGATCGGGGCTGACCGTCACCGGCGGGCGCTCGACATAGCGGTCGTTGGCGCCGGCGGTGGTGACACCTGCGGCCATGACCGCGGCCGTGCCGAGCAAGGGCAGTAGAAACAGCTTCATCGGGACGTACTCTTTTCGGTTCGGAATATCTGGCGAACTGATCGTCACTGAAACCGGGTGGTTTTGGCCCCGGCTTGCGCGATCATGGGCAGCGGTCGGCAACCGAAACGTGAATCGAAATGCTTAAAATGCGCGATTGTCAGGAAACTTTTCGGTGTGGTTACCGGCCGGTGCAGGAATCTGGTAAAGCGCCGGTAAAAGAGGCGGCAAAGCGCGTTAACGGGCAGGAGTTCGGTCATGGACGATAAGGAAACGGGCCTGCTTGCCGGGTCGGACGGGCAAAAGCGCTGCTTCTGGCACGGCAACCTGCCGGACTATCTGCACTATCACGACCATGAATGGGGCCGCCCGGTCGCCGACGACCGGCGGCTGTTCGAAAAGATTTGCCTGGAAGGATTCCAGTCCGGCCTGTCCTGGCTGACCATCCTGAGGAAGCGCGACAATTTCCGCGAGGCCTTCGACGGGTTCGATTTCGAGCGGGTGGCGAATTTCTCCGAAGCCGATGTCGAGCGCCTCGTCGGCAACGCCGGCATCATCCGCCATCGCGGCAAGATCGTCTCCACCATCAACAACGCCCGGCGCGCCCGCGAACTGGCCGGCGAGGCCGGGTCGCTCGCGGCCTTCTTCTGGGGCTTCGAGCCCGGCCCCGCCGAGCGTCCGCAAACCGTCGATCTTGCGCATCTCAGGGCCAATCCGACCACCGCCGTGTCGGTGCGGCTGTCGAAGGAATTGAAGAAGCGCGGCTGGAGTTTCGTCGGCCCGACGACCGTCTATGCCTTCATGCAGGCGATGGGACTGGTCAACGACCATCTGGAGGGCTGCGTGTGCCGAGCAGAGGTCGAGGCCGAGCGCAAGGCCTTCAGGCGCCCGGCCTGAACGCAACCTGCCCTTGCCGCTTCGGGCGGCATCGGTTAGGACAGCCGCGTCGCATAAATCGGCAGTTTTGCCGTAGCGGCATGTCCTGACTTGCCGAGTACAGATCCATGGCCGATAAATCGGAAAAGATGAAGGCGCGCCTGCCGCGTGGATTGGTGGACCGCAGCCCGCAGGACATCCGCGCCGTCGACGAGATGATCGCTAAAATCCGGGCGGTCTACGAGCTTTACGGCTTCGAGCCGGCCGACCAGCCGCTGATCGAATACACCGACGCGCTGGGCAAATTCCTGCCCGACCAGGACCGGCCGAACGAGGGCGTGTTTTCCTTCCAGGACGACGACGAGCAATGGCTGTCGCTGCGCTACGACCTGACTGCGCCGATGGCGCGTTTCGTCGCAGAGAATTACGACCGCCTGCCGAAACCGTTCCGCAGCTACCGCGCCGGCTGGGTGTTCCGCAACGAGAAGCCGGGTCCGGGGCGCTTCCGCCAATTCATGCAGTTCGACGCCGATACGGTCGGCACGCCGGGCGTGGCCGCCGACGCCGAAATGGCGATGATGATGGCCGACGTGATGGAAGCGCTGGGCATTCAGCGCGGCGACTACGTCATCCGCGTCAACAACCGCAAGGTGCTGGACGGCGTGCTGGAGGCGATCGGCCTTGGCGGCGAGGAAAACGCCGGTCGGCGGCTGACCGTCCTGCGCGCCATCGACAAGCTGGACAAGGTCGGCCCGGACGGCGTGCGCGACCTGCTCGGCAAGGGCCGGCTGGACGAGAGCGGCGACTTTACGAAAGGCGCGGGACTGACGGCGGATCAGGCGGACAAGGTGCTGCTGCTCACGACCGCCTCCGAAGCCGACCCGGCGGAAAAACTCAAGGCGATGCAGGCGGCCGTTTCCGGCTCGTCGCGCGGCGAGGACGGCGTGCAGGAACTTGCCGACATCGGCGCGATGGTTGCCGCCGCCGGCTATGACGATGGCCGCGTCAAGATCGACCCTTCCGTGGTGCGCGGCCTCGAATACTATACCGGCCCGGTCTACGAGGCCGAGCTGCTGGCCGAGATTCCCAACGAGGACGGCAAGATTGTGCGCTTCGGCTCGGTCGGTGGCGGCGGGCGCTATGACGGGCTGGTGTCGCGCTTCCGTGGCGAGCCGGTGCCGGCAACCGGCTTTTCCATCGGCGTCTCACGCCTGATGACGGCGCTGAAGAACCTCGGCAAGCTCGATACCTCCGACGTCATCCAGCCCGTGGTGATGCTGGTCATGGACAAGGACACGACAAGCCTTGGCCGCTACCAGAAGATGGTGTCGGACTTGCGCAAGGCCGGCATCCGCGCCGAAATGTACCTCGGCGGCGCCGGCATGAAGGCGCAGTTGAAATATGCCGACCGTCGCGGCTCGCCCGTCGCCGTCATCCAGGGCGGCAACGAGCGCGAGGCCGGCCAGGTGCAGTTGAAGGACCTGATCGAGGGCGCCAGGCAGGCGGCGGCCATTACCGATCATGCCGAATACAAGGAAGCGCGGCCCGGCCAGGTCACGGTCGCCGAGGCCGACCTGGTAGCCGAGGTACGAAAGATTCTCGACGCGCAGGCGCAGGAAAGGGCCAGGGGCGGCCAATGACCGCCCGCCCTGCCTTCGCCGACGCCATCGCCGGCCTGCTGGCCGAGCGGGCCAATATGGTCGATGTGGCGATCATCCAGCCGGCCGATCCGTTTCTCGACATGGCCGGCGAGGATTTGCGCCGGCGCATCTTTTTGACCGAAAGCGAGACGGGCGAGAGCCTGTGTCTGCGTCCGGAATTCACCATCCCCGTCTGCCTCGACCACATCGCGCGCCAGGCCGGGACGCCGCGCCGCTACGCCTATCTCGGCGAGGTGTTCCGCCAGCGCCGCGAGGGCGAGAACGAGTTCTATCAGGCAGGCATAGAGGATTTGGGCGAGACGGATATCGCCGTCGCCGACGCCCGGCTGGTGGCCGACGCCCATGCGCTGCTTTCGCTTGCCCTGCCCGATATTGCGCTTTCCGTCACGCTCGGCGACCAGTCGGTGTTCGAGGCGGTGCTGGCGGCGCTCGGCCTGCCGCGCGGCTGGCGCATGCGGCTGGCGCGCGCCTTCGGCTCCGACGTGATGCTGGAGGCGGCCCTCGCCGACCTCGCCAATCCGCCGCGCAACACCGCCCTGCCGGCTCCGGTCGCGCTGCTGGCGCTCGACGGCGACGCCGAGGGGCTGACCGCCCATATAGCCGAGGGTATGGAACGGGCCGGCCTGTACGCCTCGGCCGGCCGCACGCCCGCCGATATCGCCCGTCGCCTGATCGAAAAGGCGCAGTTGCGTTCGGTGCGGCTGTCCGACGAAGCCTTCGCGGCGCTGAAGACCTTCCTGGCCATCGATACGCCGATTGTCGAGGCGGCCGCCGCACTGGAAACCTTTGCATCGGGGGCCGGCCTGCTGCTCGGGCCGGCGCTGGAGAATTTCGGCCGCCGTGCCGAGGCGCTCGCCGGCCATGGACTGGCGGTCGAAACGATCCACTACGACGCCGCTTTCGGCCGCCCGCTCGACTATTACACCGGCATGGTGTTCGAGATCGCCGGCGCGCGGCAGGTGCTGGTCGGCGGCGGCCGCTACGACCGGCTCCTGACCCTGCTCGGCGCCAAGAAGCCGATCCCCGGCGTCGGCTTTTCGGTATGGCTGGACCGCATCGAGGCGGTAGGCGGAGCCAAGCGATGAACCCCGTGACCCCCACCCCTGACCCCTCCTCACAAGGGGGAGGGAGATTCGGAGAGGTGCCTGCCAGTTTCCCCTCCCCCTTGTGGGGAGGGGTCAGGGGTAGGGGTATTGCGGCCCGATCAGGCGAGGCTGTCCCATGACCATTACCCTTGCCCTGCCGTCCAAGGGGCGGCTGAAGGAGCAGGCGCTGGCGGTGCTGGCCAAGGCCGGGCTTGCCGTCAGCCTGCCGGATGACGAGCGCACCTATCGCGCGCGCATCGAGGGCTGCGCCGGGCTGGAGGTGGCGTTCCTGTCGGCTTCCGAGATTGCCGGCGAGGTCGGGCAGGGTGCGGTCGATCTTGGCGTTACCGGCGAGGACCTGCTGCGCGAGAACATCGCCGACTGGGAAAAGCGCATCGAGATTGCCGCGCGGCTCGGCTTCGGCCATGCCGACGTGGTGGTGGCGGTGCCGGAAATCTGGCTGGACGTCGACGGCATGGCCGACCTCGACGATGTCGCCGCCGATTTCCGCCAGCGCCATGGCCGCCGGCTGAGGATCGCAACCAAATACTGGCGGCTGACCCAGCAGTTCTTCTCGCAGAAGCACGGCATCCAGGTCTACCGCATCGTTGAAAGCCTCGGCGCAACCGAGGGCGCGCCGGCCGCCGGCTCCGCCGACATCATCGTCGACATCACCTCCAGCGGCTCCACCTTGCGCGCCAACCGCCTGAAAGTGCTGGGCGACGGCGTCATCCTGCGCTCGCAGGCCTGCCTTGCCGCCTCGCGCCGGGCACGCAGCGAGGCCGACGAGGCCCTGCTGCGCACCGTGGCTGAAAAGATCAGGCGCGCGGTGGAAGCTTAGTTCCGGTAAGCCGGCTCTTCTTCGTCGAGGATCGCCTTCAGTTCCGCCAGGTGCCCTTCGGCGAAGCCGGGGAAGACTTCCATTTCCCTTGCCGTCTTTTCGGCGATCTCGTCGGAAAGCACACGCAGCGGCCGACCCGTCCACAGCGCCTTGATGTAGGTTTCGGCCGAACGCTCGAAATAATACATGCGGTTGAAGGCGTCGGCGACGCTGTCTCCGATCACCAGCACGCCATGGTTACCCATGATCATGACCTTGTGCTTCGGGTCGCGGAGCAGCTTCGCGCAGCGCTCGCCTTCCTCCTCGAAAGCCAGCCCGCCATAGTTGGTGTCGACCACGGTGCGGTTGAAGAAGGTGGCGGTGTTCTGGTCGATCGGCGGCAGCGTCGAATCCGCCAGCGAGGCGAGAACCGTGGCATGGATCGAGTGGACATGCATGATGCAACGCGCATGCGGCACGTTGCGATGGATGGAGCCATGCAGGCCCCAGGCGGTCGGGTCCGGCGCGTTGGGGCCGGAAAGCGTGTCGGGATCGTTGGCGTCGATGAGCAAAAGGTCGCTCGCCTTCAGGCGCGAAAAATGCCGCTGGTTGGGGTTCATCAGGAAGTGGGTGCCGTCCTCGTTGACGGCGAGCGAAAAGTGATTGGCCACCGCCTCGTGCATGTTGAGCCGCGCCGTCCAGCGCAGGGCGCAGGCGAGATCGACGCGCTCCTCGTAGAAGGGCAGGTTGGTCCGGTTTTCGTTCTTCAGCGCTGTGACGCTCATGGCAATACTCCTCGATGCTGCGAAGAATGGCCTGCGGGCACTCCCCAGGCAATCGGATTTCGTTGGTACAGGCCGTCAGGTGATATTGTCGAACAGCCGCAGGATCCACCAGCCCTGGTAGATCAGCGCGAACAGCACGAAGGCGACGTGGAAACGGCGGTCGCGCACGTAGATCGCGGCGATGCACAAGGCCACGAAGATCGGTGTGCGGATGAGGTATTCGTTGCCGAAATGGGCGAAATGCGCCTCGCCCTTCAGCAGCGTGTCGATGATGTCGAGGATATAGGTCGAGGCCAGCAGGCCGAAGAACCAACTGCGGCGCGAATAGAAATAGTCCTCGTAGCCCTGGTAGTCCTGCATGCTGTCGGGAAACAGAAGCGCGCACAAAAGGAACAGCACGATCGCGTAACCGATGAGGAATAGGTAGATGCCGAAGGTCCAGGTCTGGATGTGGTAGAGGCCGAATTCCCACCACCAGAAATGAATGAGCAGGAGCAGGACCGAGGCGACCCAGGCGAGGTGCACCGGGTAGAGCTTGAACTGCCGGGGATGCTGCACGATGCGCGCCACCCCGGACAGAAGGCGGGTGACTCCGAGGCCGATCACCATGCCCATGACGATGCGGATATGCGGGAAAACGTCGTGCGCCGAAACCGCCGCTTCCTGGACTGCCATCTTTCCCCCGTTATTGCGTCGCAGGGCAATGGCTCCCGCAGAGCCGGAACGCATCGTCACCCGTGCGCTACGTCCGCTATGTAGCGTCTTTTGCCTCATGGTGGAACCTTGCATGGGAACCTCCGTTTCGGACCTGAAGGGTGCGTGACGTCGAAGGAATGGAAATTGCATCGTACAATCACTAAACTCGCCATGACGGTCATGCTGGGCGTAGCGGCCGTTCACCCTGCCGCGAGCCAGGGCCTGAGCCAGGGGCCGGGCGGGGAAAAGGCCATCGAGGGGATCGTCGGCGATTCCGACATCCGCCAGGAAAAGACCACCGCCTCGGCGGAAGAGAAACGAGTGCTCGCCGCCATCGACAAGACCGCCGACAATATCAGCATCGTGCGCAAGCTGACGGCCGCCAGGCAGGTCGACATCGTTTTCCTCGCCGATGCGGTGCCTGCCGAGGGCGGGCCGCCGCCGGCGATCGAGCGCAAGCTCAAGGAGCACCGGAGCGACGTTCTCGTCCTTCGCCAGGAGGTCGAAGGCAACGCGCTTCTGTTCCACGCCGTCGATTCGAAGCGGGTGATGATGAAGGACATACTGGCCGTCGAATTCCCGGACCCGGAAACGGTGATCGTCTATGCGGCGTCCCGGCCGGCGGGCTGAAGCGCGCCGTTCGTGAGGCGAAAGCAGTACCGAACGGAGCGCGGGGCCTTGCGGTCGTTTGACGGCGGTGCTTGCATGATCGACATATCGCTTGTTGCCACGTGTCGTTTCCGTTTCTATAGAGAAACCATGTGATGGCTCACCGGCAACCGGCGGAGGGCGGTGACGGCACAGCCCGAGCGGGGACGAGGCAAGGCCTTCGGTGCCGATATGCAGGTGGGAAAGGAACCGAATGGCTGACGCGCTGACGACGGATATCATTGCGAAGATCAAGGCGCATGCCGAACCGGGCGGCGAGGAGATCACTGCCGCGACCGAACTGACAGCATTGGGCATCCATTCGCTCGAATTGACCGAGATCATCTTCGACCTCGAGGAAGACTATGGCATCGAGATCGAGATGAACACGGTCGATGCCTGGGCCAACCTGAAGAATGTCGGCGACATCGTTGCGGCCGTTCGCGCCCTGATCGCAAAGAAAGCCTGAGCGAACCTCCCATGCGCAACCGCGTCGTGATTACCGGCCTTGGCGGAATCTGCGGCCTTGGCACCAATGCCTCGGCCATATGGGACGGGCTGCGCTCCGGCCGCTCCGCCATTGGCGAGATCATCACCCACGACCTGCACAACCTGAAAGTCAGGGTTGGCTGCGAGGTCAAGGAGATGCCGGACCACGGCATTCCCCACAGGCAGACCGTTTCCATGGACCGCTTCAGCCTGCTGGCGGTGATCGCCGCGCGCGAGGCGATGCGCCAGTCTGGCCTGGTCGAGGGCGATGCCGACAGCTATCGGATGGGCGCCGTCGTCGGCGTCGGCATCTGCGGCTGGGAGGCGATCGAGGAGAATTACCGGGCGCTGCTTCTGGAAGGAAAGAACCGCGCCGGCATCTTCACCGTGCCGAAGGTCATGCCGGGAGCGCCGGCAGGGCAGGTCAGCATGGACCTCGGTCTGCGCGGGCCGACCTTCGGTGTCACCTCCGCCTGTTCGTCGGCCAACCATGCCATTGCCTCGGCGGTGGACCAGATCAGGCTTGGCCGCGCCGACGTGATGCTGGCTGGCGGTACCGATGCGCCGCTTTCCTGGGGCGTGCTCAAGGCCTGGGAAGCGCTGCGGGTGCTGGCGCCAGATACCTGCCGGCCCTTTTCCGCCGACCGCCAGGGGCTGGTGCTGGGCGAGGGCGCAGGCATGGCGGTGCTGGAAAGCTTCGACCACGCCAAGGCGCGCGGCGCCGAGATCCTCGGCGAGATCGCCGGCGTCGGCTTTTCCGCCGATGCCTCCGACATCGTCGCGCCGACCGTCGAGGGGCCGGAAAACGCCATGCGCGCCTGCCTGGCCGATGCCGGGCTGAACCCGGAGGACGTCGACTACCTCAACGCCCACGGCACCGGCACCAAGGCCAACGACATGATCGAGAGCAAGGCCGTCAAGCGGGTGTTCGGCTCCTATGTGAAGGACCTGTCGGTCTCCTCGACGAAGTCCATGCACGCCCATTGCCTCGGTGCATCCGGCGCGCTGGAGATGATCGCCTGCGTCAACGCCATCCGCGAGGGCATTGTGCCGCCCACGGCCAACTATCGTGAGCCGGACCCGGAATGCGATCTGGACATCACGCCGAACACGCCGCGCGAGCGCCAGGTAAAGGTCGCCCTCAGCAACGCCTTCGCCTTCGGTGGCACCAACGCGGTGCTGGCCTTCAAGGGCGTATAACGGCCGGTTGCGGACTGGGCGCGCCACCTCGTCCCATTGAACCAGGCGGCCGGCGCGCCTAGATCGGCTGCATCGTCAAGATTGCTGGAGCCTGCCATGACCGACCTGTCCGCTTTTCCCATCACCGGGCGGTGGCCGGCAAAGCAGCCCGATCTTCTGCAGCTTTATTCGGCGACGACGCCGAACGGGGTAAAGGTTTCGATCCTGCTCGAAGAACTCGGCCTGCCCTACGAGGCCCACTACGTCGATATCGGCAAGGACCTGACCTGGACGCCCGAGTTCCTTTCGCTCAACCCGAACGGCAAGATTCCGGCGATCATCGATCCCGACGGTCCGGGCGGCAAGCCGCTCGGCCTGTTCGAGTCCGGTGCGATCCTGCTCTATCTCGCCGAGAAGACGGGGAAATTCATCCCGTCCGATCCCGCGCGCCGCTATGAAACCATCCAGTGGGTTTTCTTCCAGATGGCCGGCATCGGGCCGATGTTCGGCCAGGTCGGCTTCTTCCACAAGTTCGCCGGCCGCGAAATTGCCGACAAGCGGCCGCTGGAGCGCTACCGCGTCGAATCGCGCCGCCTGATCGGCGTCCTGGAAACCCGCCTTGCCGGCCGCCGGTGGATCATGGACGACGAGTACACCATCGCCGACATTTCCATGCTTGGCTGGGTGCGCAACCTGATCGGTCTTTACGGCGCGCGCGAACTGGTTGGCTTCGATGATTTCGGCCAGGTCGCGGCCTGGCTGGAGCGCGGCCTTGCCCGCCCCGCCGTCCAGCGAGGGCTTACGATTCCGGCCAAAGGCTGACGCTCAGCCGGGGTCGCCCACGATCATGTCGGCGGTGCGCCGGCGCGCTAGCACCCGTTCGATGTTGGGCATGTCGTTGGACGAGATCCAGGCGCGGGCGTCCTCGTCGCTGCGGCCCTGGTCGCGCCAGCGCTGCATCAGCCGCCGCTCCAGTTCGGCGCGCCTCACATCGACGAAAACGGTGAAGTCGAACAGCGGCGCCAGCCGCGACCAGGGCTCTTCGTCGAGCAGCAGGTAGTTGCCTTCGACCAGCACGAACTTGGTTTCCTTCGAGACGATGGCGGCACCGGCTCGCGACAGTTCCATGCTGCGGTCGAAGACGGGGATGGCGATTTCCGGCTCGCCGGCGCGGATGCGCTTCAAAAGCGCCTCGAAACCGGCGAAGTCGAAGGTTTCCGGCGCGCCCTTGCGGGGACGCAGGCCACGCGGCACCAGAATGGTGTCGTCGTAGTGGAAGCCGTCCATCGGCACGACTTCCGTTTGCCCTTCGGGCAAAAGTTCATGCAGCGCCGACGACAGCGTCGACTTGCCGGCGCCGGGCGGGCCGGCGATGGCCACGACGATGCGTTCCGACTTGCCTGCGCGCTTGAAGATGGCGGCGGCGATGTGGGCGATCTCGGACATGGGGCACCCCAGGTTCTTCGCGGCGATGGTGCCGGCGAACTGGCATTATTTCAAACGCCACGGGGGGTGAAAAGGTTCAATCCCGCCGCAGAAAATCGCTGTCGAACGGGATTTCCCTTACAGACCCGTCGGGCAGGGCGAGGCGAAGGCGGCCGGATTCGCTCGCGACATGCTCGGGCGGATCGCCGTCGGCAAGGGGACACGCCCCGATCACCTGGCGGAACGCGACGTGGCCGCCGAGGTCGAAGGCAGTCGCCACTCCTTCCTTTTTCAGCCAGTTGTCGCCGATCGAAGCGGCGTGGCCGATGGCCGTGCGGCCGTCCTCGATGCCGAGCACGCCGCGATGGCGGCCGTTCCACGGCGCGTAATCACGCCCGCCGTTCGAGATCCACAGCATGGTGACCGGCAGGTCGGCCGGGTTCTTGAGTACCAGCACTAGGTCGGCTTCCGTCTTGCGCGCAACCGCCGTCCAGCCCGGCCCGCCATGGTCGGCCTCGACCAGCGTGATGAAGTCCTCGCGGTGCTGCTCGGCGCGGTAGTCCCGAAGGTCGGTGGTGCCGCCACCGGCAATCGGGAAGCGCGACAGGTCGGCCGACCGCCCCGGATAGGCGAGCAGGTAGCGCCCGCGCGCCGGATCGGGTTCCAGCGGGTCGGCCGATGTCGCGGCAAGGCGTTTGGGCGAAAACGCCAGCCGCCCGCCTCCGCGCATGACCGTCATCGCGTGGTGGGCGACGGAAATCGCCCCGGCCCCGCCGAAAAAGGCGTGCTCCTGGTAAAGGAAGGGGTGGTGGTCGCACAGGGTCAGGGTTTTCTCGACCGTTGCGCCCATCACCGTGCGGCGCAGGCGAAAGCGTGCGCGCCAGCCATCGGCGGTCGCCGCACTGTCGATCACGTCCCAGCCGCTGTTGGCTGGCCAGCCATGCAGCGGGGCTTCCTCGACATCGCTGCGCGAAAACGGCGCGCACAGGAAATCGCCGGAAAGCCGCACCACCCCGTCGGGAAGGTTGGGTGGCAGCCGGTCGGCCGGCTCGTCGATCCATGGTGCGCGGTGCAGCGGCTTGAGCGTGCGGCCCCCGGCCTCGATCCGCAGTTCGGCGATGTGGCCGACGGTCAGGTCGAACGACACCGAAATGCCTTTTGCGGCAAATGTGATCTGATCCATGTCGGCACCGTCGATTCGTCAACCCGCAGCAAAGCGCTCCGATTGATGGCATGCAAGAGCCCGGCAGGATTGTGTAGTGGACGGCGGCTTCGCCAAATGGACGCGGCCATCCGCTTGCTGTAGACACGCTGGACCTTGCCAACCGCGAATCTCGAAACAGACTAGCCTTGCGCCTCTCTGCCTTCTTCCGCAAATGTCTCGTCGTCGTCACCCTGCTGGGGCTCGTCGCCGGCTGCACGACGATGACACCGCCCGAGCAGGTGCTGTCGGTTCCGGCCACGCCCGGGAAATACGCCGCCATCGTCGTCGATGCCAGAACCGGCAAGCAGTTGTTCGAGGTGAACTCGACGGCGCAGCGCTATCCCGCCTCGCTGACCAAGATGATGACGCTCTACCTGGTGTTCGAGGCGCTGGACGCCGGCCGTATCGCCAAGGATACGCAATTTCCGGTCTCGGCTCATGCCGCTTCTCAACCGCCGACCAAGATGCGCCTGAAGCCCGGCGAGACGATCGACGTCGAAACCGCGATCCGGGCTCTGGCCGTCAAGTCGGCCAACGACGTGGCCGTGGCGGTGGCGGAGTACCTCGGTGGCAGCGAGGAAGGGTTTGCCGCCGCGATGACGGCGAAGGCGCGCCAGATCGGGATGCGCGACACCGTGTTCCGCAACGCCTCCGGCCTGCCGGACGACGGTCAGCACACCACGGCGCGCGACATGGCGGTACTGGGCATGGCGCTGCGCCAACGCTTCCCGCACCATTATCACTACTTCTCGGACGGAGACTTCATGTTCCGCGGCAAGCTGGTGCGCGGCCATAACGACATGCTCGGCCGGGTTCGCGGCGTCGACGGCATCAAGACCGGCTATATCCGCGCTTCCGGCTTCAACATCGTCACTTCCTACGATGCAGACGGCCGGCGCCTCGTTGTCGTGGTGATGGGCGCCGACAGCGCGCGCGAGCGCAACGCCCATGCCGAAGCCCTGTTGCAGCGGGCGCTCACGGGTTCGCCAGGAAATGCACGGGTGGTCTTCGCCGATCAGCCGCTCTGATCGGTGTCGTGCCGGCCGCCCGGCGTGTCGGCGATGTCCATGAGCGCGCAAACGAGCGTCTGGCGTTCTTCCTGCGTAAGGACGTCGGAATCGAAAAGGTTCATGCTGCGTAGCCCCTCTATCGCGAGGTAGCTGACCAGGAGCGCCTTCTTGTCCGGTGTCTGCGCCTTCAGGCGCTCGAACAACTGGCGCCGGAAAGCCTTGATAGGCTTGAGAAAATCCGGATCTTCCGCGATGGCCGAGAATATCCAGGAGGGGGAGGGCTTGGTTTCCTCGCATTCCCTTGCCGCCAGCCGGATATAGGTCGAAAGCAGGCTCTCGCCGGCCGTCTCGTTGGCGCGCGCATCCTCCAGCGCCTGCTCGAATTCGCTGAGATAGCGCTCCACCAGCCCTTGCATCAGCTTGGCCTTGGTGGGGAAATTGTAGAGCAGCCCACCCTTGGAAACGCCGGCCCGCAAGGCGATGGCCTCGAGCGAAAGGCTGCCGGGACCGGCCTCGCGCGCCACGGCCACGGCGGCGGCAAGGATTTTCTCGCGCGAGTTGGGTCGTGTCAGCTTCATTGCGTTCTCCGGCTCGGTTGTACCTAAACCCAATTGACAAGACCGTCCAGACGGTACAGTAAGCGCCGGAGATTCCAGCCTGGCGGGCTGCGACGAGCCGTGCCCGCATTTTTGCCATCGTTACTATTGCGTCCTAGGGGACTGTCCGTGATCAAGCGCTTTATCATTGCCATTATCCTGCTCGTGTTGATCGGCGGCGGCATCGTCGGCTTCAACCTCTTCCGCGAAAACGCCATCAAGCAGTATTTCGCTACCATGAAGCCGCCGGCGGCGACGGTCTCGACGGTCATCGTCAAGCCGACCGACTGGACTCCGGGCATCGAGGCGATCGGCACGGTGAGTGCGGTGCGCGGCGTCGACCTCACGGTGGAAACGGCCGGTATCGTCAAGGATATCCTGTTCAGCGCCAACCAGAAGGTGGATGCCGGCGCGGTGCTGGTGCAGATGGACGATGCGGTGCCGCGCGCCGATCTCGAGGCGCAGAAGGCGCAGGCGGCGCTCGACCAGGTCGCGCTCAAGCGCGCCCTTGAATTGCAGCGGCGCGGCGTCGGCTCGGATGTCGCGCTGGATAATGCGCGCGCGGCCGCCTCGGCCTCCGAATCGCAGGTCAACAAGCTTCAGGCCATTCTCGACCAGAAGCAGTTGAAGGCTCCCTTCGCCGGCACCGCCGGTATTCCGAAGATCGACCTCGGCCAGTATCTCTCACCCGGCACCGTCGTGGTGACGTTGCAGGATCTGGAGACGATGCGCGTCGATTTCACGGTGCCGGAGCAGCAGCTTCCGCTGTTGAAGATCGGCCAGACGGTGAGGGTCGGGATCGGCAACGGGGAAATGCCTTATGCGGGGTCCATCCGCGGCATCAACCCGAAGATTGACCCCTCGAGCCGGCTGGTGGCGGTGCGGGCCGAAGTCGACAATCCCGAAGGCAAGCTTTCTCCCGGCCAGTTCGCCCAGGTCCGTGTCGAGCTGCCGGAAGAGAAGGGCGTGCTGGCGGTGCCGCAGACGGCGCTGACCACCAGCCTCTACGGCGACTACATCTACGTGGTGCAGCCGGCAAAGCCGGCCGAAAAGCCCGCGGCCGAGGCGCAGAAGCCGACCGCCGACGCCGGCAAGCCGGAAGCGGATGCCGCCAAGGCAGCGGCACAGGCCGTACCGGCCGAAGGCGAGCAGCCGGCGCTGGTCCTGTCTCAGGTCTTCGTCACGCCCGGCCGCCGCGATGGCGACCTGGTCGAGATCGTGAAGGGGGTGTCCGAGGGTGACGAAGTCGTCACCGCCGGCCAGAACCGCCTGTTCAACGGCATGTCCGTCCACGTCGACAACACCGTCGACCCGACCAAGCTCGCCAACCCGCAGGCGCCCGCCCAATGAGTATCTCCGATCTCTTCATCCGCCGGCCGGTCCTGTCGACCGTGCTTGCCTGCCTGATCCTGCTCCTCGGCTTCCAGGGCATCTTCAACCTGTCGATCCGGCAGTACCCGAAGGTCGACGAGACGGCGATCACCATCACCACGGTGTATCCGGGCGCCAGCGCCGACCTGATCCAGGGGTTCATTTCGGCCCCCATCGCGCGCGCCGTGTCCTCGACCGAGAACGTCGACTACGTCACGTCCCAGAGCCGGCCTTCCTCGAGCACGGTCACCGTGCAGATGAAGCTCGGCTCCGACCCCGACGTGGCGCTGACGGAGGTGCTGTCCAAGGTGCAGGGCGTGCGCGGCACGCTGCCGACCGAGGCCAAGGACCCGGTCATCGTCAAGGGCACGGGCCAGCAGTTCGCGATGATGTATCTGTCGATGCAGAATCCTAACATGACGCCCGAACAGCTCACCGAGTATATCGAGCGCGTGGTGCGGCCGCGCATGACGACGGTCGAGGGCGTCGCCGATGTGCAGATTTTCGGCGCGGCCGACTATTCGATGCGCGTCTGGATCGATCCGGTGCGGCTGGCCGCCCGCGGCGTGACGGCGACCGACGTGCTCAACGCCATCAACAGTTCGAACTTCCTGTCGGCCCCCGGCAAGACCGAGAATAAATATGTGACCTCCTCGATCACCGTGCGCTCGACGCTGCAGACGCCCGAGGCGTTCGCGCAGCTTCCGCTGCGTTCGCAGGACGGCAACGTGGTGCGGCTGCGCGACGTGGCGAATGTGGAACTCGCTGCCGAAAGCACGGACACGAGGGTCAACTTCAACGGCAAGCCGGGCACTTTCCTGGCGATTTTCCCGACGCCGGCCGCCAACCCGCTGAGCACGGCCGAGGCCATCCACAAGATCGTGCCGTCGATCCAGGAAACGCTGCCGAAGGGCATGACGATCGAGATCGTCTACGACTCGACCGAGCAGATTTCCGCCTCCATCGACGAGGTGTTCAAGACCATCGGCGAGGCTGTTGCGATCGTCGTGGTGGTGATCCTGCTGTTCCTGGGCTCGTTCCGTTCCGTGGCGATGCCCATCGTCACCATCCCGCTGTCGCTGATCGGCGTCTGCTTCCTGCTCTATTCGGTCGGCTATTCGATCAACCTGCTGTCGCTGCTGGCCATGGTGCTCGCCATCGGCCTTGTCGTCGACGACGCGATCGTGGTGGTGGAGAACATTCACCGCCATATCGAAGAAGACGGCATGGCGCCGATGCAGGCGGCCTTCAGCGGCATGCGCGAGATCGCCTCGGCCATCGTCGCCATGACGATGACGCTGGCCGCCGTGTTCGCGCCGCTCGCCTTCACCGGCGGCCTTACCGGCGCGCTGTTCCGCGAGTTCGCCATGACGCTCGCCGGCGCGGTCGTGCTTTCAGGCCTGGTCGCCATCACCATCACGCCGATGATGTCGGCGCGACTGCTCAAGAAGGGCTCGCAAAGCCGCTTCCAGCGCATCGTGGACGGCACCTTCGAGCGTGTCGAGCATGTCTACGAAAAGCTGGTCGCGGGCTCGCTGAAATACCGCCCGGTGACGCTGTTGATCGTCCTGGTACTGGTGGCGCTGACCGGCTTCATGTTCACCAAGACGTCCAGCGAACTGGCGCCGGAAGAGGACCAGGGCTTCCTGCTGTCGCTGGTCACGGCGCCGCGCTACGCGACCTCGGACTACACCGAGACCTACGTCAACCAGATCCTGGGTCTGGTCCATGACGTGCCGGAGACGCGCGCCCTGTTCGCCGCTACTGCCTTCGGCGGCGCAACCAACCAGGCTTTCGTCGGCTTCGCGTTCAAGGACTGGGCCGAGCGCAACCGTTCGCAAAAGGAACTCCAGGCCGATATCCAAGGGCGGCTGACCAAGGTCGCGGGCGTCGAGGCGTTCGTGTTCGCCCCGCCGACGCTGCCCGGTTCCGGTGGTGGCCTGCCGATTTCCATGGTGGTCCGCTCGACGGGCGGCGCCGATGAAGTGTTCCAGGCCGCCGAGCAGATCAAGCAGAAGGCGCAGGCTTCCGGCCGCTTCATCGTCGTGCAGAACTCGATGTCGTTCGACGCGCCGCAGGTGACGGTCACGATCGACCGCGACCGGGCGGCCGCGCTCAACATCCCGATCAGCGATATCGGCCGCACGCTCACCCTGCTGGTGGGCGGCGCGGAAGTGGCGCAGTTCGACCGCGATTCCAACAGCTACGACATCATTCCGCAGGTGCCGCAGGAGTTCCGCAACAACCCGGAGAAGCTGGGCAACTATTTCGTGCGCAGTTCGACGGGAGCCATGGTGCCGCTGTCTTCGGTGGTGAAGGTTTCCACCAACGCTTCGCCGGCGGCGATCGAGCAGTTCAACCAGTTGAACTCGGCGACGATCTCGGCCCTGCCGGTGCCCGGCGTCACCACCGGCGACGGCCTGAAGACGTTGGAGGATTTGGCCAGCCAGACCCTTTCCGACACCTTCTTCGTCGACTATTCCGGCCAGTCGCGGCAGGAAAAGGAGCAGGGCAACACCATCCTGATCGCCTTTGCGGCGGCCATTCTCGTCATCTATCTGGTGCTGGCGGCGCAGTTCGAGAGCTTCCGCGATCCGTTGATCATCATGATGGCGGTGCCGCTGTCGATCTTCGGCGCTATCGTGCCGCTCAACCTCGGCTTGGGAACGCTCAACATCTACACGCAGGTGGGCCTGATCACGCTGATCGGCCTGATCACCAAGCACGGCATCCTGCTGGTGGAATTCGCCAACCAGCAGCGGGAGGTGCATGGGCTGCGGCGGCGTGACGCCATCGTTGCTTCGGCCAAGGTGCGCCTCAGGCCGATCCTGATGACCACGGCGGCGATGGCGTTGGGCGTGGTGCCGCTGATCACTTCCAGCGGCGCCGGTGCGGCGGCGCGCTATTCGATGGGCCTCGTGATCTTCACGGGCATCCTCATCGGCACCATGTTCACGCTGTTCGTCGTGCCGATGTTCTATACGTTCATCGCCAGTAAGGACGTACCGCAACATGCCGAGAAGCCGGACCCGACACTGATGCCGGCGCCGCTCGACTGACCTCGGCCTGAAGTCTTCAAAGGGCGGCGGAACGATCCGCCGCCCTTTGTTTTGCCGGGGATGCTGGCGCGTCAGCCCCGTGCCGCCGCTTCGATCGCGGCGACGTCGATCTTGACCATCTTCATCATCGCCTGCATGACGCGGGCGGCCTTGGCCTTGTCCGGGTCGTTGAGCAGCCGTGGCAGGATTTCCGGCACGATCTGCCAGGAAACCCCGTAGCGGTCCTTCAGCCAGCTACAGGCGATGCCCTTGCCGCGGTCGCCGATCAGCTTGTCCCAGTAGTGGTCGACCTCGGCCTGGTCCTTGCAGTCCACGGAAAGCGATATGGCATTGTTGAAGGGGTCTTCCCGGTTGCCGTTCAGCGCCTGCAACGACTGGCCGAACAGTTCGAAGTTCACCATCACGACGCCGCCCTCGGCACCGATGCCGACATCGTCGCTGCGCAGCACGGTTCCCTTTTTCGCGCCGGGGAAAATCGAGACGTAGAAATCGACGGCCTCTTCGGCCTCATCGCGAAACCACAGGCATGGGCTGATCTTCTGCATTGTCGTGCTCCTGGCTGGTGGCTCCCCACTGTGGCGTATCGCAAAAACGTGGCAAGACCATGCGAGCGCGTATATAACGCCTGCGGCTCCCTTTTTGGTTTTCCGTGTCGCTCCGGCACGGCGTTTGGATCGAGGAAAATTTCATGCCTGCCTATCGCTCACGCACCACCACCCATGGCCGCAACATGGCCGGCGCCCGCGGCCTGTGGCGCGCCACCGGCATGAAGGACAGCGATTTCGGCAAGCCGATCATCGCGGTGGTGAACTCGTTCACCCAGTTCGTGCCGGGGCACGTGCACCTGAAGGACCTCGGCCAGTTGGTGGCGCGCGAGATCGAGAAGGCGGGCGGCGTCGCCAAGGAGTTCAACACCATCGCCGTCGACGACGGCATCGCCATGGGCCATGACGGCATGCTCTATTCGCTGCCCTCGCGCGAGATCATCGCCGACTCGGTCGAGTACATGGTCAACGCGCATTGCGCCGACGCCATGGTCTGCATCTCCAACTGCGACAAGATCACGCCGGGCATGCTGAACGCCGCCATGCGCCTCAACATTCCCGCCGTGTTCGTTTCCGGCGGGCCGATGGAGGCCGGTAAGGTCGTGCTTTCCGGCAAGAAGCAGGCGCTCGACCTGGTCGATGCCATGGTGGCGGCGGCCGACGACAAGATTTCCGACGAGGACGTCAAGGTGATCGAGCGTTCGGCATGCCCGACCTGCGGCTCCTGCTCGGGCATGTTCACCGCCAATTCCATGAACTGCCTGACCGAGGCGCTCGGCCTGTCGCTGCCGGGCAACGGCTCGACGCTCGCCACGCATGCCGACCGCGAGCGCCTGTTCGTGGAAGCGGGCCACCTGATCGTCGACCTCGCCCAGCGCTATTACGAGCAGGACGACGAGACCGCCTTGCCGCGCTCGATTGCCTCCAAGGGCGCGTTCGAGAACGCCATGACGCTGGACATCGCCATGGGCGGCTCCACCAACACGGTCCTGCACATCCTCGCCGCCGCGCATGAGGCCGGGGTCGATTTCACGCTGGCCGACATCGATCGGCTGTCGCGCCACGTGCCCTGCCTGTGCAAGGTCGCGCCGGCCAAGGCCGACGTGCACATGGAGGACGTGCACCGCGCCGGCGGCATCTATGCCATCCTCGGCCAGCTGGATCGCGCCGGGCTGATCAAGCGCGACCTGCCGACCGTGCATACGGCAACGCTTGGGCAGGCCATCGAGCATTGGGACGTGTCGCGCACCCACAGCCAGAAGGTACGCGACTTCTATCTTGCCGCTCCGGGCGGCGTGCCTTCGCAGGTGGCGTTCAGCCAGGACCGGCGCTGGGAGGACCTCGACCTCGACCGCGAGACGGGCGTGATCCGCAGCGCCGAGCATCCGTTTTCCAAGGATGGCGGCCTGGCTGTGCTGAAGGGCAACATCGCGCTCGACGGCTGCATCGTGAAGACGGCGGGCGTCGATGAATCGATCCTCAAGTTCAAGGGACCGGCGGTGGTCTTCGAAAGCCAGGACGCGGCGGTGAAGGGCATTCTCGGCAATGCGGTCAAGGCCGGCGACGTCGTTGTCATCCGCTATGAGGGACCGCGCGGCGGGCCGGGCATGCAGGAGATGCTTTATCCGACCAGCTACCTGAAATCGAAGGGACTGGGCAAGGAATGCGCGCTGCTGACTGACGGTCGCTTCTCCGGCGGCACGTCGGGCCTGTCCATCGGCCACGCCTCGCCGGAAGCGGCGCTGGGCGGTGCGATCGGGCTGGTGCGCGACGGCGACCTGATCGAGATCGATATTCCGAACCGCACCATCAACCTGGCGGTGCCGGAGGCCGAACTCGAAGCGCGCCGCGCGGCGCAGGACAAGGCCGGCTGGAAGCCGGCCGAGCCGCGCAAGCGCAACGTCACCCAGGCCCTGCGCGCCTACGCCGCCTTCGCCACCAGCGCCGACAAGGGCGCGGTGCGCCACGTGCCGGAGTGAAAAAGGGCTGAGGCACAGCGCGCTGGGGTACTGAAACCCACGAGCGCCCGCACATACTGGCGGCACCAAAACGGGGAAACGGGAAAAATGAGCTTCGACATCATCGTTGCCGGCGGCACCCTGCCGGACGGGCGCGTGGCCGATATCGGCATCAAGGGCGAGATGATCGCTGCGATCGAGCCGAAGATCGAGGCCAAAGCCGGCACCGTCGTCGAGGCTTCCGGCGACCTCGTTTCGCCGCCTTTCGTCGACCCGCATTTCCACATGGACGCCACGCTGTCCTACGGCATTCCGCGCATCAACGCCTCGGGCACGCTGCTGGAAGGCATTGCGCTGTGGGGCGAACTGAAGCCGTTGCTCACCCACGAGGCGGTGAAGGAGCGTGCGCTTGCCTATTGCGACTGGGCCGTGTCGATGGGCCTGCTCGCCATCCGCACCCATGTTGATGTCTGCGACGACCGCCTGCTGGCGGTCGAGGCGCTGCTCGAGGTCAAGAAGGAGGTCACCCCCTATATCGACCTGCAACTGGTGGCTTTCCCGCAGGACGGCTTCTATCGCTCGGCGACCGCGCGCGAAAATACCATCCGCGCGCTGGACAAGGGCGTCGAGATCGTCGGCGGCATCCCGCATTTCGAGCGCACCATGGCCGACGGAACCCGTTCGGTGACGGAATTGTGCGAGATCGCCGCCGAACGCGGCCTGATGATCGACATGCACTGCGACGAGAGCGACGATCCGCATTCGCGCCATGTCGAGCAACTGGCCTGTGAGACGCAGCGCCTCGGCCTTCAGGGCAGGGTGGCCGGCTCGCATCTGACCTCCATGCATTCCATGGACAACTACTACGTTTCCAAGCTGCTGCCGCTGATCGCCGAGGCCGACCTGTCGGTGATCCCCAATCCGCTCATCAACATGATGCTGCAAGGCCGTCACGACACCTATCCGAAGCGGCGCGGCCTCACGCGGGTGCCGGAGATGCTGAAGCTCGGTATCCGCGTCGGCTGGGGTCAGGACTGCGTGCTCGACCCGTGGTATTCGCTCGGCACCGCCGACATGCTCGACGTCGCCTTCATGGGGCTGCACGCCGCCCAGATGTCGAGCCCCGCCGACATGGCGCGCTGCTTCGACATGGTGACCAACGTCAACGCCGCCATCATGGGGCTCGATCATCTCGGGCTTCAGGTCGGCAAGCGCGCCAGCCTGGTCGTCCTCGACGCGGGCAACGCCGTCGAGGCGGTGCGGCTAAGGCCCGACCGGCTTTGCGTCATCGCGCGCGGCAAGGTGGTGTCGCGGCGCGAAAAGCGCGATGCCGCCCTGTCGCTGCCGTCACGGCCAGCGAGCGTCAATCGCCGGCATAAGGCGTAGGTGGAACCGATATAAGTTTTGCCACGATCGGGCGCTATCGCAGCACCGTTATGGCTTCACGACCGGTGCGGAGGCATCGAAAATGCGTGTGGTTTCTTCCCTTGCCATTGCTGTTCTGGCTCTTGCGCTGTCCGGCTGCGTGACCGCCGAGGAGCAACGCGCCGCCGACGAGGCGACATGCCGGTCCTACGGGTTCCGGCATGACAACGACGCCTTCGCCGAATGTCTGCAGCGCATCGAACTCGACCGCCGCGCGGACATGCGCGCGATGCGGAACTACGACCCGTTCTGGGGCCCGCCGGTCGTCTACCGGCCGATAATCGTGCGGCCGCCACGGCACCGGCCGTCGTAACCAAGCCTGCCCTAATCGAATTTCCTCGCTAATGCGGTGCTGCCCGGCTAAAGCGCGCCATCGGCGGTATGCGGACTTGAGCAGAACCCGTCCCTTCTGTGAGATGCAGCATCGATGACCTCGGTCACTCAAATTCCGGTCCGTAACGTCCTCGTCATCGGCATCCTCCTGATGCTGGCGGGTGACTTCATGTTCGCGCTCAACGACGCCATGGGCAAATGGCTGGTCGCTTCCTTCTCGGTCGGGCAGGTGGTGCTGATCCGCTCGATCGGCGCGTTCGTCGTCCTCGGGCCGATGCTGGCCCGGCAGGGCAGCGCCAAGCTGTTCCAGATGGAGCGGCGCGACCTGCAGTTCCTGCGCGTGCTGGCCATGACGCTGGATACGATGTTCTTCTACGCCGCCGTGATCTATCTGCCGCTTGCCGACGTCATGAGCTTCTACATGGCCGGGCCGATCTATGTCGCGGCGCTGTCGCATCTCCTGCTTGGCGAGAAGGTCGGCTGGCGGCGCTGGACGGCGATCCTCGTCGGTTTCTGCGGCGTGCTGATCATGCTGAAGCCGTCATCCTCCGCGTTTTCGCTGCCGTCGATCTTCGCGCTGGTCGGCAGCCTGTCCTTCGCCTTCGGCATCGTTCTCAACCGCCGGCTGCGCGGCACCAGCGACACCTCGCTGGTCACCTGGCAGACGGTCGGTACGCTGGTGGCCGGCGGCGTGCTGACCATCGGCACATGGCAGACGCCGACCGCGTTCGATCTCGGCGCCATGGCCCTGCTCGGCATCGTCTCCTGCGTCGCCCATCTCCTGATCACGCGCGCCCTCAAGCTGGCGCCCGCCTCGACGCTGGCGCCGCTGCACTACACGCTTCTGCTGTGGGCGATCGTCTTCGGTCTGATCTTCTTCGGCGACGTGCCCGGCCCGCGCATCCTGGTCGGCGCCGGCGTCGTCGTGCTGGCCGGCATGTTCATCTTCCACCGCCAGAACACGGTGGCGACGGTGCCGCCGGAGAACGTGCCCAAGGGCGTCAGCTAAGGCAGGAACTCTTTCGCGTTCCCGTCGATCCGTGCTTAATCGGGCGATGGCGTTTTCGATCCGGCAGTTGCAGTTTTTCGTCGCGGTGGCCGAGCAGGGCACCGTATCGGGTGCTGCGCAACACCTGTCGATCTCGCAATCGTCGGTGACCGAGGCGATTCGGGAACTCGAGCGTGATCTCGGCGTGGAACTGTTCGAGCGCCATTCGCGCGGCCTCAACATCACCCACAAGGGCCACCAGTTCCTTCGCCACGCCACCAAGATACTGGCCAATGTGTCGGACGCCCGCCGCGCCTTTTCCGGCGAACAGACGGTGGTCGGCGGCCGCCTGCAACTGGGCGTCACCTCGCTGGTCGCCGGCTATGTGCTGTCCGATCTCCTGGCGCGCTACCGCCGTGCCTATCCGGGCGTGGAGGTGTCGGCCATCGAGGACAACGGCGATTATCTCGAACACCTCCTGATCGGCGGCAAGCTCGACATCGCCGTCATGGTCACCTCCAACCTGCGCGACCGCATGGCGCTACAATCGGAAATCCTCGAAGTATCGGCCTACCGGCTGTGGCTGCCGCTCAGCCACCGCCTCGCCTCGACCGAGATCATCGGCATCAGCGACTTGGCCGGCGAGCCGCTGATCATGCTGACGGTAGACGAGATCGAGGAAAGCGCCGGGCCGCTGCTGGCCGCGATCGGCGCCAAGCCCAACGTCGCCTTCCGCACCCGCTCGGTGGAGGCGGTGCGTAGCCTCGTCGCCACCGGCGCCGGCGTGGCGCTGCTGCCCGACCTCGTCTACCGCCCCTGGTCGCTGGAAGGCGACCGCATCGAAAGCCGCGACATTTCCGGTTCGCTGCCGGTGGTGCAGGTGGGCATGGTATGGCGGCGCGGCTCGACCTTGCCGCAATCGGCGCGCGACTTCATCGGCATTGCCCAGTCGCAGCGCGTGCTGCGCCAGCGGCTGGGCAGCGTTTCCTATCGGTAAAACCGATAGCGACCTTCCCGTAAATGAATTTGCGAATGCGAGAATTTTACGACACCTTTGGCTCAAGGGGGGAGCCGGGAGGGTCGGCCCCTGCCAAACGGGAGGTTCGACATGCAATCGTTTCTGAAATCATGCACGGCTCTTACGATGGCGCTGGCCTTCGTCGGCCAGGCGAGCGCGCAGGAGATGCTCAAGGAGATCGGCAAGGGCGAGGGCGCGCTGTCGATCGTCGCCTGGCCCGGCTACATCGAGCGCGGCGAGACCGACAAGGCCTACGACTGGGTGAGCGATTTCGAGAAGGAGACCGGCTGCAAGGTGACGGTCAAGACCGCGGCCACCTCCGACGAGATGGTTGCGCTGATGAACGAGGGCGGCTTCGACCTCGTCACCGCCTCCGGCGACGCCTCGCTGCGGCTGGTCGCCGGCAAGCGCGTGCAGCCGGTCAACGTCGATCTCATCCCGAGCTGGAAGACGGTGGACGAGCGCCTGCAGAACGCGCCCTGGTACACCGTCAAGGGCGTGCATTACGGCGTTCCCTATCAGTGGGGGCCGAACGTGCTGATGTACAACACCGACATCTTCAAGGAAGCGCCGAAGAGCTGGAACGTGGTGTTCGAGGAGCAGACCCTGTCCGACGGCAAGTCGAACAAGGGCCGGGTGCAGGCCTATGACGGCCCGATCTACATCGCCGACGCCGCCAACTACCTGATGGCGCACAAGCCGGAACTCGGCATCAAGGACCCGTACGAACTGAACGAGGACCAGTACAAGGCGGCGCTCGACCTGCTGCGCTTCCAGCGCACGCTGGTCGGCCGCTACTGGCACGACGCCGCGATCCAGGTCGACGATTTCCAGAACGAGGGCGTGGTCGCTTCCTCCTCGTGGCCGTTCCAGGTCAACACGCTGATCGCCGCCAAGCAGCCGATCGCCTCGACCATTCCGGAGGAGGGCGCCACCGGCTGGTCGGACACCACCATGCTGCATGCCGAGGCGGCGCATCCCAACTGCGCCTATATGTGGATGGAGCATTCGCTGAAGCCGAAGGTGCAGGGCGATCTCGCCGCGTGGTTCGGCTCGGTGCCGGTGGTGCCGGCCGCCTGCAAGGGCAACGAACTGCTGACCGACGAGGGCTGCGCCACCAACGGTTTCGACAATTTCGACAAGATCAAGTTCTGGAAGACGCCGGTTTCCCAGTGCGCCACCCAGAACGACCAGTGCGTGCCGTACTATCGCTGGGTGTCGGACTATATCGGCGTGATCGGCGGCCGCTAGGGCTTTCCCGTCGGGAGATCGCACATAGATACCCCCACCCCTAACCCCTCCCCACAAGGGGGAGGGGAAGCGGAAACGGTGCACCAAGTCCCCCTCCCCCTTCTGGGGAGGGGCTAGGGGTGGGGGTATGAAGCCCGCGACGCGAGCGAATTCTCCAAATGTGATCGCCCTGCCCGTAAGAGGGACATCGCCGAGGACAGGTTCATGACCGCAGCTGTTTCTTTCAGACAAGTCTCGCGCCATTTCGGCAGCGTGCGTGCCGTCGATGCGGTCGACCTTGATGTCGGGGCCGGCGAGTTCTTCGCTATGCTGGGGCCGTCCGGCTCCGGCAAGACGACATGCCTGCGGCTGATCGCCGGTTTCGAGCAGCCGACATCGGGCTCGATCTCGATCTTCGGCGAGCAGGCCGAAGGCGTCCCGCCCTACCGGCGCAACGTCAACACCGTGTTCCAGGACTATGCGCTGTTCCCGCATCTCAACATCCTCGACAACGTCGCCTATGGGCTGATGGTCAAGGGAATTGGCAAGGCCGAGCGCTATAAGGCGGCCGAGGAGGCCTTGGCGCTGGTGCAACTGCCCGGCTACGGCGCGCGTCGGCCCGGCCAGTTGTCGGGCGGCCAGCGCCAGCGCGTCGCGCTCGCCCGAGCGCTGGTCAACCAGCCCAGGGTGCTGTTGCTCGACGAGCCGCTCGGTGCGCTCGACCTCAAGCTGCGCGAGAACATGCAGGAAGAGCTGAAGGCGTTGCAGAAGGCGCTCGGCATCACCTTCGTGTTCGTGACCCACGATCAGGGCGAAGCGCTGTCGATGGCCGACCGCGTGGCCGTTTTCAACGACGGCAAGATCATGCAGGTGGGTACGCCGGAAGAGATCTACCAGCGCCCGGCCACCCGTTTCGTCGCCGATTTCGTCGGCTCGTCCAACGTCCTGCCACCCGACTTCGTGCAGCGCTGGTCGGGACAGCATCGCTGGGCGAGCCTGCGGCCGGAAGCGATCCGCGTCGGCAGCACGGTCGCCGGCGAGGGCGTGCCGGCACGGCTCGTCTCCACCAATTATCTTGGTGCCACCACGAAACTGCTGCTCGACGCCGAAGGCCTGCGCCTGCATGCCACGGTCCCCGCCGGTGCGGCTCTGCCGGAGCCCGGCGAGGAAGTGACGCTGACCTTCAATCGCGAGCACCTGCACCTGATGGAGGAAGGGGCGTGATGACGGCCGCTTCCGCACCAGCCATTAATGTTCAAAGGGCCATCCTGCCGTCTTCGGGCGGCCTGCGCGGGGTGTTGTCGGACGCCTTCTGGCGCAAGCCGACCCTGCTGCTGCTCATCATGCTTTCGCCGCCGGTGCTGTGGCTCGGCATCGTCTATATCGGCTCACTGGTCGCGCTACTGGCGCAGAGCTTCTTTTCGATCGACGAGTTTTCGGGCCTCATCAATCACGAACTGACGCTGAAGACTTATGGCGACCTGCTCCAGCCCGCCAATGTCGACATCATCGTCCGCACCGTGGTGATGGCGGCCTGCGTGACGCTTGCCTCCATCGTGGTCGCTTTCCCGATCGCCTATTATGCGGCGCGCTATGCGCGCGGCCGTTGGAAGGCGCTGTTCTACCTCGGCGTCATGCTGCCGCTGTGGTCGAGCTACCTGGTCAAGATCTACGCCTGGAAGCTCATCCTCGCCAAGGAAGGCATTTTGACCTGGCTGCTGGCCAAGCTGCATGTTTTGTGGGTGCTCGACGCCTGGCTGTCCCTGCCCTATGTCGGCGGCAATTCGTTGTCGGTGTCCTTCACCGGCACCTTCATCGTCTTCGTCTATGTCTGGCTGCCGTTCATGATCCTGCCGATGCAGGCCGCGCTGGAGCGGGTGCCGGCCAATCTGGTAGAGGCATCCTCCGACCTCGGCGCCTCGCCGAGGCAGACGTTCCGGAACGTGATCTTCCCGCTGGCGCTGCCCGGCATCGTCGCCGGCTCGATCTTCACCTTCTCGCTGACGCTCGGCGACTACATCGTGCCGCAGATCGTCGGCACCTCGCGCCTGTTCATCGGCCAGGCCGTCTATGCCCAGCAGGGCACCGCCGGCAACATCCCGCTCGCGGCCGCCTTTACGGTGGTGCCGATCGTCATCATGGGCGTCTACCTGTGGGGCGCCCGGCGCATGGGGGCTTTTGATGCGCTCTGATCGCTCGCAACGCACGCCGCTGGGTCTGAAGGTCGCCGCCGCCTGCGGCCTGCTGTTCCTGCACCTGCCGATCCTGCTGATCTTCGTCTACGCCTTCACCACCGAGGAGCGCAGCTATCAGTGGCCACCGCCGGGGCTGACCACGCAGTGGTTCGTCGTCACCTGGAACCGCCCCGACGTGTGGGAGGCGCTGTCGCTGTCGGTGCGCGTCGCCTGCATCTCCACCGTCATCGCGCTGGTGCTGGGAACGCTGTGCGCGGCGGCCGTGTCGCGCACTAAATTCTTCGGTCGCGAGACGATCTCGCTGCTCGTCATCCTGCCGATCGCGCTGCCCGGCATCATCACCGGTATCGCGCTACGCTCGGCCTTCTCGTTGGCCGACATTCCGTTCTCGTTCTGGACGATCGTGCTCGGTCACGCCACCTTTTGCGTGGTGGTGGTCTACAACAACGCCGTCGCCCGCTTCCGCCGCACCTCGGGCTCGATGATCGAAGCGTCGATGGACCTCGGCGCCGATGGGCTGCAGACGTTCCGCTACGTGGTGCTGCCCAACATCGCGACGGCGCTGCTGGCCGGCGGCATGCTCGCCTTCGCGCTATCCTTCGACGAGGTCATCGTCACCACGTTCACCGCCGGCCAGCAGCAGACGCTGCCGATCTGGATGCTGGAGGAACTGATCCGTCCGCGCCAGCGCCCGGTTACCAATGTCGTGGCCATGGTGGTGGTGCTGGTCACCCTGCTGCCGATCCTTTTTGCCTACTACCTGACCCGCGACGGCGACCAGATCGCCGGATCGGGCAAATAAGGGAGATTCTCATGGACACCCAGATGCTGATCGGCTCGAAGTTCGAAGCGGGCACCGAGGCCGAGGAAGCGGTCCTCAACCCAAAGACCGGGGAAGCCATCCTCGACCTGCCCGAAGCTTCGCCGGCGCAGATCGATGCCGCCGTCGCCGCGGCCGAAAAGGCGTTCGCGACCTGGTCGCGCACCACGCCGGCCGAACGCTCGGGCTATCTCCTGAAGATCGCCGACCGCATCGAGGCGGAAGCACGAGGCTTCGCCGCGCTGGAGGCGCTGAATTGCGGCAAGCCGATCAACGCGGTGCTGAACGACGAGATACCGGCGATCGTCGACTGCTGGCGTTTCTTCGCCGGCGCGGTTCGCACCTTGCCGGGGCAGGTGGCGGGCGAATACCTGCCCGGCCACACCTCGATGATTCGCCGTGATCCGATCGGCATCGTCGCCTCGATCGCGCCGTGGAACTACCCGCTGATGATGATGGCCTGGAAGCTGGCGCCGGCCATTGCCGGCGGCAACACGGTCGTGTTCAAACCTTCCGAGCAGACGCCTCTGACGGCGCTGAAGCTGGCGAAAATCTTTGGCGAGATCCTGCCCGAAGGCGTCGTCAACGTGGTGCTCGGCCGTGGCGAGAGCGTCGGCAGCCCGCTCATCAACCACCCGCGCGTCAACATGATCTCGATCACCGGCGACGTCGCCACCGGCAAGAAGGTGTTGCAGGCCGCTGCGAAGTCGGTGAAGCGCACGCATCTGGAGCTGGGCGGCAAGGCCCCCGTCATCGTCTTCGACGACGCGGATATGGAAGCGGTGGTGAACGGCCTTCGCGCCTTCGGCTACTACAATGCCGGGCAGGACTGCACCGCCGCCTGCCGCATCTATGCCGGCAAGAAGGTGTACGAACGGCTGGTAGCAGACCTGACCTCCGCGGTCTCGACCATCCGCTACAACCGGCCAGACGATACCGAGAACGAGATCGGCCCGCTGATTTCGCGTCGCCAGCGCGACCGCGTCGCCAGCTTCGTCGAGCGCGCCTCGGAATTGAAGCACATCGAGATCACCACCGGCGGCAAGCCGGGAGAGGGCTCGGGCTTTTTCTACCAGCCGACCGTCGTCGCCGGCGCCTTGCAGGAAGACGAGATCGTGCGTCGGGAAGTGTTCGGCCCAGTCGTTTCGGTCACACGCTTTTCGGATGCCGACGAGGCGGTCGACTGGGCCAACGACAGCGACTACGGGCTGGCCTCTTCCGTCTGGACGAAGGACATTTCGCGCGCCATGGCCACGGCTGCCCGCCTGCAATATGGCTGCACCTGGATCAACACGCACTTCATGCTGACGAACGAAATGCCGCATGGCGGGCTAAAGCAATCCGGCTACGGCAAGGATATGTCGCTCTACGCGCTGGAGGACTACACCGCCGTCCGCCACGTCATGATCGCGCACGGCTAGCGCCGCGGGCGCTGCGGGAAAATGCCGCCGGGGCTTGCCGGAGCCTTCAAAGCGCCCGGTAATTGCCTATATGCAAGGCCTGTCGCGATGGGTCTTGCGGTGCGCCGCAAGACTTGGTTGAGTGCCACGACAGCCAAACGCAGGAGCGAATCATGGCCAAGGGTGCGATGAAGCCAGGCAGGGAACCTCGCAAGCCCAAGAAGGACGCGAAGAAGCCGGCACCGGCGGCACCGGCGTTCAAGGCTCCTCCTGTGCAGGCGACGCGGCTGAAGGAAAAATAGGCTAAGCTGCCGGCAAGGACGACCTTGCTGTTCCCGTAAAATCCGGCCGGGACGACCCGCCCACTTGATGGAGACTTCAATGGCGTGGACGTATTTGTTTTTTGCCGGCCTGTTCGAGATCGGCTGGGCGATCGGCCTGAAATACACCGAGGGCTTTTCGCGCCCGATGCCGACGGTTTTCACCGCCCTGTCGATGCTTGTCAGCGTGATCCTGCTCGGCCTGGCGCTGAAGACGCTGCCGGTCGGCACCGGCTACGCGGTATGGACGGGCATCGGCACCGTCGGCACGGCGCTGCTCGGCGTCTGGCTTTTGGGTGAACCCGCGACGGCCGCCCGCCTGGGCTGCATTGCCCTGATCGTGTGCGGCATCGTCGGGCTCAAGCTGGCTGCCTGATCGGCACGGCGGCATGAAGAAAACCGGAGCGACCATGCGGTCGTTCCGGTTTTTTGTTCGGGGGCGCTTCCACGAAGCCGGACGGTTTCGTCCGGCGAAGAATGTTCGTAGCCTTAGCGGGCCGTGAAGCCGGGCGGAGCCCTGCCGACACGCTGCTTGCGCGCGGCGTAACGCGCGTCGCGCTTGGCCTTGCGGGCTGCTTCGTCGGCCAGCAGGCGGGCGATGCGCTCGTTCTCCTCGGCTTCCTTGCGGTTGGCTTCGGCCTGCGCGATCTCCTCGGCGGCGCGACGCGCGGCCTCTTCGGCTGCTTCGCGTGTGGCGCGTTCCGCCGCTTCGCGTGCCAGCCTTTCCTGCTTCAGCTTCGCCTTCTCGGCTTCACGTATCGCACGGGCCTCAAGAACGGCCTGCCGTTCCGCCTTACGTGCCAGCACCGCCGGATCGTCTTCTGCCGGTCTTGCCTTGAAACGCTCCAGAAGTGCCTTCTTCGCCTCGTTCGCGGCATTGCGCCGCTCGAAAATGTCTTTTTCCCTATAGATAGCCAAGTCTAGTTCCCTGTAGTCGATCTGCGAGGCTTACATACGCCCGGAAGCCGGGATTTCAAGCGCCAAAACCGCATAACTGGCATGAAATCTGTTAGTGTTGCGGCAATAAGACATCGCCGGGCCGCTTGAGCTTGGGCCGACCGATGTTTCAGTCGTCGCGCTCCACGACCCGCAGCCGAAGCTGGCCGGTCTTGGAATCCACCGAATGCTTGTCCGGCTTTGCCGCCCCGCCGGTCCCGCTGTCCGGAGTCTCTGCCACACCGAACTCCAGCGCCTCGATCTTCTCGCCGCGCCGGGTCACCTTGGCGGTCGAGATGAGGATGTCGTCGATGTCCTTGGCGGCCTGGCCGAAATGGGTCTGCAGCTTACGCACCCGCTCGTCCACGCGCGCCACGTCCTCCATGAGCCGCACCACCTCGCCCTGGATAAGATGCGCCTGCTCGCGCATGCGCGCATCCTTGAGGATCGCTTGGATGACCTGGATGGACAGCATCAGCAGCGACGGCGAGACGATGACGATGCGCGCCCGATGCGCCCGGTGGACGATCGCCTCGAAATGCTCGTGGATCTCGGCGAACACCGATTCCGACGGCACGAACATGAAGGCGGTGTCCTGCGTCTCGCCCTGAATCAGGTACTTTTCCGAGATGTCGCGGATATGCACTTCCAGATCGCGGCGAAAAGCCTGCGTGGCCGTCTTCTGCGCCTCCGCGCCGTCGGCCGCGCGGATCGCGTTCCATGCCTCCAGCGGGAATTTCGCATCGATGGCGAGCGCCGGTGCGCCGTTCGGCATATGGATCAGGCAGTCGGGTCGGTTGCCGTTCGACAGCGTCGTCTGGAACTCGTAGCCGCCCATCGGCAGGCCGTCGGCGACGATCGCCTCCATGCGCGCCTGGCCGAAGGCGCCGCGCGTCTGCTTGTTGGACAGGATCGCCTGTAGCTGCACCACCTGGCCGGCCAGCGACTGGATGTTGTTCTGCGCGGTATCGATGACGGCCAGCCGTTCCTGCAATTTTGCCAGGCTTTCGTGGGTGGATTTCGTCTGCTCGCTCATGGTCTGGCCGAGCCGGCCGGTCATCGCGTCGAGCCGCTGGCCGATCGATTGCGTGAGTTCCGCCTGCCGCGCTCCGAACACTTCGGCGATGGCGCCGATGCGCCCCTGCATTTCGGCCTGGGACTGGACGATGGCCGCCATGCGCGCTTCGGCCTCCCGCGCCTGTGCGGCGGTTTCAGTGGCAGCCTGCTCGCGCGCCTTGGCCGACCGCCACAGGGCGACGACCAGCGCGTAGGCCAAGAGCACGAACAGGAGCGCGCCAACCGCCATCGCCTGGCCCAGCGTGATCGTTGTCGCGCCGAGCCGCAGGATGGGTTCGGACAGGGAGGAAGCCGTTTCGTTCATGCTGCGAACATAGCCGATTCGGGATGTTTCTCCAGATCAAAAGGTGAACAAGTGCAAAAACCGGCGGTTGACGCTGTTTGTCCGAGGTCTTAGGTGAAGCGCATGTCGATCAAGCCGCTTATCATTCTTCCCGATCCGGTCCTGCGTCAGGTTTCAAAGCCTATCGAGCGGGTCGACGCGCCGTTGCGCAGGCTGGCCGACGATATGCTGGAAACCATGTACGACGCGCCGGGCATCGGCCTTGCCGCGATCCAGATCGGCGAGCCGTTGCGCCTGCTGGTCATCGACCTCGCCAAGGAAGGCGAGGAGCCGGCGCCGCACGTCTTCATCAACCCGGAAATCCTGGAGAAGGCCGACGCGCGCTCGGTCTACGAGGAAGGCTGCCTGTCGATCCCGGATTACTATGCCGAGGTCGAGCGCCCGGCGACGGTGCGGGTGCGCTATCTCGACCGCGACGGCAAGGCGCGGGAGATGGAGGCCGAGGGGTTGATGGCGACCTGCCTGCAACACGAGATCGACCATCTCGACGGGGTGCTGTTCATCGACCACATCTCCAAGCTCAAGCGCGACATGGTGGTCAAGAAATTCAGGAAACTGGCGCGGGACAAGGTCCCCGGCAGGATGGCCGGCTGACTGGCATGGCGCTGCGCGTCGTCTTCATGGGCACGCCGGAATTTTCCGTGCCGACGCTGCGCGCGCTGGCTGAGGCCGGCCACGAGATCGCCGCCGTCTATACGCAGCCGCCCCGCGCCGCCGGCCGCCGCGGGCTGGAGTTGACGCCTTCCCCGGTGCAGCGCGAGGCCGAGAGGCTCGGCCTTGAGGTCCGCACCCCGGTTTCGCTCAGGGGCGAGGCCGAGCAGGCGGCATTCCGCGCCCTCGGTGCGGATGTCGCCGTGGTCGTCGCCTATGGCCTGCTGTTGCCGAAGCCCGTTCTCGATGCGCCGCGCCTCGGCTGCCTTAACGGCCATGCCTCGCTGTTGCCGCGCTGGCGCGGCGCCGCCCCGATCCAGCGCGCCATCATGGCCGGCGACGCCGAGACCGGCATGATGGTGATGCGGATGGAGGAGGGGCTGGACACCGGGCCGGTGGCGGCCGTGAAAAGGGTCGGGATCGAGCCCGACATGACGGCCGGCGACCTGCACGATGCCCTGATGGCGGCGGGGGCCGAACTGATGACGGCGGCGCTGGCGCGGCTGGAAGCCGGCGAACTGACGTTCACGCCGCAGGCGGACGAAGGCGTCACCTATGCCAAAAAGATCGACAAGGCCGAAACCCGCGTCAATTGGACGCTTCCCGCCGGTGCGGTCCATAACCACATTCGCGGCCTGTCGCCGTTTCCCGGCGCATGGTGCGAAGGGGAAATCGGCGGGCGCAAGGAACGGCTGAAGCTGTTGCGCTCGGCGCTCGCCACGGGTGCGGGCGAGCCGGGAAGCATTCTCGACGACCGGCTGACGGTGGCCTGCGCCGCGGGTGCGGTCAGGCTGGTGGAACTGCAACGGGCAGGCGGCAAGGCGGTCAGCGCGTCGGAATTCCTGCACGGTACACGCATGCAAGAAGGAACGAAACTATCATGAGCATGATGTCGATACGGCCGGCTACGCCGCGCGATCGCGATGCGATCCGGCTCGTGGAGGAACACGCTTTCGGTCAGTCCGCGGAGGCGGGACTGGTCGACGCGCTGGTGACCGATGGCGATGCGATCGTCGAACTGGTCGCCGAGGAAGACGGCCAGGTCGTCGGCCATATCCTGTTTTCGCGGCTCTATGTGCATCAGGCCGGCAAGGAGTTCGCCGCGGTGGCGCTTGCGCCGCTGGCGGTCGATCCGTCCTTCCACGGCACGGGCATCGGCGGCGCGCTGGTCCGCGAGGCGCATGTCAGGCTGAAGGCGGCCGGCGAGCGTCTGTCCATCGTTCTGGGAGACCCCGCCTATTATGGCCGCTTCGGCTACAGCCATGCGCGCGCCGCCGGCTTCGAAAGCCCCTGGCAGGGCGAGGCCTTGCAGGCGTTGGCATGGGGCGAGGCGCCGGAGACGGGCCGGCTGGTCTACGCCACGGCCTTCGACTCGCTGGCCGCCTGACCTGTCGCCCCGGCATGCCGCGTTTTCGCCTAGACATCGAATATGACGGCAGCGCCTATGCCGGCTGGCAGCGGCAGGCCGACCAGCCCACCGTGCAGCATGCGATCGAGCAGGCGATCGCGAAATTCTGCGGCGACGTCATTTCGCTGCGCGGTGCCGGCCGTACCGACGCCGGCGTCCACGCTACCGGCCAGGTGGCGCATGCCGACCTTGGCAAGGCGTGGACCGGCGACAAGGTACGCGATGCCGTCAACGCGCACCTGCAGATGGCCGGCGAACGGGTTTCGATCCTGAAGGCGACACCGGTCGCGGAGGATTTCGACGCCCGCTTTTCGGCGCTCGGCCGCCATTATCTGTACCGCATCCTCAACCGGCGGGCTCCGGCGGCGCTCGAGGCGGGCAAGGTCTGGTGGGTGCCGAAGCGGCTCGACGCCGAGGCCATGCATGAAGCCGCCGCCAAGCTGCTCGGCCGGCATGACTTCACCACTTTCCGCTCCACACAGTGCCAGGCGGCCAGCCCGGTGCGAACGCTCGACCGGCTGGACATCACGCGCGACGGCGACCTCATCGAAATCCGCGCCTCGGCGCGTTCCTTCCTGCACAATCAGGTGCGCTCCATGGTCGGGTCACTGAAGCGGGTCGGCGACGGTGCGTGGTCGGCCGCCGACCTGCGGGCGGCGCTCGATGCGCGCGACCGTGCCGCCTGCGGCCAGGTCGCCCCGCCGGATGGCCTGTTCCTGACGAAGGTCGATTATCCGGACGTATAGGCGTCCTGCGGAATGGTGATGCCGAGCAGGCCCTGCAGGGCAAACAGCACTACAAGCGAGCCGGCGAACATGCCGACGAAGACGGCGGTGGCGACCGCCGGGCCCCTGCCGATGACGGCGTTGGTCATGCGCCAGGTCAGCACCATGGAAAGCAGGAAGCAGGCCACCGATACGAAGCCCGCCACCCCGCTGCCTTCCGGCAGCAGAAGACGGGCGAGGGCGGCCGGCAGCATCAGCCAGGCGATGATGGCCGAAGCCCAGTTGCTGGCCACCACATAGGCGACGAAACGCCCGCCGATGCCGACGCGCGGGGCGACAAGGGCAAGGCCGGCGAGCGGCAGCACCCAGGCGCCGAAATCGACGAAGGCCAGCCGCACCAGCAAGGAAAGCCGCGTGGAGAAGGCGTCCGGATCACCGATCTCGTTGGCGATGCCCACCCAGCCGACGACGAGGGCGGGAACGGCGACGACCATGGCGTAGAAGGAATTCCAGAAACCGTCGGCGCTGAGGTCGAGCAGGCGCAACCCCTCGGCCTTGCCCAGCATAAGACGCCAGGCACCCGTCAGCGAAGCCTGCGTTTCATCCGCCGTGACCAGCATCGACCTACCTCACGCCTCCCCGAACCAGTCTTCGAGGAAGCGCTCGTAGATTTGGGTCAGGCCTTCGAGGTCGGCAAGGGCGACCCGCTCGTCAACCATGTGCATGGTCTTGCCGACCAGCCCGAACTCGACCACGGGACAATAGTCCTTGATGAAGCGCGCGTCGGAAGTGCCGCCGGACGTGGACAACGCCGGGGTCTTTCCCACGACCGCGCGGATCGAGCCACTCAGCGTGCGGATCAGCTTTTCGTCGCGCGTCAGGAAGACGTGGCTCGGGCGCTCGCGCCAGGCAAGCTCGTAGTCCACCGCCTCCTTTCGGCCGGCGCGGTATTTCTTGCGCCGCGCGCCCTGGTCGAGGCGGTTGTGGATTTCCGCCTGGATGGTCTCGGCGCTCCAGGTGTCGTTGAAGCGGATGTTGAAGGAAGCCGTCGCCCTGGCCGGGATGACATTGGTGGCCGGGTTGCCGACATCGACGCTGGTGACTTCGAGGTTGGTCGGCTGGAAGTCCTTCGTACCCTTGTCGAAGGCCGGGTAGAGCAGCGCGTCGACCAGCGCCGTCAGGCCGCGAACCGGATTGTCCGCCAGATGCGGATAGGCCGCGTGGCCCTGCCGGCCGTTGACGGTGACGATGCCCGACAGCGAGCCGCGCCGGCCGATCTTGATCATGTCGCCCAGCGCGTCGGGGTTGGTGGGTTCGCCCACGATCGCGGCATCCCACGTCTCGCCGCGGGCGGCCGCCCAGTCGAGCAGCTTGATGGTGCCGTTGACGGCGGGGCCTTCCTCGTCGCCGGTGACCAGGAACGAGATCGAGCCTTTCGGCCCGCCCTTCTTTTCGACATGGCGGGCAACGGCAGCGACGAAGCAGGCGATGCCGCCCTTCATGTCCACCGCGCCGCGCCCGTACATTTCGCCATGGGCGATGGCCGCTGAAAACGGCGGGTGCTTCCACGCCGCCTCGTCGCCGACCGGCACGACGTCGGTGTGGCCGGCGAACATCAGGTGCGGCCCGTTGCCGGAGCGGCGCGCGTAAAGATTCTCGATGGAAGGCGTGCCGTCCTCGGAAAAGGTCGGCCGCTCGACAGCGAAGCCGAGCGGCGCCAGCATCGCCTCCAGGGCGGAGAGCGCGCCGCCTTCAGCGGGCGTGACCGAGGGGCAGCGGATAAGCGTGGCGAGGTTTTCGGCGGGATCGGTAGGCAGCGTCATGGCCCAACCGATAGTCGAAAGGCGGCGGCCTGTCATCACCGGACCGATGCGCCAGAGGGGCAGGCCGCCCTGCTATTGCGGCACGTTGGTATGCTTGCCGTAGCGGTTGGGGCCGGGGGTGCCGGGAAACAGGCACAGGACGAACAGGGCGATGAACGAAATGACCGGCACGAACAGCATGCCTGCCGCCAGCCCCGCCTTGTCGAAGTCGTGCAGCCGCTTCACCGCCAGCGCGATATTCGACCATAGCGAGGCGAGGAAGGCGATGAGGAACAGCACCGACCATAGCTGGCTTTCGGGCGTCCCTTCCTCCACCAACGTGAAGCGGTAGAGCGGGAAGGCCTGCACGATGGCTACCAGCAGGCCGGCAAGAAAATAGACCAGCCGGCTGACGCGGCCCGACGTCTTGAAGAACAGCCAGATGAGTTGCGGTGTTGCAGGCACGACGATCCGATCCATGGTTTTGGGCGGTGGCCAAGCCTTGCGGGCTCAGCCGGCCGGCTGACAGATGGACGGGTCCCGGCGCGCCGTCAATCCCGCAGCAGTTCGTTGATCGAGGTCTTGGAGCGGGTCTTGGCGTCCACGCGCTTGACGATGACGGCGCAGTAGAGGCTGGGGCCGGGTTCGCCGCCGGGCAGCGGCTTGCCGGGCATCGAGCCCGCCACCACCACCGAATTGGCCGGCACCTCGCCATAGAAGATCTCGCCGGTGGCGCGGTCGACGATTTTGGTCGACTGGCCGATGAAGACGCCCATGCCGAGCACGGAGCCTTCGCGCACGATGCAACCCTCGACCACCTCCGAGCGCGCGCCGATGAAGCAGTTGTCCTCGATGATGGTCGGGCCAGCCTGCATCGGCTCCAGCACGCCGCCGATGCCGACGCCGCCCGACAGGTGCACGTTCTTGCCGATCTGCGCACAGGAGCCGACCGAGGCCCAGGTGTCGACCATGGTGCCCGAATCGACATAGGCGCCGACATTGACGAAGGACGGCATCAGCACCACGCCCGGCGCCACATAGGCGGAGCGGCGCACGATCGAGGAGGGCACGCTACGGAAACCCGCCTGCTCGAAATCGACGGCGCCCCAACCGTCGAACTTCGACGGCACCTTGTCCCACCACACCGCCTGGCCGGGGCCGCCGCCGATGATCTCCATGGGGGTGAGCCGGAAGGACAGAAGGACGGCCTTTTTCAGCCACTGGTTGACATGCCACTTGCCGTCGGCCTGGCGCCGGGCGACGCGGGCGGTGCCCTTGTCGAGCAGGGTAAGCGCCGTTTCGATGGCGTCGCGGAATTCGCCGCGCGTGGCGGTGGAAATGCCTTCCCGCTCGTCGAACGCCTTGTCGATGGTCTTTTCGAGGCTTTCGAGATCGGGGTTTGCCATGCGCTGATCCATTTCCAAGTGGCAGGCCTTAGGCTAAAGCCTGTTTCGAAACCGCGCGGACCCTATGTTAAGGTCCGGGCCGGGTCAATCAACTCGACGTCGTCGGACGACGCAAGCAGGCAAGAGTCGGGATAAGTGCATGGACGTTGATGAAAAGTCGGGCTGGACGCCGCTGCCTCATTCGGACGAGGATCTGGAACGGGTCAAAAGCGTGCCGGATACGCCGCAGACGCGCGCGCCGACCTATCGCCTGGCCTGGAACGACGAAGACTTCATGACGCGGCGCGAACTGCGCCCGGTACGCTTGCAACTGGAACTGCTCAAGCCGGAGATGACCCTGGCCGAGCGCGGCATCCGCTCGACCGTCATCCTGTTCGGCGGAGCCCGCATTCCCGAGCCTGGCGGCGACGCCTGGGCGGCCAAGAACGAGACGCAGAAGAAGAACCTCGAGAAAAACAGCAAATATTACGATGAGGCGCGCGAATTCGCCCGCCTGTGCTCGCAGCAGTCGGCTTCTTCCTATTTCCGCGAGTTCGTGGTGGTGACGGGCGGCGGTCCGGGCGTGATGGAGGCGGGCAACCGCGGTGCCGACGATGTCGGCGCACCGTCGATCGGCCTCAACATCGTGTTGCCGCACGAGCAGGCGCCCAACCCCTATGTGACGCCGGAACTGTGCTTCAACTTCCACTATTTCGCCATCCGCAAGATGCATTTCGTCATGCGCGCCAAGGCTGTCGCCGTATTCCCCGGCGGCTTCGGCACGATGGACGAGTTCTTCGAGACGCTGACGCTGATCCAGACCGGCCGCATGGAGCGCGTGCCGGTGATCCTGTTCGGCAAGGCGTTCTGGCGGCGCGCGCTCGATCTCGACTTCCTCGCCGAGCAGGGAACCATCACCCCCGGCGACCAGGATATCATCGACTATGTCGAGACGGCCGGCGAGGCGTGGGAAATCATCCGCCGGTTCTACAAGCTGTAGGGGACCGCCGTTTATTCTATCGCGGCTCGCCGGAGGCTCCGGCCGTGATCGCGCCCAGAAAACCCGCCAGATCGTCGGTGACGAAGTCCACGGCGTCGTCATAGGCGGGATCGCTCTCCCAGATTTCGGAGAAGGTGGGCTCGAAATTGCGCGGCACCACCAAAACGGTCGTCATGCCGAGCGCCTTCGGCTCGATCAGGTTGCGTGCCAGATCCTCGAACATCACCGCGTTGGCCCCGCTCACCGCGTACTGTTCGGTGAACTTCTCGTAGGTCTGGCGCGCCGGTTTCGGCGTCAGGCCGGCGGCAACGATGTCGAAGATGGCGTCGAAATAGTCAAGGATGCCGAGCTGGCGCGCGGCGCGCTCGGCATGGCCGCGGTCGCCGTTGGTGAAGATGAACTTGCGCCCCGGAAGCTGATGGATGGCGGTGCCGAGCACCGGGTCCGGCACCAGCCAAGAATAATCGATGTCGTGCACCTTGGCGAGGAAGTCGTCCGGGTCGATGCCGTGCAACGTCATCAGTCCCTTCAGCGTTGTGCCGTATTTCTGGTAAAGTTCTTTTTGCAGGGCGCGCGCTTCCTCGCGCGGCAGCCTCAGCAATTCCGATACATAGGCCGTCATCCGCACGTCGACCTGGGAAAACAGGTTCGAGTGGTGCGGATAGAGCGTGTTGTCGAGGTCGAATACCCAGTCGGTGACATGGGTGAAGCGATCGGGGTCGGGAAGCTCGGTCATGCGGCCCTTATGGCATGAAACGGCGGGCAAGACAGGCTGATTCCACCGCGACCTTTGCGCCGATGGCTTTGCTGGCTGAAAAAGAACTGTCTGGAGCGGGTAGCGGGAATCGAACCCGCGCTAGAAGCTTGGGAAGCTCCTGTGATACCATTTCACCATACCCGCGCTGCGAAGCCTGTTACCACGAAGCCGGGGTGTCGGGCAATCGTAAAGCAACCGGTTGAAGCCGCCGCGACAACTACGTATCTGATTTCGACCGAACCGTTTTTGGAGCCACGCCTTGTCCGCACTCAACCGCTTCCTCGGCGACAGCCCCTTGCGGGTGTTCCTGAAGCTCATCGTCGTGTCGTTCCTCGTCGGCATCGTCATGAATGCCTTCGGCTGGTCGCCGCTGGATGTTCTTTACGGCGTCGAGCAGTTCTTCATCGATATCTGGAACCTGGGCTTCCATGCGCTCGACCGGTTCTTCGGCTATCTCCTGCTGGGCGGCGCGATCGTGATTCCGGCCTTCATCCTGCTGCGCCTGGCCAGCTATCGGAAATAAGGCCGCAGCCTGCGCCACGCGCCGGTTTTCGGTTGTCCGCGCCGAACGGGGCGTTGCGCCGGAACCTCAAAGCGGCGCACATCTTCGTTGCGGCCACAATGGCCTGAGGAAAAAGCCCTGACCCAGTCTTCCATGGCAGGAACGCGCGCTTTCGCGGTCACCAACCGCTCGGTACTGGCGATTGCGGTGCCGATGACGCTTGCCTATCTGACGACGCCCCTGCTCGGGCTGGTCGATACGGCGGTGATCGGCCAGTTCGGCGATGCCGCCCTGCTCGGCGGCCTCGCGGCCGGGGCCCTCGTCTTCGACGTCGTGTTCACCACCTTCAACTTCCTGCGTTCCGGCACCACCGGGCTGGTCGCGCAGGCCTTCGGGCGCGGCGATATCCTGGAGGAACAGGCGGTTTTCTGGCGCGCCGTCATGCTCGCCTGCATCATCGGTATCGCGCTAGTGGCGCTGGCGCCGCTGATTTCGCTGGGCGGCCAATGGTTCATGGACGCCGAAAGAAGCGTCAACGACGCTATGGACGTCTATATCCGCATCCGCCTGCTCGGCGCGCCGTTCTCGCTCGTCAACTACGCCATCCTCGGCTACGTGCTCGGGCGCGGGGAGGGCCGGCTCGGCCTGCTTCTGCAACTGGTGCTGAACGGCGTCAATATCGGGCTCTCCATCCTGCTCGGCCTCGAACTGGGCTGGGGCGTGTCGGGCGTCGCCTGGGGAACGGTGGGCGGTGAATTCTGCGCCACGCTGGTGGGGCTGGCGATCGTGATCCGCCGCTTCGGCCAGATGCCGCGCCTGCCGCGCGACCGTCTTTTCGATCTCGGCGCCTTCCTGCGCATGATGGCGCTCAACCGCGATATCATGATCCGCTCTTTCTCGCTGCTTGCCGCCTTTGCGCTGTTCACCCGGCAGGGGGCGCAGTTCGGAACGGTCACGCTGGCGGCCAATGCCGTGCTCATGAATTTCTTCATGGCGTCGAGCTTCTTCCTCGACGGTTTCGCCACCGCCGCCGAGCAACTGGCGGGGCGCGCGGTCGGCGCCAACGCAAAGGCGGCTTTCCGCCGGGCGGTGTCGCTGACCTTGTTCTGGGGATTTAGCCTCGCGGCGACGGCCACGCTGGTGGTTCTTCTGTTCGGCGATCGCCTGATCGACCTCATCACCACTGCCACGGACGTGCGGGCGATCGCAGCGGGCTACCTGCCGTGGGCGGCCTTCACGGCGCTCAGCGGCGTGCTTGCCTTCGAGATGGACGGCGTGTTCATCGGCGCAACGTGGTCGCGCGACATGCGCAACATGATGCTCCTGGCGCTGGCGGCCTTCGTTGCGGCGCTGGTGGCGCTGGCGCCGTTCGGCAACCACGGCCTGTGGGCGGCGCTGCACGTCTTTCTGCTGGTGCGCGGCTTCTGCCTTTTTGCACTCCTGCGCCTGCGGATGCAGACGGCGTTCCGCGCTTAAAGCGGCTTGGCCGCCCAGAGATAAAGGTCGCTGTCGCGCAGGTCGCGGATCGAAGGCAAACCTTCCCGGCCGATGAAGTCGATCATGCCTGAAACGATGCGTGCCGGCAGGCCCGGCCCGCCATAGATCATGCCGGTGTAGAGTTGGACGAGATCGGCCCCCGCCCGGATCTTGTCGAGCGCGGTTTCGGCCGAACTGACGCCGCCGACGCCGATGATGACCGCTTCCGGCCCCAAAAGCTTGCGCATCTTGGCCAGGACGATGGTCGAACGCTCGAACAGCGGCTTTCCCGATAGCCCGCCGGCCTCGGCCGAATTACCGTCGCGCAGCCCCTGCCGCGAAAGCGTGGTGTTGGAGACGATGAGCCCGTCGATCCGTTTTTCGCTCACCTCGGCGGCGATGTCCTCCAGTTCGGCTTCGGCCAGGTCCGGCGCGATCTTGAGGAAAATCGGCGGCTTCGCGGTGGCTTCGGCGCGCGCGGCGACGACGCGGGAAAGCAGTTCGGCCAACTGGTCGCGCGCCTGCATCGAGCGCAGGCCGGGCGTGTTGGGCGACGAGATGTTGACGGTGAGATAGGAGGCGAGGGCGGCGAAGCGGCGAACCCCGAGTTCGTAGTCATGGGTGCGGTCGGCGCTGTCCTTGTTGGCACCGATGTTGACGCCGACGATGCCGACGCGGCTGGTGCGGGCGGCAAGGCGGCGCTCGGCGGCCTCATGCCCCTCGTTGTTGAAGCCGAGGCGGTTGATCACCGCCTCGTCCCCGGTGAGGCGGAAGATGCGCGGCCGGGGGTTGCCTGGCTGCGCCAGCGGCGTCACCGTGCCGACCTCGGCAAAGCCGAAACCGAGGCCCAGGAGCGCGTCCGGCACTTCCGCGTTCTTGTCGTAGCCGGCTGCCATGCCGAGCGGGTTGGGAAAATCGAGCCCGCACACCTGCACCTTCAGGCGCTTGTCGGTCCGGGGGGCGACAGCCGGGACGAGGCCACTTTTCAGTGCCTTGATCGACAGGCCGTGGGCGACCTCGGGATCGAGGCAGAACAGGAATTTCTGGCCGAGACGGTCGAATACGCTCATTGGCTGTCCATTTCTGGAAAAATGTGCGCCCCGTCCGCGCCGAGCGGAAGCGGCTCGACTGACGTCACTGCGTCGAGTCCAAGCGTGCCGTAGAGGTGCGGGAACAGCGCGCCACCGCGCGAGACCTCGTATCTCAGCGCCTCGCCCAGTCTGTCGGCGTCGACGCCGATCAGAAGCAGGTCCGCCTGCCCGGCAAAGTGCTTGCTGGCCGTCTCGCGCGCCTGCGCGGCGGTGGAGAAATGGATGAAGCCATCGGCGAGATCGACCGGCGCGCCGGCAAAGCGGCCGTTCTGCTCGGCTTCGCGCCAAAGTTCCCGCGGACAGATCTTGTAGACGGTTCGGGCCATGGCTGCGCTATAGTCCCAATAGAGGGCGGGTAAAAGGGCAAGGCCGGGTTCGTCCCCATTTCAGGCGCAAACATGCGATAAGGGAACCCCGACGGCTGATGGAGGAAACCATGCGCTTCAAGCATATCGCTGTTCCCGCCCTGCTTGCCTGCCTCACGGCGACATCGGCCAGGGCCGAGGACGCCGGCCGCTACCGGCTGGAGAAAACCACGGACGGCTATGTCCGCATGGACACCCAGACCGGCGCGATGTCGAAATGCCGGGACCTGGACGGGCAGCTTGTCTGCCGCATGGCGGCGGACGAACGTACGGCGTTCCAGGACGAGGTGGACCGGCTGCAGGCCTCGGTCACGGCGCTCGACCAGCGTGTGGCCAGGCTGGAGAGCTCGCTTTCGGCGCGACTGGAATCAAAGCTTCCGTCCGAGGAAGAGTTCAATAAGACGATGGGCTACATGGAGCGTTTCTTCCGCGGCTTCATGGATATCGTGCGGGACATGAACAAGGACGAGCCCGACACGGCCAAGCCGTTGCCGCAAAGGACCTGACCGCCGGTCAGGTCGTCCGGATCCATTTCGCCAGCCGGTGCGCGGCCTCCTCGACCTGATCGAGGCGGCGGTGGAAGCACAGCCTGAAGCAGGCTTCGCCGCCGGGGCCGAACGCGGTTCCCGGCGCCAGCCCGACATTGGCGTGGTCGACGATGTCGAAGGCGGCAACGCGCGAATCGCCGATCCCGTCGACCGAGAAGAACAGGTAGAACGCGCCGGCTGGTACGGAGAACCGGGCTCGTCCGGTGTCGGCGAGGACCGCGCACAGAAGGTCGCGCGCCTTCCTCGCCCGCTCCACCTGCTCGGTGATGAAGCCGTCGCCCTGGTCGAGGGCGGCGACGGCGCCGCGCTGCATGAACTGGGCGACGCCCGAGGTGGAATACTGGATCAGGTTCTCGAACACCTGCTGGAGCGAGGGGTGCACCTTCATCCAGCCGACCCGCCAGCCGGTCATCGCCCAATTCTTGGAGAAGCTGTTGACGAACAGGATGCGGTCGTCGTCCTGCGCGATGTCGAGGAAGGACGGTGCGCGGCCATGGCCGTAGTGGAAGAGCGAGTAGATCTCGTCGGCGATGATCCACAGCCCCTTGCTGCGGGCGAGGTCGAGGATCGCCTGCAGCGTCTGCCGGTCGGCGGTCCAGCCGGTCGGGTTGGACGGGGTGTTGATGAAGATCGCCCGTGTCCGCTCTGTGACGGCCGCCCCAATTCTGTCGACGTCGCAGGACCAGCCGTTGTCGGAATGATCGAGCACCACCGGCACCGCCCTGGCGCCGGCGACCTCGGCGGCGGCGGCGAAATTGGGCCAGGCCGGCGACAGGTAGATGACTTCCTCGCCCTTGCCGGCAAGGGCGGCCAGCGCCAACTGGATGGCGTGCATGCCGGAGCCGGTGACGATGAACTCCTCTTCGCGGAACTGCTTGCCGAAATGCCGCTGGTAGTAGCGCGAGAGCGCCTGCCGCAATTCCGGAATGCCCTTTTGCCGGGTGTAGAAGGTCTCGCCGCCGGCAAGCGCGGCTGTCGCGGCATCGGTGATGAAGGCGGGCGTCGGCATGTCGCCTTCGCCGACCCAGAGCGGAATCAGCCCCTCCCGGTCGCGGCCGTGGTTGGCCAGTTCGACGATGCCGCTCTCGGGCGCCGCCCGTGCTTCGGTCCGCAGGGTCTCGATCAGGTTCATGGAAGGTCCATTTTCACGGTCGGCCGCGTCTGTCGGGCCGGAAACGAAAATCCCCGGCCGAAACCGGCCGGGGATTTCGGTTGATATATCGGCGGTTTCTACTTTTTCGCAAGCAGGTCGCGGATTTCGGTGAGCAGCGCCACGTCGGCGGGCGGCGGCGCGGCTGCGGGCGCCGGCTTCTCGCTCTCGAGACGCCTGCGGATGTTGTTCACGCCCTTGACCATCAGGAAGATGATCCAGGCCAGGATGAGGAAGTTGAGCACCACGGTGATGAAGCTGCCGTAGGCCAACACGGCGCCCTGCTGCTTTGCCGCCTCAAGCGACGGCGCGGTGACGGCGGAAGACAGGCCGATGAAGTAGTTGTTGAAGTCGAGGCCGCCGAATATGGCACCCACGATCGGCATGATGATGTCGTTGACCAGCGAATCGACGATCTTGCCGAAGGCCGCGCCGATAATGACGCCGACCGCCAGGTCCATGACGTTGCCTTTGGAAATAAATTCCTGAAATTCTTTCAGCATCAGCCTCTCCTTGTCGTGGCCGGTTGCGAAACCGCTTGATTCCCCCGTGCGGAACGCGCGGACCATAACAAAAACTTGAGGTTGCATCATGCGGAAAATAAAAGAGCGGCCGCCTTGTCCCGTGCTGCTTTCGTAGGAGGAAGACGCCGTGAGCCGGGCTGCGGAAAACCGGCACCCGCGAGGCGTTTGGTCAGCGATCTTGACCCAATTGTCTGCTTTGGACTACTAACCGGGCAGGCAAGGCTCCTCCAAAAACGGATTCTGACCCGCGCGCCGGACAAGGCGTCTTTCGCGCTCATGGTGGTCTTGGCGGTTTGGTTCGACGCACGCGGCGAAAGACTGTTCGCCGGCACGACGAGGAACGGTTCATGCAGCACAGTTCGGCAATCGAGGTGGTTGCGGGCGAGGCGGTCTCGGGCGAGACGCCGCGCTTTCCGATTCCGGCCAATGTCCATGCCGAGACCGTGGTGTCGGTGCGGCACTACACCGACCGGCTGTTTTCCTTCCGCATCACGCGGCCGCAGTCGCTGCGCTTCCGCTCCGGCGAGTTCGTGATGATCGGACTCCCCAACGCGGAAAAGCCGGTCTATCGCGCCTATTCGGTCGCCAGCCCGAACTGGGACGACGAACTGGAATTCTTCTCGATCAAGGTGCCGGACGGGCCGCTGACCTCGCATCTGCAAAAGATCGTGCCGGGGGATACCGTGCTGGTGCGCCCCAAGCCGACCGGCACGCTGGTGCTCGATGCGCTGACGCCGGCGCGCCGCCTGTTCATGATCTCCACCGGCACCGGCATCGCGCCCTTTGCCAGCATCCTGCGCGATCCCGAAACATACGACAAGTTCGAGCGCGTGGTGCTGACCCACACCTGCCGCGACAGCGCCGAACTGCTCTACGGCCAGGAACTGGTGGCGGCCCTGAAGAACGATCCGCTGATCGGCGAGATGACCGAGGGCCGGGTCACCCTCTACAATTCGACCACGCGCGAGCAGACGGACCGCATGGGCCGCATCACCGCGCTGATCGGTTCCGGCAGGTTCTATGCCGATCTTGGTATCGAAAAGCTTGATCCCGAGACCGACCGCATCATGATCTGCGGCTCGATGCACATGCTGAAGGACGTGAAGGAACTGGCCGAAAGCCTCGGTTTCCAGGAAGGGTCGCTCGCGAACCCGGCAAGCTACGTGGTCGAGCGCGCGTTCGTCGGCTGATCGCACAGTCTGAATTTTGCGAGGGGCTCGGAGCGTAGAGGGTTTCGCTGCTTGCCTTTGCGCGGTCTTTACGTACGGTGCGCCGCACAGGAGGAATCTGATGAAACTGTTGCGTTTTGGCGAGCCGGGTTCGGAAAAGCCCGGCCTTCTCGATGCGGACGGGGTGATCCGCGATCTGTCCGGCCATGTCGCCGACATCGGCGGCGCCGCACTCGATCCGGAATCGCTGGCTTCGCTTGCCAGGCTCGATCCGAAGTCGCTGCCGGCGGTGGCCGGCAAGCCCCGCCTCGGCGCCTGCGTTGCCGGCGTCGGCAAGTTCCTGTGCATCGGCCTCAACTATTCCGACCATGCCGCCGAGACCGGCGCTGCCG
>JBASAA010000040.1:0-20164 GCA_049650385.1 Mesorhizobium sp.
CGGCGGGCCAGGCACGCAGCTCACCTACATCAAGCGCAACATCAAGGTCTATGAAGTGCTGGATGAGGAAGGCCTGGCACTGATCGAGAAGAATACGGACATCGTTCTCGAGGAAACCGGCATCATCTTCCGCGACGACGAGGAAGCGCTGAAGCTGTGGAAGGAGGCCGGCGCCGACGTCAATGGCGAGCGCGTCCATTTCCCGAAGGGCCTGTGCCGTTCGCTCCTGAAGACGGCGCCGTCCGTCTACACCCAGCATGCCCGCAACCGCGAGCGTTCGGTGCAGATCGGCGGCAACGCCACCGTGTTCGCGCCGGTCTACGGCCCGCCCTTCGTACGTGACCTCGACGGCAACCGCCGCTACGCCACGATCGAGGATTTCCGCAATTTCGTGAAGCTCGCCTACATGGCGCCGTCGATCCACCATTCGGGCGGCACGGTGTGCGAGCCGGTCGACGTGCCGGTGAACAAGCGCCACCTCGACATGATCTACAGCCACATCAAATATTCCGACAAGCCGTTCATGGGTTCGGTGACCGCGCCGGAGCGGGCGGAAGACACGGTCGCCATGGCCAAGATCGTGTTCGGCGACGATTTCGTCGAGAAGAACACGGTCCTTACCTCGCTCATCAACGCCAACTCGCCGATGGTGTTCGACGAGACCATGCTGGGCGCGCTGAAGGTCTATGCACGCCACAACCAGGCCTGCATCGTCACGCCGTTCATCCTCGCCGGCGCCATGAGCCCGGTGACGGTGGCCGGCACGCTGACGCAGGTGCTGGCCGAGGTGCTGGCCGGCGCTTCGTTCACGCAGCTCATCAATCCGGGCGCGCCGGTGCTGTTCGGCACCTTCGCCTCGTCGATCTCGATGCAGTCGGGCGCGCCGACCTTCGGCACGCCGGAGCCGTCGCTGGTGTCCTACGGCGCAGCCCAACTGGCCCGTCGCCTCGGCCTGCCGTTCCGTACCGGCGGCTCGCTGTGCGCCTCCAAGGTGGAGGACGCGCAGGCGGCCTACGAAAGCGCCAATACGCTGAACTCGACCATCCTGGCCGGCACCAACTTCGTGCTGCATGCGGCCGGCTGGCTGGAAGGCGGCCTGGCGTCGAGCTACGACAAGTTCATGATGGACATCGACCAGCTCGGCATGCAGCAGAAGTTCGCCGAGGGCGTCGACCTGTCGGAGAACGGCCAGGCGATGGACGCCATCCGCCAGGTCGGACCGGGCAGCCACTATCTCGGCTGCGACCACACGCAGGCGAATTTCCAGACGGCGTTCTACCGCTCCTCGATCGCCGACAACAACTCGTTCGAGCAGTGGCTGGCCGAGGGCGAGAAGACTGCGCCGCAGCGCGCCAACGCGCTCGCCCGTCACTGGCTGGAAAGCTACGAGGCGCCGTATCTCGATCCGGGTATCGACGATGGCCTGAAGGATTTTGTCGCCAGGAAGAAGGAGTCGATGCCCGACGCCTTCAGTTGAAAGGAGCCCGAGTCAGGCCGGGCTAAAGTGGCCAACATCATCCACAAGGAAGTCTGGCGGAGCGCCTTCTCCGATCCGGACAGGAAGTGATGTCGGTTTTACCGCCATGATCGCCGGGAAAGACCTCCTTTCCGACATGGCGGCCGCCCTTGCCGAGAGCGGCCTGATCCTGCGCGGCGGCTTCGATTTCGATGCGCAGGAAAGGCCGCCGCCGGGTCCCTCAGGCGCGCCGGCCAGGGCGGTGGTGCTGGTGGGGCAGGCGGGTGCGGCGGCATGGCCGCATTTTCTCCACTGGCGCAGCCGGCAGCCCGCCGGTCTTGTCGACCCGCTGGATAGCTGGTCGCGCGACGTGATCGGCGCCGTGGCGGCCCGCTTCGGCGCACGCGCGGCCGGTCCCAACGACAGGCCGTTCCTTCCCATCCAGCGCTGGGCGATGCGCGCCGAGGGCCTGAAACCGTCACCGCTTGGCATCCTCATGCATCCGCTCTACGGACTCTGGCACGCCTATCGCGGGGTGCTGTTGTTCGACCGCGCGCTTTCGTTCCCGCGGCCGCCCGAGGTGGTTCACCTCTGCGATAGCTGCGTGGAAAAGCCCTGCCTCAAATCCTGCCCGGTCGACGCCTATCACGGGGATGGCTTCGCCTATCAGGCCTGCCTCTCGCATGTGCGCGGGCCGGACGGCGGAGCCTGCCGCACGACCGGCTGCCTCGACCGCAACGCCTGCCCCCATGGCGCGGCCTATCGCTATCCGGCCGACATGCAGGCCTTTCACATGGCAGCCTTTTCGCGTTAGACGATTTGGGAACGGAGAGCGCCATGACGAAACGGGAAATCGAGATAAGGACGAGCGCCGGCGTAGCCGGGGCCGGCCTGTTCGGGCCGACCGGCGGCGCCGGCGTCATCCTCTATATGGATGCGTTCGGCCCACGGCCCGCGCTTGACGACATGGCGCAACGGCTGGCGGACGAGGGCTACGCCGTGCTGGTGCCGGACCTGTTCTACCGCCGCGCACCCTACGGGCCGTTCGATGCGAAGACCGCCTTTTCCGTCGAGACGACGGCGAGGCAGCTGCGCGGGCTGCTGGCGGCGACGACGCAGGCGATGACGATGGCCGATACCGGCGCTTTCCTGGACACGCTCGAACGGGAGGGCGTGGCGGGGCCGATCGGCACCGTGGGCTACTGCATGGGCGGGGCGAGGGCGCTCAATGCCGCCGCTGCCTTTCCCGACCGCATCAGGGCTGCCGCCAGTTTCCATGGCGGCAACCTTGCCAGCGATGCCGCCGACAGTCCGCACCATCACGCAGGGAGTATCAAGGCGCGAGTCTACGTTGGCTCCGCCGGTGTCGATAAAAGCTTTCCGCCCGAACAGTCGGCCCGGCTTGCCGAAGCACTGCGCGAAGCCAGGGTCGATCACATCATCGAGAATTATGTCGGCATGGCGCATGGATGGTGCGTGCCCGACCACGGCGTCTACGACGCGGCCGGGGCCGGGCGCCACTGGAAGCGGCTTATCGGGTTCTTTGCCGAAGCTCTTGCCTGACCGGCGTTATTTTTCCGACACGCCGGCTTCGGCGAAGCTTGCCATGTGCTGGTGGCACTCCAGCGCCGAGCGCACGAGATTGACGGCAAGGCAGGCGCCGGAAGCTTCCCCCAGCCGCATGCCGAGGTCGAGCAGCGGCGGCAGCGACAGCGCTTCCAGCAAATGCCGGTGCCCGGCTTCCGCCGAGACATGGGCGGCGATCGCATGGGCGAGGCCGGCCGGATGCAGCCGGGCGAGCGGGGCGACGGCGGCCGAACAGACGAAGCCGTCGAGCAGCACCGGAATATTGCGATGGCGTGCGGCCAGCGTCGCGCCGAGGATGGCCGCCAGTTCGCGCCCGCCAACGGCCGCAGCTATCGCCAGCGGATCGGCGAGGGTGGCGGCGTGGCGCTTCAACGCGGCCTCGATGGCCGCGACCTTGCGGTTGAGGCCGGCATCGTCGACACCGGTGCCGCGCCCCGTCCATTGGCGCACATCGCCGCCGAACAGCGCCGCTGAAATGGCGGCGGCCGGCGTGGTGTTGCCGATGCCCATTTCGCCGAGACAGATCAGGTCGAGATCGCCGCTGACCGCCTCGTAGCCGGTCGAGACGGCGGCGAGGAAGGCCGGCGTATCCATGGCCGGCTCTTGCGTGAAATCGCCGGTCGGACGGTCGAGGTCTAGCGGGATTACGGCAAGGTCGGCCCCGGCGATGCGCGCCAACTGGTTGATGGCGGCGCCGCCGCTGGAAAAATTCGCCACCATCTGCACCGTCACTTCCGACGGAAAGGCGGAGACGCCCTGCGCGGTGACGCCGTGGTTGCCGGCAAAGACGAACACCTTGACCCGGTCGAGCTTCGGCATGGGGCGACCTTGCCAGCGCGCCAGCCAGGCCGCGATTTCCTCCAGCCGGCCGAGGCTGCCCTGCGGCTTGGTCAGCGTGTCCTGACGGCTGGCAACGGCGGCGGCCGCCGCGTCGTCGCCGGCCGGCAACTCGTGGCAGGCGGCACGCAGTTCATCGAGCGAGTGGAAGGCCATCGACTGAAAATCTCCGAAAGTGCATCAGGAAAGGAACATCGAGGCGACGAGGAGCATCAGGATCTCGCCGAACTGCTGGAGGGCGCCGACCGTGTCGCCGGTGTGGCCACCGATCTGACGAAGGCACAGGGCGCGGAAGGCAAGGAACAGGGCGGCCAGCACGATGGCGGCCACGATTGCGCCGGACAGGCCGAGCAGGAGAAGCGCTGCTGCACCGATGGCGGCCCCGACCGTCGCCGTTTCGGAGGAGACCGCACCCGCACCTGCCGCCAAGCCATCTGCGCGAGCCGGCGGAGAAAGATGCATGAACGCACCGGCCATGCCACGCGAGGCCATATGCCCGGCCACGAGTGCCAGAAGGACATGTGCCGGATGGCCGAATTCGGAAAGCGCGCTCCAGCGCAGCAGGATCGACAGCCCGAGCGTCGCAGCACCATAGCTGCCGATGCGGCTGTCGCGCATGATTTCCAGCTTTTTCTCGCGCGTGTGGCCGCCGCCGAAGCCATCGGCTACGTCCGACAGGCCGTCTTCGTGCAGGCAGCCGGTCGCGACCATCGTCGCGGCGAGCGCAAGCGCTGCCGATGGTCCTGCGGCGAGCCCCAGGCTGCTGGCAACGGCGTAGATAATGCCGCCGATCACGGCGACGGCGAGGCCGGCAAGGGGAGCGGCCCAGATCGCCTGCGCCAGCGTGCGGCCGTGAAAATCGAAAGTCGGCAGCGGCAGGCGCGTGAAGAACACGAGGCTGAGCGCGAGGTCGTCCAGTGCCTGGCGAAGGCTCCAAGGCTGCATCTGTTTGTCCGATCGTCCGATCGTTGCCGGGTGAAGGATGGCGGGCCGATGTAGGCGTCAGGCGTCGAGGCTGTCAACGCGCGGATGCGACAGCGCCATATCTGCCAGCGCAGGGCCGAGATCGCCGGCCGGCGTGATGGCCAGTCGCGCCAGTTCCAGCCAGTGCTGCATCTGGATCAGTTCATCGAGCAGATGGGCGGCCGTGTCGGCCGGCGCGTCCGGCTCGGCATAGGCGGCATGAAGGCGAAGCACGCCCGCTGGCCGGTCGGCCCTGAGATCGACGCGGGCGACGACGCGTTCGCCGAGCAGGAAGGGCAGGACATAGTACCCGTACTGTCGCTTGTGCGCCGGCGTATAGATTTCGATGCGATAGTGGAAATCGAACAGGCTTTCGGCGCGCTTGCGCTCGAACACCAGCGGGTCGAAAGGCGCGAGCAGGGCACGCGCCGTGATCCGGCGTGGCATCCTCGCATCCTTGTGGAGATAGGCCGGCTTGCTCCAGCCTTCGACCTGCACGGGCAGAAGCGTTCCTTCCTCCACCAGTTCTTCCAGCCGGCCCTTCATGTCGGCCGGCGACAGGCGGAAATAGTCGCGCAGGCAATTGGCGCTGGCGATGCCGTGGGCGCGCGCCGAGATTCGTAGCAGTTCCCGCTGCGCGTCCTCTGCCGATGGCGTCGGCCTGTCGACGATCGCCGGCGGCAGCACGCGCTCGGGAAGATCGTAGAAGCGCTCGAAACCCTTGCGGTAGGCGGCGGTGATGCGGCCGGCCCAGAACAACCATTCGAACGCGTTCTTGGCCTCGCTCCAGCCCCACCAGCCGCCGGTCCCCTTGTGGCCTTCGATCGACGAGGCGGCAATCGGCCCTTCTTCGGCGACCCGCTTGTAGATGCCTTCGATCGTCCCGGGGTGAGCCCGGCCCCACGCGGCCAGCCCGGAATACATTTCTTCGCCGCGCCCGGCCCGCTCCATGCGCCAGCGCAGCAGTGGCCATGTCTCGACCGGCAGGTAGGAAGCTTCATGCGCCCAGTACTCGAACAACACACGATTTCGTGAGGTAGCGGCATTGTCTACAAGGGCGCGCGGGTAGGGGCCGAGGCGCGAATAGAGCGGCATGTAGTGCGCGCGCACCACCGCGCTGACAGAATCGATCTGGAACAGGCCAGTACGCGACAGCACCCGCGACAGGTGGCGCCGATCCGCGACGCCGGACGGCCTGGGGTCGGCAAAGCCTTGCGCTGCAAGGGCGATGCGGCGGGCAACGCCAAGCGATATTTTCTGCTTCATTCGCCTGTTCCGGCTTTCGACGCGTCGATGATTCCACCCATCGTAGCAGGCATGGCCGGCGGATATGTCAGGAGAGAAAAGTGGAGTAAAAAGAGAAGGAAATAAAACGCGCCCTGGCCGAATAGTTTTGACTGGGTATGCCTTGTGACATCCTGCTTTTGGGCAAGGTTTGACTTGCTTCGCCGGGAGTGCTGCGCTAACCCTCGCCGCATTGCAGCATGGGGCCTGAACGAGTTCGGCGTCACGGTGACGCTTCCGTAACTCGGGCCGGTGCTATAGATCAGGCGTATTGGCCATTATCGGGAAACCGGAGCATGAGCGCACTCATCAGTTCGTATCTGCCCATTGTGATTTTTATCGGCGTCGCGCTGGTCGTCGGCCTGGCGCTGATGGTCGCGCCGTTCCTGATAGCCTATCGCAGCCCCGATCCCGAAAAGCTGTCGGCCTATGAGTGCGGGTTCAACTCCTTCGACGACGCGCGCATGAAGTTCGATGTCCGCTTCTACCTGGTGTCGATCCTGTTCATCATCTTCGACCTGGAAGTGGCGTTCCTGTTTCCGTGGTCCGTCTCCTTCAGCGAGATCGGCATGCTGGGCTTCTGGTCGATGATGGTATTTCTGGGCGTGCTGACCATCGGCTTCATCTACGAGTGGAAGAAGGGAGCGCTGGAATGGGATTGAGCGACAATTCCGGCACGCTGGTCGCGCCGCGCCCGAAAGGCATTCTCGACCCGAACACCGGCAAGCCGATCGGCTCCGATGACCCGTTCTTCGTCGGCATCAACGACCAGCTTTCCGACAAGGGTTTTCTCGTCACCTCGACCGAGGCGCTGATCACCTGGGCGCGCACCGGCTCGCTGATGTACATGACGTTCGGGCTGGCCTGTTGCGCCGTCGAGATGATCCACACGGCCATGCCGCGCTACGACAGCGAGCGCTTCGGCATCGCGCCGCGCGCTTCCCCGCGCCAGTCCGACGTGATGATCGTCGCCGGCACGCTGACCAACAAGATGGCGCCGGCGCTGCGCAAGGTCTACGACCAGATGCCGGAGCCGCGCTACGTCATCTCCATGGGCTCGTGCGCCAATGGCGGCGGCTACTACCACTATTCCTATTCGGTCGTGCGCGGCTGCGACCGCGTCGTGCCCGTCGACATCTATGTGCCGGGCTGTCCGCCCAGCGCCGAGGCGCTGCTGTACGGCCTTCTTCTTTTGCAGAAGAAAATCCGCCGCACCGGCACGATTGAACGGTGATTTCATGAGCGAAGCGTTGAACGAACTTGCCGCCCATGTCACGGCCAAGCTCGCTGGCAAAGTCGTGGAAAGCGTCGTCGCCTATGGCGAACTGTCGCTGACGGTGGAAGCCGCCGACATCGTCGGCGTGGCGACCTTCCTGCGCGACGATCCGAAATGCCGGTTCGTCTCCATCATCGACGTCTGCGGCGCCGATTATCCGGCACGCGCGAAGCGCTTCGATGTCGTCTACCATTTCCTGTCGCCGCAGCAGAACCTGCGCGTCCGGGTCAAGGTCCAGGCCGACGAGGACACGCTGGTGCCCTCGATCACCGGCGTCTATCCGGGCGCGGACTGGTACGAGCGCGAAACCTACGACCTCTATGGCGTGCTGTTTTCCGGCCATCCGGATTTGCGCCGCATCCTGACCGACTACGGGTTCGAAGGGCATCCGCTACGCAAGGACTTTCCGCTGACCGGCTTCGTCGAGGTCCGCTACGACGACGAGGCCAAGCGCGTGATCTACGAGCCGGTCGAACTGAAACAGGAATTCCGCAATTTCGACTTTCTGTCCCCGTGGGAGGGCACGGACTACGTGCTGCCGGGCGACGAAAAGGCGAAGGCGAACTGAGGCGCATCATGGCCGAGACGTCCGTCCGCAACTTCAACATCAACTTCGGGCCGCAGCATCCGGCGGCGCATGGCGTTCTGCGTCTCGTGCTGGAACTCGACGGCGAAGTCGTGGACCGTGTCGACCCGCATATCGGGTTGTTGCATCGCGGCACCGAGAAACTGATGGAGCACAAGACCTATCTCCAGGCCGTGCCCTATCTCGACCGGCTCGACTATTGCGCGCCGATGAACCAGGAGCACGCCTTTGCGCTTGCCGTCGAGCGGCTGCTCGGCATCGAGGTGCCGAAGCGCGGCCAGCTGATCCGGGTGCTTTATTCCGAGATCGGCCGCATCATGTCGCATCTGCTCAACGTGACGACCCAGGCCATGGACGTCGGTGCGCTGACGCCGCCGCTGTGGGGCTTCGTCGAGCGCGAAAAGCTGATGGTGTTTTACGAGCGCGCTTCCGGTTCGCGCATGCATGCGGCCTATTTCAGGCCGGGCGGCGTGCACCAGGATTTGCCGCAGAAGCTGATCGAGGATATCGGCAAGTGGATCGACCCGTTCCTGAAGTCGGTCGACGACCTCGATGTGCTGCTGACGCCGAACCGCATCTTCAAGCAGCGCAACGCCGATGTCGGCGTCATCTCGCTGGCCGATGCTTGGGCCTGGGGCTTTTCGGGCGTCATGGTGCGCGGCTCGGGCGCTGCCTGGGACCTTCGCAAGTCGCAGCCCTACGAATGCTACGACGAGATGGAGTTCGACATCCCCATCGGCAAGAACGGCGACTGCTACGACCGCTACCTGATCCGCATGGAAGAGATGCGCCAGTCGGCGAAGATCATGCGCCAGTGCGTGGATCGTCTGCTCGGCAAGGAATCGACCGGGCCGGTGTCCAATCTCGACGGCAAGATCGTGCCGCCCAAGCGCGGCGAGATGAAGCGTTCCATGGAAGCGCTGATCCATCACTTCAAGCTCTACACCGAGGGCTACAAGGTCCCGGCGGGCGAAGTCTATGCGGCCGTCGAGGCGCCGAAAGGGGAGTTCGGCGTCTATCTCGTTGCCGACGGCACCAACAAGCCCTACCGGGCCAAGTTGCGCGCGCCGGGTTTCGCACACCTGCAGGCCATGGATTTCCTCTGCCGTGGCCACTTGCTGGCCGACGTCACGGCCATCCTCGGCTCCCTCGATATCGTGTTTGGTGAGGTCGACCGCTAAATGTCCGTTCGCCGTCTCGCAGATGCCAGCATCCAGCCCGCCAGCTTCGCCTTCAGCAAGGCGAATGCGGCGGCTGCGAAAAAATGGATCGCCAAGTACCCGAAGGGCCGGCAGCAGTCGGCGATCATCCCGCTTCTGATGATTGCGCAGGAGCAGGAAGGCTGGGTGACCAAGGCCGCGATCGAGACGGTCTGCGACATGCTGGAGATGCCCTATATCCGCGGGCTGGAGGTTGCGACCTTCTACACCCAGTACCAGTTGAAGCCGGTCGGCACCCGCGCTCATATCCAGGTTTGCGGAACCACGCCCTGCATGCTGCGCGGCGCGGGCGAACTCATGGATGTCTGTCGCTCCAAAATTCATCACGATCAGTTCCATACCAATGAGGATGGAACTCTGTCGTGGGAGGAGGTCGAATGCCTCGGCGCCTGCGTGAACGCGCCGATGGTGATGATCTTCAGGGATGCCTACGAGGATTTGACGCCCGAGCGGCTGGCCGAGATCATCGACGAATTCGAGGCCGGCAAGGGCGCCTCCGTGCCGACCGGCCCGCAGAACGGCCGCTTCTTCTCGGCGCCGATCACCGGCTCCTCCGCCCTGACCGACGAAAAGGCGGTTCTGAAGACCACGCGCGACAAGGAGGCGAAGGCTGCCGCCAAGGCCGCGAAAGCCGCTGCCGAAGTGCCGCCCTCCAACGCCGCCCGCGCTGTGACGGATGCCGTGGAAACCAGCAAGGCGCTGAAGTCGCCTTCTCCGGTCAAGGTTGAGGCCAAGGCCGAAAAGGCGGCGACCAGGCCTCCGCTCGAGGACAAGAACCGCCCCGCCGGCATCGCCAGGCCTGCGGCCGTAGACGATCTCAAGCTGATTTCCGGCGTCGGCCCGAAGAACGAGAAAATCCTGCACGATCTCGGCATCTTCACCTTCGCGCAGGTGGCGTCGTGGAAGAAGGCCGAGCGCGGGTGGGTTGATGCCTATCTCAATTTCCATGGCCGCATCGAGCGCGAGGACTGGGTGAAGCAGGCCAAGGCGCTCGCCAAGGGCGGCGTGGCCGAATATATCCGCGTCTTCGGCAAGAAACCGGTCTGAGGGACGAGAAATGCTTCAGGACAAGGACCGTATCTTCACCAATATCTACGGCCGCTTCGACCGTTCGCTGCAAGGCGCGATGGCGCGCGGCTGCTGGGACGGCACCGCCGGCATCATCGCCAAGGGCCGCGAGTGGATCGTCAACGAGATGAAGGCGTCCGGCCTGCGCGGCCGTGGCGGCGCCGGCTTCCCGACCGGCTTGAAATGGTCGTTCATGCCCAAGCAGTCGGACGGGCGTCCGAGCTATCTCGTCGTCAACGCCGACGAGTCCGAGCCCGGCACCTGCAAAGACCGCGACATCCTGCGCCACGATCCGCATACGCTGGTCGAGGGCTGCCTTCTCGCCGGCTTCGCCATGGGTGCGGTCGCGGCCTACATCTATGTGCGCGGCGAGTTCATTCGCGAGCGCGAGGCGCTGCAACGGGCGATCGACGAGGCCTATGACGCCGGGCTGATCGGCAAGAACAACAAGAACGGCTACGATTTCGAGATTTACGTCCATCACGGTGCCGGCGCCTATATCTGCGGCGAAGAAACGGCGCTGCTGGAAAGTCTGGAAGGCAAGAAGGGCCAACCGCGCCTGAAGCCGCCGTTCCCGGCCAATGTCGGCCTCTATGGCTGCCCGACCACCGTCAACAACGTCGAGTCGATCGCGGTGGCGCCGACCATCCTGCGGCGCGGCGCGGCCTGGTTCTCCTCCTTCGGCCGCCCGAACAATGTCGGGACGAAGCTGTTCATGCTGGTCGGCCACGTGAATACGCCCTGCACGGTCGAAGAGACGATGGGCATCACCTTCCGCGAGCTGGTGGAAACCCACGGCGGCGGCATTCGTGGCGGTTGGGACAACCTGCTGGCCGTCATCCCCGGCGGCGCGTCATGCCCGGTGGTCAAGGCCGAGGACATCATCGATTGTCCGATGGATTTCGATGGCCTGCGGGAGAAGAAGTCGTCCTTCGGCACGGCGGCTGTCATCGTCATGGACAAGTCCACCGACATCGTGAAGGCGATCGCGCGCCTTTCCTACTTCTTCAAGCACGAGAGCTGCGGCCAGTGCACGCCGTGCCGCGAGGGCACGGGCTGGATGTGGCGGGTGATGGAGCGGCTGGTGCGCGGTGAGGCGCAGAAGCGCGAGATCGACATGCTGCTCGACGTCACCAAGCAGATCGAAGGCCACACCATCTGCGCGCTGGGCGACGCGGCGGCGTGGCCGGTACAAGGCCTGATCCGCAATTTCCGCCCGGAAATCGAGCGGCGCATCGACGAGTTCACACGCAACGCGCACCGGGTCGAACCGGTGCTGGCGGCGGCGGAATGACGATGGGCAGGGACGTGAAGGACAGGCAGCCGACGGAACTGGCGGGCACCGTCAACCTGTTCGCGCATCCCGTCGCTGGGGCGGCCGCGTGGTCTGCCTTCGGCTTCGGGCTGGCGAGCCATGCCTTCGGCGTCTGGATGGGCGTGATGGTGGGAGCCGGAAACGCCGCGCAGCGGCTGCTCGCCGCCGATGCGAAGTCCGGAGCGGTCGCGGACGAAAAGTCCGATGCCGGTGCTGGCGTCGAGTCCGTCGCCCCGTCGCGCCGGCAGTCGCCCGCCCGGCTCAGGGTCGTGGCTACGCAGGCCGCGCCGGTCAATCGGCCGGCAGCCAGCGCTGCAGCGTCTCCCGCGAGCAAGGTGCAGGCCGTCGACAACCTCAAGGCGATCGACGGTATCGGGCCGAAGCTGGAGCAGGTTCTGAACGGGCTCGGCGTCCGCTCCTACGCGCAGATCGCGGCATGGACCGGCGAGGACGTCGCCCGGATCGAGGATACGCTCGGCCTGGAAGGACGGGTCGCTCGCGACGACTGGACGGGCCAGGCGGCGGCCTTGGCGAAAGCCGGGGCGAAACACTGAACAGGCCCGCGCGCACGGCCGTTGCCGGCGCGGGAGAAAAAGGATTGCGGGCTGTCCGCAGGGGTTTGAGGCGATATGGCTAAACTCAAGGTCGACGGGAAAGAGATCGAGGTACCCGACCACTACACGCTGCTTCAGGCGGCGGAAGAGGCGGGCGCGGAAGTGCCGCGTTTCTGCTTCCACGAACGGCTGTCCATCGCCGGCAACTGCCGCATGTGCCTGGTCGAGGTGAAGGGCGGCCCGCCCAAGCCACAGGCTTCCTGCGCCATGGGCGTGCGCGACCTGCGCCCCGGCCCCAATGGCGAGGCGCCGGAGATCTTCACCAACACGCCGATGGTCAAGAAGGCCCGCGAAGGCGTGATGGAGTTCCTGCTGATCAACCATCCGCTCGACTGTCCGATCTGCGACCAGGGCGGCGAGTGCGACCTGCAGGACCAGGCCATGGCCTACGGCATGGATTCTTCGCGCTTCTACGAGAACAAGCGCGCGGTCGAGGACAAATATATCGGCCCGCTGGTCAAGACCATCATGACGCGCTGCATCCACTGCACGCGCTGCGTCCGCTTCACCACGGAAGTCGCCGGCATTTCCGAACTCGGCCTGATCGGTCGCGGCGAGGACGCCGAGATCACCACCTATCTCGAACAGGCGATGACCTCCGAGTTGCAGGGCAACGTCATCGACCTGTGCCCGGTCGGCGCCCTGACCGCGAGGCCCTACGCCTTCCAGGCGCGGCCGTGGGAACTGACCAAGACCGAATCCATCGACGTCATGGACGCGGTCGGCTCGGCGATCCGCGTGGATTCGCGCGGCCGCGAGGTGATGCGCATCCTGCCGCGCAACAACGACGCGGTGAACGAGGAATGGATTTCCGACAAGACCCGCTTCATCTGGGACGGCCTGCGCACCCAGCGCCTCGACCGCCCCTATGTGCGCCGCAACGGCAAGCTGGCGCCGGCAAGCTGGTCCGAGGCCTTTTCCGCGATCCGCGATGCCGTGGCCAGGACCGCGCCTGAAAAAATCGGCGCGATCGCCGGCGATCTGGCCGCCGTCGAGGAAATCTACGCGCTGAAGCTGCTGATGGAATCGCTGGGCTCGAAGAATGTCGACTGCCGTCAGGACGGCGCCGCGATCGATCCGGCTCTCGGGCGTGCGAGCTACCTCTTCAATTCGACCATCGAAGGCATCGAGCAGGCCGACGCCATCCTCATCATCGGCTCCAACCCGCGCTTCGAGGCCTCGGTGCTCAACGCCCGCATCCGCAAGCGCTTCCGCGCCGGCCCGCTGCCGATCGGCGTGATCGGCGATGTCGGCGACACCCGTTACGACTACGAGCAGCTTGGTGCGGGCCCGGAAACCCTCAAGGACCTTACGGAAGGCAATGGCAAGTTCTTCCAGGCGCTGAAGAAGGCCAGCCACCCGCTGATCATCGTCGGGCAGGGCGCTCTGGCGCGCGCCGATGGTGCCGCGGTTCTCGGTCAGGCGGCAAAGCTCGCCAACGCGGTGGGCGCGGTCGGGCCGGAATGGAACGGCTTTTCGGTCCTGCATACGGCGGCCGCGCGCGTCGGCGGCCTCGACCTCGGCTTCGTGCCGGGTGAGGGCGGCCAGAACACCAATGAAATGCTGGCCGGGTCGGACGTCCTGTTCCTGCTCGGGGCCGACGAACTGGATATGGCCGCGATCAGCGCCGCGTTCGTCGTCTATATCGGCACGCATGGCGATGCCGGCGCGCACCGCGCCGACGTCATCCTGCCGGGTGCCGCCTATACCGAGAAGTCGGCGACCTACGTCAACACCGAAGGCCGCGTGCAGCAGGCCAGCCGCGCCGGGTTTGCGCCGGGCGAGGCGCGCGAGGACTGGGCGATCGTGCGGGCGCTGTCGGACGTACTCGGCAAGAAGCTGCCGTTCGATTCGCTGCAGCAACTGCGCGCGAAACTCTATGGGGAGTTCCCGCACTTCGCGGCCGTGGACGCGATCGCTGCCGGTGACCCTGCCGATATCGCCAAGGTGGCGAAGCTTGGCGGGCGGCTGGGCAAGGCCGCGTTCACTTCGCCGGTCAAGGATTTTTACCTCACCAACCCGATCGCGCGGTCCTCGGCGGTGATGGCGGAATGCTCGGCCTTGGCCAAGGGCGGCTACAAGCAGGCGGCGGAGTAAAGCATGGAAACCTTTTTCTCCCTTTACGTGCTGCCGGCACTGATCATCCTTTTGAAGTCGGTCGTGCTGATCGTCGTCCTGCTGATCTTCGTGGCCTACATCCTCTATGCGGACCGCAAGATCTGGGCGGCGGTGCAGTTGCGCCGCGGCCCGAACGTGGTCGGCCCCTGGGGCCTGTTCCAGGCCTTCGCCGACCTGTTCAAGTTCGTGTTCAAGGAACCGGTCATTCCGTCCGGCGCCAACAAGGGCGTGTTCCTTTTGGCGCCGCTGGTTTCGGCGATCCTGGCGATCTCCGCATGGGCCGTCATTCCGGTCAGCGCCGGCTGGGCGATAGCCGACATCAATGTCGGCATCCTTTACGTGTTCGCCATTTCCTCGCTCGAGGTCTACGGCGTCATCATGGGCGGCTGGGCGTCGAACTCCAAATATCCGTTCCTCGGCGCGCTGCGCTCGGCGGCACAGATGGTGTCCTACGAAGTCTCGATCGGCTTCGTCATCGTCACCGTTCTCCTGTGCGTCGGCTCGCTCAACCTGTCGGACATCGTGCTTTCGCAGCAGGACGGGCTCGGCACCCATCTCGGCCTCTCGAATTCCTTCCTCGACTGGCACTGGCTCGGCCTGTTCCCGATGTTCATCGTCTTCATGATCTCGGCGATGGCTGAAACCAACCGCCCGCCCTTCGATCTGGTCGAGGCGGAATCGGAACTTGTGGCCGGCCACATGGTCGAATATTCCTCGACGCCGTTCCTGCTGTTCTTCCTCGGCGAATACGTCGCGGTCGTGCTGATGTGCGCGCTGACCACTATCCTGTTCCTCGGCGGCTGGCTGCCTCCCTTCGACTTCGCACCGTTCACCTGGGTTCCTGGCGTGATCTGGTTCGTGCTCAAGGTGTGCTTCGTCTTCTTCATCTTCTCGATGGCCAAGGCGGTGCTGCCACGCTATCGCTACGACCAGCTGATGCGGCTGGGCTGGAAAGTGTTCCTGCCGATTTCGCTGTTCATGGTCGTGGCCACCGCCGCCTTCCTCAAGTTTACGGGGCTTGCCTGATGTCCGCGTTCGCTCAAGCGGCCAAGTCGCTGCTGCTCAAAGATATCGTTGCCGGCTATGTGCTGGGAGTTCGCCAGTTCTTCGCGCCGAAGGAGACGATCAATTACCCGCACGAGAAGGGGCCGATCTCGCCGCGCTTCCGGGGCGAGCACGCGCTGCGGCGCTACCCCAACGGCGAGGAACGCTGCATCGCCTGCAAGCTGTGCGAGGCGATCTGTCCGGCGCAGGCCATCACCATCGAGGCCGGGCCGCGCCGCAACGACGGCACGCGCCGCACGGTGCGCTACGACATCGACATGGTGAAGTGCATCTATTGCGGCTTCTGCCAGGAAGCCTGCCCGGTGGACGCCATCGTCGAAGGTCCGAATTTCGAGTTCGCGACGGAAACGCGCGAGGAACTCTACTACGACAAGGACAAGCTGCTGGCGAACGGCGACCGCTGGGAGCGCGAGATTGCGCGCAACATGGAAATGGACGCGCCGTATCGGTGAGTTGGACTTACATTCTTCGTTCCGTTGCCGGGCGGCAGACGTGGATGAAGGGCAGGGGGCCGCATTCCGCATAGACGGATTGCGAACGCTTCGATAAGAACCACGCGATTTCGCGGCCGGAGGCGGCGCGGAGTCGGCCTGTGCAGGAAGGCGTAAGCCGTCTGGCGCAGTGAGAAAGGAACCCGGGGGAACCCATGCTGAACGGAATAGAGGCGGCCTTCTTCTACCTCTTTGCCCTTGTCGCGGTGGCGTCGGCCTTCATGGTCATCTCCTCGCGCAACCCCGTGCATTCCGTGCTGTTCCTGATCCTCACCTTCTTCAACGCCGCCGGCCTGTTCCTGCTGGCGGGGGCCGAATTCCTGGCGATGATCCTGCTCATCGTCTATGTCGGCGCGGTCATGGTGCTGTTCCTGTTCGTCATCATGATGCTCGACGTCGATTTCGCGGAATTCAAGAGCGGTGCCCTGCAATATGCGCCGATCGGCGCGCTGGTCGGTCTGATCCTGGCCGCCGAGCTGATCGTGGTGACCGGCGGCTACATCCTGTCGCCGAAGCTCGGCGCGGCGGCCGCGCATCCGATACCGGACCTCGCGCAGCGCTCGAACACGGCGGCGCTCGGCGACATCATCTACACGGACTACGTCTACTTCTTCCAACTCGCGGGCATGGTGCTCTTGGTGGCGATGATCGGCGCCATCGTTTTGACGCTGCGCCACAAGCCGAACGTCAAGCGCCAGAGCATCCCGGCGCAGAACGCCCGCACGCCGGAATCGGCAATCGAAATCAAGAAAGTCGCGTCGGGGAAGGGCATCTGAGATGACCGTCGGCATCGGACACTATCTGACCCTCTCGGCCGTGCTGTTCACGCTCGGCATCTTCGGCATCTTCCTGAACCGCAAGAACGTCATCGTCATCCTGATGTCGATCGAACTCCTGCTGCTCGCGGCCAACATCAATTTTGTGGCGTTCTCCTCCGTGCTCGGCGATCTGGTCGGGCAGGTGTTCACGCTGTTCGTGCTGACGGTCGCTGCCGCGGAGGCTGCGATCGGGCTTGCCATTCTCGTCGTATTCTTCCGCAACCGCGGCTCCATCGCGGTCGAAGACGTCAACATGATGAAGGGCTGAGGAATGTATCAGGCCATAGTCTTTCTTCCCCTCATCGGGTTTCTGGTCGCCGGTCTGTTCGGCACGGCAATCGGCGCCAAGGCGTCGGAATACATCACCTCCGGCTTGCTGGTCGTCTCGGCCGCCCTGTCCTGGGTCGCCTTCTTCTCGGTCGGCTTCTCGGACGCGGAGGTGTTCACCGTGCCGGTGCTGCGCTGGATCCAGTCCGGCGGCATCGACGCCGCCTGGGCGCTCAGGATCGACACGCTGACCGTGGTCATGCTGGTGGTGGTCAACACCGTGTCGGCGCTGGTCCACATCTACTCGATCGGCTACATGCACCACGACCCGAGCCGGCCGCGCTTCTTCGCCTACCTGTCGCTGTTCACCTTCGCCATGCTGATGCTGGTGACCTCCGATAACCTGATCCAGATGTTCTTCGGCTGGGAAGGCGTCGGCCTCGCCTCCTATCTGCTGATCGGTTTCTGGTACAAGAAGCCGTCCGCCAACGCCGCTGCCATCAAGGCCTTCGTCGTCAACCGCGTCGGCGACTTCGGCTTCATCCTCGGCATTTTCGGCGTGTTCGTGCTGTTCGGCTCGATCAATTTCTCCACCATCTTCGCCAATGCCGCGACCTACCTCCCGGCCGAGGGCGCGCCCGAAGGGGCGACCGTGCTGAACTTCCTCGGCTACCTGCTCGACAAGCAGGCGGCGATGACCATCGTCTGCCTGCTGCTCTTCATGGGCGCGATGGGCAAATCGGCGCAGGTGCCGCTGCACACCTGGTTGCCGGACGCGATGGAAGGCCCGACCCCGGTCTCGGCCCTCATCCATGCAGCCACCATGGTGACCGCCGGCGTGTTCATGCTGGCGCGCCTGTCGCCCCTGTTCGAACTGTCGCACACGGCGCTGCTGATCGTCACCTTCGTCGGCGCGATCACCGCCTTCTTCGCGGCGACCGTCGGCCTGGTGCAGAACGACATCAAGCGCGTCATCGCCTATTCGACCTGCTCGCAGCTCGGCTACATGTTCGTGGCGCTCGGCGTCGGTGCCTATGGCGTCGCCATCTTCCACCTGTTCACGCATGCCTTCTTCAAGGCGCTTCTGTTCCTCGGCTCCGGCTCGGTCATTCATGCGGTGTCGGACGAGCAGGACATGCGCAAGATGGGCGGCCTGCGGAAACTGATCCCGTCCACCTACTGGACAATGATCATCGGTACGCTGGCACTGACCGGTGTCGGCATCCCGGCGACGATCATCGGCACGGCCGGCTTCTTCTCCAAGGACGCCATCATCGAGGCGGCGTTCGTCGGCCAGAACGCCGTTGCCGGCTTTGCCTTCACGCTGCTGGTCATCGCAGCGCTCTTCACCAGCTTCTATTCATGGCGGCTGATCTTCATGACCTTCCACGGCGAGCCGCGCGCCAGCCACGAGGTCATGCACCATGTGCATGAATCGCCGCCGGTGATGCTGGTGCCGCTTTATCTGCTGGCGGCGGGCTCGCTGTTTGCCGGCGTCCTGTTTGCCCACTACTTCATCGGCGAAGGCTACGCCGAGTTCTGGAAGACGGCGCTGTTCACGCTGCCCGACAACCATATCCTGCATGCCATGCATGAAGTGCCGCTGTGGGTGCAACTGGCGCCGATCGTCGTCACCGTCATCGGCTTCCTGCTGGCCTACCAGTTCTACATCCGCAACCCGCAGATGCCGAAGGACCTAGCCGCGCAGCACCGTGGGCTCTATGCCTTCCTGCTCAACAAGTGGTACTTCGACGAGCTCTACGACTTCCTGTTCGTGCGCGCCGCCAAGCGGCTAAGCACCTTCCTGTGGAAGACGGGTGACGGCAAGATCATCGACGGCATCGGCCCTGACGGCGTCTCGGCGCGCGTCATCGACGTCACCAACCGCGTGGTCAAGCTCCAGACCGGCTACCTCTACCACTATGCCTTCGCCATGCTGATCGGCGTTGCCGCACTCGTCACCTGGATGATGCTCTGATGACCGACTGGCCCATTCTATCGACGGTCACCTTCCTGCCGCTGGTCGGCGTTCTGTTCCTGTTGTTCATCAGGGACGACAGCGACAGCGCCCGCCGCAATGTGCGCGCCATCACGCTGCTGACGACGATCGTCACCTTCGTCGTCTCGCTGTTCGTCTGGATCGGCTTCGACAATTCGCAGGCCGGCTTCCAGATGGTAGAGAAGCACGACTGGCTGGATTCGGGCATTTCCTACCACATGGGCGTGGACGGCATTTCGATGCTGTTCGTCATCCTGACGACGTTCCTGATGCCGATCTGCATCCTGGCTTCGTGGGAATCGATCCAGAAGAACGTCAAGGCCTACATGATCTCCTTCCTGCTTCTGGAAGTGCTGATGGTAGGCGTATTCTGCGCGCTCGATATCGTGCTCTTCTACGTCTTCTTCGAAGGCAGCCTGATCCCGATGTTCATCATCATCGGCGTCTGGGGCGGAAAGAGGCGCGTCTACGCCTCGTTCAAGTTCTTCCTCTACACGCTGCTCGGCTCGGTGCTGATGCTGCTCGCCATCATGGCGATGTTCTTCCAGTCCGGCACCACCGACATCCCGACGCTGTTGACGCACGCCTTCCCGGCGACGATGCAGACCTGGCTGTGGCTGGCCTTCCTCGCTTCCTTCGCGGTGAAGATTCCGATGTGGCCGGTGCATACTTGGCTGCCGGACGCCCACGTCGAGGCGCCGACGGCGGGTTCGGTCATCTTGGCCGGCATCATGCTGAAGCTCGGCGGCTACGGCCTGATCCGCTTCTCCCTGCCGATGTTCCCGCTGGCCTCCGAAATGTTCGCGCCGCTGGTCTTCACGCTCTCGGTCGTCGCCATCCTCTACACCTCGCTGGTGGCGCTGATGCAGGAGGACATGAAGAAGCTGATCGCCTACTCGTCGGTGGCGCATATGGGCTTCGTCACCATGGGCATCTTCGCCGCCAACCAGCAGGGCGTGCAGGGCGCGATCTTCCAGATGCTCTCGCACGGGCTGGTGTCCAGCGCGCTGTTCCTGTGTGTCGGCGTCATCTACGACCGCCTGCACACGCGCGAGATCGATGCCTATGGCGGTCTGGTCAACAACATGCCGAAATACGCGGTCGCCTTCCTCATCTTCACCATGGCCAATGTCGGCCTGCCGGGCACCTCGGGCTTCGTCGGCGAGTTCCTGACCATGCTGGGCGCCTTCCGGGTCAACA
>JBASAA010000041.1:0-132165 GCA_049650385.1 Mesorhizobium sp.
TTGCGTGGCTCTCGTGATTTCGTCCAACTCAGCAAACCTTGGAGCGAACTCCGTGGCCGCCAGCAGCGTCGCCGCCGTCGTTGGTGTGGCGTATATAGTCGCCACCGCCGCTAAGTGTCAACCGCGATTTGGAGTTTTCTGAACTTTTTGCGACAAAAATTTCAGTGCCGGATTTTCTTTGTCGGCTTACGCAGGGGCCGCAAGGCTTTGCGCGCTTCCGGACCATGTGGAAGCCCTATTGCCGCCGCATTGACGACCGACACGAGGCGCTACCCGGCGGCGACAACCGGTCTTGGGGCCGCTTTCGGCGCCCGGAGGCGGGCTAACGACCGTCGCCAGGGTAAAAGTGGCGTTTCGAGGGCCGGCTTCGGCCGGGTTTCGTTGACTTGCCCGCCACCGGCAGGCAAATGTCACGGCACATATTAAGCGATTAGCCCGCCGGGAAACAAAGCAGCCGTCCTGGATGCAAGACACGCAAGAGGCCATAGCCGAACTCGGCAACCAGCCGCCGCTGATAGCGGACGGCCGCAGCGGCCCCCCCGACCGCCGCGAAGTCTCGACGCGCTGGCTGTCGGGCACCTTCCTGACGGGCCTGACTTCCAGCGTGCTCATGGGCGTCGCCCTGTTCGCCGCCCTCGACGGTCGCCAGCAACTGGCTACCCCCCCGGAGATCGCCGAACTCATCGGCCTGGCCGGCGGCGCCGAATCCGGCGAGGGCGCCAAGACGACCCGGCTGGTACCGTTGCGCCAGGTCGCGCGCGCCAAGGACAAGCGGCGCATGGAAGTGTCCATGCTCACCAGGGTCGGCGACCGCGACGTCATCCACACCATTCCCTTCGTGCAGATCAAGATGAACCTGGCGGCCGGCCACACCACCACCCGCCCCTACCCGGCCTTCGACCCGATGCGGGTGTTCGGCGACGACACGAGCGAGCAACCGGCGCCTTCGACGCTGAGCGCCGGCCAGATTTACGGCGCCAAGGTCGAAAGCGAGATGTCGCTGAAAACGAGCGACTTCCCCCTCGCTACGGCCGCCTTCGACGAGAAAAACGACCTGTCGGCCGACGAGGTCGAGAAGGTGGTGCGCGAGGCGGGGGCGGAACTCGGCGACGGCGCCATTCGCGTCGCTGCCCTGCATTATGTCGACCCGCAGCGTTTCGGCGACCAGCTGGCGCAAAGCATGGCCGGCTCCTACGCCGTCAAGATCGTACCGGAAAACGTCTCCGTCGCCCCGCGCGCCGAGACGGAGGACCAGGCCACGTCTTACGCGGAAGACATCATTCCCTTCACCAAGGACTACGGCATCGCCGATGCCTTTGCCGATTCCGGCTATACCGGCGAAGACGCGACCAGCATGGCCGAGGCGATCGGCAAGCTCCTGAACGCGCCCGCGCTCAAGGCCGGAACGGTGCTTCGCGTCGGCCTTGAAGTGCGCGGCGACCGCGCCAGGGTGGTACGCACCGGCGTCTACGATCGCACCCAGCACATCGTCACCATCGCGCTCGACGATCACGGCCAGTACGTGCCGGCCAAGGAGCCGGAGCCCAATCCCGAATTGCTGACGGCCTTCGACGATTCGCCGCCGGTCGCGGTGCGCGGCAGCCTGCCCAACATCTATGACGGCATCTATCGCGCCGCCTATTCCTACGGCATGTCGAAGACGATGACCCAGCGGCTCATCAAGCTGCTTGCGCCGGATGTCGATTTCCAGTCGCGGCTGAGCCCGTCGGACCGCATCGAAGTGCTGTTCTCCCAGCCCGACGGCAACGACCAGGCCTCGGATGATTCAGAACTGCTCTACGTCTCGGCCACCTTCGGCGGACAGACGCGCAATCTCTACCGGTTCCAGATGCAGGCCGGCGAGCAGGGCTATTTCGACCAGGACGGCCGCAGCGCCGAGCAGTTCCTGCTGCGCAATCCCCTGCCCGCCGGCCGTTTCCGCTCCGGCTTCGGCGCGCGCCGCCACCCCATCCTCGGCTATGTGCGCATGCACACCGGCGTCGACTGGGCGGCCCCCATCGGCACCCCGATCATCGCCGCCGGCAACGGCGTCATCGAAAAATCCGGCTGGGCCAGCGGCTACGGCAAGCAGACCATCATCCGCCACGCCAATGGCTACGAGACATCCTACAATCACCAGAGTGCCTTCGCCCAAGGGATAAAGCCGGGCGTGCGCGTGCGCCAGGGCCAGGTCATCGGTTATCTCGGCCAGACCGGCCTCGCCACCGGCCCGCACCTGCATTACGAACTCATCGTCAACGGCACCAAGGTCGATCCGATGCGCGTTCGCCTGCCGGTCGGCAAGGAACTGAAGGGCGACGACCTTACCGCCTTCAAGCGTGAGCGCGAGCGTATCGACGACTTGCTCAAGCAGCAGGACAGCGACCAGTTGAAGGTGGCCAGCGCCAAGGTCGAAGGCTGAGGCACGGCATCGTGACATGAGACGCCGGCTTATCCCTGTTCTCGCCGCGTCCATCCTGTTCGCCGGGACCGGATTTAGCGCGGCCGCCGGGAAAGACGACTTGAGCGGCTTGCCGTGCGACAGGTCGGTGGCGACCCATCCTGCAGGTCAGCCGAAAATTCCAAGAGACTATCCGGTGGAGCAACGGATCGGCCAGTACCGCCTCTTTATTCCATGGGCCTACCTTCTGGGTCGCCCGGATCCTTGGCGGCTCAATTGCCCGCAGAGGTTTGACTGGACCTCGATCGCGTTTTGGATTCCGGACCTTCAAGCACCCGAACGTGATTTGTCAGGCAAGCCATTCAGGCCGCCGGTGGAAAGCAACAGACCTGCCCCCGGACCTGACGAATGGGTGCTTAGAATAAATCGTCTCGGGCCGATACGCGACGCGGATACGAGCATCCCGGAAATGGTGCGGAACACCCGACAATACCGCTGGAAGGGAGCTAGGGAGATTCCTGAAGGCACACTGACTCGTGTGGGCAGAGATTGGTTTCACATAGGTAAAAGCGAAGACGTTTTTATCGAATGCTATCCAACGAATAACTGTCGAATGTTCCTCGACTTGAAAGACTATCAATTTCGGATACTCGCGCAATATGCCGGGAATGGGGTGGGTCAGTTTGATCTGGTTTTGACTGGCCTGCGAAAATTACTCGTGGACTGGCAGGCTGGGAAATGATCGCAGGCCCGAAATCGAGGCCGCTCACACGCAGGCCGTCATTTCCGGCCGCGCAGCGGAACCCCGATCCTCGTCGCCGGCAACGGCGTCATCGAAAGTCCGGCTGGTCCAGCGACTACGGCAAGCAGACCATCGTCGAAGGCTGATGGGCGCGGTCCCGGTCACTCGCTGGCGTTCCCCGGAGCGCTTATCCAGGCGGTGATTGCCGACAGGCCGCAGAGCGCCGCGGTGACCAGCGCGACCACCGCGAAGGCGGCATCGCTTGCCGCCACCCGCGCCGAATCAAGCGTCGGGGCAAGGCCGGCCGGCATCGGCTCGCCGAAACCCGGTATGCCGTGCGCTCCCGCTATGCCCGGCGCGCGCGCATAGACGTAAGCCGCGACCGACCCCATCGCCGCGACGGCGACGAGGCCGGCGACACGCGATACGGCATTGTTGATGCCGGACGCGGCTCCCGTGTCCTCGTCCTCGACCGACGTCATGACCGCGGTCGACAGCGGCGATACCACCAGCGCCATGCCGAGCCCCATCAGCACCATGGCCGGAAATATCCCGTCCCAGAAACGGTGGACACCGGCATGGGTCAGAAGCGAAAGCCCGGCAAAAGCGATGGCGACCAGGGCGCTGCCGGCGGCAAGCGGAATGCGTGGGCCAATGCGGTCGGCAAGGCGGCCGACCGGACCGGACAGCAGGGCGATGCAGGCCGACAGCGGCAGGAAGATGAAGCCCACCTCGCCCGCGCTCAGCCCCCACCCGGCGATAAGCAGCATCGGCAGGTAGAAGAGGATCGCCGACAGGGCGAAATAAAGGAAGAAGGTCGCCAGGTTGGCGCCTGCGAAAGCGCCGTTACGAAACAGGGAAAGATCGATCATCGGCTGGCGCTGCCGCAATTCCCAGGCGACGAAACCGGCCAGCACCGCCATGCCGGCAACGAGACTGGCCCCGGCAACGGTTTTCCCGCCTTCGCCGCTCATCGCCGTCAGCCCGTAGGCAACAGCGCCGAAGGAAAGCGTGGCGAGCACCGCCCCGCCGGGATCGAGGTCGCGCTTTCCGGCCGCCGGGTCCGCCGGCACTTTTGCCAGCAGCAGATAGATGGCGATCGCCCCGAGCGGCAGGTTGATCGCGAAGATCGCACGCCAGACGGCGTCGCCGAACCACGCCAGCATCCATCCGCCGAGCACCGGCCCCAGCGCGGTCGTCAACGCCGAGGCGGCCGCCCATATGCCGATCGCCCGGCCGCGCTCCTTCTTCGGATAGGCCTTGGCGATGATGGCGAGGCTGCACGGCACCATGACGGCGGCACCCGCCCCCTGGATCGCCCGGAACAGGACCAGCATCGTCGGATCTGGCGCCAGCGCACAGGCCAGCGAAGCGGCCACGAACAGCGCGATACCGACGACAAAAGTGTGCCGCAGGCCGAACCGGTCGCCGGCCGCGCCGCCGACGAGGATCAGGGCGGACAGGGTCAGCGCATAGCCATTGGCTACCCACTGCGCCTCGACCAGGCTGGCACCAAGATCGGCACGGATCGCCGGCACCGCGATTGCCACCACCGATCCATCGATGAAGCCGAGCGCCGAGGCAAGAATGGCCGCGATCAGCACGAAGCGGCGGGAAAGCGGCGGGCAGAACGAACGACCGTTGGCCACTCCTGCCTGAAAATCCGCCCCGTCGCTTGGCCGCGATGACGATTGCATGAACCGACTGTCTCCTGGGATCGCGATGGGACAAACGGCCTGCCCTCGGCGCAAGCCGGCATTGCCATCGCCGCCCATCCCGATACCGGTCTTAGAGCATTTTGCCGCCAGACGGAATCGTCGGCGTCACACCAACGCGGTTAGTACAAAGAGATAAAGCGGCAGCCTGGGTCGATCCGGGTGGCGGCCGCTCAGGCAGGTGGCCGAAAACCGCCACTGGCCCCGTTCTTCGGCAGTTGGCTAGTCGACAAACTCCACCGTGACGCCCGGCTTTACCAACTTGGCCAGTTCGCGCGCGTCCCAATTGGTCAGCCGCACGCAACCATGGCTTTCGGTCTTGCCGATCTTGGACGGATCGGGCGTGCCGTGGATGCCGTAAGTGGGCTTGTCGAGGGCGATCCACACCGACCCGACCGGCCCGTTCGGCCCCGGCGGGATCGTCAGTATCTTGTCGTTTTCGCCCTGCTTGAAATTGAGCCTGGGATTGTAGGTGTAGTTCGGGTCGAGCGCGACCCGCGACACCGTGTGCGTTCCCGAAGGCGACGGCGTATCAGCCGAGCCGATGGTGGCCGGGTAGGCGGCGACCAGTTTGCCCGCCGCATCGTAGGCACGCACCTGCTTCATGCCCTTGTCGGCAATGATATTGGCCACCGGCGTCGCCACCAGCCTGCCGAAATTGGCGACCTTCACGATGGTGCCGGGCCGGTTGAAATTGACGCCGGGGTTGAGCGCCTTGAGATAGTTCTCGTCCATATGGAAGCGTTCGGCGATCGCCTCGGTCACGGAGGTGTAGGCCATGCGCTCCAGTTGCGCCTTCTGGCTGTAATCTTCCGGAATGGAAGCCACATACGGGCCGGCCGCATCCTCGGGCGTGATCGTATAGTGGGCGAACGCATCGCCTCCGGTACGCGCCAGCGCTTCCTGGATGCCTATCGCATCGGTCGTCCGCAACTGAGTGCCGGTGATCTCCTTGTAGGCCGCCAGCGCCTTGTCGACATTGGAGCCGAAGCGCCCGTCGATGACGCCCGGCGAAGCGCCCGCCCGGTCCAGCAGGATCTGCAATTCCGCAATGTCATCGCGCGCCCCGATCGACAGCGAGGGGTTCACCTTGACGGCCGGACCGCTGGGCTGTGCGGGTTGTGCCGGCTCCACCAGGATCTCGGGCTCGGCCGGCTCGATGGAGGCCTGGTCGAGGGGAGCAGGCTTCTGCGTGTGTCGCTGGACATCGGCCGGTGCCTGCGGCTGCCTCTCCTCCGGATAGACTTCGCCATAGCCGCCGTCGCCATTGGGATCGTATTCGCCGTCGGGCAGCCACGAGCCGCCGTCGTCCTGTCTTGCTTGCCGGCGGCGGAAGCGTTCCATGTCCTGCGGATCGTCCAGATAATAGCGGTCGTCGTCCGGCGCGACGCGCATGTCGCGACGGCGCTGCTCGGCCCGCAGCGCCCGGCGATCGAAGCGGGTTTCCGGCGGCTGGATGGCGACGACCTTGCCGGTATAGGCATCGACGATCACGCGATTGCCGTTGCCGTCGAAATAGACCTCGTAGTCGCCGGCCTGGGCAACGAGAATGCCGCCCGCATCACGAGTTGCCGGTGCTTCTGGCCTTTCCCGGTCAGGGGTCGGTGCCGCCATTGCCAGACCCGGCGCCAGGAACGCCGAAAGCGTCGAAAGCAGCAGAAAGGTGCGAAGCATGCCAGCCAAACTCTCTCATTTCGCCGCCGTGCGGCATCGCGCGCTGCCGCCGGCAGCTTCCTTCGCCGACGAACCGTTCATACACCATAGGGTTCCAACATGAACCGGGCATGAAAATGCCTGTCACCATGGCTTATCCATGGCAAAGGCGCCGATTGCGGCGGCGCCTTTGCTGAACTTTTCCCCTGGCGAGGGTTCAGGCGGCGTCGGCCTCCACCGCCGCCGTCGGCTTCGAGCGGAAATTGAGGCGATCGGAACCGGCGGTCACCTTGACGGTCGAGCTGTCGAGGATGTCGCCCATCAGGATTTTCTCCGCCAGCGGATCCTGCAACTCCTTCTGCATCGCCCTTTTCAGCGGCCGCGCGCCATAGGCGGGGTCGTAGCCCTTCTGCGCCAGCCATTCGACGGCATCGTGGTCCAGATCGAGTTCGATCTTGCGGTCCTCGAGCAGTTTTTCCAGCCGCCGCAACTGGATCTCGACGATCTGGCCCATGTCCTGCCGGCGCAGGCGATGGAACAGGATGATCTCGTCGACGCGGTTGAGGAACTCCGGCCGGAAGTGGCCGCGCACGATATTCATCACCTCCTCGCGCACCAGATCGACGTCCTGGTCTTCCGTCAGGTTGACGAGGAACTCCGAGCCGAGGTTCGAGGTCATGACGATCAGCGTATTGCGGAAATCGACGGTGCGGCCCTGCCCGTCGGTCAGGCGGCCGTCGTCCAGCACCTGCAACAGCACGTTGAAGACGTCCGGATGCGCCTTTTCGACCTCGTCGAACAGGATGACCTGATAGGGCCGGCGCCGGACCGCCTCGGTCAGAACGCCGCCCTCCTCATAGCCGACATAGCCGGGAGGCGCGCCGATCAGCCGGGCGACCGAGTGCTTTTCCATGAACTCCGACATATCGATGCGAACCATCGCGGTTTCATCGTCGAACAGGAAGGACGCCAGCGCCTTGGTGAGTTCGGTCTTGCCGACGCCGGTCGGTCCGAGGAACATGAACGAGCCGATCGGCCGGTTCGGGTCCTGCAAGCCTGCCCGCGCCCGGCGCACCGCCTTGGACACCGCCTGCACCGCCTCGCCCTGGCCGACGACGCGCTTGCCGATCTCGTCTTCCATCCTGAGCAGCTTGTCGCGCTCGCCTTCCAGCATCTTGTCGACCGGAATGCCGGTCCAGCGGGAGACGATATGGGCGACGTGGTCGGGCGTGACCACCTCTTCCACCATGCCGCCACCTTGTCCGTCGCGCGCCTCGGCTTCCTTGAGCTTCTTTTCGAGCTCGGGGATTTTACCGTAGGCCAGCTCGCCGGCCTTCTGGAACTCGCCCTTGCGCTGGGCGATCGCCAGTTCGTTGCGCGCCTCGTCAAGCTGCTTCTTCAGGTCCGCCGCCTCGCCCAGCTTGGCCTTTTCGGACTGCCACTTGGCGGTCAGCGCGTCGGATTCCTCCTCCAGCCCGGCCAACTCCTTTTCGAGCCGCGTCAGACGATCCTTGGAGGCCTCATCGGTTTCGAGCTTCAGCGCCTCGCGCTCGATCTTCAACTGCATGATGCGGCGGTCGATCTCGTCCAAAGCCTCCGGCTTGGAATCGACCTGCATGCGAAGCCGCGAGGCGGCCTCGTCCACAAGGTCGATGGCTTTGTCGGGGAGAAAACGGTCGGCGATGTAGCGGTTAGACAGCGTCGCCGCCGACACCAGCGCAGAGTCCGAAATACGCACCTTGTGGTGCTGCTCGTACTTTTCCTTCAAGCCGCGCAGGATCGAGATCGTGTCCTCCACGGTCGGCTCGTCGACGAACACCGGCTGGAAGCGACGGGCAAGGGCCGCGTCCTTCTCGATATATTTGCGATACTCGTCGAGCGTGGTGGCGCCGACGCAGTGCAGTTCGCCGCGCGCCAAGGCGGGCTTCAGCAGGTTGGAGGCGTCCATCGCCCCATCCGCCTTGCCGGCGCCGACCAGCGTGTGCATCTCGTCGATGAACAGGATGATGCCGCCGGCAGCGGCGGTGACCTCGTTGAGCACGGCCTTCAGCCGCTCCTCGAACTCGCCGCGATACTTAGCGCCGGCAATCAGCGCGCCCATGTCGAGCGCCATCAACTGCTTGTCCTTGAGTGATTCGGGAACGTCGCCGTTGACGATGCGCAGCGCCAGCCCCTCGGCGATGGCCGTCTTGCCGACGCCCGGCTCGCCGATGAGGACAGGATTGTTCTTGGTGCGGCGCGAAAGCACCTGGATGGTGCGGCGAATCTCGTCGTCGCGGCCGATGACGGGATCGAGCTTGCCCGCGCGGGCGTCGGCCGTCAGGTCGCGCGCATATTTCTTCAGCGCGTCATAAGCCTGCTCGGCAGACGCCGAATCGGCGGTGCGGCCCTTGCGGATATCGTTGATGGCGGCATTCAGCGCCTGCGCAGTGACACCGGCCTTGGCCAGGATATCGGCGGTCTTGGCCGACTTCTCCATGGCGAGCGCCTGCAACAGCCGCTCCACGGTGACGAAGGTGTCGCCCGCCTTTTTCGCCAAGTCCTCGGCGGTCGAGAATACCTTGGCCAGCGGCTGCGCCATATAGAGCTGGCCGTTGCCGCCTTCGACTTTCGGCAGTGCCTCGAGCGCGGCATCGACGCCCAGTTCGACATCGCGCGGCCGGCCGCCGGCGCGCTCGATCAGCGAAGCGGCAAAACCTTCATCGTCGTCGATCAGGGCCTTGAGGATGTGTTCGGGGGTAAATTGCTGATTGTTGCGGTTGAGCGCATATTGCTGTGCAGCCTGGATGAAGCCGCGCACGCGCTCGGAATATTTTTCCAGATTCATACCTGTCTCCTTCCGTCACCGGCCCGCTTTGCGGCACCGGATCAGATTGCGGTGACGGACTCGCCCACTCGGAGCCGGGTCCCGTTCACGACAGAATATGGTATAGGGGCCGGCATCCCTCAAGGGCGGGAGTCGCCGGTCACCCGCCCGCATGCAGTTTTTTCAGATCCCTTCGACGGCAAGGCTTGCACCCGCAACCGCCGATCCACGAACGGCTTTCCCGGAGTTCCCGATGCCCTTCCACCAGATCGCCGCCGGCTCCGCGACAGTATGCTATGTAGTCGCGCTTATGCTGCTGGCGGCGTTGCACGTCGTGGAGAGGCAGCGTGATCCGGTAAGAACCGCAGTCAGCGACTATGGCACCGGCAAGGCGGCATGGCTGTTCAGGGCCTATGGCGCGGCCGGCATCATCGGGGCGGCGGCGCTTTGCCGGGCGATGCTGGATTATCCGGGGGCTGCCTTCCCGACTGCGGCGATCTATTGCCTGGGGGCGCTGGCGGTGCTTCGGCTCGGCGTCTTTGCCTTCAAGACCGATGAGGGCGCCTTCGGCCGCACGCGCGAGGGCATCATTCACCTCGTCCTTGCGGTTCTCACCTTCACGCTGGCTTACGAGGTCGTCAGTTTCGGCGGGCAAACCGCGCTGGCGATCACCAGTGGCGCCCTCAACAGCGCGTTCGCGGTGCTGGGCCGGGTCGTGCCGATGTCGCTGGCCCTGGTGGTCATCACCATGCTGCCGAAGGGACGCGCCTTCTTCGGCCTGGCCGAGCGCGCCTTCCTCATCTCCACCCTGCTGTGGTTCCTGCTCCTGTCGGCGCGGCTGTTTGCCGGCCCCTGAACGCAAAGCGCACCGCGGCCGTTCAGATCAGCCGGGTGCGCTTCAGGGTTCTGAATTTCGCTCAGTTGGCGTCGGCGGTGGCCGGGGCCTCCTCGGAGCCGGAGGTTTCGTCCGCATCCGCCTGTGGTTCCGCACGGCGGCGGGGACGGCGGGGACGACGCGGCGCGGCGGCTGCCTCGTCGACCTGTCCGACCTGCGCGACAATCGCGGCCGGGCTGAGAGCGGCCGCGGACTCGGACGTAGCCGGCTGCGAGGCTTCGCTTTTCACCGCCGCTTCTTCGGCCGGCTGCTCTTCGACGGCTTCCTGCCGCTCGCCCGGCACGGCCTGGCGCTGGCCGCTCTGATAGCCGTTATGACGGCGCTCACGGTGGCGACGGCCGCCATTGCCCTCCCGGGCGCCTTCCCGGGCTTCGGCGCCCTCGCGGCTCTCACGGCCGTTATCGTCGTCGTTAAGGGCGACCTCCGCCGGCGTGCCTTCGATCACCGGCTGCGGGCCGGAACCGTTGCCGGCCTGGGCAGCCGCGCCCTCGCCGACATTGCCGTTGACGCTCTGCTCGAACTCGTCGCGGTCCTCGTCGCCATCGTCGTCGAAGTCGTCCCGATGGCTCTGGACGTTCTGGATCGGCATCTGAGCCTGCGCGGCGGCAATGATGCGGTTGTAGTGTTCGGCATGCTGGAGATAGTTTTCCGCCATCACGCGGTCGCCCGAACTCATCGCGTCGCGGGCCAGCGTGGCATACTTCTCGGCGATCTGCTGGGCGGAGCCGCGAATCTTCACATCCGGGCCGTTGCTTTCGTAATTACGGGTCAGCGGATTGGGGCCCTTGCGGTTGTTGTTGCCGCCACCGCCGCCGCCATTGTTGTTGCGCCCGCGCATGCGTCTGTTCTGCTGTTGTGGCCTCATCAGACTCTCTTCATCGTGGAGATTTGAAAAACTCGCTGCAAACGGCGCCGCTCATGCGTCCTGCCGTTCTGGTGCCCCGCCGGTGCTCGCCCGCATCGATTGCGTTGGCGTCACTTGCCATCCTGCTCGGTTACATATCACTTGCCAGACGATTCCCGCTCGAAGCTTGGCGTCGATTGCGCAAGATGGGCAGCTTGTTCCAAGGAAACCGAATCGGTGGAGCACTGCCTGCTTCGTCTCATCCGGTTACGAAAACCCTAGCGGCATTCAACAGCAATGCCAAGCGCTTTTTTCACGATATCTTCCGGCCAAATGCGCGCACCCTAAGGTTTTGCGAACACCAGCACCCGGTCGTTTGCACCGAAATCGCGACGTGCTTCGGCAAGAACAAAACCATTGGCCTGGAACACCTGCCGGACCTCGGCCTTCTGGGCCGCGCCAATTTCCACAGCTACGTAGCCGCCCGGTTCAAGATGCTCTGCCGCACCGGCAGCAATGGTCCGATAGGCTTCCAGCCCGTCCACGCCACCGTCCAAAGCCCGGCACGGATCGAAATCACGTACTTCAGGCTGCAACGAACCGATATCGCCTGAGCGTATATAGGGCGGATTGGAGGCGATTACATCGAAACGCCCCGAAATTTCTGAAAACCAGTTCGATTTGAACGGGGTAAAGCGTTCCGACAGGCCCAGTTGCGCCGCGTTACGCACCGCCGTCGCCAGCGCATCGTCCGAAATATCGACACCGACAGCAGAGGCAGCGGCAACGGTATGAAGCAGCGCCAGCGCGATCGCGCCGGTGCCCGTGCCGAGATCGAGAATCCGGCACCGGCCCGAGCGCGCCGCAACAGCCTCAACTAGCGGCAGCACGGCCTCGACCAGCGTTTCCGTATCCGGACGCGGCTCGAGCGTTTCGGCCGAAAGCGACAGGCGCAGGCCGTAGAACTCGCGAAAACCGAGGATACGGTGCACCGGCTCGCCTGTTATACGTCGCGCTACGGCATCTTCGACCGCCGCGACCGCCTCGGCGGAGACCTGTTGCTGCGGCCGCGCAATCGCATCGATACGGCTCGTCGCGGTCAAATGCTCGACCAGCAGCCGGGCATCGAGCCCGGCCTCCGCGATGCCGGCTCCAACAAGGCGTCGGCGCGTAACCCCAAGGAGTTCGGCCAGCGTCACCTCAATCTTCCGCCATGTCCGCCAGAAGTTTCGACTGGTGGTCGGCGATCAGCGCGTCGACGATTTCGTCGAGTTCGCCAAGCATCACCCGGTCGAGCTTGTAGAGCGTCAGGTTGATACGGTGGTCGGTGACGCGCCCCTGCGGAAAGTTGTAGGTGCGGATGCGTTCCGAACGATCGCCGGACCCGACCTGCGATTTGCGCGAGGAGGAGCGCTCCTCCTCCGCACGGCTGCGTTCGAGATCGTAGAGCCGAGCGCGCAGGATCTGCATGGCGCGCGCCCGGTTCTGGTGCTGCGACTTTTCCGCCTGCACCACCATGATGCCGGTCGGCAGATGGGTGATGCGCACCGCCGAATCGGTGGTGTTGACGTGCTGGCCGCCGGAACCGGAAGCCCGCATCGTGTCGATACGGATATCCTCCGGCCGAATATCGATGTCGACCTCCTCGGCCGCAGGCAAAACGGCGACGGTGGCGGCCGAGGTGTGGATGCGGCCCTGCGCCTCGGTTTCGGGGACGCGCTGCACCCGGTGCACGCCCGATTCGAACTTCAGGTGCGCGAACACGCCCTTGCCCGAAACGGTGGCGATGATTTCCTTGTAGCCGCCCGCATCGCCGTCGCTGGCGGACGCCACCTCGAAGCGCCAGCCCCGTTCGGCGGCATAGCGCTCATACATACGGAAAAGATCGCCGGCAAACAGCGCCGCCTCGTCCCCGCCCGTGCCGGCGCGGATTTCCAGGATGGCGTTCTTGTCGTCGGCCTCGTCCTTCGGCAAAAGCAGGATCTGGATATCGCGCCGCAGGGCCTCGATGCGCTCCTCGACCCCGGGCAGGTCGGCCTCGGCCAGCGCCCGCATCTCGGCATCGGTCGACTTGTCACCCAGCATGGCCTCGAGGTCCGCTTCCTCGCGCTCGGCCGCCCTCAGTGCCCGTATCTTGCCGACCAGGTCCTGGATGTCGGCATATTCCGAGGCCATCTTCACATAGGCGTCGGCGGTGGGACCTGCCGCCATCTGCGCTTCGAGCATGTCGAAGCGCTTGACGACCTGGTCCATGCGGTCACGCGGAAGAGAGATCATAAGGGAATACCGCGATCGTCCGCGAAGGCCTGCAGCAGCGCCCGCATCGGCATGCCGTGGGCGGGCGCGGAAAGATTGTCGGCGAAGAACCGCTTCAGTTCCTCCACCCGCAACTCGGTGAGCATTGCCTTGACCGGGCCGATCGCGGCCGGCGACATCGAGATGGACCGGTAGCCGAGGCCGATCAGCGCCATGGCCGAGATCGGCTTGCCGGCCAGTTCACCGCAGAGCGTCACCGGAGTGAAGTTGCGGTTGCCGGCGTCGGCTATCTGCTTCAGCACGCGCAAGAACGGCACCGACAGCGGGTCGAAGCGGTCCGACACCAGGTTGTTGCCGCGGTCGACCGCCATGACGAACTGGAACAGGTCGTTGGAGCCGACCGAAACGAAATCGACCGCCTTCATCAATTCGTCGAGCTGGAAAAGAAGCGACGGCACCTCGACCATGGCCCCGAGTTTCAGGCTGGTCGGCAGATGGTGGGCAAAACGCGACAGATGCCGCACCTCGCGGTCGACGATCTCGCGCGCCTGCGCGATTTCGGCGAGTTCCGTCACCATCGGTAGCATCAGCTTCAGTTCGCGCCCGCCGCAGGCCTTGAGCAGCGCGCGGATCTGCGTGCGCAACAGGCCGGGGCGATCGAGGGTCAGCCGGATCGCGCGCCAACCGAGCGCCGGGTTTTCCTCCTGCACCGATCCCTTGAAGTAGGGCAGAACCTTGTCGCCGCCGATATCGATGGTGCGGAAGGTGACCGGCTTGCCGCGCGCCGCGTCGAGAACATCGCGATAGAGCTTTTCCTGCGCCTCCGCGCGCGGGAAGGTCGAGGCGACCATGAACTGCAATTCGGTGCGGAACAGGCCGATGCCGGCGGCGCCCGATTCGGCAAGCTGCGGCAGGTCGACCGCAAGCCCGGCATTCATCAACAGGTCGATCGCCACGCCGTCCTTGGTCACCGAGGGCTGCTTGCGCAACTCCCGGTAGATTTCCTGGCGCCGGGCGCGGAACCGGACCTTTTCGGCATAGGCAGCCTCAAGGTCGGGCTGCGGGCGCAGGTGAACGATGCCCTCCTCGCCGTCGACGATGATGTCGTCGCCGTTCTCCGCCATGGAGACGGCGCCTTTCATGTGGCCGGCGACCGGAATGCCCATGGCGCGTGCCACGATAACGACGTGGCTGGTCGCGGTGCCGTCCTCCAGCACCAGCCCGCGCAGCTTCTCACGCGGATAATCGAGCAATTCGGCGGCCCCCATCGAGCGGGCGACGACGATAGCGTCCTTGGGCAGCAAGGCGGCCATCGTTTCCGCGCCATGCCCCATCAGCTGCCTGAGCAGCCGGTTGGCGAGGTCGTCGAAATCGCTCATGCGCTCGCGCAGGTAGGGATCGGTCATGTGGATCATGCGTGCGCGCATGTCCGACTGCACCTTTTCCACCGCCGCTTCCGCCGTCAGCCCGTTGCGGATCGCCTCTTCCAGCCGGCGCACCCATCCGCGGTCATTGGCGAACATGCGATAAGCCTCAAGCACCTCGCGGTGCTCGCCCTCGAAGGCGACGTCGCGGCGCTCCAGCATGTCGTCGATGGACAGCCTGAGCGACCCGAGGGCGCTGCCCAGCCGCTCCACCTCGTCCTCGCTGTCCTCGTTGAACAGATTGGTGACGACGATGCGCGGCTCGTGCAGGACGACGTGACCGAGCCCGATGCCTTCGTTGAACGACAGCCCGGTAAAGCTCGCCGGCCGCGACAGGTCGAGTTCGAGGCCGGCCCGCGTCAGCTTGCCGAGGTCGCCGGTAGCGATCATCTCGGCGATCACCATCGCCGTGGTCTCCAGCGCCTCGATCTCGTCCTCGCGGTAGGTGCGCATGGTCTTGTTCTGCACCACCAGGACGCCGAGCGTGCGCCCGGCCCTGAGCACCGGCACGCCGAGGAAGGAGTTGTAGACCTCCTCGCCCGTCTCCGGCAGGTAGGCGAAGGCCGGATGCTCCTGCGCGTTCGACAGGTTGAGGGGTCGCGCGCTGGCGGCGATGGAGCCGACGAGGCCCTGCCCCAGCCGCAACTGGGCATTGTGGACCGCGCTCGGGTTCAGGCCCTCGGTGGCATAGAGTTCGAGCACCGAGTCGGAACGCAGCACATAGAGCGAGCAGACTTCGGCCACCATGTTGGAGGCGATATCGCGGACGATCCGGTCGAGCCGCTCCTGCGGCTCCATCGGTTCCTGCATGAGTTCGCGCAGCCTTCTCAGCAAAACGCGCGGGCCGCCGGCCGTATCACGCATCGCGGCGATTTCTCCCATGGGCATTCTTCAACCCGGCGCGGCTCGCTCCGCCCCGGTATTCACGCAACGCCTGACCTTGTAACGACAGACTGTAAAGGCCCCGCTATTGCTTATCCAGCCCGTAGACCGAATGCAAAGTGCGGACGGCAAGTTCAGTATAAGGCCCGTCGATCAGGATCGAAATCTTGATCTCCGACGTGGTGATGGCGCGGATGTTGATACCCTTTTCCGCCAACGCCTTGAAAGCCGTCGCGGCAACGCCGGTGTGGCTGCGCATGCCGATGCCGATGACCGACACTTTCGACATGCCGTCGTCATGCTGGACGACGTCGAACCCGACGTCTGCGCGATTCTTGTCGAGCACCGCCAGCGCCTTTTCGATGTCGCCCGACGGCACCGTGAAGGTCATGTCGGTGAGCTTGCCGTCCTCGGAGATGTTCTGGACGATCATGTCGACATTGATGCCGGCCTCGGCTAGCGGCCCGAAGATGCCTGCGGCTACGCCAGGACGGTCGCCGACCCGGCGCAGCGAGATTTGGGCTTCGTCCTTCGCGTAGGCAATACCGGTGACGACCTGCTGTTCCACGATTTCATCCTCGTCGCAAATAAGCGTTCCGGGCGGATTTTCGAAATCCCCCATACCGGGAGCGTCCGGGTCCACGAAGGACGAGCGCACGAACGTGCGTACCCCGTGCACCATGGCAAGCTCGACCGAGCGAACCTGTAGCACCTTGGCGCCGAGCGACGCCATTTCAAGCATTTCCTCAAACGAAATCTTCGCCAGCCGGCGCGCTTTCGGCTCGACGCGCGGGTCGGTCGTGTAGACGCCGTCGACATCGGTGTAGATGTCGCAGCGGTCTGCCTTCACCGCCGCGGCGATGGCGACGGCGCTGGTATCGGAGCCGCCACGGCCGAGCGTGGCGATGCGGTTGTCGGGGCCAAGGCCCTGGAAACCCGCGACCACCGCGACCTGCCCCTCGCCGAAGCGCTTGACCAGGAACGATCCGTCGATGTCGACGATGCGCGCCGCGCCATGGGCGTTGTCGGTGCGGATCGGGATTTGCCAGCCCTGCCACGAGCGCGCGTTGACGCCCATGTTCTGCAAGGTGATGGCCAGCAGGCCGGCCGTCACCTGTTCGCCGGAGGCGACGACGGCGTCGTATTCGCGCGCGTCGTGCATCGGCGAGGCCTCGCGCGTCCACGCCACCAGTTCGTTGGTCTTGCCGGCCATGGCGGAAACGACCACCGCCACCTCGTGGCCGGCATCCACCTCGCGTTTGACGTGGCGCGCCACATTGCGGATGCGGGCGATGTCGGCGACCGAGGTCCCGCCGAATTTCATCACGATGCGCGCCATGGAAACGAAACGCCTTTGCCTGGATACCGGTCCGAGGGCCGAGAACTGTGGAAACGAAGGCCCCGAACGCCGGGGCCGAGCACGATTGCGGCCTCCTTAGCCAAAAGGCCGAAACTGTGCAAGCAACAGAAGTCGACGGAGCCCGCCTGAAATTGTTGCCCGAAAATTGTTGCCTTGACATTCCGGCCCTCAAACCCGACTTCCTAGCGCTCGAACCCGGACCCCGGTCGAGGAGACGATGCGATGCCAGAGCCAAGACGGGCGCAACCCAAGCAGTCGACCATCGATGTCGCGGAAGTGGAGCGCTTTTCCGCGCTTGCCGCCGAATGGTGGAACCCGAACGGCAAATTCCGCCCGCTGCACAAGTTCAATCCGGTGCGCCTAGCCTATATCCGCGACCAGGTGGCCGAGCGATTCGGCCGCGATCCGCGCGAGGCGCGGCCGTTCGAGGGCCTGCGCTTCCTCGACATCGGCTGCGGCGGCGGCCTGCTGTGCGAACCGATGGCGCGCCTCGGCGCCGAGGTGGTCGGCGCCGACGCCTCCGCCACCAACATCGAGGTGGCGAAGCTGCACGCTTCCGAATCGGACGTCAGCGTCGATTACCGGGCCACGACCGCCGAGGGCCTTGCCGATTCGGGCGAGAAATTCGACGTCATCCTCAACATGGAAGTGGTCGAGCATGTCGCCGACATCGACCTGTTCCTCGAAAAATGCGCCACGATGGTGAAGCCGGGCGGGATCATGTTCGTGGCCACCATCAACCGCACGCTGAAGGCGCTCGGGCTCGCCATCATCGGCGCCGAATACGTGCTGCGCTGGCTGCCGCGCGGCACTCACCAGTTCGGCAAGCTGGTGCGCCCGGAAGAGCTCGAAAAATCGCTGGCCAACGCCGCCATGTCGATCGTCGATCGCACCGGCGTCATCTACCATCCGCTCGCCGACCGCTGGCAGCGGTCGAAGGACATGGACGTCAACTACATGGTGCTGGCGGAAAAGGGCTCGGTCTGAGCCTTACCGCGTCGCCATCGCCGGCATTTCCTTGCGGGTCTGCGCCTTGGTGGTGATGAATACGCCGACCACGATGACCAGCGCCCCAACCCATGTCAGGCCGCGATAATGCTCGCCGAGGAACAGCGTTCCTGAAAACAGGCCGACCGCCGCCGCGACATAGCCGATCTGGCTGAGGTAGACCGGCCCGCCGACCGCCTGCAGGCGGAAATAGACCGGAAACATCACCGCCGCCGATACCGCCTGCACGGCCACCACCCACGGCACCTGCCCCAGAAGGTGCAACGAACCGCCGCCCGGCAGGGCCAGGATGGCGACGAGCAGCATGGCGGCCGCCGCCAGGTGGCTGCCGATGGCAAGCTCGGTCGGGCCGGTATCGCCCGGCCAGTCCCAGGTCCGGTAGATGTTGCCGATCGCCAGGAACACGGGGACCAGCAGCCCCATCGCCACCCAGAACAGCGCTGCCGGCTGCCCCGCCTCGCCGCGCGTCATCGCCACCATCGCCGCGCCGACAAAGCCGACGACAATGCCGATCACGCCCAACGGGCTTGGCCGGCGCACGCCGAGCAGGATCGACAGGATCAGGGTGATGATCGGCGAAAGCGTGTACATGATCCCGGTATAGCCCGCGCCCAAATGCGAGATCGCCGAGAACATCAGGAGGTTGGGGATGGCGTAGGAAACCAGCGCCACGATCGAGAAATAGCGCAGCTTGTGGGCCGTCAGGCGAAAACGGACGCCGCGCGTCATGGTGACGGCCCAAAGCAGGCCACCGGCCCCGAGCGATATGACAAAGGCCCAGACCATGCCGGGAACGCCGGCGTCCGTCGCCATCCGCCCGAGCGGCAGCGACAAGCCGAGCAAGGCGCCGGTCACCACCAGCAAGCCGAAGGCCGAATCCCAGAAAAATTTCATCATGCACCCGTCTCGGCGGCGAACCGACCATGAAAGGCGGCCGGCACAAATGCGCCAGGGCGCAAAAAAGAAAGGGTCAGTTGCGGTCTTCCGGAAAGACCGGGATCGGCATGAAGGAGACGCCGTCCTCTGCGAGGCCCTTGGCCTCCTCCGGCGTCGCCTCCCCGTAGATGCCGCGCGGATCGGTCTCGCCGAAATGGATTTTCCGGGCTTCCTCGGCGAACTTGTCGCCGACATAGTCGGCGTTTTCGCGAATCTTCTCCGCCATGGCCTTGAGTTGGGCCAGCGCCTTTCGCTGTTCCTCGCCCATCGCCAGCGCCACCTTCTCGCGGCCGCGCGCGGTGGAAACCGCCGGCGCCATCAACGCCTTGCCGACCTTGTGCGAACCGCAGGCCGGGCAATCGACGAATCCACGCTTCACCTGCGTGTCGAAATCGTCGTTGTTGCGGAACCAGCCCTCGAATTCGTGGGCGTTGTCACAGACCAGGGAGAATCGGATCACGACGCCGCTCCCCTTATCTCACCCGCCGAAGCGGCGGCGACGCCGAATTCTCGCGCATTCTTCAGGTTCGGAATTTTCGCGCGCGCGGCTGCCGACTGCGACGGATCGATTTCGGCGACGATGACACCCGGTTCGTCATGCGCGGCCTCGGCCAGCACCCTGCCCCACGGATCGACGACGAGCGAATGGCCATAGGTTTCGCGGCCGTCCTCATGCAGGCCGCCCTGCGCGGCGGCGATGACGAAGGCGCCGTTTTCGATGGCCCGCGCCCGCAACAGGACGTGCCAGTGCGCCTCGCCGGTCTGCCGGGTAAACGCGGCCGGCACCGTCAGCACCTCGGCGCCCGCCAGCGCCTCGGCGCGGAACAACTGCGGAAAACGCAGGTCGTAGCAGACCGCGAAGCCGAATCGCGTACCGTCCAGGTCGGCGACCACCGCCTGCCGGCCCGGCTCGTAGGCGGCCGATTCGCGCCAGCTTTCGCCATTGTCGAGATCGACGTCGAACATGTGGATCTTGTCGTAGGTCGCGACCGTTTCGCCACGCGGCGAAATCAACAGCGCGCGGTTGGCGATCTTGCCGTCGGCACGCAGGATGCCGGTCGAACCGACATGCAGGAAAATACCCAGTTCCTTCGCCAGACGCCGCGCCGTAGCCACCGTCACGTCCTTGTCCTGCGACGTGAATACCGCCTGCCGCGCCTGCTGGTCGCGCACCATCACCCCGGTCATTTCCGGGGTCTGGATATAGGTCGCACCCTGGCGCGCGGCCTCGCGGACCAGCTTTTCCATATCCGCCGCATTGCGCTCGGGGTCCTTACCCGACCGCATCTGCACGGCCGCCGCCTTGAAACTCTTGCTCATCACAATCCCTGCTTTGCCGTATCCTGGCCCTGCCCTGCCGTGTTGCCAGCCAGAAGCGCGTCGAGGCGGCCCTGCGCCTCCAGTTCGTGCAGATCGTCGCAACCGCCGACATGGATATCGCCGATGAAAATCTGCGGGAATGTCGCGCGGCCATTCGCCCGGGCGATCATTTCCTGGCGCAATTCCGGCGAAAAGCTCGCATCGTGCTCGGTATAGGCAACGCCCTTCCTGTCGAGCAGGCGCTTGGCCGCCGCGCAGTAGCCGCACGCCATGCGGGTATAGATGGTCACATCAGCCATAATGCGTTCCCGTCATTTGCCACCTATATAAGGGGCGTTTCGTCGGGCCGGAAGTCCCCGGGCAGCACACGCGCGAAGGTCAGCACGTCGACCGCTCCCGCTCCGCCCTTCTTCAGCGCCTTCGTTACCGCGCGCACCGTCGCGCCGGTCGTATAGACGTCGTCGATCAGGAGAACCCGCCGCCCGGCGATCCGCATTTCCGCCTCGGCGGGCACGCGGAAGGCGGTACGGACGTTCTGCTCGCGCTCCTGCCGTTCCAGCCCGACCTGCTGGAGCGTCTGTTTCACCCGCCGGACGGCTCCCGGCTCGAAAGGCACGCCGCTCAGGTCCGAAAGCGCGCGCGCCAGCTCCGCCGACTGGTTGAACTGCCGCCGCAGGAACCGCCGCCAGTGCAGCGGCACCGGCACGATCGCCTGCGCCTCGGCGACCAGTTCAGCACCCGCCCGCATCATCCAGCGCGCCATCCACGGGGCAAGATCGGTGCGATCGTGATATTTGAGGCCCGCCACCATCTGGCGGGCGATGCCGGAATAGGCCACGGCGGCCCGGGCGCGTTCGAAGGGCGGCGGATCGGCGATCGCTTCGGCCGACAGGAACCCCGCCCCCATGTCGTGGATGAACGGCGTCCCCATGACCGGGCACCATGGCCGTTCGAGAAAGCGCAGCTTCGGCCAGCATTCGGCGCACAACACGCCGGGCTGCGCGACATGGCGGCGACAGCCGGCACAGACCGGCGGAAACAGGAGCCGCGCCGGCCAGTTCAGCGCGATTCTGGAAAGCCCCTTGATATCCGCCATCGCTTAAGCCACGTGATGTGCGTGGCATCCTAGCAGATGCCGGCAAGACAGGAACCTGACCGTGCAGCCGATTTTCGATACGCCGCTGCTGCTCGCGCGCAAGCGGCGGGCGCTGGAGCGCCCCGTTGCCGGAGCGGATTTCCTGATGCAGCGCGCCGCCGGCGACCTCGCCGAACGGCTGGACGCGGTGGAACGCAAATTCGCCAAGGCGGCGGCGCTTTTCTGCCAGACCCCGGCCGCCGCCCAAGTGATGCAGGCCAGCGGCAAGATATCAGAAGCCGTCCGCATCGAGGCCGACAGCTTGTTCCTGGGCGACGGGCCGGGCATCGTGGCGGCGCCCGAAACGGTGCCCTTCGAGGAAAAGAGCCTCGACCTCGCCGTCTCGCTCCTGTCCTTGCAGGCCATGAACGACATTCCCGGGCTGCTGGCGCAGGTGCGCCGGGCACTGAGGCCGGACGGCCTGTTCCTCGGTGTATTCGCGGGGGCCGGCACGCTGGCGGAACTGCGCGAGAGCCTGCTTGCCGCCGAAACCGAGCTTTACGGCGGCGCCAGCCCGCGCGTCATTCCCTTTCCGGATGTGCGCGATGCCGGCGCACTGCTGCAACGCGCCGGATTCGCCCTGCCGGTCGCCGACATCGAGACAGTGGTGGTGCGCTACGACACGCTGTTTTCGCTGATGGCGGATCTGAGGGCGATGGGCGAGACGAATTCGATGCTCGACCGTCCCCGCCGGCCCGGCCGCCGGGACCTGTTCGCGCGTGCGGCGCAAATCTATGCCGAACGCTTCTCCGACCCGGACGGCCGCATCCGGGCAAGTTTCTCTCTGGTCTGGATGTCGGGATGGGCGCCCGACCCCTCGCAGCAAAAGCCGCTGAAACCCGGCTCGGCCAAGGTGTCTCTGGCGAAAATACTGGAAAATCCCGACGGCCTTTGACGAAAAAAGCCTGCGCCGGGCGAAACCGCAGCCTACTCGGTTCCTTACCTGAACGCTTCCGTGATCTTGCCGCTATTGTCGTCCCACAAGCCGGCGAGGCTGTCGGCGAAATTGCCGAAGCCGACGAAAAGGGCCAGAGAAATAAGCGTGGCGATCAGCCCATATTCGATGGCCGTGGCGGCACTCTCGTCCTGAAGAAACTGTCGCAGTAGATGGGGCATCGTCCGTCCTCTGGCCCGGACAATAACAGTCACCGCTTAATAAAGGTTAACGCGACAGACTTAACGGCCGATGAACCGCGTGGCCCGAACCTGTCCCGAGATGGGCCGCGGGCAAGTATCGATCAGCAATCGCCGCTTTGCCTGCCGTTGGCGCGCAGGACGCATACCGAATCCGGGGAGGGCTGCAGGACGCTACGCCGGATCGTGTAGGTATTGGTGCGGCTGATCGAGCCGGTCGTCGTGGCATCGATGCCGATAAAGCCATCGCGCGCGACCTGCTGGCGACCATTATAGTCATCCAGCATAGGAACCGCCATGAGAGCCAGCGCCACGACAGCCGAACCGAACAGAAGCGTGATGCGCAACAGGCCCATGCCGGCGCCGATGGCCCTGGCCCGGCGCTCGGGGCGAACCGAATCCCAGTCGTCGAAGCTCATTTCCGGCTCCCAGCATCATCCTGCGCGCAAGAAGGGCGCTCTACGCGCTCAAATTGTCACGACAAGATAAATCTTCCATTAACGATCCGGCGACGTACAACCCTGCCGCGAACGGCGGCGACTCAAAGCAGGTCGATCAAGGCCGGGATGAGCGGCGCATCGGCCGGGGGCATCGGATAATCGCGCATCTGGCGCGGACGCACCCATTTCAGCTTCTGGCCCTCCATCGGCATCGCGATCCCTTCGAAACGGCGGCAGACATAGAGCGGCATCAGCAAGTGGAAGTCGTCATAGCTGTGGCTGGCGAAAGTGAGCGGGGCGAGACAGGCGACCTTGGTCTCGATACCGATCTCCTCGCGCAATTCGCGGATCAGGCATTCCTCCGGCGTCTCGCCGGGCTCGACCTTGCCGCCGGGGAATTCCCACAGGCCCGCCAGTTGTTTGCTCTGCGGGCGCTGTGCAATCAACACGCGGCCATCGGCGTCGATCAGCGCGCAAGCGGCGACCAGGACCAGGCGCCGTCCATCCGGTTTCAACACGTCTGCGCTCCGGGCGGCCGGCGATAGTGATAATGATAAACGTCACTGAAGCCGAGGCTGCGATAGAGCCCGAGCGCCGGCCCGTTGTCGGCTCCCACCTGCAGCCAGGCTTCGCGCGCGCCGCGCAGGCGCGCCCATTTCAGCGCCGAGAGGATCAGCTGGCGGCCGTGGCCCTGCCCGCGCACCGGCTCGTCGGTGGCGATCTCGAACAGGCCGGCGAGGTCGCCGTCATGCACGCAGATCAGCGTCGCCAGCGGCTCGTCGCCGCGCTCCAGCACGAACAGGCCGGCCTCGGGCTGGATCGCGCCGATGATCTCGGACAGGCCCGGCCGCAACGACGCATCCGAGCCGTGCACCTTGAGCGAGGCGCTGACGAAGCGGCTGATGTCGCGCAGCGGAATCTGGTCGATTGCGTTCTCCACCGGCGCATCGGCCAGCGGCATCCGCATGACCAGCGAATCGTCGAACCGGCTCCAGCCCTCCGCGTCGAGATGCGCGGCGATGGTCGAGCCGGCCAGCGGCGACAGGCGGAAGGTCAGCGGCCGGCCATAGGCCTCGAAGCGCCGGCTGGCGCGCCCGATCCGGTCGGCCATGCCGTCGATGTCGCCGGGATCGAGGGGCGTGATCGAGTTCAGCCGCTTGGCCGGATGGCCCGCCGTCAGCCGCACCACCCAGGTGCCGTCGTAATGCACCGCCGCCGCCGGCCACGCGCGAAAGCCCGCCGCTTCGTAGCGGCGCACGGTGGCGAGGATGCTGGCGGGGTGCCGCGACACCGGATCAGCTCCTGTAGTCGCCGTTGATGGCGACATATTCCTTGGTGAGGTCGCAAGTCCACACCGTCGCCTTGCCCCGGCCGATGCCGATGTCGGCGCGGATGCGGATTTCGGCGCGCTTCATGTAGGCCGAGGTCGCCTCCTCCGAATAGTCGGGATCGCGCTCGCCCTCGTGCGCCAGCCGGTTGTCGCCGAACCAGACCGAGAGGCGGTCGCGGTCGGCCGGCTCCCCGGCCTTGCCGACGGCCATGACGACGCGGCCCCAATTGGCGTCCTCGCCGGCCACCGCCGTCTTGACCAGCGGCGAATTGGCGATCGAAAGCGCGATGCGCTTGGCCGAACGCGCCGATTTGGCGCCGGTCACCGTCACTTCGATCTGCTTGCGTGCGCCTTCGCCGTCGCGCACGACCTGCAACGCCAGCGTCTTCAGCATCTTGCCCAGCGCACGGCGGAACGGCCCAAGGCGCGCATCCTTGGCGTCGACGACGGGTGCAGCACCGCGCCGGCCGGCAGCACCGGTCGCAAACAACAGCAGGGTGTCGCTGGTCGAGGTATCGGAATCCACTGTAACCGCGTTGAAGGTCTTGGCCGTGCCCCGCGACAGCAGATCCTGCAGCACCGGAGCCGCGATAGGCGCATCGGTTGCGACGAAGGACAGCATCGTCGCCATGTCGGGCGCGATCATGCCGGCACCCTTGGCGATGCCGTTCAGGGTCACGTCGACGTCACCGAGCCTGACGGTGGCGGTGACGACCTTCGGATAGGTGTCGGTGGTCATGATCGCCTTGGCCGCCTCGAGCCACAGGCCGGGCGTGGCGTCCTCGACCATTCCGGCAAGCAGCGGCCCGAACTTCGCGGCGTCGAGCGGCTCGCCGATGACCCCCGTCGAGGCCAGAAAGACATCCCCCGGCGTACAGCCGGCAGCCTTGGCGGCGGCCTCGCCGGTGAGGCGGGTCGTCTCGCGGCCCTTCTTTCCGGTAAAGGCATTGGCGTTGCCGGAGTTGACGACCAGCATGCGCGCCTTGCCGCCGCCCAGGTTTTCCCGGCAGTAGTCGACCGGGGCCGACGGGCATTTGGAACGGGTGAATACGCCGGCAACGGTCGTTCCCGCGTCGAAGACCATCGCCAGAAGGTCGGTGCGCCCTTTGTACTTGATCCCGGCCTCGGCGGTCGCGATGCGCACGCCCTCGACGGCCGGCATTTTCGGGTATTTCTTGGGCGCGAGCGGCGAAATCGATGCGGACATTGGAAGCCTCGGCGGGAAACTGCGGAATGTCGCCGGTTTGCCCGATGCAGCGGCGCTGTGCAAGCGATTTGGCTTGAAGAAGCCGCCGGAACCGCCTGCTTTGCACGGGCGACCGCCTGGAAGCGGCCCGGCCCAAGACAACCGCTCCGGCTCGCCAAGAGCCGCAAGGACGACCGTCCGTCGGCAGGTCAGGCCACCCCGTCGGAGCCGTGAGCGGAGCGAACCGGCGTGAGACCGAAAAACTGGCGCGCTCGGCAGGACTTGAACCTGCAACCTACGGATTCGAAGTCCGGTGCTCTATCCATTGAGCTACGAGCGCATTCCGGGCCAGTATCGCGCCCTTCCGCCACCGTTGGAAAGAGAAGGCACCGCCAAAAGCAGAACGGGCGGACTACAAGCCCGCCCGTTCCACCAATCTCGACCGTGCCTTACCGGCCTTATTCGGCGCCCTCGGCGGCATCCACCGCCTTCTTCAGCGTCGCATCGGGGATTTCGACCTTGGCGTCGGCGCGCGCCTGCTTGACCAGCGCGAAATACTTGTCCCGGATCACCATCGAGCGAACGTTTTCCTTGACCGCGTCGAAGGCCGGCGGCTGCTTGGCCCGCTTGTCCTCGACCTTGATGACATGCCAGCCGAACTGGGTCTGCACCGGCTCCTTGGTATAGGCCCCGACCGCCAGCGCCTGCGCCGCCTTGTCGAATTCCGGCACCATCTGACCCGGCCCGAAATAACCGAGGTCGCCACCGTTGGTCTTGCCGCTCGGATCGCTGGTGTGCTCGTTGGCGAGCTTCTGGAAATCGGCGCCGCCGTCGAGTTCCTTGATGATCTTCTCCGCCTCTTCCTTCGTCTTCACGAGAATGTGACGGGCATGCACCTCGTTGACCGGCGGCTGGGCGGCGATTTCCTTGTCGTAGCGGGCGCGAAGCTCGTCGTCGGTGATCTTGCCGACAACCTCCTTCTCGACCATCTCGCCATGCAGGGCACGCTGCTGGAGGAAGGCGACGCGACGCTGGAACTCGGGATCCTTGTCCAGCCCGTCGGCCACCGCCTTGTCGGCCAGCACCTTGATCTCGATGGCGGCCGACAGGGCCGCGGCACGGCGCTGCTCTGGCGGAAGCTGCGCAAACTGCTGCGAAAGTTCCCCTTCGGCCAGCGACAGGTCGGCCTCGGTGATGTTCTTGCCGTTGACGGTGGCGACCACGGCAGCGGGGTCCGCCGGTGCGGCGGCTTCAGCCGGCGCCGCCGGAGCGGCTTCCTGCGCGAAGGCCGGCGACAGGGAAAGCGTGGCAAGGCCGAGGACGAAACCTAGGCCGACAAACGGTGAGCGTCTGGACAACAACATCATAAGAAGGGGACTCCAAGAGAAACAGTTGAGGCGAGAAGCGCTTTCAAATCGACCGGAATATGGCGGAATCTGGCGTCAAAGGGGAATAAGCAGCGCCGTTGACATCGATTGAGCCCCCTCTTATCTGTCCACCGACTCCGCGTCCAGAACCGTTTTCGGACGCTTTTCGGTGTTTCGTTCCCCTCGTGGCGGATTTCGATGGTGCTCGGCAGCGCTGTCGCGACGGCCAGGAATACAAGCAAAGGGACCATTTATGGTCAGTTTCGGCGCTCTCGCCCGCAAAGTATTCGGTTCCGCCAACGATCGCCGCGTCAAGGCGACCAAGCCACGGCTTCAAGCCATCAATGCACTGGAAAACGAAATTCGGGCGCTTTCCGATGCGGAATTGACGGCCCGTACCCAGAAATTCCGCGAGGAACTCGCCAACGGCAAGACGCTGGACGACCTGCTCGTCCCCGCTTTCGCGACCGTGCGCGAGGCCGCCCGCCGCGTGCTCGGCCTGCGCCCCTTCGACGTGCAGTTGGTCGGCGGCATGGTGTTGCACGACGGCGGCATCGCCGAAATGCGCACCGGCGAGGGCAAGACGCTGGTGGCGACCGCCCCGGTCTACCTCAACGCGCTGGCTGAAAAGGGCGTGCATGTCGTCACCGTCAACGACTACCTCGCCAAGCGCGACGCCGAATGGATGGGCCGCATCTACAAGTTCCTCGGCCTCACTGTCGGCATCATCGTCCACGGCATCGACGACGAGGAGCGCCGCGACGCCTACAATTGCGACGTCACCTACGCCACCAACAACGAACTCGGCTTCGACTACCTGCGCGACAACATGAAGTACGAGCGCGCCCAGATGGTGCAGCGCCCGCACAATTACGCGATCGTCGACGAGGTCGACTCGATCCTGATCGACGAGGCGCGCACGCCGCTGATCATTTCCGGCCCGCTCGAAGACCGTTCGGAGATGTACAATACCATCGACACCTTCATGCTCAAGCTGGTGCCCGCCGACTATGAAATCGACGAAAAGCAGAAGACCTCCACCTTCACCGAGGAAGGCACGGAAAAGCTGGAGAACATGCTGCGCGACGCCGGCCTGCTGAAGGGTGAATCGCTCTACGACGTCGAGAACGTCGCCATCGTCCACCACGTCAACAACGCGCTGAAGGCGCACCAGCTTTTCCAGCGCGACAAGGATTATATCGTGCGCAACGGCGAGATCGTCATCATCGACGAATTCACCGGCCGCATGATGCCAGGCCGCCGCTATTCCGAAGGCCTGCACCAGGCGCTCGAGGCCAAGGAGCATGTGCAGATCCAGCCGGAAAACCAGACGCTGGCCTCCATCACCTTCCAGAACTACTTCCGCCTGTACAAGAAGCTCGCCGGCATGACCGGTACGGCGCTGACCGAGGCCGAGGAATTCGGCAACATCTACGGGCTGGAAGTGACGGAAATCCCGACCAACGTCCCTGTCCAGCGCATCGACGAGGACGACGAGGTCTACCGCACCGTCGAGGAAAAGTACCAGGCGATCGTGCGCGAGATCAAGGAAGCGCACGCCAAGGGCCAGCCGACGCTGGTCGGCACCACCTCGATCGAGAAATCCGAGCAACTGGCCGAGCGCCTGCGCAAGGACGGCTTCAAGGATTTCGAGGTGCTGAACGCCCGCCATCACGAGCGCGAGGCGTCGATCGTCGCCCAGGCGGGCAAGCCCGGCGCCATCACCATCGCCACCAACATGGCCGGCCGCGGCACCGACATCCAGCTTGGCGGCAACGCCGACATGCGTATCGCCGAGGAACTCGCCGACATGCCCGAAGGGCCGGAACGCGAGGCCCGCGAGAAGGAAATCCACGCCGACGTCGCGCGGCTGAAGGAAAAGGCGCTGGCCGCCGGCGGGCTCTACGTGCTGGCCACCGAACGCCATGAATCGCGTCGCATCGACAACCAGCTTCGCGGCCGCTCCGGCCGCCAGGGCGACCCCGGCCGATCCAAGTTCTTCCTGTCGTTGCAGGACGACCTGATGCGCATCTTCGGCTCCGAGCGCATGGACGGCATGCTGCGCAAGCTTGGCCTGAAGGAAGGCGAGGCGATCATCCACCCGTGGATCAACAAGGCGCTGGAAAAGGCCCAGACCAAGGTCGAGGCCCGCAACTTCGACATCCGCAAGAACCTTTTGAAATACGACGACGTCTCCAACGACCAGCGCAAGGTGGTGTTCGAGCAGCGCCTCGACCTGATGGACGGCGAGGGCCTCAGCGAAATGGTCGCCGAGATGCGCACCGGCGTCATCGAGGAGATCGTTGCCAAGAACATCCCCGAAAACGCCTACGCCGAGCAGTGGGACGTCGCCAACCTCAAGGCGGAGGTGCAGCAATACCTGAACCTCGACCTGCCGATCGAGGAATGGGCGCAGGAAGAAGGCATCGCCGAGGACGCGATCCGCGAGCGCATCACCGCCGCCGTCGATGCCGCCGTGGCCGACCGCGCCGAGCGCTTCGGCCCCGAAGTGATGACCTATGTCGAGCGCTCCGTGGTGTTGCAGTCGCTGGATGCGCTGTGGCGCGAGCATATCGTCAACCTCGACCACCTGCGCTCGGTCGTCGGCTTCCGCGGCTACGCCCAGCGCGATCCGCTGCAGGAATACAAGGGCGAGGCCTTCGAACTGTTCCAGACCATGCTCGGCAACCTGCGCCAGATCGTCACCGGCCAGTTGATGCGGGTCGAACTGGTGCGCCAGGCTGCCGACGCCCCGCCGCCGGAAGCGCCGGAAGCCTATGGCAGTCACATCGACGGCACCACCGGCGAGGACGACTTCCACAGCGGCGACACTGCCGTCCTGGTCCGGCAGGAAGCCGGCGCCGTCGTCGCGCCGGAAGACCGCGACCCGAAGAACCCGGCAAGCTGGGGCAAGGTCGGCCGCAACGAACTGTGTCCTTGCGGTTCGGGCAAGAAATACAAGCACTGTCACGGCGCTTTCGTTTGACGTAGGGTTGCCGCCTAAACCCGCAACCGGAAACGACGATGAGCCCGAGCCCGGCACGACCTTCCCAGCCGGAGCGCCGGCACGTCACCATCATCGGGGCCGGTTTCGTCGGCCTCGCCTCGGCGCTCTGGCTGCAGACGCGCGGTTTTCAGGTCACGCTGGCGGACAGGGAGCCGCCGCTCGGCAACGCCGCGTGGCGGCAAGCCGCCAGCTACGGCAATGCCTGCACCTTCGCGCCCCAGGCGGTGCTGCCCGTCTCCACCCCCGGTCTCGTCTGGCAGGTGCCGCGAATGATCGCGAACCAGAACGGGCCGCTGGCGATCCGCTGGCGCTACCTGCCGCATCTCCTGCCATGGCTTCTCGCCTTCCTGCGCGCCGGCCGCGAAGCCGAGGTCGCGCGGATCATCGCCGTCCTTGCTTCGCTGCTCAACCGGGCCGAAGCGGGCTGGATGCCGTTGATCGAGACGGCGAACGCCCAATCTCTGCTACGCCGAACCGGCTGCCTCTATCTTTACAAGTCGCAGGTTGAATTCGACGACGCCGACGACTGGCATCGCCGGCGCGAAGAACACGGCGTCAACCTCACCCGGCTCGACGCCAGCCAGGTCCGCGACCTGGAGCCGAACGTCGCCCCGCTCTACCACAGCGGCGTGCTGTTCAACGACGCCTTCACCATCGACAGCCCTCGCCGGCTTGCCGCCGCCCTCGCCCAGGTGATCGTGGAAAGAGGCGGAAAATTCCTGACCGGCGAGGCGACGAACCTTCGGCGCGCCGGCTCGCGCGTCGCCTTCTCCATCGACGGCACCGACCACGAGGCCGATCACGTCGTCGTGGCATCGGGCGCCCGCTCGGCGCTTCTCGCCCGCCAGATCGGCGACCGCATCCTGCTCGACACCGAGCGCGGCTACCACGTACTGTTCCCCGAGGCGGGCAAGCTCCTGAACCGGCCGGTCTGCTTCGTCGAGGAAGGCTTCTACATGACGCCGATGGCGGACGGCCTGCGCGCCGCCGGGACCGTGGAACTCGGCGGGCTCTCCGCCCCGCCCAGCGCCAACCGCATCGACGTCATCCGCAAGGGCGTCGGAAAGCTCGTTCCCCGCGCCGGCGAGTCAACGGAAACGTGGCTCGGCTTCCGCCCCTCGATGCCGGATTCGCTGCCGGTGATCGGCAATTCCCCCGAACTTCCCAACGTCACCTACGCCTTCGGCCATGGCCATATCGGCCTGACGCTGGCCGGCGTCACCGGGCGGCTCGTGGCCGAACTCGTCAGCGGCGAGACCCCGGACATCGACATGACGCCGCTCGGATGCGACAGGTTCGGCCGCTGGGGCGGTAAAAGACAAGCTTAGCAGCGAGCAACGCGGACACGCATGCGTGCCGTTGGCCGGTCAGGCCGCCCCATCGGAGCGGTGAGCGAAGCGAACTCGCGTGAGATCAAGAAATGGTGCGGGTGGTCGGAATCGAACCGACACTCCTTTCGGAACCGGATTTTGAGTCCGGCGCGTCTACCAGTTCCACCACACCCGCACAGGCGCTGCCGACGCGATCCGGAAGCCCGAGGCCCGGATCGTCTGGCTGGGCGCGAACTACACGCCCCGACCCCCGCTCGTCAACCGCTTTGCATGCACGTTTCCTTCCGGTCAGGGCATACCCTGCCCCGCGATGGTCACGAACGCCCCGGCGGCGGATGATTTCGTGAGCGCGTAGCCATTGTATGCCGGTGCGAATTTTCCTATTGCTGCGGCGCATCCTGAGGGGAAACCATGCTGCGTGGCCTGTATGACTGGACCTTGTCGCTCGCGGCAAGAAAATCCGCCGAGTGGTGGCTCGCCATCATCGCCTTCGTGGAAAGCTCGGTCTTTCTCGTCCCGGCCGACGTGCTGTTCCTGCCGATGTCGCTGTCGCGCCCGGGCCGCGCCTACCGCTACGCACTGGTAGCGACCGTCGCCTCGGTGCTGGGCGGCATCGCCGGCTGGTTCATCGGCCACTATGCCTATGATGCGCTCGCCCGGCCGATCCTCGAATTCTACGGCAAGTTCGATGAGTTCGAGCACCTGCGGCTCTCTTCGGGCGACGGCATCATCCTGTTGATGCTGGTCACCTCGGGGCTGGCGCACCTGCCGCCGATCAAGGTGGTGACGATCCTCGCCGGCGTCGTCGGCTTTCCGCTCGGCTGGTTCATCGTCTCGGCCATCGTGGCGCGCGGCGCGCGTTTCCTGCTCCTGGCCTGGCTGCTGCGGCGCTATGGCGAGTCGATCCGCGACTTCATCGAAAAACGCCTAGGGCTGATTGCCGGCGTCGCTGCCGGCGTCCTAATTCTGCTCTACATCATCGTCAAATACATCGCCTGAGCAGAGCCGCCAGACCGGAGCACGAGCATGATCTCGACCATCGACGCCGCCGAAAATCACCGCAAGCTGACCGCGCTTTTCCTCGCGGTCGCGATGGCGGTCGTGGTCGGCAGCGCGCTCGCCTTCCAGTATATCGGCGGCTACATCCCCTGCAAACTCTGCTACGAGCAGCGCATCCCCTACTATGTCGGCGTCCCGCTGATGCTGCTTGCCGCCCTCGCCTCGGCGCTGCGCGCGCCGGTGTGGATCACCCGCGCCCTGCTCGCCATCGGCGGGCTGCTGATGGTCTACGGCATGTGTCTCGGCATCTATCACTCGGGCGTCGAATGGGCCTGGTGGCCAGGCCCGACCGACTGTACCAATGTCGCCGCCCCCGTCGATACCGGCGGCAACGGCGTGCTCGATGCGCTCGACAAGTTCGTTCCGCCCTCCTGCGACAAGGCGGCGCTGCGCATTCTCGGCCTCTCCATGGCTGGCTGGAACGTCATCGCCAGCCTGATCCTGGCCATCGTCGCCTTCCGCGGAGTTTTCGCCCGCCGCTGACGGGCCGCCGGAACGGTCAGGGCTCGAGTTCGACGTCCCAATAGAGATAGTCCATCCAGCTTTCGTGCAGATGGTTGGGCGGGAACAGGCGGCCGTTGTTGTGCAGGTCCTGCACGCTGGGCTGGTAAGGCTTCTGGCGCGGCCACATCTTCGCCTGCGCCGGCATCAGGCCGCCTTTCTTGAAATTGCAGGGCGAACAGGCCGCTACCACGTTGTCCCACGTCGTTGCCCCGCCGCAACGACGTGGGACAACATGGTCGAAGGTGAGGTCCTCCAGCGATCCGCAATACTGGCACTGGAAACGATCGCGCAGGAACACGTTGAAGCGCGTGAACGCCGGATGGCGCATCGGCTTGACATAGGCCTTGAGGCTGACGACGCTCGGCAGTCTCATCGAGAAGGTCGGGGAGGAAACGGCCTGCTCGTACTCGGCAACGATGTTCACGCGGTCAAGGAACACAGCCTTGATGGCATCCTGCCACGACCACAGCGACAGGGGGTAATAGCTGAGCGGGCGATAGTCCGCATTCAGCACCAAAGCAGGAAGCCCATCCGCAGATACGGCGACCGTCACGCTCTCGACCTCCTAGACTCAAGGACCGGTACGATGGCGATACTGTAAGCCCGACATGACAGGGATGTGAAGCAGATTATCGGGCCGGCACACCGCCGGGAACGTGCGATTTTCGCACATTTTCGTGGCCTCAAGCGGGCGGCACCGCCTCACGGCCCTTCAATTCGCGATAGTAGGCCCAGAACAGCCGGGCGGCGACGCCTCGCCACGGCGACCATGATTCGGCAATCGCCGCGAGCGCCTTTTCCGCCGGGCGCGGTTCGATACCGAGCGCATGGCCGACCGCCGTCTGCAAAGCCACGTCGCGGGCAGGAAAGATGTCCGGATGGCCGGCGGCAAACAGCAGATAGACCTCGGCCGTCCACGGGCCGATCCCGGACACCGCCGTCATCAGCGTCATGGCTTCGCCGGCATCGAGCCCGCACAGCCGGTCGAGGTCGAGCCCGGCGGCAACGGCCTGCGCCACCGCAAGCAGGCCGCGCTGCTTGGGCCGCGACAGGCCCGCGTCGCGGAACACGCTCTCCCCGGCGGCAAGGATCGCCTGCGGCGTCAGCGGATCGACGAGCCGCTCCAGCCGCCCGAAAATGGCGTCGGCGCTGGCGCGCGACACCTGCTGGGCGACGATGATCGAGGCCAGGCTGCGGAACCCGGGTTCCGACAGCCGCAGCGGCACCTCGCCGGCCATTTCGCGCACCCTGGCAAGGCGCGGGTCGATCACGCTCAACTCCTCGAGGCCGCGCCCGACGTCTTCCAGTGTTACGATGCGTCGCATAGTTTCCTTGTCGCCCCCGCCGGGGCAAAGTAGCAACCGAAAACAGCGCCGCAACCCGATTCCAGCGTATGACCCGCCCGACCTTCCGCTTCGCGCCGAGCCCCAACGGCGAACTGCATCTCGGCCACGCCTATTCGGCGTTGCTCAACCGGCAACTGGCGCAGGCGAGCGCCGGACGCCTGCTGCTGCGTATCGAGGACATCGACACCACGCGCTGTACGCCGGAATTCGAGGCCGGCATTTTCCGCGACCTTGAATGGCTCGGCCTCGACTGGGAAAAGCCGGTACGAAGGCAGTCGGAGCATTTCGCCGAGTACCAGGCAGCGCTCAAGCGGCTGGTCCGCGAGGAGCTGGTCTATCCGGCCTTCATGAGCCGCGGCGACATCCGCGCTTTCATCATCGAACGCGAACAGCGCGGTGAAGATTGGCCGCGCGACCCGGACGGTGCGCCGCTCTATCCCGGCATCGACAAGACGCTGTCCCCGAGAGAACGTACGCGGCGCATCGACGCCGGCCTGCCGTTTGCCTGGCGGCTGAACGTCGAGGCGGCAATGGCGCGCATCGGCGCGCCGCTTTCATGGACGGAATTTGCCGACGAGACGCCAGGCGCGACGAACGAAACTGAAGCCCGCCCGCAGGACTGGGGCGATTTCATCGTCGCCCGGCGCGAGGTGCCGACCAGCTACCACCTCTCCGTGGTGATCGACGATGCACTGCAAGGCGTCAGCCATGTCGTGCGCGGGCGCGACCTCTTCTTCGCCACTTCGGTCCAGCGGCTGTTGCAAGAGCTGCTCGGCCTGCCGCAACCAGCCTATTTCCATCACCGGCTGGTCCTTGGCCCCGACGGGCGCAAACTGTCGAAGAGCCAGGCCGCCACCGGCCTTTCCGCCCTGCGCGAAAACGGCGCGACACCGCAGACAATACGGCAACTGGTCGGTCTTTGACCCCAATTCCATCGGATCGACCATCAATTTCAATCATTCTATGAATCAGCCGTTTCGTTTTGCCAGAAGCGGCAAATCACCCTACAGGCAGTTCCGTCTCAAGCAGCCGCGGTTTCGATGCCCAGCCTCAAGCGGTTCATTCCCGCCACCTTCGTCGTTCTGTGGGCCACCGGTTTCATCGGCGCGCGCTACATCATGCCGTGGGCGGAGCCGTTCACCTTCCTTTCCATGCGCTTCGTGATTGCGGCGCTGCTGTTGCTGTCCATCGCCATCCTGCTCGGAGCCAGGCCGGCAAACCGCGACGAGGCCCTGCATGCCGTAGTCGCGGGCATGCTGCTGCACGGCGTCTATCTCGGCGGCGTTTTCTGGGCCATCCATCGCGGCCTGCCGGCGGGGCTGTCAGCGCTGATTGCCGGCCTGCAACCGCTTCTGACCGCGGTGATCGCAGGCAGGTTGCTCGGCGAGAAAATCCTGCCCCGCCACTGGATCGGCCTCGGCGTCGGCTTTGCCGGCGTCATCGTGGTGCTGTGGCCGAAACTCGGCGAACTCGGCAGCGGCATCACCACCGGCACGCTTATCGCCTCCCTCCTGTCGGTACTGGGAATTACACTCGGCACCATCTGGCAGAAGCGCCGCGCGGCCGGCAGCAGTCTCTTGTCCACCACCGTCTGGCAATATGTCGGGGGCGCGCTGGTGGTCATGGCGGGCTCGTTCCTGTTCGAGACGCAGACCATTACCTTCAACGGCGAACTCGTCTTCGCTCTGGTCTGGCTGGTGCTGGTGCTCTCGATCGGGGCAATCTTCCTGCTGATGGTGATGATCCGCGACGGCGAAATGTCGAAGGTGGCTTCAGTGTTCTACCTGGTGCCGGGCGTAACCGCCATCATGGCCTGGGCCCTGTTCGGCGAACGGCTCGATCCGCTCCAGGTCGCAGGCCTGCTGATCGCCACCTTCGGCGTGGCGCTGGCGACTGTTCAGCCGGCGACACGCGCGCGCGCCTCCAGGTAACGGCTGATCGCCGCGTTGAACTCGCCGCCGAGGATGAAGATCGCCGAGACGATGTAGAGGAACACCACCGCGACCATGATCGAGGCCAGGCCCGCATAGGTCGTCACATAGGACGAGAAATGGTCGAGATAGCTGGCGAACGCGGTCGAGCCGATCAGCCAGCCCACTAGCGTGAACAGGATGCCGGGCATCAGCGACAGGAACGGCCGCCTGCCTGCCGGCAGCCAGTAATGCACCGCGAACAGGCCACCCACGATGACCGTCGAGGCGACGACATAGCGCCAGGAATTGATGGTGCCCATATAGGGCTTGATCCACTCGATATGGGCTTCCGCCAGCCGCGCCAGGATCGGTGCCAGCACCAGAAGCACGCTGATGATGAGGATGCCGATGGTGGCGATGACGACGAAGAACAGGCTCTGTGCGCGCCGGTAGAGGATGCCGCGCGTTTCGGTGACGCGGTAGGCGCGGTTCAGCGAAGTGCGCAGCGCCTCGATGCCATTGGAGGCGAAATAGGCGGCGAGCACCACGCCGTAGGTCAACAGGTCGGTTCGCTGGACGGTGAGCACGTTCTTCACCTCGGCGGCGATCGGCTTGGCGATCTGCGCGGGCCAGGTGTCGAACACCAGATGCACGGCCGTATCGGCGAAGGCGTCGGCGCCGAGGAAGCTCGCCAGCGTCGTGGCGAAGATCAGGAACGGAAACAGCGCCATCAGGGCCGTGATCGCCAGATGACTGGACATGGCCCAGCCGTCGTCATTGTTGAAATGGCCGAGCGCGTCGTAAAGGACGCGTTTGACGGCAACGACGGTTCTCAGCAAGAAAGCGTCCTGTGATTGTTTCCCGACCGCGAATATGGGAAGGGAACTCCGCAAATGGCAAGCGTCGAAGGCAAAACGGCTCTCCGGTGAAAGAGTTGCGCACCATTCTCGTCACCGGCGCCTCTTCCGGGATAGGCGCCTATTGCGCCCGCGCGCTCAAGGCGGACGGCTGGCGCGTGCTGGCGACGGCGCGCAGCCCGCAGGCCCTTGCCGCCCTCGAAGCCGACGGCATCGAAGCCTTCCCGCTCGACTATACGGACAGCGCCTCGATCGAACGGCTGGCGGCGGCGGTGCTGGAGCGTACCGGCGGGAGGCTCGATGCACTCTACAACAACGGCGCCTACGCGCAGGCCGGCGCGGTCGAGGATTTGCCGGTCGACATCCTGCGCCGGCAGTTCGAGGCGAATTTCTTCGGCTGGCACGAACTAACCCGGCTCGTCCTGCCCGCGATGCGCCGGCAGGGGCACGGCCGCATCGTCCATTGCTCCTCGATCCTGGGCCGGATGCCGCTGCCCTACCGCGGCGCCTACTGCGCTTCCAAATACGCGCTCGAAGGGCTGATGCTCAGCCTGCGGCAGGAACTTGCCGGCAGCGGCATCCACGTCTCGCTGATCGAACCCGGCCCGGTGGCTTCCAGTCTTCACGAAAACGGCCTGCCGCTGTTTCTCGATTCCGTCGACCGGGAAAATTCCGTTCACCGCGCGGCCTATGAACGGCAGTTGCGCGCAGGCGCCCGGCACAACCGCGCCAAGGCCGGCCCGGAAGTGGTCTACAAGGCGCTGCGGCATGCGCTTCTGTCACGGCGCCCACGGCCGCATTATGTGGTAACGCTGCCGGCCAAAATCGGTATTTTATTGAAGCGCATCCTTCCTGCAGCCTTGTTTTACCGGCTTCTCGCCAAAAGCACCTGATCGAACTGGACACGCCCATGAGCACCGCATTCAAGATTTTTGCCCTCATCGTCATGTTCGCCGTGGTGGCGGTCCTGATCCGCGGCCTCATCAACATGATGAAGGGCGGCGATGGCATGACCTCCAACAAACTGATGCAGATGCGCGTCCTGCTCCAGTTCGTGGCCATCGTGCTGATCCTGCTGGCCGTCTTTTTCACGCGCGGATAAGGGGGCCGACATGGTCAAGCTGAACAAGATCTATACCCGCACCGGCGACAAGGGCACGACCGGCCTTGGCAGCGGCGAGCGCCGGCTGAAATCCGACCTAAGGATCGACGCCTATGGCACCGTCGACGAGGCCAACGCCTGCATCGGCATGGCCCGCATCCATACCGCCGTGAGCCATCCGGCCATCGACGCGATGCTGAGCCGCATCCAGAACGACCTGTTCGATCTCGGCGCCGACCTTGCCGTGCCCGACACCGGCAAGCCGCTGAAATACGAACCCTTGCGCATCACGTCGTCGCAGGTGACGCGGCTCGAAAACGACATCGACCTCATCAACAAGGACCTCGAGCCGCTCAAGTCCTTCGTGCTGAACGGCGGCTCCCCGGCGGCGGCGGCGCTGCATCTGGCGCGCACCGTGGCGCGCCGCGCCGAACGCCTCATCGTCGGGCTCGCCCAGAACCCGGCCGAGCACGTCAACCCCGAAGGCATCAAGTACATCAACCGCGTCTCCGACCTGCTGTTCGTCGCCGCACGCGCCGTCAATGACAACGGAAACGCCGATGTGCTATGGGTGCCGGGCGAAAACCGCTGACCATTCCGCCGGCGGGCGGGGGAGTACCCGATGTTCATCCCGCTCTACGACACCAACCACCTGCGCACCATCCGGCTGCAATATGTGACGATCGCCCTGATCGTCCTCAACGTGGGCGCCTACCTGGCGACCACCATCGGCGGCGAAAGCTTCGCCAACGCCGCCGTGCTTGGCCTGAGCTTCATTCCCTCAGTGGTCCACCACACCGCGGAACTGGCTCCGCAATTCGTCATCATCCCTGAAAATCTCAGCTACCTGACCTATTCCTTCCTGCATGCCGACATTTTTCACCTCGGCGGCAACATGCTGTTTTTGTGGGTATTCGGCGACAATGTGGAGGATGCGCTCGGCCACTTCCGCTACCTGTTGTTCTATATCGCCTGCGCCATCGGCGGGGCCTTCTTCCATGGCCTGGTCGCGCCGGATTCGCAGGCCCCGCTGATCGGCGCGTCCGGCGCGGTCGCCGGCGTGGTCGTCGCCTACCTCATCCTGTTCCCGCGCGTGAAAATCTGGATCCTGGCCTTCGCCCGCATCCCGCTGCGCATCCCCGCCTATATCCCGCTGGCGCTGTGGATCCTGCTTCAGTTCACCATGTTCGCCATGGGCGGCGAGGACCAGATATCATGGGCCTGCCACATCGGCGGCATCCTCTCGGGCGCGGTGCTCGTCCTGCTGCTCCGACGCCGCAACGTTCCCTTGAGCGACGAGGCCATGCTTTCGCCGCTGCCGGCCACGGCCCCGCCGCGCAAGATTGCCCAACCGGTCGACGGTACGCCTCCCTCGCCTTGGGACAGGACCTGATTCAACCGATTTTGCCGAATTTTGGTCCACCTCGTATATTGACGTGGAAAGGGCCCGCAATTACGGTCCGCGCGCTTGTGGAAGCCGCTCCGCCACCACTGAGACGGCTGAACAACGGAATCTCCATGAAAAATGTCGGCTTTCGACAAATTCTTGGGAGCGCGTGCTGCTACGGCTCGCTCCAAACCATCGTAGAGGTGTCAAGCAGATGAAAGTTCTGGTTCCCGTAAAGCGGGTAGTCGATGCGAACGTCAAGGTTCGGGTCAAGGCGGATGGTTCATCGGTCGAACTGGCGAACGTGAAGATGGCGATGAACCCGTTCGACGAGATCGCGGTGGAAGAGGCGATCCGGTTGAAGGAAGCCGGCAAGGTGGAAGAGATCGTGGTCGTCTCGATCGGCCCGCAGCAGGCGCAGGAGACGCTGCGCACGGCGCTGGCCATGGGCGCGGACCGCGCCATCCTGGTCAAGGCCGAGGGCGAGGTCGAGCCGCTCGGCGTGGCCAAGGTGCTCAAGGGCGTGGTCGAGGCCGAACAGCCCGGCCTGGTCATCCTCGGCAAGCAGGCGATCGACGACGATTCGAACCAGACCGGCCAGATGCTGGCGGCGCTGCTGGGCTGGGCACAGGGAACGTTTGCCTCCAAGATCGAGCTTGGCGGCGACAAGGCCAAGGTGACGCGCGAGGTCGACGGCGGCCTGCAGGTGGTGGAATTGAAGATGCCGGCGATCATCACCGCCGACCTTCGCCTCAACCAGCCGCGCTATGCCTCGCTGCCCAACATCATGAAGGCCAAGAAGAAGCCGCTGGACGAGAAGAGCCCGGCCGATTTCGGCGCCGACGTTACCCCGCGCCTGAAGGTGCTCAAGACCGAGGAGCCGAGCGGCCGCAAGGCGGGCGTCAAGGTCAAGAGCGTCGCCGAGCTGGTGGACAAGCTCAAGAACGAAGCCGGCGTGCTTTGATCAGCAGGAATAGGAGATAAGAACATGGCCATTCTTCTGATTGCCGAACACGACAACGCAACCCTTTCCGACCAGACCGCCAAGGCGCTGTCGGCCGCGCTCGAGATCGGCTCCGACGTGCATGTGCTGGTGGCCGGCAAGGACGCCAAAGCCGCCGCCGAGGCCGCCGCGAAGCTCAAGGGCGTGAGCAAGGTGCTGCTGGCCGAGGCCGACGAATTGGCGCAGCAGCTGGCCGAGCCGCTGGCGGCGCTGGTCGTATCGCTCGCCGGTTCCTACGACACCATCGTGGCGCCGGCCACCGCCGTCGGCAAGAGCGTTGCCCCGCGCGTGGCCGCTCTGCTCGACGTGGCGCAGGTGTCGGAGATCATCGAGGTGGTTTCGCCCGACACCTTCAAGCGTCCGATCTATGCCGGCAACGCCATCCAGACGGTGCAGTCGACCGACGCCAAGAAGGTCGTCACGGTGCGCACCGCTGGCTTCCAGGCAGCGCCCGAGGGCGGCTCGGCCGCACTCGAGACGGTCAAGGCGGCGGCCAATCCCGGCCTGTCGAGCTTCGTCGAGAACCGGCTGTCGGAGAGCGACCGTCCGGAACTGACCTCGGCCCGCATCATCATCTCGGGCGGCCGCGCGCTCGGCTCGTCGGAAAAATTCCAGGAAGTGATCCTGCCGGTCGCCGACAAGCTCGGGGCTGCCGTCGGCGCCTCGCGCGCAGCGGTCGACGCCGGCTACGCGCCCAACGACTGGCAGGTCGGCCAGACCGGCAAGGTGGTGGCGCCCGACCTCTACATCGCCTGCGGCATCTCCGGCGCCATCCAGCACCTGGCCGGCATGAAGGACTCGAAGGTCATCGTCGCCATCAACAAGGACGAGGAAGCCCCCATCTTCCAGGTCGCCGACTATGGTCTCGTCGCCGACCTCTTCGTCGCCCTGCCAGAACTCCAAAAGGCGCTTTGACCTATATTATCGACCCGTATTAGACTGGTGCCGAAAGGCGGGGAGACCAACGTCTCCCCGCCTTTCTGATTTGCGCTGCACAAAAAATCGGCTAGGTTGCACTGCACAAAAAGCAGGCTAACGGCGTGGAACGGGATCGGTCATGAGTAAGATTGAAACGATCGGCATCATCGGGGCTGGCCAGATGGGCGGCGGTATCGCCCATGTCTCGGCGCTGGCCGGCTACAACGTGCTCATCCATGACGTTTCCGTGGACCGCATCGAAAAGGGCATCGCCACCATCAACGGCAACATGGCGCGGCAGGTCGGCGGCGGCAAGCTGGAAGAGGCGACCCGCCAGCAGGCGATGGGCCGCATCGCGACGGCGGCTTCGATGGCCGACCTCGCCGGCGCCGACCTGGTGATCGAGGCCGCGACCGAGGACGAGACCGTCAAGCGCAAGATTTACGCGCAGCTCTGCCCACAGTTGAACCCGGAGGCGATTCTCGCCACCAATACCTCGTCGATCTCGATCACCCGCCTCGCCTCGCAGACCGACCGGCCGGAGCGCTTCATCGGCATCCATTTCATGAACCCGGTCCCGGTCATGAAGCTGGTCGAACTGGTGCGCGGCATCGCCACCGAGGACCAGACGTTCGAGGCGGCGAAGGCCTATGTGAACCGGCTGGAAAAGACGATCACGGTGTCGGAGGATTTCCCCGCCTTCATCGTCAACCGCATCCTGCTGCCGATGATCAACGAGGCCATCTACACGCTTTACGAGGGCGTCGGCTCGGTGGAAGCCATCGACACGGCGATGAAACTCGGCGCCAACCATCCGATGGGGCCGCTGCAACTGGCCGACTTCATCGGCCTCGACACCTGCCTGTCGATCATGCAGGTGCTGCACGAGGGCCTGTCGGATTCCAAGTACCGGCCTTGCCCGCTTCTGGTGAAATATGTCGAAGCCGGCTGGCTTGGCCGCAAGACCGGCCGCGGCTTTTACGACTACCGCGGCGAGCATCCGGTACCGACCCGCTGAACCCCGTCCTTATTGGGACAGCACGTCCGCCCATTCCTTGTGACGCCGGAACTGGGCGGCCGCGAACGGGCAAAGCGGAATGATCGTCTTGCCGGCCGCGCGCGCATCCTCGACCGCGCGCGCCACCAGCCGGAGGCCGGCGCCCTGCCCCCGGAAGGCATCCGGCACGCCGGTGTGATCGATGATGATCTTGCTCTCGCCGACCTTGGTGAAGGTCATTTCCGCCTCGGCCCCGTCCGGCCCGCGCAGCACGTAGCGACCCTTCGCACCCTGGTCCTCGAGTTCGATTTCCGGCAATTCGCTCGTCATCATTCGTTCTCCCGGCCGTTGGCGGCAAGAAACAGCCGCGCCGCCTCGATTTCATTGGGACGCACCTCATGGCCGCCCTCGTGCCATTCCAGCATGACATCGGCCCGCGCTGCCCGCAAATCGCCGGCTAGGCGCTCCGTCAAAGCCGGCGGGCAGATCGGATCGTGGCCGCCGGCCGTGATCAGGATGCCCCGCCCGGCCAGATCGCCGCTCACCTGCGGCGTGAACGGGATCAGCGGGTGCATCAGCACCGCCGCATCGAACAGGCCAGGCTCGGCGAAGATCGCCGAGGCCAGGATGTTGGCGCCGTTCGAATAGCCGAGCCCGAGCACGCGCGACGGTTTCTGCACCTCGACATGGGCGCGCACGAAGCCGGTCATCTTGGCAGTCGCCCGCGCCAGGTCCGCCATGTCGTAGACGCCCTCGCCGGTGCGGCGAAAGAAGCGCGCCGCGCCGTATTCCGAGACATCGCCGCGTGGCGACACGATGGTCGCGTCCGCGACAAGTTCGCGGCCCAGCGAGACAAGCTGGGTCTCGTCTGCACCGGTGCCGTGGAAGACGAAGAGCAGCGGCCCGCCCGGCGAACCGGGCAAGGCCTTATGGATGTAAGCGTCGGTAGCCATCGTCGTCACTCCCCAAGCGGCTGGAGATGTTTTTCGAGATAGGGCCTCAGGTGCTCGTGCTGTTTGGGCAGCTTGAGCGCCTCGCCGAGATGGGCGGTATCCTCGTCGCGGTCGAAACCGGGCTCGTTTGTCGCCACCTCGAACAGAACCCCGCCCGGCGTGCGGAAATAGATCGCCCAGAAATAGTCGCGATCGATCACCGGCGTCACCTGGTAGCCCGTATCGGCAAGCGCCTTGCGCACTTCCAGTTGCCTGGCGCGGTCCTCGACGGCAAACGCCACGTGATGGACCGAGCCGGCCCCGAGACGGGCCAGCGGCGCGCCCGGCAGCGTCTCGATATCGACGACCTCGGCGCCGTTGCCGCCCGGGATCGCCAGCCGGCTCGTCGCCCCGGAACGATCCACCTCCTGGTAGCCCATATATTTCAGCAACTCCTCGGTCGCGCCGCCGTCACGCAGCCGCAGCGATACCGAATGGAAGCCGCGGATCGCCTCGTCGGCCGCCACGTCGCCCTTGCTCCACGGCGCGCGGTTGTCCGCCTTGTCCTCGACAAGGGCGAAGCCGTCGCCGTCCGGCCCGGAAAAGGTCAGGCGCTTTTCGCCGAATTTTTCCTCGCGGGCGACGCCCGAGACGGCCTTGTCGGCAAAACGCTTTTCCCAATAGCCCAGCGTGCCTTCGGGAACGGAGTAGACGGTGGTGCCGACTTCGCCGACGCCGGGATGCCCCCTGGCGATGTGCGGGAAGGGAAAATAGGTCATCACCGAGCCGGGCGTGCCGCGCTCGTCGGCATAGTAGAGATGATAGACGTCCGGCGCGTCGAAATTGACGGTCTGCTTCACCCGGCGCAGGCCGAGCATATGGGTGAAAAAGGCGTTGTTCTGGCGCGCGTCCGCCGCCATCGAGGTAACGTGGTGCAGGCCCTTGATCTGGTCGAGCATGATCCTTGCTCCTTCCTGTCCTTGCGCGGCCCTCGCCGCTGTCCACGCCAATATGGATGTGCTTCCTGGCGCGGCAAAGGCCGCAAACACAGCAAGGACCGTGCTTCATTAGTGAACGATACACGCCCTATCGTTCACTCCGTTCCACGCTAAAAAGAACCCGTGCCGATCGGGGCACGGGTTCCGCAGTTCACCGAAGCCCGGCGGAGACTACTGCACCATCATGCGCTGCTCGTCGCGCTTCTCGGTATAGCTGCCCTTGTCATAGGCCGCCTGTTTCTCCAGTTGGTCCTTGGTGAGGGACGTATAGAGATACTTCTTGCCGTTCTTGTCGGCCATGAACTTGAGGTGATCCATGGCCACCGCAACTTCCTTCGCGCCAATGCCGAGGAAGCCGCCCACGTCCAGGATCACCGCATCGACCTTCTGGTCGGCCGACAAGGCGACATCGCCGATCTCGCCGATCTTGACGTCATCGGCGCCGTAGACCGTGGTCCCGACCAGATCCTGGCTGCGGATGTCGCCGACCGGCATCTCGGTCAGTGCAGACTTGTCGATCGCGGCCGTTTTGGTCTCGTCGGTTCCTGACTCTGAGTTGGTAGACTCGTTCGCGGCCGTGCCGGTTCCGGTATCGGCCGGAGCGTTTCCGGCCGTATCGGTGGAAGGAGCCGCCGGCGACGTCTCGGCCGGGGCTTCCGCGGTAGGCGCCGGGGCAGCCGTATCGTTTGAAGCGGCGGCCGGCATGCCACCCGGATCATAGGCCTTGCGGTTGAAGTCAGGCAGTTGCTGCAGCTGCTCCTTGGTCGCTTCTACCACCAGCCAGCGGTCGCCGTTCTTGGTCGCCCACTGGGCCTTGTCGTAATCGAAGGCAACGCTTTTCTGGCCCATGCCGAGGAAGCCGCCCACGCCGATGACCAACGACTGCGCCTGATTGTCCTTGTCGAGCAGGATGTCGTTGACGTCACCGATCTTCTGCGCGTCGTCGCCGGTGCCGTTATAGACGTTCTCGCCGATGATCTGGCTGGCGAGGTTCCCTTCCGCCGCGTCGGCAGGAGAGGGGGCCATCGATTGGGCCGTATCGGAGGACGGCGCCATGGTGCCGGCCGGCGCGGTTCCGTCATCGGGCGCCATCGCGCTGTCGCCTGCAGCCTCGCCGGTGCCGGCAGGCTGGTAAGGCGCCGGATCGAACTCGGGCTGGGCCTGCAGCGCCTCCTTGGTGGTGTCGGCGACCAGCCAGCGGTCACCGCCCTTCTCGGCCCATTTCAGCTTGCTGAAGTCGTAGGCGACTTTCTTGTCGCCAACGCCGAGGAAGCCGCCGACGCCGATGACCAGCGACTTGGCCTTGCCGGCATTGTCGAGGATCACGTCGCTTACCTTGCCGATGCTTTGGGCGTCGTCCGCCGTGCCGTTATAGACGGACTCGCCGATGATGTTGGTGACGATGCTGCCATTGTCCAGCGTCACGACCTTGGCAGGGGCGGATTGCTCCATCGTCGGGGCCGCCGGGGCCGGCGCGGTAGCGTCCTGCGCGTAGGCGCCTGAAACGAGAAGCGTCGCCAGTGCCGTTGTAGCCATAAGTTTCCGCATCATGGTACTCTCCTTGTGCAGGTAAAAAATGCACGCCGCGCCCGGCAGAACCGTCGCTGGGGATGTCGGACACGGCATAGGTGTGTGTTCACAACGTCGCGACCCGCATCTTGTTCCGAACGCAAAAGAGCGGTTTCGGAAAGCCAAGTCGGACCTCCTGCAGGCAAGGATAAAGCCCACTACCGCCAAGGGCAGCGTCAGGCCGCCCTTGGCGCGCGGGCCGAAAAGATCGGCATCCCTGGGGTTATTCCGGCTTTTTCGAGCCGGAATCCCCGTCAGGCTTGGTGTTTTCCTTGTAGATCGCATAGGCGGCCGCAGCCACCGCCGGCGCAAGCAGCGCGCCGAGGCCGCCCTTGCCGCGCAACAGCGTCGGCAACAGTGTCAGCGCGGTGGTGACGCCGATGGCGGTCATGTCCGCCTTGCGCCGCTTCGACCGCTCGGCCTCGCGGCTGCCGGCCGAAAGCTTGTAGACCAGCAGGACAAGGCCGCTCAGAACAAGAAAGCCGACGCCGAAGCCGAGCGCCGCATGCATGGAACCATAGCGGTTCGACGCCGCGATGAAGGCGGCGCCGATCAGGAAACCGACACCGCAAAGCGTGGTCGCGCCAGCAAGCAGATAGACGATCGCGGCCACGCGCGCCCGGCGGATGGCGGCGGCGGTCTCGCCGGAAGCGAGCCCCGCAATAAGCGATGTGAACGTCCCCATTACGGATGGCTCAGCGACGGGACAGGAGAGCAAAAAGATAGCCGACGCCGGCGGCGATCGCCAGCGAGGTGATCGGCTTTTCACGCACATGGGCAGTCACCTGCGCCTCGATATCCTCGGCGCTGCCGCGCAAGCCGCCCAGCGCCGCCTCTCCATGCGCCCGCAACTGCTCGACCCCTTCCGCCGCGGCACGACGGGCCGCGCCATAGCCGTGCTCGCCGGTCGCCGCCAGTTGAGCCGCAAGCTTTTCGATATCCGCCTTCAGTTGCCGGATATCGGCTTCGAGGTCCGGGTTGACGCCGTTATCGGGGGTGATTTTACCTGCTGCGGCCATTGCCTGTTCCTTTGGTAGGGCATGTCTTACGGATTGCCTCTGCGTGAGGAAGACATGCGCGAAATCGATAAATGAAGCGCATAGCCGATCCAGAAGACCGCGATACGCTGACGGTGGGTGGAAACGCACCGCACACGCTAAAGTTCCAAGGCCGGCCACCGCCGGCCCCCGACGCCGTTGTTTCAGGTTGAAGCAACTTGTGATCCTCCTGCGACAGTTTTACCGGACGCCCAGCAAATTATCGGCCATGAAGAGGCTTGGCAGAGAAAGGAGACGCCCTTTGGCCCCATTGCTCGACGGTCTGCGCATCCTCGTCCTCGAAGACGAAGCCTTGATCGCGATGGATGTCGAACAGCTTTGCCTGGAACATGGCGCAAGCCACGTGACCGTTCTCGGCGATCTTGCCGAAATCAGTGCCGAAGCTGCCGCAACCGGCTTCGACGCCGCGATCGTGGACCTGATGCTCGGCGGCGTGTCGACGCTCGACTTCGCCCGGCAGTTGCGCGACCGTAAGGTGCCGTTCGTCTTCGCCTCGGGCTACTCGGGAACCGAAGAGCTCAAGCAGGCGTTTCCCGACGCCACCCTGGTGAACAAGCCCTATTCGGGCATCGACCTCGTCGAGGCGGTGGCGAGAAGTTGCGGCGTGCCCTCGTCTCAGGAATTCGGCGATGCCATCACCTGAGTCGAGATGGCATCAGGGCCGTATTCGTCCTCGCCGGAGATTTCGAGGATTTCCTGCAGTTTGGCGCGCGCGCGGCTGACCCGGCTCTTGATCGTTCCGATGGCGCAGCCGCAAATCTCGGCAGCCTCCTCATAGGAGAAGCCGGACGCGCCGATGAGGATGATCGCCTCGCGCTGGTCCTCGGGCAGGCGTTCGAGCGCGGCACGGAAATCCTTGAGGTCGAGTTGCCCCTGCTGGGCCGGATGGACGGCAAGGCGCGCCGTCATGATGCCCTCGCTGTCCTGGACCTCGCGGCCGCGCTTGCGCATTTGCGAATAGAACTCGTTGCGCAGGATGGTGAACAGCCAGGCCTTTAGATTGGTGCCCATCTGGAAGCTCTCATGCTTGTCCCAAGCCTTGACCAGCGTTTCCTGCACCAGATCGTCGGCACGGTCGGCATTCTGGGCCAGAGAAACCGCAAACGCTCTCAGGCTTGGAATGGCACCAAGCAAATCTGTCTTAAACCCTTGGGAAACGGCCATCGCTACCCCTTTTTCGCAGATGGCTCGGCCTGTTCCAACTGCGCTAGCAACTGGGCGAAGCGGTCCGGCACTTCATCGGATACCAGATCATCGTAATATTGCTTGAGCTTGCGCCCGACTTCCGAATTCACGCCCAATAGATCGCCGGTTCGCCGTTGCCTGACAACGTCGCCCGCCAATTCCTGTTTGTTTTTTTCCTTCATGATCTCCCCAACCACCCCGACTTCCATTTTTCACACACCACCTGCCGGGCCGGGCCTCCTCGTCCAGCCACCAATCGCCTTACAACGCCGTCACCGGAAATTGGTTCCGGCCGCCCGGAACTTTTTCGGGAAGTCGACGTTTATGCCGTCGGGGCTTGCATTTCGTCCAGCCTGCATCTTATGCACAGACATCATCTGAGGGAGATGGTCATCATGGGTTTGTCTGCAACAATCGCGCCGCATCTGCCGTACCTGCGCCGCTTCTCGCGCGCCGTCTCCGGATCGCAGGAAAGCGGCGATGCTCTCGTCGCCGCCATGCTTGAGGCGATCATCGCCGATGTCGACATCTACCCGCAGGCCTCCAACGACCGCATCGCCCTCTATAAGATATTCGCCAAGCTGTTCACCTCGGTCGCGATCCGGGTACCGCAGGAGGAAGCGCCGTCGGCATGGGAGCAGCGGGCGGCCGCCAATCTCAATGCGCTGGCGCCCTTGCAGCGGCAGGCTTTCCTGCTGGTCGCCGTCGAAGGCTTCAGCGAGGAAGAAGCGGCCGAAATCCTCGATGTCGACGAGGACCGTTTCTCCGACCTCCTGGCGCAGGCCAGCAACGAGATTTCGCGACAGGTGGCGACAGACGTCCTCATCATCGAGGATGAGCCGCTGATCGCCATGGATATCGAGGAAATGGTCGAAAGCCTCGGCCACCGCGTCGTCGGCACGGCCCGCACCCACGCCGAGGCCGTGGCACTGTTCGGCAAGGCCCGGCCCAAGATGGTACTGGCCGATATCCAGCTTGCCGACGGCAGCTCCGGCATCGATGCCGTCAACGAGATTCTGGCCTCGACGCCGGTGCCGGTGATCTTCATCACCGCTTTCCCCGAGCGCCTGCTGACCGGCGAGCGGCCGGAGCCGACATTCCTCGTCACCAAGCCTTTCAATCCGGACATGGTCAAGGCGCTGATCAGCCAGGCCCTTTTCTTCGAGCGTCAGGCAAAAGTGGCCGCCTGACGGCTCTTCTTTCCATGACACGCGGAACCAACGGCGCAACGTCGCGTTTTCCGACCCAAAGGGAGTTTGGCGATGCTTTACTGGACGCTTGTATTCCTCGTGGTCGCGATCATTGCCGGCGCCTTGGGGTTCGGCGGGATCGCAGGGGCATCGGCCGGACTGGCGAAGATTCTGTTCTTCATCTTCCTGGCATTCCTGGTGATCTCCCTGATCGCCGGTATTTTCAGGCGAGCGTGAGAAGGACCACGCATAGATCCTCCCCCGCTGGGAACCGTTTCCCGCAGACGGTTTCCGGGCATCATGGCATAGCGCGCCGCACGAAGGCGTGGCCCGGCAGGGTTCCGCCCGGACCGGCAGGAACGAAGCCGTCTTGCCGACCCGCGGGCTACCGGATCAGGTCCGGAATATCAGGCCCCGAGGGGACGAATGGGTTGGTTGGCCAATGAGCCCCGCAGACGGCAAAGTTCCGACACCGAGCGCCGACAGGGGCATGATCACTCTACCGGCCGGCAGCAATGCCCAGGTCGGGCGCGCCTTGCTGCACGCCCTGCGCAATGCCGGCATTTCCGTGCTTTATCAGGATCGGACGCTGAAAACCGTGTGGGCCCGCAATATGAGCGCGCCGTGGGAAAGCAACGCCGGCGAGGACGAAGGGGCCGCCCTGCCCGCCTCTCAGGCCGAGCGGTTGGACGCGGCTCGCCGGCGCGTGGCCGGCTCATCCACTCCCGAACGGCTCGAACTCAACGTTCCCGGCCCGAACGGCATGCGCTGGTTCGAGGTATGGGTCGATGCCGACGTTGACGAGCAGGGCTCCGTTCTCGGCGTCGTGACGACCAAGGTCGAGACCACGGAGCAAAAGCGCCGCGAGCAGACACTAAAGACGCTGTTGCGTGAGGTCAGCCATCGCTCGAAGAACCTGCTCGCCATCATCCAGAGCATCGCCACGCAGACCGGCCGCTATTCGGGGACGCTGGCCGACTTCCTCGTGCGGTTCCGGGGCCGCCTTCACTCGCTCGCCTCCTCGCAGGACCTGGTGACCTCCTCGAACTGGCGCGGCGCCAAACTGCGCGATCTCGTCTCCAACCAGGCCGAGCGCTACCTGGCCAATCCGGAACGCAGCTTGCGCTTCGACGGCGACGATCCCTACCTCAACCCCAACGCCGCGCTGCACATCGGCCTGGCCATGCACGAACTGGCCGTCAATTCCGTCAGCTATGGCGCGCTTTCGCAGCCGCAGGGCTTTGTCGAAGTGACCGCCCGGATGATCCAGCCCCCCGAAGGCGACAAGACGCTGCTCCTGATATGGGCCGAGAATATCGGCACCCAGCACGTGCGCCAAAGCGCCAAGCGATTTGGCAGCGTCGCGCTCGAACGCGTCGTGCCGACGTCTCTCAACGGGCAATCGTCGCTGGAAATAAAGGACAGCCGCCTCGAATACAGGCTCAGCGTGCCGCAGAGCAATTTCGAATCCGACTGAAGCGAGGGGCCACGCGCCAGCCCCCGATGGAACCATGAGTGCCCATTGGCCGTTTCCGGTCGACAAGGGACCATGCCATGGAACATATTGCAGCCCTGCTCTTGATCGTCGGATGCAGCAACAGCCTTGACCAGTGCCGCGAACTTCCCGCGCCGGTGGCTGTGTTCGAGACCGTCTCGGAATGCGCGGCGCAGCGCCAGAAAGCCGTCGCCGGCCTCGCCCAGGTCGCGCCGCGCCTTTTCAGCCGATGCCTGGTGGTCGATCCGGCGCTGGAAGACGACTACGACCAGATCACCTGGAACGTGCGCGCCGACGGTACGTTCGAAGCCGCCATCAGCGTGGTGGGCACCGTGCTGGCGTCGAACGGCTATCCGTCCCGACAACGCCGCCCCGATTAGGGCGGTATCTAGGCAGCGTCCGGGGTCCCATGATATAGGCGAGGCGGGACGTTAAACGAGGAACGTAAAGTGAGAGGAACAGACGAATGAAAAAAGTGGCTCTCGCGCTGGTCGCAGTGCTCGCCCTCAGCGGCTGCACGACGACTGAGCAGGATGTCGGTGTCGGAACCGCTGCCGGTGCCGTCATCGGCGGCATCGCAGGCGGCTGGAAGGGTGCGGCGATCGGTGCGGCCGTCGGCGCCGGCTCCGGTCTGCTGGTTCGCAATCTGCGTAACGGCTACTGCCAGTATCGCGACCCCGACACACGGCGCATCTACACGCGGCGTTGTAACTGACGCGAAAAACCCACGGAAAAGGCCGGCAAACGCCGGCCTTTTTGTTGGTCGGGCATCGAGATTTCAAACGGCGGGACTTCAACCCGATAGCGGAATCCTGATCCTGACCTTGAGGCCGTCGGGGCAAAACTCGCGGCTGATCTCTCCGCCCAGTTCGCGCACGATATTGAGATCGATCAGCTTGGTGCCGAATCCGGTTTCGGACGGAGACTGAAGGTCCGCCTGCCCCATCTCCTGCCAGTCCAGCACCAGCGCGCGGTTGCGGGAGCGGTTCTCCAACCGCCAGCGAATCCTCAGGGAATCCACCAGGTTGCCCACTTTCCCGTATTTCAAGGCGTTGGTCGCCAGTTCATGGAATGTCAGGCCCAACGCCTGCGTCGTCGTCTCGTCCAGCAGCACCTGCGGCCCCTCGAGCAGGTTCTCGGGCAGTTCCTTACCGAGAACCTGGCCGAGTTCGATGCGCAGCAGGTCGCCAAGGTTCGCCTTCTGCCAGCGCGAACGCGTCAGCATGTCCTGCGAGGCGGCCATCGCCTGCAAGCGCGCGGAAAAGGACGACGAGAACTGGTCGATGTCGTCCGCCTGAGCGGCGGTCTGGCGGGCGATGGCGAGCACGCGGGCAATCGAATTCTTGATGCGGTGCTTCATTTCCTGAAGCATCAGCTCTTTTTCGAGCAGGCTCTTTTCCGTCGTCTCGTGCAGCACCGATGCCGCTTCGAGGGATTTCTGCTGGTAGCGCAAAAAGAGGGCAATCGCTCCGGCCAGCAGCAGCCCGAACAGGCCGAGCAGGAGCGGGATGGCACGCGAGGACGGCGAGACGAAGGCGCCGGTCGGCCGGAACAGGACCGTCCATTGCCGGCCGGCCATGGTGAACTTGCGGACGGTCGCAAGGCTTTCCGCCAGCGAGGAGGACGGCGGCGTTTCGGAGCGGAACATCAGCGAATCGTCGCTTACGTCTCCGTCGTAGACTTCGACGCTGACAGGCAGCAGCGGCGTCTTGGCGAGCGCCGTCTGGAACAGGTCCTCGGCGCGAAACGCATTGTAGACCAGCCCCGTGCCGGGCAAATCCGATCCGGCCTGGCGGGTCAGACGGGTGAAGACCAGGAAGCCGGCAAAGTTGCGGCTCGCTCCTGTCTTGTCGCCCAGCAGCACGCGCCCGGTCGCATGGGCCCCGTTGTCGTCGAGGGCCTGCTCGATGGCTTCCCGACGCGCCGGGTCCACCATCATGTCGAAACCGATGACGGGATCGCTATAGCCGTCATGCGGCTCCACCAGGACGGTGACGGCACGCTGCGGCAGGCTGGACGGCGGATGGACCTTGCGCTCGACGCCGAGATTGACGCTCAGATCGCGCTCGACGGCCGCTTCCTCTCCCGCCTTCACCACCCGGATTAAACCGATGCCGTGCAGGCCCGCGAAATGATCGGAGACGTCCAGCGCCTTGTAGAAGGCCGCGTACTCGCTGGGAGAAACATCGCCGTCCTGCGACTCGAACAGCGCCTTGGTCGCCCGAAGCAACGACAGATGCAGTTCCATCCGGCTCTCGATGCGATCCTGCGCATCGTTGACCGCCGCCACGAACTTGATGCGTGCGGCTTCCTGCGTCGCAAAATAGGCATAGCCGGCCATCGCCAGGCTGATCAGGGCAACGGCTACGAAGGCAGCGATCGGATGTATCTTCTTCAAGTCATTCCACAACCTGGACGGGACCTGCCCTTCTTAGCGCGTTCACGCGCCAACACAAGCGGGAGAGGCGCCGGGAGGTCGAACCGCGCGGGCCGTGATGCAGGTGATGCCGGGCCGAGGCAGCCCGGACGCTCGTCAGGCGGCGATCTTCAGGGCGCCGGGACCGGGAACGGCCCCGGGTGGGCATTTGCCCAGGATGATCATGCCAAGGACCTCGTCCTGCGTCACCTCGGTGGTGCGCGCGGTGCCGACCACCTGCCCGTTCTTCATGACGCAGACGCGGTCGGCGAGATCGAAGACATCGTGGATGTCGTGGCTGATGAGGAAGATACCGATCCCCTCCGCCTTCAATTGCTTGACCAACTCGCCGACCTGCGCGGTTTCCTGCGGGCCGAGCGCCGCCGTCGGCTCGTCCATGATGAGGATGCGGGCGTTGAACAGGATCGCGCGCGCGATCGCCACCGACTGGCGCTGGCCGCCGGAGAGCTTGATCACCGGCTCCTTGAAGCGCTGGAAGCGCGGGTTGAGCCGGCCCATGACCTTGCGCGCCTCCGCTTCCATGGCGGCGTCGTCGAGCGTGCCCCACTTGGTCATCAGTTCGCGCCCGAGGAACAGGTTGGCAGCGGCGTCGACATTGTCGGCCAGCGCCAGCGACTGGTAGATCGTCTCGATGCCGTATCGCTTGGCATCGCGCGGGTTGGAGATCGAAGCCTCCTCGCCGTTGACGAAGATATGGCCGGCATCGCGCCGGTAGGCCCCCGACAGGATCTTGATCAGCGTTGACTTGCCGGCGCCGTTATGGCCGAGCAGCGCCACGACCTCGCCGGGATAAAGATCGACCGAAGCGTCGTCGACGGCGCGGATGCCGCCGAAAGCGATCGAGATGTTCTTCATGTCGACCAGCGGGACGGCGCCGGCATATGCCATGTTTTCAGCCATTGCCTGCCTCCTAGACCCGCTTCCTGTAGACGGTGTCGAGCCACACCGCGATCACCAGCACCGTGCCGACGACGATCGATTGCAGCGGCGAATCGATGCCGAGCAGCACCATGCCCGATTGCAGCGATTGCATCAGTAGAGCGCCCAGCATCGCGCCGATGACGGTGCCGGAGCCGCCGGCGAGCGACGTGCCGCCGATGACGGCCGCGGCGATGACCAGCAGTTCATCCAGCGTGCCCAGCGCATTGGTGGAGGCGTTAAGGCGGGCCGACGAGATCGCCGCACTGACGGCGACGAGCGCGCCCATGATCATGAAGACCTTGACCGTCACCCAGCGCGTGTTGATGCCGGCGAGGTTGGCCGCTTCCGGGTTGCCACCGATGGCGAAGACATAGCGGCCGAAACGGGTCCGGTTGGTGACGAAGGTCATGACGATACCGACGGCCACCGCCATCAGCACCGGAATGGCGATGCCATGGGCGATGAACAGGCCGCCTTCGGGAACTTCGATGCCGTTCTGTTCGGCATATCGGCGAACGATGCCGACCGGCCACGGATAGGAGTTGGCGATCCACACCGCGCCGAGGATGACCGCGCAATTGACCGCGCCGATGAAGGTTTCGGCCCATACCGGCCGTAGCGGGAACTTGAACCGCTTGCGCTGCGCGCGGCCGTTGATGAGCATCAGCACGACGGCGAGGCAGGCGACAATGGCGACGACCCAGCTCCATGTCGCGCCGATGGAGCCGCGCGGCCCGCCGCCCATGAGTTGGAAGGTCGCGTCGAGCGGTGCTACCGTCTGGCCGCTGGTTACCCACCAGGCCGCTCCGCGCCAGACCAGCAGGCCGCCCAGCGTGACGATGAAGGACGGCACTTCCATATAGGCGATGATGAAGCCCTGGAACGCGCCGATGATCAGGCCGGCGGCGACGCCGCAGGCGAGCGCGATGACCCAGATCCACGGATCGCCCGTCTGGATGCCGAAGACACGGATGAGGATGTGCACCTGCAAGACGCCCATCACCATGCCGATGACGCCCTCCAGCGAGCCGACAGACAGGTCGATGTGGCGCATGACGATGACCAGAACCATGCCGGTGGCCATGATGGCGACCGAGGAGGTCTGCACCGACAGGTTCCACAGATTGCGCGGGGTGAGGAAAAGGCCGCCCGACAGGCCGTGCAGCAGCATCCAGATGAGGATCAGCGCCGCAACCATGCCGAGCATGCGGGTATCGAGTTCGGTCGCCTTCAGGAACCGGCCCACCGGTCCCAGTTCGGAGGCACGGGCGACCTCGGTCGGGGCGCTGGACGTCGTGGTGTCGGCCATGATTTCCTCCCACCGCGTGGCTGACTGCGATGTTATGCGCTTTTCGATTTCAATTGAAGTCGAACGATGCCGCCGCACCGCGGCGGGCGCGGCGGCATCGGGATTACGGGAGACCGAGCGCCTAGTCGCAGACGGCGACGCTGCCTGCCTTCACGCCGGCGCAGACTTCGTCCTTGCTGATCCAGCCCGCATCGATGACGACGTTGAGGTTGTCCTTGGTGATCGCAACCGGCTTCAGGAACACCGACTTGACGGTGTTGCCGCCGGGCGTCGTGAAGTCCTGCACGCCGGCGATGTCGGTCATGGCCTTGCCGTCGGCCAGTTGCGAAGCGATCTCGGCGGCGTTCTTGCCGAGGTCGCGGGCATCCTTGAACACCGACACCGTCTGGGTGCCGAGCGCGATGCGGTTGAGGGCCGCGTGGTCGGCGTCCTGGCCGGAAACCGGTACGGTTCCGGCAAGGCCCTGGGCCTGCAGCGCCGCGATCGCGCCGCCGGCGGTGCCGTCATTGGCGGCCACCACCGCGTCGACCTTGTTGTCGTTGGCGGTCAGGAACTGCTCCATGTTCTTCTGGGCGTTGGCCGGGAGCCAGCCATCGGTATAGGCCTCGCCGACATTCTTGATCTTGCCGCTGTCGATGGCGTCCTTCAGCACTTCCATCGAACCGGCGAACAGGAAGTCGGCGTTCGGATCGGCGCCGGAACCCTTGATGAACACGTAGTTGCCTTCAGGCTTGACCTTGTAGACCTCACGGGCCTGCATGCGCCCGACTTCCTTGTTGTCGAAGGTCAGGTAGAAAACGTCCTTGTTCTCGATCAGGCGGTCGTAGCCGACCACCGGAATGCCTTCGTCCAGCGCCTTCTGCACGGCCGGGCCGATGGCGGAAGCATCCTGCGCGAGGATAATCAGCGCGTTCGCGCCCTGCGAGATCAGGCTTTCGACGTCAGTGAGTTGCTTGGCGGCCGAAGACTGGGCGTCGGCTGAGATGTATTTGTCGCCGTTGGCTTCCAGCGCCTTCTTGATCGCCGCTTCGTCGGTCTTCCAGCGCTCTTCCTGGAAATTCGACCAGGAAACGCCGATCACCTTGTCTTTCGCCTGCGCCACCGACACAAGCGTCATGGAAAGCGCGGCACCCGCCAGCATGGCGGCAGTAAACTTCTTCATGATTTCCTCCCTGCGCCGCGTATGGCGCGACCATCATGGCCCGGACGAGTCCGGCCCTTAAAGTGAAGCTTTTATTTCGAGCTTCGAAAAAATACTCACCTAACGCTTCCGGCCTGTCAACAGGGATTCGTGCCGCTTCATAATTTTTTCGAAACCCGAAATAAACAATGACAGGACGAGAGGCTTTCACTAAGGATTAGGCTGTTGCCAGCCTCCCACAAAGTCACGAAACAGCGAGGAATGCGGGAGCCCGGCAAGGGAGGAACAGGCAGGATGGCAGCCGGAGTACGCCACGACGATCTGCGCCGGCGCAACCGCGCCCTGGTGCTTTCGGCCGTTCGCCGTTCCGTCGGGCAGGTGTCGCGCACGGCGATCGCGGCAGAGACGGGGCTCAGCCATTCGACCATATCGGCGATCTCGGCCGATCTCATCGCCGAAGGCATCCTCAGCGAAAGCAGGGACAGCGTCCCTTCCGCCAAGCGCGGGCGCCCGCAAGTCGGGCTGACGCTCAATCCGCAGGCCTCCTTCGTGCTGAGCGTGGTTCTGTCGCTGAATTTCCTGTCGCTGGCCGTCATCGACTACACCGGCGGCGTGGTCGCGCAGGACGAGAGGCGGCTCGACACGCAATCCCTGCCGCGCGAGGACCTGATCGGCGAATGCATCGCCTTCATAAAACGGCAACTGGGGGGTCCGGCGCTCGACGGCCGGCGCGTCGCCCGCATCGTGCTCGCCGTCCAGGGCACCACCGATTCGGCGGCGCGCGCCATGCTGTGGTCGCCGATCACCCCGCAGACCGACATCCCCTTCGCCGCCATACTGGAGAAGGAATTCGGCATTCCTGTCGTCATCGAGAACGACTGCAACATGATGGCGGTGGCGCTGCGCTGGCGCGACCCCGCCCATTACCGCGACGACTTCATCGCCGTGCTGTTGTCGCACGGCATCGGCATGGGCATCGTGCTCAAGGGGCAACTGTTCACCGGCACGCATTCGTCGGGCGGCGAGTTCGGCCACATGGTGCACAAGCCGGAAGGCGCGCTCTGCCGCTGCGGACGGCGCGGCTGCATCGAGGCCTATGCCGGCAACTACGCCATCTGGCGCAACGCCCGCCGGCACAACGACGACGAAGAACCCTCGGCCGACGTAACCGATGCCGACATCCGCGCGCTGGCGGCAATCGCCCGCGAACGCGACGGGCCGGAGCGCGAAGCCTTCCGCAAGGCCGGCGAGGCCCTCGGCTTCGGCCTCGGCAGCCTGTTCGCCCTCATCGATCCGGCACCCGTCACCATGGTCGGCGTCGGCGCGAGCGCTTTCGATCTCATCGAGCCGGCGCTGCGCGAGGCGATCGCCAAGACCGCCGGCGGCCACCACTCGAAATCGATCAGCTTCGATACCGAGACCAATGAACTGCTGCTGATCCGCGAAGGCTGCGCCATGCGCGCGCTGGTGTTCGTCGATCAGGAGATTTTCGCGCCGGGGCGGCCGATGCCGCCGTCGGCGATCAGACTTCCCTGATCGCGTAGCCGGCGCCACGGATGGTGCGGATGACGTCTTCCGCATGGCCGCCATTGACCGCCTTGCGCAGGCGCCCGACATGGACGTCGACCGTGCGCTCATCGACATAGATCGACTCGCCCCAGACATTGTCCAGCAACTGCCCGCGCGAGAACACGCGGCCGGGCGAGCGCATCATGAATTCGAGCAGGCGAAACTCGGTCGGGCCGAGCTTGATCTCGCTGTCGCTGCGGTAAACGCGATGGGTTTCGCGGTCGAGCACGACATCGCCCACCTTGAGCACGGAGGACAGCACCTCCGGCTTGGCGCGCCGAAGCAGCGCCTTCACCCGCGCCATGAATTCGGGCGTCGAGAACGGCTTGACGAGATAGTCGTCGGCGCCGGTAGAAAGCCCCCTCACCCGGTCGCTTTCCTCGCCACGCGCCGTCAGCATGATAATCGGCAGGCGTTCGGTCTCGGCCCGCATGCGCAGGCGCCGACACAACTCGATACCGGAAAGCGCGGGCACCATCCAGTCCAGCACCAGAAGGTCGGGCACGCTTTCCTGCAACCTGATCTCGGCTTCGTCGCCCCGGGTCACCACTTCGACCTGGTAGCCCTCGGATTCCAGATTGTAGCGCAGGAGCACGCCCAGCGGCTCCTCGTCTTCCACCACCATGATACGCGGTGCGATCATGCAATCTACCTTCCCGTATTCCCGCTCACGCGGCCGGCGCCGCCATCTCGTCCGCCTTAGGGCGGTCTGCCGGGAGCAGTTCGCCGCTCAATACATAATACGCGTTCTCGGCGACATTGGTGACATGGTCGCCGATGCGCTCCAGATTCTTCGCGCAGAATAGCAGATGCGTACAGGCCGTGATGTTGCGCGGGTCCTCCATCATATAGGTCAGCAACTCGCGGAACACGGCCGTATATTTGACGTCGATGCGCTCGTCGTCGTTGCGGAGCATGGCAAGACCGGCGGTATCGCCCGCGGTGTAGCGCTCGACGACGCCGCGCACCTGCTCCAGAACCAGCTGCGCCATGCCGTCGATCGAATGCGAAAGCGTGCGCGGAATGGCGTCCTGCCCGACAGCGCCCACGCGCTTGGCGATGTTCTTGGCAAGGTCGCCGATCCGCTCGAGGTCGCCGGCCATGCGGATCGAGCCGACGACGGCGCGCAGGTCGTCGGCCATCGGCTGGCGCTTGGCGATCAGCGTGATCGCCCGGTCGTCCAGTTCGCGCTGGCGCGAGTCCATCAGGGCATCGTCGGAAACGACCCGCTGCGCCAGCGCATTGTCGCCGGCAAGCAGGGCATGCGTGGCGCCGCTGACCATGGCGCCGGCAAGCTCGCCCATGCCGTTGAGCAGGCCGCCGATCTGCCCGAGTTCCTCGTCGAAGGCGGTGACGGTATGTTCTTTCATGGTGCTGTCCGTATCCGTATGACCGTGGCCGCCGCTCAACCGAACCTGCCGGTGATGTAGTCCTGCGTGCGCTTCTGGCCCGGCGAGGTGAAAATCTTCTCGGTCTTGTCGAATTCGATCAGTTCGCCAAGATACATGAAGGCGGTCTGTCTCGACACGCGGGCCGCCTGCTGCATGTTGTGGGTGACGATGACGATGGTGTAGTCGGCCTGCAATTCATCGATCAGTTCCTCGATCTTGGCCGTGGACAGCGGATCGAGCGCCGAAGCCGGCTCGTCGAGCAGGATCACCTCCGGCTTAACCGCCACGGTGCGGGCGATGCACAGGCGCTGCTGCTGGCCGCCGGAAAGGCTGGTGCCGCTGGCGTCGAGCTTGTCCTTGACCTCTTCCCACAAGGCCGCGCGCCGCAGCGCCTGCTCGACGCGGCCGTCCATCTCGCTCTTGGCGATGTTCTCGTAGAGCCGCACGCCGAAGGCGATGTTCTCGTAGATCGACATCGGGAACGGCGTCGGCTTCTGGAACACCATGCCGATCTTGGAGCGCAGCAGGTTCAGGTCCTGGGAACGGTCGAGCACATTGTGGCCGTCGAGCAGGACCTGCCCTTCGGCGCGCTGCTTGGGGTAAAGCTCGTAGATGCGGTTGAACACGCGCAGCAGCGTCGACTTTCCGCAGCCGGACGGGCCGATGAAGGCGGTCACGCTGCGCTCGGGCAGGGACAGCGTGATGTCCTTCAGCGCCTTCGACTCGCCGTAGTAGAAATTGAGGTTCTTGACCTCGATCTTGGTCTTGGCGGCCTTTTCGGCAACGCTTTGCGTCATCGTCATCTCGGGAGCCAACATCTGTGCCATCTTGTCTTAGGTCCTGCGTCCGGTGAGGCTTCTGGCGAAGATGCTCAGGGCCAGAACCGTCAGGGTGATGATGAGCGCTCCGGTCCACGCCAGTTGCTGCCACTCCTCGTAAGGAGAAAGCGCGAACTGGAAGATGGTGACCGGCAGGCTCGCCATCGGCGCGTTGAGGTTGCCGGACCAGAACTGGTTATTGAGCGAGGTGAACAGGAGGGGCGCCGTTTCGCCGGAGATGCGGGCGATCGCCAGCAGGATGCCGGTGACGATGCCCGACATGGCGGCGCGGTAGCCGACCGAGCGGATGACGATCCAGCGCGGGGCGCCGATGGCGGTTCCCGCCTCGCGCAGCGCGTTCGGCACCAGGTTCAGCATGTCCTCCGTCGTGCGCACCACCACCGGGATCACCAGGATGGCGAGCGCCACGGCCCCCGCCAGCGCCGAGAAGTGCCCCATCGGCCGCACCATCAGTTCATAGACGAACAGGCCGATGACGATCGACGGCGCCGACAGCAGGATGTCGTTGATGAAGCGCACCACCGTGGTCAGCCGCGAGAAGCGCCCGTATTCGGCCATGTAGGTGCCGGCGAGGATGCCGACAGGCGTGCCGACGGCGACGGCGATGATCGTCATGACGATGCTGCCGAAGATGGCGTTGGCGAGGCCGCCCGCGTCGCCCGGCGGCGGCGTCATCTCGGTGAATACCGCCAGCGACAGGCCTGCCGTGCCCTTGTAGACGAGCGCGCCGAGGATCAGCGCCAGCCAGGCGAGGCCGATGCCGGCCGCGCCCATGCACAGCGTCATCATGACGGCGTTCCTGGCCTTGCGGCGGCGATGAAGCGAAGAGGATACGGACATCGTTCAGGCTCCTGCGCGCTTTTCGATCCGCAGTAGCATGTAGCGGGCGATGGCGAGGATGATGAAGGTGATGACGAACAGGATCAGGCCCAGCGCCACCAGCGAGGAGGTGTAGAGTTCGCCGTCGGCCTCGGTGAATTCGTTGGCGATGGTGGCCGAGATCGTCGTGCCGGGCGCAAACAGCGACGCCGAGATGCGGTGCGCGTTGCCGATGACGAAGGTCACCGCCATGGTCTCGCCCAGCGCGCGGCCGAGGCCCAGCATGACGCCGCCCATGATGCCGACGCGGGTATAGGGGATGACGACGCGGCGCGTGACCTCCCAGGTGGTGCAGCCGATGCCGTAGGCCGATTCCTTCAACACCGCCGGCACCGTGTCGAACACGTCCTTGGTGATCGAGGTGATGAAGGGCAGCACCATGATCGCCAGGATCAGGGCCGAGGTGAAAAGGCCGATGCCGTAGGGCGGCCCGGCAAACAGGCTCGACAGGCCCGGAACGCCGTGGAACAGGTTGATGACGAAGGGCTGGACCGTCGTTTGCAGGAACGGTGCGAAGACGAACAGGCCCCAGATGCCGTAGATGATCGAGGGAATGCCGGCCAGAAGTTCGACCGCGATGCCGATCGGCCGGCGCAGCGGCCGCGGGCACAGTTCGGACAGGAAGACGGCAATGCCGATGCCGATCGGCACCGCGATCAGGATGGCGATCGCCGCCGTCACGATCGTACCGTAGATCGGCGCCAGCGCGCCGAATTTCTCGGTGACGGGGTTCCAGGACTGGGTGACCAGGAAGGAGCCGCCGAACGCCGACAGGGCCGGCCACGCGCCGACCGCGAGCGAGACACCGACGCCGCCGAGGATCAGCAGAACGAGGACGGCGGCCCCTCTCGTGACGGCATGAAAAGCCGCGTCGGTAAGCGCGAAGCGCCGCACCGTAGCAGCTCTGGCCCGCAGGGCGGCCGACAAGGGCGCGGCTTCTGAAACGATCGTCATGGGCGTTCCACTTGCTGGGGAAAGGGGGCGCCGAAGCGCCCCTCCAGACCTTACATGCCGGTGTAGAGCGGCTTGCCGTCGCTGCCGACGATGTCCTTGGTCCACATCGCCTCGACGCTCTTGACGACGCTGTCGGGCATCGGCACGTAGTCGAGTTCGGCGGCCATCTCGCCGCCCTTCTCGTAGGACCAGGCGAAGAACTTCAGCGCCTCGGCGGTCGCGGTCGCGTCTTCCGGCTGCTTGTAGACGAGGATCCAGGTCGCGGCCGTCATCGGCCAGGTCTCAGCGCCGGGCTGGTTGGCGAGGATGACGCCGTAGCCGGGCTGCGAGGACCAGTCGGCGTTGGCGGCAGCGGCCGAGAACGAGGCGGCGGTCGGCTCGACCTTCTTGCCTTCCTTGTTGATCAAGTCGGTGTAGGTCAGGTTGTTCTGCTTGGCATAGGCGTATTCGACATAGCCGATCGAACCGGCCGTCTGGGCGACGTTGTTGGCGACGCCTTCGTTGCCCTTGGCGCCGATGCCGACCGGCCACTCCAGCGCCGTGTTGACGCCGACATTTTCCTTCCAGTCGGCGCTGACCTCGGCCAGGTAGGTGGCGAAGTTGAAGGTCGTGCCCGAACCGTCGGAGCGGTGAACGACCGCGATCGCCTGCGAAGGCAGCGTGGCGTCGGGGTTGAGCTTCTTGATCGCCTCGTCGTCCCAGCTCGTGATCTTGCCCTGGAAGATGTCGGCGAGCGTCTTGCCGTCGAGCACGAGTTCACCCGGCTTGACGCCTTCGATGTTGACCACCGGCACGATGCCGCCCATCACCATGGGGAACTGCGCCAGGCCGATCGACTCGAGGTCTTCGCCCTTCATGGGCGCGTCGGAGGCGCCGAAGGTCACGGTCTTGGCCTTGATCTGCTTGATGCCGCCGCCGGAACCGATCGACTGGTAGTTGAGGCCGATATCGGTTTCCTTCTTGTAGGCGTCGGCCCACTTTGCGTAGATCGGATAGGGGAAGGTAGCGCCCGCGCCGGAGATGTCGGCGGCGAAGGCGGCGGAAAGGGTAAAGCCGGATACTGTGGCCATTGCGGCGGCAACGACGGCAGCGCGGAGGAAATGTCTCATGGGCCTGCTCCTGTTCGGATGGTCTCTTGGCGCGTCTTCTGCGGCGCCCGAGGCAGGCCATAGCGGGGTTTTGTAACAGTCGCATGACAGCTTCGCGACAGTTCCGTTACGGTGCGGGAAGGCAGGCGGCGGCTCGCCGGCCGATTCCCCTTGGACGGGCTACGCGCTCGCGCCCGCCTCGTAGCCGGCGGCGCAGCCTTCCTTGCCCAGCCAGCGCCGAAGTTTTTCCAAGAGCGCCTTGGGGCTGATCGGCTTGGACAGGTAGTCGTCCATGCCGGCCTCGATGCAGCGCTCGCGGTCGCCCTTCAAGGCATGCGCCGTGACACCGACGACAGGTACATGCACCCCCGTCCCCGCTTCCAGGCGGCGGATTTCCGCCGTTGCCTCATGGCCGTTCATTTCCGGCATGGATACGTCCATCAGGATCATGAGGGGCTTGGCGCGGGCATAGGCCTCCAGTGCCTTGCGGCCGTTGTCGACGATCTCGAAGGCGTATCCCGTCTCCGACAGGATCTGGGTAAACACCATCTGGTTCACCTCATTGTCCTCGGCAACCAGGATATCCAGTTGGCGGCCGTCGCCCGGCACGGCGGCGCCACGCGGACGCAACGGCAACGGCTTCGATGGCAACGCCGCAGCAGGTTCCGCCGTCTCGGCCGTCGCTTCCGCCCGGCCAGCCGGCTCCGACTCCGGCAGCGCGACCGCCGGAGTCTCGTGCAGCCCCGATTTGGCGCGATGGAACTGGATGGTGGTGACCAGCGCCTCGAGCAAGGCGGAAGACCGCGCCGGCTTGATGAGATGGGCGTCGATGGCAAGATCGCGGTAGCTGATGCTGGCCAGCGACTGGTCGACCGAGGTCAGCATGATGATCGGCGTATCCGCGAGCCCCTCGGTACGGCGCACGATGCGGGCCATTTCGGCGCCGCTCATGCCCGGCATCTGGTAGTCGAGCACGATACAGTCCACCGGCAGGCCGTAGGCGGCGGCGGCAACCAGCACCTGCAGGCCTTCCGGACCGCTGGCCGCCGCGCAGGAATCAAACTTCCACGCCGCCATCTGCTCGGACAGGATGGCGCGGTTGACGGCATTGTCGTCGACCACCAGCACGCGCGCCCCGGTTATGTCGATAGGCATGGTGCGCCGCGCCCCGGGGCGCCCGGCACCCGGCATGGTGACGGAGAACCAGAAGGTTGACCCCTTGCCTTCCTCGCTTTCGACGCCGATGTCGCCGCCCATCAGTTCGACAAGGCGCGCCGTGATGGCAAGGCCGAGGCCGGTGCCCTCGTGACGACGCGTCGACGACGCGTCGACCTGGCTGAATTTTTCGAAAACGAGCTGGCGCTTGTCGTCGGGAATGCCGATGCCAGTATCGGTCACCGAGACGTGGAACCGTGTTCCGGCGGGCACCGCCTCGCCGGTGACGTCCACCAGCACGTGGCCTTCGTCGGTGAACTTGATCGCATTGCCGAGCAGGTTGGTGATGATCTGGCGGATACGCCCGACATCGCCGACATACAGTCCGTCGAGTCCAGGCTCGACCCGCACGATCAGTTCCAGGTCCTTTTCCTTGGCCCGCGTCGAAACCAGCGTGGCCACGTCCTCGATCGCCTCGGCGAGGTTGAATGGCGCCGGATCCAGCACCAACTGGCCCGCATCGATCTTCGAGAAATCGAGAATATCGTTGATGATGGTCAAAAGCGCGTTGCCCGACTTCACGATGATGTCGGTGAACGTCCGCTGCTTGGGGTCGAGATCCGACTTCGCCAGCAGTTCGGCCATGCCGAGCACGCCGTTCATCGGTGTACGTATCTCGTGGCTCATATTGGCGAGGAATTCGGATTTGGCGCGATCAGCGAGGATCGCCCGCTGCCGGGCCTCCCGCAACTCCGCCTCGCGCTGCTTCAGTTCGGTGATGTCGGTGGTGGAGCCGATCAGGTAGAGCGAACCGTCGGAGGCGATCATCGCGCCCTTGCGGGCGAACTGGTGGCGCAGGGTGCCATCGACCCCCGTCACCGTTTCCTCCATTTCCTGCGTCTCGCCGGTGCGCAGCACCTCGAGGTCGCTCTCGACGAAAGCTTCGCCTTCGGCGCCGAAGATTTCGATGTCGGTCTTGTCGAGCGCTTCCTCGTAGCTGAAGCCGGTCAGGTCGCACCACCCCTTGTTGACGTAGAACTGCCTAAGGTCCGCGCGCTTGGCGTAGATCGACACCGGCACGTTGTCGATCAGGCTGCGGAACACCTCGTTCTCGCGCATGCTTTCTTCAAGCGCCCGTTCGCGTGCCTTGACGTCGGTGATGTCGGCGCTGGAGCCTACCAGATGGATCGAGCCGTCCGACGCCACCAGCCGGCTCTTGCGCGTCATCATCTGCCGGACCGTGCCGTCACGGTGGGCGACCGATTCCTCCACCTCGATGACCTTGCCGGTGATGCCGACCTGGGAATCGTTGTAGCTGTAGCCTTGTGCCGCCTCGGGAGCGAACAGTTCGGCGTCTGTACGCCCTACCGCCTCGTCCTTGGCGATGCCGGTCATCGCGCACCAGGCCTTGTTGACGAATTCGACGGTCAGGTCCTCGGCCTTGACGAAGGCCGCGACCGGCAACTCGTCCATCACATGCCAGAACAGGTCGATCTGGCGCATCGAATCGCGCAGCGCCTTCTCGCGGCTTTTCAGTTCCGTGATGTCGACGCGCACGCCGATGAAGGTGCCGTCGTCCGTGCGCATGTCGTAGACCTGATACCAGCGGCCGTTCGGGTTCTGGCGCTCGGAAACGAAACTGCGCTGATGATAGCGCGCGACCATGCCGTCGATCCAGCGCTCGATATCGACCGCGTAGAGCTTGTCGACTTCCTTGTCGCCGCTCTCCATGAAATAGCCGTTGGCGTGGCCGACCGCGAAGGCGTCGCGAAGCGTGCTTTGCGGATTCCACACCGGCTTCAGGGCCGGCCACGAATCCTGCAGCTTCTTGTTGGCAAAGACGAAATTGTCGTCGCGATCGTAGATCATGACCGCGGCGGGCAGCGATTCCAGCACATAAGCCAGATGCCTGCGTGCTTCTTCGGCCTCTTTCTCGCGGCGCTTCAGCTCGCTGACGTCGAAGATCGAACTGGCGAGATAGGCCTTGCCGCTCGATGTCCGGACGCGATTCTTGCGAACGATCCGCGCGCCCTCGACGCCTTCGCGCACGAAGCCCGTCTCGACCTCGTAGATTTCCCCGGTTTCCAGGACCTGCCTTTCCCATGGCTCGAACAGGCCCTGTTCCTCGGGCGCGACAAGGTCCTTGTCCGTCAGGCCCACGATCCGCTCGGGCGTGGTACCGAAGAAATCGGCGAAGGCCTGGTTGGCCATCACATAGGTCAGGTCCGAATCCTTGACGAACATCGGGTTGGGCACGCTGTTGATGACCGCCTCGGCCAGCTTGGCCTTCTCCAGCGTCACCGCCAGTTCCGCTTCGCGGGCCTTCATCTCGGTGACGTCGTAATAGGTCAGCAGCCGCTTACCGCCCGAAAGCGGGGTAACCGAATAGATCGTCGAGCGCCCGTCGCCGCGTGTGAATTCGCGGGGCGCCACCTCTCCCGCCCGGATATCGGCCAGCCGCCGGGCGACATAGGCCTCCCAGTCCTCTTCTGCGATATCCTCCAGCCCGTTGTTGCGGTCGAATTCGAGCAGCCGGCGAAAGGGAACGCCAAGCGGCAGTTGCTCGGGGCACATGTCCCACGACCGATAGAAGGCGCGATTGATGAGTTCCGTGTTGAGATCGGCGTCGACCACGACGATCCCCATTTCCACCGAATCGACCGTGCGCTGCAGGTCGAACAGCAACTGCCTGCTGCGCTCGGCGATAACCAGCAATTCGCTCTGCCGATTTTCGAGCTCGGTCACGTCCGTGCAGGTGGCGACGATGCCGCCTTCGGCAACGCGCACTTCCCGGTGCATGACGCAGCGCCCGTCGGCGAAGCGCAGCATTACCGTCGATTGCAACTGGTTGCGGCGGCGCTCAAGCCAAGTGCGACGCCACTCGTCCGGCGCAAGGCCCTGCGTATCCCACATCCCCCGCGCCAGGCCGGCGTCGAGCAGGTCCTCGAAACGGGTGCCGGGGGCGAGCGCGTCGCCGAGGTCGGCATACATGGCGAGCATGGCCTCGTTGTGAAGAACGAGGACGTCGTGCGCGTCGTAGTAGCAGAAGGCGTCGTTCATCACGTTGAGCGCGGCCATCATCTGCTCGGCATGCGGCTCCTCGCCTTGCGACGAAGCCTCTTCCAGCGCTTCCACCGAGGCGGCGATCCCGGTAACGTTGCGGCCGACGCCGCGATAGCCGATGAAGGTGCCGTCGGCATCGAATCGGGGAAAACCCGTCGTCGAAATCCAGCGGCACCCCTTGCGGCCGTCCTTCAGCTCATAGACGAAGTCACGGAACGGCCGATGCGCCTGCAGATCGTCGAGATGCGCGGCGATGGCGCGGCTGCCATCGAGCGCCTTCCGGAGGAAATCGAACCGGAACCGGCCGATGACCCGCGCCGGATCGATGCCGGTGACCCTCTGGTAGGCATCGGAAAACCATGAAAAGCGCAACTCGGCGTCGGTTTCCCACAGCCAGTCGGCCCCAGCCTCGACCAGGGCAAGCAGTTCTTCGCCAGACAATTCCGCAAGCGGTCGGGCCTTTGCCGCCGGCTCTCGGGTGTTCGCGTCTCCCATCGGTGCGTCACCCGGTTCTCCTGCAGTCACCACAATCGCTTCACCCCAGGCAGTACCACCCCGAACCCCCTCGACGGCTCACCGCAGACGATAGGCATGCAAGCATTAATGAGCAGCTAACCTTAACAAACCTGAAACCGCCATATTTAAGCCCAATCTCTGCCGTTTCACCGCCGCATTGCCCTGATCCGGTCACCCTCGTTGGCCAAGGTCGGGCAACGGAGGTGGTGGATGCCGAGGCGGTTCTTTCCAGGTTTGGTTTTCGTGACTCTGGCGCTGGGCGGTTGCACCAGGACCGACGACGGAACGGTGGTGATCCCCGAACCCCTAGACATACGGCGCGTCGACCTCGGCCCGCTGGACATGCGGCATCCCGGCCGCATGCGCCCCGTGGAAAGCCGGCCGAACGTCGTGGCCACCGTGCCCGAGCCTTTCCCGATATCGCCGCATGCCGGAACGAGAACGACGCGGAAGCCCGCGCGCAGGCTGTCCAGTGCCCGCACGCATGCCGGCGAGACCTCGTCGGGGCTGGCGTGCCGCTCCACCACGCGATCAGGCGAGCGCGTCCAGGTAGTGTGCGAATGATCGCCGAATCGCTCGGCTCCACCGGCGGTTCATTCGGCTGAAATTGCCCAAAACCGTTGCGAAACGCACAAAGGGCGTTTATACAGGCCGCACTTTTCCCATATCGGTGGCTCTAAAACCACCGCCCGCGCGGGAACGCGGGCGAATAAAAGGACTGTATCCAATGGTCAATACGCTGCTCATGCCCAAGGCGACCGCCGTCTGGCTGGTCGACAACACCGCGCTCTCCTTCGAGCAGATCGCGCAGTTCTGCGGCCTGCATCCGCTGGAAGTGAAGGCGATTGCCGACGGCGAATCGGCGCAGGGCATCAAGGGCATGGACCCGATCATGACCGGCCAGTTGACCCGCGACGAGATCGCGCGCGGCGAAAAGGACGAGAACTACCGCCTCAAGCTCTCCGAGCCGAAGGTCCGGGTGCCGGAATCCAAGCGCAAGGGTCCGCGCTACACCCCCCTATCGAAGCGTCAGGACCGCCCGAACGCGATCCTGTGGCTGGTGCGCAACCATCCCGAACTGAAGGACGCGCAGATTTCGCGGCTGGTCGGCACCACCAAGTCGACCATCGAGCAGATCCGCGAGCGCAAGCACTGGAACGCCGCCAATCTGGTGCCGATGGATCCGGTGACGCTCGGTCTGACCTCGCAGATCGACCTCGACATGGAAGTCAACCGCGCCTCGCGCGGCAAGGAGCCGGCCGCCCCGGTCGGCGATACGCTGTTGCCGGCATCGCTCACCGAACGGCTTGTGCCGCCCACGGAAAAGCCGCGGGATGAGGACGAGGAACTGGACGCCGATGCCGTGTTCGCCAAGCTGTCGGCGCTGAAGTCGAAGGACGAGGACGAAGACGGCGAGGAATAACAGCGGATCGCTTTATCCGCCCCGCGCCGTCCCGTTGAGGATGGCTTGGTCGCCGCTGCGTTCCACCGTGCGGTAGAAATCGGCAAGCTGCTTGCCACGCTCCGGCCGGAAGGTGCGGCCGGCCACGATCACCGATCCGATGCGGTCGATGCGGAAGGCGCGAAAATCGCCCCGCATCTCGCACCAGGCGATCAGCGTCCACACCTTGCCCCAGAACCACAGGCCGAGCGGACGGATGTCGCGCACGCTGCCACGGCCGGCCTCGTCAGTATAGTCGACGGTCAGCACCTGCCGCTTTTCCACCGCCCGCTCGATCAGGTCGATCGCCTCGCGGGCGGCATCGCTCACCACCCACATCGGCGTGTGGATTTCCGTGCGGACGATGCGATCCTTTTCGGCTTCGGGCAAGACGGCGCCGATCTTGACCAGCGCTTCCTCGGCCGCCCGTGCCATGGCGGCGCCGCCGAAGGCGCGCACCATGCGCGCGCCGGCGACCAGCGCGACGATCTCGTCACGCGTGAACATCAGCGGCGGAAGGTCGAACCCTTCCCTCATCATGTAGCCTACGCCCGCCTCGCCGTCGATCGGCACGCCGGTCGACTGCAAATCGGCAATGTCGCGGTAGATCGTGCGCTCGGAAACCTCGAGCCAGGTGCCGAGCTTCTGCGCGGTGACCAGCCGGCCGCCACGCAGATGCTGCACGATCTGGAACAGTCTGTCGGCGCGTCGCATCGTCGTTCCTCTCCGCCGTCCACCCAGGGTTCGCGGATACTATCGCACGGGCCTGCTGACAGCATAGTGTCAGGAGGCCCGCGCAGCGGCCGCCGTCTGGCCGGAAGCGATCGACGGGCATCATGGCGCCGGAATCGAGGCTATTTATGGCGTTGCTGCCAGCCTTCGTGCAGATCCGGCCAGCCGATGTCCATGCGGACCTCGGCTGGCAGGGAATTGAGCAGGCGCTCGGTGCGGATTTCGTTGCGCAGCGTGCGCACCTTGCCGATATAGCGCTTCACGCTGTGCAGGATGGTGAGCTCGTTCATCGTCGGCCTCCTGATTTGACTGGAAGCCATTGTCGCACACCCCTGCTGCCAGCAGCCTGTCAGCAGGGTTGCGAGGGGCTCGGGGGCCTTCAGCCGAAGCGGCGCGCGGCGTCGATGGCAAGGCCGAGTCCGACCGATCCGAAACGGTCGGAGCGGGAGATGCGCGCACCGGCAAAGCGCCGCGTCGCCGCCCTTTCCACCGCCGGAACCTGCACGCCGCCGCCGGTCAGGATGACGGTCTCGATCGCTTGCTCCTCGATCCTGGCGAGGCGCAGGGCCTCGTCCACCGCAGCGCCGATGCGCGCGACAAGGTCATGGCTCGCCGCCTCGAACTCGGCGCGGATGACCGGAACCTCGAGCCGCAGGCCCGGCTCGTCGAGGACGATGGTCTGCGCATCCGTATCCGTCAGCGCGATCTTGGCCTTTTCCACCTCACCGGCCAGCCGGTGGCCGGAGCGATTCTTGAGCACATGGGCGTAGCGCGCCAGCTTCTCCGGCTCGGCCGCCTCGCGCGCCAGCCGCTGGATGTCGCGGGCGTTCTGCGGCGTATAAAGCGTGTTGATGCGATGCCATGTCGCCATGTCGTTGAAGTACCAGACCGGCAGCTGGCGCTTGCCGTCGCGCGTTTCCGAGCCGAGCCCGAGATACGGCATGACCTTGGCGATGTTGAGCTGGCGGTCGAAATCGGTGCCGCCGATGTGCACGCCCGTCGTGCTCAGGATATCGTCGAGACGGTCGGCGCGCCGCGCCCGCTCCGGCGAAAGCCGCAGCACGGAAAAATCCGAGGTGCCGCCGCCGATATCGACGACCAGCACGAGTTGCTCGGCATCGAGCGCCCGCTCATGGCTGAGCGCGGCCGCCACAGGCTCGAACTGGAACTCGATGTGGCGAAAGCCTTCCATGCGCGCGGCCGCTTCCAGTTGCGCCTCAGCCTGCCTGTCGGCCGCGTCGTCCTCGTCCACAAAACGCACCGGGCGGCCAAGGACGACCTGCTCGGGCGCCGCGCCGTGCTCGGCCTCGAGCCGGCCGCGCAGATGGCGCAGGAAGCGGCCGATGATCGCTTCGAAGCGCAGCCGCTCCCGCCCCACCTGGGTGGTGTCTTTCATCAGACCGGTGCCGAGGATCGACTTCAGCGCCCGCATGAACCGCCCTTCGGCGCCGTCCATGTATTCGAACACCGCCGAGCGGCCAAAATAGGTCCTGCCATCCTCAAGGCTGTAGAACAGCGCCGTGGGAATGGTCCTGTGCTCCCCTTCGAGCACGACGAGTTCAGGCGCCGCCCCCGGCCGGCACAGGCCGACGGTGGAGTTGGTGGTGCCGAAATCGACGCCGCAATAGGCTGTTTCCATGGTCGAGCGCTCGCAACAGACGGACCGCGCCGACCGGCACGGACTGCATTATGTGGGGAAGGCCCCGTCTAGCGAATTGGCGCCGGAAAGGAAAGACCGCCGCACCTGTGCAGGCCTCAGACGCCGATGCCGCGATCGGCCAGCGCCTTGCCGATTTCCTCCAGGATCGCCGGATCGTCGATCGTGGCGGGCATCGACCACTGTTCCTTGTCGGCGATCTTCTGCATGGTGCCGCGCAGGATCTTGCCCGAGCGCGTCTTCGGCAGGCGCTTGATGGTAATCACCGTCTTGAAGGCGGAAACCGGCCCGATCTTCTCGCGCACCAGGCCCACCACTTCCTTCTCGATCAGCGCCGTATCGCGCGAGACGCCGGCATAAAGGACGACGAAGCCGAGCGGCACCTGCCCTTTCAGTTCGTCGGCGATGCCGATGACCGCGCATTCGGCGACGTCCGGATGGGTGGCCAGCACCTCCTCCATCGCTCCCGTCGAGAGCCGATGGCCGGCAACATTGATGATGTCGTCGGTGCGCGCCATGATGAACAGGTAGCCGTCCTCGTCCACGATGCCGGCATCCGCCGTCTTGTAGTAGCCGGGAAACTCGGCGAGATAGGCCTGCCGGAAACGCTCGTCCGCATTCCACAGCGACGGCAGGCAGCCGGGCGGCAGCGGCAGTTTCAGGACGACATTGCCCAGCGTGCCGCGCGGCACCTCGTGACCGGCATCGTCCAGCACGCGAATGTCGTAGCCCGGCATCGGCACGCCCGGCGAGCCGTATTTGACCGGCAGCAGCCCGAGGCCGACCGGATTGTGGGTGATCGGCGAACCGGTCTCGGTCTGCCACCAGTTGTCGACGACCGGAACTTTAAGGCTGTGCTCGGCCCATTTGATCGTTTCGGGGTCCGCCCGCTCGCCCGCCAGGAACAGCGTCCTGAACATCGACAGGTCGAACCTGGCGACGAGTTCGCCTTTGGGATCCTGCCCCTTGATGGCGCGGAACGTGGTTGGGGCGGTGAACAGGGCCACGACGCCGTGCTGTGAAATCACGCGCCAGAACGCGCTGGCGTCGGGCGTGCCGACCGGCTTGCCCTCGAACATGATGGTGGTGCAGCCATGCAGCAGCGGCCCGTAGACGATGTAGGAATGGCCGACCGCCCAGCCGATGTCGGACGCCGACCAGAACACCTCGCCCGGCCTGACGCCGTATTCGTTTTCCATCGACCATTTGAGCGCGACCATATGGCCGCCATTGTCGTGGATGACGCCCTTCGGTTGGCCGGTGGTGCCGGACGTATAAAGGACATAGAGCGGGTCGGTCGCCAGCACCGGCACGCAGTCGACATTGGCACCGGCCGCCCGCTCGCGCGCCACCGCGTCGGCGAAATCGATGTCGTAGCCTTCCTTCATGTCGCAGCGAAGCTGTTCGCGCTGCAGGATGAGGCAATGGTCCGGCTTATGGCGGGAAAGCGCGATGGCGCCGTCGAGAAGCGGCTTGTAGGCGAGCACGCGCCCCGGCTCCAGCCCGCAGGAGGCGGAAATCACCAGCTTGGGCTTGGCGTCGTCGATGCGGGTCGCCAGTTCGTTCGAGGCAAAGCCGCCGAACACCACTGAATGGATGGCGCCGAGCCGCGCACAGGCCAGCATGGCGAACACCGCCTCCGGCACCATCGGCATATAAATGACGACGCGGTCGCCCTTGCCCACGCCCTGGTTCTTCAGCACCGAGGCGAGGGCGACGATCTCGCGCTTCATCTCGGCATAGGTGAATTTCCGCACCACGCCGGTATAGGCGCTGTCGTGGATCAGCGCCGCCTGGCCGGCGCGCCCGCTTTCCACATGGCGGTCGACGGCGTTCCAGCAGGTATTGCACAGGCCGCCGGCGTACCATTGGCCATAGACACCGGCTTCCGCGTCGAACACCTTGTCGAACGGTCTTATCCAGTCGATGCCTTCCGCCGCCCCGGCCCAGAACGCCTCGGGATCGCGTTGCCAGCTTTGATAGATCTCGTGATAACGCGATGCCATATTCTCTCCTCCCGGGCAGTAACCAAGCCGTTCTAGCGCCTGGAAAGGGTATACGTCCATGGCGCTTTTGACCCAGTTCCCGCATCGGCCCGGATCGCATATTGGCCCAGTCTCCGCATTGGCTTTGACACGCGCCCGCGTTGCTGTTCAAAGACGGCATGTCCAAGCTGCTCGCCCTCGTCATCCTCGCCATGATGGTCATCCAGCTCATCAAGCCGCTCGGCTGGCCGTGGCTGAAGAAGCGCCGCGACTTCTGGAAGCTGGCGGTGCTGGCGCTGGCCGCCATCTCGCTGACGGCGGTGATGGGGCACTGGCACTGACCGGAAGGCCTCGTCCTCAGCCGGCGTCCTCCAGTGCAGGCCGCCATTGGCCGAGCGCGGCCAGATGGTTCATGCGGGCGCGGTGGGCGAACGCCTGCTGGGCTGCCGCGACATTGGCGGCCTTGCCGCCCCAGGCCTTCTGCGCCGCCTCCTGCAAGGCGCGGCCATAGGAAAAGCTGACCTTCCACGGATGCGGGCCGATGGCGTTGACGGCGTTGAGGTTTTCCGTCGCCTCCACCTCCGACTGGCCGCCGGACAGGAACACGATGCCCGGCACGGCGGCCGGCACCGCCTCGCGGAACAGCCTGATCGTCTTTTCGGCGACTTCCTCCGGCCCCGCCTGCCTTGCCGCCTTCTTGCCGGCGATAACCATGTTGGGCTTCAGGATGGTGCCTTCGAGCCGGACCCGCAGCCCGTAGAGCTCGCCATAAAGCTTGAGCAGCGCGGCCTTGCTGATTTCGAAGCAGATTTCGATGGGGTGGTCGCCTTCCATCATCACTTCCGGCTCGACGATCGGCACGATGCCGGCCTCCTGGCACAGCGCCGCATAGCGGGCGAGTGCGTGCATGTTGGTGGCGATGGAAACACCGGAAGGAACGCCCCTGGCCACGTCGATATCGATCACCGCGCGCCATTTGGCGAAGCGTGCGCCCATGCCATGATATTCCGCCAGCCGCTCGCGCAGCCCGTCGAGCCCTTCGGTGACCTTTTCTCCGGGAAATCCGGCCAGCGGCTTGGCGCCGGCATCGACCTTGATGCCGGGAATGGCGCCGGTGGCCTTGATGATGTCGATCAGCGGCGTGCCGTCGGCCGCGTCCTGGCGGATCGTCTCGTCATAGAGGATGACGCCGGAAATGCACTCGCGCATCGCGCCGGTGGTGCGCAGCATCAGTTCGCGATAGTCGCGCCGGTTTTCCGGCGTCGACTCCACGCCGATGGCGTCGAAGCGCTTCTTGATGGTGCCGGTGCTTTCGTCGGCGGCCAGCAGGCCCTTGCCGTCGGCCACCATGGCGGCGGCGATATCCTCGAGACGTTCGCTCATCTTCCTTCTCCGTGACTACGGCTTAGGAAACGCTAGCGCCAAAGGAATGGTTGCCCAACCTCAAAATCGTCCAAGCTCAAAATTGATTGAACGCCGAAGGTATTATCCCTCGCCCTGCTTTTTCAGCACTTCGACGCCCGGCAGCGGCTTGCCCTCCATCCATTCGAGAAACGCGCCGCCGGCCGTCGAGACATAGGTGAAGTCGTCGGCAACGCCGGCATGGTTCAATGCCGAAACAGTATCGCCGCCGCCGGCAACGGAGGTGAGCCTGCCTTCCCTGGTGCGCGCCGCCGCGTGCCGCGCCACCGCCACCGTCGCCCGGTCGAACGGCTCGATCTCGAACGCGCCGAGCGGACCGTTCCATACCAGCGTCGCGGCGCGGTCGATCCACTCGTTGATCTTGTCCACCGACGCGGACCCGGCATCGAGGATCATCGCATCGGCCGGGCAGGCCTCGATCGCCACGGTCTCGTTGGCGGCTCCCGCCTTGAACTCGCGCGCGACGACGCCGTCCGACGGCAGGATGACGGCGCAGCCGGCGGTGGCGGCCTCGATCATGATCTGCCTGGCGGTCGCGGCGAGGTCATGCTCGCACAGCGACTTGCCGACCTGCGTGCCGCGCGCGGCAAGGAAGGTGTTGGCCATGCCGCCGCCGATGACCAGCGCATCGACCTTTTGCACCAGGTTCATCAACAGGTCGATCTTGGTCGACACCTTGGCGCCGCCGACGATGGCGACCACCGGCTTGACCGGATTGCCGAGGCCCTTTTCCAGTGCTTCAAGCTCAGCCTGCATGGTGCGCCCGGCATAGGCCGGCAGGCGGTGAGCCAGCCCTTCCGTCGAGGCATGCGCGCGGTGCGCCGCCGAAAACGCGTCGTTGACGAAAATGTCGCCGTTCTTCGCCAGCGCCTCGACGAAGGCCGGGTCGTTCTTTTCCTCGCCCTTGTGGAAGCGGGTGTTTTCCAGAAGCAGCAGATCGCCGTCCTTCATGCGCGCGACCGCGCCGGCGGCTTCCTCGCCGATGCAGTCGGCGGCGAAGGCGACCGGCTTGCCGATCATCGCCGCCACCGCATGGGCGATCGGGTCCAGCGAAAACTCGACATTGGGCTCGCCCTTCGGCCGACCGAAATGGGCAAGCAGGATGACCTTCGCGCCCTTCTTCGACAGTTCGTCCAGCGTCGGCAGGATGCGCTCGATGCGCGTCGCGTCGCTGACCTTGCCGTCGGTGACCGGAACATTGAGGTCAACCCGCACCAGAACGCGCTTGCCGGCAATGGTGCCGATATCGTCGAGGGTCTTGAAGCCGGCCATGGCGAGGTCCTTTCCGGAAAAGCGAGCGGACCTTACCGTGCGTTTTGGGCGATGCAAGGCCGGCAGCCGCGTTCGGTCGAAAAAACCGACGGCAGCCTGTCAGGCGGCCTGCGGCGCGTCGTCTCCCATATCCTCTTCGCTCGCGGTCTCCTGCGATGCCGGCTGCCCGGCTTCGGCCACCGCTTCCGGCTGCCCCTCTTCCTTTGCCGGCGCGGGCTGCGGCTGCCCGCGCTTTCTGCGCCGATCGCGCAGAAACGCGATCACCCGGTCGGCAATCTCGCCGGCGCTGAGGAAAACGGGAACGCGGGCCACTGGCGCGGTCGGTTCGAAGGAAAGGCCGACGCCGGTGATCTGGCCCTTGTCGTCGACATCGCGCACGATGAGTTCGATCGGGCCGATCGGCACGCGGTCGGCATATTCGGCATGGCCGCCCAGCCGCTCGATGAGCAGGGCCGCGACGGTAAGCTTGCGCTCTGCCTCGCTGAGGCCGATGCCATAGGCCGTCTCCAGTTCGGCCGCAGGACGGGCCGGATCCACGGCGAAGGCGCCGAAGAAATCGGCGTCCTCTGGGTCGACCAGCGCGCGGCTGGCAAACAGCTTGTCGAGCAGGCGTGGGTAGCGGTCCGGCACGAAGATGTAGACATTGTCGCCAGCAGCGAGCCGGCCCATGTCCTGGAAGCGCATGGAGCGCCCGTCGCGCACCACCAGCGAGGGCCTTGCCCAGCGCGGAATGCGCTCGCCGCGCGCCACCGGGCTGCCCGGCGCCACCTTGTAGGCGAGAAGTTCGTGGCGGGCCGAGCCCGGCAGTTCCAGTTCGACCTTGTCGAGCGGGCCGAGCCGGGCCGGAACGATTAGGCCAAGCCGGCGCGCCAGCGGACCGACGGTCCAGCCCTGCACCAGCAGCGAAACCAGGACCACGATGAAGGCGGTATTGAAGATCGTGCGCCCGTTTTCGAGCCCGCCGAGCAGCGGCGTGATGGCAAGCAGGATGGAGACGGCTCCCCGCAAGCCCACCCACGAGATGAACGCCACCTCCGGCCGCGGCAGCCGGAATGGCGCCAGGCACAGCCACACCGCCAGGGGCCTCGCGACGAACACCAGGAACAGGCCGAGCAGAACCGCAGGAACGAGCAGCGCGGAAAACTGCGACGGCGTGGCGAACAGCCCGAGCACGAGGAACATGATGATCTGCGCCAGCCACGACATGCCGTCCTGGAAGCGCTTCAGCATGGTGACGGCGCGGATGTCGGAATTTCCGGCCACCAGCCCCGCCAGATAGACGGCGAGGAAACCCGAGCCGCCGATGGCGCCCGCGGCGGCGAACACCATCAGCGACAGCGTCAGCACGAAGATCGGCAGCAGGCCGTGGTCGAGATTGAGCCTGTCGACCAGCCGCACGATGGCAAAGCCGCCGAGCAGGCCGACAATGGCGCCAAGCCCCATGCTGATAAAGAAGCCGACGACGAGGTCGACGAGAAGCGCGTTGGCCTGCGGGTGACCGTGGACGGCGATGATCTCGACCAGCGTGATAGTGAGGAAGATGGCGATCGGATCGTTGGTGCCGGATTCGACCTCAAGCGTCGAGCGCACCCGCTCGCGCAGGTGGATCTCGCCGGCGCGCAACAGGAAAAACACCGCCGCCGCGTCGGTCGAGGCCACGGCCGCGCCGAGCAGGAAGGATTCCAGCCAGCTAAGGCCGAGCAGGTAGTAGACGGCAACGCCGAACACGCCGGTGGTGACGAGCACGCCGGCGGTCGCCAGGGTCAGCGCCGGCAACGCCGCCTGCCTCAGGACCTTCAGCGACGTGGAGAAGCCGGAATTGAAAAGGATGATGGCCAGCGCCAGTGAGCCGGCAAAATAGGCGACGCGGGCATTGTCGAACTGGATGCCGAGGCCGTCGGCTCCGCTGACGAGGCCTATGCCGAGGAACAACAGCAACAGCGGCGCGCCGAAGCGAAAGGCGATCAGGCTCGAAAACGCCGCGGCCACCACAAGTCCGGTGCCGACCAACGTTACGAGATAGATCGCATGCTCCATGCTGTATTTCCCCGAGCTCCGCTTCTTGCGGAGGGATGCTTTTATGCGTGCTTAAGGCAGACTGCGGCGAACACAAGGCGATCCGCAAATGTGTTGTCGTGAACAGCCAACTGGCAAGCTTTTTTTGCCGCATGGCCCAAAACGAAAACGCCCGGCCGAAGCCGGGCGTTCGATGTCGTGAAGAAAGCGGGCCGTCAGGCGATGGTCTTGCCGAAGGCGACCGCCGTGTCGGACATGCGGTTGGAGAAGCCCCATTCGTTGTCGTACCACGACATGACGCGGACGAGATTGCCCTCGATGACCTTGGTCTGGTCGAGCGCGAAGGTCGAGGACGCCGGGTTGTGATTGAGGTCGATGGAGACCAGCTTGTCGTTTGTATAGGCGAGGATGCCCTTGAGCTTGCCGTCCGCGGCCGCGACCAGCGCCTGGTTCACCTCGTCCACCGTGACCGGCTTCTTGGAAACGAACTTGAAGTCGATGACCGAGACGTTCGGGGTCGGCACGCGGATCGAGACGCCGTCGAGCTTGCCCTTCAGTTCCGGCAGCACCAGCCCGACCGCCTTGGCCGCGCCCGTCGAGGTCGGGATCATCGACATCGCCGCCGCGCGGGCGCGGTAGAGGTCCTTGTGCATGGTGTCCAGCGTCGGCTGGTCGCCGGTATAGGAATGGATCGTGGTCATGAAGCCTTTTTCGATGCCGAAGGCGTCGTTCAGCACCTTCGCCACCGGCGCCAGGCAGTTGGTGGTGCAGGAGGCGTTGGAAACGACGACGTGATCCTTGCTGATCTTGTCGTGGTTGACGCCGTAGACGACGGTCAGGTCGGCACCGTCGGCCGGGGCCGAAACCAGCACGCGCTTGGCGCCGGCGGCAAGGTGCGCCGAGGCCTTCTCCTTGGAAGTGAACAGGCCCGTGCATTCAAGCGCGATGTCGACGCCGAGGTCCTTCCACGGCAGTTGCGCCGGATCGCGCACGGCGCAGACCTTGAACTTTTCGGAGCCGATGGAGATCTGGTCGCCGTCGACCGTCACCTCATGCGGGAAGCGGCCGTGCACGCTGTCATAGCGCAGAAGATGCGCATTGGTCTCGACCGGGCCGAGATCGTTGACGGCGACGACTTGGATATCCTTGCGGCCGGATTCGTGAATGGCGCGCAGGACGTTGCGGCCGATACGGCCAAATCCGTTGATGGCAACTCTGACAGTCATTTGTTTCTCCTGGGGCGGAAGACGTCCGTCGTTCGCTGCGGCGACCGCCAGGCGTGGCCAGCGGTCCGCCGCGGGTTTCAATCAAATCGCTCCGGCGCGGGCCGAAGCCATCATTTGTGCAGCCGGGCCTCCACGGCCTTTGCCGCCGCCTCGGCGGTAATGCCGAAGTGCGGGTAGAGTTGCTCGATGGTGCCGGACGCGCCGAAGCCCGTCATGCCGACAAAGATGCCGTCGGTGCCGATGAAGCGGTCCCAGCCCTGGCGGATGCCGGCTTCGATGGCGACCTTTACGCCGGCCTTGCCGATCGTGCTCGCCTGATAGTCGGCGCTCTGCTCGTCGAACAGTTCGAAGCAGGGCACCGACACGACACGGGTCGGATGGCCGTGGCCCTGAAGCAGGGCGCGCGCGCCAAGCGCGATCTCGACCTCGGAACCGGAAGCGAAAATGGTGACCGCCGCCTCGCCGCCTTCCGCCGCCGCCAGCTCATAGGCGCCCTTGCTCGACAGGTTTTCCGCTACATACTCGGTGCGCAGTTCCGGCAGGTTCTGGCGGGTCAGCGCCAGCGTCGAGGGCGTCTTTTCGCTTTCGATGGCGACCTGCCAGCACTCCGCCGTCTCGGTGGCGTCGGCCGGGCGGAACACATGGTGGTTGGGAATGGCGCGCAACGCCGCCAGATGCTCGACCGGCTGGTGGGTCGGGCCGTCTTCGCCGAGCCCGATGGAATCGTGCGTCATGACGAAGATGGAGCGGATGCCCATCAGCGAGGCAAGCCGCATCGCCGGCCGCGCATAGTCTGAGAAGCACAGGAAGGTGCCGCCATAGGGGATGATGCCGCCATGCAGCGAAAGCCCGTTCATGGCCGCAGCCATGCCGTGCTCGCGGATGCCGTAGTGGACATAACGCTGGCCGTAGTCATCGGGCGTGATGTTGTTGGTCTGGCTGGTCTTGGTATTGTTGGAACCGGTGAGGTCGGCCGAGCCCCCGATGGTCTCCGGCAGGAAGCCGTTGATGACCTCCAGCGCCATTTCGGACGACTTGCGGGTAGCGACCTTCGGCTTGTCCGTGCTGAGCTTCTTCTTGTAGTCGGCAATGACGCCGTCGAAGCCCTCGGCCAGCCTGCCGCTGACGCGGCGCTCGAACTCGGCCTTCTTGTCGGACTTGGCCAGCCGGCCTTCCCATTCCGTGCGCGCCTTGACGCCAGCCTGGCCGGCCTCGCGCCACGCCGAAAGGACATCGGCCGGCACTTCGAAGGGAGCCAGGTCCCAGCCGAAGAATTTTCGCGCACCGGCGATTTCGTCGGCGCCGAGCGGCGAGCCGTGCGCCTTGTTGGTGCCGGCCTTGGTCGGCGCACCGAAGCCGATGGTCGTCTTGCACGCGATCAGCGTCGGCTTGTCGGAATGGCGCGCCGCCTCGATCGCATAGGCGATCGCCTCGGGGTCCATGCCGTCGATATGATGCGCGTTCCAGCCCGAGGCCTGGAAGCGGGCCACCTGGTCGGTGTTGTCGGTCAACGACACCGATCCGTCGATGGAGATGTCGTTGTTGTCCCAGAACACGATCAGCTTGTTGAGCTTCAGGTGCCCGGCCAGCGTGATCGCTTCCTGGCTGATGCCTTCCATCAGGCAGCCATCGCCCGCCAGCACATAGGTGTAGTGGTCGACGAGGTCCTTGCCGAAGGCGGCGTTCATGATGCGCTCGCCGAGCGCGAAGCCGACCGAATTGGCGATGCCCTGGCCGAGCGGGCCGGTGGTGGTCTCGATGCCGGCGGCATGGCCGTATTCGGGGTGGCCGGCGGTACGCGAGCCCAACTGGCGGAAATTCTTGATCTGGTCGAGGGTGATATCCTCGTAGCCCGTCAGGTAGAGCAGCGAATAGAGCAGCATCGAGCCATGGCCGGCCGACAGGATGAAACGGTCGCGGTCGGGCCAGTGCGGGTTTTTCGCGTCGAATTTCAGGAAGCGGGTGAACAGTACCGTGGCGATGTCGGCGCAGCCCATCGGCAGGCCGGGATGCCCCGACTTCGCCTTCTCGACGGCGTCCATGGAAAGGAATCGGATTGCATTGGCCATCCGGTCATGTTGTTCGCGCGAAACCATGGTTCCTCCGGGCAATGACGGTTCGGGAAAAAGATGGGGCGACACATAACAGCCGCGGGGCTTTAGTCAATAAATCGCTGTGTTTTCCTGTGTCGGCGCCATCCGCTGTCCCGCACTGTAGCCTTAGCAGGGGACAGCCCATAGAGCTTTGTTGACGCATCCTTCACCCGCCGCCTAATGTTTCGGACATAACGCTTTCTGAAAGCGAACGATTCGGTGATGGGCGGATGATGGGATAGAACCATGACCGGTGAAACGACCCTGAAGGAAGTCATCGCCAGGCTGGGCAAAGCGATCGAAGAGCTGGAAAGCGCCGTGGCGACAAGGCTCGAGAACGAGCGCGACTATTCCGAAGCCGAGGCCGAAGTGCAGCGCATGAACGCGGATCGCTCCCGCCTTGCGCAGGAACTCGACAACTCCGAGGCCCGCGCCGAGCGGCTGGAAGACGCCAACAAGGAAGTATCGCGGCGGCTGGTGACCGCCATGGAAACCATCCGCGCGGTGCTGGACAGGTAGGCGAGGAGGCACGGGCATGGCACAAGTCACGGTATCCATCGACGGCAAGCAATACCGCATGGCCTGCGACGAAGGCCAGGAAGAGCACCTCGCGGACCTCGCCATGCGCTTCGACCGCTATGTCTCGCACCTGAAGGATTCCTTCGGCGAGATCGGCGACCAGCGCCTGACGGTCATGGCCGGCATCATGGTCATGGACGAGCTGACGGAACTCCAGAAGGGCGTGAAGGGCATGGAAAGCGAAGTGCAGACCCTGCGCAAGACGCGCGACGAGGCCCTGACCAAGGCCGACAAGAACGACGCGGCGCTGACGGGAGCGCTTGGATCGCTGGCCCAGCGCATGGAGGATCTGGCGGTTACCCTGACCGCCGGCAAGGCCTGACCTTCCCCGCACCCGCGATAGGCCCCGCGATAGGCCATGCCCGGCACGGCGCAAAAACGCTTGCCGCATTGCTCGGCGCAAGCTTAGATTGCCCGCACAGCAGCCGGCGATTGACCAAATGTAGCCGGGCCGCCGCCAAACCATCCATAGCCACGATCACGACAAGGAGCACGCCATGAGCCTTCGCATCAACGACACGGCCCCTGACTTCACGGCCGAAACGACTGAAGGCACGATCCATTTCTACGACTGGATCGGCGACGGCTATGCCGTCCTGTTTTCGCATCCCAAGAACTTTACGCCGATCTGCACCACCGAACTCGGCACCATGGCCGGGCTCGAAGGCGAGTTCGCCAAGCGCAACGCCAAGATCATCGGTATTTCGGTCGATCCGGTGGAAAGCCACCATCGCTGGAAGGAGGACATCAAGACGGCGACCGGCCACGCGGTCCACTATCCGATGATCGGCGACCATGACCTCAAGGTAGCCAAGCTTTACGGCATGCTGCCGGCCGCCGCCGGCGACAGTTCCGAAGGCCGCACGCCCGCCGACAACCAGACGGTGCGCTCGGTATTCGTCATCGGCCCGGACAAGAAGATCAAGCTGATCCTCACCTACCCGATGTCGACCGGCCGCAACTTCCAGGAAATCCTGCGCGCCATCGATTCGATCCAGCTTACCGCCAAGCACTCGGTCTCGACACCGGCGGACTGGAAACAGGGCGACGACGTCGTCATCGGCGGCACGATCTCGGACGAAGAAGCGATCAAGCGTTTCGGCTCGTTCGAGAAGGTCCTGCCCTATCTGCGCAAGACCAGGCAGCCCGCCGCCTGATTTTCTGCCCCCATGCATGGTCCGGCGGCGCTTGACTGTGCCGTCGGGGAGGATAACCATGCCCGGATTCAAGGCAGGCATGGAAATTTATTCCTGCATGAAAGGGGGCACGCTTTGATCGGATCACCCATCCGCCCGCTGGTGACGGGTTTCTACGACAAGCCCACCGGTTCGATCCAGTATGTGGTCGCCGATCCGGCCACGCGGCGCTGCGCCATCATCGATCCGGTTCTCGATTACGACGAAAAGGCGGGTGCAACCTCGACCACCAATGCCGACGCGCTGCTGGCCTTCGTCGACCGGAGCGGTTTCGACATCGAGTGGATTCTGGACACGCATCCGCATGCCGACCACTTTTCGGCAGCGCACTACCTCGGCCGGAAAACCGGGGCGCCGACCGCCATCAGCTCGAAAATCACCGAGGTCCAGAACCTGTGGAAGGTCATCTTCAACTGGCCGGACTTCCCCGCGGACGGCTCGCAATGGGACAAGCTGTTCGAGCCGGGCGAAACCTTTTCGATCGGCGACATGCCGGCAAAAGTGCTGTTCTCGCCAGGCCACACGCTGGCCTCCATCACCTATGTGATCGGCGACGCCGCTTTCGTCCACGACACCATCTTCATGCCCGACAGCGGCACGGCGCGCGCCGACTTTCCCGGCGGCGACGCCCGCCGCCTGTGGGCCTCGATCCAGGAAATCCTGGCCCTGCCGGACGAAACGCGGCTTTTCACCGGCCACGACTACATGCCCGGCGGACGCGATCCCGTCTGGGAGAGCACCGTCGCAGAGCAGAGGGCGACCAACAGCCATCTGTCGAAATACCTGACAGAGGCCGAATTCGTCGCCGCCCGCGAAGCGCGCGACAAGACCTTGCCGATGCCGCGCCTGATCCTGCCCGCCCTGCAGGTCAACATCAACGGCGGCCGCCTGCCGGAACCGGAAGACAATGGCTGCCGCTACCTGAAAATCCCGCTGAACGCACTCTGACGGCTACCTCTTAAGTGCAGTTTGCGCCGGGGCAGGCAATGCCCGATCCTCGGCCAAGCACGGACGGATGCGGTCGGAACGGAGCGATGAAGATACTTGCCTCGGCCTATGCCTGCGAGCCCGGCGCGGGTTCCGAACAGGGAAAGGGCTGGAATCTCGCGCTGGAAATGGCCCGGCAAGGCCACACGGTCACCGTGCTGACCTGTGGCAGCCACCATCGGGCGGCCATAGAGCGTTATGTCGAAAGCAACGACGTTCCCGGCGGCCTGACCTTCGCCTGGCACGACATACCGGGATGGCCCGGCCCCGGCTACGAGAACCCGCACCGGATTCGCCAGCACTATTACCGGTGGCAGATGACGGCCCGAAAGGTGGCCGCCGAACTGCACGCCAAAAATCACTACGATATTATCCATCACCTGACGTGGACGGTACTGCGGTGGCCGTCTTTCCTGGGCGGCCTCGGGCCTCGCTTCATCTTCGGTCCCGTCGGTGGCGGAGAGCGCGCGCCATGGCGGCTGCGGCAGGGATTACCACGGCGCGGCACGGCGTTCGAGATCAAGCGCGACCTGCTCAATCTGGCCAGCCGGCTGGATCCGATGGCGTTGCGATGCCTGGCGCTGGCCGACGTGATCCTGGTGACCGACGAGGCTACCCGTCGATACGTGCCGCCATGGTGGCGGGGAAAAGCCCGTGTGGTGCCCGATATATACGCGCCGCCTGCCTTGGGCGAGCCGGTGTTTCTATCCAAGGCATCCCCCAGCGGGCCATCGATCCTGTTCGCGGGACGGCTGGAATACTGGAAAGGCGTCCAGCTCGCGCTCGGTGCCGTTTCCAGGCTCCGGGGGCGCATTCCCGGACTTAGCCTGACCATCGCCGGGACAGGGCCGGATGAAGCCTATCTGAGAGCCATCGCACAGGAACAGGGCATTGCCGGCATGGTGCGCTTCGTCGGGCAGGTGCCGCACGCGGAAATGCACCGGCTATACGGATCGCACGACATATTCCTGTTCCCCAGCCTGCACGATTCCGCCGGACAGGCGATCGGCGAGGCGATGGCGCACGGATTGCCGGTCGTATGCCTCGATTTGGGCGGGCCGGGTGTCGCAGTGGATTCGACCTGCGGCGCGGTCGTCGAAACCAAGGCGCAGAGCCGCCCGGTTGTCGAGCAGCGCATCGCCGAGGCCCTGGCGCAACTATGTTCAGACAGGGACCGGCTTCTGGCGTTGAAAGCCGGCGCGTTCGCTCGCGCGGAGCAGTACAGCTACCGGCGACGCGTCGAGGCCATGATCGAGCAGTTCTATCGACCATCCACGATAGAGCGGGTAGCCGGCTCCGCCGCCACGCCGCAAGGTCGCCCCGAAACGCCGTAACGGCATTCCGCGGCTGAATAGAGACGGGCCGATACAGAAACGCTCCGAAAGCCGGACGGCCTTCGGAGCGTTCATGTTAGGTCGGAAAACAACGCAGCCGGGACGTGACGGACCCGGCCCGTTATTCAGGCGGCCGGCTGCGCCTCGATGGTGCGCAGGGCCTGCGCCTGCCGCTTGGCGGCGGCCTTGACGGCATCCTGCACCTTCTCGAAGGCGCGCACCTCGATCTGGCGCACACGCTCGCGCGAAATGTCGAACTCGCTCGACAATTCCTCCAGCGTCAGCGGCTCGTCGGACAGCCGGCGTGCCTCGAAAATGCGCTTCTCGCGATCGTTGAGGACGGAAAGCGCGCCGGCGAGCATGCCGCGCCGGTTTTCCAGCTCGTCCTGCTCGATCAGCATCTGCTCCTGGCTCTGGCTGTCGTCGACCAGCCAGTCCTGCCATTCGCCGGACTCGCCCTCGCTGGCGCGGATCGGCGCATTGAGCGAGGCGTCGCCGGACAGGCGGCGGTTCATGGAAACCACTTCCTCTTCCGAAACATTGAGCCGCGTCGCGATCTCCGACACCTGCTCCGGATTGAGGTCGCCGTCGTCCAGTGCCTGAATCTTGCTCTTCACCTTCCTGAGGTTGAAGAACAGCCGCTTCTGGTTGGCGGTCGTGCCCATCTTGACCAGGCTCCATGAACGCAGGACGTATTCCTGGATCGAGGCCTTGATCCACCACATGGCATAGGTGGCCAGCCGGAACCCGCGCTCCGGCTCGAACTTCTTAACGGCCTGCATGAGGCCGACATTGCCTTCGGAAATCACCTCGCCGATCGGCAAGCCATAGCCGCGATAGCCCATGGCGATCTTGGCGACGAGCCGCAAATGGCTGGTGACGAGCTTGTGCGCGGCCGAAGTGTCGCCATGCTCGGCATAACGCTTGGCGAGCATGTACTCTTCCTGCGGCTGCAACATCGGAAAGCGGCGGATTTCCTCGAGATAACGGGAAAGCCCCCCTTCGCCGGAAACGATACTAGGTAGCGACTGGGCCATATTTGCACCCTCCTCTCTTGAGTTCCTGCCCCCAGGAAGCGGCGGACAGGCGAACCGGATGCCAACGACGAGGCTCATCCGGGACAGTCGGCTTATACTGGAACAAAACCAGAAAAGACAGCATTAGTTCCTGCCTGAACGGAGTGTCACGGTGAAGTGAACAATGCCGGTCGGGCTTTTTTATGGGTCGATTCTGGAATTCTCAAGGCAGCTCACAGCGACCGGAGCCCCTCGACAAGTTCCTCCATGTCAGGGGGCAGCGGCGCCTCGAACCGCATGGCGATATGGGTACCGGGATGCCGGAATTCAAGAAGGCGGGCATGCAGCGCCTGGCGCGGGAAGGCCCTCACCTTTTCGCGCAGCAGCGGCGGCAGCCGGTTGGCCTTCGAGGCGAAGGCGCGGCCATAGTCGGGATCGCCGATCACCGGATGGCCGATATGGGCCATGTGGACGCGGATCTGGTGGGTACGTCCCGTCTCCAGCCGGCATTCGATCAGGCTCGCCTGGGCGCCGCCGCCCTGCCCCTGACCGAAGCGCTCCTCGACCGAAAAATGCGTCACGGCATGGCGGGCGTCCTCGCGCGTCTCGGGAACGACCGCGCGCCGCACGCGATCGGCGGCCCGGCCGAGCGGGGCGTCGACCGTTCCCCTGCCGCGAGGCGGGATGCCCCAGACCAGCGCGACATAGGCGCGCTCGAGGTCGCCGGTGCGGCCATGGTCGGCGAAGGCCTCCGACAGCGCGGTATAGGCAAGGTCGGTCTTGGCCACGACCAGAACGCCGCTGGTCTGCTTGTCGATCCTGTGGACGATACCCGGACGCCACACCCCGCCGAGGCGCGAAAGGTTTTCGCCGCAGTGGTGGATGAGCGCGTTGACCAGCGTGCCCGACCAGTTGCCGGCACCCGGATGCACGACCAGACCCGCCGGCTTGTTGACGACGATCAGATCGGCGTCCTCGTAGAGGATGTCGAGCGCGAGGGCCTCGCCTTGCGGCGCCGCCGGCTCGACGTCGGGCAGGACGACCGACACGCGCTCGCCCGGCACCAGCTTGCGCTTGCCTTCGCCGAGCGGCTTGCCGTCGATGCCGACCGCACCCTGCCGGATCAGCCCCTGCACGCGATTGCGCGAGAGGATGGCGCCGAGCTTGCCGGCCAGCCACTGGTCGAGCCGCTGGCCGGCGGCCTCAGGCTCGACCTCGAGCACGGTCTTGCGGCCGCCGGTCAAATCGTCCGCTATCAATTCGTCCCCTATCAATTCGGGGGCCTGTTCGCTATGAGCGCTCATCGACAACCGTTCCGGACTATTCTGCCATGGCCAGGCCTGCCGCCGACGACGAAGAGACGCCGCCGCTCGACCCCGGGCTCGAGAAAGTCCGGCGCAAGCTGATACGCTTCATGGCCGTCAACCTCGGGCTTATTTTCCTCGCCCTTATGGTGGTGATTGCGGCCCTTGTCTACAAATCGCGCACCAGGACGCCGGCCCCCTCACCCGTCAGCGAAATTCCGGCACCGGCCGGCGCGCCGGTAAGCGGCGACATCGTGCTGCCGGTGGGCGCGAAGGTCCTTTCCCAGTCGCTCTCCGAAACCCGCCTTTCCATCGAGGCCGAACTCGCCGACGGTTCCCGCACGATCTTCGTCTACGACATCGCTGAGCGCCGCATGATCGGCCAATTCACGATCCGCAACAAATGACTGCTTTTTGCCGCGAAAGGCCGGTTGCTTTTTGCGAAAGGCCGGCCTATATGGCCGGTTCTTGAGCGCGCCCATCGTCTAGCGGTCAGGACGGCGCCCTCTCACGGCGCAAACAGGGGTTCGATTCCCCTTGGGCGTACCATTCCCTTCTTCTCCTTCAATGAAATCAATCGCTTGCGGGTGATTTTGGCTAACCGGGCGTATGCGTTAGCCAATTTCTGTTCCGCGCCCTTTCCTGTCGCACATCATCCGCTTTAAGCGCGTCGGACAGCATGTGTGATGCACCTGATGCGCGCGTTGGAGGCAGGGTTGCGTGCCCTCGCCCAGCACTATGGCGTCGATGTTTCACAAAACTGGAATGCCATCCTCAACCAGATCGAAGCCGGGAGCAGAGAAGTCGACAACCGCACCCACGGTGCCGGGGAGGAGAAGTGGACTGCCGAAGCCGCAGTTCATCTGCGTTTTGTCAAGAACGCGCGGTCACCATATTCTACCATACGGCTTCGCTCCTGAAGCACCCCGAATCTTGCCGAGCAGTAGCCGCTCAAGCCGCCGCTGGTGAGTTCGGCGGGCCCTTCAGTCTTTATCCTTTCCTTATGTCCGGCGCCTCTATTCCCAATCGATAATTGATCTGAAAAGGCCGACCTTCCCGAGCTGAAACAGCTTCGGAGAATCTCGATGTCGGATCTTTTCTATCTCGCCCTCGGGCTTGGCATTCCTGGCCTGTTCGCGCTCTACGCGCGCAGCCTCGGCCGCATTTGAGGCCCGCCATGCTTGAACCTCTCATCGGCCTCGCCGTCGCATTGGCGCTCGGCGTCTATCTCGTCATCACGCTGATCCGCCCCGAACGGTTCTGATCGGCAGGAGACCTTCCATGACACTTATCGGTTGGCTGCAGATCGGCCTTCTCTTTCTCATCATCGCCGCATTGGTGAAGCCGCTCGGCCTGTTCATGGCCCGTGTCTTCTCCGGCGAGCGCACCTTCCTTTCGCCCGTGCTTCGCCCCGTCGAGCGCGGGTTCTATGCCGCAGCAGGCGTCGACATGAAAGCAGAGCAGGGGTGGCTGGCTTACGCCATGTCTGTGCTGGCTTTCTCCATGGCCAGCTTTGCCGCGCTTTATGCGATTCTGCGCCTGCAATTCTACCTACCGCTCAACCCGCAGGGCTTTGCTGGCATGTCGCCGGACCTCGCCTTCAATACGGCGGTTAGTTTCGTCACCAACACCAACTGGCAATCCTATGGCGGCGAAACGACGCTCAGCCATTTCAGCCAGATGGCCGGACTGACGGTGCAGAATTTCGTCTCGGCTGCAGCCGGCATCGGCATGGCGCTGGCCTTGACGCGCGCCTTCGGGCGCTCCGGCGTCCAGACTGTAGGCAATTTCTGGGTCGACCTCAACCGCGCCACGCTCTACGTACTTTTGCCGCTCGCCATTATCGTCGCGCTCACCTTCGTCGCCATGGGACTGCCACAGACGCTCGACGCGTCGGTTTCCGTAACCACGCTCGAAGGCGCGCAGCAGACCATCGCGCTGGGACCGATCGCCAGTCAGGAAGCGATCAAGCAACTCGGCACCAATGGTGGCGGCTTCCTCAACGTCAACGCCGCGCACCCGTTCGAGAACCCGACCGCGCTCTCCAATTACCTGAACATCGCGGCCATGCTGGCCGTCTCGACAGCTTTGGTTTACGCGTTCGGCCAGATGGTCGGCGACCGCCGCCAGGGCTGGGCTTTCCTCACCGTGACGGCGGTGTTCCTGCTGGTTGGAACGGGCATCGTCTATTGGGCGGAATCCGCCGGCAATCCGATCCTTACCTCGCTTGGCGTCGATGCTTCTCTCGGTAATATGGAGGGTAAGGAAGTCCGGTTCGGGCAGGCAATGACGGCCGCTTATGCGGCGGTCACAACCGGCCTTTCGGATGGCGGCGTCAACGCCATGCACGGTTCTCTCACCGGCCTTGGCGGTCTCATACCTATGTTCCTGATGCAGCTCGGCGAGGTCCTGCCGGGTGGCGTGGGCTCCGGCCTCTATGGCTTGCTCGTCTTCGCAATCCTCACCGTCTTCGTTGCTGGCCTCATGGTTGGCCGCACACCGGAACTGCTGGGCAAGAAGATCGAGAGCCGCGAGATGAAATACGCCATGCTGGCCGTGCTCGTCCTGCCGCTGACGATCCTCGGCTTTACCGCCGCCTCCGCGATGTTGCCCTTCGCTGTCGCCAGCATCGGAACCGGCGGACCGCATGGCCTGTCGGAAATCCTCTACGGCTACACGTCCGCCGCGGGTAATAACGGCTCCGCCTTTGGCGGCCTATCGGCCAACACGCCCTGGTACAACACCACGCTTGGCATAGCGATGCTGCTCGGCCGCTTCGCCTATGCCATTCCAGTGCTGGCAATCGCGGGCTCGATTGCCGCCAAGCCGCGTGCGGCGGCGACCGCCGGCACTTTCCCGACCACGACGCCGCTCTTCGTCGGCCTGCTCATCGGCATCATCCTGATCATGGGTGGCCTGCAATTCTTCCCGGCGCTCGCGCTCGGACCCATCGTCGAGCACTTTGCAATGCTCGCCGGGCAAACCTTCTGAGGCATCATCATGTCCAAGACACCTGCAATGGCGCATAGCCTGTTCGATACGGCCATCCTGGTCCCGGCGATCCGCGATGCGCTCGTCAAGCTCGATCCGCGCAAGCTCATGCGTAACCCCGTCATCTTCGTGACGGAAATTGTTGCGGCGGTGGTGACCCTGTTCTTCATCCGCGACCTGGTAGCCGGAAACGGCGACGCGCCTTTCTCCGGTCAGATCGCTATCTGGCTGTGGTTCACCGTGTTGTTCGCAACCTTCGCGGAAGCCGTTGCCGAAGGCCGCGGCAAGGCCCAGGCCGATACGCTGCGCCGCACCCGCACGCAGCTCAAGGCGCGCAAGCTGCTGAAAGCCGATGGGGTCGACGTTGTCGAAGTGGCAGCGAGCGATCTCAAGATCGGCGACCTCGTCATCGTGGAGGCCGGCGAACTGATCCCGGGCGATGGCGAAGTGATTCAGGGCGTGGCTTCGGTCAATGAAAGTGCCATTACCGGCGAGTCCGCTCCTGTAATCCGCGAAGCGGGCGGCGACCGCTCCGCCGTCACCGGCGGCACCGAGGTTCTGTCGGACTGGCTCAATATCCGCATCACCGTTGCGCCGGGGTCCAGCTTCGTCGACCGCATGATCGCGCTGATAGAGGGAGCCGAGCGGCAGAAGACGCCCAACGAAATCGCACTGTCGATCCTGCTGTCGGGGCTGACGCTGATCTTCCTGATCGCGGTCGTCACGCTGTGGGGGCTGGCCGGATATTCCGGCACCGTATTGACCGTCACTGTGCTGGCGGCCCTTCTGGTGACGCTGATCCCCACCACCATCGGCGGCCTGCTGTCCGCCATCGGCATTGCCGGAATGGACCGGCTGGTCCGCTTCAATGTCATCGCCACATCGGGTCGCGCGGTGGAGGCGGCGGGCGATGTCGACACGCTTCTGCTCGACAAGACCGGCACCGTCACTTTCGGCAATCGCATGGCCTCCGATTTCCTGCCCGTCCAGGGCGTGACGCAGGTCGAGCTTGCCGAGGCTGCGCTGCTCGCAAGCCTCGCGGACGAGACGCCGGAGGGTCGCTCCATCGTCGCGCTTGCGACCGGCGATTTCGGGCTCAAGGCACCGGACGCCAAGCCGGACGCGATCATTCCCTTTGCGGCAGAAACACGCCTGTCGGGCGTGGACATCAATGGTCGAAAGCTGCGCAAGGGCGCGGTCGACGCCGCTCTGAAGCTGGCTGATGTAGGGCAGAAAGACGCGCCCGCCGAGTTCCGGCAGGCTGTCGACACGGTCGCGCGGACCGGCGGAACGCCGCTGGCGGTCATCGACGGTTCCCGGCTGCTTGGCGTCATCCATCTCAAGGACGTGGTGAAGCCCGACATCAAGAAGCGTTTTGCGGCGCTTCGCGCCATGGGCATCCGCACGGTGATGGTGACCGGCGACAATCCGGTGACGGCAGCGGCAATCGCTTCCGAAGCCGGCGTTGACGATTTTCTTGCCGAAGCCACGCCGGAACAAAAGCTCTCCTATATTCGCAAGGAGCAGGAAGGCGGGCGGCTGATCGCCATGTGTGGTGATGGTACCAACGACGCGCCGGCGCTCGCCCAGGCCGATGTCGGCGTTGCCATGCAGACCGGCACGCAGGCCGCCCGCGAGGCGGCAAACATGGTCGATCTCGATTCCAGTCCGACCAAGCTCATCGAGATCGTGGAGATCGGCAAGCAATTGCTGATGACGCGCGGCTCGCTCACGACCTTCTCCATCGCCAATGACGTGGCCAAATATTTCGCCATCATTCCGGCGCTCTTCCTGACGACCTATCCGACACTATCGGCGCTGAACGTCATGGGCCTCGCCTCGCCGCAATCGGCGATCCTCTCGGCGGTGATCTTCAATGCGCTGATCATCATCGCGTTGATCCCGCTGGCCTTGAAGGGTGTGACCTATCGCCCGGTCGGCGCCGCCGCTCTGCTGCGCCGCAACCTCCTCGTCTATGGGCTTGGCGGGCTGGTCCTTCCCTTCGTTGGAATCAAGCTGGTCGACGTCATCGTCTCAACCCTTCATCTGGTGTGATCATGCAAAGCTATCTTCGCCCCGCAATCGTTCTAACCCTTGCCTTCATCCTGCTGACTGGCATCGCCTATCCGCTGGCGATCACCGGCATGGCACAGGTGCTCATGCCAGCGCAGGCAAATGGATCGCTAGTCCGAAACGGAGACCATATCGTCGGCTCGGCGCTGATCGGCCAGTCCTTTTCATCGGACAAGTATTTCTGGCCTCGGCCGTCGGCTGCCGGCAATGGCTACGATGCCTCCGCCTCCAGCGGCTCAAACCTTGGACCGACTTCGGCCAAGCTGGCCGAGCGCGTCAAAACCGACGTGGCGCGCCTTCAGGCTTCAGGCCTTTCCGGTCCGGTTCCGGCCGATGGCGCCATGGCTTCCGGCTCGGGCCTCGACCCGCACATCTCCCCCGAATTTGCCAAGGTGCAGATCGCGCGTGTCGCAAAGGCACGCGGTATGACAGAAGCAGACGTTGCGGCAATAGTGGATCGCTTCACCGAAGGTCGCCTGTTCGGTATTATCGGCGAGCCGCGCGTCAACGTGCTGCTGCTGAACCTGGCGCTGGATGCCGACAAGCCCGCCTGACCGAATGATCGATCGCTCCGACCAACAACGCCCCGACCCCGATGCCCTGCTGGCGCTTGCCGGCAGCGGCCGGGGTCGCTTCACTTTGTTCCTTGGTGCAGCGCCCGGCGTCGGCAAGACCTTTGCAATGCTGTCGCGCGCCCGCAAACTCAAGGCTGAAGGCGTGGACATTGTCATCGGCCTGGTGGAGACGCATGGTCGAAGCGAAACCGCCGGACTGCTCGAAGGGTTGGAACTTCTGCCTCGCCGCAAGGTCGAACGCCAGAACCGCGAGATCGAGGAATTCGATATCGACGCCGCGCTGGCCCGCAAGCCAAAGATCCTCGTCGTCGACGAACTGGCGCATTCCAACGCACCCGGCTCCCGCCACCCAAAGCGCTATCAGGACGTGAAAGAACTGCTCGATGCAGGCATCGACGTCTGGTCGGCAATGAATGTCCAGCATCTGGAAAGCCTTTCGGATGTTGTCCAGCAGATCACGTCGGTGCCGGTGCGCGAGCGGGTGCCGGACAGCGTGTTGCAGCAGGCGGACGAGGTCCTGCTTGTCGACCTTGAGCCCGCTGCGCTGATCGAGCGCCTGAAAGAAGGCAAGGTCTATCTGCCGGAAAATGCCCGCCGGGCCGCCGACAGTTTCTTCCGGGTCGGCAACCTGACGGCCCTGCGCGAAATGGCGCTGCGGCGCACGGCTGACCGGGTCGACGATCAGGTCGTGGATTTTCTCAAGCAGAATGCAATTGAGGAGGCCTGGCGGACCTCGGAGCGCCTGCTCGTGTGCATCGGACCGGACGGCCTTTCGGAAAAAGTGGTGCGCACCGCGGCTCGGCTAGCGAGCGGTCTCAATGCCCCCTGGCTCGTCATCACCGTGGAGCGCCCCGACCGGCCCACGCCGCCGAGTGCGCTTGCGCAGATAGTGGAAGCAAATTTCAAGCTGGCGGTTAGCCTTGGCGCCGAAACTAGGCGCGTCACGGGCAACGACTTCGTTGAGGAAATCCTCAGGGCCGCGCGGCGCGAGCACGTAACACAAATCGTTCTCGGCGCACGACGTCCCTCGCCAATGGGAAAACTGTTCAGGAAATCCCTGCCGGACGCGCTGATCGAGCGCGTCTCTGGAATTGGCATCCACGTCGTAACGGAAGACGGGGACGCGAAGCCAAACCTGATCGTCCCTGCGCCACGCCGCTGGCTCAGGAACCCGGTGAGGGAATTCGGCGTGCCTCTCGCCGCCGTTGCGGTGGCGACCCTGCTTGGCACGGCAATCAAACAGGCAATCGACCTGCCTAATGTCTCGCTGATCTACCTTCTGGCCGTTGTCCTCTCAGCCGTCTATGCGGGCTCGCTCGGAGCCTCCATCGCGGCCGTCCTTTCATCATTCGCCTATAATTTCTTTTTCATCCCGCCGCTTGAGACATTCACCATTGCCTCGCCGCACGAGGTTTTCGGATTGGTCATTTTTTTCATCACGGCGCTGCTTGCCGGCGGCCTTGCATCCCGCGTTTCTGCACAGGCGGCAGTAGCCCGGCAAAGGGCAGTCGCCACGCAATCGCTTTACGACTTCTCCCGCAAGCTGTCGGGAACCGTGAAGGCCGACGATGTCGTCTGGACAGCGGTCAGCCAGATGCAGGCATCGCTGCGCCGTGACATCGTGCTGCTGACGCCCGTGGACGGCGAATTGACCGTCGCGACCGCCTGGCCCCCCGACACAGAACTTGATGTGACAGACATGACTGCGGCGCGCTGGGCTGGTGCAAAGAATGAAGCCGCGGGCAATGCCACCGGCACCCTGCCGAACAGCACGTTCCAGTTCAGGCCGCTCGGACCTGCCGGCAACGTCGGAGCCGTCGTCGGCATTCGCCTGACCGGCAAACCGCTCGATCCGGAAGAGGAACAGGCGCTGGGCGCGATCCTCGACCAGACCGCCATCGCCATCGACCGGGCGCGCCTGTCGAAGGAAAATCTCGATCAGGCGGCGCGTGCTGCCGGCGAGCGGTTCCGCTCGGCGCTGCTGTCCTCGATCTCGCACGATCTGAAGACCCCGCTGGCGACGATCTCTGGCGCCGTTTCCAGCCTCCGGCAGCTTGGCGAAAGGATGAAACCCGCCAGCCGCGCTGACCTGCTCGCCTCTATCGAAGAGGAAAGCGACAGGCTCAACCGTTTCGTCTCCAATCTGCTCGACATGACGAAGATCGAAGCCGGAACCGTCGATCCACGCAAGGACTGGGTCGATGTCGGCGACGTGATCCACGGCACGCTGGAACGTGTCAGAAAGTACTTTCCGGCAAGCAGGATCGAAACCAGCCTTGCAGAAACCCTGCCGCTTGTCCGGGGCGACAGCGTCCTGCTTGGACAGGTGCTCTTCAACCTGATCGACAATGCGATAAAGTATGGTGGCGCGGAACCGGTTGCCGTCTATACGCGAACCGATGGTGGCGATGTTGTCCTTACGGTCACCGATATGGGCCGGGGCATTCCCGAAAAGGAACTGGACAAGGTGTTCGAAAAGTTCTTCCGCCGCGGCAAGCCGGACGGCCGCACGCCGGGAACCGGCCTTGGGCTCGCCATCGCCAAAGGATTTGTGGAGGCCATGGGTGGAACGATCAGGGCGGAAAGCCCCGCCATTCGCAAGCGCGGCACGCGCATAACATTGCGCTTCCCGATACCCGACGAAAACGGGAACACGGAACTGGCATGAGCGGCGATCGCATCCTGGTCGTCGATGACGAGCCGCAGATCCAGCGCTTCCTGAAGCCTGCGCTGGAGGCAGCCGGATATGACGTGCTGCTGGCCAGCGATGGGGCCTCGGCGCTGAAACTTGCCGTCACCGCAATCCCGGCGATGATCATTCTGGACCTTGGGCTGCCCGACATGGACGGCAAGGATGTGATCGAACGGGTGCGTGCATGGTCCACCATGCCGATCATCATTCTTTCCGCGCGCGATCGGGAGACGGAAAAGATTGCCGCGCTCAACCTCGGCGCCGACGACTATATCGAAAAACCCTTCGGCATCGGCGAATTGACCGCACGCATCCGCACCGCACTTCGCCATCGCGTGACACAGGATGGCGGTGTCTCGCAGTTGACCATCGACGGGCTGGAGATCGACACGGTCCGGCGGACAGTTCGTCGCGACGGCGCCGAACTTAAGCTGACGCCGAAGGAATATGATCTCCTTATCCTGCTGGCGCGTCATGCGGGACGCGTCGTCACCCACCGCACCTTGCTGACTTCGGTCTGGGGACCGGCCCATGCCGAGGACATGCAATATCTGAGGGTATTCATCGGGCAATTGCGTTCCAAGATCGAACGCGATCCGACAGATCCCAAAATGATCAGGACGGTGCCGGGCGTGGGATACAGGTTGCTGGAGGGGTAGTTCGGGGCCGGAAGCTCTCGGTCCGGTTCCGAGGAGTAAGGCCGATAATGCAGGCATTCACAGCGCGTTCGAAGCTGACAACAGGTTCGAATTTCGTCTGGCGCGCCATTTTTTCGAGTTGGGTCAATCGCTTAGGTTGACGACTGGCTCGATCTCTGAATAGCGAACTTCGCCGGTTGTTTTCAGCGGAAAGCTGCCGATTACCAATCTTCCAATGCGGGAAACATGTAGGGAAATGAGCTGATCAATTCCAGATTATAATGGAATTTCAACATCTTGCACAAGATTATTGGCGGAGAGGGAGGGATTCGAACCCCCGATGGGCTTGCACCCATGCCGCATTTCGAGTGCGGTGCATTCAACCACTCTGCCACCTCTCCGCGGGGTCATGGTCCGCCCTAGGGCGCGGCGCACTAGATAACGGGTCACCGCCAAGGTTACAAGGCCCAATCCCGGCGGTTTTGCGGGTTTCTTGGCTTGCCCGGCCCTACAGGCATCCGGCAGCCCGCATTTCCGAAGCGTGCGCCAGCCCGGATCGATCAACCAAGTGTCGTTCTCGGCGAAAGCGAGTCGTTCAGGCTGGCTTCGATCAGCAGGTCGGCGTTCCTCGCCACCGATTTCGCCGGCCCGCCCCTGCCGAAAAGCTGGCCGGAAATATAGGCGCCCTCGATCAGCAGCAGCAGGCCGTCGCCCAGCGTTTCGGCATCGTGAGCGCCCATGTCGCGGGCCATGGCACGCAGCCGCCGGCGCAGCTCCCTCTTGTTTTCCTCGCTGACGAGGCGCGCCGGATGCTCGCGATCCGGATACTCCACCGCCGCATTGGTCATGCCGCAACCGCGATAGCCGGACTTTTGCGTACGCTTTTCGACACGGGTGAGGAACGCGACGATCTGCGCGCGCGGCTCGCCCGGATGCGCCGCCACCGCCTCGTCAAAGCGGCCCCAGAACTCACGGTCATATTGCCTGAGGTAGCAGGCCGCCAACTCGTCCTTGGAGGCAAAACTGCGGTAAAGGCTCGGCTTGGTGACACCCGCCGTCCTGACGATCTCGTCGACGCCGATCGCCCTTATCCCCTGCCGGTAGAACAGGTCGCGCGCCACTTGCATGATCTTTTCGGCGGCGCGCGGAACCGATCCATCGCCACCCTTGATCCTCGCATCAATATTATTGTCGCCTGTCATTCGCGGGCTCGCTTGACAATGTTACCGATCGGTACGCATTATGCATCATCCGCAACGTACCGGTCAGTAACATGATAGCCCGCTCCCAGCCATTTGGCCAGCGCTATGCGCTCGTCGTGGTGGCCGTCATCTTCCTCGCGCTGCTGGTATCGGCAGGGCTGCGCTCGGCGCCCGGCGTCATGATGCTGCCGCTGGAATCCGAGCTTGGCTGGCGGCGCGACGCCATCTCGCTCGCCGCCGCCGTCGGTATTTTCCTGTACGGGCTCACCGGACCGTTCGCCGCCGCGCTGATGGAGCGTTTCGGCCTGCGGAAGATCCTGCTCGGGGCGCTGGTGCTGATGGCAGGCTCCACCGCACTCAGCTTGTCGATGACCGAACCGTGGCAGATGGTGGCGACATGGGGCGTCTTTTCCGGCGTCGGCTCGGGCGCCGTCGCCACCGTGCTCGGCGCCACCATCGTCAACCGCTGGTTCAAGACCAATCGCGGCCTGGTGATGGGGCTGATGTCGGCCTCGAGCGCCACCGGCATGCTGGTGTTTTTGCCGGCGCTGGCGTGGCTGGCGCAATCGGGTGGCTGGAAGCCGGTCGCCATGGCCGTCGCCATCGGCTGCGCGGCGATATTGCCGCTGGTCTGGCTGCTGGTGCCGGAGCGGCCGTCCTCCATCGGGCTTGTCCGCTACGGTGCGGACGCCGACGACGTGCCGCCGGTTTCGCCCGCGGCCCAAGGCAATTTCATCGCCCACACGCTCGGCACCCTGCGCCGCGCCGGCGGCACGCGCGTGTTCTGGTATCTGTTCGCCACGTTCTTCGTCTGCGGCTTCACCACCAACGGGCTGGTCGGCACGCACCTCATCGCCTTCTGCGGCGACATGGGCATCCCCGAGGTGCAGGCCGCCGGCCTGCTGGCGCTGATGGGCGTGTTCGACCTCATCGGCACGACCATGTCCGGCTGGCTGACCGACCGCTTTGACCCGCGCAAACTGCTCGGCGTCTATTACGGCATCCGCGGCCTGTCGCTGATCTACCTGCCGCTGTCCGGCTTTTCCGGCACCGCGCTGACCGTCTTCGCCGTGCTCTACGGCCTCGACTGGATCGCCACGGTGCCGCCCACCCTGCGCCTCGCCAACGAAGCCTTCGGCGACAATTCGGGGCCGATCGTGTTCGGCTGGATCGTCGCCGGGCATCAGGTCGGAGCGGCGAGCGCGGCCTTCTTCGGCGGGGCGCTGCGCGAGATGCAGGGGGACTACACGCTGGCGTTCCAGATCGCCGGCATGACGGCCATCATCGCCGCCTGCCTGTCGCTGCTTATCGACACCAGCAAGCCGGCCTTCGAGCCGGAGAGCCAGCCGGCCTGATCTTTACCGCCCGGCCTGCCCGCGGATCGCGCTGGAGGACAGCAGCGAGCGTGGGCCGTGGATGAACGTCCACGCCGGCGCCCGCATGTGGGCGAGGCGCGGCGCATAGGCCTCGTCGAGCCGTGCATAGTCGAAGGCCTTGGCCACCACCGAGGACAGGAACGACAGCGTCGAGCCCGGCCGGTCGATCACGGCGATGGGGAACGTCATCATGATCTCGCGCCAGCGCTGCCAGCGGTGGAAATCGCGCAGCGAATCCGCGCCCATGATCCAGACGAAATCGACGCCCGGGTTCTTCTCGCGCACCAGCGCCAGCGTATCGGCCGTATAGCGAACGTGATAGGCGGCCTCGAAGGCGGTGACCTTGATGCGCGGGTTTCGGGCGACAGTTTCCGACAGGCGCAGCCGCTCGGCCAGCGGCGCCAGTTCCCGCGTGCTTTTCAGCGGATTGCCGGGCGTCACCATCCACCACAGCTGGTCGAGCGCCAGCCGCCGCAGCGCAATGTCGGCGACCAGCGCGTGGCCCGCATGCGGCGGGTTGAACGACCCGCCGAACAGGCCGACCTGCATGCCGCGCTCGACATGGGGCATGCGCAGGTAACGCGAAGCGGGTTTGCTGTCTGAGGTGGAAAGCACGGCGTCAGGCACCCCCCTCTGGCCTGCCGGCCGTCTCCCCCGCACGGGGGGAGATCAGCAGCTGCAACCTCTCCGCTCGCTCTGCAACGTCCATGATTGACGTAACCATTGACGCAATCCGATCTCCCCCCTTGCGGGGGAGATGCCAGGCAGGACAGAGGGGGGCGCGAAAGAACACCAAGCTCTATTCAGGTTGAAACGAGAGCCGAACCGCGACCCTCACGGCCGCACCTGGCCGCTTCCGCGAACGCGGTACTTGAACGAGGTGAGTTGTTCGACACCGACCGGCCCGCGTGCGTGCATCTTGCCGGTAGCGATGCCGATCTCCGCGCCCATGCCGAACTCGCCGCCATCGGCGAACTGGGTCGAGGCATTGTGCAAAAGAATCGCGGAATCGATCTCGTTGAAGAATTTTTCCACCGCCGAAGCGTCCTCGGCCACGATCGCCTCGGTATGGTGCGAGGAAAAGGTCTCGATATGGTCGATCGCCCCGGCGACCCCGTCCACCAGCCTTACCGAAAGGATGGCATCGAGATACTCGGTGGTCCAGTCGGCCTCCGTCGCCGCCACCGCCTGCGGGAAAGCCCGAAGCACCTCGGCGTCGCCGCGGATTTCGCAGCCCTTTTCGTGCAGGGCGGCGAGCACCGGAACAAGATGCGTGGTCGCCGCCGCGCGGTCGACCAGCAGCGTTTCGGCCGCGCCGCAGATGCCGGTGCGCCGCATCTTGGCGTTCACCGCCACCTTCACCGCCATGTCGAGATCGGCGGACCGGTCGATATAGAGATGGCAGATGCCTTCCAGATGCGCGAACACCGGCACGCGCGCTTCCGTCTGCACCCGCGAGACCAGGCTTTTCCCGCCGCGCGGAATGATGACGTCGAGATTGCCGGAAAGCCCCTTCAGCATCTCGCCGACGGCGGCGCGGTCGGTGACCGGCACCAGCTGGATCGCGTCTTCCGGCAGGTTCGCCGCCTTCAGGCCTTCGACCAGGCAGGCGTGGATGGCGGCGGAGGAATTGGCCGAATCCGAGCCGCCGCGCAGGATCACCGCGTTACCGGCCTTGAGGCACAGCGCGCCGGCATCCGCCGTCACGTTGGGGCGGCTTTCGTAGATGACGCCGATGACGCCGAGCGGCGTACGCACCCGCTCGATATGCAGGCCGTTCGGCCGGTCCCACTCGGCGATCACTTCGCCGACCGGGTCGCGCAGTTCGGCGATGGCGCGGATGCCGTCGGCCATGGCGCGGATGCGCGCCGGCGTCAGCTTGAGGCGGTCGAGGAACGAGGCGGCAAGGCCCGCTTCCTCGCCATTGGCCATGTCGACGGCGTTGGCGTCGAGGATTTCCTGTTCCCGGCGCGCCATCGCCTGCGCCATGCCGACAAGCGCGGCGTATTTGCGCTCGGCGGTCGCGATGGCGAGCGGCCGGGCAGCCGCACGGGCGCGCCGGCCGATATCGGTCATCAGCGCCGCCACGTCCTGTCCGGAATTGTCACGCCTGGTCAGCATGGTCATCCTCCCTGGTATTCGCCGGCATCGTCGTTCACGACAAGATCGTCGCGGTGGATCATGGCCGAGCGTGCCTCGTAGCCGAGCACCGCTTCGATCTCGGCCGTCTTCAGGCCGGCGATTCTTACGGCATCGGCGGCATCGTAGGCAACCAGGCCGCGTGCGATCTCGCGCGCCTCGGGCGACAGCACCGCGACGGTATCGCCGCGCGAAAAGTTGCCGCTGACAACCTTGACGCCGGCCGGCAGCAGCGACTTGCCCGACAGCAGCGCACGCACCGCGCCGGCATCGATGGACAGGCGGCCCGCCGGCTCCAGATGGCCGGCGATCCAGGTCTTGTAGCCCTTCACCGGATGGCTGCTCGGCTTGAAGAAGGTGGCACGCTCGCCGCGCTCCACGGCCATCAGCGGCGACAGCCGCGCCCCGGCCGTGATGATCATGGCGGTGCCGGCCATGGTGGCGATCTTGCCGGCGTCGAGCTTGGTGCGCATGCCGCCGCGCGACAGTTCCGAGGCCGCCGCCCCGGCCATCGCCTCGATATCGGGCGTGATGTGGTCCACCAGCGGAATGAACTTCGCCTGCGGATCGCGCGCCGGCGGCGCCGTATAGAGCCCGTCGATGTCCGACAAAAGCACCAGAAGGTCCGCGCCCATCATGGTGGCGACGCGCGCCGCCAGCCGGTCGTTGTCGCCATAGCGGATTTCGGAGGTGGCAACCGTGTCGTTCTCGTTGATGACCGGCACCGCCTTCATCTTGAGCAGGGTGGATATGGTGGCGCGCGCGTTGAGATAGCGCCGCCGCTCCTCGGTGTCGCCGAGCGTCAGCAGGATCTGGCCGGACTTCAGGCCATGGTTGCCGAGCGCCTGCGACCACGCGCCGGCCAGCGCGATCTGGCCGACGGCGGCCGCGGCCTGGCTTTCCTCCAGCTTCAGTGCGCGCTTGCCGAGGCCCAGGATGGTGCGGCCGAGCGCGACGGCCCCGGAGGACACCACCAGCACTTCCACGCCGTCCTCGGTCAGTTCGGCAATATCGTCGGCCAGCGAGGCGAGCCAGTCGTGCTTCAGTCCTTTGGCGCGATCCACGAGCAGCGCCGAGCCGATCTTGATGGCGATGCGCCGGTATTTTTTCAGCGATAGCGTCATGCGAGCCAGCCAGAAATTCCTTCGCGGGGAAACAGCGTCACGGTCAGCTCTCCCACCGCGTATCGACCGGGGCGGCGGGCGCGCGCGCCTCTTCCACCACCGCCATCAGCGCCCGCAGAACCGCCTCGACCCCCTCATGGGTCACGGCCGATAAAAGCAGCGGCGTGCGGCCGGCGGCACGTTTCAGCGACGCCGCCTTCTTCTTGCGCTCGTCGGCGTCGAGCGTATCGACCTGGCTGAGCGCCACGATCTCCACCTTGTCCTCGAGCCCGTTGCCATAGGCTTCCAGTTCGCCACGCACGGTCTTGTAGGCCTTGCCGGGGTTTTCCTCCTGCGCCGACACCAGATGCAGCAGCACGCGCGTGCGCTCGACATGGCCGAGGAAACGGTCGCCGATGCCCACCCCCTCATGCGCGCCTTCGATCAGGCCGGGAATATCGGCCAGCACGAACTCGCGCGCATCGATGCGGGCGACGCCGAGGCCGGGATGCAGCGTGGTGAACGGATAGTCGGCGATCTTCGGCTTGGCCGCCGTGACCGCCGCCAGGAAGGTCGATTTGCCGGCGTTGGGCAGTCCGACCAGCCCGGCATCGGCGATCAGCTTCAGCCGCAGCCAGACCGTCATTTCGATGCCCGGCAGGCCGGGATTGGCACGCCGCGGCGCGCGGTTGGTCGAGGTCTTGAAATGCTGGTTGCCGAAGCCGCCATTGCCGCCCTTGGCCAGCAGGAAGCGCTGGCCGACCTCGATCATGTCGCAGATCAGCGTCTCGTTGTCCTCCTCCAGCACCTGCGTACCGACGGGTACTTTCAGAGTCACGTCCGCGCCCTTGGCGCCGGTCATGTTGCGGCCCATGCCGTGCATGCCGGTCTTGGCCTTGAAATGCTGCTGGTAGCGGTAATCGATGAGGGTGTTCAGCCCGTCGACCGCCTCGACCCAGACGTCGCCGCCGCGCCCGCCGTCGCCGCCGTCCGGCCCGCCGAACTCGATGAACTTTTCGCGCCTGAACGACAGCGAACCGGTGCCGCCGTCGCCGGAGCGGATATAGACCTTGGCCTGATCGAGGAATTTCATCGGATCTGCGATTTCTGCCGTTGGCGGGTTTCGGGCGAGCCATGCTCTACCCTATTGCGCGGGCAAGGGCGAGTGGACACGGCATGTTTTGCCGTGTCCACCACCACCGCGAGCCCGCCGGCGGTCAAGAGCGCGCCCAGTTGCGCAGGCTGGTCCAGGTCTTGCGGTCGAGGCGGTAGCGCTCGACCGGAACCTGGCCGGCGACGATCGAGTTCAGCATGCCCTGCCCCGCATACTGGAAGCCGCACTTGTGGATGACGCGGCGCGACGCCGGGTTGATAACCCGGCAGGACGCCTGCAGCACCTGGATGCCGGTGCAGCGGAAAGCGAGGTCGACCAGCGCGTGCGCGGCCTCCGTCGCATAGCCCTGTTTCCAGTACGGCTCGCCGACCCAATAGCCGAGTTCCAGCCCGCGCTCGGTCGAGTCGAGCCCGGCGCAGCCCACCAGCGTATCGGTGCCGGCAAGCGTGAGCGCGTAGGTGGCCCCGCCGCGCCGGGGCGCCCGGGCCATGGCCAGGAAGGCGCGCGCCTCGGCCTCGCCATAGGGATGCGGCATGCGCGCCAGCATCTGTGCGACGTGATGGTTGTCGGCGAGCGCGACGAGTTGAGCGATGTCGCTCTCCTGCGGCGCCCGCATCACCAGTCGCTCGGTCTCGAGCACGGGGCTGGCAATGACGATACTCTCGTAGTCGCTGTCTTCCGCTTCGGCAACCATGTGGAAATTCCTCCAGGCAAAGAAAAAGGGAGATGGTGCGTCCCATCTCCCTGATCCTTTTCCTGGCATGGCCAGACACCGGTTCCCGAGATGGGAGCCGGTTTAAGTGCGGAACCGGCTACTCCGCGGCCTTGAGCATCGGGTTTACCGACACGTAGGTTCGGCCATTGGCTTTTTTCGTAAAGGTGACGGCGCCGGCTTCCAGCGCAAACAGGGTGTGGTCCGTGCCCATGCCGACATTGACGCCGGGATGCCACTGGGTGCCGCGTTGACGGATAATGATGTTGCCGGGAATGACGGCTTCGCCGCCGAACTTCTTCACGCCAAGGCGCTTGGAGTGCGAATCGCGACCGTTGCGCGACGAACCGCCAGCTTTCTTGTGTGCCATTTGTCTAACTCCTTTGCGCCGCGAGGACGCCTCGAATCCTTATGAACGCGCTTTGCGTCCGTTTCAAGCCCGATGTCGGTCCCGGTGACGGGGCCGGCAGCTTACTTCTTCGCCAGTTCCTTGGCCTGCTCGCGCCAGTCCTTGATCTGGTCGGCGCTGAACGGCATGTTGGCGTCGATCTTCTCGACGTCGGCGTCGGAGAGCGCGGCAATCTGCGCGAAGGTGACGATGCCCTGGGCATTCAGGTCCTTCGCCGCGACCGGGCCGATACCCTTGATCACGGTAAGGTCGTCGGCGTCGCCCTTCGGTGCGGAAAACAGCGGCGCGGCGGCGGCCGGGGCGGCTTCCTTCTTCGCGGCGGCCTTGGCGGGCTTGGCTTCCGCCTTCTTCGACGGCTTGGCGCCATCGGTCAGGATTTCGGAAATCCGAACCGTGGTCAGCAGCTGGCGGTGGCCAATCTTGCGGCGCGAATTCTGCCGGCGGCGCTTCTTGAACGCGATGACGGTGCGGTTCTTGCCCTGCTCGACGACTTCGGCGGCAACCGTGGCGCCGGCCACGAACGGCGCGCCGAACACGACGTTCTCGCCCTCGCCATGCGCAAGCACGCTGTCGATAACGACGATATCGCCGACGTTGGCTTCCAGTTTCTCGATCTTCAGAAGATCGTTGGCGGCGACGCGATACTGCTTGCCGCCCGTTTTAATGACTGCGAACATTTTTAGCCTTTCGCTGTTCGGTCGGCCTTGATGGACCGCTGGGTTTCCATGAAGGAAGGGCGGCCCGACCGTCTTTTTGTCAGTCTGCGGGTTTCAAAGACAAGCGGCGCGGAAAAGTCTCCACGCCGATTGCGCGCCGTCCGTAGCCGAAGGCGGGGCCCGAGTCAAGGCAGCCGGGCGAAACGGCAGCCGCCGCCATGGAGGACCATCAGGTCATCGAATGGGAGTTTCGATCCGCGCCCGCGTAAGGCGAGCGGCCTATCAGCGGTGCAGCCAGGTCAATCCAAACCCGCCCGTCACACCAGACCACGCTTTTCCATCATCGCTTCGGGCGACGGCATCTTGCCGCGAAAAGCGGTGTAGAGCGCCTCGGGGTCCTGCGAACCGCCGGCGGCATAGATGTTCTGCTTCAGCCGCGCCGCCAGTTCCGGATTGAACGGATCGCCGGTTTCCTCGAAGGCCGAAAAAGCGTCGGCGTCGAGCACTTCCGACCACATGTAGGAATAATAGCCGGCCGAATAGCCGTCGCCGGCGAAGACATGGCCGAAATGCGGGGTGCGGTGGCGCATGGCGATGGTGTCCGGCATCGACAGCGCGGCCAGCGTCTCGGCCTCGAAGCGGAGCGGCTCGGCCGGCGCTTCCGTCCGCGCGTGATAGGCCATGTCGACCAGTGCCGAGGCGGTGAACTCGACCGTGGCGAAGCCCGCGCCGAAGGTGCGCGCCGCGAGCATCTTGTCGAGCAGCGCCTTCGGCATCGGCTCGCCGGTCGCCACATGCAGCGCGTGCTTCTCCAGCACCTCCGGCACCGTCAGCCAGTGCTCGTAAAGCTGCGACGGCAGTTCGACGAAGTCGCGGCTGACCGAGGTACCCGAAACCGACGGCCACGTCACGTCGGTCAGCATGCCGTGCAGCGCATGGCCGAATTCGTGGAACAGCGTCTTCGCCTCGTCCACCGAAAGCAGCGCCGCCTCGCCCTTCGGCGGCTTGGCGAAATTCATGATGTTGTAGATGACCGGGGTCGAGCCCGCGCCCAGCCTGTAGCCGGATTGCAGCGAACTCATCCACGCGCCGGAGCGCTTCGTCGGCCGCGCGAAATAGTCGGCCAGGAACACGCCCCGTTCCGTGCCGTCGGCATTGCGCACCACGAAAGCCCGCACGTCCGGGTGCCAGGCGGCGATGCCCTTCTTTTCCTCGAAGCGGATAGCGAACAGCCGCGTCGCCACGTCGAAGCAGGCCTCGATCACCCGGTCGAGTTGCAGGTAAGGCTTCAGTTCGGCTTCGTCGAAGGCGAATTTCTCGGCCCGCAGCTTCTCCTGGTAGAAGCGCCAGTCCCAGGCGGCGAAGGTTTCGTTGCTGCCGGCTTGCGTTGCCAGCCGCTCCAGTTCCTTCTGGTCGGCCGCCGCCTTTTCCCGCGCTTTCTGCCAGACCGGATCGAGCAGGTCGTGGACGGCCTTCGGCGTCTTGGCCATGGTGTCGTCCAGCTTCAGCGCCGCATAGGAAGCGTAGCCGAGCAGCTTCGCCTTTTCGGCGCGCAGCTTCAGCAGGTCGTGCACCACCTCGGTGTTGTCGCTGGCGCCGCCGTTCTGGCCGCGCATGGTGAAGGCGCGCCAGGCGATCTCGCGCAGGTCGCGGCGCTCGGAAAAGGTCGTGAACGGCTCGTAGATCGAGCGCGACAGGGTAACGGCGTAGCGCCCTTCCTGGCCGCGCGTCCCGGCTGCCTCGGCCATCGAAGCCTTGACGAAATCCGGCAGGCCGGCAAGGTCGGCGGCGTCGAGGAACAGCGCCCAGTCGCTTTCGTCGGCAAGCACGTTCTGGCCGAATTTCGTGCCCAGCGACGACAGTTCCTCGTTGACGGCGGCGAGCCGCTTCTTGCCCGCAGCATCGAGCTTCGCGCCGGAGCGGACGAACCGCTTCCAGGTCTTTTCCAGCACCCGCAGCGTCTCGGCGTCGAGGCCGAGCGCGGCGCGCTTCTGGTAGAGCGCGTCGATGCGGGCAAACAGCTTCTCGTTCATCGAGATCGCCGAGAAATGCCGCGCCATCTTCGGCGAGATGTCGCGTTCAAGCGCCTGGATGTCCTTGTTGGTATGGGCGCCGGCCCGGCACCAGAAGATCGAGGACACCCGGTCGAGCGGCTGGCCGGCCAGTTCCAGCGCGGCCAGCGTATTGTCGATGGTCGGCGCCTGTACATCGCCGGCAATCGCCTCGATCTCGGTCGCGTGCGCCGCCAGCGCTGCATCGAACACCGGCCCGAAATCCTTGTCCGCGATGCGCCTGAAGTCCGGCAGGCCGAGCGGCCCTTTCCATGCGGTCAAAGGATGCGTGGCAAGGTCGATATCGGACATGGGATCATTCTCACTGTACAGGAGAGGGCAAGGCGTGCCACCGCGATGTAGGTCGCAAACCCGCGCCGCGCAACGGCCAAGGCATTTTGTGGCCGGACGGACTCGTCCGGCGTCGCGCAAATGCCGCTAAAGCAAAAAGATGGAGCGGTGAAGAACCCGGTCAGGCGGGTCGCGTCAATCCAGCGAGGGTCGCTCGAAATCACCGGTTTCGCGGTTCATCGCCCACAACTCGCCGGCAGAGATATCGAACCACGCACCATAGAGCGTGAGTTCGCCCGCCTCTTCCCGAGCCTTGATCTGCGGAAAAGTCCGCAGATTGTTGAGCGAATAGCGCACGGAAATGCGCTCCAGCGCGGTCTCCCGCTCCGTCGCCGTCATCACCGAGGTCGACGCCACCGCGGCAGCCGCGGTGTGGATCAGGCTCATCCACTTGCCGATGAAGTCCCCGGGCTTCAGCGGCTTGCCGCCCTGCGCCAGCGCGGCCCGGATGCCGCCGCAGCGGCCATGACCCATGATGACGATGTTCTTGACCTTGAGTACGTCCACCGCGAATTCGAGCGCCGCCGACGTGGAGTGGAACTCTTCGTCCGGCTCGAAAGGCGGGATCAGGTTGCCGACGTTGCGCAACACGAACAACTCGCCCGGCCCGGAATCGAAGATCGTCTCGGGCGCCGATCGCGAGTCGCAGCAGGCGATCAGCATGGTTTCAGGAGCCTGCCCTTCACGCGCCAGCGAGACGTAACGCTCGCTCTCGGCCGCGTAGCGGCCCTTCATGAAGTTGCGATAGCCGATGAGGAGATGTTCTGGGAGATGGGACATTGCGGCCGCAATTAACGGCAAAGTCGGAGCGGTTTCAACGAAAATCGTAGCCAGCCGCTCTTTTGCGCCGAGCAGCCGCTAGAGATGGCGCAGGCTTACCGTGGCCGATGGATGAGCGAGGCTGCGGGCATCGGTCTCCAGTTGAAGCTCGTCGCCGCCCCGGCCGGCCGTGCGCATGAGGATGTCATAAACGGTAGCGGTCGTGGATTGCAGGGCCTGCGCCGGCGCTGATCCGCCGAGCACCCTGGCGAGGTAGACGGCGGCCGTCAGGTCGCCGAGGCCGTTCGGCGGCCGCACGACGGTGCGATGCTCGGCAAGCACGATCTCTTCCTCCCCGACCAGCAGGTTGCCTATCGAACTGTCTGCCATCGCCGGTGCCGAGGTCACCAGCATGGTGCGGGCCCCCACCCCGCGCGCCGCCGCCGCAATCTCGCCTAGGTCGGCCAAGCAGCGGCCCGCCAGCCATTCCAGTTCGTAGCGGTTAGGGGTGGCGATGTCGGCTATCGCCACCAGCCGGTCGCGAATGGCGATGGCCGTCCTTTCCGGCACGTAAAGGCCCCCGGCATCACCGATCACCGGATCGCAGACATAAAGCGCGTCCGGATTCCGGGCCCTCACCGCGCCGATCAGCCCCGCGATGGCGCCGGCCTGGCCGGCGTCGCCGAGATAGCCGGTAAGGACGGCCCCGACCTCCCCCAGCCAGGGCGCCCGTTCGAGATCGGCCATCAGTGCGGCGAACTGGTCGGGCGAAGCGACGATGCGGGTTGCCGGACCATGGCCCGGATGCCAGGCAAGCGTGACGGTCGGCACCGCCCATACCGGGAAGCCAAGCGTTTCGAGCGCGAACACCGCCGCCCGGTTGCCGACCGTTCCGCGCACGACATGGCTGGAAAGGACGATGACCGCCCGCAGCCTGGTCCTGGTATCGGTGCCCATCGGTCCTCACATGCCCCGCGTAAGATAGACGACGAGCCACATCACCAGCCCGACCGCGAGAACGAAGCCGAGCGTGCGGCCGATGCGGGTGCCCCAATAATCGAGCGGATCGGTGCGGTCGGCGTTCTTGGCCGAAACGCGATCGAAAGCGCCCCTGGCGGTGCGCGCCACGAACGAATTTCGGCCCGTTTCCTCCTCATCGGCGAGCCGCCTCAGGATTCGCTTTGATTCGGCCTGCCGGTCGTCGCGCCATTGCGGCATTACGGATTTCCTGTCTCACGAGCGAGGTTGCGGTCGGAACCAATCGAGGGCTCCGGCATTGTTCACGCCGCACCAGCCGACGCAAGCCGTTTCCTTGGGCAGCGTTTATGCTAGATTTCCGCTTCCTCGTCCTGATTCAGGAATTGCCCATGTACGCTGCCAGCCTGCCCCGACCCCGTTTCCCGCGTCTGTTGCCTGCCTTTCTCGTCATGGCGTTCATGGTGCCGCTGCTTTCCGCCTGCGGGTTCAACACCATCCCGACCGCCGAGGAAAACGCCAAGGCCGCCTTCAGCGAAGTGCAAAGCCAGTACCAGCGCCGAGCCGACCTCATCCCCAACCTGGTCGAGACCGTCAAGGGCTACGCCGCCCACGAACGCGAGACACTGCAGGCGGTGGTCGACGCCCGCGCCAAGGCGACCCAGATCACGGTGACGCCGGAAACGCTGAAGGACCCGGAAGCCTTCAAGGCCTTCCAGGACAGCCAGGCCGGGCTGACCAGCGCGCTGTCGAGGCTGCTCGCCGTGGTGGAAAACTATCCCGACCTGAAGGCGAACCAGAATTTCCTGGCGCTCCAGGCCCAGCTTGAAGGCACCGAGAACCGCATCGCGGTGGCACGGCGCGACTATATCCAGGCGGTCAAGGACTATAACCTGTCGCTGAGGACCTTCCCGTCGATCCTGTGGGCCAAGTTCTACTACACGTCCAACGAGCCGATGCCGAACTTCACCGTGCCGGAAGACAAGCTCGAACTGCCGAAGGTGGATTTCGGCGCCAAACAGGGTGGATAAGATTTTCGCGCGGCAAAACGGAGCAGGCGTCGCAAGGCTGTCTGCTCTTCTCTTCCTTGCCCTCTGTTTGCCCCTCTACGCCCTTGTCGCCGACTTTCCGGCGCTGACCGGGCGCGTGGTCGACAACGCCGGCCTCATCGATGCGGCCAGCGAAGTGCTGCTCACGCAAAAGCTCGAAGACTTCGAGAAGAAAGGCTCCGACCAGATCGTGGTCGCCACCGTCCCCTCGCTCGGCGGGCAGGACATCGAGACCTATGCCAACGGCCTTTTCCGCTTCTGGAAACTCGGCCAGGCCGGCGAGAACAACGGCGTGCTCCTGCTGGTCGCCAAGGACGACCGCAAGATGCGCATCGAGGTCGGCTACGGTCTCGAAGGCACGCTGACCGACCTGCATACCAAGTTGATCATCGAAAACGACATGGTGCCGGCCTTCCGCAACGGCGACTTTGCCGGCGGCATCGACAAGGCCGTCGACGACATGATCTCGGTCCTGGAGGGCCATCCGGAAGAACTGGAAGCGCGCGGAAAACGCAACCAGACCAGCGTCGGCGGCAACATCGAGGACTGGGTGCCCATCCTGTTCATGATCGTGTGGGCGACGCTGTTCTTCGGCGGCTTCGCCATGGCGATCCTGCCGCCGATCTTCGGCCAGAAAATCGGGCCGCACCGCTATCGCTGGCTGGGCATGACCTTCGACACCGGCCGTTCTTCCGGCTCGGGCGGCGGCTGGTCGGGCGGCGGCTTTTCCGGCGGAGGAGGATTCTCAGGCGGGGGCGGTTTTTCGGGTGGCGGCGGTTCGTCCGGCGGCGGCGGCTCGTCGGGAAGCTGGTGAGGCAGGGTATGGCAAAACATCTCATCAGCCCTCAGGATCATGCCCGCGTCGCGGCAGCCATCGCCGACGCCGAGAAAAGGACCGACGGCGAAATCTATTGCGTGGTGGCGCATGCCAGCGACGCCTATTTCTTCCCGGCCGCCCTGGTTGCAATGCTCGGCATCCTGATCTCCGCGCTCGCGCTCGGCTTCGCGCTGGAAAGCTGGTGGCTGTCGCTGCGCCTGCCGTGGTTCGCCGCCCTGCAACTGCTGGCGGCGGTCGCGGTGCTGGCGCTTCTATGGCTGGTGCCGGCGCTGCGCATCCACCTGGTGCCGCACCGGCTGCGCTTCGCCGCCGCCCACGCCAATGCCTCGCGGCAGTTCCTCGCCCACAACATCCACTTGACGCAGGCCCGAACCGGAGTGCTGATTTTCGTGTCGGTGGCCGAACGCTATGCCGAGATCGTCGCCGACAGCGGCATCGACGACCGCGTCGACCAGTCCGTCTGGGACAGCGCCGTGCGCGGCCTGACGCAAAGCGCAGCCGACGGCCGGCTCGTCGACGGCTTCATCCAGGCGATCGGGACGGTGGGGTCCGTGCTGGCCGAGCATTTCCCGGTCTCGCCCGGCGACACCGACGAACTGGAAAACCGGCTGGTGGAAATCTGAGGCGGTTCGGTGTCGCCGCTCAGTTCGGGTAGCAGGCAGCAGGAATTTTCGGCCACACCGCGTTGTCGCAACCGGCTTCGGCCTGTTGCTGCCTGAACGCCGCGCTCACCGGGCCGGTCACGATCGGATCGACGCCGTCCGGCGCATCGGCGAACATCGCGGCCGCATCCGGCATCGCCGCCGGCTCGCCGGCGAGCGGGGCAAGGCGGGTCGCCGCCGACTGCGCCCCGCCGGTAGCCAACGCAACGGTCACCAGCACGCCGGCTAGCGGCAGGAAAAGACGTGAAAAGGAAGCGGAACGGATCATTCGCAGTGAACTCGCGATGGGAGCCCAGGTTCCCGATTGGTTAATGAAATCATTTCGACTCAAATGTCTTAATATTCGGTAACGATCGATTTGATGACACCCCTCCCCTTTCGCATTTGCGAAAAAACCTGTATGAGCCGCGCATTAAAACGATGCGGCGCCCGGCTGCGACATCTGGGCTTGCTGCCCAAGCAACCCAGAGAACCCAATGACACTCCGCAATATCGCGATTATCGCGCACGTCGACCATGGCAAGACCACGCTGGTCGACGCGCTGCTCAAGCAATCCGGCTCGTACCGTGAAAACCAGCGCGTGGCAGAACGCGCCATGGATTCTGGCGACATCGAGAAGGAACGCGGCATCACCATTCTCGCCAAGGCCACGTCGGTGGAATGGAAGGATACCCGCATCAACATCGTCGACACCCCCGGGCACGCCGATTTCGGCGGCGAGGTGGAACGCATCCTCAACATGGTCGACGGCGCCATCGTGCTGGTCGATTCCGCCGAAGGCCCGATGCCGCAGACCAAGTTCGTGGTCGGCAAGGCGCTCAAGGTCGGCCTCCGCCCCATCGTCGTCATCAACAAGATCGACCGGCCGGATGCGCGCCATGTCGAGGTCGTCAACGAGGTGTTCGACCTGTTCGCGGCGCTCGACGCCACCGACGAGCAGCTCGATTTCCCCATTCTCTACGGCTCCGGCCGCGACGGCTGGGTTTCCGAAAATCCGGAAGGCCCCAAGGACCAGGGGCTCGCGCCGCTGTTCGACCTGGTGATGAAGCACGTGCCGGCGCCGACCGTCCATCCCGGCCCGTTCCGCATGATCGGCACCATCCTCGAAGCCAATCCCTTCCTCGGCCGCATCGTCACCGGCCGCATCGAGAGCGGCACGCTAAAGCCCAACCAGACGGTGAAGGTGCTGCACCACGACGGCACGCTGCTGGAAAACGGCCGCGTCTCCAAGATTCTCGCCTTCCGCGGCCTCGAGCGCCAGCCGATCGAAGAGGCGCAGGCGGGCGACATCGTCGCCATCGCCGGGCTGTCGAAAGGCACCGTCGCCGACACCTTCTGCGATCCCTCGATCACCGAACCGCTCGCCGCCCAGCCGATCGATCCGCCGACGGTCACCATGAGCTTCCTCGTCAACGATTCGCCGCTGGCCGGCACCGAGGGCGACAAGGTGACCAGCCGCGTCATCCGCGACCGCCTGCTCAAGGAGGCCGAGGGCAACGTCGCCCTGAAGATCGAGGAATCGGCCGAGAAGGATTCCTTCTATGTCTCCGGCCGTGGCGAACTCCAGCTTGCCGTGCTGATCGAGACGATGCGCCGCGAGGGCTTCGAACTCGCCGTGTCGCGTCCGCGCGTCGTCATGCAGAAGGACGAGGCCGGCAACCTGCTCGAACCGGTCGAGGAAGTCGTCATCGACGTCGACGAGGAACATGCCGGCGTGGTGGTGCAGAAGATGAGCGAGCGCAAGGCCGAGATGGTCGAACTGCGCCCCTCCGGTGGCGACCGCCAGCGTCTCGTCTTCCATGCGCCGACGCGCGGCCTGATCGGCTACCAATCGGAACTGCTGACCGACACGCGCGGCACCGCCGTCATGAACCGGCTGTTCCATTCCTACCAGCCTTACAAGGGCGAATTGCCCGGCCGCACCAACGGCGTGCTGATCTCCAACGAGCAGGGCGAGAGCGTCGCCTATGCGATGTGGAACCTGGAGGACCGCGGCCCGATGATCATCGACGCCGGCGTGAAGGTCTACCAGGGCATGATCGTCGGCATCCATAGCCGCGACAACGACCTCGAGGTCAACGTGCTCAAGGGCAAGAAGCTGACCAACATCCGCGCCGCCGGCAAGGACGAGGCGGTCAAGCTCACCCCGCCCATCCGCATGACGCTGGAGCGGGCGCTGGCCTGGATCCAGGACGACGAACTGGTCGAGGTGACGCCGAAGACCATTCGTCTCCGGAAGCTTTACCTCGACCCCAACGAGCGTAAGCGCTTCGAGCGCTCGAAGGTCGCCGCCGCCTGACCTGAATTTTGTCGAATCCGGAACGCGACGGCACTGTCCATGCCGTCGCGTTTTGCGTTATGGTTTCGGGGTATCCTCCCGGCCCGGAGCCGTTCCATGCACCTTGCCTCTCTCCTGATCTTCGCGGCGGCGCTTTTCGTAGCCGCCGGCTCGCCCGGCCCTTCGGTGGCAGCGCTGGTGGCGCGGGTGATCTCGAAGGGCTTTCGCGACGTCTTTCCCTTCCTTGCCGCCATGTGGATCGGCGAGGGCATCTGGCTTTCCTTCGCCGTGTTCGGGCTGGCCGTGGTGGCGCAGACATTCCACGTCGCCTTCGTCATCGTCAAATGGGCGGGTTTCGGCTATCTGGCCTATCTCGCCTGGAAGATGTGGACGGCGCCGGTCGAGGCCGGCGAGGGCGAAATGCCGCGCGAGGACTCGCCGATCAAGCTGTTCCTGGCCGGCATGGCCGTGACCCTCGGCAACCCCAAGATCATGATGTTCTACCTGGCGCTTTTGCCGACCATCATCGACCTTGCCTCCGTCACTCTTGCCGGTTGGGCGGAACTGACGCTGACCATGGCGGTGGTGCTCGCCTGCGTCGACCTGACCTGGGTGCTTGCGGCCTCGCAGGCGCGCAAACTGCTGAAAAGCCCTCGCGCCATGCGTATCGCCAACCGCCTAAGCGCCGCCACCATGGCCGGCGCCGCCGCTGCCATCGCGGCGCGGTCGTAAGTTACCGCGCCATGGCGTGGTAGTCGTCGTTCGGCCGCATGTCGACGGCGGCGGCCACGCGGTTCGACATATTGAAGAAGCCGACGGTCGAGGCGATGTCCCATATGTCGCGGTCCGAAAAGCCCGCCCGTCGCAGCGCCGCGCGGTCCTCTTCCACGATCTTGTCCGGGCTTTCCGTCAGCTTGACGGCAAAGTCCAGCATCGCCCGCTGGCGTGGCGTGAGATCCGCCACGCGAAAATTCATCACCATCATCTCGCCCAGCTTCGGATCGCCCGAAAGCTGGCGCACCGCCGCGCCATGCGCGACGAGGCAATAGAAACAGTGGTTGATCGAGGAGACCGCCACCGCGATCATCTCGCGCTCCAGTTTCGACAGCCCCGACTCGCCCAGCATCAGGTCGTTATACATATCGGTGAAGGCGCGAAGCTTCTTCTCATCGAAGGCATAGGCGAGAAGCACATTGGGCACGAGGCCGAGCTTTTCCTCGCATTTGGCGAAGTAGGCTGTCGTGGCGTCGCTGAGTTCGGCCGGAGCCAGATCGAGCGCGGTAATCTTTTCGGCCATGGTTCTTTCCTTCCCGTGCCGCCTGCCCGGCGGCTTCGCAACTGTGCCAAATCAAATCGTTATATATTTCGAGCCAATGTCAAACCTTGTCGCCAAATGCCCGTCATCTGGCTACGATACCGCAAAGCACATACCGGGAGGGAGTATCCAGCATCATGGCAAACCCGAAAGCCGCGAGCAAAACGAAAAAGGCCGTGAGAACCCGGAAGCCTCCCGTAAAGCAGGCGGAGAAATCCGCTTCCTTCGCCGACTACCTTCTTGCCCGCGCCCCCGCCGAAGACGTCGCCGCCTATAGTGCAGCCGACCTCGCGCGCGCCGCCGACATCGCCCGCAAGGCCGTCGCGCAACATAAGAAAGGCGAAAGCGTCGTCACCGTCGACGCGGATTCGGGCGTCTTCCGCGACGGCCGCCCGGTGACGATCGTCACCGTCGTCAACGACAACATGCCTTTCCTGTTCGATTCCATCCTCGGCGAAATCACTGAGGATTTTTCCGAGCCCTACCTGGTCACGCACCCGGTCATCGTTGCCAGGCACGGCAAGAACGGCGTCGAGGAAATCCTCGGCGAGGCCGGCCTGACCAGGGGCAACCACGCCCATGACCGGCTGAGCGTCATCCATGTCCATATCGGACGGCTCACCCAGGAACAGGCGCTGGCGCTGGCCGAGCGGCTGGGAAAAGTGCTGGAACAGGTGCGCTCCGCCGTCCACGACTGGAAGCCGATGCTGGCCCGGCTCGACCAGGCGATTTCCGAATTCCGCTACGCTCCCGTCCCCCTCGACAAGGGCCATGTGACTGAAGCCATCGCCTTCCTGGAATGGCTGCGCGACGACAACTTCACCTTCCTCGGCATGCGCGAATACAAATACAGCGGCGGTGAAAAGAGCGGCACGCTGGAACGCGACGACGGGCCGGGGCTCGGCATCCTCACCGATCCCGACGTGCTGGTGCTGCGGCGCGGCACCGAGGCGGTGACGACGACGCCGGAAATTCGCGCCTTCCTGCATGGCCCCGAGCCGCTGATCGTCACCAAGGCCAACGCCAAGTCGGTCGTGCACCGGCGCATCTATCTCGACTACATCGGCATCAAGACCTACACCGCCAAAGGCGCCCTTTCAGGCGAGTTGCGCATCGTCGGCCTGTTCACCTCGACCGCCTACACGCGCTCGGTGATGCACATCCCCTACCTGCGCTCGAAGGCCGAAAGCGTCATCGCCAAGGCCGGCTTCGATGCCGGCGACCATTCCGGCAAGGCGCTGATCAACGTGCTGGAAAGCTTCCCGCGCGACGAACTGTTCCAGATTCCGGTGCCGACGCTGCGTAAGCACGCCGAGGCGATCCTGGCGCTGACCGACCGGCCGCGCGTGCGCGCGCTGGTGCGCGCCGACCAGTTCGACCGCTTCGTCTCCGTCCTCGTCTTCGTGCCGCGCGACCGCTACGACAGCGCCGCCCGCGACAAGATCGGAAACTACCTGAAGACGGTCTTCGACGGCCGCCTTTCCGCCTACTACGTGGCGTTTCCCGAAGGCGGGCTGACCCGCATCCACTTCATCATCGGCCGCACCAGCGGCAAGACGCCGAAAGTGGACCAGGCCACGATCGAGACGGCCATCCGCGACATGATCCGCACCTGGGAGGACGCGCTTGCCGACACGGCCGAAATTTCCGGCAGCGCCCCCGGTCTCAAGGAGATCGCCACCCGCTTCCCCGGAAGCTATCGCGACAGCTTCACAGCCGCCGTGGCGCTGGTGGATGCAGAACGCATCACCAGGGTCGACGCCGAGCATCCGATCAGCATCGACTACTATCGCGACACCGGGCAGACCGCGACCCAGGCCTCGCTCAAGATCTATCATCACGGCGCGCCCGTGGCGCTGTCGCGCCGGGTTCCGATCCTCGAGAACATCGGCTTCCGCGTCATCAGCGAGCGCACTTTCGAGATCGGCGGCGAACCGTCCGGCAAGGTCTTCATCCACGACATGGAACTGGAAAGCGCCGACGGGCGGCCGATCGCACTGGACGACGGCGGCGCCCTGTTCGACGACGCCTTCCTCGCCGTATGGAACGGCGACGTCGACAATGACGGCTATAACCGCCTCGCCCAGACCGCCGGCCTGTGGGCAAGCGAGATCATGGTGCTGCGTGCCTATGGCCGCTACCTGCAGCAGGCGGGCATTCCGCAAAGCCAGGACTTCATCGGCGCGACGCTGAACCGCTATCCCGATATCGCGCGCGGGCTGCATGCCCTGTTCGTGGCGCTGCTCGGCCCGGACGCGGCCGGCGAGGGTGGTGCGGTGGAGGCCAGGCACCTCAAGGTCAAGATCAAGGATGCCTTGGACGACGTTCCCAACATCGACGACGACACCATCATCCGCCGCTTCCTCAACCTGATCGAATCTTCGCTGCGGACCAACCACTTCGTCGCCGGCAAGAAGGATCGCGGCCAGTCGCTGGCGATCAAGCTCGATCCGCGCGCCATCGACGGCCTGCCGGAACCGAGGCCGTGGCGCGAAATCCTCGTCTATGGCTCCGAGGTCGAGGGCGTGCACCTGCGCTTCGGCCCGGTGGCGCGCGGCGGCCTGCGCTGGTCGGACCGCGCCCAGGATTACCGCACCGAAGTGCTCGGCCTGGTCAAGGCGCAACAGGTCAAGAACGCCGTCATCGTGCCGGTGGGCGCCAAGGGCGGCTTCTACCCGAAGCAACTGCCGACGGGCGGCAGCCGCGAAGCCGTCTTCGAAGCCGGCAAGGCCGCCTACAAGAACTTCATCTCAAGCCTGCTGTCGGTCACCGACAACATCGACATCGACCATGTCGTGCCGCCGGAAGGCGTCGTTCGCCGCGACGGCGACGATCCTTATTTCGTCGTCGCCGCCGACAAGGGCACAGCGACGTTTTCCGACACCGCCAACGCCATCAGCCAGGCGCACGACTTCTGGCTGGACGACGCCTTCGCTTCAGGCGGCTCCGCCGGCTACGATCACAAGGGCATGGGCATCACCGCACGCGGCGGCTGGGAAGCGGTGAAGCGGCATTTCCGCGAAATGAACCGCGACATCCAGACCTCACCTTTCACCATGGTCGGCGTCGGTGACATGTCGGGCGACGTCTTCGGCAACGGCGCGCTGCGCTCCGAGCAGACCAAGCTGATCGCGGCCTTCGACCATCGCGACATCTTCATCGACCCCGATCCCGATCCGGCCGCATCCTTTGCGGAGCGCGCGCGCCTGTTCAAGCTGCCGCGCTCGAGCTGGCAGGACTACGACAAGACGAAGCTGTCGAAGGACGGCGTCGTCGTTTCGCGCAACCAGAAGTCGGTGACGCTGCCGGCTGCGGCCGCCGCCGCCATCGGCCTGACGAAGACCACCGCCTCGCCGACCGAAATCATGCGCGCCATCCTGGCCGCGCCCGTCGACCTGCTGTGGTTCGGCGGCATCGGTACCTATCTCAGGGCCTCCACCGAGACCAACCAGGAGGTCGGCGACCGCGCCAACGACGCCATCCGCATCACGGCGGCCGAGGTGCGCGCCAAGGTGATCGGCGAGGGCGCCAACCTCGGCGTCACGCAGCGCGCGCGCATCGAGTTCGGGCTTGCCGGCGGGCGCAACAACTCCGACGCCATCGACAATTCCGGCGGCGTCAACTGCTCCGACGTCGAGGTCAACATCAAGATCGCGCTGGCCTCGGCCATGCGCAAGGGAACGCTGACGCGCCCCGCCCGCAACAAGCTTTTGGCCGACATGACCGACGAGGTCGCCCATCTGGTGCTTGCCAACAACTACCAGCAGACGCTGGCGCTGTCGCTCGCTCGCCAGCGCGGACTGGCCGACATCGCCCACCAGGCCCGCTTCATGAAGGCGCTGGAGGACCGCGGCCTGCTCAACCGGGCCGTCGAGAATCTGCCTTCGCCGGCGGCGCTCGCCGAGCGCCAGGCGCGCGGCGAGCCGCTGACCCGCTCGGAACTCGGCGTGCTCCTGGCCTATGCCAAGATCGCGCTGTTTTCCGACATCGTCGCCTCGGACGCGCCGGACGATCCGCATTTCGACCGCGACCTGATGGGCTATTTCCCGGAGCGCATGGCCAAGAAATACGCCGGCGAAATCCATGGCCACCGCCTGCGCCGCGAGATTATCACCCGCGTCGTCGCCAACGATCTCGTCAACCGGGGCGGCCCGTCCTTCGTCAACCGCCTGCAGGAATCGACCGGCCGCAGCGCCGCCGACGTGATGCGGACCTTCGCGCTGGTGCGCGACGGCTTCGCGCTGCCGGCGCTCTATCACGAGATCGATGCGCTGGACAACAAGATCGACGGCCAGATCCAGCTCGACCTCTACCAGACCGTCAGCCGGCTGATCTTCACGACCTGCAACTGGTATCTGAAGAACGACAACGGCACCGAGCCGCTCGGCAAGCGCATCGATGCCCTGCTCGAGGTCCGCAAGGCGCTGGAGCCCAGGTTCGTCTCGCTGCTGCCGGAGTTTTCGCGGCAGCGGATCGAAGAGCGGCGCCACGGCCTGTTCAAGGGCGGCGCGCCGGAAAAGCTGGCCGAGCGGCTGGCGCTGACCGACGCCGCCGAACTCATCCCCGACATCGCGCTGACCGCCGCAATGGCAGGTGCCGACATCGCGTCGGCGGCCAAGGCTTTCTTCCACGCCAGCGAAGCCTTCCGCATTCCGCGCATCGAGGAGGCGGTCCATTCCATTACGCCATCGGATTATTACGATCAGCTCGCCCTGTCGCGCGCGCATGACACGATCGGCGCGGCGCGGCGCGGCATAGCGGTCGCGGCGCTGACCGCGCATGCCGGCGCGACCGACCCGGTCGCGGCGTGGCTGGAGGCCGGCGGCGAAACCATCGCGCGCGTGCGCGAACGCCTCAAGGCGCTGACGGAAGGCGGCGACCTCACCGTATCGCGCCTTTCGGTAGCCTCGGGGCTGATGAGCGACCTGACGGGAAGGTAAGGCCTTATCCTGCACTCGCACCGACACAGTACATAGCATTACCCCCACCCCTAACCCCTCCCCACAAGGGGGAGGGGACATTGTGGCCGCTTCCGATATTGGGTTTTTGATCGGAGCAAAGGTGAAGGAATTCCCCTCCCCCTGGTGGGGAGGGGTTAGGGGTGGGGGTAACTCGAGGTAACCCGATGCTGGCGCGAAGGGCAAGAATTGCGCCTTGCACATCAGGAATAAGCACGGCATTTGCTCCGCCACGCAAAAACGGGCAGACAAGACCGTGCTGGAATCGGCCGGAGGAACCATGATCGACGCTACCGTTCAGCGCGCATCCGGGCGCGGCATATGGGGGTGGATGCTGTTCGATTGGGCGGCGCAGCCCTTTTTCACGGTCGTCACCACCTTCATCTTCGGCCCCTATTTCGTCTCACGCATGGCGGCCGACCCGGCGCAGGGGCAGGCGGCGTGGGGCTACGGGATCGCTGCAGCCGGCCTCGCCATCGCGGTTCTGTCGCCGGTGCTGGGGTCCATCGCCGACCAGACCGGCCCGCGAAAACCCTGGATCGGCTTCTTCGCCGCGATCCAGATCGTCAGCCTCTGCCTGCTATGGTTCGCCGCTCCCGGATCGAGCCTCTGGCTCGCCGTCCTGTTCTTCTCGCTCGCTTCGGTGGCGGCAGAATTCTCGATCGTCTTCAACGATTCCATGATGCCGCGGCTGATGCCGGCCAGCGAGATCGGCAAAATTTCCAACGTCGCCTGGGGGCTCGGCTATCTCGGCGGCATGATCGCCCTGATCCTGGTCGTCGGTTTCATGGCCGGTTCGCCGGAAACCGGAAAGACCCTTCTCGGGTTCGACCCTCTGTTCGGCCTCGATCCGAAACTCGGCGAGGACGCGCGCGCCACCGGGCCGCTGTCGGCGCTGTGGTATCTGGTCTTCGTGCTGCCGATGTTTCTCTTCACGCCGGACGCGGCGAAGGGCATCGCCATCGGCCCCGCCGTGCGCACCGGGCTGGTGGAACTGAAGGCGACGATCGCCGAGGCGCGCCGACGCGGCGCGATCTTCCGCTTCCTCATCGGCCGCATGCTCTACCAGGACGGCGTCAACGCGCTGCTGGCGCTGGGCGGGGCCTTCGCGGCGGCGATGTTTGCCTGGTCGATCACCGAGATCGGCGTCTTCGGCATCATCCTCAACGTCGTCGCCGTCTTCGGCTGCCTCGTCGCCGCGCGGCTCGATACCGTCCTCGGCTCGAAAAAGGTGGTGATGACGGCGCTCGTGCTGCTCATCATCGCCACCATCGGCATCGTCTCGACCGGGCCGGGCTATACGCTGTTTGGGCTATGGCAACTGCCGGGCGAGGATTCAGGCGGCCTGTTCGGCACGCCGGCGGAAAAGGCCTACGTCGCCTTCGGCCTGCTCATCGGGCTTGCCTTCGGTCCCGTCCAGGCCTCCTCGCGCTCCTATATGGCGCGCAGCGTCACGGCGGAGGAATCGGGGCGTTACTTCGGCATCTATGCGCTGGCCGGCCGGGCGACGAGCTTCGCCGCCCCCTTCCTCGTCGCCACCGTCACCGCCGCCAGCGGCTCGGCGCGCCTCGGCATGGCGGCGATCATCCTGTTCCTGGGCGCGGGCATGTGGATCCTGGCAGGCACGCCCTACCCCGCAAGCCGGGTGAAGGAATAGCGCCAACGCTCCCTGAACTCGGACCAGACTTGGCGAGGCTACCCCACCCCTAACCCCTCCCCACAAGGGGGAGGGGAACTCTGTCAGTACCTCACAGCATGGTCGTGACGCTGGCATTACGACAAAAGAATCCCCTCCTTCTTGTGGGGAGGGGTTAAGGGGGGAGTACTTCTTGCGACGATAGAGTGCTCAGTGCCGGAAGTGGCGGACGCCGGTGAATACCATGGCGATGCCGTGCTCGTCGGCGGCGGCGATCACCTCGTCGTCGCGCATCGAGCCGCCCGGCTGGATGACGGCGGTGGCTCCCGCTTCGATCGCCGAGACAAGCCCGTCGGCGAACGGGAAGAAGGCGTCCGAGGCGACCACCGAACCCTTGGTCAGCGGCTCCGGATTGCCCGCGGCCTCGGCGGCGTCGAGCGCCTTGCGTGCAGCGATGCGCGACGAATCCACCCGGCTCATCTGCCCGGCGCCGATGCCCACGGTGGCGCCGTCGCGGACATAGACGATGGCGTTCGACTTGACATGCTTGGCCACGCGGAACGCGAACCTGAGATCGGCCAGTTCCGCGGGCGTCGGCGCGCGCTTGGTCACCACCTTGAGGTCGAGGTCGTCGACCACCGCGTTGTCGCGGCCCTGCACCAGCAGGCCGCCGGCCACCGACTTCACCGTCGTCGCAGCCGCGCGCGGGTCGGGCAGGCCGCCGGCGACAAGCAGGCGCAGGTTCTTCTTCGCGGCGACGATGCGCACCGCTTCCTCGCTGGCGTCGGGCGCGATGATGACTTCGGTGAAGGTTTTCACGATTTCCTCGGCCGCCTCCGCGTCGAGGATGCGGTTCATGGCCACGATGCCCCCGAAAGCCGAGACCGGATCGCAGGCCAGCGCCTTGAGATAGGCTTCCTTCAATGTGCCGCCTTCGGCGACGCCGCACGGATTGGCGTGCTTGATGATGGCGATCGCCACCGAACGGGCCGGGTCGAACTCGCCGACCAGTTCGAAGGCCGCGTCGGTATCGTTGATGTTGTTGTAGGAAAGCTGCTTGCCCTGAAGCTGCTTCGCCGTGGCGACGCCGGGCCGCCGGTCGCCGGTGACGTAGAACCCCGCAGACTGATGCGGGTTCTCGCCATAGCGCATCACCGTCTCCAGCTTGCCGCCGAACGCGCACCAGCCCGGATGCTCGATGGCGAGCGCCTCGGCGAACCAGCCGGAAATCGCCGCATCGTAGGCCGCCGTGCGCGCAAACGCCTTTGCCGCGAGCTTCTGGCGGAAATCGAACGACAGCGAGCCGAGATTCATCTCCAGCGCGTTGAGCACCGAGGCGTAGTCCTCCGGGTCGGTGACCACGGCGAGATAGGCGTGGTTCTTGGCCGAGGCGCGCACCATGGCGGGGCCGCCGATGTCGATGTTCTCGACGATGGCCGCGTACTCGCCGCCGGAACGGCGGACTTCCTCGAACGGGTAGAGGTTGACGACGACGAGGTCGATCGGCTCGATGCCGTGCTCGTGCATGGCCGCCGCATGTTCGGGGTCGTCGCGCACGCCGAGCAGCGCGCCGTGCACCGCCGGATGCAGCGTCTTGACGCGGCCGTCCATGATCTCGGGAAAGCCGGTCAGTTCGGAAACGTCGCGCACCGCGATGCCCGCCGCCGCGATCGCCCTGGCCGTGCCGCCGGTGGAGACGAGTTCGACGCCGGCCTTGGCCAGCGCCTGCGCGAACTCGACCAGCCCCGTCTTGTCGGAAACCGACAGCAGCGCGCGCCGCACCGGAACCAGGTCGGGCGGAGGGATCATTTTCGAGGCGACAGCCATGGCACAGGACCTTTCGTGAAATCAGGAACGGGCCGTAGCATATGACGAGCGGAAATCAATGCGACACGACCGGTCCTAAAGCGTGCCGCGATCTTCCAGATTCGCTCCGTACGCTTTAAGTTTCTGATTTTAGCATGCCTTTATCCCGAAACCGGGGCCACTTTCGGGAGACATGCCGTAGGCTACAGTTCACCGGCGATCTTCGTGCGGATCAACTGCCAGCGCACTTCCGGCATCTCGCCGGCCCTGAAGTGGAGCACGATCTGGCGGCTGCGGCGCGGGCCGCCGAGCCCGGCGAAATAAATCGATTCCTCGACCTCGGGTTCCACCTCGGGCGAGGTGAAAAGCCAGTGGTCGCCGCCCTCGGCCGCCAGCACCAGCCGCTCGCGCTCGTCGCGCGCGAGAACGACGTCGGGATGGACATGGAACCGCACCGCGACCATGTCCTGGCCACTACGAGCCGCCCGGCCTTCGACCGGCAGGAAACGGTCCCGGCCCGACAGCACATTGCCGTTGCCGGTCATCGCCATCTGGCGCTCGTGCAGCAGCCCGAAGCGCGCCGCATAGCCGTCGTGGCGAGCGACGAACCCCTGGCGATCCTTGTCGTCGATGCGCTGGCAGGGCACGGCGTGTGGGCCGCCGATCAGTGGCGAGCCGAGCACGTCGCTGACGCGCGGCGAATAGCTGAAGCGGGCCGACGAGGTGTCGTTGAGCGTCGCCGTCGAATGCGCTGCGGTGGCGCGCGCCAGCGGCCGGAACTCGGCGGCGCCGTAGGTGTCGATGCCGGCGTTGACGATGAAATGCTGGCGGCCCGACGACAGTTCGAACGACAGGCAACCGGCATGGGCCGCGGCCGACACCGCAACCGGCGGCGGCGCGCCGGTATCGGCGATGACGGTGACGTCCCCTATCGACAGGCGCTCATAGCCAGAATGCGGCGCATGCAGCAGCGGCGAACCGGCGGTGTCGTCATGGCGCAGGATGGCGACGATGCGGTCCTGGATGGTCGCGCCCATGCCGTTGAAGCGGGCGACGCTGCCGTCCTGGTGGCGAAAGAAACGCAAGGCCGGCAACATGCGGTCGATCGCGCCCATCAGCGCCGCCGGCGGGGTCTCCGCCTGGTTGGCATAGGTCTGGCGCAGCGGCAGCAGGTCGGCGAGGATTTCGAGGACCACCATCGGGTTGCGCGAGACATGGCCGCCGTCCGGCAGGATCTGCCGGTCGAGCTCGGCCCCGAGATTGCGGGTGGCGGTGCGCAGCGCACTTGCCGGCGCCGGCAGGGAAAGCGCGGAAAAGGCCAGCGCGATGCGGGCGCGCAGCCGGTCCTTGCCGTCCGGCATCTCCGGCGCCACCGAGCGCAGGTAGCGTATCTGCACGGCGAGCGATTTCAGGAACGCGCGATAGAACGGAAACTCCGCGCCCTGCAGCACGACCGAGGAATGCTGCAACCACGAGATGATGCGCTTGGCCGTCGTGCCCGGCTCCCAGGCGACGCCGTCGATGCGCCCGCCATGCATGGCTATCCAGTCGCTCACCAGCGCCCGCGCATTGGCGGCGGCGAGTTCGGTGCCGGCGGCGCGCATGTGGCGCAGCCAGCGAAAGCCGTGCAGGCTCTTCTTCCAGCCGCGATCGTTGACCTGGATCTGGAACGGCGACTGGCCGCCGGTTTCCACCATATGCCCGGACAGCGGATAGCGGCCATAATAAATCTCAAGCGCGATCTGCGGATCGGCGAGCCGCAGGTCCGGCGGCGCGATCAGGACGCGCTCGGGCGTGCGGCCCGAATAACGCCAGCGGTAAGCGGGGCCGGACCGCAGGCGCCGGCGCGTCTTGCGCCAGACTTCCTTCGCCACGAGCATTCCCACGCGCATCCTGTTGCCTGCCTCGATTGTCAATGCACCCCCGGAGAATCGCCCTTGCAGACCGCGCAAGGTAAGCCATTCAGGGATTCATGCGAAGGCGCTTTAACCGGATGCCCACCGCTTCGTTCAGCCGGCCCTGCGCAGGCGGGCGGCAAAGAAGCCGTCGAGGCCGGAAATTCCCGGCGCACCGAGGTCCATGCCGGCCGGCGTGCTGCGCAGCGTCCCTTCCGGGGTGAGGTAGGGATCGAGGCCGGCGAATTCGCCGGGCTGCACCGGATCGGCGGCGACATCGGGCGTGCGCGCCAGAAAATCCCGGTAAAGGGCCTCGCCTTCCAATGGGTCGAGCGAGCAGTTGGAAAACACGATGCGCCCGCCCGGCTTCACCAGCGTGACCGCGCGGGCCAGCAGCCTTGCCTGCAGGGCCGCCAGCTTTTCGATGTCGGCAGGCGTCTTCGTCCACGGCACGTCGGGGTGGCGGCGCACCGTGCCGGTGGACGAACAGGGCGCGTCGAGCAGCACCGCGTCGAACGGCGTTTCCGGCTCGTGTTCGAGTAGGTCCGCCTGGACGGTTCGCGCATCGAGGCCGAGCCGCTCCAGGTTTTGCCGCAGCCGCGCAAGGCGGTTCTTCGAGGTGTCGAGCGCCGTCACATCGGCCCCGGCCAGCACCAGTTGCGCGGTCTTGCCGCCGGGCGCGGCGCACAGGTCGGCGACGCGAAGCCCCCGCACGTCGCCCAGAAGCCGCGCCGGCAGGCTGGCGGCGGCGTCCTGCACCCACCACGCACCGTCCCCGAAACCGGGCAGTTCGGCGACGGGAGCGGCGAGCCGCTCAACCCTGACCGTGCCGGTCGGCGTGAAGATGCCGCCGAGCTTGCGCGCCCACAGGGCCGGGTCCGCCTTGACGGAGAAATCGACCGGCGCCTCATGCCGGTGCGCTTCGAGGATGCGTTTTGCCGTGTCCGCCCCATAGGCAGCCTTGAGCCGTTCCACGAACCACGGCGGCGCGTCCTCGGTCCGGGCGAGCGCATCGGCGAGTTCCGCGTCCTTGCCGCGGGCGATGGCGCGCAGCACGCCGTTGACGAGCCCGGAAAACCGCGCGGTGCGCGGATCGGCCTTGGCATGGGTGACGGCGAGGTCGACGGCGGCGCTGTCCGGCACGTCGAGGAACAGGATTTGCGCCGCCGCCACATGCAGGATGTGCGACAGCGCGGTGGCATTGGGGGGCAGCGGCTTTTCCAGCCGGCGCGCGATCAGCCCGGCAATGGTCATGCGGTGGCGAAGCGCGGTGACGAGGATGGCGCGCACCAGTGCCCGGTCGCGCAGGTCGAGCGCCCGGTATTGCGGGTGGCCGTGCTCATGGTCGGTCAGGCCGTCGAGCGGCGTGCGGGCGTTGATGACCGCCGCCAGCAGCCGCGCCGCCGCCTTGCGGGCGGCAAGGCCCGGCGCGGCCGGTTCCCCCGCGGGCTGGAGACGCCGCCCGGACTTTCCCGGCTTCCGGTGAACGTTCCCGTCCAAGTTCAGGACCACGGGCCTTTCGGCCCGGTCGGACTACGGCCCCATGGGCCTGCGTTCGGGGCAGAGGTCCCGCCCCACGGACCGCCCGGGCCCGGCGCGGCCTCACGCGGAGCCTCGCGGCCGCCGCCCATCTCCTGCGCCATCGCCTGGAGGGCGGCGATGCGGTTTTCCGTCGCCGGATGGGTGGAAAACAGATTGTCCATGCGCTCGCCGGAAAGGGGGTTGATGATGAACAGATGCGCGGTCGCCGGATTGCGCTCCGCATCGGGGTTGGCAATGCGTTCGGCTCCGCGCGCGATCTTGTCAAGCGCGGAAGCGAGCCAGAGCGGATTGCCGCAGATTTCCGCGCCCCGCCGGTCGGCCGAATATTCGCGCGTGCGGCTGACCGCCATCTGCACGATCATGGCCGCGAACGGGGCGACGATCATCGCCACCAGCACGCCGACGAAGCCGAACGGATTGTTGTTGTCGCGATTACCGCCGAAGAAGAAGGCGAAATTGCCCAGCATCGAGATGGCGCCCGCCAGCGTGGCCACGATGGTCATGGTCAGCGTGTCGCGATGCTGCACATGGGCCAGCTCGTGCGCCATCACCGCCGCCACTTCCTCGTGCGAAAGCCGGCGCAGCAGGCCGGTGGTGGCCGCGACCGCCGCGTTCTGGGGATTACGGCCGGTGGCGAACGCGTTCGGCTGATCGTTGTCGATCAGGTAGACTTTCGGCATCGGCAGGCCGGCGCGCTGGGCGAGGCCGCGCACGATCGAAAAATATTCCGGCGCGTTGCGCTCGTCCACCTCGACGGCATGGTGCATGGAAAGCACCATCTTGTCGGCGTTCCAGTAGCTGAACAGGTTCATGCCGGCGGCGATGACCAGCGCGATCATCATGCCGCCCGATCCGCCGATCAGGAAGCCGACGCCCATGAACAGGGCCGTCATGGCGGCGAGAAGCATGGCGGTGCGAAGGGTATTCATCGTCTGCTCCGTGTCTGGCAAGCGTCAATTCGTGGCTGCGATCCGCGCCGGTTTCCGCTATAGGATGGGGAATAACGGGTCCCGTTTCAATCCAGGGAAGGCTCGCATGGCCGACGAAAATAAAGCTCCTGCCGCCACCGACGCCGCATCGAGGGATTTGCCGGCCGCCGCCAGGCGCGCCTTGGCCGAGGCCGAAGCCCGCCGGCAGGTCTATCGCCAAAAGGAAGCCGCCTTGCCGAAGGAACATGGCGGCCGCGGCGGCAAGGAGCCCGGCCGCTATGGCGACTGGGAGATCAAGGGGCTGACCAGCGACTTTTGAATCCTGCCCAACGGCCACGGCTTGCGCAAGGCGCGGCCGACTGCGCTGTGGGCCTGAGCCCTGTGCCGGATCGGTACACAATGGCCTTGCTGCCGGCAGGCGCGGGCTTCGCTGGTCAGTACCCGGTAAGCATATTGGGACCTAGGATCGCGGCGTTCATGTTTCATTTAGCACGCTCCCCCAAAATCCAAGTCAAAACAATAATTTGAGGCAGTTCAAGCGAGTCCGGCCCTCTTGCCCGGGCGATCAGGTGGAAAGCCTGCATCGCCGCATGAGACGTTCCCGGGCCGTGGTGCGGAGACAGGGCGATGCGGCGTCATGGTAGTTTCAGGCAGGCGATCGACAGGTTCGCCCGCCATCGCGGCGGCAATTTTGCCGTCGTTTTCGGCATCGCCGCTTCGGCACTGGTGGTGGGCATCGGCCTGGCGGTCGATACGGTGCAACTCATGAATGCCAAGTCGGCCTTGCGCGCGGCGGTCGATGCCGCGGTTACTTCGACGGCGCGCAGCATCACCCTTGGCGACATCACCGAAGAGGCTGCCCCCAACACCGTGCGGGCGTTTCTCAGCGCCAACAGCACCGGCGGCCTGCTCTCCTACGACGAGATCGTCCTCGACAGGCTGACTATCGACAACACGGCCAAAACCGTCGAAGCCGAGGCCCATGTCGACGTGTCGCTGTATTTCCCGCTGTTCGGCATGCCGAACACGCGCCGCGTCTCCAACACCGGCGCCGCGATCTATTCGGACAGGCACATCGAAGTGGCGATGATGCTGGACCTCACGACTTCGATGGAAAAAAAGGGGCGCACCGATAAGATCGGGGATTTAAAGGATGCGGCTTCCCAGGCCGTGAAAGATTTCCTCGACCTCAACAAGGCAAGCAGCCCGAGGGTGCGCGTGGCAATCGTTCCTTACGCCGACGGGGTGAACACCGGGCCGCTGTCGAACACCGTTTTCCGCGAGGCGAGGAACAGCGACGGGGCCGCCGACGCCCCGCCGCCCCTGACCGCCGCCACGCCGGTGTCGACCGGAGGCGACGCCTGCGCCACCGAGCGCAAGAACGCCGCCGGAAGCGGCATCGACTATTCCGACGCAGGTCCCTACACCGCCATGGTCAACCGGGACGACCGGCTGGCCGGCTGCCCGAAGGCCGCGCTCATGCCGTTGACCACGGACAAGGAAGCGCTGCTGGCGAGGATCGCCACCTTCAAAGCCGACGGCTATACCGCCGGGCATATCGGCGTGCAGTGGACGCGCTATATGCTTTCGCCAAGCTGGCGCGACAGGCTGGAGGCCGCCGCACCGGGCTCGGGGCCGGCCGACTACACCGACAGGAAGGTCAAGAAAATCGCCATCCTGATGACCGATGGCGAGTTCAACACCGCCTTCGCGGGTGTGGCACGCAGCGAGCGGACTCAAGCTGGTTCAACGGCGGCGACAATTGGCCGGGCTGCCGCCGAAGAGATGTGCCGACGCATGAAACAGGACAGCATCGAGATTTTCACCGTCGGCTTCATGCTGGACAATGCGGACGCCCGCGCGGTGATGCAGAACTGCGCATCGAACGACAGCAACGGGATTCGGCACTACTATCTCGCGGCCGACGGCGACGCCTTGAAGGCAGCGTTCAGCGACATTGCCAGGAATGCCGAGCAACTGGCCCTGACCAAATAACCGATCGCGGCAAACCCCGTCCGTAAAAAAGCGAGGGCCGCCCCGAAGGGCGGCCCCGTGCTTTCGCTGCTGGCGCGGCTCATGGCGACATTCCCAGGCGACGGCCCGGAGGCGTCAGCCGCGCGTCACGCCGGTTTCAGGAAGGCTGCTTCCCGAAAGGACGATCCGCCGAGACCACGCAACGCAAAACGAAATCACTCGACATCGGATCACCTCCTTTCGATTGGTTGAACACAGGGCTAACAATGGGGTCTGCGTTCGCCCTTGGCAAGGGCTGCGCCCTATAGAAACCGCAACGGCGCCTCGAGCCCGACATCGCCCGGCCGGTCCACCGTGCAGTAGACGCCGATATTGTGCGCGTTATGACGGACCAGCGTCCGCAGGATGCCGGGATCGTTGTCGAACCCTTCCTGTGCGATGATGGTGAAGCCGCAGCGGCGGCACGGGGCAGATACCGTCAGTTCCACCTCGCCGACGGCAATGCGCCGGCCGAGCCATTCCGATTCCGGGAACGCCCCCTCGACTTCCGGCATGTCGATAAGGATCGTCGGGCGGAAGCGCCGCGGGTCGGGGTCGCCCTGCGGGTGCAGCGCCTTCAGCCGCGCCAGCGATGCGGTGGTCAGAAGATGCACCGGCGCCTTCTCGTAGCGCGGCAGCACGAACGAACCGATGGGAAGAGACGACCCTTCGGCCGGGAAAGGCCGGATCGCCGCCTCGAAGCCGAGAAAGGCGGAAATCGCCCGGTCGCAGGCAGGGCCTGGAGCCACGATCCAGTCCCCGCCGGGAACCAGGGTTTCCAGGCTGCCATCCGCCGACAGGCGGGTGCGGATGCGCGGCACCGGATGCCATTTGGCGTTGCGGTCCGGGGCAGCGACCTCGCCGCTCGCGGCATCGACCAGCCCGTAGAGCCGGTCGCCGTCGGCCCCGCCTCGGCCGACGGCAAGCGCCGACATGGGCTCTCCGGCAAGCGAACTCACCGGATAGCGCCACAGTCTTTTCACCCGCCCGAGCACGGTCATCGATCCTCCCGGGCGGTTTGTCTCACGCCCTTTTGTTCTGGCGGTTGGCGATGAGGTCGTCGACGACGGACGGATCGGCCAGGGTCGAGGTGTCGCCCAGCGAGCCGAACTCGTCCTCGGCGATCTTGCGCAGGATGCGGCGCATGATCTTGGCCGAACGCGTCTTGGGCAGGCCCGGCGCGAACTGGATCTTGTCGGGCGCGGCGATCGCCCCGATCT